>NZ_CP066218.1:1236218-2472436 GCF_016313185.1 Mycolicibacterium baixiangningiae
CGTCAACAACGCCGGGCTTTCGCTGTCGAAGGCGCTGCTGGAGACCACCGCCGAGGACTGGGACCTGCAGCACAACGTGATGGCGCGCGGTTCGTTCCTGGTGTCCAAGGCCGCGGCCAAGGCGCTGATCGACCAGGGCCTCGGCGGCGACATCATCTACATCTCGTCGAAGAACTCGGTGTTCGCCGGGCCCAACAACATCGCGTACTCGGCGACCAAGGCCGATCAGGCCCACCAGGTCAGGTTGCTCGCCGCCGAACTCGGTGAGCACGGCGTCAAGGTCAACGGCATCAACCCTGACGGGGTGGTGCGTGGTTCGGGCATCTTCGCCGGCGGGTGGGGTGCGAAACGGGCTGCGGTATACGGTGTTCCGGAGGAGGAGCTCGGCGCGTACTACGCGCAGCGCACGTTGCTCAAACGCGAGGTGCTGCCGGAGAACGTCGCCAACGCCGCGTTCGCGCTCTGCACGTCGGACTTCTCGCACACCACCGGTCTGCACGTGCCGGTGGACGCGGGTGTCGCCGCGGCCTTCCTGCGATGAGCGCTTGCGCGAAGAGCCGAGAGCCGCGATGACGCGCGGGAAGGTCGCCGCGATCGATCTCGGCGCCACCAGCGGCCGGGTGATGCTCGCCGACATCGGCCCCGATCGCCTCGACATGACGACGGTGGCCCGCTTCCCCAACGACCCGGTGCGGGTGTGGAACGGCCGCCGCGATGCCCTGCACTGGGACATCACCGGGCTCTACGGGCAGGTGTGCTGGGGGTTGACGGCCGCAGCCAGGACAGCCGACGACCTCGTCGGCATCGGTGTCGATTCGTGGGCGGTGGACTACGGACTACTGCGGGACGGCCGCCTGCTCGGCACCCCGCACCACTACCGCGACGACCGCACGGCGACCGGGGTGGACCTCGTACACGCCGCGGTGGACCCCGATGAGCTGTACGGCCGCAACGGAATCCAATTCCTGCCGTTCAACACGATCTACCAGTTGGCGGTGGAACGCGCCGACGGACTGCTCGATTCGGCCGACACCGTGCTGCTCGTACCCGATCTGATCAACTACTGGCTGACCGGCCGCGCCGCCGCCGAGCGGACCAACGCCTCGACCACCGGGCTGCTCGGCCGCGACGGCAGCTGGGACACCACCTTGATGCGCCGAATCGGACTGCGCCCGAGCCTGTTCGGTGACCTCGTCGAACCGGGCAGTGTGCTCGGACCGGTGCAGCCGCAGGTCGCCGCGTCGCTCGGCGTTCCCGACGGCGTGCAGGTGGTGTCGGTCGGATCGCACGACACGGCGTCGGCCGTCGCCGCGATCCCGATGCGGCCCGGGCATTCGGCCTACATCTCGTGCGGCACCTGGGGTCTGGTCGGCGTGGAGTTGCCGGGGCCGGTGGTCACCGCCGAGAGCCGCACCGCCAACTTCACCAACGAGATCGGTGTCGAGGGCCGGGTGCGGTTCCTGCGCAACGTGATGGGCACCTGGTTGCTGTCGGAGACGGTGCGTCAATACGAACGGGACGGTGTGCCCGCCGATTTGGCGGTGCTGCTCGAAGGGGCGGCCACTGCGGCCGCACCAGCGGAGGTCTTCGACACCGGCGACCCGCGCTTCCTGCCGCCGGGAGACATGCCGGCCCGGATCGCTTCGTGGTACCGCGAACACGGACTGCCCGCTCCGCACGGGCCGGCCGAGACGGTGCGGGCCATCGTCGAAAGCCTCGCGGCTGCATTCGCCGCCGCGGTCGATGCGGCCGCCCGGCTCTCCGGTGTGGACGTCGCTACGGTGCACATGGTCGGCGGCGGCTGCCGCAACACGCTGCTCTGCCAGCTGACCGCAGACCGGCTCGGCAGGCCGCTGCTGGCCGGTCCCGTCGAGGCCACCGCACTGGGCAACGTGCTGCTCACCGCGCGCGCCACCGGGCTGGTCGACGGCGATCTGGAAGCCCTGCGCGCCCTGGTCTCCGACCGGTTCCCCGCCACCCGCTACGTCCCGTCTGGTGCAATGGTGTCGTGGTGAGCATGCGGGAGGTGGCTGCTGCGGCGGCTGTCTCCGTAGGCACGGTGTCCAACGTGCTGAACTCACCCGACAAAGTCGCCCCCGCGACCGTCGCCCGCGTGCACGCGGCCATCGAGGAGCTGGGGTTCGTCCGCAACGACGCCGCCCGCCAACTGAAGGCGGGGCGGTCGCGCAGCGTCGGCCTGGTGGTGCTCGACGTCGGCAACCCGTTCTTCACCGACATCGCCCGCGCCGCCGAACACCGCGCCGCCGAACACAATCTGACCCTGCTGCTCGGCACCTCCGACGACGACCCCCGCCGCGAACGGGCCTACCTCGACGCATTCGACGAACAACGGGTGTTCGGGCTGCTGGTGTCACCGATCGGCGACGACCTCGACCGGTTGCGGGCCTCCCGGCAGCGCGGGACTCCGGTCGTGCTCGTCGACCGCGACGGCACCGGCACGCCGTTCGATTCGGTGGCGGTCGACGACGTCGCGGGTGCCCGCCTTGCCGTCGATCACCTCTGCGCCATCGGCCGTCGGCGGATCGCGTTCGTCAGCGGGCCCACCGAGCTACGACAGGTGCGCGATCGGCTGCGCGGTGCGCGCGAGGCCGTCGCCGACGTACCGGGCGCCGCACTGGAGGTCCTCGACACCCCCGCGCTCACCGTGCTCGAGGGCCGCGCCGTGGGGGAGCGGTTGCGGGCACGCCCGGCGCGACGGCGACCCGATGCGATCTTCTGCGCCAACGACCTGCTCGCGATCGGCGTGTTGCAGGCGCTGGCGCTGATGGGCGACATCCGCGTCCCCGACGACATCGCGCTCGTCGGCTACGACGACATCGACTTCGCGCGCTCGGCCGTGGTGCCGCTGACGTCGGTGCGTCAGCCGACCCGGGCCATCGGGACGACGGCGGTGGACCTGCTGATCGCCGCCGCCGAGGCAGGGACCACGCACCGCGCCGAACACGTCGTGTTCCAGCCCGAGCTGGTGACGCGCGATTCGGCCTGACCGCGCACTCGCCGGGTCGCACATCCGCGGTTACGTCGACCTGATCCGGCGGTGCCCGCGGTCTGCGGCCAAGATGGAGCCATGGCCTCGAAATCCCAGACCTACGTCAAGGCGTGTATCAACGGTGCCCGCACCCCTGACCAGCATCCCGACCTGCCCGTCACGCCCGAGCAGCTGGCGGCGGCCGCTCTCGCCGCCCACGAAGCCGGGGCGCAGGCCGTGCACATGCACCCCAAGGGCGCCGACGGGGTCGATTCGCTCGACGCCGACATCGTCGGTGCCGCGGTCGCGGCGGTGCGGCACACCGCGCCCGGGCTGCCGCTGGGGGTGACGACGGGCTTCTGGGCGCTGCCCGACGCCGAACGGCGGTTGCGCGCGGTCGAGAAATGGACGGTGCTGCCCGATTTCGCGTCGGTGAACTGGCATGAACCGGGTGCGGAGGAGTTGGCGCAGCTGCTGCTGAGCAAGGGACTCGGGGTCGAGGTCGGGATCTTCCACGCCGAGGCTGCCGAGTCCTGGGCGGCCTCCGAGGTGGCGCCGCACTGCCTGCGGGTGATGATCGAACTGCAGGGCGACGGCGACACCGACACCGCCGATACGCTGCTCGACATCGTGCGCTCCGCCGAGTCGCCCGCGCCGGTGCTGCTGCACGGTCTCGACGAAAGCTGTTGGCCGCTACTGAAACACGCCGGTCTTCGCCACCTGCAGACACGAATCGGCCTGGAGGACACGCTGCTGCTTCCCGACGGCTCCATGGCCCCGGACAACGCAGCTCTGGTGGCGACCGCTGTCGACCTGCTCAGTCGCTGACGGCGCCCAACGCGAAGTCCGCGAAGTCGAAACCGGGCACCACCACACAGGTCACCAGGGTGGGCTCGTCGTCGCGGGGGCGGGCGCGCTGCCAGTGCCCCGGCGGCACGACCAGCTGCGGGCTCTCCCCGGCCTCGATGTCACTGCCCAGCACATGCGTTGTGGCCGAATCGTGTTCGGGGCCCATCTCGAGAAGCAGGGGGCTGCCGCGGTGGAACAGCCACAACTCGGCGCTGCGCACGGTGTGCCACGCCGACTGCTGGCCCGGCATCAACAGGAACAGGATCGCGGTGCCCGCGCTGCGCGGTCCGGTGTAATCCGGAGGGAGGACGGACTGGGTGACCGTCAGATCGCTGCGCCACGTCTCCCGGTACCAGCCGCCCTCGGGGTGAGGCGACAGATCGAGCCGCTGCGCCCACGCCGGGAGATCGCTCATGCATGCACCACCTTGGTCGAAGTCACCTCAGCGTAGAGATGATCCGCCCGGTGGTCGACGCCGCCGCGCGCCGCCGCACGCTAGTCTCATCGCATGCTGCGTCCCGGCTGGCTGGTCGCGTTGTGTGCGGGGGTGCTGGCCGTGAGTGCGTGGTTGCCGTGGCTGACCACCAGCGCCGACGGCGGTGGACGGGCCAGTGCGATCGGTGGGACGGTCGGCAGCCTGGTGCTCCCGGCCCGGTTCGGCGCCGGGCAGTTGATCGTGCTGCTGGCGTCCGTCCTGGTGGTCGCGGGCGCGATGGCGGCGCGAGGTGTGTCCGAACGCGCGGCTTCTGTTGCTGCCGTGGCGATTTCACTGCTGATCGTCGGGATGACGGTGTGGTATCACCACATCAACGTCCACGACCCGGTGCACGCCGGCTACGGCCTCTTCGTCGGCGGGGGCCTGGCCGTCGCCGCCGTGCTGTGCTCGGTGTGGTCGCTGCTTGTGGCGATGTCGCGCCGTCCCCGGTGACGCGGCGAGGCCGCGGACGGATCGGGTGACCCGCCCGCAGCCTCGATGCGGCCGTTACTCGGCGTCGACGGTCGTGGGCCGGATGGACTTCTGTCCGCCCCCGTGGGCGACGTCGATCTTGCGTGGCTTGGCGCGTTCGGCCATCGGAATGGTGACGGTCAGCACACCGTTCTCGTAGGTCGCCGTGATCGCCGACGCGTCGACGCCCTCACCGAGCGACAGCTGCCGCCGGTAGGTGCCGAAGAACCGTTCGCTGGCGAGCCATTGCGCGGAGTCCTCGGACCGAGCGGTGCGGTGCGCCGAAATGGTGAGTGTGCCGTTGTCGACATTGACGTCGACCGAGCCGGGGTCGACGCCGGGCAGGTCGGCGGTCAGCACGTAGTGATCGTCGATCTTGCAAAGATCCATCGGCATGAACCGGGGTGTGCGGTTCGATCCGGTCTGACTGTTCAGCAAACCCCGGGTCCAGGTGTCCAGGTCACTGAAAGGATCAAAGCGAAGCACAGTAATCCACCTCCTCGTCGATCCCGAGCCCACCACCCTGGCGGGCAGCCGTATCACTGTGCACGCTCAGATTAGCACTCGGTGCGGACGAGTGCTAGTCCGATTTCGGAGAATTTTTACGGAGTCAGGGCTGGTGGGAGGTGTGTGGGTGACCGGGGGCCCGAGCCTGGTCGACGGGAAGCAGCCGGTTCGGACAACCCGCGCATATCGCGCAGGCCCACCCGTCGACCACTCGGTCTCTGGGCGACGTCGGGTCTTTTGGCTGCGGAGGTCGACGGTCGTGCAGCAACGACCGCGAGAAGGTGTCCCCCAGAAGTTCGGGCGGCCTCGCCGGCTCTGGTCTGAACCGACGAGACCTCGACGAGTGTGGTGGTCGACCGCCACACGCGTCTCAGCGCACCATTCCCCTCAGGCGACATCACAAACGTTCTCGGTGTGTGCGCTACCGACATCGGGAAGACTGCACCCATGACCGACCCGCAGACGCACGACCTCGCCATGCGTATGGCGGAGTTGGCGCGCACGCTCGCGCTGCCGCGCGACCTCGAGAAGATACTGTCCGGCGTCACGGCCGCGGCGAAGGATCTGATCCCCGGTGTCGATGCCGCCGGCATTCTGCTCGTCGGCCGTGGGGGCACCTTCGAGTCGGTCGCCCAGGTCACCGACTTGCCGCATCAGCTCGACGAACTGCAGATGACCTACCAAGAGGGGCCGTGCATTGAGGCGGCACTCGACGACGTCGTCGTGCGCACCGACGACTTCCGGGAGGAGACGCGGTGGCCGAAGTACGCCCCGGCCTGCGTCGAAATCGGTGTGCTCAGCGGCCTGTCGTTCAAGCTCTACACCGCCGAGCGGACGGCGGGAGCGCTCAACCTGTTCGGACTCCGTCCCAACGTGTGGGACGGGGATGCCGAGACCACCGGCGCGGTGTTGGCAGCGCATGCCGCCGCGGCGTTGCTCGCGCACCGCGAGGGTGAGCAGTTGAAGTCGGCGCTGTCCACGCGTGACCGCATCGGCCAGGCGAAGGGCATCATCATGGAGCGCTACAAGGTCGACGATGTGCAGGCGTTCGAGATGATGCGCCGGCTCTCCCAGGACAGCAACATGAAGCTGACCGAGATCGCGCAGCAGGTGATCGACACCCGCGGGTGATCAGTGGTGGTGGCCGTGCTTCCCGTGGCCGTGGCCCCGCCCGCGTGGCCCGTCGTCGTACCAGTCGACCCAGCGCGGAGTGTCCACACAGGCGTAGGCGAATCCGTATGGGCCGCTGACGCAGACGTCGGGGCTGGCCGACGCGGGCGCGGCGCCGGCGAGGGCGGCGCCGACGGGCAGGGCGACGGCGATGCCCACCGCGGCGGCCTTGAGAGCAGTCGAACGGAACATGTCTACCTCCGGTGCGCGGACTCGTGCGGAACCCCCCGCTCGGTGTGACACTGTAGTGCCCGACACGGGCTGAAAGAAGACGGGTGGCAGTGGTGTCGGCCACCAAAGCAGCTGGCCGACTGACGCTTTCGTCAAATTGCTTTGCTGTGGCCCCTCGTGAGGATGACGAGCCGTTCCGAAAAGTGCCCCCGGCAGGATTCGAACCTGCGACACCGGCTTTAGGAGAGCCGTGCTCTATCCCCTGAGCTACGGGGGCGGCCGTGGAAGTTTACCGCCCCGCGGCTGACGGTCACCGCAGCTGCGCGATGACCTTCGCGAACGCCTCCGCGTGCGGCGCCTGCACGATGACGTAGGAGATGCCGTAGCGGTCCCGGAACTCGCGCAGCCGGTCGGCCATGTCGAGCGGCGTCCCGGCCAGCACCCCCGGATGCCTCAGCAGCTGGTCGTCGGTGAGCCCGGGCAGGAAGCGACGGGGGATCGTCAGATCCGGCCGTCCCGAGTCGTCGAGCGGCATCGCGGTGATCGCGACGTTGAGCTCCAGCGCGTCGAACCTCTCTCCGGCGGCCTCACGGACGAACGCGATGCGGTCGGCCAGGGGATCGTCGTCGCCGTCGGCCGCCCGGTCACCACCGGTGAGGCCGATGATGTGCGCGTGCCGGGCCGCCACCGTCAGCAGCCGGTCGCCGTTGCCCGCGATCAGCACCTTCACGCCCGGTACGTGGTCGGCGATGTAGGTGGTGGTGTGCTCGAGATGGTCCACACGCTGCCGCGCCGACGGGAACGGCAGCTCGGCGGCCTCGAACTCCTTGCGCACGTAGCCGGCGCCCAGGCCCAGCTCGAACCGGTCACCGGACAGGTCCCGCAGCGCGGCGGTATCCCGGGCCAGCAGAGCCGGACGGTAGAAGCCCGCGTTCAGCACGAACGTCCCCACGTGCAGTGTCGTCGTGGCGGCGGCCGCGGCGGTGAGCACCGGGAAGGGTGCCGGAGCGCCGAGATGGTCCGGGACGTGCAGGACGTCGAAACCGCTGTCCTGCGCCCGTCGGGCGGCCTCCTGCACCTCTACCAGCGACGCAGCCGAATGCAGTCCGACGCCGAACCGGAAATCCGCGACCATTCCCGGATCCTATGCGCGCGGGAAAAATTCGATGTTTGATCGGGGCGGCCAGTGGTTACTAATGATCAGCACGCTTCGCGCCGCCGCGGAGACAACCGAAAAGCCTCACTGAGATCCGGCCCGTCGTGAGTACGCCCGACGGGCCGGATCAATGTTCGCAGAAGGGATCCGCGCAACACCATGGCTGCCCATCCCACCGTCGGAGTCGAAGAGGAGTTCCTCCTCGTCGACCCCGACACCGGCGCTCCGATCGCCCGCAGCCGTGAGGTGGCGCAACACGCCGCCGAGCGCGGCGTCGACCTGCAGCTCGAGCTCACGTCGTGCCAGGTCGAGACGGCGACCGGGGTGGCGAGCAGCATGGCCGACGTGCGCGAACAGCTGACGCGCCTGCGGACCGCGGCCGCCCGCGCCGCCGAGGACAGCGGTGCCCGACTGCTGGCCGTCGCCGTGCCCCCGACCGTCCCGCACGAGTTCCCGGTGACCGACAGCCCGCGGTACCACCGCATCGCAGACCGGTTCGGGATGCTCGCCCGCGAACAGGGGATCTGCGGTGCGCACGTGCACGTCGCGGTGCCGACCCGCGAAGTCGCCATCCGCGTCAGCAACCGGCTGCGGCCGTGGCTTCCCGTCCTGCTGGCGCTCACCGCCAACTCCGCGATCTACCGCAACGCCTACAGCGGTTACGCCAGCTGGCGCCGGATGCTGTGGGCGCGCTGGCCCAGCGCGGGCCCGCCCCCGCACTTCGACTCCGTCGACGAATACGACGCGATGGTGGCGATGATGCTGCAGTCCGGCGCCATGCTCGACGAAGGCCAGGTCTATTGGGATGTCCGCCCGTCGGCCAACTTCCCGACGATCGAGGTGCGCGTCGCCGACGTGCCGGCCACCATCGCCGACACCGTGTTGTTCGCGGCGCTGGTGCGGGGAACGGTGATGACCGTCCTCGACGACGAACGCAGCGGCGCCGGCGTACCCCGCATCTCCGCCCACGCGCTCGACGCCGCGTACTGGCGGTCGGCCCGCGACGGGCTCGATGGGATGGCCATCGATCTCGCCGAATCACACGTCCCGGTGCCCGCGCGCGAACTGCTCGCAGGACTCGTCGACCGCATCGCGCCAGCGCTGCGGGCGGTCGGCGATGAAGAGCTGGTCCGCGACGAACTGGCGCGACTCGACGAGCAGGGCAACGGCGCCATGCGTCAGCGC
The DNA here is from genome assembly GCF_016313185.1 of Mycolicibacterium baixiangningiae. Taxonomy (NCBI): domain Bacteria; kingdom Bacillati; phylum Actinomycetota; class Actinomycetes; order Mycobacteriales; family Mycobacteriaceae; genus Mycobacterium; species Mycolicibacterium baixiangningiae. Next base: position 1,245,192 of record NZ_CP066218.1, read on the forward strand.
GCGGCGTGGGGGCGTCGCGGCGACATCGCCGACGTGATCGACGCGGTCGCAGACGCCACGCTGGCCACTTAGGTCAGGGGCAACTCGGCGAACGCCGGAGACGTGGGCCGCTGGGAGCCGCCGGGTGGTTCGACCGTGAACGCCAATGCCTGTGACGCCCCGAGGTCGGAGAGCACGGCGGTGGTCGACGGCGAGATCGCCTTGTCGTCCATCGTGCCCGCCGATTGCGGTCCGTCGGAGCCGACCAGCCACATCTGATACACGGTGCCGGGCTTCGGCGGAGGGACGTCGTTCATCACCAGCACGCCGGCGTCGCGTTCCTTGGAGAACACCACGGTCGCGGTTCCGCCGCCGGGTATCGGACCCGACACGGTCTGGACGTCCGGGGCGGCGAACACCTGATCGGCCGTCGTCGGAGTGACCGACGGGCGCAGGGCCAACCCCACTCCCAGTGCGCCCAGACCGACCACGGCCACCGCGGCGGCCGCCAACACGGCGGTGCGCCAACGTGATTCACCGGCCCGTTGACGGCGCGCGCTGTTCAGGTCGCGCACCGGATCGGCGGCGACCGCGGCGAGCACGCTGTCCCGGAGGTGCGGCGGCGGTTCGGCCGCGGTGGCAGCCGACAGCACCGCCATCGCCTCCCGCACCGAACGGACTTCGTCGGTGAACGCGTCCGCCACCTCGGGTTCGGCGGCGGTGAGCCACCGCTCGATGTCGGCGCGCTCGTCGGTGGACACCGCGTGCAGCGCATACGGGGTCGCGAGGTCGCGGAGGTCGGTATTCATCGGCTCTGTCATGAGATGGCCAGACAGTTCTTCAGTCCGCGGATGCCGTCGCGCATCCGGGATTTGATGGTGGCGAGGTTCGCCGACAGCCGCTCGGAGACCTGGACGTAGGTCAGCCCCTCGTAATACGCCAGCCGGATCGCCTCACGCTGCAGATCGCTCAGCGACGCCATGCAGTCGACGACGCGGCGGCGTTCGTCGAGCAGGATCACCGAGTCGGCGACATGGTCGACGGGTGGGTCGACGGTCGCCGCGCCGTATCGGGACTCCCGCTGCGACGCGGCCTCCTCCGAGCGCACCCGGTCCACGGCGCGGCGGTGCGCCAGGGTCAGCAGCCACGCCATCGGGGAACCGGCCTTGGGGTCGTAGTTGCCGGCCGACCGCCACACCTGCAGGTAGATGTCCTGCGTCGTCTCTTCGCTGTAGCCCGGGTCCCGCAGCACCCGGGCGACCATTCCGTACACCCGCGATCTGGTCCGGTCGTAGAGCGCGGCGAACGCGTCGACATCCCGCTGGGCCACCTGCCGTAACAGTTCGTCGAGGTCAGTGGTCACAAACGGTAGCCTAACCGGCCCTGCCAGGGCGGTCACAGGTATGGCCATCCCCGGATGCGGTGCCTGGAATAGACTGTCCCGCAACCGATTCGGTGAAGAGCTGCGTCTCTGCTCACGAATGCGCCACGCTCGCGGCCCGGATTTCCGGCCTGCCGACGGCCGGCCGGGGTGTCACGGGCACCCGGCGCGCGCGCAGGATCAGCCCCTGCACCCGCAGGCTCAGCGCACTCATCAGCGGTGCGATCGGCTTGGTCATCTGAAGCCGAAGCACCTGGGCGAGGGTCGCCGGCCGGCCGGTGCCGCGCAGGGTGCCGACGATCGCCGGCTGGTTGTCGCGGTGCAACGAGATCGTCACGTCGAGCTCGCCGTCCGGCCGCGGCGCCCGCACCAGGTAGTACCCGTCCATACCGTTGAACGGAGAGGCGTAGAACCGCTTGCGGACCATCGCGGGGTTGGGGCCGTCCGGCGGGATCACGTACGCATGCCACTCGCCGTGGGTGTTGTGCACCTCGGCGATCACGTGCCGCAGCGCGCCGTGGGCGTCGTGACACCAGTACAGGCTCAGCGGATTGAACGTGTAGCCGAGCACCCGCGGTTGCAGCAGCGCGGTGATGCGGCCGCCACCGAGGTCGATGCCGCGGCCGGCCAGGAAGGTGTCGACGCGCGCCCGCAGGGTGTCGCCCGCGTTCCCGTCGAAGTGGTCGCCGGCCTCGAACCGGGCGAACGGCGCAACCCAGCGGGGCAGCCGCGGCAGCGCGTCGAGGTCGACGTACCAGCTGTAGCTGTTGAGCTCGAAGTAGTGGTGCACGGGAGCCCGGCGCAGGTGGGTGACGCGGGTCCGGTACAGCGCGGGCGTCGTGTCGACGGGTCCGGTGACCACCGCGGCCGCTGCGTCGACGGCAGATTTCGTTTCCACGATCGTTATTCGGAGCCGACTGCCGTAAGGATGGTTATAGTTCCCAGCCGTGGCAGCGACCTTATTCCGCAACGGCACCATCTGGACCGGCACGTCCGAACCCGACACCGAGGCGCTGCTGGTGGTCGACGGCGCGGTCGCTGCGATCGGCAACGAAGCCACCGCCTACACGGCCGACCAAGAGATCGACCTCGACGGCGGATTCCTGATGCCCTCGTTCGGTGACGGCCACGCCCATCCGCTCCTCGGTGGACTCGAGGAGGTGGGCCCGCCGGTCCGCGGCTGCGGTTCGGTGGATGAAATCGTCGAAGCGGTGCGCGGATACGCCGAGGCGCATCCGGAGGCCGACTGGATCGTCGGCGCCTCTTACGACGGCAGCCTCGCCGAGGGCGGACTGTTCGACGCGCGCTGGCTCGACGCGGCGGTTCCGGACCGTCCGGTGGTGTTGCGGGCGTGGGATTACCACACCGTGTGGTGCAACTCGGTGGCCCTGCAGCGCGCCGGCATCACCGCCGACACCCCCGACCCGGCGCTGGGTGAGATCCCGCACCGCGCGGACGGGTCGGTGCTCGGGACCCTGCGCGAGTGGGGCGCTGTCGACCTCGTCACCGCGGTGATGCCCGAACGCGACGAGGACATCCGGGTGGCCGCGCTGGGGACCGCCGCCGACTACTACCTCGCCCGCGGGGTCACCTGGGTGCAGGACGCCTGGGTCGAGCCGGGCGACGTCGACACCTACCTTGCCGCCGCCCGCCGCGACGCGTTGCGGATGCGGTTCAACCTGGCGCTCTACGCCGATCCCCGCCACTTCGACACCCAGCTGCCGCAGTACGCCGAGGCGCGCCGGCGCGTCGAGGAGCTGGCCGCCCCGATGCTGACCGCGCAGACCGTGAAGTTCTTCGCCGACGGCGTGGTGGAGAACGAGACCGGCGCGCTGCTCGAGGCGTACTGCTCCGGACTGCACAACCACGGGATGACGGTCTGGGAGGGCGACTCGCTGGCCGAGTCCGTGTGCCGGGTCGACGAACTCGGCTTCCAGATCCACGTCCACGCGATCGGGGACGCCGCGGTGCGCCAGGCGCTCGACGCCATCGAACACACCATCAGGGTCAACGGTCCACGGGATCGCCGGCCCGTCATCGCCCACGCCCAGCTCGTCGACGACGCCGACATCGACCGGTTCGCGCGGCTCGGCGTGATCGCCAACATGCAGCCGCTGTGGGCGCAGCTCGATCCGCTGATGACGGTGCTGACCGTGCCGCGCCTCGGTCAGCAACGCTCGGACCGGCAGTACCGCATGCGCACTCTCGACCAGGCCGACGTGCTGGCGTTCGGCTCGGACTGGCCGGTGTCCTCGGGCGCCCCGCTCGACGGCATCGCCGTGGCGGCGTCGCGGCGCACCGCCGCCGGCACACCGGAGGGCGGCTGGACCCCGGCGGAGATCGTTCCCGTCGAGCGGGCCATGCGTGCCTACACCGCGGGCGTGGCGCGCCAGGCGTTCGCCGAGCAGCGGTGGGGCCGGCTCACTCCCGGCGCCAGTGCCGACCTGGTGTGGTTGAGCGCCGACCCGCGATCCACACCGGCGCTGGAGATTCCCGCGATCGAGGTACGCGGAACGTGTCTCGGAGGCAAGCTCATAGGGCCGTCGGGCCGCTGAAGGGAGTCTCCATGTCATCGACCACACCCCTGCACCCACCTGTGGGCGAGGGTGAGGGCCAGCTGCGCCGTGTCCTCGGCGTGCCCTCGCTGGTGTTGTTCGGCCTGGTGTACATGGTGCCGCTCACCGTGTTCACCACCTACGGGATCGTCACGGTCGAGTCCGGTGGCCGCGTGCCGCTGGCCTACGTGGTGACGCTGGTGGCGATGATCTTCACCGCGCGGTCGTACGCCCGCATGGCCTACGCGTACCCGGTCGCCGGATCGGCGTACGCCTACACGCAGAAGACCTTCGGCGCACCCATCGGCTTCCTGGCGGGCTGGTCGCTGCTGCTGGACTACCTGTTCCTGCCGATGCTGAACTACCTCGTCATCGGCCTCTACCTCAACGAGGCGGTGCCCGCCATCCCGCAGTGGGCGATCGTGGTGGTCACCATCGTGATCGTCACGGTGCTCAACATCGTCGGAATCGTGTCGGTAGCGCGGGCCAACATGCTCATCATCGCGATCCAAGCGGTGTTCATCGCGGTGTTCCTCGTCATGACGGTCGCCACGCTCTCGGGATCGGGCCAGGTCGACGTGATGGCGCCGTTCCGCGGTGACGGCACCGCGGGCGGACTGGGGCCGGTGTTGGCGGGGGCGGCGATCCTGTGCTTGTCGTTCCTCGGATTCGACGCGGTCTCAACGCTTTCCGAGGAGGCCAAGGATGCGCGGCGCGACGTGCCGAAGGCCATCATGCTGGCCACCGTCATCTGCGGCGTGCTGTTCGTGATCCTGTCGTACGCGTCGCAGGTGGTGTTCCCGTCCAACGCCTTCGAGAGCGTGGACACGGGTTCGGTGGACGTCATGACCGCTGCCGGTGGCGCATTCCTGTCGGCGTTCTTCACCGCCGCATACGTCGCCGGGGCGCTGGGTTCGGCGCTGACGTCGCAGGCGTCGGTGGCGCGCATCGTGTACGCGATGGGCCGCGACGGTGTGCTGCCGCGCAAGGTGTTCGGGCACGTCTCGGTGAAGTTCAGCACGCCGACGTGGGCCATCCTGGTGATCTCGGTCATCTCGCTGGCGGCGCTCGTCATCGACCTGGCGATCCTGGCCTCGGTGGTGAGCTTCGGTGCGCTGGTGGCGTTCTCGGCGGTCAACCTGACGGTGGTCAAGCACTACTTCGTCGATGCCGGCGAGAAGAACGTGCTCAACAACCTGGTCCTGCCCCTGGTCGGCTTCGCGCTGACGGTGTGGCTGTGGACCAGCCTTTCGGGTGAGGCGCTGACGATCGGGCTGATCTGGCTGGCAATCGGTTTCGGGTGGCTGCTCGTCGTCACCCGCGGCTTCAGCCGTCCGACGCCGGTCCTCGACCTCGAGGACCTACCGGCTCAGCCGGCGGCGAAGTAGGTCTTCGCGGCTGCGGCCAATCCCTGGACGAGCGCCGAGGTGGCGGGGGACAGGCCGTCCTCGCCCGGGAGCGGGCTGCGCGGGCTCAGGCCGCGCACCCGGGAGGTCAGCTCGAGTTGGGTTCCACCGGCACGCATCCGGTTGACCGGGTTGTCGGCGTGCAGCCCGCGCAGTTCCGGCGGGATGGCGTCCAGGTCGGTGATCACCCGGTATCCGGGGATGTCGATGTGGGCGGCCAGATGCGCGGCCAGCGCCCGGTTGCGCCCGCCGGCCAGCAGTTCGGTGCTGCGCCCGATGCGGCCGTAACCGTGCAGAGAGACCGCCACGTCGACATGGTCGAGGAATGCCGCGAGCTGCGCCGACTCGTCGGCCAGATACCGCGCCGACGGCAGATGGTAGGGGTACTGCTCGGGGTGGCGCACCACGTACACCGAGGCGCCGGCCACCTCGGCGGCGCGTTCGGCGATCACGTCGGTCATCTGCTCGAGCCCGCCGCCGTGGATGGCCAGGAACCCGAAGCGCGACCGCAGTACGCTGTGCTCGATCACCGCGGGGTCGGCGAGCAGCTCTGAGAGTGTCTGCGGCCCTGCCGAATTCGAACTCTGCGGGCGGTGCGGCCAGTGCATCGGATCCCAGCGCCTGAGGAATTCGACCCAACGGTGCGGCAGACCGTGGTGCAGGGCGCCGTCGATGATGCGGTCCAGATAGCCCGGTCGCGGTGGGCCCGGTTCGACGCGGTGGTCGATGTACACCCACGCCGGCGCCGGACCCTCGTCGGTGTGCACGGTGAGCCGGTCCCGGCGGTAGCGCACCGGAACGCCTTCGGCGCTGTCGAGCGTGGCGAGGTCGTGGTCGGACACCTGCCACAACACCCCGTGCACCTCGGCGCCGTGGAGCGGTTCGACGGTGGCCACGCCGCGTTCGTTGATCAGCCAGTCGTGGTGGGACAGGGTGGCCGGACGCGGGTCGACGGCGTCGGGGCAGCGCTGCGCCATCTGCCGCACGCACAGGTTGGACCCGTACGCGAAGTAGGCGTGACGACGATCGCGCAGCATTCAGCCTGTCACGGTCAGATAGATGAGCACCACATTCAGCAGACTAATCAATCCTGCGACGGCCCACCCCAGCGTGGTGGTGACGCGGTGATTGACGTCGGCGCCCATCAGGGCCCGGTCACTGGTCAGCCGGATGAGCGGGATGAGCGCGAACGGGATGCCGAAGGACAGCACGACCTGCGACAGCACCAGGGCCCGGGTCGGGTCGACACCGATGGCGAGGATCACCAGGGCGGGAACGAGCGTGACGAGGCGACGCAGCAACAGGGGATAGGACCGGCGCAGTAGACCGCCCATGATCATCGCGCCCGCGTAGGCGCCCACCGATGTCGACGCCAGGCCGGATGCCAGCAGGCCGATCGCGAAACACAGCGCGACCGTGGGGCCCAGCGTCTGCTGCACCGCGGCGTGCGCGCCCTCGAGGGTGTCGGTGTCGGACATGCCCTGCAGATTGGTGGCCGCGACCAGCAGCATCGCCATGTTCACCGCGCCGGCGATCAGCATCGCCAACCCCACGTCGATCCGCGTGGCCTTGAGCAGCGTGCGCCTTCGGGGGCCGGCATCGGGGTGGCCGTGGCGGTCGCGGGCGAGGCCGGAATGCAGGTAGACCGCGTGCGGCATCACCGTCGCACCCAGCATCGCCGTCGCCAGCAGCACGCTCTCGGCGCCGTCGAACCGCGGAAGAAGGCCGCCGACGACGTCGGCGACGGCGGGTGGCTCGACGAACACACTCGTCAGGAAGCCGATCGCGATGACCAGCAGCAGGCCGGTGATCACCCGCTCGAACATCCGCTGGCCGCGCCAATTCTGCACCGCGAGCAAGGCGAGCGACACCGCGCCCGTGATGACCCCGCCGACCAGCAGCGGCAGGTCGAACAGCAGGTACAACGCGATCGCGCCGCCGACGACCTCGGCGAGATCGGTGGCGACGGCGACCAGTTCGGCCTGCAGCCAGTAGGCGATGCGCGTCGGCGTCCGGGCGCGGTCGGCGACCGACTCGGGCAGCGAGCGGCCGGTGACCAGCCCGAGTTTCGCCGACAGGTACTGCACCAGGCCGGCCATCACGTTGGCCAACACGATGACCCAGACGAGCAGGAATCCGAACTGGGCGCCGGCGCTGACGTTGGCCGCGACGTTGCCCGGATCCACATAGGCGATCGCGGCCACGAACGCCGGCCCGAGCAGCAGCCACGTCGGCCTCGCGCGTCGTTCCTCGATGTCCGGCAGCACCCGGCTTTTCCTTCCTGCGGAGCAGCGAATAGAAAAGTTAGGTTAGCCGAAAATCTGCGGACCAAACGCACGACCCCCGACCGCTGCGTGGTGCGGTGTCCGTTGCCGTCAGAACACGAAGGGGAATATGCCGAACCCCCAGAACGGGAAGCCGTAGTTGATATCGGGGGGTGTGGTGACGATCTGACTGCTGCCACCGGTCTGGCACTGCGTGGTACGCGGACTGGTGTTCACGCACTCGGGCAGAGCTGCGGCTGCAGGTGCCGTCACGATGGCCGCGCCGGTGAGCGCGAGAGCAGAAAGTGCTGTGGCCGTGGATAATCCGATGTTCATCGGAGCCTCCTGGTACGGCCAGTCGGCGTGGTGGCTACCAGCCGAAGACCAGCGCCGGGCCGTAGTAGTAGTCGTTCCACGGGTACAGAAAGTTGGTCTGCCCCGGGGAGGTGACGATCTGTGTGTTGCCCGGCGAACTGCACTGTGTCGTGGTGCCGCCGATGCCGGTTTCGCCGGTGGTGACGCAGTTGGGTTGGGCGCCCGCGGAGGGCGCCATGAGGACCGCCGCACCGATGCCCACTGCGAGGGCGACGGGCGCAAGGCCGAAAGTCCTGTTCACGTGTTCCCTTCTAACCCCAGTCGACAACCGTGGCGGCACCGTAGAACGGGTCGCCGAACGGGTAGATGTAAGTGCTCTGGTTGTGGATGTCCTGTGGCTGCGTGGCGAACTGGGTGTCCCATGGCGGGCAGGTAACGCCTTCTCCCAGGGCGTTGGGGGCCACGTTGAGGCACTTGCCGTCGTCGTCGCCACTGGGCTGGGCGACGGCAACCGGGGCGGCGAGGATCGCGCCGACCGCGCCGGCAGCCACGGCGAATGGGGTGAGGTAGCGCAGAGTGGTCCGCATAGCCACGTCCTTCACTAGGGTGTCCGCTAACAGCCAGCGTACAGCCCTTTCCCGGTCAGAAGGGGCAAGTCGAGCGTCGTTCGTATGCCCGATTCTGCAGCGACAACGGCGGGAATGGCGTTGACGATGCGCGCCGCCGTCGCCACCAGTCCTGCGCGGTTGTGGTCGCCGTTCGGACTGCTCTGGCAAAGGTCGAGGGCGTAGGTCGGTTCACCGGTGATCTCGATCCGGTACGAGCCGCCCGGTTGCGCGGGCTGCGGCCAGTCCGGGCACAGGTCTTCGCGCAGCCGGGTGACGTGTTCGAGCACCACCGCGGCCCTACCGCCGCACATGCCGCGGACCTCGAAACGCAGTGCGGCGGCAGTGCCTTGGGCGATCGGCCCGGACGCGATCTCGAAATCATCCGGGGCGGGCTCACGCACGTAGGTCTCGGTGACCTCGTCGAGTTCGATGCCCAGCCCGGCGGCGAGCTGGCGGACCACCGAACCCCACGCCAGGCTGAGCACACCCGGTTGCAGCAGAATGGGGAGGTCGTCGAGCGGCTTGCCGAACCCCATGACGTCGAACATGACCGTCGGGCTGTCGTAGGTGGCGTAGTCGACGATCTCCATGCAGCGGATCTGGTCGATGCGCTGGCAGGTCCCGGCAAGCGCCAGCGGCAGCAGATCGTTGGCGAAGCCGGGATCAATGCCGCCGACGAAGAGGCTGGAACCGCCGGTGCGGGTGGCCTCCTCGATCGGGGCGATCAACTCCTCGGGCAGCACCTGCCACGGATACTGGAGGAACACCGGCCCGCTGCCGACCATGTTGATCCCCGCCGACAGGATCCGCCGGTAGTCCTCGAGCGCCTCCGGCAACCGGTTGTCGGCCATCGCGGTGTAGACCGCACACTCCGGCTGGGCAGCCAACACCTCGTCCAGATCGGTGGTGGCCGTGATGCCGGTGGGCTCGGACAGGCCGACGAGCTCTGCGGCGTCATTACCGGCCTTGGCCGGCGACGACACCCACACGCCGGTCAATTCGAACTGCGGGTCGTTGATGAGCTGGGTGAGCGCATGGGTGCCGACGTTGCCGGTGCCGATCTGAGCGACGCGAATCACCGTGAGTCTCCTAGAGGTCCGGGAAGGGCATGTCGAGGTTCGGGAACGTCAGCCCGCCGTCGACTTCGAGGGTCTTGCCGGTCAGGTAGCTCCCAGCCGGTGACGCGAGGTACACCGCGGCGGCGGCGATGTCCTCGGGCTCGCCGAGCCGGCGCATCGGGGTCGCCGTCTCCATCGGCACGCGCAGGTCGTCGTTGCTGGCCACGATGTCGAGTGCGGAGGTCAGGATGGAGCCGGGTGCGATCGCGTTGACCCGGATCCGCGGGCAGAGGTCGAGCGCGGCGAGGCGGGTGTAGTGGGCGAGTGCGGCCTTGGCGGTGCCGTATGCCGCGAAGCCGCGCCCGGCGACCCGGCCCATCGTCGAGGTGATGTTGATGATGCTGCCGCCGCCGGAATGCTCGAGCATCAGCGGTACGGCCGCGGTCGTCAACGCGTGGGCGGTGGCGACGTTGAAGGTGAACGCGTCTTTGAGGTCCTTCGCCGAGGTGTCGGTCAGCGCCGCCGGCATGGTGCCGCCGACGTTGTTGACGACGATGTCTAGTTTCCCGAACGCCTCGACCGCGGCGGTAGCGAGTTGCGCCGTCGACTCCGGGTGCGCGAGGTCTGCGACGATGACGTGGGCCTGCCTGCCGGTGGCCCGGATCTGCTCGGCGACCTCGTCGAGTTGGGACTGCGTGCGGGCCGCGATCACCACGTCCGCACCGGCTTCGGCGAACGCCAACGCGATGGCGGCACCCAGTCCGCGGCCTGCGCCCGTGACGGTCGCGACCTGTCCGTCGAGCCGGAATCTGTCCAGGATCACCTCTGACCTTCCTTTCACCGGGCGTCACCGTAGCAAGGGCGGGCGGGTGTGATGAGGCGATCCTGCAACACGTTCTCATTGCCCTCGTTCGTGACCTGACGGCGGAAAGGCGCGCGATTTCCCGCCACCTGGTTACAAACGCGGAGCGGTCTACTTCTTGGCGGCAGCCTTCTTCGCTGCGGTCTTCTTGGCCGGTGCCTTCTTCGCTGCGGCCTTCTTCGCGGGTGCCTTCTTGGCAGCGGTCTTCTTCGCCGGCTCGTCGTCGGAGTCGTCAGAGTCGTCTGAGTCGTCTGAGTCGTCTGAGTCGGAGCTTCCGCCCGAGCGCCGCGCCTTCACACTGGCCTCCAGCTTTGCCAGCAGATCGGACACGTCCTCGGTCTCGTCGAGTTCGGTCGGCTGCTCCTCGACGGCGAACGCGTCACCACCTTCGAGCTTGGCCGACACCAGCTCGCGCAGCTGATCCTGATAGTCGTCGTGATAGCGGTCCGGGTTGAAGTCGTCGGTCATCGACTCGACCACCTGACCGGCCATCTTCAACTCGGCCGGTTTGATCTCGACTTCCTTGTCCAGCACCGGGAAATCGGGGTCGCGGATCTCGTCGGGCCACAGCAGCGTGTGGATCATCATCACGTCACGCTTGCTGAAATCCTTGACGCGCAGCGCGGCCAACCGGGTCTTGTTGCGCAACGCGAAGTGCACAATCGCCACCCGATCAGTCTCCGACAGCGTCTTGGCAAGCAGCACATACGATTTCGACGATTTGCCGTCGGGTTCGAGAAAGTAGCTGCGGTCGTACATCAGTGGGTCCAGATCGCTGGCCGGAACGAATTCGAGGACCTCGATCTCACGGCTGCGTTCCTCCGGCAGCGTGGAGATGTCCTCGTCGGTGATGATCACCATCTGACCGTCGTCGGATTCGAAGGCCTTGGCGATGTCGCGGTATTCCACGACCTCGCCGCAGACCTCGCAGGTCCGCTTGTAGCGGATGCGCCCGTTGTCCTTCTCGTGGACCTGGTGGAACTTGATGTCATGGTCTTCGGTCGCGCTGTAGACCTTGACCGGTACGTTCACCAGGCCGAAGGCGATCGAACCTTTCCAGATGGACCGCATACGCCCAGTATGGCCCACCGCGATGGCAGAAGCGGTTCACCAACGCACGCGGCGGTGTACGCGTCCACGACATGGCGGGGGATTCGGCCGTGCACTGCGACGCCGTATCCGTTGAGTCGAGCCCACGCGCGAATCGCCGCTCGGTGCTCTCTAGCCGAGGCCCGGCGTGGCATCGCGTTGATCGGGCGACGACGCGTGCGGCGGTCGCCGGTTCGTCTGGCGGCGTCGATCCATGGCTGTAGTTCGGCGCGCAGCCGTGATGCGTTCGCTGCCGACAACACAATCTCGTACGAGTTGCCGTCGAGTTCGAACCGCACTGTCTCGTGATCGAAGGAGAACCCGTCGAGGCCATCGACGACGGTAGAAGTCTGTGCCGACAACCTCTGTCCCCCAATCTGATTGGCCACGGGGAGTGGCAGTGGTGCGCTCGGTTTGCCGAACGGTCCTCCTCCCGACAGGCGGGAGGAGGACCGACCATGCTGGCATGGGTCAGCTGTCGCCGTCGCCGCCGTCGCCGCCGTCATCGCCCGTATCGTTGCCGCCGCCGTCGTTGCCGGCGCCACCTGCCGTGCCGCCACCGGTGTTGGAATCGGCGGTCTTCTTGGTACCGGCGCCGCTGCGGCCGGTGAGCCTATCGATCGCGCCACCGATGCGCTTCTCGACGCTCCTGATCTGCTGCCCCGCCCGTTCGACCGCATTCTGGAAGCCCTTATGCAGATTCTGGCTGGGCCGCACCTTCCCGGGCTTGATCGTCTCGCCGGCTTCCACGTCCGCCTCCCCCGAGCCCTCGTCGACCTCCGTCACCGTGGTCACCACCTCGGTGCCGCCCTCCTCGGTGACGCCGAGGCCGTCAACGTCGGTGTTCGCGGCCGGAATGCCGCCCTGCGGTTCTGGTGTCGTGCCGTCCGCCGGGGTCTGGACATCCTCCGTGCTGACCGTGATTGTCTGGCCCTCGTCGGCAATGCTGTTGGCCTCCGGCAAGCCTTCCCCCGCTTCGGGATCGCCGGCGATGCGCTGCTCAGCAGTGCTGAGAGGCGCTGGCGGCGTTATCGCGTCGGCGATTGCCTGCCGAATTGCGAGGACGAATCCGATGGGCCCGGCACCCAGCGTCCCGAACACGGCATTGGGGGTGAGGAGGCCCGGTGCCGGAACGACGAGCAGTGGCGGGCCGTATCCGCCGTTCAACAATCCGTCGATGATCACGCCGGGAGCGTTGACGATTGCGTCGGCCACCGCGCCTATATCGCCGGCGGCCACACCGTCGAGCACGCCCTGGATAGCGGTTCCGCTTGCGCCGACAGTGCTAAGTAGCGGACCGAATGCCGCGACGGCCCCGCCGAGAATCGCACCCCCGAGGACTTGCTGAACAACGTTGTTGATGTTGCCTGACGCCGTGATGATCGGCAGGAGGGCGGCGCCGAGGCCGACGAAAGCAGGTAGTGCGGCGACTGTTGTCGGGATCGACAGCAGTGTGTTCAGGGCTGTCTCGACATCGCCCTCGGCGAGAGCGGCGAACGCCGTTTCCAGCAGCAAGGGAACCTGCTGGGTAAGGATGGGCACGAGCCCCTCGGCCACCTGCTCGAGCGCGCCGGCGATCAGCTCTGCGTTGGCAAGCTGGTTGTCGAAGACCTGCGAGAGGATCGGCGTCGGATTGGCCAGGAATATGTCGACGAGGGCACCGACGTTGTCCGCGGATTCTGCGAATAGGGCGGCGTAGAAGTCGATCGGATTCACCACCAGGTCGACGGCAGCCGACGAGGTGGCGACCGCGGGAACCTTGATATCCGCCGGTGTGATCGGGCTGACCGGGCTGAGGGCGATGGCGCTGGCTCCGACGAGCGACACCCCCGCCGTGACATAAGGACGCAGAGTTGCGTGCATAGACGACCCCTTGGTTGCTGTGATGTTGGACACAGCGCAACGTACCTGAGACGAGGCTGAACAATTGCGAGTTTCGCAAACTGCCACTCGGTACTGGCGGGTAGCGAAGCTCCTTGCAAGCGGATCTAATCGACGTAGCTGATCATGAAAGTGAAAGGTCTAAACCAGCAAATTGACCAGCACGGAAAAGTAGTTGCATGAGCAAGCTTGTGGTGCTGAACTGTAACGAGTTCTCGACGTTGCTGGGCTCAGCTCATACCCCCAGCACCATGGGTTTAATCAAGATCGACAGGCAGCCTGTCTTTGCGAACTGGCTCGCCGCCCTACGGTTCATTGCCTGATCTGCCATCGGGTCGAAACTGTGGAACGTCACCGCCGAACCCTGATCTGCCGATTGTCGATGGCGGCTGCAGACTTCGCCGACTGGTTGGTCAGGGGCATCGGCGCGGCGGTCCGGGCGGGCTCTACCGACCGCACAGCAAATTGATCAAGCAACAATGCGCGAGCGAAGTAGCGGACGAATTGCTGCTTAGCGCAAATACGGCCCTTACGGCCTCCTATAGCCCTCATCTGCGCGGCCGCCGCACTGATGAGATGTCAGGAATTCACCTCGACACCGGCGCAAGAACATGCTGTCGACAGGACGTTCCGCGAACTGCGCTGCGAGCGTGCCCTACCGCAGCACGAAGCGGAAGATGGCCGTGCCGGCGCTCGGTGGGTCAGCGTGCCGCGTCGCGGGTCGCCCGGTCCGGAAGGTCCGCGCCCGGGCGGGCAACCGTCAATGCGGAATTCAGCGCGGCGGTCTGCAGGACGTCGTGCAGGGCGTCGAGCCGGATTCCGCGGAGTTGCGGGCGTTTCTCGGCGCCCAGCAGATCGCGTGTCCAGAGCCCATCGATCAGCCCTGCCATGAATGCGTCACCGGCGCCGACGGTGTCGACCACCTCGACCGGGAGCGCCGCCACCCGCACCGCACCCGCCGCGCACACCGCGAACGCCCCCTGGCCGCCCTCGGTGACCGCGACGATCGACGGCCCGAGTTCCAGCCACGAGCGGGCGATCTGTTTGGGCGACCGGTTCGGGTCCAGCCAGCGCAGATCTTCGTCGCTGGCCTTGATGACGTCGGCGCGTTCGACGAGACGGTCGATCCGGTTGCGGGCCGCGTCGGCATCGTCGATGAGCGCCGGGCGGATGTTCGGATCGAAGGTGATGGTCGCCGACAGGTGGTAGGCGTCGAGCAGCGCGGCCGTCGGACGGCATCCGGGTTCGAGCACCGTGGCGATCGACCCGGTGTGGGCCACCATCGGCGGCGCGGCCTCCGGTGTGCCGGTGAGGTCCCACTCGATGTCGAATTCGTAGCGGGCCGAACCGGCCTCGTCGAGCGTGGCCCGCGCGGTCGGGGTGTGGGCGGCGCTCGTGCTCCCGGCGACGAGCTGCACCCCGGAGTCGTGGAGATGCTCGATGATCCGCCGCCCGCGCGCGTCGTTGCCGATGTGGGTGATGAAATCGACCCCGCGTCCGAGCCGGGCCAACCCGACGGCGACGTTGAGCGGGCTGCCGCCGACGTGTTCTGCGGACTCACCGTCGCGTTCGACGATGTCGATCAGGGCCTCGCCGATCACCAGAGCGCGGGGGCTCATGACGGTTTCACCAGCGCTTCGAGTGTGGCGCGGGCTCCGTCGCGGTGCAGCGCCTCCAACGCCGCCACATACTCGTCGACGAACCGCTTGTGGTCGACGAGATCTCCGAAGACGGCCCGGTTTTCGATGAAGGAGGTCGGATTGTCGCGTTGTGCGCGGGCCAGGGGAACCAGCGTGTCGGCCAGCTGATCCTGGACGTCGATCGGCCCGCCCTGCTCGTCGACACCCTCTGCGTAGCGCGCCCAGCTCGCGACGACGGCCGCCGAGAGCCGGATCGGTGCGCCGGTCCGCAGATTGTCGCGGACAACTGGCAGCAGCCATTTGGGAATGCGGTCCGACGAGCCGTAGCACAGCCGGGCGATGGTGTCGCGCACACCAGGATTGGCGAATCGTTCGATGAGGGTGCGTTTGTAGTCGGGCAGGTCGATACCGGGTACCGGCTGCAGTGTCGGCGTCGCCTCGGAATCCATGTACTGGGAGAGGAATTCGGCGAAGAGTGGATCGCCGGCGGCGTCGTGCACCAACCGGTAGCCGACCAGGTAGCCGAAGTAGCACAGCGCCTGGTGGCCGGCGTTGAGCAACCGCAGTTTCATCTGCTCGTACGGGGTGACGTCGTCGACGAGCAGCACGCCGGCGTCCTCGAACGGCGGCCGCCCGTCGGTGAAGGCGTCCTCGAGTACCCACGAGGTGAACGGTTCGGCGACCACGGGCCACGCGTCGTCCACGCCGAATTCGTCTCGCACGACGGCGATCACCTCCGGGGTGGTGACCGGTGTGATGCGATCGACCATCGAGTTGGGGAAGCGCGTGTTCGCACCGATCCACTTGGCGAGCCCGGGGTGCGTGCGGTCGGCGTAGGTCATGAACGCCGCGCGGGCCACGTGCCCGTTGCCCTCGATGTTGTCGCACGAGACGATCGTCGGCGACGCGATGCCGCGGTCGCGCCGACGGGCGAGCGCCTCGGTCACCAGGCCGAAGACGTTGACGGAGTCGACGTCGACCGTGTCGACGCCGTAACCGCCCTCGGTGATGGTGAGCGAGATGATGCGGGTGCTCGGCGCGCAGAGCAGTTCGACGACGCCCTCGGGATCGTCGGGGGCGTAGCGGTAGTCGACGATCGACCCGATGACCCGGGCGTCGCGGGTGCCGTCGGGATTCTCCAGCAGCAGCGTGTAGAGCCCGTCCTGGCTGCCGAGCGCATCGGCCATCTTGCGGTCACCGGGCAGCACCCCCACTCCGCAGATGCCCCAGCGGGAGGCGAGACCCTTCTCCATCAGCCGGTCGACGTACATGGCCTGGTGCGCGCGGTGAAATCCGCCGACGCCGAAGTGCGCGATGCCGACGGTGACGTCGTCACGTGCGTAAGTCGGCCTCTCAATTTGGATGTCCGGCAGGGTCGCCTCGCTGAGCTTCATGACACGGTCACCATCGTCTCGAAGTTACCGGGCAGAAAAGTGTTGTCTGCGTCACATTCGCCATGTTAGCGTCATGAGCATCTACTCGCACCAATGAGCATCTGCTCACAGTACTCATGGAGAGGTGAGATACTCTTGGCGACACCGACGTCGGCTCCCGTGACGAACGGCCACGTGTCCCAGCGCTCCCCGGAAGACCTGCGGCTCGCGCTGCGCGCGGCGACGCTGTATTACCTCGACGGTCTGACCCAGGCCGAGATCGCCGTCCGGCTGGGCGTCTCGCGGCCGACCGCCGGCCGCCTCGTCGCCCGCGCCAGGGCACGCGGGCTGGTGCGGATCGACATCGTGGTTCCACCCGAGCTGCAGGACGATCTGCATGCCGACGAGGAGCGGGAACTCGAGGCGCGGTTCGGCCTCACCGAGGTGGTCGTCGCAGGCCACGGCGTCGACACCGGTGCACCCGGCCGGCCCGCCGCCTTCGCCAACCTCGGCCGTGCGGCCGCCGCGCTGTTGACGCGCCGGCTGGGGTCCGACGACGTTCTCGGCTTCACCTGGGGTCCCGAGCAGGCTGCGGTGGCGGCCGCGCTGATGCCTGGCGTGGCGACCTGTCGCGCGGTGGTCCAACTCGACGGCGCCATGTCCAGCGCCGCGTACCAGACCGGCGTGGAGATGATCCTCGGCCGGTGCGCGGACATGTTGCGCGCGAACACGATCCGCTTACCCGCACCGCTGTACGCCGATCCGTCCACCGTCATGTCGATGCGCTGCGATTCGGTGATCTCCCGGACACTGGAAGCCGGGCGGCACGCCGACGTGATGCTGTTCGGGGTCGGTGCGGTCTCGACGTCGACCACGCTGTTCGAGGGCAGCTATCTCGACACCCGCATGCTCGACGAGCAGATCGCGGCAGGCGCGGTCGGCGAGATCGGTGGCCGGTTCTTCGACGAGCAGGGCGCACCCGTCGACACCGAACTGCAGCAGCGCGCGGTGTCGGTTCCGCTCGAAGACATCCGGGCCTGTGAGAAATCGATGCTCATCGCCAGCGGAGTTGCCAAATACCGCGCCACGCTGGCTGCCCTGCGTGGACGGCTCGCTCGGCTGCTGGTCTGCGATATCGACTGTGCACGTTGGCTTCTCGACCACGGAAAGGGGTGAAGGTGAAAGCGCAGACAATGGTGCGCCGGCTGGCGGGAGGTCTGGCCGCTGCCGGACTGGTGTTCACCTCCGGCTGCGCCGGCGCCGGCAGCCTGGGAGCGTCGGACAACGAGGTGACGATCGCCCTGGTGTCCAACTCGCAGATGACCGACGCCCAGGAGCTCTCCTCGGAGTTCGAGAAAGAGAATCCGGGCACGAAGCTCAAGTTCATCACGCTGTCCGAGAACCAGGCCCGGGCCAAGATCACCATGTCGGCCGCGATGGGCGGCAGTGAGTTCGACGTCGCGATGATCAGCAACTTCGAGACCCCCCAGTGGGCCAGAGACGGCTGGCTGCACAACCTCTCGGACTACGCGAAGAACACCCCCGGTTACGACGAGAACGACTTCATCTCGTCGCTGCGGGAGTCGTTGTCGTACGAGGGCAATATGTACGCGGTCCCGTTCTATGGCGAGTCGTCGTTCCTGATGTACCGGAAGGACCTCTTCGAGCAGGCCGGCATCAAGGTCGACCAGAATCCGGACTACCAGCCGACCTGGCCTGAGGTCGCCCAGTGGGCCGAAACGCTCAAGACCGATGACCGCGCCGGCATTTGCCTTCGGGGGAAGCCGGGCTGGGGCGAGGTGCTCGCACCGCTGGACACCGTGATCAACACTTTCGGTGGACGTTGGTTCGACGAGCAGTGGAACGCCCAGCTCGACAGCCCCGAGGTCAACAAG
This sequence comes from Mycolicibacterium baixiangningiae, assembly GCF_016313185.1. Classification (NCBI taxonomy): domain Bacteria; kingdom Bacillati; phylum Actinomycetota; class Actinomycetes; order Mycobacteriales; family Mycobacteriaceae; genus Mycobacterium; species Mycolicibacterium baixiangningiae. Next base: position 1,263,498 of record NZ_CP066218.1, read on the forward strand.
GCCGTCAACTTCTACGTCGACACGGTCAAGAACTTCGGTGAACTCGGCGCAGCCTCAACAGGTTTCCAGGAGTGCGCCAACCTGTTCGGGCAGGGCCAGACCGCGATGTGGTACGACGCGACGTCGGCGGTCTCGGTACTCGAAGATCCCAAGGAATACCCAGACCTGGTCGGCAAGATCGGTTACCTGCCCGCTCCGATCGTCGAGAAGCCGAACTCGGGTTGGCTCTACACCTGGGCACTGGGCATCCCGAAGGGTGCCAAGAACCCCGACGGCGCATGGAAGTTCATCTCGTGGATGACCAGTAAGGACTACATGAAACTGGTCGGGGAGAGGCTCGGCTGGGCGCGGGTACCACCCGGCAGCCGAACGTCGACCTACACCGACCTGCCCGAGTACGAGGCCATCTCGGAGTCCTACGGACCGCTGACGCTGAAGTCGATCGAGAGCGCCACCCCGAATCAGCCCACCGTGCAACCGGTTCCGTACTCCGGAATCCAGTTCGTCGGCATCCCTGAGTTCCAGGACCTGGGAACCCGGGTGAGCCAGCAGATCAGCGCGGCGATCGCCGGACAGAAGTCGGTGGACGACGCACTCGCCCAGGCACAGGAATACGCCGAGGTCGTCGGCCGCACATACCAGGAGAAGTGATGACGGTTACCGCTGAAACCGAGGCTGACACCGGCCAGCAGGCGATGGCCGAACGGGTCCGCAAGATCAAGGAGGCCCAGGGACTGGGCGTGAGCCGCGCCGAGGGCTGGCGACGGCGTGGACCGTTGCTTCCGGCGCTGATCTTCATGATCGTCGTCACGCAGATCCCGTTCCTGTTCACCCTCTACTACTCGACCCTGTCGTGGAACCTGGTTCGCCCCGGATCCCGGCGGTTCGTCGGGCTGCAGAACTACATCGCCGTCGTCAAGGACAGCCAGTTCTGGTCAGTGGCGTTCAACACCGTCATCCTGATCGTCGGTGTGGTGCTGATCTCCGCGTTCCTGGGCCTGTTGCTGGCCCTGTTGTTGGACCGCGCCTTCCTCGGGCGCGGCGTCGTCCGGACCCTGCTCATCACCCCTTTCCTCGTCACTCCTGTTGCAGCGGCGCTTATCTGGAAGACGACCATTCTCGATCCCAACAACGGGATCCTGAACTGGCTGCTGTCGCTCGTCGGCATCGGCAGGGTGGACTGGATCGGTCAGTTCCCGCTGACGATGGTGATGGTCGAACTGATCTGGCAGTGGACGCCGTTCATGATGCTTCTGATCCTCGCCGGCCTCCAGTCGATGCCTCGCGACATCCTGGAGGCCGGTCGAGTCGACGGTGCGGGCGCCGTCCAGCTCTTCCGTGAGCTGACGCTGCCCCACCTTCGGCGCTTCATCGAACTGGGGGTCGTCCTCGGTGCGATTTACCTGATGAACACCTTCGACGCGATCTACATGATGACCCAGGGTGGGCCCGGCATCGCGAGTGCGAACCTGCCGTTCTACATCTACCAGCGCGCGTTCCTGGGCTTCGACATGGGCCAGGCGGCAGCGATGGGCGTGGTGGTGGTCATCTTCACGATCGTCATCGCCAACTTCGCTCTGCGGTTGATCTTCAAATCGTTCTCCGGCAAGGAAGAAGCAGCCTGATGACCACCACAGTCGAGAAAGATACGCCGACACAGGGTTCCGACCTCACATCGAAGAAGAAGTCCCGCAAGTTCTCCGTCTGGGGGGTGCTGGCCTGGCTCGTCGGGCTCGGGTTCTTCTTCCCGGTGTTCTGGATGATTCTGACCTCGTTCAAGCAGGAGGGTGACGCGGCGACCGATCCGCCGAAGCTGTTCTTCACCCCGACGCTGGACCAGTACGGCGCGGTATTCGACCAGGGCATCGGGCCGGCGATGCTGAATTCGTTGTTCGCCACAGGACTGTCGACGATCCTGGTGCTGCTGCTGGGGACGCCCGCGGCGTTCGCGCTGTCGCTGCGCCCGGTGCGCAAGACACAGGACGCGTTGTTCTTCTTCATGAGCACCAAGATGCTTCCCATCGTGGCGGTGATCCTGCCGCTGTATGTGATCGTGTCGAACATCGGTCTGCTGGACAACATCTGGGCACTGGTGATCCTCTACACCGCGATGAATCTGCCGATCGCGGTGTGGATGATGCGGTCGTTCTTCCTCGAGGTGCCCGCGGAACTGCTCGAGGCGGCCAGCCTCGACGGTGCGAGCCTGTGGCGGTCGGTGCGTGAGGTGATCCTCCCGCTGGTCTCACCCGGCATCGCGGCGACGGCGTTGATCTGCGTGATCTTCGCCTGGAACGAGTTCTTCTTCGCGGTGAACCTGACCGCCGTGAACGCCCAGACCATGCCCGTGTACCTCGTGGGCTTCATCGCCGGTGAGGGCCAGTACTGGGCGGTGCTCTCGGCGGCGGCCACCATGGCCGCACTCCCCGTCATCATCTGCGGTTGGTTGGCGCAGAACAAGCTGGTGCGCGGGCTTTCCTTCGGCGCGATCAAGTAAACGGATTCACGAGAGACACGGAGAACGCAATGGCTGCCATCACGTACAAGAACGCGTCGTGCATCTACGAGGGCTCGGACAAGCTCGCGGTGGATTCGCTCAGCCTCGACATCGCCGACGGCGAATTCGTCGTGTTGGTCGGGCCTTCCGGTTCGGGTAAGAGCACCGCGCTGCGGATGCTCGCAGGACTCGAGGAAATCGACGAGGGCGCCATCGAGATCGGCGGCAAGAACATGGTCGGCGTGCCGTCGAAGGACCGGGACATCGCGATGGTGTTCCAGAACTACGCGCTGTACCCGAACAAGACGGTCGCCGAGAACATGGGTTTCGCGCTGAAGCTGCGGGGCGTGTCGGCCGACGAACGGCGCCGCAAGGTCGAGGAGGCGGCCAAGATCCTGGATCTGACCGAGTTCCTGGACCGCAAACCCGCCAAGCTGTCCGGCGGTCAGCGGCAGCGCGTGGCCATGGGGCGTGCCATCGTGCGGGAGCCGCAGGTGTTCTGCATGGACGAACCGTTGTCGAACCTCGACGCGAAACTGCGCGTGCAGACCCGCACCCAGATCGCCGCGCTGCAACGCCGCCTCGGCACCACCACCGTCTACGTCACCCACGATCAGGTCGAAGCCATGACGATGGGCGACCGGGTGGCGGTGCTGCGCTTCGGCAAGCTGCAGCAGTTCGCCGCGCCCAACGAGCTCTACGACCGGCCGGCCAACGCGTTCGTCGCCGGCTTCATCGGCTCACCCGCGATGAACCTCGTCACGGTTCCCGTCGCCGGCGACGGCGTGAAGATCGGGGACTCCACGCTCACCCTCGAGCGCGACAATCTGACCAGGCTGAGCGACGCCGGCCTGTCGGAGGTCACCTTCGGAATTCGGCCCGAGCAACTCGAGATCACCGACTCCGACGGCGTGGATGTCGTCGTCGACCTCGTCGAGGATCTCGGCAGCGAGGCCTACGTGTACACCCACGCCAGTTCCGGCTCGGGCATCGAACTGGTGGCGCGATGCAATCCGCGCACCGCCCCCAAACTCGCCGACACGGTGCGGTTGCGCAGGCATCCGGAGGGTGTGGTCCACCTGTTCCATCCGGAGACCGGCGCCCGACTGAACTAGGCGCGGCGTGGCGCGGCGAGTTCTACACCAGGGTCGTTTGCGTCGACGTCTGACGACCCTCACGTAGAAGTCGGCGGCGTCCAACCGCGTTCGGCGAACGCTGTCCGAACGCGGTGCAGGATGTACCGCCGGCTGTGTTCGGCGACTACCCGAAGGTCGAACCACCCTTCGCGGGCGATGCGCTCGGCGCGCCCGATGTCGTAGACGTACTGGCCCCGGTTACTGGCATGGTGGGCGCCCTCGTAGTCCAGGCCGACCTTCGGCTCGTCGTACCCCATGTCGATGAACGCCTCCGAGTATCCGTCCGACACCCGGATCTGCGTCCTCGGTCGGGGAAGCCCGCCGTCGATCAACGTCAGGCGTAGCCGGGTCTCCTGCGGTGACTGAGCGCCGCCGTCCATCAAGTCCAACGCGATACGTGACGATCGGACACCGCGCGCGCCGCGATAACGCTGCGCCAACGGCCCGGTGTCCGCAGCGCTCACACCCGTGGCGGCGGCGAGCGCGTCGAGGTGCACGAGAGCCGCGTCGCGCGAGAGATGCCGAGCGAGGTCGAACGCCGTGCGCGCCAGCGACGTCACCGGTAACGCACCGATGCGGACGATCTCGTCGTCGCCGACTATCTCTTCGCGCACGACGACGCCGGCTCGGTGGCGACCGTGCTCAGCGATGATCTCGACCGGCGTCGTCGGCTCTATCCACTTCGCTCCGTGCAGAGCCGCGGCGGCGCGCCCCGCGCGATGACGCCTTGGCGGCCGGTCCACAGCCACGCGGCGAGCGCGTTGACGAGGAGGGTGCGCTCGGCTTGCTTGGGGACGTAGAAGCCGGGGTGAATGCTGGTGTACCTGGCACGCAGTTGGCCGCGGGTCAGCATGCCGTCGGCGTCGCCGTCACCAGCGTCGCGCGGCTCGGCCTGTGGAGGAAACAGTCGTTGTGGACAGCGAGTTCGACGTGAGGGTCGTGCATCGGCGTCGACAACGACCCGGGTGTAGAACTCGGCGGCAGGCCGCCCGCCTCGAATGGGTAATACCGTGGCGTGGTGGATCACTTCGGTCGGGTGCGCCTGACCAACCCGGACAAGGTGCTGTACCCCGCGACGGGGACCACCAAGGCCGAGGTCTTCGAGTACTACGTCGACGTGGCCGACGCGATGGTGCCCCACATCGCCGGCCGGGCCGTCACCCGCAAGCGCTGGCCCAACGGCGTCGGTGAGCTGGAGTTCTTCGAGAAGCAGCTGGCCAGCTCGGCGCCGGACTGGCTGCAGCGCGGCACGATCGTCCACAAGTCCGGCACCACCACCTACCCGATCATCGACACCCGCGAAGGGCTGGCGTGGCTTGCGCAGCAGGCCTCCCTCGAAGTGCACGTGCCGCAGTGGCGGTTCGTGGGTGAACCGGACAACCTCACGCCCGGACCGGCCACGCGCGTCGTGTTCGACCTGGACCCCGGCGACGGCGTGACCTTCCGCCAGCTCTGCCAGGTCGCCCACGAGGTCCGCGATCTCATCACCGGTATGGGGCTGGCCGTGTATCCGCTGACCAGCGGGAGCAAGGGTCTGCACCTCTACGTCCCGCTCGACGAGCCGATCAGCAGCCACGGCGCGTCGGTGCTGGCCAAACGTGTTGCCCAGCAGCTCGAGAAGACGATGCCCAAGCAGGTCACCGCCACGATGACCAAGAGCCTGCGTGACGGCAAGGTGTTCCTCGACTGGAGCCAGAACAACGGGAACAAGACGACGATCGCGCCGTACTCGCTGCGCGGGCGTGAGCAGCCGACGGTCGCCGCACCGCGCACCTGGGACGAGATCGAAGATCCCGACCTGCGGCATCTGCGTTTCGACGAAGTGCTCGAGCGCATCGAAGAGTTCGGCGATCTGCTGGCCGACCTCGACGAGAAGGTGCCCGTCTCCGACCGGCTGACCAAGTACCGCAGCATGCGCGACCCGTCGAAGACCCCCGAACCGGTGCCGCCGCGTCCGCCGACCAAGGGCAACAACGACCGCTTCGTCATCCAGGAACACCATGCCCGACGGTTGCACTACGACCTGCGCCTGGAACGCGACGGCGTCCTGGTCAGCTGGGCGGTGCCGAAGAACCTGCCCGACGGCCCCTCGGAGAACCGTCTCGCCGTGCACACCGAGGACCATCCGCTGGAGTACATCGCCTTCCACGGCACCATCCCGAAGGGGGAGTACGGCGGGGGCGACATGTTCATCTGGGACACCGGGACCTACGAGACCGAGAAGTTCAACGATCACGCTCCCGACGGGCCGGCCAAGGGCGGCGAGGTGATCGTCACCCTGCACGGCACCAAGATCGACGGTCGCTACGCGCTGATCCAGACCGACGGCAAGAACTGGCTCGCCCACCGGATGAAGGATCAGGGGAATCCGACCTTCGAGGATTTCGCGCCGATGCTGGCCACCCACGGCTCGGTCGAGAAGTACACCGCCAAGAACTGGGCCTTCGAGGGCAAGTGGGACGGCTACCGGCTGCTGGTCGACGCCGACCACGGCAAGCTCTTCCTGCGTTCGCGCAGCGGCCGCGACGTCACCGCCGAATATCCCCAATTGCGGGCGCTGGCAGCCGATCTCGCCGACCATCACGTGGTGCTCGACGGGGAGGTCGTGGCACTCGACGACAACGGGGTGCCCAGCTTCGGGCAGATGCAGAACCGGGCGAGGGCCACGCGCGTCGAGTTCTGGGCGTTCGACATCCTGCGTCTCGACGGGCGCTGGCTGCTGCGCGCAAAGTACCGGGACCGCCGAAAACTGTTGGAGACGCTGGCCGGCGGCGGCGGCCTGACCGTGCCACCGCTGCTCGACGGCGACGGCCCCGAAGCGCTCGAGCACGCCCGGATGCGCAAGTGGGAGGGCGTCGTCGCCAAGAAGTGGGACTCCACCTATCAGCCGGGGCGGCGGTCGTCGGCGTGGATCAAGGACAAGCTGTGGAACACCCAGGAAGTCGTGATCGGCGGCTGGCGGCAAGGTGAAGGTGGCCGCAGCAGCGGGATCGGCGCGCTGGTGCTCGGCATCCCGGGGCCCGATGGTCTGCAGTTCGTCGGCCGGGTCGGCACCGGCTTCACCGAGAAGGAACTCGGCCACCTCAAGGAGACCCTCAAACCGCTGCACACGAAGGAATCCCCTTTCACCACAAGGCTTCCCACGCAGGACGCGAAGGGGGTGACGTTCGTGCGGCCGGAGTTGGTGGGGGAGGTGCGCTACAGCGAGCGCACCGGTGACGGCAGGCTGCGGCAGCCGTCGTGGCGGGGTCTGCGTCCGGACAAGACGCCCGACGAGGTCGTGTGGGAGTAGTTCAGCGTGAGAGGGAGTCCGTCATCTCCGCGAGTCCGTCGGCCAGTTGACGTGGGAGTCGCGCGTCAAGCGCGTCCGTGGATGACCACGCTTCGGCTGAGAGGAAGTCGATGCATGCGGATGTCGTTCACGGGTGCCGCCGGATCCGCATACCCGAAGGAGATTCCGAACAGCAGTTTGAGGTCGTTCGATACGCCGAGTGCTTTGCGGACTTCGTCGGCGTACATGCCCAGAATGGTCTGTGGGACGCCGTGGAACCCTCGAGCGGTCAGCGACAGCAGGAACGTCTGTGCGTACATGCCGATGTCGCCTGCGGTGCGGACCCCGTCGCCGAGCGCAGGCATGAACAGAAAAGCGACGTGGGGAGCACCGTAGAATCGCAGGTTGTCGCGTATCACTTCGCGTCTGCCTTCGACATCGGAGCGCGCCACTCCCCATGCCTCATAGAGGACTGCTCCGTGGTCACGTGACCGCTCCAGGTAGATGCCCTCGCCGTAGTCGGCGGTGAAATCGGGGGATTCCCGCTCGTCTTCGTAGGCTTGTAATAGTTCATTGCTCACCGCGTCCTTCACTGCGCCCGAGACGACGTGCACTGCCCACGGCTGGGTGTTGCTGTTGGAGGGAGCGGTCTGTGCGTCTTCGAGCACGTTTCGGATGTCCGCCGTCGACATCGGATCGGGCAGGAATCGCCGAGCGGACCGCCGAGACCGGACGACGTCGGTGAACGCTGTCGATGAGTCAGTCATGTCGACCTTTCGTTCTCAGAGCTGCAGAGCTTTGGCGAGTTCCCGCAACGCCGACCGTGGGTCCGCGCTCGCTCCGTCGCCGACGACCTGAACGACGACGTGATCGGCACCCGCATCGAGGTGTGCCGTGACCGACGCGGCGGCCTGTTCGGCGGTGCCCATGCCGACCAGCGCACGGGCCAACCGGTCGGATCCGCCGGGCACCAGGTCGGACTCGTCGAAACCTTGTCGCAGCCAGGAATTCCGGTAGTTCTGAAGCGGTATGTAGAAACCGACGTGGGTGTGCGCTCTTCGGAGTTGATCCTCTGCGTCGCCGCCGATCGCCACTGCTTGCTCAGGCACGAGCCACTTGTCGGGACCGAGGACCGACCGAGTCGCCGCGGTCTGTTCGGGCGTGACGAGATAGGGGTGCGCCCCGTCGGCGAGCTCACCGGACAGCTCGATCATCCTCGGGCCCAGGGCGGCCAACAGGCGGGCTGGCCTGGCGCCTTCTTCGATCTCTGTAGGCACCGAGTTCATCCGCTCCAAGTAGGTGCGCATGGTTGCCAGCGGCTTGCCGTAGGAACCGTGCATGGAGTCTTCCACGAAGGGTGCATGGCTGACGCCGAGACCGAGCACGAACCGTCCCGGATGCAGGGCCGCGAGGGTTCGTGCGCCGGTCTCTGCCGGTATCGGGATCCGGAAGTGGATGTTGGCGATGCCGGTGCCGACGACCAGCCGGTCGGTGGCCGCCAGGAACGCTGCCGACTCGACGAGGGCGTCTTTCCCGCCGCCCTCGGGCATGAACAGCGATCCGAATCCCAATTGTTCGATCTCACGGGCGATGTTCTGCGCGTCACGGATGGGCCAGGGTTCGCTGTTCCACCAGACGCCTACTTTGGAGGGAAAGTTCACGCCCGCTGGCTTGTTCGTCATACGGTTACCTCAATATCTGATTGTTCTTCTAGTCGACCGCGGGGTGTGCGAGGCCTTCGAGCGTCTGTCGAAGGTCATCGATGTCCCTATACGTGAGCCGGCACGCTGATTTGATCTTCTCGGTGACTCCGCGGATTTCAGCCTCGAGCGCCCGGCCTTCAGTCGTCAGGTCGACCAGCACCCGGCGTTCATCGGTGCGATCCCGCACGCGAGTGACCATTCCGGCACCTTCGAGTCGTTTCACCAGGGGCGTGATCGTGCCCGTATCCATGTCGAGACGGGCGCCGAGTGTGCCGACCGTCAAGGGTGCGCCATCCAGTAGCGCCAGCATGACGAGGTACTGGGGAAAGGTCAGACCGAGGGGCTCCAGAAAAGGTTTGTGCTGACGGATCATCCGGTTCGCGGCGCCGTACAGCGCGAAGGACAGTTGCTGACCCAGCTCGTAGCGTGAGCCTGCCTGCGTCCGAGCAGAACGATCTCTAGAGCGCGATTCCATAGCGCACTAGACGATAGCACGCCATAGGCAAGTTGCCTCGGATCGGCGGCGTTGGTTCAGTGACTCAGGCGACGACCCGGAAGTGTTCCGCCCTCGAGTCCGACGAGTCGGGCAGCGTCATACCGGCAGCCGCAGAGCCCTGCTCGAATCCGCGCCCATCTTGTGGACGCTGACGACGCAGACGTCGGCACCAGCGTCCATTGCCCACCTGGGCAGGTCCTCATGGGAAGGCAGGCGCGCACCCCATGCCTCGTCGACGATCAGCGGTTTGCCCCGGTCATGACAGATCTTCGCGATGCCGGCGCAGATGCCGTACGGGCCGGGACTGACGATGAGCGCGCCGACGCGTCGGGGTGTTTCAGCCAGTCAACTGGGAATAGCCGCAGCGGCGATCGCCTGCTGCAGACCGCGGGTCGCCAACTGATCGGCCAACTCGTTGTCGGCGATACCTGAGTGACCCTTCACCCAGAACCACTCGACACGGTGTTGCGCGCAGGCCTTTTGGAGCCGCTGCCACAGATCGACGTTCTTCACCGGCTGCTTGGCGGCGGTCATCCAGCCGTTGCGCTCCCACCCGAGCACCCACTTCGTGATGCCGTTGCGGACATAGGTGCTGTCGGTGTGGAGGTGGACCACCACGGGTCTGGTGAGTGCCTCGAGCGCCATGATCGGCGCGGTCAGCTCCATCCGGTTGTTGCTCGTCGCGCCGGGCTCTCCACCGCACATCTCACGGACGTGTCCGCGCTGGCGCAGGACGGCTCCCCATCCGCCGGGGCCTGGGTTGGGGCGGCATCCGCCGTCGGTGTGGATGACCACTGGGTCCTCGACGGATTCACTCACGCGCCGAGGATAGGCACCGGGGCGGTTGCCGGGGTAAGTGACGCGCCGGGAACTAGGTGTGGCGCCGGTCGTGCGGTGCGGTCGGCGGGACGCGACCCAGCAGGATGCCCAACGCCAGCATCCCGAGCGCCAGCCCGAGGTGCAGCCAGTTGTCGGCGGTGTTGAGGGGGACGAAGTTGGCCGCCGAATCGTGGTCGATCAGCAGGCCGTAGAGCCACAGCACCGCGTAGACGAGGCCGCCGCCGATCAGGTACCACTTCGCCGCGTTGAACGTGCCGTGCAACGTGACGCCGAGGACACCGAACACCAGGTGCACGACGTTGTGCAGGGCCGAGACGGCGAAGACGCCCAGCAGCATCGCCCCCGAATGATGGCTCGCGAAGGTCAGCTCGTCGTAGTGGGTGGTGATCCCCGGGACGAAGCCCAGGATGCCGACGACCAGGAAAACCGCGCCGACGGCCAACGCCGCCTTCTGCACGGGCGCTTTGTCCCAGCCCGGCGCGGCCGTCGGTGTGCCCTGCGTACCCGGTGTCGCCATCGGTGAGCCCTTTCTCCTCTGTCTGCCGAGGTTTGCCCGTACCCCGCTGCGCCGCGGGGAAACCGATTCACCGAGCACCGAGCGGGGTACCTGCCGGACATGTCCTCCGACCACCCCGCCTGGGACGACCTCGCGGGACGGTTCGCGGGGCGGTTGAAGGCCGTGCGGAGCTGCGCGAACCCTGGTTATGTGCGCCCGGACTGGGCCGAACGCAACGAACAGCTGGCCCGCGATCTGCTGCCCGTCCCACCCGCCGACTTCCTCTGCCATCCGGCCATCGCCTTCCAGATGCTGATGGGGGAGCGCATCGTGCCGCACGAGTTGCCGTACGTCCGGGAACGGCTGCCCGACGAGGCGCTGTTGACCGAGGATCCAGTGGGCGCGCCGTCGACCGTCCGGGTGCCCGGCACCGAGATCCGCACGTCGCCCAACACCGTGCATCAGCTCTACCACCTGTTGCGCTACGAGGAGGCCACCGGACGGCGGGTCCGCGACGCCTCGACGATCGTCGAATGGGGTGGCGGGTTCGGCAGCCTGATGCGGTTGCTCGTGCGGCTGCACGGCGCGGATCCGACCTGCGTAATCATCGACACCCCGGTCTTCACCGCGCTGCAGTGGCTCTACCTGTCCGCGGTGCTGGGGGAGGACCGGGTGGTCCTGCACCACCGCGGACCCGTCCGACCCGAAGCGGGACGCGTCAACGTCGTCCCGATCGGCCTCGTCGCGGATCTCGACGTCGACGCGGACCTGTTCATCTCGAACTGGGCGCTCAACGAGAGCATGCCCGCCGCGCAGCGCGAGGTGGTGGTGCGGCGCTGGTTCGGTGCACAGTCGCTGCTGCTGGCCATGCATGCCGGCGATCCGTTCGCCGCGGTGGTCCTGGACCACGGGGCCCGGGCTGTGCTGCTCGGCGATTTCATGCCCGGCCAGCAGTACCTGGTGCTCTAAGTGATGGTGATGCCGCCGTCGACCACGATCGTCTGCCCCGTCACGTAACCGCCCGCGTCCGATACCAGCCACACCAGCGTGGCCGCGAGTTCCTCCGGGTCGCCGATGCGGCCCAGGGCCGCCCGCTGGATGACGCTGTCGAGATAGCCGGGCTTGTATTGGTCGGTCATCTCAGATTTGAAGAACCCGGGTGCGATGGCGTTGACCCGGATGCCCTTGCGAACTCCCCACTGCTGGGCCAGGTCTCGTGTCAGCCCCGTGATCGCCGCCTTGCTCGCGCTGTAGGCCGCCTGCGGCAGACCCGCCGTGGTGATGCCGAGGATGCTCGAGATGTTGACCACCGAACTGCCCGGCGCCATCACCCGCCCGCAGGCCTGCGCGGCCCAGTACGCACCGTTGAGGTTGATGTCGACGACCGCGCGGAACTCCTCCGGGGTCTCGCGGGTGGCGGGGACAGCGGTGCCCACACCGGCATTGTTGACGAGTACGTCGACCCGCCCGAATTCGGCCATCGCCGCGTCGACCATCGCCTGGCACTGCGCGGGGTCGGTGACGTCGGTGGCGACCGACAGCGCGCGGCGCCCCGACGAGCGCACCAATTCCGCGGTGCCCTCGAGTTTCTCGACGCGGCGGGCGGCCAGCACGACGTCCGCACCGGCCTCGGCGCACGCCGTGGAGAACGACACACCGAGACCAGAGGAGGCGCCGGTGACGATGACGACCTTGTCGTCGAGACGGAATCTGTCGAGAACGGACATGGTGGTCATCCCATCACACCGGCACTGCGCCACCGGAGCCCGTTCCTGGGTCAGGCCCGGCTCCACTCCTCGGTCTGCGTGAGCCACAGCAGATAACCGAGCGCGGGCAGCACCAGGACCGCGGCCAGGCCGACCACCACGAGCAACCCGACCAGCGTCGCGTCGGCGCCGGCCGCGTCGGCGATCGTCACCTCGCCGACCAGCAGCCACGGATACTGACCCACACCCCAGCCGGTGATGACGGCGACCACCGCCCCGGCCGCCGGGAACCGCGCCAGCGCGTACCGCCGCCGCCACACCAGCACGAGCGTCGCGATGCCGCCCAGCGCCGCGACGACCAGCAGCGGTGCGCCGCGGCTCGCGAGCCCGGCGGAGAGCACCGGGGCGTCGTGCGCGACGGGATACAGCCCGGCGAAGACGATGACACCGGCGACGATGCCGACGATCAGCGTGCGCATCCGCAGCATGTCGGCGAGCGCAGTGTGGCCCGCGCGCTGGGCGTCCGCGGTGAGGAACACTCCCGCCAGGAATACGCACGTCGTGACCGCCAGCGCACCACCCACCAGCGAGGTCGGGTTGAGCCACGATCCGATCCGGTCGCCGTACCCGTCGGCGGGCACCCGGCCCGAGGCGATGGCCCCGGCGACGGTGCCCAGGAAGAACGGGGTGATCAGCGACGACCCGGCGAAGACCGCGCCGAACAGCTGGGCTTGGCGGAGGGTGCCGGAGTACTTGCGGAAGGCGAAACTCGCTCCGCGCAGCACGATTCCGGCGAGCGCGAGCATCAGCGGGATGAACAGCGTGGTCATCGCGGCGGCGAATGCGGCCGGAAAACCCGTCCACCAGATGACGAGGATGTAGATCAGCCACACGTGGTTGGCCTCCCACACTGGCCCGATGCTGTGATCGACCAGCGTGCGGACCTCACTGCCGCGGCGAGCGTTGCCGGCGGTCAGATCGTAGAAGCCGGAGCCGAAGTCGGCACCGCCGAGCACGGCGTAGACGATGACCCCGAGGAACATCGCCGCGGCGACCACCGTCGCCAGACTCACGGCACCGGTTCCCGCTGCGGTGGCCCGTACGGGCTGGGCAGGTCCTCGTCACCGGCGCGCCACCGCCGGGCCATGGAACGCAGCACGACGACGGCGCCGACGGTCATGCCGAGATAGACCACCAGCACACCGATGTAGCTCCACCACAGGCCGCTGCTCATGCTGGCCGCGTCGCTGGTGCGCAGGGTCTGCCACACCGTCCACGGTTGCCGTCCGACTTCTGTTGCCACCCAACCGAATTCGACGGCAAGGATCGCCAGGGGCCCGGCGATGACGGCGAATCGCAGGAACCAGCGGTTGCCGAGGAGGTCGCGGCGGCGCCACCGCAGGAACCAGTAGAGGACGACCGCCGCGGCGAGCAGTGTGCCAATAACCACCATCGACTGGAACGCCAGGTGCGTGATGTTGACCGGCGGATGTTCATCCTCGGGGATGGTGTCGAGACCGGGCACCGGGGCGTCCCAGGAGTTGCGGGCGATGATCGACCCCAGCCGTGGAATGTCCAGCGCCCAGCGGACTTCGCCGTCGACGAGGATTCCGCCCAGCCGCAGCGGCGCCGGACTCTCGGTCGTCTCGGCGAGTTCGAAGGCCGCTAGCTTCGCCGGCTGGGTGTCGTGGATCCGCATGCCGAGGAAGTGGCCGATGAAGGGCTGGGCCAGGGCCGCCACGGAGGCGAAGGCGAACGGCACCATGAAGCCGAGCCGGTGGTGAGCATCGTTGCGGCCCCGCAGGATTCCGGCGGCATACACGCCCGACACCACCAGCCCGACGACCATGAACGCGGCCACCCACATGTGCAGGAACTGCAACCAGACACCGCTGTTGAACATCGCCCGCCACGGGTTGACGTCCACCACCTCACCATCGCGGATCGCGAACCCGGCGGGGTGGTTCATCCACGCGTTCACCGACACCACACAGAATGTGCCGACGACGCCGGAGACCCCCATCGGGATGAGCATCGCCAGGTGGCGGCGTGGCGGCATGCGGTCCCAGCCGTAGAGGTAGATGCCGAGGAAGATCGCTTCGACGAAGAACGACAGGCCTTCGAACGCGAACGGGAGGCCGAGCACATCGCCGAACCGGCCCATCAGCCCCGGCCACAGCAGGCCCATCTCGAAGCTGAGGACCGTACCCGAGACGGCGCCGATCGCGAAGAGCACCGCGGCGACCTTGGCCCAGCGCCGGGCCAGGCCCAGCGCAACGGGATCCTCACGCACCAGGCCGCGGCGGTGCACGACGTAGATGATGGTGGGAAAAGCCACCCCGAAGCACGCGAGAATGATGTGCCAGCCGAGCGATACCGCCATCTGCTGGCGCGCCGGGAGCAGGCCGGGCGGCTCCCCGCTCGACGCCAGCACCAGGAACTCGGTGAGTGCCATCGCGTGCGCGGTACCCGATGTGGTGGCCTGCAAACATCCACGCGGGCGCATACGGGCGCGGTTGCGTTTCTCGCAGAGCTTCCGCGGCCCGTCGGCTCTGGCGGCAGACGGTCGCGTACGTCAAACATATTGTTCTGCAGGGTGGTTCGACTGCCACCCCGCTGCCCTGGACATACCGGCCGCCTGCTCGCGGCCGACGCGCTGCAGTCCGCGCCGGCCTCGGTTGCAGTATGCTGATGACGGCCTTCCCGTCGCGAACCGCACCACCGAGACCGTCGCCCGCGTCGCCACCGAATGGGGTTTCGCACACACTGGCAGGTTCGCCGTGAGGGACCGCGAAGCCGACGGTCAGAGCCCGCACGCCACGTTGCGTGGCGAGACGCCACACGTTCGGAGTCCGACAGCAGTATCGTTTTAACGGTCAGCAGAAGAGGGGGTCGCCGAGTGATCGAAGACCGTCAGAGTGCCCTCGCGCAGAAGCTCGCAGAGCTGACTCGCGACGTCACCGTCCGCAACACCGGCGACCCGCCTGCGGCGCTTGAAGAGCTGGTCGGAAACGCCACCGACTACGTTCCCAACGCCCGGTATGCCGGTATCACCTTGGCCACGCGCGACGGCGCCGTCGAATCGGTCGCGGCCACCCACCGGTATGCGGAGCTGCTGGACCACATTCAGGAGAAACACCAAGAAGGACCGTGCCTGTCGGCTGCCTGGCACCAGCACACCATCGAGGTCCCGGACCTCAAGACGGACGGCCGCTGGCCGGCTTACCAACGTGAGGCACTCGCTGCGACGCCTGTCAGGTCGATCCTCTCCTATCAACTGTTCACCGGGGCGAAGAATCTGGGAGCGCTCAACTTCTACGCTCATCACGCCGATGCCTTCACCGCCCAGGATGTGGAGCTCGGTCTCGTCTTCGCCACCCACGTCGCGCTCACCTGGAACATGGTGCTGCTCGACTCGCAGATGCGCAGTGCGCTGGCCTCCCGCGACATCATCGGGCAGGCCAAGGGGATGATCATGGAACGCTTCGATGTCGACGCCGTACGCGCCTTCGAGCTGCTGAAGCGGCTGTCACAGGATTCGAACACCTCGCTGGTCACGGTCGCCGAGCGGCTGGTGACCGCTGACCATCCATCCCGATGACGGCACCGGAAGAGCAGGACGGCAACCCTGCGGCGCGGCGCGAGGCGGCACGAGTTCGTGCCGACGAACTGCGCCGGCGACGTGAAGAGCTCGACAACGGTGTACCGCCCTCGGATGAAACCGTCGAACGTGCGCGCCGCCGCGCCGACGCGGCCCTCGAACGCGCGATACAGGCCCATGAAGCCGCCGCACTGCGGCACCGGGATGCCAGCGCGGCCCATCGCCGGGTAGCGGCCGTTCACGAGGACGCCGCGGTGCGCGCGGGCGACGGGAACGCGGACGCGCACCAAGACGCTGCGGCCTATCACCGCAACGAAGCCGAGCGGCACGACGCCGCGGCCGCCGAAGAGTGCGATCGGGGCGAAGAGGACGAAGCGCGGCGCCGGGTCTAGAGGCTACTCACCCCGTCAGTTCTGAACTTCCATCAGCAGCAGCGCGCCGTTGACCGTGCCCTGCGGTGACCGGAACGCGCTGCAGGTGACGCGGAGCCGGGCGGTTCGGCCTCGACGGTTGACGGCGTCGACGACCGTTTCGCCCGTGCTGTCCGGTTCGACGAACGCCCGTCCGATGAGCGGGTGGATCTCCGCGATGGGCATGCCCGAGTCCAGCGAGGACAGCGGTACGCCCGTCGTCTCGTCGGCGCGCAGCCCCCACAGGTCCTCACATTCCCGGTTCCAGACCACCACCCGCATCTCGCGGTCGACCACGATCATCCCGAGCTGGACCGAGTTCACCAGTGAATCGAGGAAGGCGCTGGCCTCGTCGAGTTCGACGCTTCGCTCACGAAGGGTGTCGTTGATCGTGTGCAACTCGTCGTTGGTGGACTGGAGTTCCTCGTTCATCGTCTCGAGTTCCTCGTTGGTGGACTGGAGTTCCTCGTTGGTGGTCTCCAACTCCTCCACCGTCGACTGGAGTTCCTCGTTGGTGGTCTCCAACTCCTCGTTGGTGGACTGCAACTCCTCGTAGGCGGCCTCCAACTGGTGATTGACCTGCACCACCTTGCCCACCAGTGCCCTCGTGGCAGTGATGTCGAAGAAGACGATCGATACCCCGAGCAGTCCGTTGTCGACGTCGACGAGCGGGTTGACGTGGATCTCAAACCAGATCGGATCCGGGCCGGCACGCTGCCACTCCACGTCCTCGATACGTGCCGAGCGTCGCTCGACCTTCGCCTGCTCGATGTAAGCGCGCAACTCGACCGGCCGGAACGACACCTCGAGATCACGCAGCAGCCGACCTATGTCGCGCGCAGAGAGCCCGAACGTCGACTCGGCCTGCTGATTGATCATGGCGACCGTGTCATCGCCCGTCACCACGATCTGAGCGACGGGGCTGGCGCGGAAGGCAAGTTCCCGAATGGGCGACAACCCCGGTAGGTCACCGTGCCGCTCGATGGCGGAGACGCTGTCGCGAAGGGGCCCCAGACCGTTCTGCGCGTTGGGCGCCTTCCGGAAGATGCGATTTTTCAAGTCGATCGGAACGAACCGCTCGCTGTGGCTGAGCAACATCTCGGCGTGCCCGAGGAACAGCGTGCCGCGGGGCGCCAGTGCGAATTGCAACCGCTTCAAGACGTTCTGCTGAGTCTCGGCGTTCAGGTACATCAACAGGTTCCGGCAGACGAGGAGATCGACCCGGGATATCGGTGCGTCCTTGACCAGGTCGTTGCGCCCGAAGATGACCGCCCGGCGCAGATCCTTGCGGAAGACGTAGTGGCCGTTGGTGTGGTCGAAATAGCGTTCGAGCAGTTCCGGCGGTATCGATTCGACGGCCTTGGCCTCGAAGGTGCCCGCCCGCGCCTCGGCCAGCGCGTCCTCGTCCACATCGGTGGCATAGATCTTCACCCGCTGCCGGAAGCCGTCCGGGCCGAGCGCTTCGGCGAGGAGCATGGCGACTGTGTAGGCCTCCTGCCCCGAGGCGCATCCGGCGCTCCACACCCGGATCTGGTCGTTGGGGCCCCGCTCGGCCAGCATGGCCGGAATCACGTCGTCGCGGATGACGTCCCAGGCCGGCCGGTCCCGGAAAAAGGTGGTGACGTTGATCAGGATCGTGTTGAACAGGGACACGAATTCATCGGCGGAGGCCTGCAGCACGTCGAGGTACTCCTCGAACGTCTGGAAGCCGGCGTGGTCCATCCGATGCCGGACCCGCCGCATCAACGAGGCGCGCTTGTAGCCGGTGAAATCGAAGCCACGGGTGTCCCGCAGATAGCGCAGCAGCGCTTCGAACGCCTCGTCTGTCTCGCCGCTCGCCATCGTCCACCCGCCCAGTTGTGCCGCAGGATCAGAGTACTTGGCGACTACAACCGGTTCTCCGGGCCCAATACCGCCCAGACGGCCTTACCGGTCGGGGTCGGGGCGTTGCCCCAGGCCCGGGACAGCGCCGCGACGATCTTCAGTCCCGAGGGGCGGTTGACCTCCTCCACGAATTCGTGGACGTTGGCCGCTACGTGGCTGGCGTCCTCGACGGCCACCGTGACGACGGTGCCGTCGGTCTCCAGTCGCAGACTGGGCCGGCTGTCGGTGTGTCCGAGAACATTCTCGACGAACGCCGTGACGACGACCTTGGCGACCGGGACCAGCGCGGCCTGCGACCACGTCGTCAGCCAATCCTCCACGAATTGTCTCGACTGGTTCAGGCTCGAGCGATCAGCCGACAGATCGGCCCGCGCCCGGCGCCGGTAGCGCGGCGGTTCGGCGCCGTCCAACACCGTCAGCGCCTCGCCGAGGGTCGCGTGCACCGGCACATACCGGGCGATGCCGTTGCGCCTGATGGCCGAGCGGCCTTCGCTGTGCTCACAGACGAGCAGAATGGGTACCTCCGGCCAGCGGGCGACATGCCAGCTCGCACTCGTGAACACCGCCCATGCCGACTCGGCGGGTACATCGAGCGCACTGACATCGACGACGACGCCCGCGGGGGCGTCCAGCGCCGCTTTGATGATCCTGTCCCGCAGGGCACGGTAGGAAACGCTGTCCAGACGTCCCCGGCATGTGAGCAATGCCGTATCGCCCACGATCGTCTCGGCGACCGTGATGTCGGTGTCGTCAGCCTTCACCGTGATCGCCATCGAGGGTAGGGGCCGCGGCCAGCCTTTCGCCCAGGACCATGAGGGCGCGGTCGGCTTCGTCGGCCTGCTCGGTGTACTTCTTGCTCAGAGCCCCATGCCTGGCGTTCTCCGCCATTCTGCGGGCGAGCTTCGCTTTCTCGCGCAGACTGCGCAGCGCCACCCACAGGGCACCGTCCACCTCTACGTCGCGGGCCCGCAGGAGGGCGTCCGCAGTCCACGCATGACCGACCTGGCAGCGGTAGTTGATACCGCTCACCGTCTGCAGCGAACCGTTGCAGTCGGGGCAGGTGTAGCCGGACGGGGGACCCAGTGCTTCGGTGTCGAAGTCGGTGGAGAACCGGCTGCCCATGGCGATGCGGTTCTCCAGTTCCATGCTCGTATCGCGTTCCATCTCCCGCTCCTCGATGTCTCGCTCCACCAGCTTCGCGAGGATCCCTCCGATGTCGGAGGCCGCGGCCTGGTGATCGATCAGACCTGCATCAAGAGCGTGCTGCGGCATTGCGGGGAACAGCGCGTCATCGGGATCCTGTGCAACGGTGACGCCGCCCCGGTCCCTGATGGCCTTCGATCCCAGCACGCCGTCGTCGAGCACTCCGGACAGCACCACACTGATCGCACGCGAGCCGAAGCTGAGTGCGACAGAGCGAAACAGCGCATTGACTGCCGGCCGGTGCGCGTTCTCCGTCGGGCCTTCGGACAGAATCACCCGCTGCTTGTCGGCCAGGAGGTGACGATCGGGTACGGCGACGTGGATATGGCCGGCACGCAGCGGTTCACCGTCGACCGCCGACCGGGCGGGCAACGGCCCACTTCGATCGATGATCTTGGCGAGCATGCTCGGCGCACTGGCGGGCATGTGCAGCACCACCAGGACCGCGTACGGGAAGTCGCTCGGCAGACCCGCCGCGAACTGCGTCAGCGCCTCCACCCCGCCCGCCGACGCACCCACCGCCACCACGCCGTACGGTGCGTCGTTCGGTTGGGTATGAGGGTCGACCATCTGTAGGGACGTACCCCGACGGCGGATATCTACACCTTCGCGATGACGTTTTCCGCGAACCACTCGAGATTGCGGATCTTGTCCGCCAGCGGTTCGGTGTCCGGGCCGGTGATGTAGGGGATGCGGAATCCGACGATGACGTCGGTGACGCCCTTGTCCTCCAGCCGTTTGATGCCGTCGACGCTGAACGCGTCGACCGAGATGACGTGGATTTCGAACGGTCCGGTCTGCCCCTGCTCCTCGCGGAACCGGTTGAGCCGAGCGAGTAGACGGTCGAGTTCCTCGGCGTCGCCACCGCCGTGCATCCAGCCGTCGCAGCGCGCGGCCCGTTTGAGCGCGGCGTCGGCGTGGCCGCCGACCAGGATCGGCACGGGCTTCGTCGGGGCGGGCGTCATCTTGGTCTTGGGGATGTCGTAGAACTCGCCGTGGAACTCGAAGTACTCACCGGTGGTCAGGCCCCGGATGATTTCGATGCACTCGTCCATCCGCTTGCCGCGCTTGGCGAACGGCACGTTCATGAGCTCGTAGTCCTCCTGCCACGGGCTGGTGCCGACACCCAGACCCAGCCGGTTGTCGAACAACGCGGCCAGCGACCCGGCCTGCTTGGCGACCAGGGCCGGCGGGCGGATGGGCAGCTTGAGCACGAAGAAGTTGAACCGCAGCGTCGTGGTGACCGCACACAGCGCGCTCGCCAACACGAACGACTCGATGAACGCCTTGCCGTCGAGGAACTCTCGGCTGCCGTCGGGGGTGTAGGGGTAGGTCGAATCGGATTCGAAGGGATAGGCGACGCTGTCGGGAATCGTCATCGCGTCGTAGCCCGCCGCCTCGGCGGCCTTCGCCAGCGGGATGTGGTACGTCGGGTCGGTCATCGCCTCGGCGTAGGTGAACCGCACAGCGCCTCCTGGGGGTCGGTTGCCGCGGATGGACGGCTTGCGAATACTAGAACGTGTTCTAGTGCGATGTTTGAAGAATGCACAGCCGGGAACGCCTCGGCCGTGAGCGCAGCGAAAACCTTCTACAAGCCCCTGGCCCTCGCTAGCAGCATCGGGGGAGGGCTTCTGGCCGGCAAGATCTTCACCGAGATCTGGCAGCGGGCGAACCCGGACGGCACCGAGCCGCCGGAGCCCAAGGACCTCGACAGCTCCGCGCGTCAGATCTTCATCGCCGCGGCCGTGCAGGGCCTGATCGTCGGCCTGGTGCGGGCGGCCCTCGCGCGGGCGCAGGCCAAGGGATTCAAGGCGCTGACGAACGAGAGCCCCGAGTAGCACCATGGCGTAGGTGCGCACCCGGCGGCCAAGGCTGACCCGTAATGTCCGGCTGCTGTCGGGGGTGTCGTTCCTGCAGGACGCCGCCAGCGAGTTGCTCTATCCAGGCGGGATCTTCGCGATCACCGTGGCGGTGCCGGCTCTGCGGCGCCGGTGATTGGCGCCCGGTTCGGCGGGTATGACCCGGCCATGACCGATCTTGTGGCTGATGCATTGGTGGCCCGGCTGCGTGACTGGGGCGCCGACCGGGTGTTCGGGTACGCGGGCGACGGCGTGAACACGTTGCTGGGAGCGCTGCAACGTTCCGGCGCACCGGAATTCGTCTCGACCCGGCACGAGGAATTCGCGGCGTTCATGGCGTGCGGCCATGCCAAGTACACCGGCCGGGTGGGCGTCTGCATGGCCACCCAGGGCCCCGGCGCCATCCACCTGCTGGCGGGTCTCTACGACGCCAAACTCGACAAGCGACCCGTCGTGGCGATCGTCGGGCAGGTGGTCTCGACCGCGCTGGGCAGTGGCTATCTGCAGGAGGTCGACCTGCACACGCTGTTCAAGGATGTGTGCGGCCAGTACGTGCAGACGTTGTTCGCGCCGGAACAGGCCCTGATGGCGCTCGACAACGCGATGCGCACCGCGATCGCCACGTCGACGCCGACCTGCCTGATCATCCCGCACGACGTGCAGCAGATGGAGATGCCCGAGCATCTCGAGCACAGCCACGGAGTGGTGCCGTCGACGGCGGTCAGCGCCCAGGCCCGGATCATCGCGCCCGACGAACAGATCCGGGTAGCGGCCGAGGTGCTCAACGCCGGCGAGCGGGTGGCATTGCTGGTGGGCCGCGGCGCCGCCGGTGGCGCCGCCGAGATCGCACAGGTCGTAGAGACGCTCGGGGCCGGGGTGACGACGTCGCTGCTGGGTAAGCCGGTGCTCGACGAGGGCGAGCCGTGGCACACCGGTGTGATGGGTCACCTCGGCACCACCGCGAGCGCGGAGCTGATGGCCAACTGCGACACGCTGCTCATCGTGGGCTCCAACGATCCGTGGACGGAGTTCTACCCGGCGCCCGGTCAGGCCAGGGCGGTCCAGATCGACATCCAGGCGCGCGTGGTCGGCGCGAAGTACCCTGTCGAAGCGCCGGTGATCGGGCAAGCGGCACAGGCGCTTTCGGCACTGTCGGCACTGCTCGAACCAAAGACAGACCGTCGCTGGCAGGAGCAGGTGCACCAGTGGCGGCAGCGGTGGGACGAGGACGCCGCCCGACGGGCCGCCGTAAAGACCACCGACGCCAACCCCGAGGCCGTGGTGCGGGCGCTGTCCGATCACCTGCCCGCCGATGCGCGAGTGGCGGTGGACACCGGCTCGTCCACCTACTGGTACGCGCGGCACCTCCGCCTACCGCCGGGTGTGCCCGCCCACCTGTCGGGTTACCTCGCCTCGATGGGTTGCGCGCTGCCCTACGGGGTGGCCGCCAAACTCGATGCGCCGCAACGGCCGGTGGTCGCGCTGGTCGGTGATGGGGCCATGCAGATGAGCGGGCTGCTCGAGCTCATCACCATCGCCGACATGTGGCCGTCGTGGCAGGATCCGCGGTTCGTCGTGCTGGTGCTGAACAATGCGGACCTCACCGAGGTGTCGTGGGAGCAGCGTGAGATGGAGGGCAATCCGCGTTTCGCCGCATCCCAGGACGTGCCGCGGTTCCCGTACGCCGACTACGCCGAACTGCTGGGGCTGCACGGCATCCGGCTGACCGATTCGGCCGATGCGGGTGACGCGTGGGCGAGGGCGTTCGCGGCGGACCGTCCGACGGTCATCGAAGCGGTGGTCGATGCCGGGACCCCGCTGCTGCCGCCCCTGATGCCGGACAGCAAGACCGACAAGGTGCGCGATGCGCTCGACCGGGAGGGCCAGAACGCGCTCGGCGAGCGGGTGGCCGATCAGCGCCGCCACGAACAGGATTGACGATCAGCGGGCAGGCACGTGCACGACGACGTCGTCGACGGGAAACGGCGGGGCGCCGACACCGGTGATCGCGTGGCCCCACGGTGTCGGCTCGCCGATCCGCCCTTCGGCGCTCGATCCGTCGACGGCCACGGTGACCGGCTCCGTATGCCTACGGTTCGGCAGTTCGCCGAAAACTGTTCCGCGCCAGTGGTACCGGCCGTCGACCGGATCGAGGTGCCCGGACAACCGCACCCGTCGGATCTGCGTGGACCCGGCGAGGGTGACCAACGCGGGACCGTCGTACACCTCGTCCTCGACGCCGATCTGCGAGTCCAGATCGAACACCGACGGGATCTGCCGCCTCATCCTCCGCCAGTACCACCGGCCCGTCCGCTCGCGCACGTCGGCGGTGCGCTGTGTACGGTGGCGCACCTCGATGCGGGTGGCCTGCGCCTCGGCCATCACGTGCAGACAACCGACCACGTAGCGCCACCTGTGCACGCGGATCCGTCCCGGCCCGGAGATGGTGAAGTGGTTGGGGAACCCGTGCGCGGCGACACCGAGATAGGCCGGCAGCGGGCCACCCGGCGCCTCCGCCGAGACGACGATGCGCCCCCGGACCGTGTCCTCTGCCGTCTGCACCGACCACGTGTGCTCGGCGTCGTCGAACGTTCGGGTGACCGCGGCCGGGTCCGGCAGTTCCGCGACAGCGGGGATCCCCGCATCGCGCAGAACACGAACCGCATCAGGAACGCCGATCGCGATGGCATCGAACACGGTGGTACTCACAGGAATCCGCTGCGCCGCCACAGTCGCCGGGAGATCGGGCCCATCAACCCGGACTCGTCGAGGAACGCCGCCAGCGATGCGAACCCCAGGACCTGGACCTCGCGGCGATGGGGGCTGGTGCGCGCCATCTGCCGCGCCTGACCGGGATCAAGGCCGACCCGGTGATACGGAACCGGATTGGTGAACAGGCGCCGGAAGAACAATCCGCCGACGCCGTTGATGTTGGCCACCCACATCTTGGTGAACCGGCGCATGTGCGGCACCCGCCTGCGCACCCCGTCGCGCGCGAACTGGATGTGGCGCGCCTCCTCGGCGACGTGAATTCTCATGAGGCGCTGGACGACTGGCTGCAGTTCGGGGTCGTCCATCATCTGTCTCTGCAGCGAGTCGAAGATCTCCTCGCCGACGAGCGCGGCCACCCACAGCAGTGAGCCGCGGAACGTCAGCGGCAGCAGGTTGATGATCATCCGCTGGTACCGCTTCGGCTGCACGGGCCTGGCGCCGACCTTGGCGATGGCCTTGCCGAACATCACCATGTGCCGGGCCTCGTCACCGAGTTCGGTCAGCTCGTAGTGGGTGGCGTGTGCGGTCGGATCCTGGTGCATCATCTTGCGCAGGAGGGCCTGGTTGAGGATGTTCTCGAACCAGATCCCCGCCGAAAGGGTGTTGACCAGTTCCTGGCGGGACAACTCGATCCGCTGTTCGCGGGTCATGGTGTCCCACAGCGGTGTTCCGTAGATTGAGACGACCTTGGGTGGCAGGAAGAACTTGTCCGGTTCGAGTGGAGCGTCCCAGTCGATATCGACGATCGGGGCGTAAGACTTCCTGACCGATCCCTTGAGCAGGCGTTCGGAGAATTCCTGCCTGCGGCGGGCGGTGCCGGTCCTGGCCGAGGTTGTCATCGTCGACGTCCCTTCGTTGGCACTTCTGAAGGTAGGGAGGCGTCCACGGCGTGTCAATACTCCGGGTACCGGATACATGTGTCCCGGTTTTGGGACACGGCCGCTCGGGTATCGACCACGCATGGCCGAAGATGCGTCTACGAAAGACCGCGCACCCGATCCGGACGACGCGCGTAAGCCGGATTCGCCGACCGACCTGACCAAGCCGTCGACGATGTACGTGCTGCGCAAGACCGCCCGTGAGTTCGGCCACGACCAGTGCACCGACCTCGCCGCCGCGTTGACGTACTACGCCGTCCTGTCGCTGTTCCCCGCGGTGCTGGTGATGGTGTCGCTGCTCGGTGTCTTCGGCCAGGGCCGCCGGACCACCGACGCGCTACTCGACATCGTCTCGGACATCGCGCCGGCATCGACCGTCGACACCCTGCGTCCGACGATCGAGCAACTGGTCGATTCCCCCTCTGCGGGTTTTGCTCTCGTGATCGGCATCCTCACCGCGCTCTGGTCGGCCTCGGGATACGTCGGCGCGTTCGGCCGGGCGATGAACCGGATCTACGAGGTCGACGAGGGCCGGCCGGTGTGGAAGCTGCGGCCCCTTCAGCTGGTGCTCACCTTCGCCGCACTGCTCGGGGCAGCCCTGGTGGCATTCATGCTCGCGGTGAGCGGGCCGGTGGCCGAGGCCATGGGCAACGCAATCGGTCTCGGCGAAGCGGCGGTGACCGTTTGGAGCATCGGACGATGGCCGGTGATCCTGTTGCTCGTCGTCATCGCCGTCGCCGTGCTCTATTACGTCACCCCCAACGTGCAGCAACCCAAGTTCCGGTGGATCAGCATCGGTGCCGGCCTGGCCATCCTCACCTGGGTCCTGGCCTCGGTGATCTTCGGGATCTACGTCGCGAACTTCAGCAGCTACAACAAGACCTACGGGGCTCTGGCCGGCGTCATCGTCTTCCTGCTGTGGCTGTGGATCACCAACCTGGCGCTGCTGTTCGGCGCGGAACTGGACGCTGAACTGGAACGGGGCCGCCAGCTCCAGGCCGGACTGCCCGCCGAGCGCGAACTCCAGCTCCCGCCGCGCGACACCCGCGTGATCGAGAAGAAGGAAGCCGCGATCGAGGAAGACGTCAAGCGGGCCAAGGCCCTGCGCCGCAGCCGGGGTCGCGACGACGGCTGACATACTCGCCTGCGTGACCCGACGGATCCATGTCATCGGCATCGGTGCAGGTGACCCGGACTACGTGACCGTTCAGGCGGTCGCGGCGCTCAACGACACCGACGTCTTCTTCGCCATGGACAAGGGCGAGGCGAAAGACGATCTGGTGGCGTTGCGCCGCCTGATCTGCGAACGGTTCATCCGCGAACCCGGCTACCGCTTCGTCGAACTGCCCGACCCGGTCAGGGCGAAGACCGGTGACTACCGCCAGGCCGTCGACGAATGGCACACCGCGCGGGCGCGGCTGTGGGCCGAGGCGATCCGCACCGAACTGCCCGAAAACGGTGTCGGCGCGTTCCTCGCCTGGGGCGACCCGTCGCTCTACGACAGCACGCTGCGCATTCTCGACCGGGTGGCCGGCCACGTCGAGTTCGACCACGACGTCATCCCCGGCGTCACCGCGATCCAGGCGCTCACCGCGCGGCACCGGATCCCGCTCAACGACGTCGGCGAACCCGTGCTCGTCACCACCGGGCGGCGACTGCGCGAACAGGGATTGGCGGGCTCCGCGGTGGTGATGCTCGACGGCGACTGCGCGTTCACCGAGACGCCCCCGCAGACCCGCATCTGGTGGGGCGCCTATCTCGGCACCGATGACGAGCTGCTGGTGTCGGGCACCGTCGGCGAGGTGGGGGAGCGGATCGTGATGATGCGCGCGGAGGCGCGGGCCCGGCACGGCTGGATCATGGACACCTATCTGCTCCGCGCCTGAACCCGCCGTCCACCGTGCGAAGATCAGCCCATGGGTAGCTTCCTGCTGCGGGCCGCGGTCACCGGGGTGGCGTTGTGGGTGGTGACGCAACTGGTCTCGGGGATGGAGTTCGTCGGCGGCGACAACTCGGCGCAGCGGATCGCCATCATCTTCGTCGTGGCGGTGGTGTTCGGCCTCGTCAACGCGATCGTCAAACCGATCGTGCAGCTCATGTCGATCCCGCTGTACATTCTCACGCTCGGGCTCTTCCACATCGTCATCAACGCGCTGATGCTGTGGCTGACCGCGTGGATCACCGAGCACACCACCCACTGGGGGCTCTACATCGACGACTTCTGGTGGACGGCGATCTGGGCCGGCATCCTGCTGTCGATCGTGAGTTGGGTGCTGTCTTTGCTCAGCGGCGGTCTGATCAAGCGCTGACCGGCACACTGGACCCATGCCGGAACTACCCGAGGTCGAAGCACTGGCCGACCACCTGCGGCGCAACGCCGTCGGACTGCCGATCGGACGCGTCGACGTGTCGGCGTTCTCGGTGCTCAAGACATTCGACCCGCCGATCACCGCACTGCATGGACGCGAGGTCACCGACGCCCACCGCTGGGGGAAGTACCTCGGGCTGCAGGCCGGCGACCTGCACCTGATCACCCATCTGTCGCGCGCCGGCTGGCTGCGCTGGTCGGACAAGCTGGCGGGCGCACCCCTGAAACCCGGTAAGGGGCCCATCGCGCTGCGGGTGCACCTCGGCACGCCCGGGGAGGCACATCGGCCCGATGTCGCCGCCGGGGCGGCTCGGCCCGATGTCGCCGCCGGGGCGGCTCCGGGATTCGACCTCACCGAGGCGGGCACCCAGAAACGCCTGGCGGTCTGGCTCGTCGACGACCCCACCCTGGTGCCCGGCATCGCCACGCTGGGGCCCGACGCGCTGGAGCTGACGGCCGAGGATCTCGGCGCGCTGCTGGCGAAGCAGGGCGGGCGCATCAAGACCGTCATCACCGATCAGAAGGTGATCGCCGGCATCGGCAACGCCTACAGCGACGAGATCCTGCACGTCGCCCAGTTGTCGCCGTTCGCCACCGCCAACAAGCTGACCGCCGCCCAACTCGGCGGCCTGCACGACGCGATGATCTCGGTGCTGACCGACGCGGTGTCGCGGTCGGTGGGGCAGCAGGCCGCCACCCTCAAGGGCGAGAAGCGATCCGGGTTGCGGGTGCACGCACGCACCGGGCTGCCGTGTCCGGTCTGCGGGGACACGGTGCGCGAGGTGTCGTTCGCCGACAAGTCGTTCCAGTACTGCCCGACCTGTCAGACCGGCGGCAAGGTGCTCGCCGACCGGCGGATGTCACGGCTGCTCAAATAGTGGTGATTTGGGCGTGTGTGGTCGCGCTGGGCGCAACCCACCACGCCGAAATCACTGCCGTTACGCTGCCCGGATGACCCGCCAGAGAATCCTGATCACCGGGGCGAGCTCCGGACTGGGCGCAGGAATGGCCCGGGCGTTCGCCGCCAAGGGCCGCGACCTCGCGTTGTGCGCCCGCCGCGTCGACCGGCTCGATGAGCTGAAAAACGAACTGACGCAACGGTATCCGAACATCACGGTCGCGGTCGCCGAACTCGACGTCAACGACCACGACCAGGTGCCGAAGGTGTTCGCGGCGCTGGCCGACGAACTCGGCGGCATCGACCGCGTCATCGTCAACGCCGGAGTCGGCAAGGGCGCACCGCTGGGCTCGGGCAAGCTGTGGGCCAACAAGGCGACCATCGAGACCAACCTCGTCGCGGCGCTCGTGCAGATCGAGACGGCGCTCGAGATGTTCAAGCACACCGGCAGCGGCCATCTCGTGCTGATCTCGTCGGTACTGGGCAATAAGGGTGTGCCGGGCGTGAAGGCCGCCTACGCCGCGAGCAAGGCCGGGGTGTCCTCGCTGGGGGAGTCGCTGCGCGCCGAGTACGCGAAGGGGCCGATCCGCGTCACCGTCCTCGAACCCGGCTACATCGAATCGGAGATGACCGCGAAGTCCGCGTCGACGATGCTCATGACCGACACCGAGACCGGCGTCGCCGCGATGGTCCGCGTGATCGAGAAGGAGTCCGGCCGCGCCGCCGTGCCGTGGTGGCCGTGGGCGCCGCTGGTGCAGGTGATGCGGGTGCTGCCGCCGCGGCTGACCAAACTGTTCGGGTAATTCCGGCGCGCTGGGCCGTTGTCCACGGTTGACATATCGTTGGGTTTTCCCAATACTTCGTTGTATGAGTCCGGTGAGACGGGGCCAGGCGCTTCCGATCCACAACCGCATCGGCGTCCTGCGCGCCGAGCGGCGCATGTCGCGGGCTGAGCTGGCGGATCTGATCGACGTGAACCCGCAGACCGTCGGCGCGCTGGAGCGCGGAGACCACTACCCGAGCCTCGATCTGGCGTTCCGGATCTGCGACGTCTTCAACCTGCCGGTCGAGGCCGTGTTCTCCCGCACGGAATTCGTCCCGCTGTCCGCCGAGCTCTACCGCAGCACACGACGAGCCAAAGGAGACGACCCCGATGTCTGAGACGTCCGTGCCAGCCGACCGAACCCTGATCGACCGATACCAGGACTACCGCACCCGCCGATTCCTCAAGACCGAGCGCGCCTACGCCAACAAGCTGCCCGGTTGGCGCAGCCAGCCCCGGCGTCGACTCCTGGTCATCGTGCTCGCCGCGACGTTCGCCTTCATGTTCGCGGTGAGTGTGTTGTGCGCGTTCGGGATCGACTGGGCGCCGCTGCTGTGGCTGCCCGCGTGCCTGGTGTTCTTGCCGGCCTGGACCATGCTCCAGATCGTGTCCGGCCGTCAGGGCGACGCGCCCCAGGCGGCGCTCGACGAGTACGAGGTGCAGCAACGCAACAGCGCGCGTTCGATCGGTCTGACCGTGACGCAGTACCTGATGCTCGTACCGATCTTCTACCTGGTCTTCGGCGCAACCCTCACCGGCGGCACGGATACCGACATGGCCTATGCCGGCGGGTCGATGGCGCTGGCCGTGCTGCTGGTCGGCGGGTGCCTGCCCGCGATGATCCTCGGTTGGATCCGGCCAGACCCCGAAGCCTAGGCTGAGCGACCTCGCTCAGTCCGGCTCAGGCCGATCGACCTCGCTCCGCTCGGTAGCGCCGCACCAGCGCATCGGTCGAGGTGTCCGACTGTTCGGCGGGCGAACCGTCGCCGGTGAGGACCGGCAGCAGCGCCTTGGCCTGGGTCTTGCCCAGCTCGACACCCCACTGGTCGAACGAGTCGATACCCCAGATGACCCCCTCGGTGAACACCTGGTGTTCGTAGAGCGCGATCAACTGGCCGACCACCGACGGCGTCAGCTTGGTCGCGAGAATGCTTGTCGTGGGCCGGTTTCCGGGCATCACCTTGTGCGGTACGACGTTGGCCGAGGTGCCCTCGGCGGCAATCTCCTCGGCGGTCTTACCGAACGCCAGCACCTGGGTCTGGGCGAAGAAGTTGCTCATCAGCAGGTCGTGCATGCTGCCGGTGCCGTCAGCGGTCGGCAGATCGTCGGTGGGCTGGCTGAACCCGATGAAATCGGCCGGCACCAGCCGCGTGCCCTGGTGCAGCAATTGGTAGAACGCGTGCTGGCCGTTGGTGCCCGGTTCACCCCAGAAGATCTCACCGGTGTCGGTGACGACGGGGGTGCCGTCGGCGCGCACCGACTTGCCGTTGGACTCCATCGTCAGCTGCTGCAGATACGCCGCGAACCGCGACAGGTCGTTGGAGTACGGCAGCACCGCCCGCGACTGCGCGCCGAAGAAACTCGAATACCACAGGCCGATCAGCCCCAGGAGCGCCGGCGCGTTCGCGTCCAGCGGTGCGGTGCGGAAATGCTCGTCGACGATGTGGAAACCGTCCAGGAACTCGGCGAACCGCTCCTTGCCGATCACGGCCATCACGCTCAACCCGATGGCACTGTCCACCGAGTAGCGCC
The DNA here is from genome assembly GCF_016313185.1 of Mycolicibacterium baixiangningiae. Lineage (NCBI taxonomy): Bacteria > Bacillati > Actinomycetota > Actinomycetes > Mycobacteriales > Mycobacteriaceae > Mycobacterium > Mycolicibacterium baixiangningiae. The sequence continues at coordinate 1,294,088 of NZ_CP066218.1, forward strand.
CACCGACCCAGTCCCAGAAGCCGAACATGTTGTCGGTGTTGATGCCGAACTCGTCGACCAGGCGCTTGTTCGTCGACACCGCGACGAAGTGCTTGCTCACCGCGGCGTCACCCAGTGTGTCGGTCAGCCAGCGCCGCGCCGCGGTCGCGTTGGTCAGCGTCTCCAGCGTGGAGAACGTCTTGGAGGCGACGATGAAAAGCGTTGTGGCAGGGTCGAGTCCGTCGAGCTTCGCGACCAGGTCGGCCGGGTCGACGTTGGACACGAACCGCGCCGAGATCCCGGCGTCGGCGTAGTGGCGCAGCGCCTCGTAGACCATCACCGGGCCGAGGTCCGAGCCGCCGATACCGATGTTGACGACGGTGGTGATGCGCTCACCCGTCGCGCCCGTCCACTCGCCGCTGCGCAGCCGGTCGGTGAAATCGCCCATCCGGGTCAGCACGTCGTGCACGTCGGCGACCACGTCCTGCCCGTCGACGGTCAGCTTCGCGTCGCGGGGCAGCCGCAGCGCGGTGTGCAGCACCGCACGGTCCTCGGAGGTGTTGATGTGCACCCCCGAGAACATCGCGTCGCGGCGTTGCTCCAAGTCGGCGGCGCGGGCCAGATCGACGAGCAGCCGCAGGGTTTCCCCGGTGACGCGGTGCTTGCTGTAGTCGATGTAGAGATCGCCCACCGACACCGTCAGTTCCGTGCCGCGCGACGGTTCCTGGTCGAACAGCTCCCGCAGGTGCGTTCCGGCGATTTGATCATGATGGCGCTGGAGCGCCTGCCATGCGGGGGTGGCTGCGATGTCGGCGATCTGGGGCTCGTCGGAATCCATGCCCAAACCCTAGTGCGGTAACGCAAAAGAAGGCGTAGAGAATTGACCTATGGACACCACCGCTCTGCTGAAGTCAGTTCCCACCGGCCTGTGGATCGGCGGTGAGGAACGCCAGGCGAAGTCGACGTTCAACGTGCTGGATCCCAGCAACGACGAGGTGCTGGTCGCCGTCGGCGACGCGACCGCCGAGGATGCGGTCGCCGCACTCGACGCGGCGTGCGCGGTGCAGGCCGAATGGGCGGCCACCCCGGCGCGTCAGCGCGGCGAGATCCTGCGGTCGGTCTTCGAGGCGATCACCGCCCAGGCCGACGACATCGCCGCGTTGATGACCCTCGAGATGGGCAAGGTGCTCGCGGAGAGCAAGGGGGAGGTCACCTACGGCGCCGAGTTCTTCCGCTGGTTCGCCGAAGAGGCCGTCCGCATCGGCGGCCGCTACACGCCCAGTCCGGCGGGCACCGGCCGCATCATCGTCACCAAACAGCCCGTCGGCCCCTGCTACGCGATCACCCCGTGGAACTTCCCGCTCGCGATGGGCACCCGCAAGATGGGCCCCGCGTTCGCCGCCGGCTGCACGATGATCGTCAAACCCGCGCAGGAAACCCCGTTGACCATGCTGTACCTGGCCAAGCTCATGGCTGAGGCCGGACTGCCCAAGGGCGTGCTGTCGGTGCTGCCGACCAGCAGCCCCGGACCGGTCACCGAGGCGCTCATCGACGACGGCCGGTTGCGCAAGCTGACCTTCACCGGGTCCACGGGCGTGGGTAAGGCACTGGTGAAACAGTCCGCCGACAAGCTGCTGCGCACCTCCATGGAACTGGGCGGCAACGCACCGTTCATCGTGTTCGACGATGCCGACGTCGACGCCGCCGTGGACGGCGCGATGCTGGCCAAGATGCGCAACGGCGGTGAGGCGTGCACTGCGGCCAACCGCTTCCACGTCGCCAACTCCGTGCGCGAGGAGTTCACCGAGAAGCTGGTCAAGCGGATGAGCGAGGTCACCCTCGGCAACGGTCTCGACGAATCGTCGACGCTCGGCCCGCTGATCAATTCCAAGCAGCTCTCGAAGGTGACCGAACTGGTCTCCGACGCCGTGTCGCGCGGAGCGACCGTCGCCGTCGGCGGCGTCGCACCCGGCGGCCCCGGCAATTTCTACCCGGCGACAGTGCTCGCCGACGTCCCCGGCGACGCCCGCATCCTCAAGGAGGAGGTGTTCGGCCCCGTCGCGCCCATCACCGGATTCGACACCGAGGACGAGGGCATCGCCGCGGCGAACGACACCGAATACGGGCTCGCGGCCTACGTCTACACCCAGTCCCTGGACCGTGCGCTGCGCGTCGCCGAGGCCATCGAATCCGGCATGGTCGGGGTGAACCGCGGGGTGATCAGTGATGCCGCCGCCCCGTTCGGCGGCATCAAGGAGTCCGGCTTCGGCCGCGAAGGCGGCACCGAAGGCATCGAGGAGTACCTCGACACGAAATACATCGCGCTGACGAAGTAGGTCACTTTCTCTGCGCGAGCAGACGCAGAACTGCCCGTTTTTCCGCGAATCGGGACACTTTTGCGTCTGCTCGCGAAGAGGGCGGTGCGCCTTCCGGATTCGGCGTCGCGGCCGCCATAGACTTCCCTGCTCGTAACAGATTTGGGAGGCGCCGGAGACGTGACTGCCGTGACTGCGGCGCCGGTCCGCGTTGCTGCACGCCGGCGGTGGGTGGCGCCGGTAGCGGGCCACCCGCGCCGCGGCACGGCCGGGCGCCGTGAGATCCGCGCGCTCGACGGGATCCGCGCCGTCGCGGTGGGCCTGGTGCTCGCCGATCACGGTGGACTGCCCGGGGTATCGGGCGGCTTCCTCGGCGTCGACGTCTTCTTCGTCCTCAGCGGATTCCTGATCACCTCGCTGCTGCTCGACGAACTCGGCCGCACCGGCCGGGTCGACCTGCGGGGGTTCTGGATCCGCCGGGCCCGCCGCCTGCTGCCCGCCCTGCTCGCGATGGTGCTCGCCGTCGTCGCGGCGCGGGTGTTCTTCCCGCCCGACGCCGTCACCTCCCTGCGCGAGGATGCCGTCGCCGCGTTCTTCTGGGTCGCCAACTGGGCTTTTGTGGCCCAGCAGACCGACTACTTCTCCCAGGGCAGCCCGCCCTCGCCGCTGCAGCACGCCTGGTCGCTCGGCGTCGAAGAGCAGTTCTACCTGGTGTGGCCGCTGCTGCTGGTCGCCGTCGTCGGCGTGCTGGCGTTTCGCCGTTCGGCGCCCACCCTGCGCGCCGTGCGCTGGGGGATGTTCGGGCTGGCGGTGGTCGGCGCGTCAGCGTCGGCCGCGGCAGCTGTCCTGCTGACCTCCGACGGGACGGCCAACCGGGTCTACTTCGGCACCGACACCCGGGTGCAGGCCCTTCTGATCGGCGCTGCCGCGGCCGCCCTGCTGGTGCGCGACTGGTCGACGGTCACGATGGGCTCGCCGATCCGCGGGCGCTGGGGCCGGTGGGCGGCCCGGCTGCTGTCGGTGATCGGGCTGGCCGGTCTGGCTGCGCTGGCGCACTATGCGACGGGCGCGCCGGCCGAGTACCGGATGGGGTTGTTCACCGCGACGGCGGCCGCGGGGGTGCTCGTCGTCGCCACGGTGGCGCTGGACCAGCGTGGTCCGGTCGCGCGCCTGCTCGCCTGCCGACCGCTGGTGTGGCTGGGCGCCGTCTCCTACGGCGTGTACCTGTGGCACTGGCCGATCTTCCTGATCCTCAACGGCGAACGCACCGGCTGGGCGGGCTGGCCGCTGTTCGCCGCCCGCTGCGCGGCGACGCTCTCGGTGGCCGTGCTGAGCTACTGGCTGCTGGAACGGCCGATCCGGCAGTGGCGGCCGGCCACCGTGCCGCAGCTTCCGCTCGCGCTGGCCACCGCCGCGACGGCCGCCGTCGTGACGATCTCGGTGGTGCCCGTCGGTGTGCACCCCGCCGACGACCTCCCGCCCGGCGGACCGCTCGACATCGCCTCGGCCGCGGCGGTGCTGCCGGAACGACCGGTGGCCATCGGCGCCGCGGGTGTGCAACGGCCGCCGGGCACCCGCAGCGTCGCGGTGTTCGGCGATTCGGTGGCGTGGACGCTGATGCGGTATCTCCCGGAAACCCCGGGGCTGCACTTCTCCAACTACACGACCATCGGCTGCGGCATCGCCCGCGGCGGGCCCTACCGTACGACCGGGCAGACGCTGACGCAGAAGCCGGAGTGCGAGACGTGGCCGAGCCGCTGGGCGCAGCGCATCAGCCATGACCGGCCCGACGTCGTGCTGTTGATGGTCGGGCGCTGGGAACTGGTCGACCGCGTCAACGAGGGGGAGTGGACGCACGTCGGCGACCCGGCGTACGACGCCTACCTGCGCGGGGAGCTGGACCGGGCGCTCGACATCCTGGGTTCGACGGGCGCGCGCGTGGTCGTGACGACCGCGCCCTACAACCGGCGGGCCGAACAGGCCGACGGCAGCCTGTATCCGGAGGACGATCCGGACCGCGCCGACGCATGGAACGACCTGCTGGCCGAGGCGACCGCGAAGCGGCCCAACGTCACGGTGCTCGACCTCAACGAGAAGCTCTCACCCCGCGGCTACTACACCAACCGGATCGACGGCATCCAGATGCGCAGCGACGGCGTGCATCCGACACCGGAGGCGGTCGAATGGCTGACGCCGTGGCTGACGAAGGCGCTCTCTGCCGCGAGGTGATTTCGGCGTGCGCAGTCGCGCTGACCGCGACTGCGCACGCCGAAATCGCTAGTGGCCGAGGCGGCCGCGGCCCAGGCGCAGCAGCAGCATCGCGAGGTCCTTGCCCTCCGGGCCGAGCACGCTGTAGCGCTCGATGACCTTCATCTCACGGTTGTGCACCAGACGGGTGCCGCCGGAGGCCATCCGGACCTTGCCGATGATCTTGGAGACCTCGGCGCGCCGCTGCACGGCCGCGAGGATGGCGGCGTCGAGGTCGTCGATCTCCTGGCGCAGGGCGTCGATGTCGGGCGACGGGTCTGTTTCGATGCTCATCTCGGACTCCTCGTTGTGTGGGGGTGGTGGTCTCATCCGGTTTCGGGCCTCACACAAGAGAAGAGCCCCGGATCCGGAAGCGGACCGCGGGGCTGGGGAAGCAGCTAGACCACGGGCACCGCAGGCCGGTACCCGTAGAAAAATCGCTGCGTGTCACGCACGGTAGTCAGTGTGCCACTCGCGGCCGTGCCAGCGCAAAGAGTGTCACCGCACGGCGGTAAGTTGGGGCAGACATGAGTGTGAACGTGACTGAACCGAGATCCAGGCCCGACAGCGGGCCCGAGGAGCTGCTCGACGGCCTCAACCCCCAGCAGCGCCAGGCGGTTCTGCACGAGGGCTCGCCCCTGCTGATCGTGGCCGGTGCGGGTTCGGGCAAGACCGCGGTGCTGACCCGCCGCATCGCCTACCTGCTGGCCGCCCGCGACGTCGGTGTGGGTCAGGTGCTGGCCATCACGTTCACCAACAAGGCCGCCGCGGAGATGCGCGAACGCGTGGTGGGGCTGGTGGGTCCGCGCGCCCGATCCATGTGGGTGTCGACATTCCACTCCACCTGCGTGCGGATCCTGCGCAACCAGGCGACACTGCTGCCCGGCCTGAACTCGAACTTCTCGATCTACGACGCCGACGATTCCCGCCGGTTGCTGCTGATGATCGGCAAGGATATGGGCCTGGACACCAAGAAGTACTCGCCCCGCCTGCTGTCCAACGGCATCTCCAACCTGAAGAACGAGCTGATCGGGCCCGAACAGGCCGCCGCCGAGGCGTCGGAGGCCGCCGACGACCTGGCCCGCATCATCGCCGAGGTCTACGCGGAGTACCAGCGCCGGCTGCGGTCGGCGAACGCACTCGACTTCGACGACCTGATCGGTGAGACGGTCGCTGTGCTGCAGCGTTTCCCGCAGATCGCGCAGTACTACCGCCGCCGGTTCCGCCACATCCTGGTCGACGAGTACCAGGACACCAACCACGCCCAGTACATGCTGGTGCGTGAGCTGGTGGGCCACGACCTCCCCGAGGACGACGGGGTGCCTCCCGCGGAGTTGTGCGTGGTGGGCGACGCCGACCAGTCGATCTACGCGTTCCGCGGCGCCACGATCCGCAACATCGAGGACTTCGAGCGGGACTACCCCAACGCCACGACCATCCTGCTGGAGCAGAACTACCGCTCCACCCAGACCATCCTCAACGCCGCCAACTCGGTGATCGCCCGCAACACCGGCCGGCGGGAGAAGCGGCTGTGGACCGACTCCGGCCAAGGTGAGCTGATCGTCGGCTACGTCGCCGACAACGAGCACGACGAGGCCCGCTTCGTCGCGAGTGAGATCGACCGGCTCGCCGACCAGGGTGGCTACAACTACTCAGACGTCGCGGTGTTCTACCGCACCAACAACAACTCACGCGCACTCGAAGAGGTGTTCATCCGCGCCGGCATCCCGTACAAGGTGGTCGGCGGCGTTCGCTTCTACGAGCGCAGGGAGATCCGCGACATCGTCGCCTACCTGCGGGTGCTCGACAACCCCGGTGATTCGGTGAGCATGCGCCGCATCCTCAACACCCCGCGGCGCGGGATCGGCGACCGGGCGGAGGCGTGCGTCGCGGTGTACGCCGAGAACACCGGCAGCAGCTTCAACGACGCCCTTCAGGCCGCGGCCGAGGGCAGGGTGCCGATGCTCAACACCCGCTCGGAGAAGTGCATCACGAGCTTCGTGCAGATGCTCGACGATCTGCGCGGCCGCCTGGGCGACGAACTCGGTGAGCTGGTCGAGGCGGTGCTCGACCGCACCGGCTACCGCGCGGAGCTCGAAGCGTCCAACGATCCGCAGGACCTCGCACGGCTGGACAACCTCAACGAATTGGTCAGCGTCGCGCACGAATTCAGCATCGACCGGGCCAACGCCGCCGCACTGGCCGAGGACCTCGACGAACCGGTCGACGAGGACGTCCCCGACACCGGTGTGCTGGCCCAGTTCCTCGAGCGGGTGTCACTGGTAGCCGACGCCGACGACATCCCCGAGCACGGCTCGGGCGTCGTCACCATGATGACGCTGCACACCGCCAAGGGGCTGGAGTTCCCGGTCGTGTTCGTCACCGGCTGGGAGGACGGCATGTTCCCGCACATGCGGGCCCTGGGCGACCCGAACGAACTGTCCGAGGAACGCCGACTGGCCTACGTGGGCATCACCCGGGCCCGGCAACGGCTCTACCTCAGCCGGGCGAAGGTGCGCTCGTCGTGGGGGCAGCCGATGCTCAATCCCGAATCGCGGTTCCTGCGCGAGATTCCGCAGGAACTCATCGAGTGGCGGCGCACCGATCCGACGCCGTCGTTCAGCGCACCGGTCAGCGGTGCGGGGCGGTTCGGCTCACCAGATCAGCGACGACCGGCCCCCGGCCGGTCCGGTGCGGGTAAGCGCCCGTTGATCGTGCTCGAGCCCGGCGACCGCATCACCCACGACAAGTACGGGCTGGGCCGCGTCGAGGAGGTGTCCGGGGTCGGTGAGTCGGCTATGTCGCTGATCGATTTCGGCAGCGCCGGACGCGTCAAGCTCATGCACAACCACGCGCCGGTGAGCAAGCTCTAGCCCGGCTGGGCCCATCGTCCGGTGCTGGGCAGCAGCGTCAGCACGATCGCCGCCAGCGGCAGCACGGGGATCGCGTAGACGATCCACGGGAACTTCGCCCCGGCGACGAACAGGCTGCCGAAGATCAGCAGCCCGATGACGCAGCCGACGACGATCAGCAGGCGGCTCATCCGCCGGCGCAGCAGCAGCATGACCAGCCCGCCGATCGATGCTGCGGCGGAGATCGTCGTGAGGAATCCGATGGCCACGCAGAACAACCGGTCGGTCTGCCACCACCCGGCGATGAGATCGGTGGCGATGACCGCCGTCGCCCATCCGGACAGGATCGCGAGCACCGCCGCGGCGACCGCGGTGCGCGGATGCGCGATCAGCCCCGTTCGGGGGATCTCCACCGGCCGGGGCCGCGGGATGTACGACGTCTGTGTGCCATCGTCGACCACAGGCGGTTCGATGTAGCTGGTCTGCGGTTCGTGGCTGACCGTGGGGAGTCCGCCGGTCGGGTGACGGCGGATGATGCCGGTCGGCGGATCGCTGGACGGCACGGGAATCGCGCCGGTCGGGTGCCGACGGATGATGCCCGTCTTGGGGTCGTCCTGAGTGGCCTGGGCCGGATCGTCTGGGTGGCCAGTCGAGTCAGCAGCGCTCACTCAGCCAACATAGCTGCCGGTGGTGACGCCCCGCTTGGACAACCACCCCACCGGATCGACGCGGTTCGCACCGCCGAGCAGCACCTCGAAGTGCAGGTGCGGTCCGGTCGAATTGCCGCGATTACCCATCGTCGCGATCTGGTCGCCGGCCATCACCTGCTCGCCGACGCTCACCGACCAGGTGTTCAGATGACCGTAGAGCGTCACCGTGCCGTCGGCGTGGCGCAGCTTGACCCAGGCGCCGTAGCCGGCGGTCGGGCCGACGTCGGTGACGACACCGTCGGCGGCGGCCAGGATCGGCGTGCCGATCGGTCCGGCGACGTCGATACCGCCGTGCAGCACACCCCAGCGGTAACCGAACCCGGACGTCCACACGCCCTTCGTGGGCATCACGTACAGGGGGCGCAGCTGGCGCGCCTCGCGTTCGGCGCGCTCCTGGGCGAACGCGGCGGCCTTCTGGATCTCCTCGGTGTGCACGGAGGCGTTGGCGGTCGAGGCAACCGACACGATCTGCATGCCGTCGACAGAGCCCGTGATGGATGCACCCTCGACCGTGGTCGAGCCCGCTGCCAGCACCGTGTCGGTGGTCGCCGGGGCGGAGTTCTGCGTCATCGTGTACGCGCCTGCGGCGGTCGCGCCCGCGGCCATGGCGGCGATCACCAGACGGCTCTTGATCGGGCCTTCGACGTCCTTGCGGTGCGACCCCCCACGGCGAGCGCGGAGATCGATGACGCCGGTGGCGGCGTTCCCGTCGCTGACGTCGGTGTGGCTGTCGCGGTAGGCGCGGGTGCGGCGCGGGACAGCGGAGCCGGCGGCGGGCGCATCGTTGGCGCGGAACTGCGCGGGGACGGCCAGTCGCAGCGGGATCAGGTCGTCGGTGTCGTGCAGGTCGTCGAGTTCGGGGGCGCTGATGACCTGCGCCTCACGATCGAAGGCGGTGCTGTCACGGAAGTCGAGATCAGCCAGGTCACCGAACTCGTTGAACGGGATGATGTCGGTGATCTCAGCGGCGCGCTCGGCGGGGATCGAAACCACCTGGCGCAGGCGGGCGTTCGTCGACGCTCCCTCGCGGGACCTGGACGAACGATGCGCTGCCAACCTGAAGAATCCTTTGTCGTGACCAGAATGTGACCTATCAAGACCAGATGGCACGTTAACCAAATCCCAATGTGGGTGGCAACCCGTGAGGGCGATGCGCGCGGTTTTGTGACGTGTATCACGTTCGGGGCGCGGTGAGATCTCCCACATCCACGGTGGGCGGTGACGACCGGCTCAGCCGGTGTGGATAAAGTTCCCCACAGCCCCCTGGGTGCAAACCTTCTCGATAAACGTGAACGTCAACGCAGACAGACAGTGAGTCCATGGACCTTTTCGAGTACCAGGCGAAGGAGCTGTTCGCCAAGCACAACGTTCCGACCACGCCCGGCCGGGTGACCGACACCGCAGAAGACGCCAAAGCGATCGCCGAGGAGATCGGCAAGCCGGTCATGGTCAAGGCGCAGGTCAAGGTCGGCGGCCGCGGTAAGGCCGGTGGCGTGAAGTACGCCGCCACCGCCGACGACGCGTTCACCCACGCGCAGAACATCCTCGGCCTCGACATCAAGGGCCACGTCGTCAAGAAGCTGCTGGTCGCCGAGGCGAGTGACATCGCCGAGGAGTACTACATCTCGTTCCTGCTCGACCGCTCCAACCGCACCTACCTGGCGATGTGCTCGGTCGAGGGCGGGATGGAGATCGAAGAGGTCGCCGCCACCAAGCCCGACCGCCTGGCCAAGGTGCCGGTCGACGCCGTCAAGGGTGTCGACGAGGCGTTCGCCCGCTCCATCGCCGAGCAGGGCCACCTGCCCGCGGAGGTGCTCGACGCCGCCGCCGTGACGATCCAGAAGCTGTGGGAGGTGTTCATCGGCGAGGACGCCACCCTGGTCGAGGTGAACCCGCTCGTCCGCACGCCGGACGATCAGATCCTGGCCCTCGACGGCAAGGTCACCCTCGACGCCAACGCCGACTTCCGTCAGCCGGGCCACAAGGAGTTCGAAGACAAGGACGCCACCGATCCTCTCGAGCTCAAGGCCAAGGAGAACGACCTCAACTACGTCAAGCTCGACGGCCAGGTCGGCATCATCGGCAACGGCGCGGGTCTGGTCATGTCCACCCTCGACGTGGTGGCCTACGCCGGCGAGAAGCACGGTGGGGTCAAGCCCGCCAACTTCCTCGACATCGGCGGCGGTGCCTCGGCCGAGGTGATGGCCAACGGGCTCGACGTCATCCTGAACGACGCACAGGTCAAGAGCGTGTTCGTCAACGTCTTCGGCGGCATCACTGCCTGTGACGCGGTGGCCACCGGCATCGTCGGCGCGCTCGAGAAGCTCGGCGACGAGGCCAACAAGCCGCTCGTTGTCCGGCTGGACGGCAACAACGTCGAAGAAGGCCGTCGCATCCTCGCCGAGGCCAATCATCCGCTGGTCGTCCAAGCCGAGACCATGGACGCCGGGGCCGACAAAGCCGCCGAGCTGGCCAACAAGTAAGGGAGCCAACGGAATATGTCTATCTTTCTGAACAAGGACTCCAAGGTCATCGTCCAGGGCATCACCGGCGGCGAGGGCACCAAACACACCGCGCTGATGCTCAAGGCCGGCACTCAGGTCGTCGGCGGCGTCAACGCCCGCAAGGCGGGCACGAAGGTCGCCCATAAGGACAAGGACGGCAACGACATCGAGCTGCCGGTGTTCGGCAGCGTTGCGGAAGCCATGAAGGAGACCGGCGCCGACGTGTCGATCGCCTTCGTGCCGCCGGCCTTCTCGAAGGACGCCATCATCGAGGCGATCGACGCCGAGATCCCGCTGCTGGTCGTCATCACCGAGGGAATCCCGGTGCAGGACAGCGCCTATGCGTGGGCCTACAACCTGGAAAAAGGTGGAGAGAAGGGCCCGAAGACCCGGATCATCGGCCCGAACTGCCCCGGCATCATCACCCCCGGCGAGTCGCTGGTCGGCATCACGCCGAACAACATCACCGGTAAGGGCCCGATCGGCCTGGTGTCGAAGTCCGGCACGCTGACCTACCAGATGATGTACGAGCTGCGCGATCTCGGCTTCTCCACTGCCATCGGCATCGGCGGCGACCCGGTCATCGGCACCACCCACATCGACGCCATCGAGGCGTTCGAGAAGGATCCCGAGACCAAGCTGATCGTGATGATCGGTGAGATCGGCGGCGACGCCGAGGAGAAGGCCGCCGACTACATCAAGGCCAACGTCACCAAGCCGGTCGTCGGCTACGTCGCGGGCTTCACCGCTCCGGAGGGCAAGACCATGGGCCACGCCGGCGCCATCGTCTCCGACGGTGCGGGCACCGCTGCGGGCAAGCAGGAGGCGCTCGAGGCGGCCGGCGTGAAGGTCGGCAAGACCCCGTCGGAGACCGCCGCACTCGCCCGCGAGATCCTGCAGAACCAGTAGCACTTTTCCTGCGCGAGCAGACGCAAAACACCCCAAAACTCGCTGTTTTGGGGTGTTTTTGCGTCTGCTCGGCAGTCAGACCCGCCCGCCGAGGTGGTGGGCGAGGAACCGCTCGACCGCGTGGTACATGTCGATCGAGTTGTCCGGGTTGACGAAGCCGTGACCCTCGTCCTCTTTGACCATGTACTCGACCTCGACACCGCGGGCCCGCAGCGCCTCGACGAGATTGTCCGATTCGGCCTGCACGACGCGGGAGTCGTTGGCGCCCTGCACGACCAGGAGCGGTGTCCGGATCCGGTCGACATGGGTGATCGGCGAGCGGGCCAGCATGTCGGCTTCCTGCTCCGGATCCGACGGGTCGCCGACGTACAGGTGCCAGTTGTTGGCCAGGAACGGGCGGGCCACATTCGGCAAGGTGCGCATGAAGTTCGCGAGGCTCGAGATACCGACGTAGTCGATGGCCGCGGCGAAGACGTCCGGGGTGAACGTCACGCCGACGAGCGCGGCGTATCCGCCGTAGGAGCCGCCGAAGATCGCGACCCGGTCGCGGTCGGCATAGCCCTGTTTGACCGCCCAGTCGACGGCGTCGATGAGATCGTCGTGCATCTTGCCGGCGAACTCGCCGATGGCGGCCTGGGTGAACGCTTTGCCGTAGCCCGTCGATCCGCGGAAGTTGACCTGTAGCACCGCATATCCGCGATTGGCGAGCATCTGCACGTCGGGCTGGAAGAGCCAGCAGTCGCGTGCCCACGGTCCGCCGTGGACCAGCAGCACCATCGGCAGGCCGACCGGTTCGATCCCGACCGGCAGCGTGAGATACGCCGGAAGCTCCAGACCGTCGCGGGCGGTGATGGCCACCGGAGCCATCGGGGCGAGCGCTTCGGGATCCAGATGCGGATACGGCCGGAACAGCAGTCGGCTCTCACCCGTCGAGTGGTCGTAGAAGTAGGCGACGAAGGGGTCACGGTCGTCGGTGAAGGTGACCACCCACCGGAGTCCGCTGCTGTCGGAGGACAGCGCGGACAGGTCGCCTTCGGACAGCGCGCTCACATTCTCCAGTACCGCAGCGAAATCCGGGTCGAGCGGATGGATCACCTGACGGTCCCCGTAGTAGCGCGCCCCGATCAACTCGCCGGTCCGGTCACTGAGGATCAGCGGTGACGGCAACACCACCTGGGCGGCCAGGTCATAGGTGGGGTGGCTGTCCACCTCGGTTTCCTCACCGGTCGTCACGTCGACGCGCACCAGCCGGGTCCGGTCACTGCCGTTGTTGGAGCCGAACCACAGGCCGGTGCCGTCGGGACTGACCACGATCGGGTAGATGCTCAGCGGGTAGTCCCTGCCGTCGTAGGTCACGATGGTCCGTAAACTGCTTGTGGCGGTGTCCCATTGGGAGATCTCGACGTCACCGTCAGGGGTCTGTGTCGAGCTGAACAGATCACCGCTCGGGCTGCACAGCCAGTTGGTGACGGTGCCGGGATTCTCGGCGAGCAAAGTGAGCTCGCCGGTGGGGATGTCGAGTTCGTAGGCGTCCTGCAGTTCGGGGTTGCGGTTGTTGAGCTGGACCATCGCCTTGTCCGGACGCCCCTTGAGAACCTCGAACGATGCTCGTGTGCCGGGAAACGGGGTGAGATCCACCGCCGCGGCATCCGGGGCCTCGGGGTCGACTCGGTAGACGTGCCAGTTCTCGTCGCCGCCGTCGTCCTGCATGTACAGCAGCCACCGTGAATCTGGTGTCCACTGATAGATGTACACGCTGCGCGCCTCATCGGCTGTCACGCAACGTGTTTCGGAACCGTCGATGTTCTCGACCCACACGTTGAGGCGGTTCTTCCACGGTGCCAGATACGCGATCCTGGTCCCGTCCGGTGAGATCGTCGCGCCGGCGCGGACCGGCGGCCTGAAGAAATCCTCTACCGGGATGAGTTCGGGCAGTGTCATGGGCGTCCTTCGGGGTCGTGGGTATTGGTTACGGCGCGACCGGCCCACCCAGGCGGCCGTTGGTGGCCTCCCGGATGGCGCGGTCGATCAAGGCGAGGGTTTCGGACTGGCTCACCGGCTTCTTCTCGACGATGACCGCGCAGCTCACCTCCTCGTCGACGACGCGGAACGCGCCGGTGACGGCGGCGGCGCAGAGGCGGACCGTGAGGTCGTGCTCGGGCCGGGCCAACCGGTCGGCGATGACGGGGATCAGGCCCTGTTCCATCCGGTCGTGGACCATCAGGTACGCCGTGCGCAGCGCCGGCTCCGACGTCGTCATCGTGGCCAGCCGCATGGCGCTGATCTCGTCCTCGACGTCCTGCGGCGTCACCGGGTATTCGGCGATGTCTGCGGCGAGGTGTTCGGCGAGGGACTGATGGTGCGGCCACCGGCGCGTCGCGGCCAGGAACCGATCGGCCGACTTCGCGAGCAGCGGCTCGACGCAACTCTCCTTCGTGCGGAAGTAGCGCCAAATCGTGCGGGTGGAGAGCCCGGCGGCGGCGGCGATGTCGTCCCCGCTGATGGCGCTGACGCCGCGCTCCCAGAACATCGCCGCGGCGAGCCGCGAGACGGCCAACCGGGCCGCGGCGTGCTTGTCGTCGATGGCCGCAACCACCTCCCTTCGTGTCACTTAGTGACACCTGCACTGTGTCACTAAGTGACAGCGCGGTCAAGGCTGCCGCGGGCCCTATTCGTCGAGAGGGCGCAGATCGAACAGGAACCGGGCGGCGCCGCGCACTTCGCCGCCGACGAACTTCAGGGGATCGAACTCCGCGGGCGCACTCATACCCAGCAGCCGGGCGTGTACCGCCATTCGGGCGGCAACCCATTCCCTGTCATCGACCGCGATGGCGGACATGACCTTGGGGAGGTGCTCCCATCGGACGTCGTCGTCATCCCTGATCGCCAGCAGGATGCCGATCGCCGTGGCCAGGGGATCGGCGGTATGCCGAGGAGTGGCGGAATCGACGGCCACCACCGCGCGAGTCCAGGAGCTCCACGTACCGGGAATGGCCGTCCCCGCGCGGCGTTGGGTGTCGAGTCGGTCGAGCAGGCCGTCCAGCACGGACAGGGCCCGATCCGCGTTGCCCGGCGCGGGACTGCGCATCAGATCCCGTGCCCATTTGACCTTCAGTAGAGCGGCCGGCTCATTGCTGCGGTCGCTGTCGAGCAACGCGCGCAAGCGTTCGCTGTGATTGGTATCTGCTGCACCCCAGGACATTTCGATCCAGAGGAGGGCGTCGTCGGCTGCCGGCTCCCAGGGGTACTCGGCCAGTATGCGCAGGCCGGCCCGGAAACGGCGTTCGGGTTCGCCACCGCCGGACGTCGCGCTGCGCGCCCTGTCGACGACGGTGCGGAGGTGGTCTGCCACCGGCCGGTCGACCGGACGGCCGAACGCTGCGGCGGCGACCTGCTCTATCACGGTGGCCAGTTCCGCTATCTCCGGTGGGCCTTCGGCGATCCACAGCCGGAGCCCGCCGAGTAGATCCGCGACGTCCCGGTTCGGCGGCGGGCTCGACAGCGTGAACCCGAGAAGTGCCAGCTGAAAATGACGTTCCAGCGGTGAACCCGGTGTGGCGGTGGCGAGCTCGGAACGCAGTCGATCTTGAGCGTAGAAGGCACGGAGGAATTCGACGATGAGCCGCAACGGTTGTCCGCGGTTCTCCCGGAACTGCAGTTGATACCGCAGCAGCGGTTCGGTCAGGTCGTACCAGGATGCCCGTTGGTCTCCCGTCCGCGCCTTGGCTGCCGTCACCCATCGCGAGGAGGTCAGGCGCCCCAACGCCGTCGCCGCGGATTGATTCGAAATGCCCACTGCCGCCGCCAGATCCGAGACGATGCGGGGTTCCCAGCTGCGCGCCAGTTCCACGACCAGTCGTTGTTCGCCCGGTGGTAGTTGCCAGAGGCGTTGCTGGTAGTACGGCGCCAGTCGGTCGAGCAGCGCTTCGACCGCGGGCACCAATGCGTCGAGCGACTGCGGATCGACGCAGTCGGACAGGATGTGCCACAACCGCGGCGAACCGCCCGCGAGCCGGTGGATCACCTGCAACCGCTCGAGGCCCTTCGGCGACTCGATGAACGCCGCGAGTTCGGTGTCACCGCGGCGACGAGCCGCGCGGCTCAGCATGACCGCACCCTCTGCGACGGTGAACTCCGGAAGCGACTCCACCATGAACGACCCGTACCACGGGTACGACCGCGACGAGACGCCGGAGAACAACATGGGGGCGGTGCCGAAAATGGTTATTGCCGTAGAAGTTTCGACCCATGCGCGAAGGCTGCCCTGCCCGGATTCGCCGAGTGCGTCGAAAACCCGATCGAGGTTCTCGACGGCCAGGAGGATCATCCGCCCCGCGGCCGCCGCCAGGATCGCTTCTTCGATGCCCACCGTGTCCTTGTGCCGGCGCAGCGCCCGCGCGGTGTCACCCAGTCGGTCGTCAACTGTCCTGGCGATCTCGACGAGCAGATCGGCGTAGGACCCGATCGCGAGCGCATCCTCCGGGATGAGCGCCGGGAGCACCTGTCGCGCGATCTCATGGTCGGCGAGGCTGCGATGCACGGCCACATGCAGAGTGTGGGTCTTACCGCCGCCGCGGGGCGCGATCAGCAGGGTGTGCGGCCGGGAGCCGTCGCGCACCGCACCGCGGATCCGGTTGACGAGCGTGTCGAGGAGCCCGTCGCGCCCGACGGTGAGGGAGTCGAGTTCCTCGGCGTTCATGGCCGAGGGGGTGAACGTCGGGTGCGCGGTCATCGCCGCATCGCCCGCCAGGCACGTTCGATGAGGGAGGACGCGAACCGATCGGCATCGCCGTCCCGCACGAGGTAGTGGTCCAGTTCGAGGCGTTCGATGACCGACACCAGTTGATCGCGGTCCTGGATCGGGCTGCCTTCGCCGCGGAGCGTCATCAGCGTCTCGTCGACACTGAGCGGGTGGGCCGCGTGGGCGTAGATGTCGAGCACTTTCGCGATCGCGGCCGCGTCGGCACCGTAGTACTGGCTCAACCGGTCTCGATAGTGCCGAAGATCCCAGGGGTCGACCGGGTCGGCGATCGCCGCCGAGACCAGATCGGGCACCTGTTCTACGGTGGGTGGCGTGCCGGTGCGTTGCCATACCTTCTGCGCCGCCGCGACCAGGTGCTGGATGTAGTAGGGGACGTTCTCCGCGGACGCCGCGATGGCAGGCGCGACGATGTGGGCCTGAGGATCGGTGAGGCCGACACCCAGCAGCAGGCACTCCGCCAGGTAGGTGGCGTGGTCCGTACGGATCGGGCCGACGGTGATCTTCTGGATGTCGTTGACCGTGCTCGGGGCGTCCGCCGAGACATGGTGCAGCCCGATGGATCCGGAAAGCACCGTGGCGACCTTTCCGCCGTGGTCCTGCCGGAAGCGGCGAAGGGTGTGCAGGAAGTTCTCACCCGAGCCGGGCTCGCGGCGTTCGAGATTGCGGGCGAGCACGGTCACCTCGTCCACGAAGAGCACCAGCTGGCGGTGCTCGGCCCGGTCGACGGCGCGGCTCAACAGATCGTCCAAGGCGGCCGCCGCGCGGCCATCCCGCTCGAATTTCAGCGGGCCAGCGGTCAGCGTCATCCTCAGCTTCGACAGCTCGTGACGACGTTCTCGGGTTGCACGATGCCTCCGACGACAAGTGACATCGGCCGCGGCGGATAGGGCATGGCTCAAATGTACGTTGCTTCTGTTGTACGTCAATCATGTTGTACGTCGATCTGGATGTACGTCACGCGTGTGGGCCCACAACAGAGTCTGGGGTGTGCACGGCGGAGGAGCCCCTCCATTAGCCTGACGAAGTAACACCTGCCAGGAGGTCTGTCATGGTCGACCCGCGCACGCCGGTCATCGTCGGCGTCGGACAGTTCACCGAACGCGTCGACGACGAGGGCTATCGCGGCATGTCGGCGGTCGACCTCGCGACCGAGGCGGTCCGCGCCGCACTGGCCGACACCGGTGCCGATGCCGGCGCCGTCGCCCGCGCGATCGAGGTCTTCGCCGGCCTGCGGCAGTTCGAGATCTGCACCCCCTTCTCCGATCCGCCGCTGGGCGCCTCGGACAACTACGTGCGATCAGTGGCGCAGCGCGTCGGGGCCGACCCCGCACGGGCGGTGCTCGAACCCATCGGTGGCAACGGGCCCCAGAAGCTGATGACGGAGTTCGCCACGGCGATCGCCGCGGGCGAGATCGAGGTGGCGCTGGTCCTCGGCTCCGAACCGGGGTCGACGACCAAGTACTTCTCGAACAGGGAGCCGAAGCCGGACTTCACCGAACACGTCGGCGGCCAGCTCGAGGACCGGGGTTACGGCTTCGAGCAGTACATGAGCGACTACACCGTCGCGCACGGCCTCACCGGCGCCCCCGTGCAGTACGGGCTGCTGGACAACGCGCGGCGTGCCCGGCTGGGTCTCGGCGTCGACGAGTATCGCCGGAAGATGGCCGAACTCTTCGCACCGTTCTCCGAGATCGCCGCCAAGAACCCGTTCTCGTCCTCGCCGGTGGAGCGGTCGGTGCAGGAGATCGAGACCGTCACCGAGGACAACCGGATGATCTGCGATCCGTATCCCCGGCTGCTCGTGGCGCGCGACACGGTCAACCAGGGCGCCGCCGCGCTGGTGATGTCGGTGGCGGCGGCCCGTCGACTCGGTGTGCCCGAGGAGAAGTGGGTGTACCTGCGCGGCCACGCCGACCAGACCGAGCAGGCTCTGCTCGACCGCGCCGACCTCGGCGTCAGCATCTCGGCCGAGCAGGCGGTGGCGGAGGCGCTGCGCGTGGCGGGCGTCGGCATCGACGACGTGGCCACCTTCGACCTGTACAGCTGCTTCCCGTTCCCCGTCTTCGCGGTGTGCGATGCGTTCGGACTGGCAGCCGACGACCCCCGCGGCCTGACGCTCACCGGCGGACTGCCGTACTTCGGCGGCCCCGGCAACAGCTACTCGTTGCACGGTATCGCCGAGACGGTGACCGAGATGCGCGACAGGCCAGGCGAATTCGGCCTCGTCGGCGCCAACGGCGGTGTGATGAGCAAGTATTCGGTCGGGGTGTACTCGACCGAACCCGCCGATTGGGCGGCCGGCCGGAGCGAAGCGCGCCAAGACGACATCGCCGCACTGCCGAAGGTGCCGGTCACCCGCCACGTCGACGGCACGGGAACCATCGAGACGTATTCGATCCGCTACGACTGGCCGGTGCGCACGGGCATCATCATCGGGCGGCTGGACTCCGACGGCAGCCGCTTCATGGCGATCACCGAAGACGCCGAGCTGATGGCGCTGATGGGTGACGGCGACCCGCTGGGGGTTCGCATCACGGTGACGGCCGACGGGGACAAGAACCGCGCCGCCCTGGCGTAGCGACCCGCCGAGACTGCTGTCAGATCGCGTTCGGCGCCGAAAGCGTGATCTCCCAGCAGTTTCGGCGAAAGAGGCGTCAGACGAGCGCGGAGAGCTTCCCGGCCAGCCGTTCGACATACGCCGCGACCTCGGCCTCACCCTTGTCGGGCAGCCCGAACAGCACCTCGGTCACCCCGAGGTCACGCCACCGCGCCAGCTTGTCGGGGTCCGGCTTGAAATCGAGCGCGACGATCTGCGGGGCGCCGTCGCGATCGGCCGCCGCCCACGTGTCCTGCAGCAGCTTGACCGGGGCGTCGATGTCGAAGTCGCGCGGTGTGGTGATCCAGCCGTCGGCGGATTTCGCGATCCACTTGAAGTTCTTCTCCGTCCCGGCCGCGCCGACCAGCACCGGGATGTGTGCCTGCACCGGTTTCGGCCACGCCCAGCTCGGCCCGAAGTTGACGAACTCACCCTCGTAGGACGCCTCTTCCTGCGTCCACAGCGCGCGCATCGCTTCGAGGTATTCGCGCAGCATCGTGCGGCGCCGGCCGGGCGGCACGTTGTGGTCCGCCAATTCGTCGGTGTTCCAACCGAATCCGACACCCAGGCTGACCCGGCCACCGGAGAGGTGGTCGAGCGTCGCGATGGACTTCGCCAGCGTGATCGGATCGTGCTCCACGGGCAGCGCCACCGCTGTCGAGAGCCGCACGCGGGAGGTCACCGCACATGCCGTGCCCAGCGACACCCACGGATCGAGCGTGCGCATGTAACGGTCGTCGGGCAGTGTCTCGTCACCCGTGGTGGGGTGGGCGGCCTGGCGCTTGACCGGGATGTGGGTGTGTTCGGGGACGTAGAACGTGTGGAAGCCGTGATCGTCGGCCAGTTTCGCGGCCGTGGCCGGGGCGATGCCGCGGTCGCTGGTGAAGAGTACGAGCCCGAAGTCCATGGTCGAATTAGAACGTGTTCTAGTAGGAAGAGCAAGCACGAGCCCGTCGGTTCGGATCGCGGCGATCCATAGTCGTGACGCGGGCCGCGGCGGTTGCTGCCATGTACCCATGAGCACCGAACGCATCGCCGACCACATCACGTTCGCCTACTGGGTGCCCAACGTGAGTGGCGGCCTGGTGACCAGCGACATCGAGCAGCGCACCGACTGGAACTACGAGTACAACAGGAAGCTCGCGCAGACCGCGGAGAACAACGGCTTCGAGTACGCGCTGAGCCAGGTCCGCTACGAGGCCAGCTACGGCGCCGAGTACCAGCACGAGTCGACCAGCTTCTCGCTCGCGCTGCTCCTGGCCACCGAGCGGCTCAAGGTCATCGCCGCCGTGCATCCCGGACTGTGGCAGCCCGGGGTGCTGGCCAAACTCGGAGCCACCGCCGATCAGCTGTCCGGCGGCCGGTTCGCCGTCAACGTCGTCTCCGGGTGGTTCAAGGACGAGTTCACCCACCTCGGCGAACCGTGGCTCGAACACGATGAGCGCTACCGCCGCAGCGCCGAGTTCCTGCAGGTCTTACGCAAGATCTGGACCGAGGACGACGTGGATTTTCGCGGCGACTTCTACCGCATCCACGACTTCACCCTGAAACCGAAACCGGTCACCACCCCGGAGCGGCCCAACCCCGAGATCTTCCAGGCGGCAACTCCACGGCGGCGCGACGCAACGGTGGCCGCTACGCCGACTGGTACTTCTCCAACGGCAAGGACTTCGACGGCATCACCGAGCAGGTCGTCGAGGTCCGTGACCATGCCCGCGAGGTCGGCCGGGAGGTCAAATTCGGGCTGAACGGTTTCATCATCGCCCGCGACACGGAGAAGGAGGCGAAGGAAGTTCTCCGCGAGATCGTTGAGAAGGCGAACAAGCCCGCGGTCGAAGGGTTCCGCGACGCCGTGCAGCAGGCGGGCAACTCGACGCGGGACAAGAAGGGGATGTGGGCGGACTCCTCGTTCGAGGACCTGGTCCAGTACAACGACGGCTTCCGCACGCAACTGATCGGAACCCCCGAGCAGATCGCGGAACGCATTGCGGCATACCGCAAACGGGGCGTCGACCTGATCCTCGGCGGCTTCCTGCACTTTCAGGAGGAGATCGAGTACTTCGGTGCCCGGGTGCTGCCGCTGGTGCGGGAGATCGAGGCGTCCGAACCGGCGACCGCGGGCTCCCCGGTGCTCGCAACGGTGTGACGCAGGGACCGCGCACAGCCGCGTGGGGATTAGGCACCCGTCGTGCGCCGGGCGCGACCATCGGTGCGCTAGCGTGGGGGATCGAATTGCTCAGGTGGTCCGTGTTTGCGCACGCGTTGCCCACGTCAGACGCCCGATCAGCACAGGAGAGGTCATGACCTACTCACCCGGTAGCCCCGGATACCCACCGGCCAATCAACCCACCACCCAGTTCTCGGCGCCGACGCAGCACTTCGGCAAACTGCCCGAGACCCCCGCGGCCGGCGACGGCCCCAGCAAGCTGCCCGCCTACCTGTTGATGGTGGTCGCGGCGCTCGGCGCGCTCGTCTACCTCTGCAACTTCGGGCCGATCTTCGAGGTCAACGCCTCGGACTTCCTCGGCCAGGGCAGCACCGTCAGCGGTTCGACGCTGGGCATCGGGCTGGCGGTCATCGCGGCACTCACCGCCGGTCTGCTCGCCGGCGTCACCCTGCTGTCCAAGGGCCGCACGTACGTCGCCATCGCGTCGGTGCTGTCAGTGCTGGCGTTGTTGCTGGTGATCGCCGAACTGATCAACAAGCCGTCGGAGGCCTCGATCGGGTGGGCGCTCTACGCCCTGATCGTGCTGTCGCTCCTGCAGGCCGGATCGGCCGTCGCCGCGCTGCTCTTCGACACCGGTGTCCTCACCGCGCCCGCCCCGAAGCCCAAGTACGACCAGCAGCAGCAGTACGGCCAGTACGGCGGACCCGGCCCCTACTACGGCCAGCCGCAGTCCGGTCAGCACCAACCGCAGCAGCACCACAGCGGTTCACCACAGCAGGCCCCGCAGCAGCAGCGCCCGGGCTACCCCTCGCAGTACGGCGGCGGGTACCCCGGCAGCGGCGGCCCGTCGACCGGTGGTTTCTCGTCCCCCGGCCAGCAGAGCGGCCCGCCGACCCCTCCCACCGGTTTCCCGACCTACGGCCAGCCGCAGCAGCAGGGCGGCGGTTCCGGGCAGGGGCAGCCGCCGTCGTCGCAGCAGTCCGGCCCGAACCCCTCGTAACCCTGACCGCGCGTGCGTGACCGACGCGCACGCCAGCCTGTGCGAGGGGCCCCGTTAGTGGAGAACCGGCCGGTCGGCGCCCGCCAGGCCCGCGAGTTGGTGCGGGTCGCATTCGGTCCGTCCGTCGTGGCGCTGGTCGTCATCGCGGCGGTGACGCTGTTACAGCTGCTCATCGCCAACAGCGATATGACCGGCGCCTTCGGCGCCATCGCGAGCATGTGGCTGGGCGTGCACCAGGTGCCGGTCTCCATCGGGGGCCGCGAACTCGGCGCGATGCCGCTGATGCCCGTCTTGATGATGGTGTGGGGGACCGCCCGCACGACGGCTGCCGCGACGTCGCCGCACGGCTCCTGGTTCGTCACCCGCTGGGTGATCGCCTCCGCGCTGGGTGGCCCGCTGCTGATCGCCGCGATCGCACTGGCGGTCATCCACGACGCCGCGTCGGTGCTGACCGAATTACAGACACCGTCGGCGCTGCGCGCGTTCGGCGGGGTGCTGGCCGTCCACCTGATCGGCGCCGCGATCGGCGTGGCCTCCCGGGTGGGACGGCGCACGGTGCACACCACCCCGCTGCCGAACTGGCTGCCCGAGGCGTTCCGCGCCGCCGCCGCCGGGGTGCTCGCGCTCGCCGGGCTCTGCGGCGTGGTCACCGCCGGATCGCTGGTGGTGCACTGGTCGACGATGCACGAGCTGTTCGCGATCACCGATTCGGTCTTCGGCCAGTTCAGCCTCACCGTGCTGTCGTTGCTGTACCTGCCGAATGTCGTCGTCGGCGCCGCCGCGGTCGCGGTGGGCTCCAGCGCGCACATCGGATTGGCGACGTTCAGTTCGTTCACGGTGCTCGGCGGCGACGTGCCCGCGCTGCCCATCCTGGCGGCGGTACCCACCCCGCCGCTGGGACCGGTGTGGGTGGCGTTGCTGATCATCGCCGCCGCGTCCGCGGTCGCGGTCGGGCAGCAGGTCGCCCGCCGTCCTGCACCCATTCACGTGGCGGCGGCGAAGCTGGTGGTCGCGTCGGCGCTCGCGGCGCTGACCATGGCGCTACTCGGAGCCGTCGGCGGCGGGCGCCTCGGCAACTTCGGCCAGGTCGGGGTGGACCAGACCACCTTCGGGCCGGGCGTCTTCCTGTGGTTCACGGTGATCGGCGGCCTGACCGTGGCGATGAGCGGCGGGGTCGTCCGTCGCCCCCGGCCGGTGCGCGTGACCGGACCCGAGCCGGAGCTCGAGCCGGAGCCGGATCCTGAGGTGGACGACGCCGACACCGGACCGATCCTCGACGCGGCGCCGGAAGTGCCCGAGCCCATGGCCGACGAACCCGAGCCCATGGCCGACGCACCGGAGCCGGCGGTGCCTGAGGTGGCCCAGGACCCCGAAGAGCACTTCATCGTGGACGACGACGCGACGGGGAACGCCCCCACCGGCCGTGCCCCCACCGACAGCGAACCCCGGCGCCCAGCCGACTAAGCTGCAGCGCGTGCAGCAACCGCTTCGTGTGCCACCGAGCGCACCTGCACGGCTGGTCGTGCTCGCCTCGGGCACCGGTTCGCTGCTCGGCTCACTCCTCGAATCCGCCGTCGGCGACTATCCGGCGCGGGTGGTGGCCGTCGGCACCGACCGGGACTGCGCCGCACTCGACATCGCCGCGGCCGCCGCGGTGCCCACCTACACCGTGCGGCTGGGTGAGCACCCCGACCGCGCCGCGTGGGACGCCGCGATCACGGCCGCGACCGCCGAACACGAGCCCGATCTCGTGGTGTCCGCGGGCTTCATGAAGATCCTCGGCCCCGCATTCCTCTCCCGCTTCCTCGGCCGGGTGGTCAACACCCACCCCGCCCTGCTGCCCGCCTTCCCCGGCGCCCATGCCGTCCCCGACTCCCTTGCCTACGGCGTGCGGGTCACCGGCTGCACCGTGCATCTGGTCGACGCCGGTATGGACACCGGCCCCATCCTGGCGCAGGAGGCCGTGGCGGTGCTCGACGGCGATGACGAGGCGACCCTGCACGAGCGAATCAAGGTGGTCGAACGACGACTGCTGGTGGATGTCCTGGCCGCGATGGCACAGCGCGGCGTGACCTGGACCGGACGAAAGGCGACCATAGGATGAGCAGCGACGAAGGCCGGCCGGGGGCGAAGAAGCCGATTCGGCGCGCACTGATCAGCGTCTACGACAAGACCGGCCTGACCGACCTGGCCCGCGGCCTGCACGAGGCCGGCGTCGCCATCGTGTCCACCGGTTCGACCGCGAGGACCATCGCCGGCGCCGGTGTCCCCGTCACCCCCGTCGAGGACGTGACCGGATTCCCCGAGGTGCTCGACGGTCGCGTCAAGACCCTGCACCCGAAGGTGCACGCCGGTCTGCTGGCCGACCTCCGTAAACCGGAACATGTCGCGGCGCTGAAAGAACTCGGCGTCGAGGCGTTCGACCTCGTGGTGGTCAATCTGTACCCGTTCACCGAGACCGTGGAATCCGGCGCCTCGATCGACGAGTGTGTGGAGCAGATCGACATCGGCGGTCCGTCGATGGTGCGGGCGGCGGCCAAGAACCACCCCAGCGTGGCGGTGGTGGTCGAACCGATCGGGTACGACGGTGTGCTGGCCGCGGTCCGGTCGGGCGGCTTCACCCTCGCTGAGCGAAAGATCTTGGCGTCGTTGGCTTTCCGGCACACCGCCGAATACGACGTGGCGGTCGCGACGTGGATGGGTTCGACCCTTGCGCCCGAGGAACCCGCACAGAAGCTGCCCGCATGGGCGGGCGGCACCTGGCGACGCGCCGCCGTGCTGCGCTACGGCGAGAACCCGCACCAGCAGGCCGCGCTCTACCGCGACGCCTCCGCGTGGCCCGGCCTCGCGCAGGCCGAGCAGTTGCACGGCAAGGAGATGTCGTACAACAACTACACCGACGCCGACGCGGCGTGGCGGGCGGCGTTCGACCACGAGGAGATCTGCGTCGCGATCATCAAGCACGCCAACCCGTGCGGGATCGCGATCTCGTCGGTATCGGTCGCCGACGCGCACCGCAAGGCCCACGAGTGTGACCCGCTGTCGGCGTTCGGCGGCGTGATCGCCACCAACACCGCCGTGAGCGTCGAGATGGCCGAGACCGTCGCCGACATCTTCACCGAGGTGATCATCGCCCCGGCCTACGAGCCCGGCGCCGTGGAGGTCCTGTCGCGCAAGAAGAACATTCGCATCCTGGTCGCGGCCGAACCGCCGACCGCCGGCACCGACTTCCGGCAGATCAGCGGCGGACTGCTGCTGCAGCAGCGCGATGCGCTCGACGCCGCCGGCGACGACCCCGCCAACTGGACTCTGGCGACCGGCGAACCGGCCGATCCGGCCACACTGGCAAACCTCGTATTCGCCTGGCGCACGTGCCGTGCGGTGAAGTCCAACGCCATCGTGGTCGTCGCCGACGGCGCCACCGTGGGGGTGGGAATGGGTCAGGTCAACCGGGTCGACGCGGCCCGGCTGGCCGTGCAGCGCGCCGGGGAGCGGGTGCGCGGCGCCGTCGCGGCCTCGGATGCGTTCTTCCCGTTCCCCGACGGGCTCGAGACGCTCGCCGACGCGGGGGTGAAGGCCATCGTGCACCCGGGCGGGTCGATGCGTGACGACGTCGTCACCGACGCCGCCGCCAAGGCCGGTATCGCGCTCTACCTCACGGGCGCCCGGCACTTCGCCCACTGATCGGCTACAGCGGTGGTTCGTCGTCCTCGAGGGCCCGCAGCGGCGGGCAGATGATGTGGTGCGCCTGGTTGCCACCCGCGCGGCGGGCGACGACGACGGCCGAGCGGGCGAGCTCGAGCAACTCGTCGAGGACCTGATCCGGCGGGCGCTCCGCGAGGGCCTGCATCGGGGTGGTGACCACCCCGATGCTCGCCGACGTCCGCGGCGGAGTGGTCCGGATCGCGCTGCGCACCCGTTCGACCAGCGCTGAGCTGTCGGTCGTCGGGAAGCTGTCGGCGATCAGGAATTCGGTGTCCGGCAGGTGGGCGATCACCGCGTTCTGACGGGTGGTCTCGCGCAGCGTCTGCGCGGCGGCGACGCGGGCCCGCTCGCCGGCCTGCCTGCCCTTGGCCTGGGTCAGCAGGGCGAAGTTGTCGAGGTCCACGACGACGAGCACGAAGAACCGGTCGTCGTCGCGGTTGCGCGAACTGATGTAGGCCGCCGCGGCGCGGTCGAACGCATCGCGGTTGTACAGGCCGGTCAGCGGATCGATCTCCGCGTTGAGCACGTCGATGCCCAGCAGATGGACCAGTGCGTGACACGTCGACGGTGTCGCGATGTTGATGACGGCCAGGAAGATCAGCGTCGAGATCCCCAGTGCGGCATCGCCGTCGAGCGCGACCCGGACGGCCAGCACCGACGCCGTGGCCATCGCCAGCAGGAAGTTGAACGCCATCATCCGCGGGGTGTGGAAGAACGCGATGTACCCGGCGAGGACGGCGAACGTCGCTGCGCCGAACATGCCGTTGAACGGATCGCTCTGGAACAGGGACGACGCGCTGATGCACAGCGCGGCGGCGATCACGAAGCCCGCCGACTGCCGCTGGGTGGGCCAGCCCTCGCGCCACCAGCCGACCGCCATGGCGAACAGGAACAGCGCGATGGCGACCGCGCCGGCGCGGCCCAGCGTTCCCGACGGACCGTGCGGGCTGCCCAACGACACCAGCAGGACCAGGGCGAAGCCGACGAGCGACCCCGCGACCACCCGGCAGATGCTGTGTTGTGCGCCCCGGGCCGCCAGGAATGCGGTGAGCCAGTAGTAGTGGTCGGGCTGGCGCCACCATTCGCGCACTCCGCTGGTCATGAACCCCCTTGTCGTGACGGCCGGCCTTCACCCGTTGATGACGTCGTCAATTGCAGCTTGGTACCGCGACCGCCGTGACGCAACCGCCTTCGCGCAGCGTTCAGGGTGCGATCGCCGTCTGCTGGTCGACGATCACGCCGACATCGGTGATCAACCGGCCCTCGGCGGCCGGCGCGTCGGCGTTGACCTGCAGGACGAACAGTCCGTCGGCGGCGCCGAAGACGGTGGTCTTCTGCCAGGTCGTCCGGCGTTTCCCGTCGCGGTCGTAGGAGCCGTCGACCTGCACCGAGTCAAACCCGGCGAGTCTGCCCGGACGCGCGGCGCCGGTCTGGGCCGCGGGCAGCGTCTTCAGCTCATTCGGTGCGTACTCGAGGATCTTCGCCGGGTCGACGTTGCCGGACAGTTTCGACATCAGCGAGATCACCGTTGGCGGGTCGACGTTGGCGGGCAGGCCGTCGAACACCATCGCCGAATACGCCCACGACGGAGCGCGGGTCCCCGCATCGGACCAGCCGGGCGGGATCGGCATCGTGACGACCGGCGCATCCGGAGTCTCCCGGTGGATAGGCCGCTCGACGATGCGGTTGTCGCGGATGTAGTCGGCGATGGTGTACGGCGACCGGGCAGCCGTCGGCCGAGGAGTGGTGGAGGGCCGGGCGCGCGACGTCGTCGTGGTCGGGTTCGGGGTGGTGGCGTCGTCGTCGGAGCCGGTCACCGTTACCGCCGTGACCACGCCCGCCACGAGCAGGATCACCCCGAGCAGGGCGCCGGCGACGACGAGACCCCTGCGGCGGCGTTTCGGCGGCTGTCCGGGCGTCGGACCGTATGGCGCACCGGGATGTGCTGCGCCACTGGGCATCCACGGGGACACCAGCACCGGCGGACCCTGCCCGCCGCCGGGATGTGGTGGGCCGCTCAGCGGTGCCGAGATCGGCGGCCCCGGATACGAGACGCCGGGCGGCGGGCCGAGCGGGGACTGCGGGGTGACCGGGGACCGCGGTGCGGCCGGCGCGCGGGTCGCCTCGGCCAGCGCGGCGGCGAAGTCGTGGCAGGTGTTGAAGCGCGCGGCCGGATCCTTCGCCAGGGCCCGCGCCATCGCCGCGTCGAACGCCCGCAGCTCCGGCCGGGTGTCGGAGAGCCGCGGAGGTGGCGTGTTGAGGTGGTGGCTGATGATCACGGCCGGATTGCTGTGCGGGAACGGCGGGCTGCCGGTGAACAACCGGTAGGCCGTGGCGGCGAGTGAATACTGATCGGCCCTGCCGTCGATCGGGTGGCCCATCAGCTGTTCGGGCGCGCTGTAGCTCATCGATCCGACGGCGATGTTCGACGACGTGAGGCCCGTGTTGTCCTCGGCGTGGCGGGCGATGCCGAAGTCGGCGAGCAGAATCCGTCTGCGGGCCCGGTCGGGGCCGGTGATCAGGATGTTGGCCGGTTTGACGTCGCGGTGCAGCAGTCGGCGCTGGTGGGCGTAGTCCAGCGCGTCGGCCACGGCGGTGACGATCTCGATGACGTCGGCGGCGGGCATCCCCGACGGATAGCTGTCGACGAGCAGTCGGGCGGCGTCGTGGCCGTCGACGAAATCCATCGAAATCCAGAGCCGGCCGTCGTACTCGCCGCGGTCGTGCACGCCGACGATGTGCGGATGCCACAGCGCGGCCGCCAGATCCGCTTCCCGGCTGAACCGGTGGCGGTACTCCTCGTCGGCGGAGAACGATGCCGGCAGCACCTTGAGCGCATCCTGTCGCGGCAGCCGCGGATGCTGCGCCAGGTACACCTCGCCCATGCCCCCGGTTCCCACCAACCGCACGATCGTGTAGCCCGCGAAGACCTGACCGGTTTCCAACGGCATGGCCGCAGACTACCGGCCTGGACCGTTCGCTCACGCGGCAACGGGTTACCCCGTCGGCCGAGCGAGGCCGGTCAGGGCGGACCGGCGAGCAGCTGTCGGCGGACCGTCTGCAGATGCCGGCGCATCGCCTCTCGGCTCCGGGCTGCGTCACGGTCGAGGATCGCCTCGGCGATCTCGCGGTGGTCACGCTGGCACACCGCGAAGTTCTGCGGGGTGTACGGGTGGGTGTCCAGTGCGCTGCCGGCGAGCCGGCGCCTGCCTGACTCGACCATGTCGTTGAGCGCGGCCACCACGGAGTTGTGCGTGGCCATCGCCAGTGCGCGGTGAAAGGCGATGTCCCACTCCGCGAATTGCTCGGGAGTGTGCGCGGCCTCACCCTGGTCCAGGCACCGCTGGATTTCGTCGAAGTCCTCGGTGGTGGCGGCGACGGCCACCAGGGTCATCACATTGGGCTCCCACGCGGCCCGCGCATCGATCAGGTCCAGCGGGCTGATCTTCACCGGTGCCGCCACCGGCGCGGGGGCGACCGTGCCGTCGTGGGTCAGGAAGGTACCGCGGCCCACCTCGCGGGTGATGCGTCCTTGATTCTCCAGCACGTCGAGTTGCCTGCGCACATCGTGGCGACTGCACTGGAGTAGTTCGGCCAGCGCGCGCTCGGTCGGCACCCGGTCGCCGGGTTTCACTGCGCCGGCGAGTATCTGATCGTCCAGGTACTGAGCGACCGAGGTGATCTGCGTACCGGTTTGCGTCATTGTCCGGACACCACCGAGCGCACGAAGTGCAGATGGTCGGTCATCGCGGTGGCCGCCCGGCGCCGGTCACGTTGGATCAGGGCCTCGACGATCTCCTGGTGTTCGCGTTCGATGGTGGCGCGGTTCTGCGGCGTGTAGCCGTCGCGTTTGAGCCGACCCCACACCGGGTTGTTGCGGGTGGAGTTCAGCACATCCACCATGGCGACAATCTGCGGGTTGTGCGTGGCCATGGCGAATGCGTGGTGCAGGGTGACGTCCCACTGCTCGAACGATTCGTAGTCGGTTGCCGCAGCACCTCTTGCGAGGCAGCGGCGCAACTCGGCGAAGTCCTCCTCGGTGGCAGCGAGCGCGGCCAGCGCCACCACTTCGGGTTCGAACAACAACGAAGCGGTCATGATCGCGGCCGGTGCGAACGACCCGCCGACGCCTGAAGACGGCTTGTCGCCGTCGGAAACGAGGAAGGTTCCGCGTCCGACCTCGCGGACCACCCGCCCTTCTCGTTCGAGCTGAGCCATCACGCGGCGCACCTGGGCGCGCGAGCAACCGAGTCGGTCGGCGATGTGCCGCTCTGCCGGCAACCGCCCGCTCTGCGGCAATTCGGCGGCGCCCCACTCGTCGATGAGGCGACGGATGTCGCGATCGACGAGTGGTGTGGACCCGTCGCTCATCAGTCTCCTTTCGCACGGCCAGTGCGTTTCACTGTAACCAATGCGGCCTTATTGGGCGCATCGGGCGGTCAAACCGCACATAAGTCGACCAATGTCACCCGATTGGTTCTCGTAACACGTGCGTAAACTCTGGACGGACAGGTGGGGCATTTCAGTTGATTTAAGGCGGTATCGAGGTGGTCAGTGCGCTCGACCGATTGGCCATGTCCGCACTTGTGGCCGCGGCGCCGACCACAATGGTCGACGAGGTGCTGGGAGCTGCCGGCGTAGCGGCCGAGCGGGTGCGCAGCCTGCCGCCATGGGTCACGATCTACCACGTCCTCGGCTCGGCGATGTCCCCGCTTGCCAATTACGACGAAGTCACCGATCTGCTGTGGACGACGTTGCCGGCGGCCACCGGGCGCGGGCTCTCCCGCCAGCGTCCGACCAGAGGTGCGATCACCAGGGCAAGGTCCCGTCTCGGCACGGAACCGTTGACGCTGCTGTTGCGTCAGACGCTGCGCGCAGTGTCGGAGGTCGGCGCGAAAACGGACGTTGAACTGCATCGATTCGAGCCGCCCGGCACGCCGGGTCTGTGGTGGGTCTCCGAACCGGGCACCGGTGCCCTGCGTGGCTGTGACGTGCGCGGGGCAGGTCTCGACATCGCGGAGGCGTTGCTGCGGAGCACCGCCGTGACGCACGTGACCGTGGATCTGCCCGAGGCCGCGGTCGCGGCTCTGCAACAGCGGATGGCGCCCGACGTCCATGTCGTGGCCGGCCTGCAGTCAGCGACGACCGAGACTCCCTGGCTCGGCCTGCGCGCACGTACCCGCGCCGCGTGGGAGCAGGACGCGCTCGCCCGCGCGTGCGTATGCGTGGCGTTGGAGAGGGCGCTGGCGATCGCCCGGCAGGACCCGTTCTAGGCGCTACTAAGTCAACAAGGTCGTGCGGTGGCGCCCGGGCGATATGCGTGATTGTGTTCCCGGCACAGCGCAACTCTCTTAGTCTGATTGGGCGCGGAATGGTTGCATATTGGTTGCCAACTCACGGTGGGAGTGACATGAAGAAGTCGACGAAGGTCTGGTCGACCGCAGCGGCCGCGGCCGTGTTGTTCGCGGTGCCCGCATGCTCCGGCGGGGGCGGTGAGGCCGACTCCGCCGACCCGCTGGTGGTGGGCATGCTGATGGCTTTCAGCGGTCCCACCGCGGTGGAAGGTGCCGAGGCGGTCAACGGATGTCTGCCCGCGGCTGCGGAGATCAACGAGGCCGGCGGTGTGCTCGGCCGCGACATCGAGTGCGAGGCGTTTGACACCAAGGGCACGGCCAGCGACTCGGTGCCCGCGGCGCGGCAGATGCTCAACACCACGTCCAACCTGTTCACCGTGCTCGGTCCCAGCACCGCCGAGGCCGTCGCGGCCGCCCCGGTGCTCGAGGAAGCCGGTCAGGTGATGTTCTCCCCGGCCGGCGACGGTCGCTTCGACCGCACCGAGCTCGACCACTACTACCGTCTGATCACCTCGGATTCGGTTGGCGCGCAGGCAATGGCGCTGCACTCGCAACGGCAGAACTTCGACAAGGTCGCACTGGTGTTCGTCAGCGGCGCGTCGGCGCAGGCGAACATCCCGCCGCTCGAGGAAGCCCTCGGAGGTCTGGGTGTCGGTGTCACCGAGGCCATGACGATTCAGCCCGAGCAGCCGTCCTACCGCACCGAGGTGGCCCGGATCCTGCAGAACCGGCCGGCCGCCATCCTCTTCGAAGCCGACGCGGTCACTGCGGGGACGTTCCTGACCGAGCTCAACCAGGCCGGTGGCCGGGATATCCCGATCGTCACCAACACCCTTGCCACCACCGGTGACTGGCAGAAGACGGCACTGGGCGCATACGGCGGTGACGAGGCGCTGGCCAAGTCGTTGCAGGTCGTCGTCCGGTATGCGCAGGAAGGCGGCGGCGGCACCGAGACCTTCGTCGAGACCCTCGAGTCGCTACAGGGCCAGGACGGTATCGACATCCCGTCCTTCAAGGACAGCGCATACTCCCGAGCCGCCTACGACGGCGTCATCCTGTCGGGTCTGGCCGCCACCAAGACCGATTCGGTGAAGCCCGAGGACTACAACTCGGCCATCCCTGAAATCCTGGCCCCCGGCGAAGGTAAGACCGTGGTCACGGACTACGCCGCGGGTGTCGAGGCCCTCGGTAAGGGTGAGGACGTCCAGTACGTCGGCGCCAACGGCGAGTACCGGCTCAACGAATTCCACAATGTGATCGGTGCTTTCGCCTTTCACGAATGGGATCCGTCCGCCAAGCAGTTGCGGTTGGTGAGCCAGCTGCCCGCCGAAGAACTCGAGGCCCTCGCGAGCGGACAGCGCTGACCTCGTGAACCTCCTTGTCTCCGCGACGGTGTTTGGGGTGGTGATCGCCGCGGTGCTCGCCTTGGCCGCGGTCGGTTTCACCCTGCAATACAGCGTCTCCAACGTCTTCAACCTGGCGTTCAGCGAGACGATGGTGGTGTCGGGGTTCGCGGCGCTGGGGGCCGGTCACGCCGGACTTCCGATGGCCGGTGCGGCGGTGGTCGGCGTCGCGGCAGGTGTGGTGGTCTCGTTGCTGCTGAATCGCTTTGTGTACCAACCGTTCGCGCGGCGCGGTGTGTCGGTGTTCCAGATGCTGGTGATCAGCCTGGCGGTGAGCCTGGTGCTCGCCAACGCCCTGCTGGCCCTGGTAGGACCGACGTCGTTCGGGTACGAGGTCACCCCGACGGTGGTGTTCACCATCGCCAGTGCTGCCGTCACCGATCTGCAGCTGAGCGTGATCGCGCTGGCGCTGACGACGATGATCGGAATGCATCTGCTGCTCAGGCGTTCCCGACTGGGGCTGGCCATGCGCGCGGCGTCGGTGGACGGCGGCCTGGCCCAGTCGTGCGGTATCGCCACCCAGCGGGTGGTGGCCACCGCCTGGGCGATCTCCGGAGCGCTGTGCGGCCTGGCGGGGGTGGCGTTGTTCGTCATCAGTTCGTCGTTCTCGGCGACCTCGGGGCGCACGTTCATCGTGCTGGTCATCGCCGCCGCGGTGCTCGGCGGTATCGGTGACGCCTACGGCGCGATGCTCGGCGCACTCGTCCTCGGGCTGGCGACGGAACTGACCGCCGTGTGGCTGGACCCCAGCTTCAAGATCGCCATCGCGCTGGTGGTGCTGATCGGTGTGCTGATGGCACGGCCGCAGGGCATCCGCGCGGAGTTCTCGGCAGGCAGGGCATTGCAGGTATGAGCGCAGATCTCTCCTTCTACATCGTCACGCTGGTGGTCTACGGCGCGGTCGCCGTCATCGGCTGCTGGGGCCTGGAGCTGCAGTACTCCGACACGGGTCTGCTCAACCTGAGCTACATCGTGTCGGTGGCCGTGGGCGGCTACACCGTGGCGCTGCTCTCGCTGGGGGCACCGGAAGCCGAGGGCGGCACCCTTGTCCAGGCGTACTTCTGGGGTGCGTCGCTGCCGTTCCCGTTGCCTTTCGTCGGTGCAGTGCTGGCCGGCATGCTGATCTCGCTGCCGATCGGTCTGGTCGCGCTGCGGCGGTTGCGGTCTGACTACCAGGCCGTGGCGATGCTGTCGGTGGCGCTGATCGCCGGCGCGCTCGTCGTGGCGATGCCCGGGCTGCTCGGAGGCGGCCACGGGTTGTATCTGATCCCGGCTCCGCTCAAGGAACAGCTGGGCCTGCGGTCGGACGAACACTCCTGGCTTTACGCAGGATTCGCGGTCCTGCTCACGGTTCTGGCGGCCTGGGTGGTGCTGCGGATCTCCCGGGCGCCGCTGTGGCGGGTGCTGCGGGCGGTACGGGAGAATCCGGAAGCCGCGGACGCCCTCGGTATCAACGTCACCCCGGTGCGGTTGTCGGCGTTCGCCGTCGGCAATGGCCTGGGTGCGCTCAGCGGCGCGCTCCTGGCGTCGTTCATCGGGACCTACGCACCGGCGGACTGGGCGTACCAGGAAACGCTGATCCTGATGGGCGCGGTGATCGTCGGCGGTGCAGGCAACCGGTTCGGTGTGCTGCTCGGCGCCCTGTTGCTCCCGGTGGGCCTGACCGAGGCGACGCGATACCTCCCGCAGTTCGGTGCACCAGGCACGGTCGACGCATTGCAGTTCGTGGTGGTCGGCCTGGTGATCCTCGGATTTCTGTGGTGGCGCCCGCAAGGCGTATTCCCTGAGCGTAAGCGCACATTCGGCCTCGACGGAGCGCCGGTGCCGTTCTGGGAGACGTTGCGTCCGACCCCCGAGCGCCGGGTCCGCACCGAAGCCGAGCAGGGAGTCGCGTGATGAGTGACGATCGGATCCTGGCCGTCGAGGGGCTCACAGTCGCCTACGGCAAAAACCGTGTGCTGGAGGACGTGTCGTTGAGCGTGCCCAACGCCAGGATCACCGCTGTGGTCGGCCCCAACGGCGCGGGTAAGTCCACGCTGTTACACGCACTGGCCGGGACCGCACCGGTGGAGGCCGGCTGCGTGCTGCATCGCGGACAGGACATCGCAAAGCTGCCGCCGTACGCGCGTTCTCGTCGCGGTATCGTGCGGACCTTCCAGATGCCCGCCGATTTCGGGCGCCTCACCGTGCTGGAGAACCTGCTACTGGCGGACCGCTCGGTGGGCGGCACCGGATTCCTACAGGTGTTCACCCGGCCCAGGCGTAGCTGGCTGCCCGGTCAGCGCGACGCGGTGGTCAGAGCCCGGGCGTTGCTGGCCGAGTTCGGGCTCGACACCAAGGAGAACGACTACATGGGCGACCTCTCCGGGGGTCAGCGACGCATCCTCGAGCTGCTCAGAGCGGTCACCACCGAGCCCGAGATGCTGCTGCTCGACGAACCGTTCGCCGGTGTGCACGCGAGCATCATCGAGCGCATCTCCGAGTTCCTGATGGAGTTGCGGGACCGGGGCATCAGCATCCTGATGGTCGCCCACGAGCTCGACGCGGTGGAACGCCTGACCGACGCCGTCGTGGTCATGGCCCGCGGTCGGGTGCTGTTCGAAGGATCCATGGCGGCAGCCCGCCGCGAACAGGAAGTGGTGGACGCCTATGTCGCGGGATGACGCCCAGAACCGCTCCGGCACATCGGTTCTCGGAGTTCGCGACCTCACGGTCGGTTACCACGGCGTACCGATCGTGCACAGCGTCAGCCTGGAACTGGTCGCCGGCGCCACCGCGTGTGTGGTCGGGCCCAACGGTTGCGGCAAGAGCACCCTGCTCAAGGGGTTGACAGGCTTGGTCACGCCGATGGAGGGGACGGTCACTCTGGCCGGCTGCGGGGACATCACCGACATGTCCACCGCCGAACGGGCCGCCAACGGAATGGGATACGTCCCGCAGATCGATGACGTCTTCAAACCGCTGACGGTCGAGGAGAACATCGTCATCGGCGGATACCGGTTGTCGCGGGCCAAGGTCGCGACCAACAAGGAGCGCGTGCTCGAACTGTTCCCGCGGCTGCAATCCATGCTCAAACGGCACGCCGGCGTGCTGTCCGGCGGGGAGCGCAAGATGCTGGCGATGGCGCGGGTGCTGATGCTCGAGCCGAAGGTGTTGCTTCTCGACGAACCCACCGCAGGCCTGACCGAGGAGATGGCGTCACGCCTGCTCGACGAGCAGCTGGCAGAGCTGAAGGCCAGCGGGATCGCGGTGCTGCTGGTCGAACAGCGGGCCAATCTGGCGATGGCATCGGCAGATTGGGCCTACGTACTGGCCACGGGACGGGTACGCCGGTCGGGGTCGGCGGCCGAGCTGCGGGCCGATCCCAGCTTCTCGCACATCTTCCTGGGCGGTACCGAAGAAGCCTTCCTGGCCGGTGCTGCCGAACCCACGAAAACCGAAGGAGAAGTTCGTTGCAGTTAGTTCAATTCGTCCACCAGGGCAGCACACGGTGCGGATACATCGACGGGGACGAGATCGTCGGCCTGGACTGGTCACTGCGCGACGCCCTGGTGCTGCTGACTGCCGGACAGACCGATCGCATCACCGACGCGCGGGCCGGACGCGTGCGCCGCAGTGACGTCGCGCTGCTGCCTCCGGTGGTGCCCACCAGCCGGATCTTCTGCATCGGCATCAACTACCTGGATCATCAGGAGGAATCCAAGGACGTCTTCATGGCCAAGGTGCCGGAGGCGCCGGTGGTGTTCCTCAAGGCGCTGAGCTCGATCGCGGGTCCTGACGATGTGCTGGAACTGCCGCAGTCGCTGTCGACGGAGTTCGACTGGGAGGCCGAACTCGGTGTCGTCATCGGTGCTCCGGCGCGCAACGTGTCGGAGAAGGAAGCCTGGGATGCGGTGGCCGGCTACACCGTCGTCAACGATGTGTCGGTACGGGACCGTCAGGTGCGCCACGTGCAATGGACCCTCGGCAAGAACGCCCCCGCATCAACTCCCATCGGCCCAGGTGTCGTCGACCGCGACACCATCGGCGTCGATCCCGACATCGAGATCACGCTGCGGGTCAACGGGACGGTCAAGCAGAACGCCTGGACCCGGGATCTGATCTTCGACATCCCCCGGCTGATCTCCGAGATCTCCGAGGTCACACCACTTCTGCCGGGCGACATCATCGTCACCGGAACCGCTGCCGGCGTCGGGTTCAAGCGCACGCCCCCGGAGTTCCTGCGTGACGGTGACGTCGTCGAGGTCGAGATCGCCGGTGTGGGCACGTTGTCCAACCGGGTCAGGACCGAGGGCTGAGATGCCGGTGGTTGGGGCGCTTTCGGCGTCGCACGCGCCTGGGATCCTCGGCTGGCCCGGAGATGTCACCGCAGAGGAGCACGCGGCGGTGTTCGCCGCCTATGACGAGCTCAAGAAGACCGTCGCCCAAGCCCAGGCCGATGTAATCATCGCGTTTCTGGACGACCACTTCGAGAACCACTTCCGCAACCTGATGCCGTCGGTCAGCATCGGTGTGGCCGAACAGCACACCGGGCCTGGCGAGCACCTCCTCGAACTCCTGAAGTTCGACGAGGTGCAGACCTTCGGCGGGGAAAAGGATCTCGCCGAGCACATCCTGCGCACGTTGGTGGGCTCCGGCATCGACGCGGCCCGGATGAGCTCCGCGGAGTTCGGCAACAACCTGATGGTGCCGATGAAGCTGTTGCGGCCCGAGGGCGACATCCCGATCATCCCGGTGTACATCAACGTCTTCACCCCGCCGCTGATCACCATGAAGCGCGCTTACCAGGTGGGGGCGGCAGTGCGGGCCGCCGTCGAGAACGGCGACAAGCGAATCATGTTCTGGGGCACCGGTGGTCTGTCACACTGGCCGCCGATCTGGGAGCCGAGTCGCGAACCCGACGACTTCCTGGCCAGGATGAAGACGTTCCAGAACGAAGGGCGCGGTTACCTGGAGCGCGACCCCGACCTGTGGACCGACATCGGCCCGTACGAGATCAAGATGGCCGAGGAGATGGGCGACGCCTGCGTCAACCCCGAATGGGATCAGGAATTTCTGAAGCTGCTGTCCGCCGGTGACATGCAGACCCTGTTCTCCTGGACCTACGACGACGTCGAAAAGTGCGGCGGCCACGGAGGGCACGAGATCCTCAACTGGATGGCCGTCGCCGGAGCGATGGGTGGCGCGCCGTGCGAAGTGCTCACCTACCAGCCCACACCGGCCTGGATCTGCGGTACCGGCGCGGTCCGCTACACCGTTTAGTCATCGAACAACACAGAGAAGAAAAGAGATAGATCAGTGATCACCTATCAGGACGCGGCCCTTCCCAAGTTCGGCAACTACTCCACGCTGGGGATCGGGACGCCGGGTGAGATCGTCGTGGTGGCCGGGCAGATGGGCGCGGACGCCGACGGCAAGTTCCCCACCTCCGACGGTGCCGAGCAGGTGAAGGCCACGTACGACAATCTCGGTGTCGCGCTGGCCGCTGCCGGCCTCGGCTTCGAGAACGTCATCGGGTTCCGCACCTATGTCGTTGGGCGGGAGATGATCCCGGAGTTCATGAAGGGCCGGCTGGCGAAGTTCCCGGAGATCTACCCGTCCGGCGTCTACCCGCCGAACACCCTGCTCATCATCGGTGGCCTGGTCGAGGAGGCGGCCCGCGTCGAGATCGAGGCACTCGCGGTGCGCCCCGCTGAAGCGTCGTGACGGTGCAGGAGGTGGCGGCCGGGCCCGCCGCGGAACCTCGGCGTTACCCGTTCCACTACGGGCGCGACACCGTGATCGCCTATCCGGTGACCGGGGCCGGCGTCACCACCAGGGTCGTCGAATCCGGTTCCGGTGACAACGTCCTGGTGTGCCTGCACGGCGCCGGGTCCCGGGCGGACCGGTTCGTCCCGGTCATGCCGGGCCTGGTGGCCGCCGGCTTCCGGGTGCTCGCCATCGATTTCCCGGGCCACGGTTTCGCAGAGAAGCGTACCGACATCGATTACAGTGCAGCTGGTTTCGCCGATGTGATCGCGGGTGTGCTCGATTCTCTCGGACTGTCGAAGGTGACCCTCGCCGGCACATCGCTGGGCGGTCACGTCGCGGCGCACCTCGCTGTGAACCGCATGGACCTGGTGGCCGGCCTGGTGCTCATCGGGTCGGTCGGCGTCGGCGACTTCCCGCAGGAGTTCCACACCCCGCCGGAGGTGCTCTCCGACGGCAGCTCGGCCGGCGTTCGTCGCAAGCTGACGTTCCTGGTTTCGGACCCGGAGATGGTCACCGACGCGTGGGTGCGGGAGGAGTCGATGACGAACTCCTCGACCGGCGCCAAAGAGGCCCTGCTGCGTGTCTCGGAGTGGCTGGACACCGAGTGCAACGACGCCCGTCAGGACGCCGAGCTGGCGAAGCTGTTGCCCGAACTGCCCGTGCTGCTGGTCTGGGGCGCCGACGACAAGTGGACCCCGCCGTCGATGGGAGTCGAGGCTCAGAAGAACCTGCCCGGCGTGACGCTCGAACTGATGCCCGGGTGCGGCCACGCGCCGTACTTCGAAGATCCCGACGCGTTCGTCGAGATCGTGACCCGACACCGCGTCGGGCTCGCCTGAGATCCGAGCCCAAGGAGGAGTGAACATGGCCGACAGCTGGCTGCTGATCGAGAACGGCACCGTCGTCGACGGCGATGCCAACCCGCCCGTCCCCGATTGCGCTGTGCTGGTACACAATGCACGGATCGTAAAGCTCGGTGCGGTGGACCGCGAGACCGACGTCCCGCGGGGCGCGCGACTGGAGGTGATCGACGCCCGGGGCAAGACCGTGATGCCGGGACTGATCGACATCCACTGCCACATGACGTACGGGCTGGCGCGCACCGAGGAAGAGATCTCGATGTACACCCCTGCCGAGGTGCGGACGCTGATCGCCGCCGCCAACGTGGAGAAGGTGCTGGCCGCCGGCGTCACCTCCATCTCGCAACCGGGCGGGTCGTACTACATCGGCGTCGGATTGCGGGAAGGTATCAAGCGCGGCATCGTGCACGGCCCCCGGATGACCTCGGCCGGAAGGTATCTCACCACCAGCAACGGGCTGACGGACTGGTTCCCGGATGCCACCGGAAACCCGGAATCCAGCACCGGCAGACTTACCAACACTCCGGCCGAGATGATCGACGAGATCCGCCGCCAGAAGAAGGCCGGGGTGGACCTGATCAAGATCGCCGACAGCCCGTTTGGTGACTACCAGGCGTTCACCAACGACGAGCTGAAGATGTGTGCCGATCTCGCCCACCAGCTGGGTCTGCAGATCACCATCCACGCACGCGGCGACGGCGAGATGAACGCCGCGGTGGAGGCAGGGTTCGACCACATCATGCACGGCAACCACATGTCCGACGCCACCATCGAGAAGCTGGCCAAAAGCCAGATTCCATTGGCACCAACTCAGTTGCTGATGCATCACATCGTCGAGTTCGCCGAGACGCTGCGGCTGCGCCCGTCCATCTCGGAGGCCACGAAGCGGATGAACGACGCGACGATGGACAGCCTGCACCGGGCGTATGCGGCCGGGGTGAAGTTCGCGATGGGCACCGACAGCGGGTTCTCGCTCGTCCCGTACGGCCAGTGGCATGCTCGCGAACTGGAGATGCTGATGCTCTACACCGGCATGAGTTCGCTGGAGGCCATTCAGGCCGGCACCAAGCACGGCGCCAACGCGATGGGCCTGCCCGACGACCTCGGCGTGCTGGCCGAGGGCAAGCTGGCCGACATCATCGTCGTCAACGGTGACCCGGTGAAGGACATCCGCGTGCTGTACCAGCCGGGCAAGGTCGAGACCGTCGTCCTCAACGGTCAAGTGCAGTCCTTCCCGGACGACATCCGGACCCGGTTCATCCGCAACGACTACCTGCCACACGAGTACGGCTGGGATCTGTTGAGCTACGAGCGGGCTTTCGAGGGCGCCGAAACCCCGAAGACCCAGCTCGACTGGACCAGCGAGCAACGTCTCGACGTCATCAACGACGTCCGTAAGTACGAGAAGGTGGGCGGGCAACCCGCCGCGGAGTAGGTCCGATCGCGGCCGCAGACTACCGGCCTGGACCGTTCGCTCACGGGGGAAGCGATGCCGCACTTGCCGGGCAGTCGTAGCGTGGAGTGGTGACTCAACCTCATGACCTGCCCCGGACCGTCGGCGAACTACGCGCCTCCGGCCATCGCGAGCGGGGCGTCAAACAGGAAATCCAGGAGAACCTGCTGGCCGGACTGGCCGAAGGGCGCGACATGTGGCCCGGGATCCTGGGTTTCGAGGACACGGTGATCCCGCAGCTCGAGCGGGCGCTGATCGCCGGCCACGACGTCGTGCTGCTCGGTGAGCGCGGTCAGGGCAAGACGCGACTGCTCCGCGCGCTGACCGGTCTGCTCGACGAGTGGACGCCCGTCATCGAGGGTTCGGAGCTCGGCGAGCACCCCTTCACCCCGATCACCCCGGCGTCGATCCGGCGGGCGGCCGATTCCGGTGATGACCTCAAGGTGGAGTGGCGCCACCGCAGCGAGCGCTACACCGAGAAGCTCGCCACCCCCGACACCAGCGTGGCCGACCTCGTCGGCGACATCGACCCGATCAAGGTGGCCGAGGGCCGCAGTCTCGGCGACCCCGAGACCATCGCCTACGGGCTGATCCCACGCGCGCACCGCGGCATCGTCGCGATCAACGAGCTGCCCGACCTGGCCGAGCGCATCCAGGTGTCGATGCTCAACGTGATGGAAGAGCGCGACATCCAGGTCCGCGGCTACACGCTGCGCCTGCCGCTCGACGTGCTGGTCGTCGCCAGCGCGAACCCCGAGGACTACACCAACCGCGGCCGCATCATCACCCCGCTCAAGGACCGCTTCGGCGCCGAGATCCGCACCCACTACCCGCTGGCACTCGCCGCCGAGGTCGGCGTCATCACCCAGGAGGCGCAACTCGCCGCGGCGGTGCCCGACCACCTGCTGCAGATCCTGGCCCGCTTCGCCCGCAACCTGCGCGAATCGCAGTCGATCGACCAGCGCTCCGGTGTGTCTGCGCGGTTCGCGATCGCGGCTGCCGAGACCGTCGCCGCGGCCGCCCGGCACCGGTCGACGATCCTCGGCGAGCAGGAGCCCGTGGCCCGCGTGGTCGACCTCGGCACCGTCGTCGACGTCCTGCGCGGGAAGCTGGAATTCGAATCCGGTGAGGAGGGGCGCGAGCAGGCGGTGCTGGAACACCTGCTGCGCCGCGCCACCGCCGACACCGCGCAACGGTTGCTGGGCGGCCTGGACGTCGGGCCGCTGGTCGCGGCCGTCGAGGAGGGTTCCCCGGTGACGACCGGTGAGCGCGTATTGGCCAAGGACGTGCTTGCCGCGCTGCCCGACCTGCCGGTGATCGATGCGATTTCGACTCGGCTGGGGGCGCAGACCGACGGTGAGCGCGCCGCCGCCGTCGAGCTGGCTCTCGAGGCGCTGTACCTGGCGAAGCGGATCGACAAGGTCGCGGGCGAAGGCGAAACCGTCTATGGCTGATTCCGGCGGCCGGCGCCGGGCCCACGGCCGGTCGTCCCGATACTCCCGCTACACCGGCGGGCCCGATCCGCTGGCCCCGCCGGTGGATCTGCGCGAGGCGCTCGAGCAGATCGGCGAGGACGTGATGGAGGGCAGCTCGCCCCGGCGCGCCCTGTCCGAGATGCTCCGGCGAGGAACGAAGAACATGCGCGGCGCCGACCGGCTGGCCGCCGAGGCCAACCGGCGGCGGCGAGAGTTGTTGGCGCGCAACAACCTCGATGGCACCCTGCAGGAGATCAAGAAGCTTCTCGACGATGCGGTGCTCGCCGAGCGCAAGGAACTCGCCCGCGCCCTCGATGACGACGCCCGCTTCGCCGAGATGCAGATCGAGTCGCTCTCACCATCGCCTGCCAAGGCCGTCCAGGAGCTGAGCGACTACGAGTGGCGCAGCCCCGAGGCCCGCGAGAAGTACGACCAGATCAAGGATCTGCTCGGCCGCGAGATGCTCGACCAGCGGTTCGCCGGGATGAAGCAGGCGCTGGAGAACGCGACCGACGAGGACCGTCAGCGCGTCAACGAGATGCTCGACGACCTCAACGGCCTGCTGGACAAGCACGCCAAGGGACAAGATTCCCCAGAAGATTTTCAGGACTTCATGGCCAAGCACGGCGAGTTCTTCCCGGAGAATCCGCGCAACGTCGACGAACTGCTCGACTCGCTGGCCCAACGCGCCGCAGCGGCGCAGCGGTTCCGCAACAGCCTCTCACCCGATCAGCGTGCCGAGCTGGACGCGCTGGCGCAGCAGGCGTTCGGTTCACCGTCGCTGATGAACGCGCTCAACCGGCTCGACTCGCATCTGCAGGCCGCACGCCCGGGGGAGGACTGGACGGGTTCCTCGGAGTTCTCCGGCGACAATCCGCTGGGCATGGGGGAAGGTGCGCAGGCGCTGGCCGACATCGGTGAGCTCGAACAGCTCGCCGAGCAGCTCTCGCAGAGCTACGCGGGCGCCTCGATGGACGACGTCGACCTCGAGGCGCTGGCTAGGCAACTGGGCGACCAGGCCGCCGTCGACGCCAGGACGCTGGCCGAACTCGAACGCGCACTGATGAACCAGGGCTTCCTCGACCGCGGGTCCGACGGTAAGTGGCGGCTGTCGCCGAAAGCGATGCGCCAGCTGGGTCAGGCTGCGCTTCGTGATGTGGCACAACAACTCTCGGGCCGCCACGGCGAGCGGGACACGCGGCGTGCCGGCGCGGCGGGGGAGCTGACCGGCGCCACCCGGCCCTGGCAGTTCGGTGACACCGAACCGTGGAACGTCACCCGCACCCTGACGAATGCGGTGCTGCGGCAGGCCGGCGGGCAGGACCGGGGGATCAGCTCGGGTACGGGCACGCGCGAGATACCGCTGAGCATCAGCGTCGACGACGTCGAGATCTCCGAGACCGAGACCAGAACACAGGCCGCGGTCGCACTGCTCGTGGACACCTCGTTCTCGATGGTGATGGAGAACCGGTGGCTGCCGATGAAGCGGACCGCACTCGCGCTCAACCATCTGGTGAGCACCCGGTTCCGCTCGGACGCGCTGCAGATCGTCGCGTTCGGCCGGTACGCCAGGA
Organism: Mycolicibacterium baixiangningiae; assembly: GCF_016313185.1. Lineage (NCBI taxonomy): Bacteria > Bacillati > Actinomycetota > Actinomycetes > Mycobacteriales > Mycobacteriaceae > Mycobacterium > Mycolicibacterium baixiangningiae. The sequence goes on from NZ_CP066218.1 coordinate 1,337,704, forward strand.
CGGTGAGCGCGGCCGAACTCACCGGCCTGGAGGGCGTCTACGAGCAGGGCACCAACCTGCACCACGCGCTGGCCCTGGCCACCCGGCACCTGCGCCGGCATCCGAACGCCCAGCCCGTCATCCTGGTGGTCACCGACGGGGAACCGACCGCCCATCTCGAGGACTTCGGCGGTGACGAGGGTTCCGCAGTGTTTTTTGATTACCCGCCGCATCCGCGGACCATCGCCCACACCGTCCGCGGGTTCGACGAGGTGGCCCGGCTGGGTGCGCAGGTCACGATCTTCCGGCTGGGCAGCGACCCTGGCCTGGCCCGGTTCATCGACCAGGTGGCCCGCCGGGTGGGAGGCCGGGTCGTCGTCCCCGATCTCGACGGCCTCGGCGCCGCGGTGGTCGGCGACTATTTGACGTCGCGAAGACGTCGGTGAGCCCGCACGTCGCCTCTATCGAACCCTGTCTCCCTGCGCTATTGTTTGCTGAATTCACAGCGTCCGGTCGGGTCGGGGGAGGCCCGAAGCGGACGGTGCACAGGTTGAGGGGAATCAATGGCGAATCACCGCGCCGGATCGTGTCGCCGGACCACTGACCGCATCCCCGCGGGGCGGCTTCGCCGCGCGGCGTTGCCGGCCGCGGTGAGCAGCGTCATCGTCGCCAGTGTCGCGGCCGCCGGTGGCGTCGCGGTGCTGCGCCCGGAGTCGGTGGCCTCCGCCATGTACGAGCTGTCGGCCCTGATCACCGAGGGCAGTTCGACCAATCCGACCGGCGCGGGAATCGAAGACTTCTACCAGGGCGCATTCGCCGAAGGACGTGACCTGGTCTCGGTCAGCTTCTTCACCGGACCCTTCGGCGTCCACGACGCGCTCGCCGCGAACGCGGACGACGACGACAACCTCGTGCTGTCGTCGGGCTGGGGCGCCGCCAACGTCAGCCTGCTGCTCACCTACCTCGAGGCCACCGGTGGTGACGATCCCGTCGCCACCAACGCCGTCTACGTCCTCGACAACAGCGTCGCCCGGCCCAACGGCGGCTTCGGCACCCGCTATCCGATCTTCGCCGTCATCGGGGTGAACCCCCTGCCGACACCGACCTCGCCCGGCGCGCAGGTGATCGACGTCGGCTACGAATACGACATCAACGGCAACACCCCGGCGTACGTGCTCAACCCGATCGCGATGGCGAATTCCCTGGCGACCTACTTCGACAACCGGCTGAACCAGAACGACGTCAACCTGCCGGTCGACGCCGACGGCGAACTCGACCTCAGCGGCTCGAACTGCGACGCCGCGTGCCAGACCGCCATCGGCGCCGGCGCGGAGCGAGAGGTCGTGCTTGGCTCCGGCGAGTCCGTCGTCATCAAGCAGGTCGGCCAGACCACCTACATCAGCTACCGCCGTAACGGCCTGCCGCTGCTGCAACCGCTGCGCACCTACGGCGGAGACCCGGGCAACCGGTTCGCGGACGCGATCGAAGACCCGCTGACCGACATCGTCAACTACGGCTATCCCGACAACGATCCGCTGGCCGACCCCGACGTCTACCGGCCGGCCGCCGTGGTTCCCACGCCCCGGGAGACCGCCACCTTCCTGCGCAACCTCGCCGACCCCGACAACAACCGCGTGACGGTCCCCGCGCGCCAGCCCGTCGAGACGGCGGCGGACCGCCAGTCGGCGTCGACCGTGAAGGACGAGGAGCCCGACGCCACGCAGCCCGCCGGTGCGCGGCGGCCGGGGCCGGTCGGCACCGTCATCAGGAACACCATCAAGCGGCTGACGAACCCGACGCCGAAGAAAGCCACCCCATCGGATGGTGACACGCCCACGGGCGACGAGGCCGGCGAGACATCCGCCCCTGCGGGCGACGATGCGGCGACGGACTAACCGACCTGCTTGCGCTTCTTGCGCTTGACGGCGACGCTGCCCCACAGCGCGAGACCGCCGATCCGCACGCACGGCGCCCCGGGGGAGCCGTGGCCGGGCAGGCGGTGGCCGAACGCTCCCATCACCGCGACTCCGTGCAGGTCGACGTTCACCTCCGGCGGCACCAGGATGGTCTGCCCCCCGAACACCGAGTACGACCGGATCTCGACCTCGGGAGCGGTGAAGTCCGCGTACCTCAGGTCGACGACGCCGCCACCGAAGACCGCGACCGTGGTGAGGCGGCGCGGCACGTTCCACCGGCCGCGGCGTTCGAATCCGCTCATGATCGCGAGCAGTACTGTCGACGGCGCCGGCCGGCAGGGCCCACTGCCGCGCGGAGTGGTCATCGCCCCCGGCAGGTCGGAGCTCAACACGGCGAGTTCGTCGTAGGTCTGCGCGGCGTACGCCTTCGTCAGGCGGTTCTCGTATTCCGTCATCTTGAGACGGCCCTGCGCCGCGGCCTCGGTGAGCAACTGGGCAACCTGAATCCGATCGGTGTCGGCAGCGCGCTTCGAACCGTTCCGCGGCGTCGCAGGTGTGCTCATCAGAGACGAGCCTACGACGAACACCGGCACATGCAAGGGTGTTGGCCAAACTGTGCCCTCGCCCGCCGTGGCGAACCCTCTAGACGGTCGAAGTTTCTTCGGTGTCACCTCGCCACCGTCGAAAAGTCATCGACGCACGCTGGGATTATCGCGCCGGTCGGCACCGAATGTGTAACGTGCGGCGGCACTCTCAGGCCTATGCGATTTCAAACACATTTCTTCGCCGGCGGCCCGCCGCATGTGCGCCCCGGGTGGTCAGTTCAGCCAGCTCGGCGGGCGTTTCTGCAGGAAAGCCAGCATGCCCTCGCGCGCCTCGTCGGAGACGAACAGTGCGGCCGATTGTTCGGTCAGCGACGCGGCGTCGCGATCGAAGGCCTCGAGGACGGCAGCCGTCGTCAGCGCCTTGGACGCCGCCAGCCCCTGGGGCGATCCGCGACCGATCTGTGCGGTCAGTTCCGCGACCGCGGTCTCGACGTCGTCGGCGGCGACGCTGATCAACCCGATCCGTTCGGCCTCCTGCGGCCCGAACTTCTCCCCGGTGACGAAGTAGCGCCCGGCCGCCCGCGGCGTCATCTTCGGCAGCAGTGTCAGCGAGATGATCGACGGCGCGACGCCGATCCGCGCCTCGGTCAGCGCGAAGGTGCTGCCGGCGCCGGCGACCACGATGTCGCACGCGGCGATCAGGCCGAGCCCGCCCGCGCGCACGTGCCCGTTCACTGCGGCGACCACCGGAACCGGCAGTTCGAGGATCGACCGCAGCGCACCGGTCAGTTCCCGCGCGCGTTCGACGGCGACGTCACCCGGTTCGCGTCCGGCGGCTTCGCGCAGATCGGCGCCGGCGCAGAACGTGCCGCCGGTGTGGCCGAGGACCACCGCCCGCACCGCTGTGTCCGAGGCGGCCTTGCGCAGGCCCTCGTGCAACTGCTCGACCAGTGCCGTCGACAGGGCGTTGCGGTTGTGCGGGGAGTCCAGCGTCAGCCGCGCGACGCTGCCGTCGACGGAGTACCGGACGAGCTCGCTCATCAGTACGACCTCATCAGTACGACCGGGGTAGGCCGAGCGAGGTCTGCGCCACGAAGTTGAGGATCATCTCGCGGCTGACGGGGGCGATGCGGGCCAGCCGCGACGCGGTCACCGCCGCCGCGACGCCGTACTCCTTCGTCAACCCGTTGCCACCCATCGACTGCACGGCCTGGTCGACCGCCCGCACCGACGCCTCACCGGCCGCATACTTCGCCATGTTCGCGGCCTCGGCGGCGCCGGCGTCGTCACCGCTGTCGTAGAGCGCCGCGGCCTTCTGCATCATCAGCCTGGCCAGCTCGATCTCGATGTGGTTCTGCGCCAACGGGTGCGAGAGACCCTGGTGCGCGCCGATCGGCGTCTTCCACACCTGGCGGGTCTTCACGTAGTCCACCGCGCGGCCGAGGGCGAAGCGGCCCATCCCGACCGCGCTGGCCGCGCCCATGATGCGCTCGGGGTTGAGGCCCGCGAACAGTTGCGCGATCGCGGCGTCCTCGGATCCGACCAGCGCGTCGGCCGGCAGGCGGACGTCATCGAGGAAGACCTGGAACTGGTTCTCCGGGCTGATGAGTTCCATGTCGATCTTCGTCCAGGTCAGCCCTGGGGTGTCGGTCGGAACGACGAACAGCGCGGGTTTCAGGTTGCCGGTCTTGGCTTCCTCCGTGCGTCCGACGACCAGCACCGCCTGCGCCTGGTCCACGCCGGAGATGTAGACCTTCTGGCCGCTCAGGATCCAGTCGCCGCCGTCGCGGCGCGCGGTGGTGGTGATCTTGTGGCTGTTGGACCCGGCGTCGGGTTCGGTGATCGCGAACGCCATCGTGATCGAACCGTCGGCGATGCCGGGCAGCCACCGCCGCTTCTGCTCGTCGGTGCCGAACTTGCTGATGATCGTGCCGTTGATCGCGGGGGAGACCACCATCATCAGCAGTGCCGAACCGGCCGCCGACATCTCCTCCATCACCAGCGACAGCTCGTACATACCGGCGCCGCCACCGCCGTACTCCTCGGGAAGGTTCACCCCGATGAAGCCGAGTTTGCCTGCTTCGGACCACAACTCGGTGGTGTGCTCCCCGGCGCGAGCCTTCTCCAGGTAGTAGTCCTGGCCGTAGTTCGCCGACATCGCGGCCACCGCCGCGCGCAGGGCCTGCTGTTCTTCGGTCTCCACGAAACCGGTCATGGGGTATCTCCTTGGGTCTGGACGGCGGCGAGTACTCGCGCCAATACGGTTCCGACCTCGACCTGTTGGCCGGGTGCGACATTGAGTTCGGCGAGCACACCGTCGCCGGGCGCGGTCAACGTGTGCTCCATCTTCATGGCCTCCAGCCACACCAGCGGCTGACCGGCGGTCACGGTGTCACCGACGGCCGCGCCGACGCGCACCACCGCCCCGGGCATCGGCGCCACCAGCGATCCCTGCGCGACGGCGGACTCCGGATCACCGAACCGTGGTAGCGCGACGAATTCGACAGGGCCGAGCGGTGAATCGACGAACACCGCCTCCCCGTAGCGGGCGACGTCGAACGGGAACTCGACACCGTCGGCGGAGAGAACCACCCGCTGCGGACTCGACGACACCACCGCCACCCCGTCGTGGTCGGCGATCTGCACACCGGTGCGGGTGAAGCGGTAGCGCACCTCGTGTTCGTCGCCCGCGGCGTCCCGGTAGCAGTTGCGCTGGTGGCCCGACGCCAGGTTGCGCCACCCGCTCGGGGCCGCCGCGAAGACGGTTGCGACGGCGCGGTTCCCGGCGGCGTCGGCGATTGCGGCGGCGATCATCGACAGCCCGGCGGCCCGGGCATCGCCGACCGGGGCGGCGAGTGCGGCGAGTCCGTGGGTGTCGAAGAACGCGGTGTCGGTCGCGCCGTCGAGGAACGCCGGATGCCGCAGCACGTTGACCAGCAGGTCACGGTTGGTGCGGACCCCGTGCAGCCGCGTGCGCACCAGCGCGTCGGCCAGGATGCCCGCGGCCTGTCTGCGCGTCGACGCATACGAGATGACCTTGGCGAGCATCGGATCGTAGAAGATCGACACCATCGAACCGTCGACCACGCCGGAGTCCACGCGCACCCCGGCTCCTGTCTGCGGGCCGAACGCCGTTGCGGCGCCGGACACCTCGAAGCGGTGCACGGTGCCTGCCTGCGGCTGCCAGTTGCGCGCGGGGTCCTCCGCGTAGACCCGCGCCTCGATCGAATGGCCGCGCGTCGGCGGTGGTTCGGGGTCCAGCCGATGGCCGTCGGCGACCAGGAGCTGCAGTTCGACGAGGTCGAGGCCGGTGGTGGCCTCGGTGACCGGATGCTCCACCTGCAGGCGGGTGTTCATCTCCAGGAAGTAGAAGTCGCCGGCGTCCGACGGATCTGATGAAGCCATGAACTCGACGGTGCCCGCGCCGGTGTAGCCGATCGCCTTCGCCGCGAGGCGGGCCGCCTCGAACAGTTCGGCGCGCATCCCCGGGGTGCGTTCCACCAGCGGCGACGGCGCCTCCTCGATGACCTTCTGGTGGCGGCGCTGGATCGAGCACTCGCGCTCGCCGACCGCCCACACGGTGCCGTGCACGTCCGCCATCACCTGCACCTCGATGTGATGGCCCGCCGTGAGGTACCGCTCGCAGAACACCGTCGGATCACCGAACGCGGACTGCGCCTCGCGTTGCGCGGCGGCCACCTCGTCGGCCAGGGCGCCGAGGTCGCGCACCACCCGCATGCCGCGGCCGCCACCACCGGCCGATGCCTTCACCAGAACGGGCAGTTGGCCGGCGGTGACCCCGGCCGGGTCGAGTTCGTCGAGGACCGGGACACCGGCCGCGGCCATGATCTTCTTGGCTTCGATCTTGCTGCCCATGGCCGTGACGGCCGCGACGGGCGGGCCGATCCACGTCAGCCCGGCGTCCTGTACCGCCGCCGCGAATTCCGCGTTCTCCGAGAGGAATCCGTATCCGGGGTGGACGGCGTCGGCGCCTGCGGCCTTCGCGGCGGCGGTCAGCTGGGCGATGTCGAGGTAACCGTCGGTGCCGTCCAGCCGTACCCGCGCATCGGCTTCGGCGACGTGCGGCGACCGGGCGTCGGGCTCGGTGTAGACCGCGACGGTGCCGAGGCCGAGGCGGCGGCACGTGGCGAACACCCGGCGGGCGATCTCGCCGCGGTTGGCGACGAGGACTCTGGTGATCACTGCGCCCCCTCCTCTGCGATTTCGGCGTGCTTAGTTGCGCTCACCGCGACCAGGCACGCCGAAATCGCAGTCATTGCGGCGCTCACATCCGGAAGACGCCGAAATTCGACGTCCCCTCGATCGGCCCGTTCGCGATGGCGGACAGGCACATCCCCAGCACGGTGCGGGTGTCGCGCGGGTCGATCACCCCGTCGTCGTAGAGCCGGCCCGAGAGGAACATCGGCAGCGACTCCGCCTCGATCTGCGCTTCGATCGCCGCCCGCAAAGAAGCATCAGTGGCGTCGTCCACTACTTGTCCGCGGGCCTCGGCCGCCGCGCGGCTGACGATGGAGATCACGCCTGCCAGCTGCGTGCCGCCCATCACCGCGGCCTTGGCGCTCGGCCACGCGAACAGGAAGCGGGGATCGTAGGCGCGCCCGCACATGCCGTAGTGCCCGGCGCCGTAGGACGCACCGATCAGCAGTGAAAGGTGTGGCACCGTCGAATTCGACACCGCGTTGATCATCATCGAACCGTGTTTGATCATCCCGCCCTCTTCGTACTGCTTACCGACCATGTACCCGGTCGTGTTGTGCAGGAACAGAAGGGGCGTGTTCGACCGGTTCGCCAGCTGGATGAACTGGGTGGCCTTCTGCGACTCCTCGCTGAAGAGCACCCCGCGGGCGTTGGCGAGGATGCCGATCGGAAAGCCGTGCAGCCTCGCCCAGCCCGTCACCAGCGACGACCCGTAGAGCGCCTTGAACTCGTCGAATTCCGAACCGTCGACGATGCGGGCGATGACCTCCCGCGGGTCGAACGGGATGCGCAGGTCCGACGGCACGACGCCCAGCAGGTGCTCGCCGTCGAACAGCGGCTCGGTCACCGGACCCGGTGCCGGCCCCTGCTTGCGCCAGTTGAGCCGCCCCACGATGCGCCGGCCGATCCGCAGCGCGTCGAGCTCATCGACGGCGAAGTAGTCGCCGAGACCCGAGGTACGGGAATGCATCTCGGCCCCGCCCAGCGATTCGTCGTCGGACTCCTCGCCGGTGGCCATCTTCACCAGCGGCGGCCCGGCCAGGAACACCTTCGAGCGCTCCTTGATCATCACCACGTGGTCGGACAGGCCGGGTACGTAGGCGCCACCGGCCGTGGAGTTGCCGAACACCAGCGCGATCGTGGGGATCCCGGCCGCCGACAGGCGGGTGAGGTCCCGGAACATCTGCCCGCCGGGGATGAAGACCTCTTTCTGCGTGGGCAGGTCGGCGCCGCCGGATTCGACGAGCGAGATCACAGGTAACCGGTTTTGCAGGGCGATCTGGTTGGCGCGCAATACCTTCCGCAGGGTCCACGGATTGCTGGTGCCGCCCTTGACCGTCGGGTCGTTGGCCACCAGGAGGCATTCCACCCCGCTGACCGCGCCGATGCCGGTGACCACACTGGCGCCGACGGCGAACTCGCTGCCCCATGCGGCCACTGGGCTCAGCTCCAGGAACGGCGAGTCGGGGTCGACGAGCAGTTCGATGCGCTCACGGGCGGTGAGTTTGCCTCGTGCGTGGTGGCGTTCGACGTACTTCGCACCGCCGCCGGCCAGTGCCTTGGCGTGTTCGGCGTCGAGTTCGGCGAGCTTGGCGGTCATCGCCTGCGCGGCCTCGGCGTATGCGACCGAGGACGGGTCGAGTGCGGATGTGATGGTCATGATCGGTATCCCAGCGTCTTGGCGGCCAGCGAGGTGAGGATTTCGGTGGTTCCGCCACCGATGCCGAGGATCCGCATGTCGCGGTACTGCCGCTCCACCTCGGATTCGGCCATGTAACCCATCCCGCCGAACAGCTGGACCGCCTGGTGGGCCACCCACTCGCCGGCCTCGACGGCGGTGTTCTTGGCGAAGCACACCTCGGTGATCAGATCGGCCTCCCCAAACAGCTGCCTTTCGACGACGTGGTGGGTGTACACGCGGGCAACGTCGATGCGCCGGGCCATCTCGGCCAGCGTGTTCTGCACCGACTGCCGCGAGATCAGCGGCCGCCCGAACGTCTCGCGGTCGCGGCACCACTGCACGGTCAGGTCGAGACAGCGCTGCGCACTCGAATATGCCTGTGCGGCAAGCCCTACCCGCTCCGAGACGAACGCGCCGGCGATCTGCAGGAAGCCGGTGTTCTCGGCGCCGACCAGGTTGGCCACCGGCACACGGACGTCGGTGTAGGACAGCTCGGCGGTGTCGCTGGACCGCCAACCCATCTTGTCGAGCTTGCGGGTGACGTGAAATCCAGGTGAGCCCTTGTCGACCACCAGCAGCGACACCCCGCCGGCGCCCGGGCCGCCGGTGCGTACCGCCGTGACGACGTAGTCCGCCCGCACCCCTGAGGTGATGTAGGTCTTCGCGCCGTTGACCACATAGGAGTCGCCGTCCCGGTCCGCGCGGGTGGTCAGGTGCCCGACGTCGGAGCCGCCGCCGGGTTCGGTGATCGCGAGGGCGCCGATGAGTTCCCCGCGCAGTGTCGGACGGACGTAGGCGTCGATCAGCCGCTCGTCGCCGGATGCGGCTATGTGCGGCGTCGCGATGCCGCAGGTGAACAGCGAGGCGAACACCCCGCCGGGGGTACCCGCGTAGTGCATCTCCTCGCAGATGATCACCGCGTCGGCGCCGTGACCGCCGCCACCGCCCACCGATTCGGGCATCCCGGCGCCCAGTAGTCCCGCCTCTCCTGCCGCGCGGTGCAACTCGCGGGGCAGTTCGCCGCTGCGTTCCCACTCGTCGACGTGCGGCAGCACCTCGCGTTCGGCAAAGGCCCGCACGGACTTTCGCAACTGTTCGCGCTCGGGGGTATGCCAGATGCTCACTGGGGCAACAACTCCTCGGGGATGTCCAGATGGCGGCTGCGCAGCCATTCGCCGAGCCCTTTGGCCTGCGGGTCGAACCGGGCCTGATAGGCGACGCCCTGGCCGAGGATGCCGTCGACGACGAAGTTGACGGCCCGCAGGTTGGGCAGCAGGTGCCGGGTAACGGGGAGCCCGGCGGTCTCGGGCAACAGTTCGCACAGGGTGTCGACGGTCAGCGTGTGCGCGAGCCAGCGCCACTGAGCGCCGGTGCGCACCCAGACGCCGATGTTCGCGCTGCCGCCCTTGTCGCCGCTGCGCGCACCGGCGATCAGCCCCAGCGGCGCCCGCCGCGTCGGACCGAGCGCACGCGGCGACGGCAGCGCGGGTTCGTCGACGGGCTGCAACTCGCGGGTGTCCGTCGCCGCCGCGATGTCGGTGCGGGTGCCGTCGGCGTGGACCGCGAGGTGCGGCACCTCGTCCGCGGCCACGTAACCGGCGGTGAACACGCCGTAGACCTGTCCGTCGGCCGGAGGGGCGGTGACATGGAACCCGGGGTAACTGGCGAGCGCGAGTTCGACGGCGGCGTTGGAGAACCGGCGCCCGACGACTGCCGGATCGGGATCGCGCACCACACAGCGCAGCAGCGCGCTGGCCGTCTCCTCGGTGTCGGCGTCGGGGTGGTCGGTGCGGGCCAGTGTCCACTCGAGTTCGGCGGGCGCGACGGTCAGCCCGGCGTCGAGCTGCCGGCGCACCAGCGCGGCCTTCGCCTCGATATCGAGACCAGTGAGCACGAACGTCATCGCGTTGCGGAACCCGCCGACACTGTTCAGTGACACCTTCAGGGTCGGGGGTGGTGGTTCGCCTACGACGCCGTCGATGCGCACCCGGTCGGGTCCGTCGTCGTGCAGTCGCAGCGAGTCAACCCGCAACGTGACGTCGGGGTTGGCATAGCGGGCGCCGGAGATCTCGTAGAGCAGCTGGGCGGTGACGGTGTCGACGGTGACGGCGCCGCCGCTTCCGGGGTGTTTGGTGATCACCGAGGAGCCGTCGGCGTGGATCTCGGCGAGCGGGAAGCCGGCGTGGACGAGGTCGGGCACGTCGGTGAAGAACGCGTAGTTGCCGCCGGTGGCCTGTACGCCGCATTCGAGGACGTGCCCCGCGGCGACCGCTCCGGCCAGCGCGTCGTAGTCGGTGCGCTGCCAGCCGAAGTGTGCGGCGGCAGGGCCGACGGTCACCGACGCGTCGGTGACCCGTCCCGTCACCACCACGTCGGCACCGGCGGTCAGGCAGTCGGCGATGCCCCACGCACCCAGGTAGGCGTTGGCCGCCAGCGGTGTGCCGAAGCCGAGTTCACCGGCCCGGCCGACGAGGTCGTCGCCTTCGACGTGCGCGACGGCGACGGTGAGTCCCAGCCGCTCGGCCAGGGCGCGGACCGCGGCGGCCAGCCCGGCGGGGTTGAGGCCGCCGGCGTTGGTCACGATCCGCACGCCCCGCTCGATCGCGAGGCCGAGGCATTCCTCGAGCTGGCTCAGGAAGGTCTTGGCGTAACCGCGGTCGGGGCTCGTGGCCCGGTCGCGGGCCAGGATCAGCATGGTGAGCTCGGCGAGGTAGTCCCCGGTGAGGAAGTCCAGCTCGCCGTCGGTGAGCATCTCGCGCATCGCGGCTCGGCGGTCCCCGTAGAAGCCCGAGCAGTTGCCGATGCGAACCGGGTCAGCCAACCCGTACTCCCATGCCGGCTCCAATCGTCGATCGCCAACCAACCGGTAGGTTAGCCGGTACTGCTGGTTCCACGTCAAGGATTCCGGGGCGATTGGTGCGCCGGGGCGGCGCGGGCCGGCCCGATACTTGACCGATGTCGTGGATCGCGCAGGCGCTGTTCGGCGTCGTGTGGACGGTGAGCGGTGTCGCCATCGGACTCGGTCCGCCCCTGAGCGAGACCGGGAGGGGTGCGTCGTCGCCAGCCGCGGGCTGGGTGCTGGTCGCGTTCGGCGTCTACCAGATCGTCGCCGGTTTTCGCCGGTCGGTGGATCCGCCGGAGGACGGGAGCCGCCGGGCGAAGCACGGCAGCGGCCGCGCACCCGACCGCCGGACGGCGATTCTGATGCCGGTGGTCTCCACCGGGTGCGCGCTCGCGGGATTCGGGGGCATCTGGTGGGGGATCGCCGCCGGCCACCCCACGATCATGTGGTTCGGCGTCGTGATGGCCAGCCTGGTCGCCGCCGGGTACCCGATGCTCCTCGAGACGCTGCGGAACCGGGTGCGGCGTCGCTGAGCGCAGTGTGTTTTGGAGGCGGTGCAGCTCACCGGCTATCCTGGAGCGCACTTGCCGGCGCCCCGCCCTGAATGGGGTTCGCGTGGCACCACACCTGTAAGAGGAGATTGTCGCTCATGGCTGTGCCCAAGCGCAGAATGTCGCGTTCGAACACTCGTAGCCGTCGCGCGCAGTGGAAGGCCAAGCCCGCCGAACTCGTGGGTGTGACGGTCGCAGGACAGCAGCACAAGGTGCCGCGTCGTCTGCTCAAGGCCGCTCGTCTCGGCCTGCTCAACCTCGACCGCCGCTGAGGCGACTTTCGGGGGCGTAGCGGCGCGCCTCTCAGCGCTCTCTCAGGCGTTGGGTTGAAACTGTGGCTGTGCGCATACTTGTCGTCGACGACGATCGTGCGGTGCGAGAGTCCCTGCGCCGGTCCCTGTCCTTCAACGGGTACTCCGTGGAGTTGGCCCAGGACGGTATGGAAGCCCTCGACCTGATCGCCAACGACCGGCCCGACGCCTTGGTGCTCGACGTGATGATGCCGCGGCTGGACGGCCTCGAGGTGTGCCGGCAGCTCCGCAGCACCGGCGACGACCTGCCGATTCTCGTGTTGACCGCCCGCGATTCGGTGTCCGAGCGTGTCGCCGGCCTCGACGCGGGAGCCGATGATTACCTGCCCAAACCGTTCGCGCTGGAGGAACTGCTCGCGCGGATGCGGGCACTGCTGCGCCGCACCTCACCCGACGACGGCCCGGATTCACCGGCCCTGGCCTTCCTCGATCTGACGCTTGACCCGGTCACCCGGGAAGTCACCCGGGGGACCCGGCAGATCAGTCTCACCCGCACCGAGTTCTCGTTGCTGGAGATGCTCATCGCCAATCCGCGCCGTGTGCTGACCCGCAGCCGCATCCTCGAAGAAGTGTGGGGCTTCGACTTCCCCACCTCGGGGAACGCACTCGAGGTGTACATCGGCTATCTGCGCCGTAAGACCGAAGCGTCCGGGGAGCCGCGACTGATCCACACCGTGCGCGGGGTGGGTTACGTGCTCCGCGAGACGCCGCCCTGATGACCCTGCCGCCATACTCGGGCGCCCCGCCATACTCGGGCGCCCCGCCGTACTCCGGCGCTCCGCCACCACCGCGTCCCAAACAGCCGCGCAACACCAGCTCCCTGTCACTGCGATGGCGCGTGATGCTGCTGGCGATGTCGATGGTGGCGATGGTCGTGGTGCTCATGTCGGTCGCCGTCTACGCCGTGGTGGCCCGGGCGCTCTACGACGACATCGACAACCAGCTGCACATCCGCGCGCGGCTGCTGATCGAGAGCGGGTCGCTGGCGGCCGACCCCGCCAAGGCGATCGAGGGCACCGCATACTCGGACATCAACGCGATGCTTGTCGACCCCGGCCGCGCGATCTTCGCCAACAACTCGCAGGGCAAACTGCCGATCGGCGAGCCGGAGAAGGACGTCATCTCCGGCGAGCTGCTGCTGTCGCTGCGCACCGCCGACCATCAGCGGGTGCTCGCCGTCCACCTGAACAACGGCAGCTCGTTGCTGATCTCGAAGAGCCTGGCGCCCACCGGCGAGGTGCTCGGCCGGCTCGGCACCGTGCTGCTCATCGTCGGCGGGGTCGGGGTGGTAGTCGCCGCGATCGCCGGCGGCATGGTCGCCCGAGCAGGGTTGCGCCCGGTCGGACGGTTGACCCAGGCCGCCGAACGCGTCGCCCGCACCGAGGATCTGCGGCCCATCCCGGTGTTCGGCAGCGACGAACTCGCCCGGCTCACCGAGGCCTTCAACATGATGCTGCGCGCACTGGCCGAATCGCGGGAGCGGCAAGCGCGACTGGTATCCGACGCCGGCCACGAATTGCGCACCCCGCTGACGTCGCTGCGCACCAACGTCGAACTGCTGATGGCCTCGCAGGAGCCGGGCGCACCGCGACTGCCCGAACAGGACCTGGCGGATCTGCGGGCTGACGTGATCGCACAGATCGAAGAGCTCTCCACGTTGGTGGGTGATCTGGTTGACCTGACCCGGGACGAGGCGGGCGGGGTGGTCTACGAGACCGTCGACCTGGCCGAGGTGGTCGACCGCAGCCTGGAACGAGTTCGGCGGCGCCGCAACGACATCGAGTTTGACGTCGACGTCGTCGGTTGGCAGGTCTACGGCGATGCCGCGGGGCTGGCTCGCGCGGTGCTCAACCTGCTCGACAACGCGGCGAAGTGGAGTCCACCGGGGGGCGAGGTAGGGGTCCGTCTGAGGCAGACCGATCCGGTCCACGCCGAACTGGTCGTATCCGACCGCGGCCCCGGCATTCCGGAGGCCGAACGGCGGTTGGTGTTCGAGCGTTTCTACCGCTCGACCGCCGCACGCGCGATGCCGGGATCCGGGCTGGGTCTGGCGATCGTCAAACAGGTCGTGCTCAAACACGGTGGGGCACTGCGCGTAGAGGACACAGTGCCGGGTGGCGATCCGCCGGGCACGTCGATCTATGTGATGCTGCCCGGCCGTCCGGTGGCCCCGTCCGGCGATGGAACCGACCGGATGCCGACGCCCCGTCCCGACGCGGAGATGCGTTCGGCCGGATCCCGAGCGGAGAAGAAGTGATCAGAGGCACCCCGGCGCGGGCGAAGTCACGGTCTGCATCGAAGGATCTCTAAGTGGATTCTCAGTCCACCTGGGCACTGTGAGGGCGAGTCCTTCGTTAAACGAACTGTCGGACCACCTACGAGGAAGAGCACCGAAGCGACATGACGAACCACCCGAGGTATTCGCCGCCGCCGCAACAGCAGCCGGGCCACCGCCCGGTTGGCCGGGACACCGGGTACCCGGGCGCCCAAGGTGCGGACCCGTATTCACCACAACAGCCCTATGACTGGCGGTACGCAGCGCAACCGCAGCAGCAGTTCCGCGCCCCGTACGACCCCTACCGGGGCGCCGTACAGCCGACTGCGGTCCTGCCGCAACCGCGCCCGGCCCAAAAGCGTTCGCGCGCAGGCATGTTGACCATCGGTGCGCTGGCAGTCGCGGTGGTGTCAGCGGGCATCGGGGGCGGTGTGGCGACGATGGTGCACCAGGACCGGCCGTCGATCGGCGGGTCGGTCTCCGGTGCGGCACCGAGCATGCCTGCCGCCGCCCTACCCGCTGGGTCGGTCGAGCAGGTGGCCGCCAAGGTGGTGCCGAGCGTGGTCAAGCTCGAGACGAATCTGGGCCGGGCGTCCGAGGAGGGTTCCGGCATCATCCTCACCTCGGACGGTCTGATTCTCACCAACAACCACGTCGTTGCCGCCGCGGCCGATCGTCCCGACGCCCCCGGTGGCGGCGCCGAGACCAAGGTGATTTTCTCCAACGGCCGCACCACGTCGTTCTCCGTCGTCGGCACCGACCCCAGCAGTGACATCGCGGTCGTCCGCGCGGAGAACGCGTCGGGTCTGACGCCGATCTCGCTGGGTTCGTCGGGCGATCTGCGCGTCGGACAGGACGTCGTCGCGATCGGTTCGCCGCTCGGACTCGAGGGGACGGTCACCACCGGGATCATCAGCGCGCTGAACCGGCCCGTCGCCGCGGGCGGGGACACACGCAACCAGAACACGGTGCTCGACGCGATACAGACCGACGCCGCGATCAACCCGGGTAACTCGGGCGGCGCGCTGGTGAACATGAACGGCGAGCTGGTCGGCGTGAACTCGGCGATCGCCACCATGGGCGGTGACTCGCCGCAGGCACAGAGCGGTTCGATCGGCCTGGGCTTCGCGATCCCGGTGGACCAGGCCAAGCGCATCGCCGACGAGCTGATCCAGAACGGCTCGGCCTCGCACGCCTCGCTGGGGGTGCAGGTCAGCAATGACACCGCCACCGACGGCGCGAAGATCGTGGAGGTGAACGCCGGTGGTGCGGCGGCCGCGGCCGGCCTACCCAGTGGTGTGGTGGTGACCAAGGTGGACGACCGGGTGATCAACAGCGCCGACGCGCTGGTGGCGGCCGTGCGGTCCAAGGCGCCGGGGGAGAAGGTGACGCTGACCTACCTCGATCCGGCGGGTGAGCCTCAGAACGTGCAGGTGACGTTGGGGAAGGCCCAGCAGTGACCACCACCAGACCGGGGACCGTGCGAGTGGCCGCGACGCTGTCCGTGCCCACCTATACGGTTGAGGTCATGGAACAGGCAGGGGAGTTGGTGGGCCGCGCGCTCGTCGTCGTCGTCGATGACCGCACCGCCCACGGCGACGAAGAGGATCACAGCGGTCCGCTGGTCACCGAGCTTCTCGGTGAGGCGGGTTTCGTCGTCGACGGGGTGGTCGCGGTGTCCGCCGACGAGGTGGAGATCCGCAATGCACTGAACACCGCTGTGATCGGCGGGGTGGACCTCGTGGTGTCGGTCGGTGGCACCGGGGTGACGCCGCGCGATGTGACTCCGGAGGCGACCCGCGACATCCTCGACCGTGAGCTCCTGGGCATCTCTGAGGCGTTGCGCGCCTCCGGGCTGTCGGCCGGGATCGTGGACGCCGGAGTGTCTCGCGGCCTCGCCGGGATCTCGGGCAGCACCCTGGTCGTGAACATCGCCGGATCGCGCGCTGCGGTCCGTGACGGGATGGCCACGCTCAATCCGTTGGCCGTGCAGATCATCGGACAGCTGTCGAGCCTGGAGATCTGACGACTCATCGTCCTGGCAAGTCATCGTCCTGGCAAGACGCCGCGCGACGCCCTCACGGCGTCGCGCGGCGTCTTTTCTGTTCGGCCACCGGCTCGGCTAACGTCTGCCGTGTTACCAGGCGGTGAATATTTATTCCATAAGTCGGGTGATGTTGATCACAGCGGAGGAAGCGTGTGAGTACGCAATCGAACCGTCCACGAGATTCAGTTAACAAAATCTTCGGCGAGACGCTGCCGGAGGTCTCGTCCGATGAACGTGATGAGCGCGCATCCGAGGATGAGGCGCAGCATGACCGCTGGCTCCGTGACAACCTTCCGCCGCATCACGATTGATCACAATTTTCCGTGGATTCTAGGAAGTTGCAGGTGAAAAGAGTGCCCGGGAGTTTTCACCCCGCCTGTTGACGGGTCACACCCCGCCCGGGGCGAACCGCCGGCCCTCGTCACGGAGGTGGGCCGCAGGACGCGGTCAGCAAACTCACAGCTAACGTTCACCCCCCTGTGACCTCGGGCTGGCCCCGAATTGACCTGCGTTGCCGCCCCGTCGCCCCCCCGATATGTTCCTCCTGTCAACGATGAGCTACGCGTAAGAGCAAGCTGTGGAGCCTCTAATTTTCTCCACATCTTGATCCTGCGGGGTGTGTGGTGGCGCGGTAGGCCGGCACCCAACAACAACCTCGGTGAGCCCCTCACCGTCCACAACAGCTAGGGAGAACATGAAGGCAATCAGTCGGGTGCTGATCGCGTTGGTTGCGGCCATCGCGGCTCTGTTCACGAGCACGGGCACTTCGCATGCAGGTCTGGACAATGAGCTCAGCCTGGTCGACGGGCAGGGCCGCACGCTCACGATTCAGCAATGGGACACCTTCCTCAATGGTGTGTTCCCGCTGGACCGCAACCGGCTGACGCGCGAGTGGTTCCACTCGGGCCGCGCGAAGTACATCGTCGCGGGCGAGGGCGCCGAGGACTTCGAGGGCTCACTCGAGCTGGGCTACCAGATCGGCTTCCCCTGGTCGCTGGGTGTCGGCATCAACTTCAGCTACACCACCCCCAACATCGCCTTCGACGGCCTCGAAGGTGCTGCCTTCTTGGACACCGAGCTGGGTAACGAGTTCACCGGCATCGTGACTCCGCCGCTGTTCCCGGGTGTCTCGATCAGCGCTGACCTGGGCAACGGCCCGGGCATCCAGGAAGTCGCGACCTTCGCGGTCGACGTCGCTGGTGCCGAAGGTGCGGTCGCGGTGTCCAACGCGCACGGCACGGTGACCGGTGCGGCCGGCGGTGTGCTGCTGCGTCCCTACGCCCGGCTGATCGCCGCCACCGGTGACAGCGTCACCACCTACGGCCAACCGTGGAACATGAACTGACTCTTATTGAACAGTCAAAGGGGCCCCGCGGGTTTTTGACCCGCGGGGCTTCTTCGCGTAACGGCCGAGGATGCCGTCGAGCCGACGGAGTTTTCGCAGCTCGCGAGGCAAAATTAGCCGGAGATGCGCCATCTGTTGAGGGTTGTGTGCCGCCCTGTTATGTTTTCCCCGTCAAATACGATGAGAGTCACATGAGGACCGCAGGTGAGGATTCTCATCACAGTCACATGTTGTTCTCACCCGGACGTGGCGCTACGCCACGGCCACACCACTATCCGCGCGACAGCTAGGGAGAACATGAAGGCAATCAGTCGGGTGCTGATCGCGTTGGTTGCGGCCATCGCGGCTCTGTTCACGAGCACGGGCACTTCGCATGCAGGTCTGGACAATGAGCTCAGCCTGGTCGACGGGCAGGGCCGCACGCTCACGATTCAGCAGTGGGACACCTTCCTCAATGGTGTGTTCCCGCTGGACCGCAACCGGCTGACGCGCGAGTGGTTCCACTCGGGCCGCGCGAAGTACATCGTCGCGGGCGAGGGCGCCGAGGACTTCGAGGGCTCACTCGAGCTGGGCTACCAGATCGGCTTCCCCTGGTCGCTGGGTGTGGGCATCAACTTCAGCTACACCACCCCCAACATCGCCTTCGACGGCCTCGAAGGTGCGGGCTTCGTCGACCCCGTGCTGGGTAACGAGTTCACCGGCATCGTGACTCCGCCGCTGTTCCCGGGTGTCTCGATCAGCGCTGACCTGGGCAACGGCCCGGGCATCCAGGAAGTCGCGACCTTCGCGGTCGACGTCGCTGGTGCCGAAGGTGCGGTCGCGGTGTCCAACGCGCACGGCACGGTGACCGGTGCGGCCGGCGGTGTGCTGCTGCGTCCCTACGCCCGGCTGATCGCCGCCACCGGTGACAGCGTCACCACCTACGGCCAGCCGTGGAACATGAACTAAGCCCCTTCTGATCGCACAAGGAGCCCCGCGGGTCACACGCCCGCGGGGCTTCTTGCTGTTCGGGACAAGCCTGACATCTATTTTCCATCGCAATCAAAGTCTTTTTGAAATCAAATAGAATGGTGTTCGCTCGCCGTGGTGGCATCTATTTGCGTTTGCAAGAGAATGGCCGAGGGTAGCGGCCCGCCAGGTTTTATTGCGTGCCGCACCGCTCGTGACGGCGGCGTTTGCCCAGCGTAGGCCGCAGAAAAGCCCGTGCATGTGCAATGTGTTGTCGGTTTTATGTCGCCCTGTTATGTTTTGCGCGTCACTGACGATGAGATTCTCATGAGGACAACACGTGAGGATTCTCATCCCAGTCACATGTTGTGCTCACGGGTGTGTGGTGAAGCGGTGACCAGGCGCCCATCAACCATCGGCGCTACAGCTAGGGAGAATCATGAAAGCAGTCAGTCGGGTGCTGATCGCGTTGGTTGCGGCCATCGCGGCTCTGTTCACGAGCACGGGCACTTCGCATGCAGGTCTGGACAACGAGGTCAGCCTGGTCGATGGGCAGGGCCGCACGCTCACGATTCAGCAATGGGACACCTTCCTCAATGGGGTGTTCCCGCTGGACCGCAACCGGCTGACGCGCGAGTGGTTCCACTCGGGTCGCGCCAAGTACATCGTCGCAGGCGCGGGTGCTGAGGAGTTCGAGGGTTCGCTGGAGCTGGGCTACCAGATCGGTTTCCCCTGGTCGCTGGGTGTGGGCATCAACTTCAGCTACACCACCCCCAACATCGCCTTCGACGGCCTGGAGGGATTCGGCATCTTCGGTGGCGAGCTCTCCGGCATCGTGACTCCTCCGCTGTTCCCGGGCGTCTCGATCAGCTCCGACCTGGGCAACGGCCCGGGCATCCAGGAAGTCGCGACCTTCGCAGTCGATGTCACCGGTGCCGAAGGTGCGGTCGCGGTGTCCAACGCGCACGGCACTGTGACCGGTGCGGCCGGTGGTGTGCTGCTGCGTCCGTACGCCCGGCTGATCGCCTCGAGCGGTGACAGCGTCACCACCTACGGCGCGCCCTGGAACATGAACTGAGCTCGCACGCTTGACCGATCGGCCCCCGGACACCGTCCGGGGGCCGATTGCATTCAGTGCTTGTCGGCGCTGGTGGTCTCCGCGGTGTCGGGGCTCGGGCCGGTGCCGGGACCGGCGGTCTGCCTGGGCGTTCCGCTGGTGTCGGCGAGGATATTGCGGATCTCGGTGAGCAGGCTCAACTCCGTGTCCTGGGCCTGTTCCACCTTGCCCCGCTCGCGAAGCTTCTTGTAGGGCAGCACGATCAGGAAGTACACGACCGCGGCCACGAGGATGAAGTTGATGATCGCCGACAGCAGCTCGTTGAGGTCGATGGCCTGACCGCCGCCGATGTCTATCCGCAGGATCCCGTAGTCCGCGTCACCGCCCGCCCCGATGCGGTTGATCAGCGGTTCGATGACGCTGTTGGTGAAGGCCGTGACCAGGCCGGTGAAGGCCGTGCCGATTACCACCGCGGTCGACAGGTCGACGATGTTGCCGCGGGCGAGGAAGTCCTTGAACCCTTTCAGCATGACGAGCCCTTCTTCGGTGAGTGGACAGCTGATAGTGCGTCACGTTAGGCGCGGCAGCCGCTCAGTGGAAGGTCAGCGTGACAGCCTGGGTCAACGATGCGCCCGCCACCTTGTTGGCCGCCTCCGCCGGAAGGGCGACCAGCACAGCGCGCTCACCCGCGGCCCCGGGTCCCTGCCGCTTCTGCGACACCAGCACCACCACCGCGCGGGTGGCGATCACCAGCGCGTCTGCGCCGATGTCCGACGCCGGTGCCGCGAGTACGTCCACCACATCGCCGGTCCGGACCAGGTCGACCAGAGCGCCGTCGGTCAGGTGAAGGGACACGAGTCGGGCGTCGGGCCCCGCGGCAGCTTCGGCGATCCGCGGCCCGAGTAACCGCACATCGGTGAGCACCTCGCCGCGCCGGGCCGGGCCGGCCACCGTGGCGCCGACCACCTCGGCCGGATCCGACGCCGCGCCGTCGGGAACGGCCGTCACCGGACGGCGTTCGATCCGCACATGGGTGTCGGCCAGCTCGGTACCCGGGGTGAGGTCACTTGCGGCGACGACGACGTCGACCTGTTTGCCGTCGGGATCGGAGCGCACCGCCGCAACGGCCGCGAGCACCACCAGGGCGCCCGCGGCGATCCGTCGCGCCAGTACCGTGCGGCTCCAGTCCGGCCGCAAACTGCTCAGGCGTGCCAGCGGCGTCGGTTCGAGAGATTCCCCCATACCGCCACGCTAGGCAGCAACCGACCCGGCCCGCTCGGGTTCACCGCGGGCCTGTGGATAACTTCAGATCAGCTGGAGGCAGCCGCTGCGGGCGCCGAGCTGGTCGAGGTGGAACTCGAGCTCGAATCGCTCGCCGCGCTGGAGGTCGACTTCTCCGACGAACTCGACGAGCTCGACGAATCCGAGGAACTCTTGGCCGAACCACCGCTCGAAGTCTTGGCGGGTTCGCGGCTGTCGGTGCGGTAGAAACCGCTGCCCTTGAACACCACTCCCACCTTGCCGAAGAGCTTGCGCAGCCGGCCACTGCACTGCGGGCATTCGGTCAGCGCATCGTCGCTGAACGCTTGCACGGCATCGAACCGATTGCCGCAGTCGGTGCACGCATAGGAATAGGTAGGCACGAAAACCTCCGAGGTCGTCAAACTTTTTAGCACTCTACCGGCTCAAGTGCTAGAACCGCCACGCGCCCACTGTCATTCCCCCAACGGGACCACTCCACGCCCCGGCGTCAGGGCGTGCGTCATCCGCACATCGTGCGGGTCTGCCGGCAACCGGTCGACCAATTCCTCGTCGCGCACCACCGCCACCAGCAGTGCCGCCGGGTCCGCCGACCGCAGCGATCGGTCGTAGAACCCGGCGCCCCTCCCCAGCCGCACACCGGTGCGGTCCACCGCCAAAGCCGGAACCAGCACGACCGCGGCGCCACCCACCGCGTCGGCCGGCAACCACGGCGGGGCCGGTTCCCGTAAGCCGTGGCGGGCGACGACGAGATTTCCCGGGCGGTACTCGCCCCACAGCAACGGCAGCGGAACGTCCTCATCGTCGTGTTGAGCCACAGGCAGCAGGACCCGCGCCCCGAGTGTCACGAGCTCGTCGAGCAGGGCGAGCGATCCGGGTTCGGAGCCGACCGGCACGTATGCGCACACTGTTCGCCCGGGCGCCGCGATTTCAGCAAGGTGGGCGGTGAGCGCGGTGGCCTGCCGCTCGCGCGCCTCATTCGTCACTTTGCGGCGTGCCCGCAGCAGTTCGGCGCGCAGCTCGGCTTTGGTCGGCGACGTCACCCATCCACGATGACATCCCCACTCAGACGAACCAGGTGCGGCCCATAACCGGTTCATCCAGCGCGCAGCGGTTAATCTGTGAGCGATGAGTCGGCCAGAAGTACCCATTCCGCGTACCGCTGTCGTGCCCGCCGCAGGCCTCGGCACGCGTTTCCTACCCGCCACCAAGACCGTTCCCAAAGAATTGCTGCCGGTGGTCGACACCCCCGGTATCGAATTGGTCGCCGCCGAGGCTGCCGAGGCGGGCGCCGAACGGCTGATCATCGTCACCTCCGAGGGCAAGGACGGCTTGGTCGCCCACTTCGTCGAGGATCTCGTGCTCGAGGGGACGCTCGAAGCCCGCGGCAAGAAGACGATGCTGGAGAAGGTCCGTCGCGCCCCCGCGTTGATCAAGGTGGAGTCGGTGCTGCAGGCCGAACCGCTGGGCCTCGGTCACGCTGTGAGCTGCGTCGAACCCTCGCTGTCAGACGACGAGGATGCGATCGCGGTGCTGCTGCCGGACGACCTCGTGCTGCCGACCGGGGTGCTCGAGACGATGTCGAAGGTCCGCGCCAAACGCGGTGGTTCGGTGTTGTGCGCGATCGAGGTGCCGCCCGAGAAGATCAGCGCCTACGGCGTTTTCGACGTCGAGGAGGTGCCGGACGCCGTCAACCCCAACGTCATGCGCGTCAAGGGGATGGTCGAGAAACCCAAGGCCGAGGACGCGCCGTCGCCGTACGCCGCCGCCGGCCGCTATGTTCTCGACCGGGCGATCTTCGATGCGCTGAAGCGCGTACAGCGCGGTGCGGGCAACGAGATCCAGCTGACCGACGCGATCGCGCTGCTGATCGACGAAGGCCATCCGGTGCACGTCGTCGTCCACCGCGGAACCCGACACGACCTGGGAAATCCCGGCGGCTACCTGAAGGCTGCGGTTGACTTTGCGTTGGAACGCGACGACTACGGCCCCGAGCTGCGGCAGTGGTTGGTCGAGCGATTGGGCCTGACCGAGAACTAGAACTGTGCGACAGGCCCGAAGACAGGAGAAAGGCGTGTTGTGCGTTCGGTTGAGGAGCAGCAAGCTCGGATAGCCGCCGCCGCGGTGGCTCCGCGACCGGTACGGGTTGCCATCGCCGAAGCCCAAGGCCTGATGTGCGCCGAAGAGGTCGTCACCGAGCGGCCGATGCCCGGATTCGACCAGGCCGCCATCGACGGTTACGCGGTGCGCAGCGTCGACGTGCTCAGTGTCGGCGGCGGCGCCGGGGCCGACGACAACGACGGCCACGAGATCAGTCTGCCGGTGATGGCGTCGATCGAGGCCGGGGCGCGGACGCCGGGCCGGCTTCAGCCCAGGCAGGCAGCGCGCGTCCAGACCGGTGCGCCGATGCCCACCCTCGCCGACGCGGTACTGCCCCTGCGGTGGACCGATGGCGGCGCGAACCGGGTGCGGGTGCTGCGCGGGGTGCGCTCCGGTGCGTACGTGCGACGCGCCGGTGACGACGTGCAGCCCGGTGATGTGGCGGTGCGGGCGGGGACGATCATCGGTGCGGCCCAGGTGGGGCTGCTGGCGGCGGTCGGACGTGAACGGGTGCTGGTCCATCCCAGGCCGCGGGTGTCGGTGATGAGTGTCGGCGGCGAGTTGGTCGACATCTCGCGCACACCGGGTAACGGCCAGGTCTACGACGTGAATTCGTACGCGCTCGCCGCCGCGGGCCGCGACGCCGGCGCGGAGGTTAACCGGGTCGGCATCGTCAACACCGACCCCGCCCAGCTGCGCGAGATCGTCGAAGGGCAACTCAACCGGGCCGAGATCGTCGTCATCGCCGGTGCGGTCGGCGGCGCCGCGGCGGAGTCGGTGCGGGCCGTGCTCTCCGAACTGGGGGAGATGGAGGTCTCGCGGATCGCGATGCACCCCGGGTCGGTTCAGGGCTTCGGCCAGCTCGGCCGCGACGGTGTGCCGGTGTTCCTGTTGCCCGCCAATCCGGTCAGCGCGCTGGTGGTGTTCGAGGTGATGGTGCGGCCGCTGATCCGGTTGTCGTTGGGCAAACGGTCGCCGATGCGCCGCATCGTCACTGCGCGCGCCCTGTCGCCGATCACCTCGGTGGCCGGACGCAAGGGCTACCTGCGCGGTCAGCTGATGCGGGACCAGGACACCGGCGAGTACCTCGTGCAGGCGCTCGGCGGCGCCCCGGGGGCGTCATCGCATCTGCTCGCCACGCTCGCCGAGGCAAACTGTCTGGTGATCGTGCCGACCGACGTCGACGAAGTGCGTACCGGGGAGGCCGTCGACGTCGCCTTCCTCGCGCAACGCGGCTGACCCGAGTCGAGGTGAGCCTGCTGCGGTCGAGTTCCCTGCACCCCGGATGGCCGATGCCGGTGGGCCCGTTGCGGGTCCCCGCCGGTGTGGTGAGACTGCGTCCGATCCGCCTGCGCGACGCCGCGCAGTGGAGCCGTACCCGGTTGGCCGACCGCGGGCACCTCGAACCGTGGGAACCGATGACCGGAGTGGATTGGCAACTGCGCCATGCTTTCTCGTCGTGGCCCGCGGTGTGCTCGACGCTGCGGTCGGAGGCGCGCAAAGGGCGGATGCTGCCGTACGTCATCGAACTCGACGGTCAGTTCGCCGGTCAGCTGACCATCGGCAACGTCACCCACGGTGCGTTGCGTTCAGCGTGGATCGGCTACTGGGTGTCGAGTGAACAGGTCGGCGGCGGGGTGGCGACGGCGGCGTTGGCGCTCGGCGTGGACCACTGCTTCGGACCGGTCATGCTGCACCGTGTCGAGGCCACCGTGCGTCCGGAGAACGCGCCGAGCCGACGAGTGCTGGCAAAGGTCGGCTTCCGCGAGGAGGGCCTGCTCAAGCGCTATCTCGAGGTCGACGGCGGCTGGCGCGACCACCTACTCGTCGCGATCACGGTCGAGGAACTCAGCGGGTCCGCGTCGGCGGCGCTGGTGCGTACGGGGCGCGCGGAGTGGGCCTGACCCGCTGTTACTGATGTGACACGTGTGACTCGTGGTGCTTGTCACATGCGAATTACAGGTGTGTAATTGTCTCGGCGCGTCGCCCCTAGGTGCGCTGGTCAACCGACCTAGCCTGTAGGGGAAAGGAGCAGGCGAATGCCAAGCATCCCCCAATCTCTGCTGTGGATCTCGCTTGTGGTGCTCTGGCTCTTCGTGCTGGTGCCCATGCTGATCTCTAAGCGAGATGCCGTGCGGCGCACCAGTGACGTCGCACTGTCGACCCGCGTGTTGAACTCCGGGCAGAGCGCTCGACTGCTCCGTCGTACCCGCCCGGCGGCCGGACATCACTCCGACCCGGACTGGCGCCCCTCCTCGGACGAGCACGACGAGCACGACGAGTTCGACGACGATCATGACGACGACCGGCACGACGAACACCTCGAGCAGGTTGACGAGCCGCAACGCGCGGTGGTCCTGGCCGCCACGCCGCGGCCGGACGCCGAGCCGGACTACCTCGACGTCGACATCGTCGAGGACGAGTCCGCCGCGCTGCCCGTCGGCGCCGCCGAGCACGAAACCGCGGAAGTCCGGCTCGACGACGAGAACGACGCCGAGGACGACATGGCCGAAGACGACATCGCCGAAGCGACAGCCGAATTCGACGTAGCCGAATTTGACTCAGCCGAATCCGACACAGCCGAACCGGCCGGCGACGGCACCGACGACGAATACGAGTACGTGCCGGACTCCTCGGGACTCGAGGCCGAACCGGAGAGCGAACAGCCCGTCGACTCGCTCAGCGCGGCGCGCAGGCGCCGTCACGAGTCGAAGACCGCCGCGGCCGTCAGCGCCCGCAAGTACCAGTTCCGCAAGCGCATGGTGACGTCGTTGGGGGTGGCGCTGCTGGCGTCGGCGCTCCTGGCGTACTTCGTGGCGCCGTGGGCGTGGTGGCTGTGTGGGGTGGTCGGCGTGGTCACCGTTCTCTACCTCGGATACCTCCGCAGGCAGACCCGGATCGAGGAGCAGGTACGGCGCCGGCGGGCGCAGCGGGTCCGTCGCTCGCGGCTGGGCGTGGAGAACACCGGCGACTCCGAGCTCGACGTGGTGCCCGCCCGGTTGCGGCGTCCCGGCGCGGCGGTGTTGGAGATCGACGACGAGGATCCGATCTTCGAGCATCTCGACGAGGTGGCCTTCGCGCGGCACTTCGACCTGCCGAGAGCCGCCGGCCAGTAGCTCGGTTTCGGCTGGTGCGTGACGGCTGGTAGCCTTTCGTACCGGTATCAGGGGCTATGGCGCAGTTGGTAGCGCGACTCGTTCGCATCGAGTAGGTCAGGGGTTCGATTCCCCTTAGCTCCACTTTCGACGGTTCGGCGGCCGTGCATCGGGTTCATTCCGATGCCGGAATACCGCCCCCGAAAATTCACAGGATCTGGTACTCCCGTGCGGGTGCGCGGGTTGATCCGCCCTGATAATCTGCTCGGGCGCGCTGACGTCAACAACCGGGATGCAATCCCGCAGAGAAAGGGGAGGCAGATGGCCGAACACGCCGAAGCCCTCGTCCGCAAGTCAAAGAAGCTGGGCATTACGGGTCTTGGTGCGCTCGCCGTCACGGGAGCCTTCCTGGCGTTCGGAGCCGGAACAGCCGGCGCTGACGTCTCGGACGTCGAGGGCGATCCCGCGGCACCGTCTGCATTCCCCGTCGCCGAAGACGGCATCCGCGTCGCCGATCCCGGCGTCGTGAACGCCGGTCCGTCCGAGGTTCGCGCGGCCGACATCAATGCGCCCCTCGCCCCGGCCGGCGGCGAGTCCAAGGATTCCCTGCGCGCCGTGCCGTCCATCACCGGCGGCATCGGGACCTACGTCGACTTCGGTCCGTTCGGCGGCCCCGGCGCGCCGATCTGGGACTGGTGACCCCGGCCCAGCCGGCCTGAACCACGAAGGGCGCCCGGTTTCCGTTTCGACGGAGTCCGGGCGCTTTTCGTTGTGCCTGACGGTGATGCGTGCCGGCGCTCGGCGTTCCTTGCCGCGCCCGTCGGCGACGCCGTAGCCTCGGGAGCGTGGCCGGTGTGACCGCCGCCCGTGCAGACGAACTCGCGGCGTTGGACTTTTTCGCCGGCTGCTCCACCGGGACGCTGGAGCCGTTGGCCGCGCAGTTGCGGCCACTGACCGCCGCGCCGGGGGCGATCCTCATGCGTCAGGGCGAACACGCGGTGTCGTTCCTCCTCCTCGCGTCCGGGCGCGTCCAGGTCTGCCACACCGGCGCGGAGGGTCTGCACGCCGTCGCCGACGTCAACCAGGGCATGATCGTCGGCGAGATCGCGCTGATGCGTGAAACCCCGCGCACCGCCACCGTCATCGCGCTCGACGACGTGGCCGGCTGGGTCGGCGCGCACGAAGCCTTCGCCACGATGCTCGAGATTCCGGGCATGATGAACAAGCTCGTCCGCATCGCCCGCCAGCGGCTCGCGGCGTTCATCGCACCGATCCCGATCACGGTGCGCGACGGGACAGTGCTCTACCTGCGGCCCGTACTCCCAGGCGACAACGAACGCACCATCAACGGTCCGGTCGAGTTCTCCAGCGAAACGCTCTACCGGCGATTCCAATCGGCCCGCAAACCCACGCCGCGACTGATGGCGTATCTCTTCGAAGTGGACTACGCCGATCATTTCGTATGGGTGCTGACCGACGGCGCCGACGGGCCGGTGGTCGCCGACGCCCGGTTCGTGCGCGACGAAGCCGATCCGTCGACCGCCGAAGTCGCGTTCGTTGTGGGGGACGACTACCAGGGCCGCGGCATCGGCACGCTGTTGATGGATGCGCTCGTGGTCGCGGCGAGCTACGACGGTGTGCGCCGCTTCACCGCCCGCGTGCTCACCGACAACTATGCGATGCGCAGGATCCTCGACCGGTTCGGGGCGCAGTGGCACCGCGAAGACCTCGGAGTGGTCACCACCGTCGTCGACGTGCCCGACCCCGCCACCTTGGCGTTCCCGCCCGAGCTCACCGCCCTGATCCGCGACGTCACCCGCCAGGTCATCCGGGCTGTCGGCTGATGGGCCGCCCGCCCCTGAGCAAGGACACCCGGCTGTGCATTTCCCTGGCCGGCCGCCCCAGCAACATCGGCACCCGCTTCCACAACCACCTCTACGAGGTGCTCGGGCTGGACTTCCTCTACAAGGCATTCACCACCACCGACATCGCCGCGGCCATCGGCGGGGTGCGGGCGCTGGGCATCCGCGGGTGCTCGGTGTCGATGCCGTTCAAACGCGACGTGATCGCCCTGGTCGACGAGGTCGAGCAGTCCGCGCGGGTGATCGACGCCGTCAACACGATCGTCAACGACGACGGACATCTCACCGCCGCCAACACCGATTACCTCGCCGTGCAGCGACTCGTCGACCAGTACGCGCTCGACCCCGGCCGGCCTGTGGTGATCCGAGGAAGCGGGGGGATGGCGTCCGCCGTCGGCGCCGCATTCCGCGACCGCGGGTTCACAGTCGGGACCGTGGCGGCGCGCAATGCGCGGACCGGGCGCGAGCTCGCCGGCCGGCTCGGCTACGGCTACGCCGCCGAGGTCGGATCGTGCGAGGCCGCCGTGCTCGTCAACGTCACGCCGATCGGGATGGCGGGTGGTCCCGAAGAACAGCAGCAGGCCTTCGACACGGACGCGATCGCGAAGGCGGACACCGTGTTCGACGTCGTCGCCACCCCTTCCGAGACGCCGCTGATCACCGCTGCGCGCACGGCGGGTGTCCGGGTGATCACCGGGGCGGAGGTCGTGGCGCTGCAGGCCGCCGAGCAGTTCGAGCGGTACACGGGTGTGCGGCCGACGCCGGAGCAGGTCGCCGAGGCGTCGGCGGTGTCGCGCAGTGCCGGCTAGGGCGTGATCGTCGACCCGCAGTGACGTCGCCATGTCAGGCGGGGTAATCGCCACGCGTTGCGGTAAGCGCCGGGGCAAACGATGGCGAAATGACTTTGAAACTCCTGGAGCATTGCCGACGCTGGTCGCGGCCAGTGCTGTCGTTGCCGGTGTAAAGAGTTGCTGGCCGTCGTCAACGCTTCCTGTGATTTTCCCAGGACCGAGTGCGAAACTCCATGTGGCACGCTGCGCAGCTCCCTCCCGGGGAAGTCAGCTGAAGGTCGGATGGCTTGCTGTCAATCCTTGGGGGAGTTCAATGGTTCGGACGTCCGCGCGTTCGCTGGCTGTCGTCGTGGGCGCCATATTCGGAATTCTGGCGATCGGATGGTCGGTAACGCTCACGTCGGCGGTGCAGTTGCTGGCGGTCACGGTGCTGGCGATGGGGGGCACGCAACATCCGCTCGTGGACGGCCAGGGCGGATGGGCCGACGACCCCGCCTTCGTCTCGGCCTACGTCGACGACGCGATCCGGGTGTACGTGGCGCCGAGTGGGGCCGTCCGCGGTGATCCCGCCGACGCGGAGTACGCCGGGGTCGCGGTTCATACGCCGGAGGAGTTCGGCCCGGTCTTCGGCACCAAGACGTTCGACGACTCGGTCGCGGCGGGGACGGACAACCTCGACAAGTGCGTCCACGGATCGGCCCAGTGTGTCTCGCACACCATGACCGGCGATCCCCAGCCAGGGGCACCCATCGTGGTGTACGGGTATTCGCAGAGCGCCGTCATCGCGACGATCGAGAAGCGCAAGCTGATCGAGCAGTACAACGAGACGGGCGAGGCGCCTGACGTCACGTTCGTGCTGCTCGCCAATCCGAACCGCCCCAACGGCGGAGTCCTGCAGCGTTTCGACGGCTTCCACATCCCGATGCTCGACGTCACCTTCAGCGGGTCGACGCCGACGGACAGCGAGTTCACGACGGTCGACATCGCCCGTCAGTACGACGGCTGGGCGGACTTCCCGGCGTACCCGGTGAACATGGCGGCCACCGCGAACGCCCTTCTCGGCATCTACTACCTGCACGGCGACTACTGGAGCGACGATGTCGGCGCCCCGCTCGAACAGGGCCAAGTCGGCGATACCACCTACTACCTGATCCCCACCGAGCGCTTGCCGCTGCTGATGCCGCTGCATCAACTCGGGGTACCGACCCCGCTCCTGACGGCGATGGACGCACCCCTGCGCGTCATCGTGGAGTTCGGCTACGACCGGGATCCCGACCATGTCGGCACGCGGACGCGGGCCGGCCTCATCCCGCTGATCAACCCGATCACCGGCGTCACCAGCCTGGTGCTCGCCATCCCGACCGGTCTCGACGACGGCCTCGCCGAAGCGAGTGCCGACCCGCAGTTCCGGCCACTTGGCACGTCGGCGGCCACCAGCCCCTACGGCGTGGGCGGAGTGGAACTGGGCGACCCGATGCCGTCGCCCGAGCCCATCACAACGACGGCGTCCAGCGAGTCCACCGAAGTGGCCCCGATCGAAACACCGGTCGCCGAGCGGAACTCGGGCACGCAACCCGTTCCCGTGCAGCCGGTCCTGGATCGGCCGCGGACGAACATCCTTCGCAACCTGGTACCGCCGCGTGGGGACACCTCCTCGGAGGCGCCGGCCGTGGAGCGTCGGCCGCTCAAGCGGTTGTTGACCCGTCTGACCGGTCCGCGCGAGGAGACGCAGGGGCCGGCCGCCGCCACCGGTGGGGGAGATCCGGAGCCCGCGGCCCACAGCGACCCGGACGCCGCCTGACCGATGCGGCGCGCGCGTTGTGATATCAACGCGACGTGCGCCGCTTCGCGGTCATCATGGCCGCCGCCCTGAGCGTGGCTTCCTGCGGTCAACCGTCGCCACCTCCTCCCGCTCCGTCGAGCACCAAGGCGGCCGGGCCGATCGACCCGTCTCGCATCAACCGGGCCCGCTACGAACTGCCGCCGGACTACGAGGTGGCGGACGTGCAGGGCCGCGTCGCACCGCTCGCGCAGTGGGGGTACGGCCCGGACTGGTCGGCCGATCCGCCCCAGTGTGGCGCGCTCGCCGACCCCGTGGTCGATCCGGCCACGGCGCGGGGCTGGTCGGCATCCGGCGCCGGCGGCATCGTCTTCGCGGTCGCGGCGGATGGCGCGGTGCCGCCCGACCCGGCACTGCTCGCGCAATGCGGTGCGTGGACCATGGCGGCCGGTCCGACGTCCGGCACCGTCCGGTTGGTCGACGCGCCATCGGTGCCCGGGGTCCTCACCTCCGGCGTGGTCGCCGACACCCTCACCGTCGTCGAGGGTGGTACCGAAACCCGTTCGCACGCGCAGACTTTTGTTGCCCACGAGGGCACGCGCCTGGTGTACGTCACCGTCGTCACCGACCCCGGTTCGCCGCACCCCGCGCTGGGCGGGGACTTCGGCGCGGATCTGTTGGCCAGGACAGTGGCCGCGTTGCGGAGTTGAGTGTCGGCCGCCGGGTACATTGGCGGCGATGTTTTACCCGAGAGCGATGTTTCACCCGAGAGCGATGACGGCTGTGGCCTGTGTCGGCGTGCTCGCCGGGTGCGGTTCCAGCCCCGCCGAATCAGATTCTCCCACCGCCGACATCTCCCGTGTCGCGCAGGTGAAGGCGATGTTCGGACCGCAGTTCCAATACCGCGACGTCGCGCCGACGGGCATCGACCCCAAACTGCTGCAACCGCAGAAGATGCCGCCGGGCTTGACCTTTCGGCCTCCGGAGTGCGCTGCGTTCGCCGAAGGTCAGCTGCCCGAGGCGGATCTGAAGGGCAACATGGCCGCGGCGACCGCCGAGGGTGAGGGCAACCGGTTCATCGCGCTGGCGGTCGAGACCAACGAACCGGTGCCGGTCCCCGATCCGGGCGAGGCCTGCAAGAAGGTCGAGTTCGGAGGCACCGGGCTGCGCGGGCTGGTCGAGGTGGTGGAGGCCCCGCAGATCGAGGGCGTGCAGACCGCCGCCACCCATCGCGTCCTGCAGACGGTCGTGGCGGGCGCGCCCCGCACCGGCGAGTTGTACAACTACACCGCCCGTTTCGGGCCGTACCTGGTGATCGTGACGGCCAATCCGCTCGTGATTCCCGGCAAACCGGTGGCGCCGGTGAACACCGAGCGGGCCCGCCGACTGCTCGTCGACGCGGTCAACGCGGTGCGGGGCTGACCACGCTCAGCGGACGTCGTGCGGCCGAAACTGGATGCTGATCCGGGGGCCGGTGGGCCTGGTGGTCTTCGGAATCGCGTGTTCCCAAGTGCGCTGGCATGATCCGCCCATCACCAGCAGGTCGCCGTGGTGGTGCTGGATGCGCAGCGACGGGCCTCCGCCGCGCGGCCGCAGCGCGAACACCCGGGTGGCGCCCAGGCCGACGATCGCGACCATCGTGTCCTCGGTGCTGCTGCGGCCGATGTTGTCGCCGTGCCAGGCGACGCTGTCGTTGCCGTCGCGGTAGAGGCACAGCCCCGCCGTCGTGAACGGTTCGCCGAGCTCGCCGCCGTAGGTGTCGTTGAGGCGGCGGCGCATCTGTTTGAGCCGCGGATGGGGTGCCTTGCCGTCGGCCAGATCGTGGAAGCTGAGCAGCCGCGGTACGTCGAGCACCCGGTCGTACATCTGCCTGCGCTCGGCACGCCAGGGGATGCCGTGGCGCAATTCGTCGAAGAGCGTGTCGGCGTCGGTCAGCCAGCCAGACCGCACGTCGAGCCATGCGCCGTTGCCCAGCATGCGGCGGTCTGCGTGCTCGAAAAGCGAGCCCTGTAGAGCCAGCTCCATGTCGCCGAGTGTATCGCACAGGCGTTCGACGGGTCAGAGGCGAACGGGCCCGGGTCCGCTGTCGGCGAGGACGTCGCCGGGGTTGGCCAGGGTGCACGTCTTGAGGCTGAGGCAGCCGCAGCCGATGCAGCCGGCGAGGTTGTCGCGCAGCCGTTGCAGGTGCAGGATCCGCTCCTCGATGTCGTCGCGCCAGCTGGCGGACAGCTTGGCCCAGTCCTTGCTCGTCGGCACCCGGTCGCCGGGAAGGGTCGCCAGGGCCGCGCGGATGCGGGCCAGCGGGATGCCGAGCCGCTGGGACATCCGGATGAATGCGACACGCCGCAGGGTCTCGCGCGCGTAGCGCCGTTGGTTGCCCGCGGTGCGCCGGCTGGTGATGAGCCCTTCGCGTTCGTAGAAGTGCAGCGCCGAGACCGCGACACCGCTGCGGGCGGACATCTCGCTCGGCGTCAGCTCGTGGCCGTCCATGACCTGAACCATACTTGAGGTCTCCGGCGGGAGGTGGGGGCGCTACGGTGCTACATGTGACATTGGGCTGCGATTCCGAGGTCGGCACGTTACGGGTGGCGATCCTGCACCGCCCCGGCGCGGAGCTGCAGCGGTTGACCCCGCGCAACAACGATGCGCTGTTGTTCGACGGATTGCCGTGGGTGTCGCGCGCCCAGGAGGAGCACGACGCGTTCGCCGAGCTGCTGCGGTCGCGAGGTGTCGAGGTGCTGCTGTTGGCCGACCTGCTGACCGAGGCGCTGTCCAGCGGGGCGGCGCGCATGCACGGGATCGCGGCGGCCGTCGACCCGCGCCGGTTGGGAATACCACTGGCACAGGAACTCTCCGCGTACCTGCGCACCCTGGAAGCCGCCCCGCTGGGACACGTGCTCGTCGCGGGCATGACGTTCAACGAGTTGCCGTTCGCCGCGAGCGACCTGTCGCTGGTGCGCCGCATGCACCACGGCGGAGATTTCGTGATCGATCCGCTGCCCAATCTGCTGTTCACCCGCGACTCGTCGTTCTGGATGGGGCCGCGGGTGGCGATCACCTCGCTGTCGCTGCCCGCCCGGTCCCGCGAGACGTCGCTGACCGACCTGATCTACGCCCACCATCCGCGGTTCCTCGGGGTGCGACGGGCCTACGAGTCGCGCTCGGCGCCGGTCGAAGGCGGTGACGTGCTGCTGCTGTCGCCGGGCGTTGTCGCCGTCGGGGTGGGGGAGCGCACGACGCCCGCGGGGGCGGAGGCATTGGCGCGCAGCCTGTTCGACGACGATCTGGCACACACCGTGCTCGCGGTGCCGATCGCCCAGGAGCGCGCGCAGATGCATCTGGACACGGTGTGCACCATGGTCGACGTCGACGCCGTCGTGATGTACCCGAACGTCGTCGACTCGTTGTCGGCGTTCACGATTCACCGCAACGGCGACGGCGGGGTGCGGATCGACGATGCCGCGCCGTTCGTGGCCGCCGCCGCCGAGGCGATGGGGATCGACCGGTTGCGCGTCATCGACACGGGGCTCGACCCGGTCACCGCCGAACGCGAGCAGTGGGACGACGGGAACAACACCCTAGCGCTCGCCCCGGGTGTGGTGGCTGCGTATGAGCGCAACACCGAAACTAATGCGCGGCTTGCGGATTCGGGCATCGAGGTGCTGGCGATCGCGGCATCGGAGCTGGGCACCGGCCGCGGCGGGCCGCGCTGCATGTCGTGTCCGGCCGCGCGCGACCCGCTCTAGGGGCGCCTTCGCCGCGAAACAGCATTCCCGGTCGTCAAGCCGAGCGGTTGGCAGCCCTGCGTTCTGTCTCGCGCTGGGCCCACGACTCGCGCACCCGCTGCACGATCTCGTAGGGCCGGTCCTCGGCGATCACCCGGACATGTAGCCAGCCACGTCGTCGCAACCTGGTCAGCCGTTTGTGATCCCACACATATCGCAGGCGGTCGTGTTGGTGCTGCTTGCCGTCGTACTCGACGGCGATCATGACGTCCTCCCAACCCATGTCGAGATAGGCGAAGGGGTCACCGTAGTCGTCCAACACGGGGATTTGGGTGGCCGGTCGCGGGAACCCGGCATCGATCAGCAACAACCGCAGCCAAGTCTCTTTCGGCGACTGGGCGCCGGCGTCCATCAGATCGACGGCCTCCCTGCACCGCTGGAGACCGCGTGCTCCCTTGTACCGATCCGCGAGTGGGAGGACGTGTTCGACCGACAAGCCCGTCGCCCTGGCGAGCGCATCGAGATGCGCGACGGCCGCCCCGCGGGGAAGGAATCGGCCGAGATCGAGAGCAGTTCGCTGAATCGAAGCGACCGCCATGCCGCTGATCTCGACGACCTCGTCGCAGGCGAAGCGGTCATTGCGCGCGATGATCCCCCGCGGCGGGCGGTTGTTGCGCCATATCAATTCGATCGGAGCGTTCTCGTCGACCCACTCGGCTCCGTGCAGCGCCGCTGCGGCTCTGCCGGTGACCACACCGCGACGTTTCGACCACAGCCACGCGCCAACGGTGTTGTGGTAGAGCGACGGCTCTGCGATCGCGGGTTGGTACACATCCGGGAAAATCGCCCGGTACGCCGTTCGTAAGCGTGCCCGTGACATCTCGCCACGAGCCAGCGCTTCGCTGCCCAAGAATACGGTCCTCATGCGCAGATGATGCTCAGCTCGTCCGACAGGTCGACGAGACAGCAGCGAGGGCTATCAACAGGCGCGCTTGACAGCCGGGAATGCTGTTTCGCGGCGCAAGCGCGCCAAGCGCGAAAGCTACCGCCAGCTGGGCAGCCAGATCTGCATGTTCCACGTCGACTGGCTGATCGGGATGCCGGTGAGAATCGGGAACAGCCACGCGAAGTTCGTGATCACCAGCGCCACATAGCCGGCGACGACCATCAGCCCCAGCGTGCGCCGCTCGGCGTTCTGCCGCGGCGCCCGCAGGATGTCCCCGAGGATCAGCGCGATCGCCATCACCAGGAACGGCGCCATCACGGCCGCGTAGAAGAAGTACATCTGCCGGTCGATGTCGGCGAACCACGGCAGGAAGCCCGCCGAATATCCGGTCAGCACCACCGCGTACCGCCAGTCGCGCTTGACGAACGCGCGCCAGATCGCCCACCCCAGCACCGGCACCGCGATGAACCACATGGCCGGCGTGCCGACGAGCATCACGGCCTTCACACACGACTGCGCACCGCAGCCCGGCACGTCCTGGTTGTCGATCGCATAGAGCACCGGCCGCAGCGACATCGGCCATGTCCACGGCTTCGACTCCCACGGGTGGTGGTTGCCGTCGGCGTTGGTCAGCCCGGAATGGAATCGGTACGCGGCGTAGGTGTAATGCCACAGCGAGCGCACGGCATCGGGGACCGGCCACGCGCTGTGCTCGCCGATGGACTGTCCGGCCTCATGCCGGTTGACCCCGGTCTCGGAGGCGAACCACGGCGTGTACGACGCCAGGTACACCGCGACGGGGATGAGCCCGAGCGCGTAGGCGGCCGGACCCGTATCGCGGCGCAGCGTGCCCACCCACGGCCGCGCCACCCGGTACTGCCGGCGCGCCGCGACGTCGAGGGCCAGCGTCATCACGCCGAAGAACACGACGAAGTAGAGCCCCGACCACTTCGTCGCGCACGCCAGGCCGAGAAGCACACCCGCACCGAATCGCCACCACCGCACGCCGAGCCGCGGCCCCCACGGCGTCTCCGCGATCCGCCCTTCGAGCAGGGCGACGTGCATCCGTTCCCGGACCTGGTCGCGGTCGACCATCAGGCAACCGAACGCCGCGACGACGAAGAAGGTGAGGAACCCGTCGAGCAGCGCAGTGCGCGACGCGACGAAGGTGACGCCGTCGGCGATCAGCAGCAGCCCGGCGATACCCCCGACGGCCGTCGAGCGGCTGATCCGCCGCGCGATCCGTGCGACGAGCAGGATCAACACCACCCCGCACACCGCTCCGGAGAACCGCCAGCCCAGCCCGTTGTAGCCGAACAGCGCCTCGCCGATCGCGATCAGCTGTTTGCCGACGGGCGGGTGCACCACCAGCCCGTAGCCGGGGTTGTCCTCGACGCCGTGGTTGTGCAGCACCTGCCAGGCCTGCGGGGCGTAGTGCTTCTCGTCGAAGATCGGCGTGCCGGCGTCGGTGGGTGAGCCGAGGTTGAGGAACCGGGTGATCGCGGCGAGTGCGGTGACGACGGCCGTCATGGCCCAGCCCTGCAGCCGGTCGACCGGTCCGAAGTCGGCGACCGGGACCAGAGGGGCCGGGCTGATGACCGGGACCGCGCGCGGAGCTTCGGTGGCGGGGGCGGTCACGTCTTCAGATCGTAGGCTGTGGGCATGACCGCCGGACGTCTGCTGCTCGGCGCAACCCCACTCGGCCAGCCCGGCGACGCCTCGAAACGGCTGGTGGCCGCCCTCGCGAACGCCGATATCGTCGCCGCCGAGGACACCCGGCGCGTGCGCCTGCTCGCCCAATCGCTGGAGGTGCAGCCCACGGGCCGGGTGCTGAGCCTGTTCGACGCGAACGAGGCGTCACGGGTGCCGACGCTGATCGAGGCGATCAAGTCGGGGGCGACGGTGCTGGTGGTCAGCGACGCCGGGATGCCGCTGATCAACGATCCGGGGTACCGGCTGGTGAGCGCCTGTGCGGACGCCGGGCTGATCGTCAGTTGCCTCCCGGGACCGTCGGCGGTGACGACGGCGCTGGCTGTCTCCGGGCTGCCGTCGGACCGGTTTTGCTTCGAGGGTTTCCCGCCGCGCAAACCGACCGCCCGACGGACGTGGCTGCGGTCCCTGGCGACCGAGCAGCGCACCTGCGTCTTCTTCGAATCACCCCGCCGGCTGCCGGACACCCTGCGCGACGCCGCCGACACGCTCGGCGGTGACCGCAGGGCCGTGGTGTGCCGGGAGCTGACGAAGACCCACGAGGAGGTCAAACGCGGCACGCTGGCCGAGCTCGCCGACTGGGCCGGCGACGGGGTGCTGGGGGAGATCACCGTCGTGCTCGCGGGTGCGGTGCCGTCCGCCGATCTGGACACCCTGGTTGCCGACGTCAACGAGCGCGTCGCGGCGGGCTCACGCGTGAAGGATGCGTGCGCCGAGGTGGTCGCCGCCAACCCCGGGGCGCCGTCGAAACGCGACCTCTACGACGCGGTCCTGCGCTCGCGCGATTAGGACTCGGTGACCGGCCACTGCGCGGTGGCGATCAGCTCCGCGCGTTCCAGCGCCTGCGCCCGGTGCACGTGGATGGCGTTGTACTCCTCGCTGGTGACCATCTCGAGGAAGGCCGACGGCGTCGGGTACCGGACCGCGAGGATGGCGTCCCACCACGGGCTGCCCTCGTCGCCGATGACGAATGCCGGCGAGGTGCCGCCGTACACGATCGACGCGCCGACCCGTTCGAGGAACGGCGCGACCGCGGCGCCGTAACGCTGGTAGCTCTCGAGCCCGTCGGGTTCGGCGAATTTGAGCAGGTTCACCATCACGACCGGCTGGTCGGACGCGAACTCGGTCAGCGCGGGCAGCGGCAGCGGGCCGATGCCGGTCGGTTCACTCATACCGGGTTGATTACCACAGTTCGGTCGCCGCGCGGAACCGGCGAGCGTGCGCCGACGATGGGCGCCGCTTTGTGCAGGCATTCGTCCCATTCGCGGTCCGGATCGGAGTCGGCGGTGATGCCGCCGCCGACACCGAGCACCGCGGACCCGTCGGCGCCGAACTCCACAGTCCTGATCGCGACGTTAAGTTCACAGCCCGCCACCGGAGACGCGAAACCTACTGAGCCGCAGTAGATTCCGCGCCGCCGCGGCTCCCATGTCCGCAGCAGGCTGCGCGCCCTGACCTTGGGTGTGCCGGTGACCGACGCGGGCGGGAACGTCGCGGCGAGCACGTCGCTCATCGGCAGGCCGGTGCCGACCTCGGCGGTGACCGTCGACACCAGGTGCCACACCCCGGGCGCCGGGCGCACGGCCAGCAGTTCGGGCACCGTCACCGTTCCGATGTCCGCGATGCGGCCGAGGTCGTTGCGCACCAGGTCGACGATCATGATGTTCTCGGCGACGTCCTTGACCGACGTCCGCAGTCCGGACGGATCCGCCCACGACGGCAGCGTGCCCTTGATCGGGCTCGACGTCACCGTGGTGCCGCGCCGGCGCAGGAACAACTCCGGCGACAGCGACGCCACCGCACCCCAGTCGCCGGCCAGGTAGGCGGCGCGGGCGGGGGTGGTGCGCATCGCGGTGTCGACGAAGAAGTCCAGCGGTGCGCCGCGCAGGCGGCCGGTGAACTGTGTGCACACACACGCCTGGTACACCTCGCCGGCGGTTATCGCGGCGAGGCAGTCCGTCACGCCCCGGTGGTGGACGTCGCGATCCGCTTGCGTCCAGTCCATCTCGTACGCCGACGGCGCCACCGGCGCGCGCACCGAGTCGACGACCCACGCGGCAGGCGTTGCGCCGCTAAGGCTTTCGTACCACCAGCACCCGTCGGCGTCACGGCGCAGTACACAGTCCGACCATCCGCCCGCCGCCTCGGGGATGCGAGGCCCCGTGCCGTCGGCGCCGGCGTCGGGGTACGACAGGTAGCCGAACCATCCTCCGCCGACGGCGTTCCCGGCGGCGGTTCCCGAGGCGGCCGCCACGTCGAACACCTCCGTCGCACCGACGGGCGCGATCGTCACCGACGGAGCGATCACGGCGCTCGATCCGAACCAGTCGCCGAGCAGTGCCGCGGGCGGCGCCAGCCCGAGCGCGGCGCCGGCCCGGCCGACGGCGGCCAGCACCGCGGGCGCATCGCCCAGGTCGCCGAGCCGCTCGATGCGCACCGGCCAAGCCTGACACAACTCAGCGGCTGATCTCCCGGGGGATGTCGACGCCGGCGAGCTTGTCGGGGTTGCGCATCGCATAGAAGTGGCTGATCTTGCCGTCGACGACCTCGACGGTGACGATGCCCTCGAAACTGTCACCGAGGTAGAGCTTCAGCGCGGGGGCGTTGTTGTACACGGCCGGTTCGACGCGTCCGCCTTCGCCTGCGACCCGCAGCAGGCCCAGGACCAGCTTGCTGACCCGTTCGGCACCGGTGACCGGACGGCGCGCCGCGCTGCGCTTGCCCGCACTGTCGGCGGTCCACACCACGTCGGGGGCCAGCATCTCCATCAGGCCCTCCACGTCGCCGGTCGACGCCGCGGCGAAGAATCGTGCGGTGATCTCCATCGAGGTCTGGGGGTCCACCGGGTCGAACCGTTTGCGCCGCGACTGGACGTGCTCGCGGGCACGGTGGGCCATCTGGCGCACCGAGGCCACGGATCTGCCGACGGCAGAAGCGATCTCGTCGTGGCTGAACCCGAACACCTCCCGTAGGACGAAGACGGCGCGCTCGTCGGGCGAGAGTGTCTCGAGGACCACGAGCATCGCCATGGACACCGATTCTGCAAGCACCACGTCCGCCGAGGCGTCGTTGCTCTCGACCAGCAGCGGTTCGGGCAGCCAGGGTCCG
Organism: Mycolicibacterium baixiangningiae; assembly: GCF_016313185.1. Taxonomy (NCBI): domain Bacteria; kingdom Bacillati; phylum Actinomycetota; class Actinomycetes; order Mycobacteriales; family Mycobacteriaceae; genus Mycobacterium; species Mycolicibacterium baixiangningiae. Next base: position 1,377,796 of record NZ_CP066218.1, read on the forward strand.
ATGTAGTCCTCCCGCCGGCGGGACTGCGCCCGCAGCGCGTTGAGAGCCTGACGGGTGACGAGCTGGGCGAGGTAGGCCTTGGTGTCCTGCACTCCTGCCAGGTCCACCTCGGCCCAGCGCAGGTAACTCTCCTGCAGTACATCGTCGGATTCGGTTGCGCTGCCGAGAATCTCGTAGGCGATCGTGAACAGCAGCGGACGCAGCAGCGTGAACCGCTCGGCGTGGTCGTTCACGACACCGGCGCATCGTGGTCATCCAAGGCGAGCCGCTCGGCGCGCTTGCCGCCCTTGAGCCAGAAGTAGCTCCCCGGCTTGCGCGCCTCGCGGGACAGGAACGTGATCGTGCCCTTGCACACGGCCTCTTTGATCGTCGCCGCGGCGCGGCCACCGATGTACAGCGGCGTCACCCGGTCGTCCAGGTGCGCCACCTGGATGGTGCCCGCTTTGCGGCCCAGGCTGATGCACTGTCCGGTGAACGCCTGGTTGATCGGGGTGGGTTCGGTGCCGGCGATCCGGCTGAGCACGGTGTTGGCGGCCTGCGCGCCGAGCGGGATCGCTGCCTGGCAGCTCATCCGCAACGGTGAGTTCGACGGCGCGGCAGCGTCTCCCGCCGCCACGATGCGCGGGCTGTCGATGCTCGTCAGCGTCTCGTCGGTGAGCAGGCGTCCGAGGGCGTCGGTGGCGAGTCCGCTGCGGGCGGCCAGGTCGGGCACCCCGAATCCGGCGGTCCAGATGGTGAGCGTGCTGGACAGTTCGCGGCCGTCGGCCAGCACGACCGAGCGTTCGCGGACTTCGCCGACCTTGGCGTCGGGGCCGTCGACGACGGTCACGCCCAGTTTGCGCATCCGTCGCGCAACGGACTTGCGTGCGGGGGCGCTGAGGTACGGCCCGAGCACACCGCCGCAGACCAGGGTGACGGCGTGGCCTTCCTCGCCCAGCTCGGCGGCGGTCTCGATGCCGGTGGGCCCGGCGCCGACGACCGTGATCGGGTCTCCGCGACGGACGTCGGCCATGGCCGCGCGCAGCGGTTCGCCGTGCTCGAATTCGGCGATGGGATAGGCGAATTCGGCGGCGCCGGGCACGGTGAGCGACGCACCCGTGCTGCCGACCGCGTAGATCAGGTAGTCGTAGTCGAGCATGTCGCCGGAGGCCAGTTCGACCCGCTGGGCCGCCGCGTCGATCCGGTGCGCCGAATCGACCACCAGCCGGACGTCCGCTCCGAGCACGTCGCCGAACTCCACGACCGCGTCATCGGATCCGGTGACGAGTTGATGCAGCCGGATGCGCTCGACGAACCGCGGCCTGGGGTTGACCAGCGTGACGGCGATGTCACCGTTGACGCGCAGGTGGTTGGCGGCGATGACGCCGGCGTATCCGCCGCCGATCACCACGACGTTGGTCTTCGGTACGGCGTTGCTCTTCTCGGTCATCTCGATCTCCTCGGGTCACCCGGCTCGTCGTCGGCCGCGGAGCGGCCGACCCAGAAGTGCCGGTCTGTCCTCGAGACACCACGCACACCGGGAGTGTGACAGCCCAGCCGCGAATTGTGGTTCAGATCACTCAGATGAGGCCGAGCGCCAGCATCGCGTCGGCCACGCGGGTGAAACCGGCGATGTTCGCGCCGGCCACGTAGTTGCCGGGCTGACCGTATTCCTCCGCGGTCTGCACGCAGCGGTCGTGGATGCGGCCCATGATCCCGGCCAGCTTCTCCTCGGTCTCGGCGAAGGTCCACGATTCGCGGGAGGCGTTCTGCTGCATCTCCAGCGCGCTGGTCGCGACACCGCCGGCGTTGACGGCCTTACCGGGGGCGAAGACGGTGCCGGCCTCGGCGAAGAGTTTCACCGCCTCCGGTGTGCACGGCATGTTCGCGCCCTCGGCGACGATCCGGCAGCCGCCCTTGACCAGACGCGCGGCGTCGGCCCCGTTGATCTCGTTCTGCGTGGCGCTGGGCACTGCGATGTCGCAGTCGGTGTCCCACACATTGCCGCGGGCGAAGTGCGCGTTGCCGCCGCGGAGCTCTGCGTACTCCGAGATGCGGGCGCGCCGAACCTCTTTCACGTCTTTGAGGATCTTCAGGTCGATGCCGTCCTCGTCCACCACGTAACCGTCGGAATCCGAACACGCGATGACCGTGCCGCCGAGCTGCCGGATCTTGTCGATCGCGTAGATGGCCACGTTGCCCGAACCGGACACCACGACGCGCTTGCCCTCGAACGAGTCCCCGCGCGCCTTGAGGATGTCGGCGATGAAGTACACCGTGCCGTAACCGGTGGCCTCGGTGCGCACCAGCGAGCCGCCCCATGTCATGCCCTTGCCGGTCAGCACGCCGGATTCGTAGCGGTTGGTGATGCGCTTGTACTGGCCGAAGAGGTAGCCGATCTCGCGCATCCCCACGCCGATGTCACCGGCGGGCACGTCGGTGTATTCGCCGATGTGGCGGTACAGCTCGGTCATGAACGACTGGCAGAACCGCATGATCTCGCCGTCGGAGCGGCCCTTGGGATCGAAGTCCGAACCGCCCTTACCGCCGCCGATCGGCATACCGGTCAGCGAGTTCTTGAAGATCTGCTCGAAGCCGAGGAACTTGACGATGCCGAGATACACCGACGGGTGGAACCGCAGACCGCCCTTGAACGGGCCCAGTGCCGAGTTGAACTCGACGCGGAATCCGCGGTGCATCTGGATCGCGCTGCTGTCGTCGACCCACGGCACCCGGAAGAGAATCTGGCGCTCCGGCTCGCACAACCGGCGGATCACCGCGGCGTCGGCGTACTCGGGGTGTTTGGCCACCACCGGGCCGAGGCTCTGGAGCACCTCAAAGACAGCCTGGTGGAACTCGGTCTCGCCGGGGTTGCGCTGGGCCACCTCCTCGAAGATGTCCTGCAGGCTCTCGTGCAGTCCGTTCATTCTTCGTCCACCTGGTATCTCGGAAACACGCCGACGGGCTTCGGCAGAGCGGTGCCCGGGTTGAGGCGTTCCGAAACGGCGGTGAAGGTGCGCTCTTCGGCCGGTTGGCCGACCAGATCGAGCAGCGTGGCCATCGACTCCGGCATCACCGGCTGGGTCAGCAGCGCGGCGATGCGCACGGTCTCCAGCGTCGTGTACAGCACCGTCCGGAACCGGGCCTGGTCGTCGGGGGAGTCGGACTTGCGCAGTACCCACGGCTCCTGAGCCGAGAAGTACCGGTTGGCCGCCCCGAGCACCGACCAGATCGCCTCCAGCGCCAGGTGCATCGCCTGGTCGTCGAAATGGCCTCGGACTCGGTCCAGTAGCGCGTCGGCGGCCTCGAGCAGGGCGAGGTCCTCGGCGGTGAACTCGCCGGGTTCCGGGACGGCGCTGCCGAGGTTCTTGGCCACCATCGACAGCGACCGCTGCGCGAGGTTGCCGAATTCGTTGGCCAGGTCGGCGTTGATGCGGCCGATGATGGCGTCCTCGTTGTAACTGCCGTCCTGGCCGAACGGCACCTCGCGCAGGAAGAAATAGCGCACCTGGTCGAGTCCGAAGGTGTCGACGAGGTTCACCGGGTCGACGACGTTGCCGATCGACTTGCTCATCTTCTCGCCGCGGTTGAGCAGCCAGCCGTGCGCATAGATCCGGCGCGGCAGTTCCAGGCCGGCCGACATCAGGAACGCCGGCCAGTAGACCGTGTGGAACCGGATGATGTCCTTGCCGATCATGTGCAGATCGGCCGGCCAGTAGCGGGTGAACGCCTCCGAGGACGTGTCGGGGTAGCCGACGCCGGTGAGGTAGTTGGTCAGCGCGTCGACCCAGACGTACATGACGTGGTCGGGGTGGTCGGGCACGGGCACACCCCAGTCGAAGGTGGTGCGGGAGATCGACAGGTCGCGCAGCCCGCCGGAGACGAAGCTGACGACCTCGTTGCGCCGCGCGTCGGGGCCGATGAACTCCGGGTGGGCCTCGTAGTGGGCGAGCAGGCGGTCGGTGTAGGCCGACAGCCTGAAGAAGTACGTCTGCTCCTCGGTCCATGTCACCGGGGCCCCGGTCTCAGTGGCGATCCGCACACCGTCCTCGCGCAGCGTCGTCTCGTTCTCGGTGAAGAACCGTTCGTCGCGCACCGAGTACCAGCCGGAGTAGGCGTCCAGGTAGATGTCGCCTGCCGCGTTCATCCGCTGCCAGATGTCCCTGCACGCCTCGTAGTGGTCGGCATCGGAGGTCCGGATGAACCGGTCGAACGAGATGCCCAGCTTCTCCTGGAGCCGCTGGAACACATCGGAGTTGCGCTGCGCCAGTTCGGCGGCGGGGATGCCCTGCGTCGCAGCTGTCTCCGCCATCTTCTGCCCGTGGACGTCGGTGCCGGTCAGGTAGCGCACGTCGAATCCGTCGAGCCGCTTGAACCGGGCGATGGCGTCGGTGGCGATGTACTCGTAGGCGTGGCCGACGTGCGGGTCACCGTTGGGATAGGCGATCGCGGTGGTGATGTAGAACGGGGCCCCTGGACTGCGCGTCCCCGCGCCGGGGAGGGTGGTGCTCACGTGGACTGACTCTATGGTGTGGGGCGTGAGTCGCTCGAACCGTCCGGCACCGCCGCCTCCTGAGCCGTTGGCGCCGCTGATCGATGCGCACGCCCACCTCGACGCCTGCGGCGCCCGCGACGCCGACGGCGTGCGGGCGGCGCTGGACCGGGCCGGCGCGGTGGGCGTGCACGCCGTGGTGACCATCGCCGACGATCTGGCGGCGGCGCGCTGGGCCACACAGGCCGCCGAATGGGACGACCGGGTGTACGCGGCGGTGGCGCTGCACCCCACCCGTGCCGAATCGCTGACCGACGACGCCCGCATCGAACTCGAGCGCCTGGCCGCCCATCCGCGGGTGGTCGCGGTGGGGGAGACCGGGATGGACCTGTACTGGCCGGGCCGGCTCGAGGGCTGCGCCGAACCGGACGCGCAGCGCGAGGCGTTCGCCTGGCACATCGATGTGGCCAAGCGGACCGGCAAGCCGCTGATGATCCACAACCGCGACGCCGACGCGGCCGTCCTCGACGTCCTCGCCGCCGAGGGGGCGCCAGAGACCGTGATCTTCCACTGCTTCTCCTCGGACGCGCAGATGGCCCGCACGTGCATCGACGCGGGCTGGCTGCTGAGCCTGTCGGGAACGGTCAGCTTCCGTAACGCCCACGCGCTGCGGGAGGCGGCGCAGCTGATCCCCGGCGACCAGCTCCTGGTCGAGACCGACGCCCCGTTCCTCACCCCGCATCCGTACCGCGGCGCCCCCAACGAGCCGTACTGCCTGCCCTACACGGTGCGCGCGCTGGCCGAGGTCTGCGGCCGGCCGGCTGAGGACTTGGCCCACCAAACCACCGGCAACGCAATCCGCGCATACGGGCTGCGGAAGAGTTGATCTTAGTAGAGGTTTCCGTTACCGTTCTGTGACCGTAAGCACGTTTATCCGAGCTTTTTGAAACGTTTGTACCAATTCTTGGGAATCGATCGATTTGAATGCTCTGAACAGGCTGCACGAGGCGCACTCGCCCCTGCTGCGCTTCGTGGTGGGCGCACTGCTGCTGACCCTGGCCTTCGCCGGTGGTTACGCCGTCGTCGCCCACAAGACCGTGACCCTGTCGGTGGACGGCACGCAGACCACGGTGTCCACGATGAAGTCGCGGGTCATCGACGTCGTCCGGGAGAACGGCTTCGAGGTGGACGAGCGGGACGACCTCTTCCCCGCCGGCGACGCCCTGGTGCGTCCGTCCGACACGATCGTGCTGCGGCGCAGCCGGCCGCTGGACATCTCGCTCGACGGTCAGCACAACCGGCAGGTGTGGACCACGGCGTCGACGGTCGACGAGGCGCTCGCGCAGCTTCAGATGACCGACAGCGCCCCGGCTGCGGCGTCCCGCGGGAGTCGGGTGCCGCTCGGCGGTATGTCGCTTCCTGTCGTCACCCCGAAAACCGTCCAGATCGACGACGCGGGCGCGATCCGCACGGTCCGCGTTGCCGCGCCGAACGTGGCCGGCCTGCTCGAGGCCGCCGGCGCACCGCTGCAGCAGCGGGACACGGTCGTACCGGCCGCCTCGGCGCCGGTTGTCGACGGGATGCAGATCCAGATAACTCGCATCCGGATCGAGAAGTCGACCGAGCGGCTGCCGCTGCAACCGGCCAACACGCGCATCGAGGACGTCAACCTCAACATGAGCCGGCAGATCGTCGAAGATCCCGGGAATCCGGGCGTTCAGGACGTAACATTTGCTATTTCAAAGGTTAACGGTGTGGAAACCGGCAGGTTGCCAGTAGCCAATGTCATCGTTTCACCTGCAAGGAACGCCGTCTTGCGGGTCGGTGCTAAACCCGGCACAGAGGTGCCTCCGGTGCGCGCCGGAGCATCCTGGGATGCCCTCGCCCAGTGCGAAGCCGGAGGTAATTGGACCATCAATACCGGTAACGGATATTTCGGCGGGGTCCAATTTGATCAAAACACCTGGGAGCGCAACGGTGGCCTGAGGTATGCTCAACGGGCGGATCTGGCAACAAGAGAAGAACAGATCGCGATTGCTGAGGTCACTCGGGCAAGGCAAGGCTGGGGAGCCTGGCCCGTGTGCAGTGGAAGAGTGGGGGCGTCGTGACAATTCGGCTACTCGGGCGAACCGAGATACGCCGCTTGGCGAAAGACATCGACTTTCGCCCGCGCAAGTCGTTTGGGCAAAATTTCGTCCACGATGCCAACACCGTGCGCCGGATCGTTTCGGCCTCCGGTGTGCACCGGCATGACCACGTTCTCGAAGTGGGGCCGGGGCTCGGTTCGCTGACGCTGGCGCTGCTCGATCGCGGTGCTCATGTGACGGCAGTGGAGATCGATCCACTGCTCGCCCAACAGCTTCCGACGACGATCGCGGACCACTCGCACAGCGAGATCAACCGGCTGACGGTGCTCAACCAGGACATTCTGACGCTGATGCCGTCGGATCTGGAGAACCAGCCGACCGCGCTGGTCGCCAACCTGCCGTACAACGTCGCCGTGCCCGCGCTGCTGCATCTGCTCGCGGAGTTCCCGACGATCCGTTCGGTGATGGTGATGGTCCAGGCCGAGGTGGCCGAGCGGCTCGCCGCCGACCCCGGCGGCAAGGATTACGGCGTGCCGAGCGCGAAGGTGCGGTTCTACGGAAACGTCCGGCGGTACGGCATGGTCTCGCCGACGGTGTTCTGGCCCATCCCCCGGGTGTACTCGGGATTGGTCCGGATCGACCGGTACGAGACGTCGGCGTGGCCCACTGACGAAAGTTTCCGGGCCCAGGTTTTCGACCTGATCGACATCGCTTTCGCGCAGCGTCGCAAGACCTCGCGTAACGCGTTCGCCGAATGGGCCGGATCGGGCAACGAGTCGGCGCGCCGGCTGCTGGCGGCCAGCATCGATCCGTCGCGACGCGGTGAGACGCTTGCGATCGCGGATTTCGTCCGGTTGCTGCAGCGCTCGGGTGAATCCGAGGAGCAGGTCCGCGTCCTGTAGCTGCGCTGCAGCCCGACGCCGGGCCTACGGTGACGGCTTGTCGCGGTCGCTGTGCTCGTCCATCAGTCGGGTCTCGGCACGGATCGGGTAATCGCCGGTGTATCCGATTCGCTCCTGCGCCATGGCCAGCACCCGTCCGCGCACCGCGTACCAACCCGCCGCCAACGTCGGCACGATGATCAGCAGTGCGATGAGGTTCCAGTAGTTCTCGTAACACATGAGCGCGGTGACCCCGACCAGGAAGACCAGGGTGGCGTAGCTCGTGTAGGGCGTGCCGAACAGCCGGAAGCTCGGCCGCTCCAGGATGCCCTTCTTCGACCAGCGGTACAGCTGGATCTGGCAGATCACGATGGTGCCCCACGACGCGATGATGCCCAGCGCCGACAGGTCGAGTGCGATGTTGAACGCCTCCGACGGCACCACCATGTTCAGGAAGACCCCGACGACGGTGAAGGCCGCCGTCAGCGCGATACCTGCCCAGGGCACACCGCTGCCGGACATCTTCGCGGTGAACTTCGGGGCGCTGCCGTTCATCGACATCGACCGCAGTATCCGGCCGGTGGAGTAGAGCCCGGCGTTCAGACTGGACAGGGCCGCGGTGAGGACGACGAAGTTCATGATGTCGCCGGCGGCGGGCACGCCGATCTTGGAGAAGAACGTCACGAACGGGCTGGTGCCCTCCTCGTACGAGGTGTACGGCAGCAGCAGCGCCAGCAGGACCAGTGAGCCGACGTAGAACACCGCGATCCGCAGGATGACCGAGTTGATCGCCCGCGGCATCACCTTGGGCGGGTCCTCGGTCTCACCCGCGGCGGTCCCGACCAGTTCGACGGCGGCGTAGGCGAAGATGACGCCCGAGGTGATGATCACCAGTTGCAGCACACCGGTGGGCAGGAGTCCGCCGTTGGCGGCGATCACCGACGGACCCGTGGTCTGCCCCTCGATCGAGAAGCGGCCGGCCAGGAAGACGATGCCGACCACCAGGAAGATGACCAGCGCGACGACCTTGATGAGTGCCGCCCAGAACTCCATCTCCCCGAACCACTTGACCGAGATCATGTTGACGGCCAGGACGATCACCAGGGCGACGAGCGCGATGGACCACTGGGGAATGGCCTCGAAGGCACCCCAGTAGTGCATGTAGAGCGCGATCGCGGTGACATCGACGATCGACGTGCAGGCCCAGTTGAAGAAGTACATCCAGCCGGCCACGTATGCGGCCTTCTCGCCGAGGAACTCACGCGCATAGGAGACGAACGACCCCGACGACGGCCGGTGCAGCACAAGCTCTCCGAGCGCTCGCAGGATGAAGAAGACGAACACCCCGCAGATGGCATAGACGATGAACAACCCCGGCCCCGCCGAGTTGAGCCGGCCGCCTGCGCCCATGAACAGGCCGGTACCGATCGCCCCGCCGATCGCAATCATCTGCAGCTGACGGGGTTTGAGCCCTTTGTGATAGCCCTCCTCCTCGTGGGCGAGTGCGGAGTTGTCGTACGGCGCGGGCGCGGTCATAGCGCGTAGCTTGCCGTGGCCGGGTAAACGCAAACGCCACTGCGGTTAAAGCCCTGTAACGGCGGTGCGGCTCAGTACGGTGCGGCTCAGTACAAGGTGCGGCTGAGCAGCCGAATCATCTCCTCGCAGGACTGGTAACGGCTCTCAGGGTTCTTCGCGAGCGCCTTGGCCAGAATCGAGTCGAAGGCGCGCGGGATCCAGGAGAGCTTGCGCGACAGCTGCGGTGGCGGCCGCCGGAGGTGGGCGTCCATCAGTTCCATCGCGGTTTTCGTTCGGAACGGCGGGGCACCGCAGATCACCTCGACAGCGGTGCACGCCAGGGCATATTCGTCGACCGCCGCCGTCGGTGCCCGCCCGGTGAGCAGTTCGGGCGCCGAGTACGGCAGCGACGCCTCCACCCGGGTGGGCGGCTCGGTGACCTCGTCGGCTACCGAATATGCCGCGCCGAAATCGATGAGCACCGCACCGCCCGATCGAAAATCCTTGTGCGTGAGGATGTTTGTGGGCTTGACGTCGCAGTGCACGATTCCGCGGCGATGGATGTGGTCCAGCGCGTCGGCGATCTGGCCCAGCGCGGCGAGCCGTTCGCTCATGGTCACCACGTTCGTCAGCGGGCCACCGTCGAGGAAATCCATGGCCAGCCAGTCGGGACCCGCGTCGTACATCGTCACCACATGCGGATGGTCCACGCTGCGGCCGAGGTCGAACTCGCGGTGTAACCGCGCGAGATCGCTGTGACCCCGACGTCTCTCGTGGAGCACCTTGAGTGCGACGATGCGGTCGGGTTCGACCCACTCGTGTGCGCGGTAGACCAGCGCGCGCCCACCATGGCCCAGTAGACGGTCCACGACGTAACCCTCGAACCGGTCGCCGGGTACGAGCACGGCACGAGCCTAAGGTTTGCGCGGCGCTGGTGCGCGGATAGTGTCGAACGGTGCGCAACGGCAACACCGCTTCCGAGTGGGTGCCCACCGGGTCGGTCACCGTGCGGGTGCCCGGAAAGGTCAACCTGTTCCTCGGGGTCGGTGAACTGCGGGACGACGGCTATCACGACCTGACGACGGTCTTCCACGCCGTCTCGCTGCTCGACGAGGTCACGGTCTCGACGGCCGATGCGCTGTCGGTGGAGCTGTCCGGTGAGGGTGTGGAGTCGCTGCCCACCGATCGGCGCAACCTCGCGTGGCGAGCGGCCGAGCTGATGGCCGACCACGTCGGCAGGGCGCCCGACGTGGCGATCACGATCGAGAAGTCGATCCCGGTGGCAGGCGGCATGGCAGGCGGGAGCGCCGACGCCGCGGCCGTGCTGGTCGCGATGAATCACCTGTGGGAACTCGGTGTGCCCCGGCGCGATCTGCACACCATGGCCGCGCAACTCGGCAGTGACGTGCCGTTCGCACTGCACGGCGGCACCGCGCTCGGCACGGGCCGCGGTGAGGAGCTCGCGACGGTGCTGGCCCGCAGCACATTCCACTGGGTGCTCGCGTTCGCGCGCAAGGGTCTGTCGACGCCGAAGGTGTTCGGTGAGCTCGACCGGTTGCGCGCGACCGCCGGGACCAACCGGGCCGAACCCGCCCGGCTGGCGGATCCGGAACCGATGCTGGCCGCGCTGGCGTCCGGGGATGCCGACCAGCTGGCTCCGTTGCTCGGCAACGATCTGCAGGCGGCGGCGCTGAGCCTCTACCCGGAGCTGCGGCGCACGCTGAGGGCCGGCATGGAGGCCGGTGCGCTCGCGGGGATCGTCTCCGGTTCGGGGCCGACGTGCGCCTTCCTGTGTACGTCGTCGCCCGCGGCGATCGACGTCGGCGCCCGGCTGGCCGGTGCCGGGGTGTGCCGGACCGTGCGGGTGGCCAGCGGGCCGGTGCAGGGGGCGCGCGTCGTGCCCGCGCCGTCATCGTCGGTGTGATCGCCGGGTCGTTCGGGTGTGACCCACGCCTCAATCCGCGCTTTGGTTTGGCAGTTACTTAAGGGTCTCTTAAGATGGTCGACGGTGAAAGCTAGCGGTCGAGCACCGGACGCGTGTCCTTTCCCGCCGGCGTCGCCGGCGGGTGTCGAGGTGGACCCGCAGGGCCTGGTCCGGCCGGGCTCGCACCTTCCGACCGGGCACGACCGCCCATCACCGTTTCGATACCCAACTGCTCCTGAATCGTGTGCGCGTGCCTACTCGGCATCGCTCGTGGACAGGCGGAGCATGAGATGCCGGGCAGTGGCGCCGGTCCCCAGGAGGATGCCGTGAGCAGGTTCACCGAGAAGATGTACCGCAACGCGCGAACCGTGAGCACCGGCATGGTGACCGGAGAGCCGCACGAGCCAGTCCGCCACACCTGGGGTGAGGTTCACGAACGGGCGCGCCAGATCGCCGGAGGGCTCGCCGCCGCCGGTATCGGCCCCGGCGACGCCGTCGGTGTGCTGGCCGGTTTCCCGGTCGAGATCGCCCCGACCGCCCAGGGTGTCTGGATGCGCGGCGCGAGCCTGACGATGCTGCACCAGCCCACCCCGCGCACCGACCTCGCCATGTGGGCCGAGGACACCGTGACCGTCATCGGGATGATCGAGGCCAAGGCCGTGATCGTGTCCGAACCGTTCAACGTCGCGATCCCGGTGCTGGAGGAGAAGGGCCTGCTGGTGCTGACGGTGGCCGATCTGCTGGCCGCGGAGCCCATCGACCCGGTCGAGGTCGGCGAGGACGATCTGGCGCTCATGCAGCTGACCTCGGGATCCACCGGGTCACCGAAGGCCGTACAGATCACCCACCGCAACATCCACTCCAACGCCGAGGCGATGTTCATCGGCGCCGAGTACGACGTCACCAAGGACGTCATGGTCAGCTGGCTGCCCTGCTTCCACGACATGGGCATGGTCGGGTTCCTGACCATCCCGATGTACTTCGGCGCCGAACTGGTCAAGGTCACGCCGATGGACTTCCTGCGCGACACCCTGCTGTGGGCGCGGCTCATCGACAAGTACAAGGGCACGATGACGGCCGCGCCGAACTTCGCGTACGCGCTGCTGGCCAAGCGACTGCGCCGCCAGGCGACCCCGGGCGAGTTCGATCTGTCCACGCTGCGGTTCGCGCTCTCGGGCGCCGAACCGGTCGAACCGGCCGACGTCGAGGACCTCATCGACGCGGGCAAGCCGTTCAACTTGGCGCCCGAGGCGATCCTGCCGGCCTACGGCATGGCCGAGACCACGCTGGCGGTGTCGTTCTCCAAGTGCGGCGCGGGTCTGGTGGTCGACGAGGTCGACGCCGACCTGCTGGCCGCGCTGCGCCGCGCCGTGCCCGCCACCAAGGGCAACACCAAGCGGCTGGCCACCCTCGGCCCGCTGCTCGAGGGTCTCGAGGCCCGCATCATCGACGAGCAGGGCAACGTGATGCCCGCCCGCGGAGTCGGTGTCATCGAGCTGCGCGGTGAGCCGCTGACGCCCGGTTACATCACGATGGGCGGTTTCGTGCCGGCCCAGGACGAGCACGGCTGGTATGACACCGGCGACCTCGGTTACCTCACCGAGGAGGGCCACGTCGTGGTGTGCGGCCGCGTCAAGGACGTGATCATCATGGCCGGCCGCAACATCTACCCGACCGACATCGAACGGGCCGCGGGCCGTGTCGAGGGTGTGCGCCCCGGTTGCGCCGTCGCGGTGCGCCTGGACGCGGGGCATTCGCGCGAGACCTTCGCCGTCGCCGTGGAGTCCAACGCCTGGCAGGACCCCGACGAGGTGCACCGCCTCGAGCGTCAGGTCGCCCACGAGGTGGTGGCCGAGGTCGACGTGCGGCCGCGCAACGTCGTGGTGCTGGGTCCGGGCACGATCCCGAAGACGCCGTCGGGCAAGCTGCGCCGCGCCAACTCGGTCTCGCTCGTCACCTAATCCCCGCGACCGCGCGTGTCTGTACGCAGACACGCCGCGCCAAGCGGACAAAGGTGTGCGCTCGCGGTGACGGCATTGACGCAGCGTGATCGAAACCGTTCTGCGCGAAGGCGTCTCGCGCCACGATGGTCGGCATGCCTGTGCCGCCGCTGCGCCGTGAGCAGCTCGACGGAATACTCGACCGCCTCGACACCACCGGAATCGGCCGTCGAGACCTGCTGAAGGTGTTCGGCGCCGCCGGTGCGCTGGCCGCCGCAGGCGCGGTCGCGGGCGGAGTCGGCCGATTCGCCGGTGAGGCGAGCGCGTCGGTGGTGGCGCACGACAAGGTCGCCATCCTCACCAACTCCCGCGACTCTGAATACAGCATCACCTGGGAGGCAGGCGGTCTCGCGGCAGCGAAGCAACTCGGCCTGCGCGCCGTCGCGCTCGACGCGCACTGGAACGCCACCGAGCAGGTCAACCAGTTCAACCAGATCAGCGGGCAGGGTTATGGTTCGGCGATCCTGCTGTCCACTGACGGCGCCGCGGTCAAGAGCATCGCCAAACAGGCCGACCGCACCAGGACCTACATGTCCAGCGCATGGGACACCGCGCCGTGGAACACGCCGTGGGACAGCGCCGGCTACTACGCCCAGTACAGCCAGGCCGACGAGTTCACCGCCGAATCCCAGGTCGTCGAACAACTCCTGCGCAGCATCGGCGGCGAGGGCACCGTCATTCGAATCGCCGGCGCCGCAGGCAGTCTCGCCGAAGAGCAGCGCCGCACCGCCGCCGAGGAGGTGCTCGCGAAGTATCCGAAGGTCCGGCTGGCGGGCAGCCTCAACACCGACTGGAGCCCCCAGCAGTCGCAGCAGGCCACCGGTGCGCTGCTGAGCCGGTTTCCCGACACCGTGGGCGTCATCGCGGTCAACGACGACGTCGCGACCGGAGCGGTCGCCGCCATCCGCGGCATCGGCAAGGCGCCCGGAAAAGACGTCCTGGTCGTCGGGGCCAACGGCAGCAACGAGGGCATCAACCGCGTCGCCGACGGCGCCCAGCTCGCCACCACCGGAAACTCGCCCGCCTACTGCGGTTTCCAGCAGGTCACCCGGCTCTACGACATGCAACGCGGCTGGACACCCGATCCGGCCGAACGCATGCTGCAGTGGCGCGCCATCCTCATCACCCGCGACAACGTCGCCGGCTATCAGGCGCGGTTCGTCCACCAGCCGCCGGACCGACAGGTCAACGCGACACTGCTGTCGCGGGTGCAGAGCCCGCAGAACTGGGACACCCAGTTCCTCACCTATCCGATCGTCGATCTGGAGCGGCAGTTCGTCGGCCTGCCCAAACCCGCCGGGTGGACGGCCCCGCAGGCGTGGCTCGACGCAAAAACCGACGGTTCGTTCGAGCGCATCACCGCGCTTTACCGCGACCATTTCCGTTCCGACCCACTCAAATCCACACCAGACCACCAGGGACGCCAGATATGACCACCAGTCCGCATCTACGTATCACGGGGCTCTCCCAAAGTTTCGGTTCCCACCGGGCGCTGCGCGACGTCAGCCTCGACCTCGACCGCGGCCAGGTCCTCGGCCTGATCGGCGAGAACGGCGCGGGCAAGAGCACATTGCTCAACATCGTCTCCGGGGTGTTGGCACCCGACGCCGGGACGGTCGAACTGGCAGGTGAGCCCATCCGGCCGCGCAGCTACCAGGAAGCCAACCGACTGGGCATCTTCCGGGTGTTCCAGGACACCTCGCTGGTCGCTGACCTGACGATCGCCGAGAATCTGTTCTTCGGATGGGAAGCGCTGTTCCGCAACAGGTTCGGACTCATCGATCACCAACGCCGCCGCCGCGAGGCGGCCGAGGCGCTGGAGCAGGTCGGGCTCACCGACATCGACGTCCGGCGTCCGGTGAGCACTCTCGCTGTCGGCGCGCGTCAGGGTCTGGACATCGCGCGTGCCACGACACTGGCCCGCAAGCTCGAGATCGAAGCACCGGTCGTGCTTTTCGACGAACCCACCACCGCCCTCGACCAGTCACACGAGGAGAACTTCCTGCGCCTACTGAAGCGGCTCGAGGGCTGGGCGTCGGTGGTGTTCGTCTCCCACCGACTCCAGGAGATCCTCCGTTCGACGCACCGCATCGTGGTGCTCAAGGACGGGCAGGTGTCCGGCGGGCTGCCGACCGTCGACGCCGACGAGGACACGCTGCACCGCCTCATGGTCGGCCGGGTCCGCACCGCGAACTACTATCGCCAACCGGCACAACCGAATCCGAACCAGGTGGCCCGCCTGCGCGCCCACGGTATCAGTGTGCTGCCGCTCGTCGCCGGGGTCTCCCTCGAGGTGGCGGGGGGTGAGATCCTCGGCCTTGCCGGCGCCGAGGGGTCGGGCAAGCGGGTGATCGGCGAGGCCGTCGCGGGTGCGGTCGCCCGCGACGGCGGCACCGTCGAGGTCGACGGCGAGGCGATCACGCCGTCGTCGGTGAGCGCCGCCGTGGACCGCGGACTGGTATTCGTGCCCGCCGACCGAAAAGACAAGGGGCTCATCCTCTCCGCGTCGATCTCCGACAATCTGCAGTTGCCGATCCTCGACCGTCGCTACCGCACCCGCCTCGGACTGTGGGACCGGGCGGCGGCCCGCCGCGACGCCCAGCGGGTGATCGACCAGCTCGGGGTGGTCACCCGCACCATCGACACACCGGTATCGGCGCTGTCGGGCGGCAATCAGCAGAAGGTGCTGATCGCCAAATGGCTCGGCCCTGACCCCAAAGTGGTAGTGCTCGACAACCCCACCCAGGGCGTCGACACCGGTGCGCGCGAGGGAATCTACGAACTCATCCGCGGCATCGCCGCATCCGGCGCCGCCATCCTGCTGATCAGCGATGACCTGTCCGAACTGATCGGACTGTCCGACCGCATCGGCGTCGTCGTCGACGGCGCGGTGACCGAGTACGTCGACGCACCGGGCGACGCCAAACCCGACGAACACTCCATCGTGGCCAAGATGATCGCCACCCCCACCCCCGCCCTCACCGCATCCTAGGAGCGCCATGACCGCGACCGACGTCACCGACACCACCGCCCCCGCCCCGCTACCCGCTCCGGAACCGTTGGCGGACAGCCTCTCTGCGGCACACCGCAAGGCGGTGACGGCCCGCTTCGTCGACATCCTGCCGATCGCCACCCTTGCTGCGCTGGTGCTGTTCTTCAGCGTGCGCTCCGAGGCGTTCCTGTCGGCGGAGAACCTGACCCTGCTGTCCGGGCAGGCCGGTGTGCTGCTGCTCGTGGCACTCGGCGCCACCCTCGTGGTGCTCACCGGCAGCATCGACCTGTCCGTCGGCGCGGTGGTGCTGCTGACCTCCGCGGTGGTCGGCACCGTCCTGGCCGGCGGGGTCACCAGCGCCTGGCTGGCGATATTGGTGGCCCTCGGCGTCGGCGTGGTGACCGGCGGCCTCAACGGGCTGGTGTTCGCCTACGGGCGGGTGCCGTCGTTCATCACGACTCTCGGCTCGCTGTCGGTGTTCTCGGGCATCGCGCTGCTGCTGATCAACGGCAAGGCCGTCCCGTTCGCCGCGCCGAACGTCGAGCGGCTGTCCACCGGGCAGCTCATTCCCAACGTGCAGAACGCGGCGCTCATCGCGCTGCTGGCGCTGGCCGTGGTGTGGGTGCTGTCCAAGCGCACCAGCTTCGGGCTCTACGTCTACGCGATCGGGGGTAACGAGGAAGTCGTCCGGCTCGCGGGCATCAAGGTCGCCCGCGTCAAGGCCGCCACCCTGGTGCTCTCCGGTGTCACGGCCGCGTTGGCCGGCCTGCTGCTGGCAGGGCAGCTGAGCGCCGCGGGTCCCTCGCTCGGCTCGACGTCGCTACTCGACTCGGTCGCGGCCATCGCGATCGGCGGCACCGCACTGTCCGGCGGTCGCGGCGGGGTCGGCCGCACCCTGCTGGGTGTACTGCTGCTGGTGGTGTTGTCCAACGGGCTCAACCAGCTCGGTGTGCAGAGCTTCACGCAGACCGTCATCAAGGGTCTGGTCATCATCGTCGCCGTGGTGTTCACCACCGCGTCCACCCGCCGCCTCACGGTCAAGTAGGGGATATGACGAAGTCTCCTGAACCGCTGCACTTCTCGGCGTTCGTGATGAACACGACGTCGCACATCCTGCAGGGCCTGTGGCGGACGCCCGACGCCCGGCAGACTGATTTCAACGACCTCGAACACTGGGTGTCGCTGGCCAAGGTACTCGAACGGGGCCGGTTCGACTTCATCTTCTTCGCCGACGTCGTCGGGCTCTACGGCGACTACGGCGGGTCTTACGAGAAGTATGTGCAGAGCGGGCTGCAGATCCCGAGCAACGACCCGAGCGTCATCGCGTCGGCGATCGCTTACAACACCACCGATCTGGGCATCGCGATCACCAGTTCGGTGATCCAGGAGCACCCGTTCAACTTCGCCCGCAAGATGTCCACCCTCGACCACGCCTCCCATGGCCGGATCGCCTGGAACATCGTGACCAACGCCCTGGCCAACGGCGCACGCAACTTCGGGTTCGACGAACTCGAGGAGCATGACGAGCGGTACCGCTGGGCCGACGAGTACGTCGACGTCGCCTACAAGTTGTGGGAGGGGTCGTGGGACGACGGCGCCCTGCTGGCCGACCGCGAGCGGGGCCTGCACGGCGATTTCGCGAAGATCCACAAGATCCACCACGTCGGCGAGCGCTACCGGGTGGAGGGGCCGCATCTGGTCGCCCCGTCGCCGCAGCGCACGCCGGTGCTGTTCCAGGCCGGCTCGTCCGAGGCCGGGCGGGAGTTCGCAGCCCGCAACGCCGAAGCGCAGTTCATCATCACCCCCGGCCCGCGCCAGGCCCGTGCGCTCATCGACGACACCCGCCGCCGGGTGGTGCGGCACGGCCGCGGCGCACACGATCTGAAGTTCTTCCAGGGCCTGCACTTCGTCATCGGCAGCACGGAGGCCGAAGCCCGCCGCAAGGAGGCCGAACTCGACGAGGCCATCGACCTCGACGGGATGGTCGCGCACCTGTCGGGCGCGGTCGGCGTCGACTTCGGCGGCCATCCGCTCGACACCCCTCTGGGCGACATCGCCCACACCGACGGCACCCGCAGCATCGTGACGTGGGTGCAGGAGTCGGTGTCGGGCCGGGAGGCGACAGTCCGCGACCTCGGGCTGCTGCAGGGCCGAAACTCGCGGGTGGTGGGCACCCCGGAGAGCATCGCCGATCAGCTCGCGCAGTGGCGTGACGCCGGCGTGGACGGAATCAACGTCGTCAACGCCACCATCCCGGGCAGCTACGTCGACTTCGTCGACCACGTCATCCCGGTGCTGCAGGACCGCGGCCTGGCCCAGCGCGAGTACTCGCCGGGGACGACGCGGGCCAAGCTGTTCGGCTCCGACCTGCTGCCCGGCACGCATCCCGCCGCGCGCTACCGGGGCGCGTTCAGCCAGGTGGCCGTCTGACCGTCGGAATTTCGTTCGCCGGGTGTCGCACCGCCCGGCTACCGTCGTGGGCATGACACCGGCCATCGAAGCGATCGACCTGGTGAAGCGGTTCGGCGACCAGGTCGCGGTGGACGGGGTGAGTTTCACCGTCCCCGCCGGCACGGTGCTCGGGCTCCTCGGCCCCAACGGGGCGGGCAAGACCACCACCGTGCGGATGATGACGACGTTGAGCGTGCCGACGAGTGGCACCGCGCGGGTCGCCGGATTCGACGTGCGCCGCGAACCCGACCAGGTGCGCCGCAACATGGGGCTGACCGGTCAGGTGGCCACCGTCGACGAACTGCTCACCGGCCGCGAGAACATCCGCATGATCGGCGGGCTCTACGGCATCCGTCGCAAGGAACTGGCCCGGGTGGGCGACGAACTGCTCGAGCGGTTCTCGATCGGCTACGCCGCGGACCGGGTGGTGAAGTCCTACTCCGGGGGGATGCGGCGGCGCCTCGACCTCGCGGTCAGCCTGCTGGCCGCCCCGCCGGTGCTCTTCCTCGACGAGCCGACCACCGGGCTGGACCCGCGCAGCCGCAGTGAGCTGTGGGAGGTGCTGCGCGGCCTCGTCGAAGGCGGCACGACCCTGCTGCTGACCACGCAGTACCTGGAGGAGGCCGACCAGTTGGCGGACAACATCGTGGTGATCGACAAGGGCCGCATCATCGCTCAGGGGTCCCCGCTGGAACTGAAGCGTCAGGCCGGCAACGCCAGCCTGGTGGTGACGGTCGCCGACGGTGACGACCTCGCGGCGGCCCAGGCACTGCTGGCCAAGACGGGCGCGGAGGTGTTCGTCGACCGGGGCGCCCGCCGGCTGACCGCCGCCGCCGACGGGCTGACCGATATGGTCCGCGTCGCCGGCTGGCTGCGGGACAGCGATATCGACGTCGACGACATCGGCCTGTCGCGGCCCAGCCTCGACGACGTGTTCCTCTCACTGACCGGCCATCGCACCGAGGACGAGGAGGCCAGCGCATGACCGCCGTCGACTCGCGGCCCCAGGAGCAGTCCCGCCGCCCGTCGACCCATCGCACCAATCTCGCGCAGCAGTCCTGGATCATGGTCAAACGCAACATGATCCACACCAAACGGATGCCGGAGATGCTCAGCGACGTCACCGCGCAGCCGATCATGTTCGTGCTGCTGTTCGCATTCGTCTTCGGGGCGTCGATCACCAACACCGGCGGCGCCTCCTACCGGGAGTTCCTGCTGCCCGGCATCCAGGCCCAGACCATCGTGTTCTCCGCGTTCGTGGTGGCCGCAGGCATCACCGCCGATGTCGAGAAGGGGATCATCGACCGGTTCCGGTCGCTGCCGATCTCGCGGTCGTCGGTGCTGATCGGGCGCAGCATCGCCAGCGTGATCCACTCGTCGCTGGGTGTGGTCGTGATGGCGCTGACCGGCCTGGCGATCGGGTGGCGCATCCGCGGCAGCGTCGGTGAGGCAGCGCTGGCGTTCGCGCTGCTGCTGTTGTTCGGGTTCGGGATGATCTGGTTCGGCATCCTGATCGGCTCGCTGATGCGCACGGTCGAGGCGGTCAACGGCGTCATGTTCACCGCGCTGTTCCCGATGACGTTCCTGGCCAACACGTTCGTGCCGACCGAGCCGATGCCGCACTGGCTGCGGGTGATCGCCGAGTGGAATCCGGTGTCCTCACTGGCGCAGGCGATGCGGGAACTGTGGGGCAACGGCGGCCCGGCCGCGCCCGATGCGCAGTTGCCGCTGCACCATCCGGTGCTGGCGACGGTGCTGTGGTCGTTGGCGCTGACTGCCGTGTTCGCACCGTTCGCTTTGCGTGCCTACGCCAAGCGCACCGGCGGCTGACGTCCCTGCCTGAACGTCCCTGCTCGCGGGGAGAAGCGCCATGTTCAGGCCCAGGCGTGCACGAGATTCTGGGCCGGCTCCAACCCCTGGGCGATCAGCAGCTCGGTGGCGTCCGCGGCCTGCTCGCAGATCGTCGGCACCTCCGCCCGTTCGGGGGCGGTGAACGGTTCGAGCACGTACGTCGCCGCGTCCTTACGGCCGGGCGGCCGGCCGACGCCCACCCGGACACGCTGAAAATCCTTGGTGCCCAACGCCGCCGCCACCGATTTCAGGCCGTTGTGACCCGCGACACCGCCGCCGAACTTGAGCCGGATGCGGCCGAAGTCGATGTCGAGTTCGTCGTGGATCACGATGATGTCGGCGGGTGCCACGGAGTAGAACTTCGCGAGCGGGCCGACATTGCGGCCCGATTCGTTCATGTACGTCCGCGGTTTGGCGACCACGATGGCCCTGCCCGCCAGGCGGCCGGTCACGATGTCGGCGCCGGACTTCCGGTGCGCCTTGAATCCTGAACCGATCCGCCCGGCCAGCAGATCCGCAACCATGAAGCCGACGTTGTGGCGGGTCTTGGCGTAGTTGGGCCCGGGATTTCCCAGGCCCACCACCAGCAACGGCTCGGCCATATCGGGTTATTCGGCCGATTCCTCGGCGGCCTCGGCAGCTTCGGCCTCGGCGACCTCGACGGCCTGCTCCTCCAGCGAGGCGCCGCCGCCCTCGGATTCGAGTTCTTCCTCGGTCGGTGCCGCGACGACGTTGACCACCAGGAGCTCGGGATCCGAGACGAGCGTGACGCCGTCGGGCAGCTCGACCTGCGCGGCGGTCACCTGGGTGCCTGCCGCGACGCCCTCGACCGAGATGGTGAGCGACTCGGGGATCGACATCGCGTCGGACTCGATCTCGACGGTGTTGGCCTCCTGCGTCACCAGCGCGCCCGGCTCGGCGTCGCCCTCGACGAGGACGTTGACCTCGACGGTGACCTTCTCGCCGCGGCGCACCACGATGAGGTCGACGTGCTGGATGTTGCGGCGGATCGGGTGGATCACGAGCTGCTTGGGCAGCGCGAGCGCCTCGGTGCCCTCGATGTCGAGCGTCAGGACCGCGTTGGTGCCGAAGTTACGGAGCACCGCGGCCAGCTCACGCGCGGGGAGCTCGAGGTGCTGCGGGTCGGTGCCGTGGCCGTACAGGACCGCGGGCACCTTGCCCTCGCGGCGAGCGCGACGCGATGCGCCCTTGCCGGTCTCGGTGCGGACCTGGACGGCCAGGTTGTTCGGGGTGTGGGCCTTGGTCTTGGCCATGGTGTTGCTCCTGTGTGCCGGTTGTGGACACGGCGCGGGTGGCAACAGCCTGGAGAAAAAGCGTGTTCCCGTCGATAACGGTGGCCGGGCCACCCTCGCCGTGATGCGGCGTCGAGGTTACCGCAACCGGGTGCTCCGGCGGAAATCCGGAGCGGGGACCTAGACCGCGAACGCGGTGCCGGTGAGCAGCGCGGACAGCTCCCACAACGCCGTCGCGGTCTTGGGATCCCTGGCCCGGCGGCTGCGCCACACCGGACCGGACGGACCGCCGGCGGCGGTCCAGTCAGTCACGGCTGCCACTGTAGGCAGTCACTTCCTCGGTGCGACGGTGAAACCGGAGAGGATCGCCTCGATGTCCTTGCCGTACTTCTCCGCTTCGTTGGCGAAGCTCGTCACGGTCAGCTGGACGAGGTAGCGCTGGTTGGCCGGCGGCGCCCCGGTCGCGATGACGATGCGGTTGTAGCTCTGCATCCGCTGGCCGTTGAGGTCGTAGGTGCCCTCGACCATCGCCGACGGCAGCCCGCGCCAGTTGTCCTGTGAGGCGTTGAGTTCTGTGAAGTTCTCCGAGAGCCGGGCGTCGTCGTCGCCGTGTGTGACCGCCTCGGCGGGGTCGAACTGACCGGTCAGCTCGATCGCCACCAGCATCGCGATCGGGTAGGTGTCGCCCTTGGCGATCACCCGGGTGCCCGGTTCGAACTGCGTACCGGGATACGGCTGCCAGCCCGGTGGGGTCGGGATGCTCACGGTGAGATCGGGCAGCTTCTCCGGGGCGACGGTACGGCCGGTGACGCCGACTCCCTCGAGGTACTGGGCGATCGGCACCGGGGCCTCGGTGGGCGCCGACGACGTCGGGGGAGCGCTACTCGACGTGCTCCAGACCGATTGGTAGTCAGGGGTTTCCGCGCCGCACGCACTCGTGGCGAGAACCAGCAGCGCGACGGCCGCCGCGGCGCGGCGACCTGTCACAGGATCTCGCGCACCGCGTCGATCGGCCGCGCCAACCGGGTGCCCTTCTCGGTCACCACGAACGGGCGCTCGATGAGGATGGGGTGCTCGGCGAGGGCATCGAGAAGTTCGTCGTCGGTGGCGTCGGCCAGATTCAGCTCGGCGTAGAGCGATTCGCGTTTACGGACCGCGGCGCGCACCTCTATACCGGCGGCGGAGATCATCTCGGCGAGTTCGGCGCGCGACGGCGGTGTCTTGAGGTACTGCACGACCTGCGGCTCGATGCCGTTGTCGCGCAACAGGTCCAGAGTCTTGCGCGACGTCGAGCAGCGCGGGTTGTGGTAAATACGGGCCACTTACGCCGACCCGTCGAAAAGACTTGTCACCGAACCGTTGTCGAAGACCGCGCGGATGGTGTTGGCCAGCAGTGGGGCGATCGACAGCACGGTCAACTGCGGGAACTGCTTGTCCTCGCCGATGGGCAGCGTGTTGGTGACGATCACCTCGCGGGCCCCGGACTCCGCGAGCCGCTCGCGCGCCGGATCCGAGAGCACGCCGTGCGTCGCGGCGATGATCACATCACCGGCGCCGTCCTGCTTGAGCAGCTTGACCGCACCGGCGATGGTGCCACCGGTGTCGATCATGTCGTCGGTCAGCACGCAGGTCTTGCCCTTGACGTCACCGACCACGCGGTTGGACACCACCTGGTTGGGCACCAACGGATCGCGGGTCTTGTGAATGAACGCCAGCGGGACGCCGCCCAGCGCGTCGGCCCACTTCTCGGCGACGCGGACGCGGCCGGAGTCGGGGGAGACGACGACCATGTCGTGGCCGGTGTAGTTCTCGGCGATGTAGCCGGTCAGCAGCTTCTGCGCCCGCATGTGGTCCACCGGGCCGTCGAAGAAGCCCTGGATCTGATCGGTGTGCAGATCGACGGTGAGGATCCGGTTTGCGCCCGCGGTCTTGAGGAGGTCGGCGACCAGGCGGGCCGAGATCGGCTCGCGGCCGCGGTGCTTCTTGTCCTGCCGGGCATACGGATAGAACGGCAGGATCGCGGTGATCCGCTTCGCGCTGCCGCGCTTGAGCGCGTCGATCATCAACAGCTGTTCCATCAGGTGCTGGTTCAGCGGCGCCGGATGGGATTGCAGGACGAACGCGTCGCAGCCACGAACGGATTCGTCGAAGCGCACGAAGATCTCGCCGTTGGCGAAGTCACGCGCGGTCTGCGCGGTCACCGGGCTGTCGAGCTCCTTGGCGACCTGCTCCGCCAGTTCCGGGTGTGCGCGGCCCGAGAAGAGCATCAGATTCTTGCGGTTATCGGTCCACTCGGTGCCCACTGTGCGCCTCGCCGTTCGGGGATCGTGTCGGCCTCATCGTACGTAGCGATTCTGTGTGATCGTGCCCGGGTTGCCGGATCGCAGACAGAAGTGGTCGGGGTCACGACCCCTGGGAGTCCTCGCGGTGCCCGAGCGCCTTCTCCGCTGCGGCCGCTGCGGCGGCTGCCGCCGAGCCGGGGCGTTTGCGCGCCACCCAGCCCTCGATGTTGCGCTGCTGTCCGGCCGACACGGCCAGCGCGCCCGGCGGGACGTCGTCGCGGACCACCGTGCCCGCGCCGGTGTAGGCGCCGTCGCCGACGGTCACGGGCGCGACGAACATCGTGTCCGACCCGGTGCGCACGTGCGAGCCGATCGTGGTGCGGCTCTTGTTCTCCCCGTCGTAATTCACGAACACGCTCGACGCGCCGATATTGCTGTGCTCACCGATGTCGGCGTCCCCGACGTAGGTCAGGTGCGGCACCTTGGTGCCCGCGCCCAGCGTCGCGTTCTTGGTCTCGACGAACGCGCCGAGCTTGCCGCCGTCGCCGAGGACGGTGCCGGGCCGGAGGTAGCTGAACGGGCCGACGGTGGCGCCGTCGCCGATGACGGACGCCGAACCGTGGGTGCGCACCACCGAGGCGCCGTCGCCGACGGTGACGTCGGTCAGCGTGGTGTCCGGTCCGACGTCGCAGCGGCCGCCGATGCTGGTGCGGCCCAGCAGTTGGGTGCCGGGCCGGAGGACGGTGTCGCGGCCGATGGTCACGTCGACGTCGATCCAGGTGGAGTTCGGGTCGATGACCGTGACGCCGGACCGCTGGTGGGCGGTGACGAGGCGCCGGTTGAGCTCCGCGCCGAGCGCCGCGAGCTGGACGCGGTCGTTGACGCCTGCGACCAGGGCGCTGTCGTCGACGTGCGTGGCCCGCACGCTCAGCCCGTCCTGGCGGAGGATCGCGATGGCGTCGGTGAGGTACAGCTCGTGTTGGGCGTTGTCCGAACGCAGACGGCGCAGCGCCGAACGCAGCGCGGTGGTGTCGAATGCGTACACGCCGGCGTTGACCTCGCGGATGGCCTGCTGCGACGGGCTGGCGTCGGCCTGTTCGACGATGCCGGTGACCTCGTCGTCCTGGGTGCGCAGGATGCGCCCGTAGCCGGTCGGATCGTCGACGGTGGTGGTCAGCACCGTCGCCGCGGCCGACCCGTGGGTGGCCAGCAGCTCGGCCACGGTGTCGGCGTCGAGGAGCGGGGTGTCGCCCGTGGTGACCACGACGACGCCGGAGAAGTCTTCGGGTAGCGCGCCGAGCCCGCATTCGGCGGCGTGGCCGGTGCCGAGCTGCTCGTCCTGGATGGCGATCTCGATGGGCCGGCCGAGCTCGGCGGCCAGCGCGTCGACGGCGGGGGCGATGCGCTCACGGTCGTGGCCGAGCACGACGACCAGGTGCTCAGGTGCGACCTTCGCCACGGCGTGCAGGGTGTGCGCCAGCATGCTGCGGCCACCGAGGGTGTGCAGCACCTTGGGGATGTCCGAACGCATCCGCGTGCCTGCGCCTGCGGCCAGCACGAGAACAGCGGTGTCGGGGGTTCCGGTCATATTGCTCCGTCGCCAGGACTCGAACCTGAACTATCTGAACCAAAATCAGAGGTGCTGCCGATTACACCACGACGGATCGATCACCCGAGATCGTAGTCGAAGCCGATACGCTCGCCTTATGGCAGCGCCCGACAAGGAAGTGCGTGCACCCCGCGCCAGGATGACGGGCAGCGAACGCCGCCACCAGCTCATCGAGATCGCCAAGGCGCTGTTCGCCCAGCGGGGATACGACGGCACCTCGATCGAGGAGATCGCCCAGCGGGCCAACGTGTCCAAACCCGTGGTCTACGAACACTTCGGCGGCAAGGAGGGGCTCTACGCGGTGGTCGTCGACCGCGAGATGTCGGCGTTGCTCGACGGCATCACCTCGTCGCTGACCAACAACCGCTCGCGGGTGCGTCTGGAGCGGGTCGCGCTCGCACTGCTGACCTACGTCGAGGAGCGCACCGACGGCTTCCGCATCCTGATCCGGGATTCACCGGCGGCGATCACCTCGGGCACCTATTCGACGCTGCTCAACGACGCCGTCAACCAGGTGAGCTCGATCCTGGCCGGCGACTTCTCGCGCCGGGGGCTCGACCCCGAACTGGCCCCGCTCTACGCCCAGGCGCTGGTCGGTTCGGTGTCGATGACCGCGCAGTGGTGGCTCGACACCCGTGAACCCAAGAAAGAGGTCGTCGCCGCTCACCTGGTGAACCTGATGTGGAACGGGCTGACACACCTCGAGCCCGACCCCCAGCTGCAGGACGAGGACTAGCCGGTCCACCACGGCGGGCGGCGACCTCGCGCCGTTGCCTAGAATGGGGTCATCATGACCGTATCGGGGCTTCGCCATGTCCAGACCCCGATTGCGGGGCTCGTCGAGTTGGCACTGCGCGATCCGTGCCTGGCCGACCTCGCCCGTCGCGCCGCCGACAAACCCGACGAACTCGCGATGGTCGGACCCGCCAGCGCCCGGCTCCTCGTCACCGCCGCACTCGCACAGGCCGGTCCGCTGCTGGTGGTCGCGGCCACTGGCCGGGAGGCCGACGATCTGACGACCGAGCTGCGCGGGGTCATCGGCGACGCCGCGGCGCTGTTCCCGTCCTGGGAGACGCTGCCGCACGAGCGCTTGTCGCCCGGCGTCGACACCGTCGGCGCGCGGATGATGCTGCTGCGCCGCCTGGCGCATCCCGACGACGCCCGGCTGGGCCCGCCGCTGCAGGTGGTGGTCACCACAGCCCGCTCGCTGGTGCAGCCGATGGCGCCCGGCCTTCCCGATGTCGAACCGGTGACGTTGCGCGTCGGGACCGAGATCGAGTTCGACGCCGTGATCGCCCGGTTGGTCGACCTCGCCTACACCCGCTGCGACATGGTCTCCAAACGTGGGGAGTTCGCGGTCCGTGGCGGCATCCTCGACGTCTTCCCGCCGACCGCCGAACATCCGGTGCGCGTGGAGTTCTGGGGTGACGAGATCTCCGAGATGCGGATGTTCGCCGTCGCCGATCAGCGCTCCATCCCCGAGATCGAGGTCGACACCGTCATCGCGGTGGCGTGCCGCGAACTGCTGATGAACGAGGACGTCCGGCAGCGGGCCGCGGTGCTGGCCGCCGCGCATCCGACGCACGAGAACACCGTGCCGGGCAGCGTGCCCGACATGCTGGCCAAGCTGGCCGAGGGCATTCCCGTCGACGGGATGGAGGCGCTGCTGCCGCTGTTGCGCCCCACCGACCTGGCGATGCTGTCCGACCACCTGCCTGCCGGGGCGCCGATCCTCGTCTGCGACCCCGAGAAGGTGCGCACCCGGGCGGCCGATCTGATCAAGACCGGCCGTGAATTCCTCGAGGCGTCGTGGTCGACGGCGGCCGTCGGCGGCGATGCGCCGATCGACCTCGAGGCGATGGGCGCGTCGGGCTTCCTCGGGTTCAACGAGGTGCGCACCGGCGCGCGGGCCGGGGGCCACCCGTGGTGGACGTTGAGCCAGCTGTCCGACGAGAAGGCCATCGAACTCGACATCCGGTCGGCGCCGTCGGCGCGCGGGCAGTCGTCGCTGGAGGAGATCTTCGCGATGCTCCGCGCGCACGTGGCCACCGGCGGCCACGCTGCCGTCGTGACTCCCGGCGCGGGCACGGCGCACCGCGTCGTCGAGCAACTGGGCGAAAACGACACGCCCGCAACCATGCTCGAACCCGGCGAGGCGCCGACGGCCGGTGTGGTCGGGGTGCTCAAGGGTCCGCTGCACGACGGGGTGGTGCTGCCGGGCGCCTCGCTGGTGATCGTCACCGAGGCCGATCTGACCGGCAGCCGGGTCGCCGCCACCGAGGGCAAGCGGCTGGCCGCCAAACGGCGCAACGTCGTCGATCCGCTGGCGCTGACCGCGGGCGATCTGGTGGTCCACGATCAGCACGGCATCGGCCGGTTCGTCGAGATGACCGAACGCGTCGTGGGCGGGGCGCGCCGCGAATACCTGGTGCTGGAGTACTCGTCGAGCAAGCGCGGCGGCGGGTCCGACCGGCTGTACGTGCCGATGGACTCCCTCGACCAGCTGTCGCGCTACGTCGGCGGCGAGGCGCCGTCGCTGTCGAAGCTCGGCGGCAGCGACTGGGCGAATACGAAGACCAAGGCCCGCCGCGCCGTCCGGGAGATCGCCAGCGAGCTCGTCGCGCTCTACGCCAAGCGGCAGGCCGCGCCGGGTCACGCGTTCGCCCCGGACACCCCGTGGCAGAACGAGATGGAGGATGCGTTCGGCTTCACCGAGACCGTCGACCAGCTCACGGCCATCCAAGAGGTGAAGGCCGATATGGAGAAGCCGGTTCCGATGGACCGGGTGATCTGCGGCGACGTCGGCTACGGCAAGACCGAGATCGCGGTGCGCGCGGCGTTCAAGGCGGTCCAGGACGGTAAGCAGGTGGCGGTCCTGGTGCCGACGACGCTGCTGGCCGATCAGCATCTGCAGACGTTCACCGCCCGCATGTCCGGCTTCCCGGTGACGGTCAAGGGGCTGTCGCGATTCACCGATCCCGCCGAATCGCGGAAGGTGATCGAGGGGATGAAGGACGGTTCGGTCGACATCGTCATCGGCACCCACCGCCTGCTGCAGACCGGTGTGCTGTGGAAGGACCTCGGGCTCATCATCGTCGACGAGGAACAGCGGTTCGGCGTCGAACACAAGGAGCACATCAAATCGATGCGCACCCACGTCGACGTGCTGACGATGAGCGCGACGCCGATCCCGCGCACCCTGGAGATGAGCCTGGCCGGCATCCGCGAGATGTCGACGATCCTGACCCCGCCGGAGGAGCGCTATCCGGTGCTGACCTACGTCGGGCCGCAGGACGACAAGCAGGTCGCCGCCGCGCTCCGCCGCGAACTGCTGCGCGACGGGCAGGCGTTCTACATCCACAACCGGGTGCGCACCATCGATCAGGCGGCGACGAAGATCGCCGCGCTGGTGCCCGAGGCGCGGGTCGTCGTCGCGCACGGCCAGATGCCCGAGGAACTGCTCGAGCGCACCGTCGAGGGCTTCTGGAACCGCGACTACGACATCCTGGTGTGCACCACGATCGTGGAGACGGGCCTGGACATCTCGAACGCCAACACGCTGATCGTGGAGCGCGCCGACACGTTCGGCCTGTCGCAGCTGCACCAGCTGCGGGGCCGGGTGGGCCGCAGCCGTGAACGCGGGTACGCCTACTTCCTGTATCCGCCCGAGCAGCCGCTGACCGAGACGGCCTACGACCGGCTGGCCACGATCGCCCAGAACAACGAGCTCGGTGCGGGTATGGCCGTCGCGATGAAGGACCTCGAGATCCGCGGGGCGGGCAACGTGCTCGGCGCCGAGCAGTCCGGCCATGTGGCGGGCGTCGGTTTTGACCTCTACGTGCGGCTGGTCGGTGAGGCCGTCGAGGCCTACCGTGCCGCCGCCGACGGCAAAACCGTTGCCACACCGCAGGAAACGAAGGATGTGCGGATCGACCTGCCGGTCGATGCGAACATGCCGCCGGACTACATCGGCAGCGACCGGTTGCGGTTGGAGGCCTACCGCAGGCTGGCCGCGGCGTCCGACGACGCCGGTGTCGACGCGGTCATCGACGAGCTCGTCGACCGGTACGGGCCGCTGCCCGAACCGGCGCGGCGTCTGGTCGGCGTCGCCCGGCTGCGGTTGCTGTGTCGCGAGTACGGCATCACCGACATCAGCTCGGTATCGGCGTCGACGGTCAAGCTCTCGCCGATGGAGCTGCCGGACTCCGCGCAACTGCGGTTGAAGCGGATGTATCCGGGCGGTGGCTACCGGGCGACGACGGGGGCGGTGACGGTGCCGATCCCGCGGGCCACCGACAGCGTCGGCTCACCGCGCATCCGGGATGCGGAGCTGGTGGCGATGGTGGCCGGTCTGATCTTGGCGCTCAACGGGAAACCGCAGGCGGAGATCGACATGACGAAGTTCAGGGGCGCGTGATGACGGTCGTCCTGGTCGATCCGCGCCGTCCCTCGCTGGTCCCGGTCGAGGCGATCGGGTTGCTCGCCGGCGACGTGCAGTACACCGAGGAGATGCCGATCAAGGTGCCGTGGTCGCTGCCCGCGGCGCGGCCGTGGTTCTCCGATGCGTCCGAGGACGACGCCGCGGCAGTGCTGCTGTCGTCGGATCCGGGGCACCCCGCAGTGCGGGCCCGCCTCGCCGCGGGGGAGCGGGTGATCTGCGCACCGGATCCGCAACCGGGTGAACGCCTGGTCGACGCCGTGGTGATGATGGACAAGCTGCGGACCTCGGGGCCGTGGGAGAGCGAGCAGACCCACGATTCGCTGCGCCGCTACCTGCTCGAGGAGACCTACGAGCTGTTCGACGCGGTACGCAGCGGCGACGCCGACGAACTGCGTGGCGAACTCGGAGATGTGCTGCTGCAGGTGCTGTTCCACGCCCGTATCGCCGAGGACGCTCTGGAGCATCCGTTCTCCATCGATGACGTCGCCGATTCGCTGGTCCGCAAACTCGGCAACCGGGTGCCGGCTGTGCTTGCCGGAGAATCGATTTCGCTCGACGACCAGCTGGCGCAGTGGGAGGAGCGCAAGGCGCTGGAGAAGACGCGCGATTCGGTGATGGACGACGTGCCGACGGGCCAGCCTGCGTTGGCGCTCGCGCAGAAGGTGCTCGCACGCGTCGCCACGGCGGGTCTGCCCGCCGATCTGATCCCCGCCGAGCTCACCACCGTCACCGTCTCGGCGGACTTCGACGCCGAGAACGCCTTGCGCACAGCGGTTCTGGAGTTCATGGACACGGTGCGTAGCGTCGAGCACGCGGTCGCGGCCGCGCGCCGTGGTTCAGACGTGCCGGAGCAACTCGACAGCGCACCGCTGACCCGGATCACCGAGGAGGAGTGGCGGGCGCACTGGCCGGCAGAACAGCCCTAGCGTCTGGGGCGACTCACCGGAACAGTGTCGAACCCCAATACGCCGACGTGTCACCGTCACGCACTCCCGGCGGGCAGGCGAACAGCGCGCTGCCGGTGTGGGTGATGTATTCGTTGAGCAGGTCGCGGCGAGCCAGTTCGGCCTGCATCGGGATGAACTGCGTCCGTGGGTCGCGCATGAACGCGATGAAGAACAACCCGGCGTCGAGGTGTCCGAAGCCGTCCGAACCGTCGGTGAAGTTGTAACTGCGCCTGAGCAATTCGACGCCACCCAGGTGTTCGGCCGACGCCAGTCGCACGTGCGCGGCCGGATCGATCAGCGGTTCGTCGTCCTTGTCCTTCAGGGTCAGATCGAGCGGCGCGAACTCGTCGGTGAAGCCGATCGGCGCACCGCTGCCCTTTTCGCGGCCGATCACGCGCTCCTGCTCCTGCAGGGTGGTGCGGTCCCAGTTCTCGATGCGCATCCTGATCCGCCGGGTGACCAGGTAACTGCCTCCGGTCATCCAGTCCGGTCCGTCGCCCGGGTTCACCCACACGTCGCGGTCGACCTTCTCGGTCTCCTCCGCCTTGATGTTGCGCGTTCCGTCCTTGAAGCCGAACAGGTTTCGCGCGGTGGTCTGCCCCTGGGTGGTCGACGACGTGCGCCCGAACCCGAGTTGGGTCCAGCGGATGGCGACGGTGCCGAACCCGACGCGCGCGAGGTTGCGGATCGCGTGCACGGCGACCTGCGGGTCGTTGGCGCACGCCTGCACGCAGATGTCGCCGCCACACTTGGCGGGGTCCAGCGTCTCGTTCGGGAACTTGGGCAGGTTCTGCAACGGCTCGGGCCGCTGACCGGCGATGCCGAAGCGGTCCGTGCCGTCCTTCTCGAAGAACGACGGTCCGAACCCGATGGTGAGCGTCAGCTGCGACGGCGGAAGCCCCAGCGCCTCACCGGTATCCGACGGCGGTGCGTAAGGGTTGCCGCCGACGGCGCCGTCGGCGAACGCCTCCCCGCCGGTGGCCATCCGTTCGGCCATCGCGGTCCACTCCTTCAGCAGCGCGATGAGGTCGTCACGGTTGTCGGTGGTGACGTCGAACGCCGCGAAGTGCAGGCGGTCCTGCGATTCGGTGACGATGCCGGCCTGGTACTCGCCCCGGAACGGCACGGCCGTGGTCAGGTGGTCGGACGTCGCCGACGCGGCAGAAGCACGGCCGGCCAGCGCTCCCGCGCTGGCCGCACCGACTACCGCGGCGCCGACCCCCGCTGCACCGAACAGCGTCCGCCGGGAGATCCCGGTGGCGGGGGCGGCGTCCCGGTCATCAGGGTCGCTACTGGGGGTCTTATTGGGGAGCGATGACACCTTGCACCTGGCTGACTTCCTTGCTCAGCGCGTCGATCGCGCGGGACAACTCCTGGCGCTGCGGCTCGGTGACCTTGTCGTAGGACACGAACCCGTCGCCCTCGCGGTAGCGCTCGAGCAGTGCCTCGACGTCCTCGAAGCGCTGGTCCACCCGCTTGCCCAGCTCGGCGTCGCGCTCGTCGAGGATCGGCCGGACGGAGGCGACGGCGGTCTGCGAACCCTGCAGGTTGGCGTTGAAGTCCCACAGGTCGGTGTGGCTGAAGATGTCCTCTTCACCGGTGATCTTGCTGATCGAGATCTCGTCGAGCAGACCCTGTGCGCCACCGGCGATCTGGGTGGAGTCGATGGTGTAGTCGGGCGCCTTGACGCCGTCGTTGAGTTCCTTGACGTCGGCGACCAGCTGATCGGCGATCGCGTTGGTGTCGGGCTGCGGGCCGGTCACCCACAGATCCTTCTCGAGCCGGTGGAAGCCAGTCCACTTCTGACCGGGCTCCAGGTCCGCCTCACGCAGGTCGATCCGCGGGTCGAGGTCGTTGGGGAACGACTCGGCGACGGGCTCGATGCGCTCGAAGTACGTCCGCGTCGGCCCGAATTGCGCCTTGGCCGATGCGATGTCGCCGGCCTTGATCGCGGCGACGAACGCGTCGACGGCGGGCACCAGCGCCTCGGCCTGGCTGTTCACGTAGCGCTTGTAGTTGTCGGCGGCCTCTTTGAACTTGCCTTCGGTGTCGACCTGCTTGGCCTCACCGGTGACGGTGAAATCGCCGCGGATGCCGTCGCCGACCATGCCGGGACGGCAGGACGTCTGATAGGTACCGGGCTCGGAGAGCTGGACGATGAGTTTGCGCTGCAGCCCGGGGGAGATGTTCTCCACCTCGCCCATCACCCGGTCGCCCTCGCTGTAGACGTAGAACTCGGTGACCTTGCTGCCGTTGTTGGTCACCACGAAGGTGCTCGGACCGGTGCCGGCCTCGGTGCCCGACAGCTCGCAGCCGTCGTCGGTGGCGGCGACGGTGATCTCGCCCGGCGCCTCTGCGCCGCCCTCGCCACCCTGGTCCTTGGCCTGGCAGCTGGTCAGCGAGAGCCCGGTGAGCAGGGCGGCGGTGGTGGCGATACCGACCCTGGCGGCTGGGAAGACGTTCACGTGGTGGACCTTTCGGTGGCGGGACTCGGTGACGGGGTGCCGGGGCGCGCGGCGCGCGCACGGGACGGCCGGAGGAAGACGAACAGCACCACGACCAGGTAGGCCGACCACGCCACGAGTTGCAGCACGGTCGGGGTGGGCGTGATGTTGAAGATGCCCTGGATGACCTCGCCGTACCAGGACGACCAGTTGAACCAGGAGCTGATGTCGAAGGCGCGCGCGGTCAGGCCCGGCAGCCAGCCGACGGTCTGCAGCGCCCCGATGCCGTAGGAGAGGATCCCGGCGGCCACGACGATGAGGAACACGCCGGTGTATGTGAAGAACTTCCCGAGGTCGATGCGGATCGCACCGGCGTACATGCCGTAGGCGATCGCGACGGCGATCAGCACTCCCACGATCAGCCCGACCAGCGGCCATGCGGTCTCGGCCTCCGCGTAACCGACCATGAACAGCGCCGTCTCCACACCTTCGCGGCCGACGGCGAGGAACGCCAGGGCGGTCACGGCGAGCGCACCGGTCTCCAGGGCCTTGCTCATGTTGGTGCGCAGTTCGCCGGACAGGCCCGCGGCGGCCGACTTCATCCACAGCACCATCGTGGTGACGATCGCGACGGCCACCAGCGAGGCGATACCCGCGATCGCCTCCGCACCCAGGCCGGTGATCGTGTAGGCGCTGAACTGGATCGCCAGGAAGACCACGACGGTCATCGCGACCGCCGTGCCGACACCGATCCACACCCATTTGAGCGCGTCGCGGCGATCGGATTTGACCAGGAATGCGACGAGGATCGTGACGACGATCGCGGCTTCCAGGCCCTCCCTCAGGCCGATCAGGCCGCTTCCGAGAAGCTGGGAGGTGAGATTGGGTGACGCGGCATTGACGCTGGTCGACAGGGTCTCAACAGCGGTCATGGACGCATCCTCGCTCGATCTACCTCGCCAATTCAGCATTGGCTTGCCATAGCAAGGTGTGGCTCACCTTAACAGCACGGATACCCGGATTTGAGGGGTTCACCGCGGCGTGAGGTTGCCACCCCCGCGTCGGCGCATGGAACTATGGAGAGACCGAAGGGGTTTAGGGAGTCCGGTGTCGCCAGTTCGTTGGCTGCGGGGTATCGCGGTGGTAGGAGCCACGGCCCTGCTGATGGCCTCAAGTTGCTCGTGGCAGCTGGGCACACCCATCCCTGAAGGCGTTCCGCCGCCGGCCGGAGATCCCGTCCCCGCCGTCGACACCTACGCCGGCGGCCGGGCGGCCGATGCGCTGCACGAATGGGCCGCGGAGCGGGCGCCGCAACTGGGCATCCCGGTGACCGCGCTCGAGGCGTACGCCTACGCGGCGCGGGTCGCCGAAGTGGAGAACCCGGACTGCCACCTGACCTGGACGACGCTGGCCGGGATCGGGATGGTGGAAAGCCACCACGGCAACTACCGCGGCGCGATGGTCGCGGCCAACGGCGAGGTCACCCCGCCGATCCGCGGGATGCGGCTGGACGGTTCGAGCGGCAACCTCAAGATCGGCGACACCGATGCCGGTGAGCTCGACGGGGACGACGAGCTGGACCGCGCGATGGGGCCGATGCAATTCATCCCGGAGACGTGGCGGCTGTACGGCGTGGATGCCAACGGCGACGGCAAGGTCGACCCGGACAACATCGACGACGCCGCGCTGTCCTCGGCCGGCTATCTCTGCTACACCGGCAAGGATCTGTCCACCCCCCGCGGCTGGATGAACGGGTTGCGGGCCTACAACTACTCCGAGCAGTACGCCCGCACCGTGCGGGACTGGGCCACCGCCTACGCCGAGGGCCGCCGCCTGTGACTCCTGCGCCTGTAACTCCTGGTGGCGCCCCCGGCGGCCGCAGCATCTAGGCTGATGGGCGCACTCCGTAGACAATCGGAGACCAACGCCAGCCCACGCCGCCGAGCACCTTCAAGGAGACGCCAGTGCCCATCATCGAGCAGGTCGGAGCCCGCGAGATCCTCGACTCCCGTGGCAACCCGACGGTCGAGGTCGAGTTGGTACTGACCGACGGGACCTTCGCCCGCGCGGCGGTCCCCTCGGGCGCGTCGACCGGTGAACACGAGGCCGTCGAACTGCGCGACGGCGGCTCCCGGTACGGCGGCAAGGGCGTCGACAAGGCCGTGCAGAGCGTGCTCGACGAGATCGCGCCCGCGGTGATCGGGATGAGCGCCGACGATCAGCGGCTGATCGACCAGGCCCTGCTCGACCTCGACGGCACCCCCGACAAGTCCCGGCTGGGCGCCAACGCGATCCTCGGGGTGTCCCTGGCGGTGTCGAAGGCCGCGGCCGAATCGGCCGGCCTGCCGCTGTTCCGCTACCTCGGCGGCCCGAACGCCCACATCCTGCCGGTGCCGATGATGAACATCCTCAACGGCGGCGCGCACGCGGACACCGGCGTCGACGTCCAGGAGTTCATGGTCGCCCCGATCGGCGCCCCGTCGTTCAAGGAGGCGCTGCGCTGGGGCGCCGAGGTGTACCACTCGCTCAAGTCGGTGCTCAAGAAGCAGGGCCTGGCCACCGGTCTGGGCGACGAGGGCGGTTTCGCGCCGGACGTGGCGGGCACCAAGGCCGCATTGGACCTGATCTCGACGGCGATCGACGCCGCCGGCTTCACGCTGGGCACCGACGTGACGCTGGCCCTCGATGTCGCGGCCACCGAGTTCCACACCGAGGGCACCGGCTACAGCTTCGAGAAGGAGACCCGCACCGCCGAGCAGATGGCCGAGTTCTACGCGAGCCTGCTCGACGCGTACCCGCTGGTGTCGATCGAGGATCCGCTGTCCGAGGACGATTGGGACGGCTGGGTGGCGCTGACCAACCTGATCGGCGACCGGGTGCAGATCGTCGGCGACGACCTGTTCGTCACCAACCCGGAGCGGCTGGAGGAGGGCATCGAGCGGGGCGCGGCCAACGCGCTGCTGGTCAAGGTCAACCAGATCGGCACACTCACCGAGACGCTCGACGCGGTCGCGCTGGCCCACAACAGCGGCTACCGCACGATGATGAGCCACCGCAGCGGCGAGACCGAGGACACCACGATCGCCGACCTCGCCGTCGCCGTAGGCAGCGGCCAGATCAAGACCGGTGCGCCCGCCCGCAGTGAGCGTGTCGCGAAGTACAACCAGTTGCTGCGCATCGAGGAGACCCTCGGCGACGCTGCCCGCTACGCCGGTGACCTGGCCTTCCCGCGGTTCGCCCTGGAGACCAAATAGCTCGTGCCCGAATCGAAGCGGCCCGATCCCAAGCGTCGATCCCCGGCCTCCAGGCCGGGGAAGCCGGGTAAGCCCGGCGGCGCGGATCGGGGCCGCCCGAAGGGCACGTCCACCGCACGCCGTGAGCCGCGCGCCATCGAGGCCCGGCCGCAGTCCGAACAGCAGGACACCGAATCGGTCGGCCACGCGATCGTGCGGCGGGCCGAACAGCTCGCCGAGGAGCAGTCCGAGCAGCGGTTCGGTTCGGCGGCGCGCCGCGCGGCGATCCTGGCCGCGGTGGTGTGTGTGCTCACGCTGACGATCGCCGGGCCGGTGCGGACGTATTTCTCGCAGCGCACCGAGATGAAGCAACTCAAGGCCACCGAGGAGCAGTTGCGTGAGCAGATCACCGAACTCGAGCAGCAGAAGGTGAAGCTGGCCGACCCGGTGTTCGTCGCCGCGCAGGCGCGCGAGCGGCTGGGTTTCGTGATGCCCGGCGACATCCCGTTCCAGGTGCAGCTGCCGCCCGGGGCGGTGGTGCCCGGCGGCGGTCCGGCCGCCGAACAGCCGACCGCCCCGTCCGGACAGCCCTGGTACACCTCGCTGTGGCACACCATCGCCGACGAGCCCCACGGGGCCACGCCCGCCGTCCCGCCGGGGCCACCGCCTCCGCCCGCTCCGCCCCCGCCGCCCGGTGGTTGAGCGCACCGATCTGGACGCCGTCGCGCAGCAGTTGGGCCGTGAGCCGCGTGGTGTCCTGGAGATCGCCTACCGCTGTCCCAACGGTGAGCCCGGCGTCGTCAAGACCGCGCCGCGGCTGCCCGACGGCACCCCGTTCCCGACGCTGTACTACCTCACCCATCCGGCGCTGACCGCGGCGGCGAGCCGCCTGGAATCCGAAGGCCTGATGCGGGAGATGACCGAAAGGCTCTCGCAGGACACCGATTTGGCCGACGCGTACCGGCGGGCGCACGAGTCGTATCTGGCCGAACGCGATGCGATCGAACCGCTGGGCACGACGTTCACCGGTGGCGGTATGCCCGACCGGGTGAAGTGTCTGCACGTGATGATCGCCCACTCGCTCGCGAAGGGACCGGGGGTGAATCCGTTCGGTGACGAGGCGTTGGCGATCCTGGCCGCCGAACCGGGTATGCGGGGGATCGTGGACCCGAAGATATGGAGAACGCGTGGTTAGGGTGGCGGCGGTCGACTGTGGGACCAATTCGATCCGGTTGCTGATCGCCGACGAGGCCGACGGCCGGCTGACCGACGTGCACCGCGAGATGCGCATCGTGCGGCTGGGCCAAGGTGTGGACGCCACCGGTGAATTCGCGCCGGACGCTCTGGCCCGCACCCGCGCCGCGCTGGTCGACTACGCGGAGCTGATGCGGACCTTCGAGGTGGGCAGGGTCCGGATGGTGGCGACGTCGGCCGCCCGTGACGTCTCCAACCGTGACGAGTTCTTCCAGATGACCGCCGAGGTGTTGGGCGCGGTGGTCGATGGGGCGGTCGCGGAGGTCATCACCGGCACCGAGGAAGCCGAGTTGTCGTTCCGCGGCGCGGTCGGCGACCTCGATCCGGCGGCCGGACCGTTCGTGGTGGTCGATCTCGGAGGCGGGTCGACGGAGGTGGTGGTCGGTTCGGGTGCGCCCGGAGACGGTGTGCAGGCCAGCTTTTCGGCCGACATCGGCTGCGTGCGGTTGACCGAACGGTGCCTGCATTCAGATCCGCCGACCGTCGAGGAGGTCGACGCCGCACGGGCGGTCATCCGCACGGCGCTCGACGAGGCACTGAGTCACGTGCCGGTGCAGAGTGCGCACACGTGGGTCGGGGTGGCGGGCACGATGACGACGCTGGCAGCGCTGGCGCATCAGATGACGACCTACGACCCCGACGCAATCCACCTGTCGCACACAGGATTTCACGCATTGCTCGAGGTGTGTGACGATCTCATCGCGATGACCCGTCAGCAGCGTGCGGCGCTCGGGCCGATGCACGAGGGCCGCGTCGACGTGATCGGCGGAGGGGCGATCATCGTCGAGGAGTTGGCGCGCCTACTCGGTGAGCGGGCCGGCATCGACGAGCTGGTGGTCAGCGAGCACGACATCCTCGACGGTATCGCGCTGTCCATCACCTGAATAGGGTGCCCGACTCCCCTGCGCGAGCAGACGCAAAGCTGCCCCATTTCGACGAATTCTGGACAGCTTTACGTCTGCTCGCGCCAGGAATCAGGCGCCGGATTTTGCGCGCGATTTGGCGCGTGCCCTTGCGCTTGCGCGCGAACGGGGCTTCGTCGGATCATGTTGCGCGGCAAGGGTCAGGGCCAGTATGACCATCACGACACCGAGGGCGAGGTGCAGCCAGTTGTCCGCGGGGTTGAGCGGGAACAGTTCGGCGACACCGCGGTGCCCCGATGCCGCACGGTAGATCCACATGCCGAGCAGCGTGATCCCGCCGGCGAGCAGATACGCGCGCGATGCGGCATACGTGCGGGCGCAGAACATTCCGGCCGCCCCGAGCGCCAGGTGGACGAGGTTGTGCAAACCTGAGACGGCAAACACTCCGAACAGCAATGCGTCGGAGTCGTGGCCGGCCCACCGCAGCGAGTCGTAGTTGGTGGTGACGCCCGGTAGGAAGCCCAGGGCGCCGAGCAGGAGATAGCCGGTACCGACGAACAGCGCCGCACCCTGGACGGCCATCAATGTGGGCCTCTTCACCATCGCTTGCCTCCCTTGACCTGCACAGAATCAATACCCGGGCGGCCCATTGTTCAACCGGGGCGGCCCGGGTATCGCTGCGTCGGTCAGCGGGTCGCCGGAGGCGTGCGACCGGTGGCGTGGGCGGTGTCGCGACGGCTCAGTACGACGCCGAGTCCGATCATGGCGAGTGAGAGCACGAGGTGCAGCCAGTTGTCGGCGTTGTTGACCGGCACGAAGTTCGCGCTGCTGTTGTGGTCGATCAGCATGCCGTAGATGAAGAGCACCAGATAGATGACGCCGCCGCCGATGAGGTAGGTGCGCGCGCCATTCCAGGTGCGGGCCATCAGGACGCCGGCCACGCCGAACAGCAGGTGCACGAGGTTGTGCAGGATCGACACGTTGAAGATTCCGAGCAGGGCTGCCTCAGAATGGTGGCCGGCGAACGTCATGGTGTCGTAGTTCGTCGTGATCCCCGGGATGAAACCGAGGATGCCCACGAGCAGGAACACGACGCCCACTGCGGCCGCCGCCTTCTGTAGCGAGGTCGCGTATCTCCCCATCACTCCGCCGGACCGCGCAGAATCGTTGTATGCCATGGTCACTCCTTTTCCTGGATGGACGACAGCACACGTACCCGGGCAGGGTGGGTGCAAACGCGCGCTCATCCCACCGGCCCGGTGCATAGCTGGTCAGCGACGGTTATTCGGGCTCGCCGTCCTGGTCTTTGTGGTCGGTGAGGTAGCGCTGTGGGTGGAAGTAGTTATTGACTCGGGGTTGGCCGGTGTCGAGGTGTTTGGGTGGGATCCAGTGGGTGCGGCCGTTGCCGGGGCGTTCGGTGGTGTATCCGGTTTTCTCGACCATGAGGTTGCCGGGTTGGCAGGCCAGGGTGAGGTCGGGGATGTCGGTGCGCCCGCCTTTGGCGTGGTCGTGGGTGTGGTGGGCTTCGGTCCAGTAGAACGGCACGGTGCAGTGGGGGTGGGTGCATCCGCGATCCCGTGCGAACAGGGCCAATCTCTGAGCGGTGGTGGCGTTGCGGCGGGCGCGGCCGAGGTAGAGGATTTCTTCGGTGTGGTCGTCGAACACCGCCAGGTAGTGCCGGGAGCGTGCGGCCATCCGGATCAAATCCCGGATGGGGAGTTTGTTACCGCCGCCGGTGTCGGCCCACCCCGCCGCACGTTCGAGTTCGTTGACGGTGGTGGTGGCGACGATGGTGGCGGGCACCCCGGCGACCTGACCGAGGGTCCCGGATTCCACGGTGTCACGCAGGACCCGTTTCAGCGCGTCGTGGTGGCGTTGTTCGGGGGTGCGGTCATCGCGTCCGGTGTGGGTGTCGTCGTGGGGCAGGTTGACCCCGGGCGCGGCGTGTTTGGCGGCCGCCACATCCCATAGGGCGCGGGTTTCGGCGTCGATGTAGCCCTCGACGCGGCTCATCCCATCGGCTTGCTGGCGACCCATTTTCAGGCTGCGGCGCCGCTGCTGAGTTGCGTAGTCGGGTTCGGTGCCGTCCTGGTCGATGAAGTCCAGCAGGGCTTTGGCGGCCTTCTTGAGCTGGTCGGGTCGCAACTCCTTCGCGTGGCCGACGAGGGTGTGTTCGTAGTCGTCGCGGCGGGCGAAGGACACCCAGACGGGGAGTTTCTTGACGAAGTCCTGGATGACCTCGACATGCTCGCGGCTGATCTGCCCGCGCGCGACCGCGGCGGCGGTGTGGGCCAGGTCGGTGCGCACGCGTTGCCCGGTGAGGGTGACCCGCGGCCCCAGCTGGGTGGCGTCGGTGAGCCGTTGTGTGGCGTCTTTGGCGGTGATCCGCAGGTGGTTGGCCAGCACATCGCGCAGCGAGGTCCCACCCAGGTCATGCGGATTGGCTTCCTCGACCAGCCGCGCGGTCAACCGGTGCTCCACGCTGGGCACCGCCCACACCGCCTGCTTGATCCGATCCAACTCCCCGACGATCTGCGGATGGGTCAGGTCGTTGATGGAGGCGGCCTGCATCTCCGTGACGGCCGCCAACAGGCGATCGACCGCGGTGCTGAACTCCCCATCCATGCATCGAACACTAGTTCGAACCACCGACAAATAATGGCCGCGCCGAAGTCAGCCGCCCGAGCGCAACACCGGATGCAGCTTGTCGAGCACCGACGGGTCCTCGATGGTCGAGGGCAGCGGTTCGTCACGGCCTTCGGCGATACCGCGCATCGTCTTGCGCAGGATCTTGCCCGAGCGGGTCTTCGGGAGCGCCGGGACCACATCGACCCGTCTGAGCGCCGCGACCGCGCCGATGTTGTCGCGCACGGCCGCGACCAGTTGCGCTTCGATCCCCTCGGCGTCGGCGCCGGTCTTGAGGACCACGAAGCCACGCGGCACCTGCCCCTTGATCTCGTCGGCCACCCCGATCACCGCGCATTCGGCGACCGCGGGGTGTGCGGCGAGCACCGCCTCTATCGAGCCCGTCGACAAGCGGTGCCCGGCCACGTTGATCACGTCGTCGGTGCGGCCCATCACGAACAGATAGCCG
This sequence comes from Mycolicibacterium baixiangningiae, assembly GCF_016313185.1. Taxonomy (NCBI): domain Bacteria; kingdom Bacillati; phylum Actinomycetota; class Actinomycetes; order Mycobacteriales; family Mycobacteriaceae; genus Mycobacterium; species Mycolicibacterium baixiangningiae. The sequence goes on from NZ_CP066218.1 coordinate 1,419,388, forward strand.
TCCTCGTCGATGTAACCACCGTCGCCGGTCAGGTAGTACCCGTCGAACGCCCGCAGATAAGAGGCGACGTAGCGGTCGTCGTCACCCCAGAGCGTCGGTAGCGTGCCGGGCGGCAGCGGCAACTTCACGCAGATCGCGCCCTCTTCGTTCGGATTGCATTCCGAGCGGTCCGACCGCAGGATCCGGACGTCGTAACCGGGCATCGGCACCGTCGCGGAGCCTGGTTTGACGGGCATCTGTTCGACGCCCATCGGGTCGGCGGCGATCGCCCACCCGGTCTCGGTCTGCCACCAGTGATCGATGATCGGAATGCCGAGCCTGTCCGACGCCCACTGGTACGTGCCGGGGTCGAGCCGTTCACCGGCCTGGAAGAGGTATTCGAGCTTCGACAGGTCGTACCGGGCGAGTTCGCGGCCCTGCGGATCCTCCTTCTTGATCGCGCGGATCGCCGTCGGCGCGGTGAACAACGCTTTGACGCCGTACTCGGAGGCGACCCGCCAGAACGCGCCCGCATCGGGCGTGCCGACCGGTTTGCCTTCGTAGAGAACGGTTGTCGCACCGAGGAACAACGGCGCGTAGACGATGTAGGAGTGGCCGACCACCCAGCCGACATCCGAGGCGGCCCAGTAGACGTCGCCGGGTTGGGTGTCGTAGATGTGGCGCATGCTCCACAGCAGGGCGACCGCGTGACCGCCGTTGTCGCGGACGATGCCCTTCGGCTTACCGGTGGTGCCCGAGGTGTAGAGGACGTAGAGCGGGTCGGTGGCGGCCACCGGCACCGGGTCGACGGGATCGGCCCCCGCGACCAGTTCGGCCCAGTCGTGGTCGCGGCCCCCGGTGAGCTCGCAGCGGTGGTGGTCGCGCTGCAGGATCACGCACGCGGCGGGTGGGTGCTCGGCCATGTCGAGCGCGGCGTCGATCATCGGCTTGTATTCGACGGTGCGCGTGGGTTCGACGCCGCAGGACGCGGATACGACCACGGTCGGGCGGGCGTCGTCGATGCGGGCGGCGAGTTCGTGGGCGGCGAATCCGCCAAACACCACGGAGTGCACCGCGCCCAGCCGCGCGCACGCCAGCATCGCGATCAGCGCCTCGGGCACCATCGGCAGGTAGATGACGACGCGGTCGCCCTTCTCGACGCCCAGCCCACGCAGCGCGCCGGCGAACCGCGCGGTTTCGTCGAGCAACTCGCGGTAGGTGTAGGTGCGCTTGCTGCCGGTGACCGGGGAGTCGTAGATGAGCGCGGCCTGGTCGCCGCGACCGTCGTCGACATGGCGGTCCAGGGCGTTGGCGCAGGTGTTCAGCTCCCCGTCGGGGAACCAGCGGTAGAACGGCGGATTGGTGTCGTCGAGGATGCGGGTCGGCTCGCGGATCCAGGTGACCGCGGTGGCGGCGTCCGCCCAGAACTTCTGGGGATCTTCGATGCTGGCCGTGAACAGGTCGCGATAGCCGCTCATATCGGCACGGTATACCGACCCCGTGCGCGAGCAGACGCAAAGTCCCCCGAAATCTGTGCCAAAACGGTGATTTCGCGTCTGCTCGCTAGGGGGTCACTGCTGGAACCGGTACCCCATCCCGGCTTCGGTGAGCAGGTGCACGGGGCGCGATGGGTCGTCTTCGAGTTTGCGGCGCAGCTGAGCCAGATAGACGCGCAGATAGTGCGTTTCCTTCGCGTATGCCGGGCCCCATACCTCTTTGAGCAACTCGTCACGCCCGACGAGTTTGCCGCGGTGGCGCACCAGCATCTCGAGCATGCCCCACTCGGTCGGGGTGAGATGGACTTCCGCGCCGTGCTTGGTCACCCGCTTGGCCGCGAGGTCGACGGTGAACGAGGCGGTCTCGACGACGGGTTCGTCGCCGTCGGACGCCGCTGTGGCGCGGCGCACGGCAGCCCGCAGCCGGGCCAGGAGTTCGTCCATGCCAAAGGGTTTGGTGACGTAGTCGTCGGCGCCGGCGTCCAGTGCTTCGACCTTGTCGGCGGAGTCGGTGCGGGCGGACAGCACGATGACGGGTGCCGACAACCAGCCGCGCAGCCCGGCGAGCACCTCGATACCCGAGATGTCCGGAAGGCCGAGGTCCAGCACAATGACGTCGGGTCTGTGGTCGGCCGCGGAGCGCAGCGCCTCGGCGCCGGTGGCGGCGGTGGTGACGTCGTAGCCGCGGACCGACAGGTTGATCCGCAATGCCCGCAGGATCTGTGGTTCGTCGTCGACGACGAGCACCCGGGTCATGCGACGGCCTCCTGCGGTGCGGGGAGGTCGATCTCGACCGTCAGGCCCCCACCCGGGGTGTCGCCCGCGGTGACGGTACCGCCCATCGCCTCGACGAATCCGCGTGCGACCGACAGCCCGAGTCCGACGCCGATGGTGGTGTCTTGATCACCGAGGCGCTGGAAGGCGCCGAACACCTGGTCCTGCGCACCGGAAGGGATGCCGGGTCCCGTATCGGCGACGGCGATCAGCACCCGGTCGCCGACGCGTCCCGCGGTGACGCGCACTGGTCGGCCGGGCGCATAGCGCAGGGCGTTGTCGATCAGGTTGGCCAGAGCGCGTTCGAGCAGACCGCTGTCCGCGGCCACCACGCAACCGTCGACGTCGACGTCCACGCGGTCGATCTGATCGTGACCGGAACCCGTTGAGCCGCGGCTGATTCCGAGCAGTGCGCGCTGCACCGTCTCCTCGAGGTACACCGGGCGCAGTTGCGGGCGTACCACTCCGGCGGCCAGGCGCGAGGAGTCGAGCAGGTTGGCGACCAGAGCGGTCAGCTGGTCGACCGACTCTTCGACGGTGGCCAGCAGTTCGGCTCTGTCGTCGGCGGAGAAGGTGACCTCGTCGGTGCGCAGGCTGGACACCGCGGCCTTCGCCGCGGCCAAGGGGGTGCGCAGGTCGTGGCTGACCGCCGAGAGCAGTGACCGGCGCAGCTCGTCGGCGCGGGTGATGGCCTCTGCCCGCCCGGCCTCCTCGATGAGCTCGCGTTGCCGGACCAGCCCGGCGGCCTGCCCGGCGACCGCCGCGAGCACACGGCGGTCACGCGCGGCCAGCTTGCGGCCGGCCAGCAGCAACCAGAACTCGTCGTCCCCGACTTCGATGGCGGTGTCCGCGGTGGCGATGTCGACGCACGGATCCGCACCCACGCACGCAACGATTCCCGAATTCTCGCGCACCAGGCTGACCGCGCGCTGGGCGTAGGTTTCGCGAACCCGCTCCAGTAGCACCGTGAGATCGCCGCCGCGCAGGACCGATCCGGCGAACAGCGCGAGCAGTTCGGCCTCCCGCGAGGCGTGGCCGGCTTCGCGGCGTCGGTTGGCGGCACTGTCCACCAGGGCGGCGACCGCGACGGCGACGGCGAGCAGCACCACGATGGTCAGTGCGCTGTCGGGTTCGGAGATGGTGAACGTATGCCGCGGGCTGACGAGGAAATAGTTGAGCAGAAGACCGGACAGGACGGCGGACAGCGCCGCGGGTGCCACGCCGCCGAGCAGCGCGACGAGCAGCACGCCGACGAAGAACAGCGCGCTCTCGCCGGCCACCCCGAGCATCGGGTCGAGGAGCAGGACGGTCAGCGCGCAGATCGCGGCGGGGACGACCACCGCGGCCAGCCACGACGTCGCATGTCGGAAGCGGGGCTTCGCCGTTGAGCCTCGGTGCGCCTCGTCATGGGTGACCATGTGGACGTCGATCTTCTCCGACCGCTGGACCACCGCCGCGCCGATGCCCTCGTCGAAGATGCGGGCCCAGCGGGACCGACGCGACGTGCCGATCACCAGCTGGGTGGCGTTGCGTTCGCGCGCGAAATCGAGCAGGGCGGTAGGCACGTCGTCACCGGTGACGGTGTGCAGCGTCGCGCCGAGGCTGGCCGCGAGCTCGCGGACCCTGCCCATCTCCGGTGCCGAGACGCCGGTCAGGCCGTCGCCGCGCACCACGTGCACGACCATCAATTCGGCGCTCGACTTCGACGCGATGCGGGAAGCGCGTCGCACCAGCGTCTCGGATTCGGGTCCGCCGGTGACCGCGACGACGACGCGCTCACGGGCCTCCCAGGTGTCGGTGATCCGGTTGTCGGCGCGGTATTTGGCCAGTGCGGCGTCGACCTGGTCGGCCAGCCACAGCAGCGCGAGTTCGCGCAGTGCGGTGAGGTTTCCACGTCGGAAGTAGTTGGACAGCGCCGCGTCGATGCGTTCGGGGGCGTAGACGTTGCCGTGAGACAGCCTGCGGCGCAACGCCTCCGGTGTGATGTCGACCAGCTCCACCTGATCGGCGGAGCGGACGACTTCGTCGGGCACCGTCTCGAGCTGTTCGATCCCGGTGATCTGGGCGACGACGTCGTTGAGGCTTTCCAGGTGCTGCACATTGACCGTCGAGACCACCGTGATGCCTGCGGCCAGCATCTCTTCGACGTCCTGCCAGCGCTTGGCGTTGCGGCTGCCGGGGATGTTGGTGTGCGCCAGCTCGTCGACGAGGGCGACCTCCGGGCGGCGGGCGAGGACCGCGTCGACGTCGAGTTCGGGGAAGCGGCCGCCGCGGTAGGTGAGGTAGCGCGGGGGGATCACCTCGATGCCCGCGAGCAGTTCGGCGGTGTTGGCGCGGCCGTGGGTCTCGACGACGGCGGCCACCAGGTCGGTGCCGCGCGCCAGCCGTCGGTGTGCTTCGCCGAGCATCGCGTAGGTCTTGCCGACGCCGGGTGCCGCACCCAGGTAGATGCGCAGCTCCCCGCGTTTCGGGCCGTTGGCCACCGTCACTGGTTCATCATCCACCGGGTGTTCGCATTGGCCGGAGGGTCCCAGCGTTTGTCCAGGTTGGCGGGAGGTGGCGCCGACACCATCGGGGGCATGATTCATTTTCGCCGTTCGCAGTCCATGCCGCGCCACGCCGTGTGCCACCGGGCGTTACGGGGGACGCCGCTGCACGTCCCCGCCGAGTTGTTGACGACGGCTTCGGTGGCGGAGTGGGTGCGACGGCGGGGGCTGGGTGTGGACGTGTCGAGCGCGTCGGAGTTGCAGCTGACGCTCGACGCGGGCTTGCCGGCGTCTCGGGTGGCGGCGCAGTGCGGTGATGTCGAGACGGTCGAGGGGGCGGTGGCCGCGGGGGTGGGGCGGTTCGTGCTCGGCGGGTGGTCGGACGTGATGTTGCTGGCGGGTCGGGCGTCGTCGCACCGGGTGGTGGTGGACGTCACCGAGCGGACGGGTGAGCGGCTGGCGGCGTCGGTGATGTCGATGGGGAGGCTGGACGTGGTGGGGTTGCGGTGCAGCGTCTCTGGTGGCGAGGCCGAGGCGGGGGAGGCGGTGCGCAGGATGATTTCTCAGATGGCGCGGTTGCGCCGCATGCACGGGGTGATCCTGACGCGGGTGTGTCTGTCGGGGTACGGCCGGGGTGACGCGGATTCGGGGGAGCTGCGGCGAGGTGTCCTCGGGTTGCAGTTGGCGGCGGAGGAGGCGTGTGCGTCTCTGCGGTATCCGAGGCCGGCGCTGGTGTTGTCGCTTCACGCGGCGGCGTTGGTCGGCTAGTAGGGCGTTTCGGGCTGTTGGTTGGTCACATGCGCCCCACCCGTCTCTCGACGGAAGCGATGTGCCTTTTGCCCGGCTATTAGCGACAACATCGAGGCGCGCGACAATCGAGCGACGTTGTCGCGCATAGGCGGGCACTTCACATAGTGGCCAGCCGGAACCGCGGGGACAGCTGGGGTCAGTCGATGACAGCGGTGGCTTCCACTTCGATGAGCATGTCGGGTTCGGCGAGTGTGGCGACCCCGATTCCAGTCAGCCGCTCTTGCATCAGGCAGTGCCTGTGCTCGCGTCCTCGCGCTTGATGGCATGGCCGAGTACCGGTGCCAGCGCGACGCCGATGATCGAGGCGATGATGACGACGTAGAACCCAGCGGACGGGTTGTCTGTCGCGGTCTCGGCCAGTCCGAACAGGTATGGCCCGACGAACCCGCCGATGAGTCCGATGGTGTTGATGAACGCCAGGCTGGCCGCAGCCATCAAACCGGACATGCGCGCCATCGCGATCGACCAGAACAGCGGCAGAGTGCCGAACACGAAGATCATCGAGATCGCGATGAGCAGGATGCGGGCCAGCGCGCTGGAGGAAAGCATGAAGGCGATCGAGGTGGCCAGGGTGGCGGCGGCGAGGATGCCGACGGCGCTGGCCTCGCGCTGGTAGCGGGCGAACAGGCGGGGTACCACCAGCACGCCGATCGTCGCGCCGATTCCCGCACTTCCGGACAGGAGCCCGATGAGGAACGAGCCGCTGATGTCGAGGTCTTCGACGATCGCCGGGATGTTGAAAACGATGCCCACGTTGGTGATTTGGTTGAAGAAGTAGATCAACGCCACCACGATGACGAAGGGTCGACCGAAGGCCTTCTTGACGTTGCCACGGATCCTGGTCGCGGTGTCGTGGTGGGCGCCGACGGCGCGTTCGGTGAGGATGCGCGCCTCATCGGCGGACAACCAGTGTGCCTCGCTGGGTACTTGAGGAAGCTTGAACCAGACCAGGACGCCGACCAGAACGGTGACGGCACCTTCGATGAGGAACATCCACTGCCAGCCGTGCAGTCCGAGTGCGCTGTCGAGTTCCATCAGCGCTCCGCCCATGGGGCCGCCGACGACCAGCGCGATGGTGGGCGCCAGGTAGATGAAACCGACGACGGTGGCGCGGTAGCTCTGGGCGAACCAGACGGTGACCATGTACATCAGGGCGGGGTAGAGGCCGGCCTCGGCGGCGCCGAGCAAGAATCGCATGATGTAGAAGGACAGGTCGCCCTGTACGAACATCATCAGCGCAGACAGGGTGCCCCAGGTGACGGCGATGCGGGCGATCCACCGGCGTGGCCCGACGCGGTACATGATCAGGTTGCTCGGAATTTCGAGAAACGCGTAGCTGATGAAGAAGATGCCTGCGCCGAAACCGAACGCCGCGGCACTGATGCCGACGTCGGCTTCGAGGTGGGTCTTGGCCAGCGCGACGTTGGTGCGGTCGATGTAGGCCATGAAGTACACCGCGCACATGACGGGGAGCAGCCGCAGCACGGCCTTGCGGGTGGCGCGCTTGTGCAGTTCGTCTGCCGATGCGAGCGCAGAGTCGATGCTCATGAGGCCCCTTCTGGTTGTCGCGGCGTTGATCCAAGGACGCGCGTTGCAGAGCTGAATCGCCGTGTCGAGAGTGGCGCGAAACGTCTACACCAGGAATACTACTGAGTATTATCGTAACGAAGGTCACAAAAGGTGTCAATCGTGAGCGCTGCCGGCCGGCCCGTCCGCACGGTCACGGAGCATGCGCGATGCTGGAGGACGTACGTGACGGCAGTGGGAGTTGAGTTGAGCGCGAGCGCCGAACTGGAACCGGACGTCAAGGGCCGGATACTGGACGCCGCGGCGGACGCCTTCATGGCGCGCGGGTTCGCGAACACCACCATCGACGACATCGCCGACGAGGTGGGGGCGACGAAAGGCCTGATCTACTACCACTTCCGGTCGAAGTTCGACATCTTCCTGGCCGTGTACGAGGACGGCATGCGTCGTGTCCGCGAGCGGGTCGAACCGCATTCGACGGCACCGGGGACTGGACACCAGCGGCTCGAGGCGATGTCGATCGCGCACCTGGAGAACTTGATGACCGAGCTGGGGTACCACCACGTGGTGCATCAGGGGGTGCGACACCAGGATTCGACGGCGTTGAAGGTGCGCCAGCGGGACGCGTTGACGGCGCTGAACGAGCTCAGGCGTGACTATGAGCGGATGTTCCGCCGCGTCATCGCCGAGGGGATCGCGGACGGTTCGCTGCGCAGGGTCGACGAAGCGCTCGCGACCCGCACGCTGCTCAGCAATCTGAACGCCGTCGACGTCTGGTACCGCAAGATCGAGGGCCAGACCGGTGAGGAGATTCGCGAGCTGGCGAGCCAGGTGGTCGACATGCTGATCGGCGGGCTCGCCGACTGACCCGCTTTCCGGCGGGACCTATGGTCTAGCGTCTGACTGCGCACAAGCTGCCGACACGATAAGGGGAGTGCGTATGTCAGAGCTGCCTGTCGTAGATGCGCACGGATGGCGGTATTGCGCATACGTGTGAGGATGATGACGCGGTCGGCACGCGTCGACCGGATCGGAGTCGGGTGATGCAGCGACCGCATCAGGTGGTGGTTCTCGTACTCGACGGGGCGCTCCCGCTGGACGTCGGGATCCCGGCGGAGGTGTTCCATCCGGAGTCGGGGTTCCCCTACGAAGTGTCGGCCTGCGGGGTCACCGCCGGAACGGTGCCGTCCCACGGGGGCTTCGGCTACGCGGTCCCGCGGGGCCTGGACGCACTGGCCGACGCGGACACGATCGTCGTCCCGGGGTACGCGCCGGCGGGTCGGCCGATACCGGTGGAGGTGCACGAAGCGCTCCGGAGCGCCGCATCCCGCGGGACGCGCATCGCGTCGATCTGCTACGGCGCATTCGCCCTCGCGGACGCCGGCCTGCTCGACGGCCTGCGGGCGACGACGCACTGGGATGCGGCGGAGAAGTTCGCGGAGCGGCATCCGCAGATCACGGTCGAGCCGAACGTGCTCTTCGTCGACGAGGGATCCATCCTCACCTCGGCGGGGGCCGCGGCCGGTCTCGACCTGTGCCTGCACATCGTTCGGCGCGACCTCGGCGTGAGCGCGGCGAACGAGATCGCCAGAGGACTCGTCACCGCGCCCTACCGGGCCGGGGGCCAGGCCCAGTACCTGCCGAAGACCAACTCGGCAGCCCACGGCGAAACCCTCGCCGCGACGCGCGAATGGGCCATGACTCGTCTCGACCAGCAGCTCACGATCGCCGGACTCGCCGCACACGCGCGGATGTCGCCCCGAACGTTCCTGCGCCGCTTCACCGAAGAGACCGGCAGCACCCCGCTGCAGTGGATCCTGCGGGCGCGGGTCGACACCGCCCGCGAACTCCTGGAGAGCACGAGGCTGTCGGTCGACCGGATCGCGGAACAGGTCGGCCTGGGAACCGGATCGAACCTTCGACTGCATTTCCGCCGGCTCCTGGATGTGTCCCCCTCGGAGTACCGCGCCACCTTCTCCGGGCGGAGCTGACCTCCCGCTACGCGATGCGAGCGGGAAGCGAAACGGTTTCGCCCGCCACATCGATCGCGACCTTGCCGCGGAGTGCATACGACCGCCTGTTCTCCAAGAGCTCGTGAGCCTCGCCCATTCGAGCGAGCGGAAGAGTCGCGCCGATGACCGGCTTCACGAGACCGCGCTCGACCAGCGTGGTGAGCGCGTCCAGCTTTCCTCGGTTCTGTCGTGTGAAGACGAAGTGATAGGCGGCGTTTTTGCCCCACGCCTCGATGAGGTTCTGCGGCTGCGCGATGTCGACGATGCTGACGACGCGTCCGAAGTCGGCGAGTGTCAACGGGCTTCGTGTGAGCGCGTCGCCACCGATCGTGTCGAAGACGACATCGACGCCCTTGCCTCGCGTCATCTCGGCCACGGCATCGACGTAGTCCGTCGAAGTGAAGTCGATCGCCGCATCCGCTCCAAGAGAGCGCACGAACTCGTGGTCGCCGGCTTTCGCGGTGGTGATCACTCGTGCGCCGATCGCCTTCGCGATCTGGATCGCGATCGTGCCGACACCCCCCGCGCCTCCATGGATGAGGATCGTCTCCCCCACGGTGAGCTGAGCTCGCGTCACCAGGGCCTCCCAGACCGTTCCGCCGACGAGAGTCAGGCTCGCCGCCTCCAGGTGACTGAGGTTCTCCGGCTTCCGGCCGACGAGGTCGACGTCGGCGACGTGCTGCTCGGCGTAGGAGCCGGGGCCGCCGAAGATCCGGGGCGTGTAGTACACCGCATCTCCGGCGCGGAACTCGGTCACGTGCCATCCGACTTCCTCGATCACGCCGGAGATGTCGTGTCCGATGATCGCCGGGAGAGGGACGTAGTCTGCGTAATCTCCGCGACGGATCTGATAGTCGAGCGGGTTGACGGCGGTCGCATGGACGCGCACCCGTACCTGGCGGGGTTCGACTTGCGGTACGGAGACGTCGCGCAGTTCGAAAGCATCGGCCCCACCGAAACGGGCGAGCACAACGGCTTTCATCAGATCAGTCATGCTCGGTGTTCCTCATCGTGGTTCTGGGTGCGCGACGCGCCGGGACGGGCGGTTCTCTCTCAGTGTCGCTTGCACGATCCACACACTCCAGTGGCGGCAGCGCCAATATCCGTGAGGATCGTGACACGCCTGTCGCAGCGGTGCTCGGGCAGGGCGTCCCTCGTCATTGGACAATGCTCCTTCGGTGAGAGCCGTTGCACGCCAGTTCATCCGCCAGGCCCCGTAGCGGGAGGCAACTGCCTGAGTCGCAGGGGCTGCTTGTGTTGCTTGCATCTGAGGCACTGAACGATGAACCGTCTGCGGGGCGATCGTTCAGAACCATAGCGTGAACGGCCTAAACATCATGATGTATCTCGATATTTCTCCACCGTCGAGCAATTAGCCTCCGCAACCTGCCCGGATCGCAGACGCCCGCCCGTCGCGGCGTCTTGCAACGCCCCTTCACGTACCGATGGAGCGCGGCCTCTTCCAAGGCGCTGAAATACATCAGACTCCCTGAAGGGTTGAACAAGTTAGGCGGCAACACAGTTGGGAATCTCGACGTGGACCCCCAGCGCTCGCTCAACACCGCTACGCCACCACACCAGCATTGGCCGCTGGAGTGCGGACCATATGGTCGGCAGTGGTGATCGACAGGGTTGACAAACGACGTCATCACATGGGTAAGATCAAACACGATATTCATAATGGTGTTTAGAGCGCGGCGTTTGCCTGAAAGTTCCGAACCAATCCACAGCGCTTCGTGCGCTAACTGAAGGAGAATCTCCCATGCCCAAGACCGGTCTCGACGCACTGCTGCGTCCGCAGGACAGCGTTGTCGTGCTCATCGATCATCAGCCGTTTCAGTTCGCCAATCTGAACAGCCACGAACCCACCCAGATCGCCAACAATGTCGTGGGTCTGGCGAAAGGCGCGAAAGCCTTTGATGTGCCGACGATTCTGACCACGGTCCTCGAGGAACGCGGCGGCTACCTGATCAAGGCGCTGCAGGATGTGTTTCCCGATCAGAAGCCGATCGACCGGACGTTCATCAACACCTGGGAGGACGAGAACGTTGTCGACGTGGTGAAGGCGACCGGCCGCAAGCAGCTCATCCTGGCGGCCCTGTGGACCGAGGTGTGTTTGGCGATGCCGACGATCCAGGCCCTTGCTGAGGGATACGACGTCTTCATCGTCACCGACGCCTCCGGCGGGGTATCGGCCGAGGCACACGATATGGCGGTGCGCCGCATGGTCGCCGCTGGTGCGGTGCCGATCACCTGGTTGGCGGTGTTGTCTGAGTGGCAGCGTGATTGGGCGCGTGAGGAGACGGCGTCCGCGTTCACCGACGTCATCGTCGAGCACGCCGGCGGCAGCGGCATCGCGTTCGCTTGGGAGATGCAACTGCTCAACGGCCGGGTCGGCGCGGGAGTCTGACGTGGCCGCCACATCGGTACCTATACGCATCGGGTACTGCATGTCGTTGACCGGCCCGGTGGCAGGTAACAGCGGGTCGGCACGACTGGCCCACGACATCTGGTGTGAGGACATCAATAGCCGCGATGGGCTTCTGGGGCGGCCAGTGGAATTGGTGTGCTACGACGATGGTGCGGATGCGTCGCGAGTTCCCGGTCTCTACCGGCGGTTGTTGGACGAGGACAACGTAGATCTGGTGGTCGGTGGGTACGGCACCAACACGGTGCAGCCGGCGCTGCCGTTGATCGCCCAGAGGCAGCGCTTCTTCGTCGGATTGATGGCTCTGGGTGCCAACAACGAACTCGGCTACCCGAACTACTTCGCCATGATTCCCACTGGACCTGACCCCAATGCCGCGCTCACCGAGGGTTTCTTCGCGCTCGCCGCTGAGCAACAACGACCGCAGTCGACCACCGCGGCGCTGCTGTCTGCGGATGCCGAGTTCTCGCGTAACCCCGTTCTCGGGGCGAAGGCCAACGCGGCGAAGTACGGCATCGAGGTCGTGTATGAGGCCACCTATCCGTTGGACACCGAGGATTTTGAGCCCGTCGTCGATGCTGTTGCCGGCAGCGGGTGCGATGTGCTGTTTCTGTGTTCCTATCTGGACGACTCGGTCGGCCTGGTGCGTGCTATCAGCGCGCATCGGTTCCGTCCGAAGTTGGTGGGCGGCGCGATGATCGGCCCGCAGAACGCCACGGTGAAAACCACCCTCGGACCACTGCTCAATGGCTTCGTGAACTACGAATACTGGATACCCGTGCCGACAATGATGTTCCCCGGTGTCCAGCAGCTACTCACCACCTACCAGAGCCGGGCGGCTGAGGCCGGCGTCGATCCCCTGGGCCATTACACGGCGCCGCTGGCTTACGCTCAGATGCAGGTGGTTGCCCAAGCCATCGAAGCAACCGGCGGTGTCGATGACGCCAGTCTCTCCGAATACGCCCGGAGCGCGACTTTTCACACTGTGATGGGCGACGTCCAGTTCGGGGTCAACGGGGAGTGGACCCGCCCACGCGTCCTGCAAGTCCAGTTCCAGGGCATAGCTGGCCACGGTATCGAACAGTTCCGCAGCGCAAGCGGCCAAGTCGTGCTGTCACCAATGAGATTCGCCTCCGGCCAACTGGTTTATCCCTACGCCGAAGCCGAATCCACAAAAGAATCGGTATGAAACTCAGATGCCCAAACCCATTGCGGGCGGCGAATGGCCGTCATTGCGCGTTGACGATTGGGAGGCGACGCGCAGAACGTTGCACATGTGGACCCAGATCGTAGGCAAGGTGCGGTTGGCTTACGCGCCGCTGCTCAATCACTGGTGGCAGGCACCGCTCTACGTCTCGCCACGAGGGTTGACGACGTCGGCGATCCCGGTGGGCACGCGGCTGTTCGACATGGAGTTTGACTTCATCGACCATGCACTGTCAGTGCGGTTAAGCGATGGTGGCTCCGACCATTTGGACTTACGCGGCAGATCCGTGGCACAGTTTCACGACCAAACGATGGCAATGCTTGACCGTCTAGGTATCGACGCGCGAATCACCGAGCGGCCCAACGAAGTCGATCCCGCTGTCCCGTTCGCCCAGGATCAGCACGCAGGCTACGACCCGTCGGCCGCCAGTACATTCTGGCAACAACTGGTGCAAGCCGACCGGGTGATCGGGCAGTTCCGCTCCCGGTTCGCCGGCAAAGTGAGTCCGGTCCACTTCTTCTGGGGTTCATTCGATTTGGCATGTAGCCGATTCTCCGGTCGCCTCGCACCCCGGCATCCCGGAGGTACGCCGAACTGCGGCGACTGGGTAATGGTCGAGGCTTATTCACATGAATTGAGCAGTTGCGGATTCTGGCCCGGTGGCGGAGATGAAGGGGCGTTCTACTCCTACGCTTATCCTGAACCGGACGGGTACGCCGACTTCGCTGGCCGCCCTGATGGAGCTTTCTACGATACCGAGCTACGCCAGTACCTTCTTCCGTACGAAACTGCGCGCGCGGCGCGGGATCCGGATCAGTGCGTGTTGGACTTCCTTGAGTTCGCCTACGCTGCGGCAGCCGATCTGGCGGGATGGGACCGTAAGGCACTGGATATCGACCCGAACCGCTGGCAGCCAAGTTGAGGCTGCCCACCAGGTCTCTGTCGCAATCAGGTTGTCAGGCAGAGTGGTGCGTAGCGAGGTGGGGACGCCGCCAGCCATCGGTGCGAACGACAGGGCCGAACCATGTTCAGAGCTTCACGCTGCGCTCACGACCAGAAGCAGCCCCGCCCGGGAGCTTGCACTGCTCCACCAAAGAAGCGTCAGTGCTGGCGAACCACCTTGGTCATTGCGATGGCACTAGCCATGACGACGGCGGCCACCACAGCAGCAATTCAATTTGGCATGCCATGGGCGATGCACGCAGGCGATCGCAACCAGGTATTCAGCAGCAACGGTAATCACCAGCGCTACCAGGTTCATCTTCCGCCGCACTACGACGGGACTGCCGAGCTTCCGGTGATCATCGCGATCCACGGCTGCGGGATGACTGGATTCGGCTGGAACTCGATGAAGGCCACGACGCAGTTCAACAGCCTGGCTGACCGTGAGGGCTTCATCGTTGTCTATCCGACCCAACGACTGTTCCGCGACGCGGTCAATTGCTGGGACTCGACAGACCCGCGAGAACAGCACCGCGGCAGTGGAGAACCCGCCCTGCTCGCCGGTGTTGTCCGGCAGGTCATCGACGACTACGGAGCCGACCCCCGCCGGGTCCATGTCGTTGGTGCCTCATCGGGAGCGGGCACAGCCGTGATACTCGCTGTTACCTACCCCGACGTGTTCGCGACCGTAACGTCGGTCGCCGGCGGCGAATATGGTCTCAATCAAGTGCATCCTGAGGATCCCGACGCCACACCGCCGGAGTACACCGTGCGTCAGGCGTGGGCCCAGATGGGGGAGCGCGCCAGACATGTGCCGATGCTCGTCATTCAGGGTGACGATGACGAGGTGGTTCCAGCCTCGGTCGCAAATCGCCTTGTCGCGCAATGGACTGCGGTGAACGATCTGATCGACGACGGGATGCTCAATCACAGCCTGCGCATGGCCGACGAAACTCACGTGGTGCCATCAACCTCGGGTCGGCGCGCATACACACAAACCACGCGCACTGCTGCCGACGGCCTGTCGTTCATCGAGTCGTATCTCGTCGAGGGCATGGGACACGCCTGGCCGGGTCCTTCAGGGAGTGGACTGTTCGTCGATCATGTCGGACCCGACGCCACTGCTCTCACCTGGGATTTCGCGAGGCGATATTCGATTTCTTAGCGCGGTCCGTGGATTGACCGGATGGATGTTCGAGGGTGGACTACACGGGGACAGTCGTGGTGTGCGCACGGGTTAGATGCTGGTCTGCCCGGCCGCCATTGGTCACCAGAGCGGGAGAGCACGCCAGATGGGGGCAGGTAGGGAAGTCTGACGCAAAGGCGCCGGTAGGCCTACAGCCAGTCATGCTCGCGGGCGTAGCGAGCGGCTTCGTGCCGGGTACGAGTCTGGGTCTTCTGCATGGTGTTTGACAGGTAATTGCGCACCGTGCCGGGCGCCAGGTGTAGTTGCGCCGCGATTTCGGCGACCGAGTATCCGTGGCCAGTGGCCCGCAGCACGTCGATCTCTCGGTCGGTCAACGGGCAGTCGTCCACGATCGCCGCGGCGGAGACGTCTTGGTCGATCCATCTCCGGCCGTCGCGTAGCGCCGTGATGATCTCGGCGATATGGGCCGGTTCAGCGGACTTGCTGGCGAATCCTTGGATTCCTAGTTTCAGCGCGCTGCGCAGAACGCCCGGTCTGGCATGGCGAGTGAGCATGAGGATCACCTGTTCGGGAAGCACTCGACGGATCTCCACGACCGCTTCGAGGCCGTCGATGCCGGGCATTTCCAGGTCGATGACCAGGACGTCGGGTCGATGGGCGATCGTGGCTTCCACAGCCGCGGCTCCATTGGCGGCCTCCGCCAGCACCGCGATGTCACCTTCGAGGGGTAGCAGCGCGGCGAGCGCTTTCCTGAGCAGGACCTCGTCGTCGGCCAGCACGACGGTGGTCACCGGTGGGCTCCTTCTGCTGCTTCCCTGGCACTGATGGCCGGTGGCGGGGGAAAGGTTGCTGTAGTGCGGAATCGCTTGTCCTCGATGGCGACGATGAGCTCACCGCCCCCATCCGACACTCTGCGCGCCAGCGTGGCAAGTCCTCGTAACTCCGGCAGCACTTCATCTGCAACGCCGTCATTGAGGACACTGATGCTGTGTGCGGAGAGGTCGATGTGCACCAGCTTGGCTCGGGAATGTCGCAAGATGTTGGTCGTCGTCTCCCGGAGCACCTGGCCGAGCAGATCGTTGGCGCACACGCCCACCTCGGGGCTACGTTCAACACGAATACGAATGCCGGCCGCTTCGAGCAGGTTTCGCGCGTTCTCCAACTCTGCGGACAGGTTGAGCTTTCGTTGTCCGTACGCAAGCGCCTTGGTGTGGATGATCGTGTCGCCGATGAGTGCGTACACCTCAGCCAGTTCCTGCTCTACACGTCTGGTGTCGCTGCGAATCAACTTCTGCGCCAGCGCGATTTTGAGTTTCACCACGTGCAGGGTGTGGCCCTGTATGTCGTGCAGGTCGCTGGCGAAACGCATTCGCTCGCGGATGACGGCCAGTTCAGCCTCACTGTCCCGCGCCTCCTCCAGTTCCGCCATCACGTCGTAGAACCGCTTGTTCGGGAACATCAGGCCGACGAGTATCGCGGTGACCCCGGAGGGAATGATGACGTTGGCGATGAGGGCGACCGCACCCGACTGGGCGGTGACCATCAAGGACCACCCGCCGATCGCCGCCACGTAGGCGACCAGTCCGAACGCTGCCGGCCCTCGGTGACGGGGTAACTGTGGGATCGTCAGGCACCCGACGATGGCGATCGCGTAGTAGGCCGCTTGCGGTGAGCTGTCGTCGATTGTCAGCACGCCGAAGGGCCAGACTGCCGCCGCGACCCCCACGCATGGCACGGCGACCCGGCCGATATCACCTGCGGTCCATCGTTCGAAGGCGATCAACGCCGCCGCGAGGCCGAGTCCAAGCACACAGGCTTGTTGCCACGTCTGGGCTTGTCTGGCCACCAGGTACACCCCGACGGAAGCGAGCAGTGGCAGGAAAATCGTCAGGTTGAGCCGTCGGAACCGCTGCCGTGACCCCCGCTCGGCATCGCTTGACCGAGGCGCCGACTGAAACGTCCGGCGGGGCATCAGAATTTCCATAGGGGACTTCACTGGACGGGGGCGGGGTTGTGCATCAGTATCCGATCCGACCGATCTATTCGGTAGTGACGCTGTGTCACCAGGTTGGCTCCCGAATGTCATGTCGCTGAGGTGACATCGACCCACTAGGCGGGCCGGGTAATAAACGCTGTGATGGAAACATGTCTTCCAGTCCAGTGATCGACGTCGACAGGCTGAACCTGAGCTACGGCGACTTCCATGCGGTGAAAGATCTCTCGCTTCAAGTCGAGCGCGGAGAGATCTACGCACTTCTTGGTACCAACGGTGCGGGAAAGACCTCGACTCTGGAGATCATCGAGGGGCACCGAAAGGCGTCGTCGGGCACGGTACGGGTGTTTGGCGAGAGCCCGACAAAACGCCGCGCGGTTCGATCCAGGATGGGAATCATGCTCCAGGAGAGTGGGTTCGCCTCTGATCTCACCGTCTCGGAGTCCGTACGATTGATCGGACGACTCACCGAGCGCGCGGATACGGTCGATCGGGTATTGGGCATCGTCGACCTCATCCGGAAGGCCGACACCAGGGTGTCTCAGCTGTCCGGTGGTGAGAAGCGCCGACTCGACTTCGCCACCGCCATCTATGGACGCCCGGTGCTGATCTTCCTCGACGAGCCCACCGCCGGGTTGGACATCCAGTCCCGCGACGCACTTTGGGGCGCCGTGCAGCAGCTGCGCGAGGACGGCTCCACCATCGTGCTGACCACTCACTACCTCGAAGAGGCGCAACAGTACGCCGACCGCATCGGGCTGATGCATCGCGGCAGCTTCCTTCATCAAGGAACAGTGGCCGAGCTGACCCGGACCCTGCCGGCTTTGATTCACTTCTCCGTTCCCCCCAACGCCCCGCCACCGCCGTTGCGCTCTGCCCCGGTATCCGACGGGAAGTACCTCATCGAAACCTTTGAGCTGCAGGCGGATCTCAAGCGACTGCTCGACTGGGCAGATTCCCACGCGGTCGAGCTGCATGGATTGTCGGCCGCCCCGACCCGGCTCGACGACGTCTTCCGTGCCATCAATACCGTTCCGACTCCCTCCTGAACGAAAGACAATCTCAATGCTTGCTATCGCGCACAGCGAACTGATCCAGATCTTTCGGAACCGAGCCGTCTTGGTCACCAGCCTCATCATGCCGACGGCGGCCACGGCGTTCTTCATTTATCTCCGCGGCCTGTTCGAAAAGATCGGCAGCCTCGGCTACATCGCGGCCGTAATCGTTTTCACCATCGGCGCTTTCAGCCTGTACACCGCGACGGTGACCACCCTGGCCGCGCACCGCCAGAGCTTGTTTCTCAAGCGGCTGCGCTCCACCGCGGCCGGTGACGCATCGATTTTATGCGGCCTGCTACTCCCCATCAGTGTGATCGCCTTGGTCCAGGTGGGGCTGATCCTCAGTGTTTTCGCCGCTATCAGCGTCGCGCCGGCCGACATCGCACTTCTCGCGGTGGCAGTCGTCTCCACGCTCATCATGATGCTCGCACTAGGGGCGGCGACGGCCGGTGTGACGAATTCTCCCGAGCACGCCCAAGTCACCTCGCTGCCGCTGAGTCTGGGCGTCATTGCCGTGGCGAGCTGGGTAGGAGTCACCGGGACCGAGAGCCTTACCTGGGTGAAGCGACTGCTGCCGGGCGGGTCGGCTACGGAACTCGTCGTCAACGCCTGGAACGGCGGGGCGGATCTCTCCGACGCACTGCTCCTGCTGGGACCAATCGTCGGCTGGGTGGCAGTGGCGATTGCTCTGGCCTCGAGGCTGTTCCGGTGGGAGCCGCGTCGATGAATGTCGGTGCTGCGGTGACCATGGGCGATTCAAAGGTCAATGGCACCACAGTTTCGTCTCGACGCTTGAACAACGTTGTCATAGGGTGCGCTCGGATTCGACGAGGGCTCGGGCTTGTGGGGCGACTTCCTGACCGAAGCGGTTCAGGTCGACGGGTTCGTCGGAGGTGAGGATGAATCCCGAGACGCCGAACTGCAGGGCGAGGTCGGCGATCTGTTCGGCCCAGGTGGCAGAAGTTCCTTCGAATAGCCCACCTCCGTTGCCGCCGTCGGTGAATCGGCCGCTGATGTTGAGGGCGCGGATGATCGCGGTGGGTTCGCGGCCGGCGCCGGCGGCAGCCTCATCGATCTGATCGTTCATCGGGCCGAGCGATTTCGGCCCGTCAGGCAGGTAGCCCAGGGAAGGCAGCCATCCATCGGCGACCCGGCCCGTGAGCCGGAGCATCCGGGGCTTCAAGGCCCCGATGTGGATCGGTATCCGGTGAGCGGGCGCGGGCCCTCGCTTGGCGCCGGTCAGGCGGTGGAACTCGCCCTCGATCTTCAGCGGGGCGGACTCGTCGGTGTCCCACAGCCCCCGGATCACCCGGATGGCCTCTTCCAGCGCGCGCACGGACTGCGCGGGCTCGAGTCGTCGGCCGCCCATCGCAACGATGGCATCCCAGAATGCGCCGGCGCCGAGACCCAGTTCGACACGCCCGCGGCTGAGCCGGTCCAAGCTCGCGGTGGCTCGGGCCAGCACGGCAGGGGGGCGCAACGGAAGGCACATCACGTTGCCGCTGAGTCGGATTCGCTCGGTGCGTGCGGCGGCGTAGGTCATCAGAGTCCAGGTGTCCTGGAATGCCGGCTGGTAGGGATGGTCCTGAAAGCTGACAAGGTCGAGCCCGGCCCCCTCGGACGTCACCGCCAGCTCGACCGGCGCCTCGGGCGGGTGAGCGGCGGGCGTGATGAAGCTGCCGAACCACAGGTCGTGGCCATAGTCGGTCATGTGTTGTTTCCTCTGGGCTGGTCGGTGGTAGGTGCGGGGGCGAACGCCGGCGGCCCGATCAACATATTCATCACGATGTTTATGATGCCTCCACTCTGTCAAGGCTGGTCACTGCGCCGTCGGCGAACGCCGAACGCTCCCGCATGGGACGTCGTCGCCGCGATGGCAGCCAGCAGCGTCGTAGGGGAGGACGAGAAGAAACGGCGGGTTGTGATGCTCGCCGATCGCGAACACGTCCATACCGACCTCTTCGGTCTTCGCCGCGATCCGCAAAATCGCGTCGATCCGCTCCGCCTCGCTCGGCGTCACACCCGAGACCGGGTCGCGAGTGATGTCACTGACCGAGAAGACTCCGAATTGCATTAAGGCCCCTGACTATTAGCACGATCAGCGAGGCGGGGGTTGGTCACCATCGCCCGTAGTGAGGTCCGTCGGGGAACTCTTCGACGATTGCGTCGTCGGGAATGAAGTCGTTGTCGCGCGGACTCTTGTATTCGCGGGACATCTCGTAGGCGATTTCGCGGACGATCTTGCCGGCCTCCATTTCGAAGAGGTGGACAAGGCGCATGCTGATTCGGTCGCCCTTGGTGAAGCCGAGATTGGGCATTTCGTCACCGACGACGGTCAAATCCGCGATCTGGTCGTCGAAGACGAACGTCTCGGTGGCGTACCGCCGCAGCGTAGTGGTCTTGTTGTAGTGAACCGTCCGGAAGATCGCCATGTACGCCTCTTTGATCTCGGCGGGATCGCTGTACACCATTCCGCGAAAAGGGGCTTCCCAGACAATATTTGGGCCGTAGAGAGCGATGGCTTTGTCGACCGTTTCCGGTGTCTCGTTGTGAAAGTGGGCTCCGACCACCTTCAGGTTGTGCGCGATCAACTCATCGCTGGTCATCGTCGAGACGTCGACGTCGACGTCGACACCCACGTCCGCCGAGCTTCGCTCAGGCGTCTGAGTCATCGATTCTCCTTCGCTGAAGAAACACCGTAATCAATCTAGCGTTTCTATGCTTGCAATTGCTGTTACGGCAACACGACGATCTTGCCGCGGAGGTGCCCGGCAATGCTGGTGTGAAGGGCCGCTGCGGTCTCCTCCAGCGGGAAAGCGCGCCAGATGGGCACGTTGACCAATCCCTTCTCGATGAGCGGCACGATCTCGCGCAGTGCAGGACCCCGCTCATTGCCGGTTCCGCCGGCGAATACTTGAATTCCGGTGTCAGCGGCATCGAACGCGACCAGGGTCAGGACTCGCTGCGGGCCGCCGGCGAGTTCAATGGAGAGCGGGATCTCGCCGCGGCCGGACGCGTCCAGAACGGCGTCCACCCCGTGGGGCGCCATGCTGCGGACGCGTTCGAGCAGGCCGTCGCCATACCTGACTGGCTCAGCACCGATTGAATCCAGATAGTCGAAGTTGCGTTCGCTTGCCGTACCGATCACCCGTGCTCCCCGGGCTACTGCGAGCTGAACTGCGAACGTGCCCACCCCGCCGGCGGCGGCGTGGACGAGCAGGGCCTCACCCTTCCGAATCTGGAGACGGTTGAGTACCGACCATGCAGTGCCGCCGGCTCCGGCCACACTGGCGGCCACGTCCCAGCTGACCTCAGCGGGTTTCATGATCAGGTTGGCCGAATCTGCCAGTGCGTACGCGGAAATGGCCGGTGTCAGTGAACTACCCATGACCTCATCACCCACTTGAAATGCGGTGACGTCGGCTCCGATTTGCTCGACAACCCCGGCCATGTCCGACCCGAGCCCGGCGGGCAAGTCGAGTGGCATGACCGCACGCATGAAACCCTGCAGGATCTTCGAATCGATGGGGTTGACCCCGGCTGCCCGCACCGCCACCTGCACCTGCCCGGGCCCGGGGCTCGGCGCCGGGACGTCGACTACACGCAGCACATCGGGGCCGCCGTATTCGAAGAACTGGACTGTTCGTGCCATCTGCTCATCTCCAGTTTGGTTGGCATTTGAGTGGTTTGCGTGTTTCGTAGCGGTCCGCCATGGTCATCACCCGGTGTGGGGCGGGTGTTCGGCGGGGATGACCCCGAAGCGGCCGGCCTGGTAGTCCTCGTAGGCTTGGGCGACCTCCTCGCGGGTGTTCATCACAAAGGGCCCGGACTGAACCACGGGTTCTCGGATCGGGCGGCCGCCGAGTAGGAGGACCTCCAGGTTCGGCTCCGCGGCGGGCTGGCTCTGCTGGGCGGCAAGGGTTAGTGCGTCCCCGGGGCCGTATACGGCGAGTTGACCTTTTCGGATGGGTTGTGCCGCTTCACCAACGGTGCCGTTTCCGGCGAGCACGTAAGCCAGCGAGTTGAAGTCAGCCTGCCACGGCAGTTCCAGGCGTGCGCCGGGGCTTACAGTGGCGTGCACGACGGTGATCGGTGTGTAGGTCGTTCCCGGCCCGGTGTAGCCGGCGATGTCTCCGGCGATGACTCGTAGTAGTGCGCCGCCGTCGGCCGAGGACAGCAGCCGGGCTTGCTTGGCGCGGATGTCCTGATAGCGAGGTGCGACGAACTTGCTGGCGCGCGGCAGGTTCACCCACAGCTGGACACCGTGGAACATCCCGCCGGAGACGACCAATTGTTCCGGGGGCTTCTCGATGTGCAGAATTCCACCGCCCGCGGTCATCCACTGGGTATCGCCGTTGGTGATCGTTCCGCCGCCGCCATGGGAGTCACTGTGCTCGAACGTGCCATCGATGATGTAGGTGACGGTCTCGAAGCCCCGGTGCGGATGCCATGGGGTGCCCATGGGTTCGCCAGCGGCCCATTCGATCTCGCCCATCTGATCCATGTGGATGAACGGGTCCAAGTCGGTGTGCGGTACCCCGGCGAATGCGCGCCGCACGGGGAAGCCGTCTCCCTCGAATCCGGCTGGTGCAGTGGTGACCGATCGCACCGGCCGTTGCGTGGTGGTGGCTGGATTCGGAACAACGATGCGGGGCAAGGTAAGCGTGTCCGCGGTGATTGCTGGCATAGCTTGTTTTCCTGTCAGTTGGCCAAGTGGCTATCGATAAGGGGCGATGCGTTCGGTTGGGGTCCTCGCCCGTTCGGGGGGCGCGTTGTTTTCGGTTACCGGTTTCGCAGGCGGTCCACGACGAAATCGACAGCCTCCTCGGTCATTCCGTTGATCGCGTACGCGCTGTGGGCGCCACGGTCCAGGCCGCCCGATTCGCAGACCGG
This sequence comes from Mycolicibacterium baixiangningiae, assembly GCF_016313185.1. Taxonomy (NCBI): domain Bacteria; kingdom Bacillati; phylum Actinomycetota; class Actinomycetes; order Mycobacteriales; family Mycobacteriaceae; genus Mycobacterium; species Mycolicibacterium baixiangningiae. The sequence goes on from NZ_CP066218.1 coordinate 1,442,140, forward strand.
GTCCCGTGGGGCGCACAGATCGATGGTCCTGCCGGTGAAGGCGGGGCCGATCTCGACGGGAGGGGCGTCGTGGTGCAGCAGTCTCAGAATCCTCGGTGAGGGTTTTCCGAACAGGACGACCGCGGTTACTCGTTCGGCGACGTCGGGAGGTAGAGCGGTCAGGGCGTATCCGGGGGGAACGGTGTCGCTGGTGACGTAACCGCTTACGGCCGCGCCCTGGGAGTAGCCACCGACGATGATCTCGGTGGAGGGACAGTTGGCCGCAAGAGCGTTCAGGCGGTTGCTGACATCGCGGATGCCGTCGACGGCACGATCGAACTGTAAGGATGCCGGATAGTTCACGGCATGGACTGACATGGTGAGGTCGAGTGGTCGTTGGCGCAGCGCTGCTACAAAGGCCTCACCGACCTTGCCTACGCCCGGGCCTTCGAAGGTGCCGCGAGCAAAGACGACCTCGACATCGGCGCAGCCCGCGATTGAGACGGCCGTCGGCTCCCCGTTTGCCTGTCCCGGGGTGGCACCGATGAACAGGGCGGCGATCGCCGCGCCGACGGCCATCGCGTAGAGCGGTAGGCGCATCACGTGGTAGTTCGGCTGCACCGCAACTGATTTCGAAGCTGTAGGGCTTTCACGACGATTGTGTCCTCTTGTTTCGTGACGCCTGCTCGTTGCGCGTCGATGTGCTGTCATGCCGTTCCCTGATGCTGAGCCCAGAAGTACCCGCGGTCAGCGGCGAGGACAGCCAACAGGACGCGCAGCCGGGATCGGCCGCGGTGGATTCGTGACATGACGGTGCCCAGGGGCGAGCACATGATGTCGCTGATCTCCTTATAGGTGAGTCCCTCGACGTCTGCGTAATACACCGCCATCCGAAACGCGACGGGCAAGGCATCCAGTGCGTTCCTGATGTCGTCGTCGGGCAGCAACTCCAACACCTCCACCTCCGCAGAGCGCAGCGCCCTCGGCAAACGCTCGACGTCGGAGGCCACCTGCCGGTCGTAGATCGTGTCGGTGAGCACCTCGCTGGGCCGCCGCATCCGCTTGCGGTAACGATCGATGTGGATATTGGCCTGGATCCGAAAGAGCCACGCCCTGAGATTGGTTCCTTGCTGGAAGGTCCTGAAACCCGTGTAAGCCTGCATCATGGTCTCCTGCACCAGGTCTTCGGCGTCAGCGCGCTTCAGGGTCATCCGCATGGCCCCGCCGAAAAGCGTGTCCAGAAGCGGGATCACGTCGCGCTCGAAACGCGCCGCCAGTTCAGCGTCGGTGTCGTCGGGTACCGAGGAGAGGTGGCCTCTGATGTGTGGGGGTACAGCGGTTTCGAGCTCGATCATGACGATCTCCTAGTGCTCTTCGGTCAGGGTGAGCACCGGCATTGCGAGAGCGGGTGCGAGGCGATTCTGAAGTGCGACGATCGCTCGCAACGGCCGCAGGTGGATCACCAGTGAGGCGACCTTGCCCTCGGCGTTGATGCCGATCAGGTCCACGCCGTCGATCTCGGTGGTGCCGATCTTGATGTTCGTCATGACGGCGAAATGTCCTTCACCCGAGATGATTTCGGTGACGGTGAACTCATCGATGACTTCGAGGACCCGTGATACGACATTCGCGACCTGTGCGCGGCCGACGTATGGCTCAACGGCGATCGGGCCCTCGAGGATCACATACTCGGCGAGGTGAGCTGCTGCGTTGGCGGCATCGCGTGCCTGCGCACCCGCCAAGAATGCCGATAGTCCTGCTGGAATCTCATCCATAGTCGGTGACTTCCGTTGTCCGCTTTTTTCCGTGCCATCAGGTTCGCAGCGCCTGCGGCACCTTCGCGTCGGTGAAAGACCCTTAGACGGTCACCGACGGCTACCGTTTGGCGAAGACGTCACCGTCCGGGCGCAGCCCATCGGCGTGCCGAGGGGCCAGCCGTCAGCGCACTCCGTGGAACACGATCTCCAGAATGCCGTCGATGTATTCGGGTTCGAGTGACATCGAATGAAACAGCCGGTACTCGACGACGCCGTACAGCAGGTCACGCAGCGTCTGCCAGTCGGCGTCGACGCGCATCTCGCCGCGCTGCTGTGCCAGGGCGGCCCGGGCGCCGAAGTCCTCAATGTTGGGTTCGATGATCTGGTCGAAGAGAGCGCGCAGGAGGTCGGGGTCGGACTGGCCGGCGGCGATCAGACACCGATATGCCGGTCCGAACCCGGTGGTCGTGATCAATTCCAGGATCCCCGTCAATTGGGACCGGATGTCGGCGACGATGTCACCGGTGTCGGGGATTGCAACGACGGTGCCGAGGCTCTCCGTCGCGGCTTCGAGGATCACCGCACCTTTAGATGGCCACCAGCGGTAGATCGTCTGCTTGCTCACGCCTGCCTGCCTGGCGATCGCCTCGATCGAGATGTTGTCGTACCCAAGCTCGCCGATCATCGAGATGGCCGCGTCAAGGATGGCACGACGCGATTGCTCGCTGCGGCTGGCAGGCATACCGCAACCGTAAGCGAGTTGACGCGCCGAACCAATACGGTTCGTTCCGTATTGACGGGAAGCGGACCGTCTCGTATCGTTGCCGTTGGCTGGCGCGGCGCTCCCCGGCCAGGTTCGGATCGCTCTGACAGCGCGAATAGGCGCCGGAGAAAAGGAAGCCAACCCGTTGTCTGTCGAACTGATTGAACAGATCCTTGTCGGGACCGGCGAGCATCGACCCTCCGCGATGGTTGCCCTGCGGTGACCGTTCTGAACCAGCCGCTGGTAGAGGGGGACCACACACTCGGCCGAGCCCGGGTTGAGCAGAAAAACGCGGGCCTGCTGGGTCGCCGCGCAGAACGTGATGCGATCGGCCAACTCCTGGCCGAGGCGCCGGCGGGGCACAGTGGCGTGCTCGTGGTGCGCGGGGAAGCGGGCATCGGGAAGACTGCCCTGCTGCAGCACGCCCGCGACGTCGCGGTGTCATTGGGGATCCGGGTGGAATCCTCGGTCGGCGTGGAATCCGAGACGCAGTTCGCGTTTGCCGGCTTGCACCAGCTGTGTGCGCCACTGCTCGACCGCACAGAGACGCTGCCGGAACCGCAGCAGACCGCTCTCGGCGTGGCATTGGGCCGTCAGGGTGGTGCCGCAGCGGACCGGTTTCTGGTCGGGCTGGCCGTCCTCAACCTCCTCGCAGAGAAGGGGCCGATGCTGTGCCTCGTCGACGATGCACAGTGGCTGGACCAGGCGTCTGCGGAGGTTCTTGCGTTCGTGGCGCGGCGGGTGGTTGCCGAACGGCTGGTGTTGATGTTCTCGGTGCGTGACCCCTGCGAAAGCGGCGGAAACCCGTTGGTCGGGTTGCCCGAACTACGACTGGACGGACTGGGTGAGGCCGATGCTCAGGCGTTGCTGTCCACGGCTGTTCGCGCACCGCTCGACCGTGGGGTCCGTGACCGGATCGTCGCCGAGGCGCGCGGTAATCCTTTGGCGCTGCTGGAGCTGCCCAGCAGCGTGCAATTGGCGGGTGGGTTCGAACTCCCCGACGTCATGAGCGTCCCGCGCCGCATCGAGGACAACTTTCAACGGCGCTCGGGCAGCCTGCCGGCTGAGACTCAGCAGCTGATGTTGGTGGCTGCTTCCGAGCCGACCGGCGACGCGGCGTTGCTGTGGCGCGCAGCCAACCATCTGGGGATCGACCGCGAGGCAGCCGCGCCCGCGGAAACCGCAAGGCTGCTGGAGATCGACACCCGAGTTCGGTTCCGGCATCCGCTGGTGCGCTCGGCGGTCTACCGTGCCGCCACGGCACCGGAGCTCCGTCGTGCCCACCACGCGTTGGCTATCGCTACCGACCCGCAGGCCGATCCGGACCGCCGCGCTTGGCACCGCGCGCAGTCGGTACTGGGTACTGACGAAGAAGCCGCCGCGGACTTGGAGCGTTCGGCCGATCGTGCGCTGGCCCGTGGCGGGTTCGCTGCCGCGGCTGCGTTTCTTCGGCGCGCGACCGATCTGACGCCCGAGCCTGCAAACCGGGCCAGACGTGCACTGGATGCCGCCAACGCCAAGCACTGTGCCGGTGCGCCCGAAGAGGCCCTGGAACTGCTGGAGAGTGTGGACGCCGGGGGACTGGATGCGTTGCAACGCGCCCGTCTGGAGTTGCTCCGCGCCCAAATCACATTCCACCTCACCCAAGGCAGCGAGGTGCCGGGGATGCTGCTGGGCGCCGCTCGGATGCTGGCTCCCCTGGATCTCTCGCTCGCTCGTGAGACCTATTTGCAGGCCTTCGACGCGGCGACCGTCACCGGGGGTTCGGGTGGCGGCCCCGGCCTGCTGGAGATCGCCGAAGCTGTCAGGGCCGCACCGGCGCCGCCTGGGACGCCAGCGCCGGCGGATATGCTGCTCGGCGGATTGGTGGCCGTCCACACGGATGGATTCGAAGCCGGTGCGCCCGTCCTCAGGCGGGCCCTGGAGGCGTTCCGTGAGCAAGTGTTTCCGGTCGAGACCGTCCGAGCCGGCGACGCCGGCAACTGGCTGTGGCTGGCGACGCGAACCGCCATAGGACTGTTCGAGGACGAGCTGACCATTGTGTTGGCCGACCGGTACGTGCGAGTCGCGCGCGAAGCCGGTGCCCTCGCCACTCTGCCCGCTGCGCTTGTTGTTTCGGCGTGTGCGCGGGTCTACACCGGTGAGCTTTCCCTGGCCGCCGAGTTGGCGGACGAGGCTGCTGCGTTATCACAAGCGTCGGGCGCGATGCCTCTGAGTTTCGCGCACACGTACCTGGGTGCTTGGCGCGGCATTGATTTTGAGGCCACCGATCGATACGAGACCCGTGTAAGCGAGGCGACCGAACGCCAGCGGAGTATCGAAGCCACCGTGGCCATGGTTGCGATGGCGGTGCTCCACAACGGCCGCGGAAACTATCCGGCAGCGCAGAAAGCCGCCTCTCGAGCTTGTGAGGCGTACGAACCGTCGATCAGGTGGCAGGCGCTCCACGAGCTCGTCGAGGCAGCCGTCCGAGCTGGCGATCTGGAATCTGCTTCTAGCGCAATGGAAGAGCTCAGCACGAGAGCGCATGTCAGCGGTACCGATTGGGCGCTCGGAGTTGCTGCGCGCTCGCGAGCGCTGACCACCACCGGCTCTGGCGCAGAAGAGCACTACCGCGAAGCCATCGAGCGGCTGCGAAGCTGCCGAATGGTCGCCTTCCTCGCCCGCGCCCACCTCGTCTTCGGCGAGTGGCTGCGCCGCGAAGGCCGCCGCCACGACGCACGCGAACAACTCCGCACCGCGCACACGCTCCTGTCGGACATGGGCGCAGAGCCGTTCGCAGCCCGCGCCGCCCGCGAGCTACGTGCCACCGGCGAGCATGCACGGAAACGGACCACCCAACCCACCGACGCGCTCACCGCACAAGAGCTGACCATCGCACGACTCGTTTCGACGGGGGCGACCTCTCGTGAGGTCGGTGCGCAACTCTTCCTGAGCCCGCGCACGATCGAAGCCCACCTGCGAAACATTTTCCGGAAACTCGGCATCACCTCGCGCCGACAACTCAAGGAGTTGCCTCTGCCCTGACCGGAGAGTGGTACGGAAAACGCCCTCAGAGCACCTCTGAAAAAGGCTGTTGGTGCTTGTTGTCCACTGGAGGAGAATCGATGACTCAGACGCCTCGGCGAAGCTCGACGGACGTCGGTGTTGAGAACGACGCCGACGCCGGAATCTCGACAAGGACCCAGCAATTCAACGACAACAGCGGTGCACGTGTGACGGTGAGTCTCGATGAAGCACAACCGATCAGCGCCTACACCGTCAGCCTGACAGATGGATCACCCGTCGGCCGTGCAGAATTTGTCGACTCGCCTGAGGCGGACGGGGAGCGAATCGTCTTCCATACCGAGGTCGGCGAGGAGTTCAGGGGGCGGGGTCTGGCGGGTCTCCTCGTCCGCGAGGCGCTCACCGACAGCATCCGCAAGAACCTCACCATCGTTCCTCTGTGTCCGCTGTTCGCCGCCCACTTGAAGAAGCACGGCGGTGAATTCCTCGCCGATGGTGGAAGGTTCCGCCGGCCGACAGCCGCCGACATCGCGCTCGTCACCCGCGTAACACGCAGCGATGCAGCAGCACTCACGCACAAGGAGGGGCATGCGGTCGCCGATAACTGACTACCTGACCGAACGGTACAGAACTGGAGGATCGCATGTCGTCATTGGCGGGTAAGACTGCACTCGTCACCGGAGCAACGTCTGGAATCGGCCTTGCCGGAGCGCGTGCGCTCGCTCAAGACGGCGCATACGTTTTCCTGGTGGGACGCCGCGAAGACGCCCTCGAAGAGGCTGCCGCCGGCATCGGCGCCGGTCAGGCCAGCTTCATTCGAGCCGACGTGACCGAGCAGTCCGATCTCGACCGCGTCTCATCCACCATTGAGGCCACCGGACGCGGACTCGACATCGTCTTCGCCAATGCGGGTACCGCCGAGGTCGCGCCCCTCGGGGACATCACCTGGGGGCACTACGTCAACACGTTCAACACCAACGTCGGCGGAATCATCTTCACCGTGCAGGCTGCACTCCCGCTGCTCAATGAAGGCGCGTCGGTCATCCTGTGCGGTTCCGCCGGCGACGTGAAGGCGTCTCCCGGCACGAGCGTCTACGCCGCTTCCAAGACCGCAATCCGGTCATTGGCCCGCAGCTGGGCAGCAGAACTCGTCGACCGCAAGATCCGCGTCAACGTCGTCGCTCCAGGGCTCACGGAGACGCCCGGTTTGAAGGGCCTCTTCGTCGGGGCCGACGATGCACTGGCAGGGTTGACGGCCACAGTGCCGATGAAGCGCCGCGCCCAGCCGGAGGAGATCGGCAGTGTGATCACCTTTTTTGGCTTCCGACGGCAGCGCCTTCATGACCGGCTCGGAGATCTACGTCGACGGCGGCGCCAGCCAATTCTGATCTCCGCCAGGGCTCAGGTGCGCTTGACGATGGGGTTCTGGACAGAGCCCACGTTCTCGACGGTCACGAGAACCACGTCACCGTCGCCGAGCAGCACAGGTGGCTTACGGCCGGCTCCGATGCCGCCGGGGGTGCCGGTGGCAATGACATCCCCGGGTTGCAGCGTCAGGGTGTCGGTGATGTAGGCGATGATGCTCTCTACGCTGTGGATCAAATCCCGGGTGTTCCCGTCCTGCATCAGCTGACCGTTGACGTGAGTCGTCACTCGCAAACCGGGGTTCGAAACGACGTCGCCCAACTCGTCGCTGGTGATGACTGGAGAGATGGGGCCGCTGAAATCGGCATTCTTGCCGACGGTGAACTGTGGTGTGGCCAGTTGCTTCTTTCGTGCCGAAAGGTCGTTGAATGCTGCGTAACCCAGGACGTGCTTGAGCGCGGTTTGCTCGTCTGCTTGCCAGGTCGTCTCGCCGATCACGGCAGCGAGCTCGACCTCCCAGTCCAACCCCTCGTTGGGCGGCAGCGGGACGGGCGTCCCGTCGACCACGAGACTCTGCTGCCAGCGGCCGAAGATCATCGGCAGCGTGGGCTCCTCGATGCCGGCTAGCTCCTTTGATTCTCCGGCGTGGCTTCGGTAGTTGATGCCTACGCAGAAGATACGTGAGGTCTCCGGGACTGGCGGTGCCAGTTCGACGTCGTCCACCGCAAAGATCTCGCCACCATCGGCGGCCAGGCCGGCGTGGGTGTCTGCGAAGAACTGCTTGGCGGTGCCGAGATCACGTACCGTCTCACCCTCGAGTGCTCCGATGTGACGAGAACCATTGCGCGCGAATCCAACAAGCTTCATGTCTTTCTTCCTCTAGTTGTCGTCTCGTCGTGAGAAGGAGTTGGTTGGCACTGCCCGTAGGGGGCCCGTCGGGGAACTCTTCGAAACGCACGAAGTCGTTGCCGCGCTTCACTACTTCAGGTTGTGCGCGATCGGCTCGTCGCCTGGCCACCGCGCCTACATCTGCACCGACGTCTGCGTTAGTGATCTCCTCAGATAAACATCATATTGAATATGATGTCTGAATGTTACCCATGTCACCGTGATCCTTGTCAAACCCATGGGGTCGGCGACTAGTGCTGATCGGCGCAGGCCGCACCGTCGGCCGAGACGCGTCGTGGAGTCTGCCGGGGAAGTCTATGATGAATGTGCTGTTTAGCGCGGTCGCATGCGGAAGGCGATCCGTCAAGATTTGGATGGGCAACAAGAGCATCGCGTGGAATGCTCGCTACGGAAGCCGCACAAGGGGGTTCAGGCCTTGGCCACACAGAAGTCAGCTTCGTCGACCGGCGGTGCAAGGGCCAGCGGGCTCACCCTGAACCTCGCGCCACCTATCGGCCGCACCGTTGTTCCTGCGGCTTCGACGAGCATGGCCGACCAGGTGGCCAATCAAATCGCCGAGGTCATCGAAAAACTCAAACCGGGCGACCGCCTGGGAACCAAGCAAGAGTTGCGCGAACAGGCGCGGGTCTCCATCGGCACCATCAATGAGACGCTACGAGTCCTGCAATCGCGTGGGCTGATCGAGGTTCGCCGGGGCCCGCAGGGTGGCTTGTTCGTCGCCGAGCGCTCGCCGATGGCACAACTCGGGCACGCGGTCTTGCACCTCGACACCGACGTGTCCTCGATTACCGAAGCGATGGACATCAGGGACGCTCTGGACCCGCTGCTGATCGAGGATGCGGTGCGCTACAGCTCGGCGCAGCAGGTGAAGGTCATGCGCAGGTATCTCGCCCGCATGGCGGATGCGGTCGACAACGACGACGGCATCGGATTCCTGCGGGCCAACTGGAAACTTCACGAGGCCATCGCAGATGTCAGTCCGCGACCCATCTTGCAGGCCTTCTACGTCAGTCTGCTCAACCTCATCGAGGACCACACCATCACGGTGGCCGGCGCTGCGGACCAGCCATTGGCAGGCTTTCACCGCGATCGTTACGAAGTGCACAGCCGCCTGGTCGATGCGATCGCCGACCGGAACCTGCCTGAAGCGTTGGCCGTGCTCGCCGAGCACAACGCCGGCATCGCCCGCCCGTCCTAGCGGTGCAAACCCCGCACGAGGTCGATCCGCGGGTGACACGTGGATACCTGCTTGACATCCACGCGAACCGGGGTAACTCATCATGATCAATTTGCCGATAAGGACCGCGCCACCCGAGAAGCGCCAGGCACACCACGGCGTCGCTGGCGATCGGTGCGGGCGCTAACGTCAAGGCCGTGCAGAGATTCGTGGGGCACGCCACCGCCGCGATGGCGCTCGACCGTTGCGGCCACCTGCTCAACAACATTTGAATGGTGTGTCCGATGCGCTAGGTAAGGCCATTGATAGCACTGCGGCATTCACGACGTCAGAGAGGCTGAGACGGCCTGAAGTACGGGTCTGCTGCACGAATAGGTGACATCTGAGTTGGCTTGCCCCAGGAGGGTGGGCTGGAAGGATGTCCTTGTGCCTAGGCCCTATCCCCGCGAGTTCCGCGACGATGTCGTCCGGGTGGCTCGCAACCGCGACGATGGTGTGACGATCGAGCAGATCGCCACCGATTTCGGTGTCCACCCGATGACGCTGACCAAGTGGATGCGCCAAGCCGACATCGACGAGGGCACCAAGCCCGGCAAGAGCACCGGCGAGTCGGCGGAGCTGCGGGATGCGCGCCGTCGGATCAAGTTGCTGGAGCAGGAGAACGAGGTCCTGCGCCGGGCCACGGCCTATCTGTCGCAGGCTAATCTGCCGGGAAAAGGATCTACCCGCTCGTAAGTGAGCTCGCCGCTGACGGGATCCCCGTGGCGGTGACCTGCCGGGTACTCAAGCTCGCCCGCCAGCCTTACTACCGCTGGCGGGCCAATCCCATCACCGACGCCGAGCTTGTAGAGGCCTACCGTGCCAACGCCCTGTTTGACGCCCACAAGGACGATCCAGAGTTCGGGTACCGCTACCTGGTCGAAGAGGCCCGCGATGTCGGCGAGCCGATGGCCGAGCGCACCGCCTGGCGGATCTGCTCAGAGCATCGGTTGTGGAGCGTGTTCGGAAAGAAACGCGGCAAGAATGGCAAAGTCGGGCCACCGGTCCACGATGATCTTGTCGAGCGCGACTTCACCGCAGCGGCGCCAAATCAGTTGTGGCTCAGCGATATCACCGAGCATCGGACCGGTGAGGGCAAGCTCTATCACTGCGCGATCAAGGACGTGTTCTCCAACCGCATCGTCGGGTATTCGATTGACTCCCGGATGAAGTCGCGTTTGGCGACCACCGCCCTTCACAGCGCGGCGGCCCGTCGAGGCGAAGTTGCCGGGTGCATAGTCCACACCGACCGCGGATCTCAGTTCAGGTCAAGACGATTCGTTCACGCTTTAGGTCGCTATGAGATGGTTGGTTCGATGGGACGCGTCGGGGCGGCCGGCGACAATGCCACCATCGAGAGCTTCTTCAGCCTGCTATCAGAAGAACGTCCTCGACCGGCGCCGCTGGGACACCCGGGAAGAACTACCGATCGCGATCGTCACATGGATCGAACGGACCTACCATCGTCGCCGGCGCCAAGCCAGTCTCGGGCGGTTGACCGGCGATCGAATTCGAAGCAATTATGACCACACCGGCCAGTCAGGCCGCGTGACCGAAACTGTCACCTGATCGTGCAGCAGACCCGGCATCGCGGCGGTCAGCTTGGTGCGGAGAAACCGCACCGGGGCTGTTTCGATAACCGACCATGTGCCTGCGCGGATACGAACGACCTTCCCGTCGGTGCGTCCGGTGTCGATGTAGCTACTTCCTTGGTGGTCGGCGATACGGAGGTACAGCTTCTCGGGTGTCTGGCTGGCGGCAAGGCCTTCGAGGATCAGGGTGGCGTCGGTGAGGGCTTGGCCGCCGGCGACGGTGCCTGTCTCAGCGAAGTAGCGGGAGGCGAGTTCGGCGCGTAGGCCGGCCTTTCCGGCACGTAGCAACATCGACAGATGAGGGCGAGTTCGGTCTGCGCCGAAGGGCTCTCCGTCCTCGGAGACACCAAGGACGTACCGTTCTTGGGCCATGCCAACCAGACGAGCTGCGACTGACTTCTTGTCGGCTACTGCGTTGGTGCTCATTGCTTTTCCTGCCTGTGCTGCTTCTGCTGGCCGGTCTGGCGGGTTATTCTCATAGGGAACTCCCGTGTTGAGTGAGCGGGCGGTTCGAGCGGAAGACCTCGGCTAGGCCCCGAGGTCTTTCCCATAGGTTGAGGTCACGCGGCGTCGCCGCCACCCCTCCGGGTTGCATTCTCGCGCTGCGAGATCCATCGCAGAACCTCCTCCCGCCGGTACACGACTCGGCGGCCCAGCGTGAAGCTCGCCGGCCCAATGTTCGAATGCCGCCAATACCTCAGCGTGCCGACCGGAACGCCGGTCATGTCCGAGACTTCCTTCGCTCCTATCAGTTCCATCTGATTCCTCCTCAATCAAGGTCGGTTGGGTTGAGCCAACAGTGACGGTGGACGCGCCGATGTGTCCACCACGACAGCCACATTGGCTAGAAACCCGTACCTTCTCGGTGCGATGCGGAGGCCGTACTTGCTGCGAGGAACCGTGGGCGGCGTCAGTGCTGCATGTCCCGATAGGCACCTCCGCCGCACGGCCCACGGCCCACGGCCGACGGGGCGAGCCGTGGTTTGCCGCATCGGGGGTACCGAATGCTGCGGTAGCCTCAAATGGCTACGGGGGTGACATGGGAAAAGACTTGGATGTGGACGCCGGCGGGTTGACGTCGGCTGCAGCTGACAGCGTCGCTGTCGCCGCTGATGTGCTCGCTGATGGCTTTGACGGTCCGGTGAGTGATCGCCCGAGTGGTGCGGGAATCGCCGCATTTGAAGCGGCAAGTGCCACCGCACGTACGCGCGTTTCTGGTCGTATCGCAGGTCAGGCCGGTGATGTCGCTGCGGCAGGTGATCGCTATGACGCGACGGACGGGGGCAGTGCCGACGCTATCGCGGTGACCATGTGAGCCCTGCGGCCGCACCGATGGGTGTACCCAGCAGGTCGGACGTCGAGGCCTGGGACAGTTCAGACCTCGATGCTGCCGCTACCCGCTGGCGGACGGTGGCAGGTGCACTGGAATCCGCGTTCGAGCAGCACAGGCAGAACATCCTGACCCCCGGTGGCACCACATGGGAAGGTGACGCCAAAGATGCCGCTCTGGACCGAGTAACCGCGGATACTTCGGTCGTACGGCGTCATGGCGATATGCATCGTGAGGTTGCCGATATCGCCACGCGCGGCAGCGAGGACATCCGGGGTGCTCGCAGTCGAGTGCTCGAAGCGATCGCCGAAGCCGAACAGGACGACTTCACCGTAGGTGAGGACCTCTCGGTAACCGACAACCGTGCCTACGACGAGGAGACTGCTGCCGCCCGCATGACCGCTGCGACCGAGCACGCGGAATTCATCCGGTGGCGCGCTGAGCAGCTCGTCGCCACTGACGCCCTGATCGGCCAGCAGCTTGAAGCGACCGCTACTGAATTGGAAGGAATTCGGTTCGAGGGCGAACACGATGGCAACGAAACCGACCCGACGATCCGGCTCGTGGACAACAAGACTGAGGACAGGGGCTCTCAACGAGAGTCGTCAGAGCATAGGGACGCGGGTTCACTGCCGAAGGAATCTGCGGGCAGCTGGCAGGACATGCTCGTGCCCGAGGGGACCGCTGAATCTGAAAACCCCGATGCCGCCGACTCGCCGCTGGAAGCGATGCTCGGGGAAGGCAAGACCACAGAGGGGCAACAGCCCTCAAGCCTGGACGAGGCGCTGACGGAGGTTGCAGGGAAACCCGTCGAAGCACCACCCACGGCGGTGGAGCGCATCCTCAATCAGCATGCCGGAAATGGCAAGGGCGAAGATCGCCGATACACGCAACATCCCTTAGAGGCCCCCGTCGTTGGTGCCGATCCATCGGTGATTGGCGATCAGCAGGCCAGGGTGGACGCTGCACATGAGAGCGTGGCCTCTGCCCAAGCCGCGCTCGACGATGCGCTGGCTCAGTCCACGGTCGCTGGCGCGGGCGCCGGCACTTCCCGTGACCAGCTCGACGCCCTGGGGCAGGCCTTGTTCGATGCGCGTGGTGAGGTGACGAGCCAGACCGAAGTTCTGGAGAATCTCAACGCGGCGGCTGGTGAAGTCGGTCAGGGGCGGGTGCCGATCCCTTCACTTCCCGAGAATGCCGATGTACAGGCATTTCCGCAGGAGCCTTCGGCATTCGCCGAAGGTAGCCGCGCTCTGAGCGAAGGCAGTTTTGGCTTGATCCCCGATGTCGCCCACGACATCGACGTCTTTCAGAATTGGAGCGAAGCCTCAGTCGAGGATCGGGTTGGTGCCGTGCTCGACGTGGCTGGGGCGGCACCCATCCCCGGTGGCAAGTTCGTCACAGAGGGCCTCGAACACGGTGTTGACGCCTTCAATGCTGGCCGCCACGTCGATGACGTCCTGGATGCCGGCAGTGCCGGGGCGCATCATCTACCCGATGCGCCATCAACTCCGCATATCGACGTCGGGGCCAACCATGGAGTGGATGTGCCACTTGGGTCATCGCATTTCTCGGATGTCTTTGCTCCTGTCGAACTGGACATAGCCCATGCCGCACAAGACGTTTACTCATCGCCGGTGATGGATGACATTCGCCAAGCTGCGCAGAATGGATTGGCGGCGGAAGTCGAGATCAACGGGTACAAGGTTCTCTATGAACCAGATATTCCGGGAAGCGGATTCAGTTTGGCTTCCTTTGGGGAGCGTGGCTTCGCTATCGGCCCTGAGGCGATGGCGTCGGAGGCGGAACTTGCACGTACGGTCGCACATGAGCTGTACCGAGTAAACATGACCGAGATACCCGAACTGGGCATCGATGCGACGCGTGCTGCGAGCGAGACTGAGGCGGCATTTGATTTCGCTCAACGGTTCGGGAACGCGATTCAGGGTGGAGGCTGACAGCATGTCCGAATACGCAGGACTCGCGAAGAAATGGGTCGAGGTTACTAAGAGGGTCGCCGCAGGTACGTGGGATGGCATCGTTTGCCCCAAAAACGCTGATGCCGATGTGTTGATCGAGGTCCGTGAACAGGGAAGTGGCACCGACGATGCACGGTTTGAGTACTGGATCCACTGCCCGCGATGCGGTGCTGAGATCTACTTCCACAGCAAGGATCACTACAGCCCGGTTCCGCATTCAGCCGGTTGAAATTCGCCAAGTTCTAGCAGGCCTCCGAAGGTGCAGATAGCGCCGGGCTAATCCCCGAAAGTTCCGAAGGCAAGGCGGATGAATGCCACGGATTACTGCGGTTTGTTCGAGATGTGACCACTCGGAACGAGCGAGCGGGTATCGATGACCGCTGGCACAAGCGCGTCAAAGATCCGGACGGAACGATGCGCACCGAGAGATCCGCGGTGTACGGCAAGGTTCGCGCTGGCGCGTCAGGTGGGTTGACGCCACCGGAGCCGAGCGCACCAAGAGCTTCCAGCGCAAGCCGGATGCACGGGCCTACCTGAACGGACTCACTGCGGACGTTCAGCGCGGCGAGTATGTCGACCCCCGCAAGAGTGCCGAAACATTCGGCTCAGTCGCCGAGCAGTGGTTCACCACCAAACAGCATCGGAAGCCGAAAACCGTTGCAGGGTACCGATCATTACTCGACACAGTGGTGTTGCCCAAGTGGGAACACGTCCCGCTGAAACGGCTCGACTACGAGTCCTACTCGACCTGGCTGGGCGCTCTGTCTGTCGATGGTGGGCAACGAGGCGCTGGTCTGTCGGCAAGCCGGATCACCCAGGCGCATCAGCTGGTCGGCGCTGTACTCAAGTACGCGCAACGAACCGGCAAGGTCGCGAAGAACGTCGCTCTGGAGATAAAGCGGGATGAGGACCTTCCCGAACAAGCCGAGCGTGAGCGGCGGTATCTGAGTCATGCCGAGCTGTTGATGCTGGCCAAGGCTGCCGATCGGTTCGAGACGCTGACGCTGGTCCTAGGGTACTGCGGGCTGAGGTTCGGCGAAGCCGTTGCATTGCGGCGCCGGCATGTGGGTGACCGCGTGCTAACGGTGCGATCGTCCGCGACTGCTGTCACCGGTAAGGGCATCGTCGAGTCAACGACCAAGACGAAGCGGGATCGCCACGTGCCGGTACCCGAACCTGTGTGGAAGCGGCTTCACGCTGAATTGCCTACCGATGCGAATGCGCTGGTGTTCCCGAGCCGCAAAGGGGGGTTCTTGCCGCTCGGCGAGTACCGCTGGGCGTTCGACAACGCGTGCGACGTCGTCGGGATCGTCAAGCTGGTACCTCACGAACTGAGACACACCACGGCGTCGCTGGCGATCGGTGCGGGCACTAACGTCAAGGCCGTGCAGAGATTCGTGGGGCACGCCACCGCCGCGATGGCGCTCGACCGTTGCGGCCACCCTGCTCAACAACGATTTGAATGGTGTGTCCGATGCGCTGGGTAGGCCATCGATAGCACTGCGGCATTCAGGACGTCAGAGAGGCTGAGACGGTCTGAAGTACGCTCTGACCTGCAACGCCCCCATAGCCCAATTGGCAGAGGCAGCGGACTTAAAATCCGCACAGTGTCGGTTCGAGTCCGACTGGGGGCACCGAGAATGTGCTATTGAGAGCGTCTCCGGCGTGGGTTCAGAGGCTTGAGCCGGCCTGGGTATCACGACTTGTCACAACACGGTCAAAGCTGCTGGCCGCAGCCTGCAGCGCGTCGTCTTGCGAATGCGCGTAGACCGACATGGTGAACGCCCCGCTCGCGTGACAGCGTGGCGCAGGAGTGCCGCGCATCGTGCAGGCGCACCCGCCGGACGCTGAGATTGTCGAGGAGTTGCCCCACCGGAACGTCAGCAGATTCGGGTGGTACGCCCCGCCGGCCTCGGTGCTGGCTACGTACTCACCCGTGCGGTAGCCCTGGCCGTACTTCAACCGTCCTCGGTCTGACGCTTGCGGGCCACCTTGCGCGCGTTCACGCCGTCGTCGGGCAACGGCGTCGTGCGATTGCGCCACGCGGTTCTCCTCGACGCGCACCGACCGCGTCGGGAGCGGCGACTTGCGCTCGCCGAATCTGCTTGTCGGTGAGGTTGACGCTGGACCACTTCGACCCGCCGATCTCCCCGCGCCGCATCCCGTGCTGTGCCATCGCCCAAAGGTGCCGGTCGCGGCAGTCGTGGTCAAGGACAGCGAACACCTCGGCCATGGTCAGCGCGCGGAATCCGTTGGCCTCTACGGAGACTCGGTCAACCAGTGAGGCCACGTCGCACCTCGTTGCCGCGGGAGACGGGAGGAGCGCGTGAACATCAGCTTCTGCGAGAAGCCCGCTGCCCTCACACGCTGGCTACCGTGGCGTCTGGCCGGATGCTTCTGAGTGTGCTTGCCACGTATTTCGTCAACACACTTTTGCGTCCTGGCGTTGTGTCGCGGGTAGTGGTCAGCAGCGCGTAGAGGCCGAGCAAGAAGAAGACCGCGCTGTGAAAGGCATCCACCTCGGTGTGGATGTCCCCCTGGTTTCGGGCGCGCAGTATCTCGGCGGCCAGCAGCACGATGGTGGGGTGGTCTGTCCACTCGTCGCCCTCGGGTCGGGTTGGTGAGAAGTACAGCCCGATCACGTCTCGGAAGAGCGCGCCATTCCATCGAGCTTCAAGGTCGACCACCAGGCGGACGATCTCGTGGAAGACGGCGGGGAGATCGTGGGGAGTGTCGAGGAACTCGGCGAGTGCATGGGCGACGCTCGCCTCCTCCCGGCGAACTAGTTCGAGCAATACGTGTTCTTTGGTCGGAAAGTGGAAGTAGAACGTTCCCCGAGATACGCCAGCGGCCTTGACCACCGCGTTGATGTCGGCGGCGGCGGTGCCGTTCCGCTTGAACTCGACGATGGCGGCGTCCAACACCGTCTCGCGTGTCTTCCGCCGCTGGGCTTCGTGCTTGTTGGTCGTTACCGCCACGCCCGCCATTCTGCCCCAACACCCCAAAGTCTTGACATCTGTCAGTAATTGTCAGCACATGTCAACAATTCGATCGAGTTGATGCTCCGGCGCTGCGCCGCGCACGCTCCAGATCTGCCCGGTATGAGAGCGTGTTAAACGGCGTAATGATGTCATCGGTGAGCCCAGAACGACGCGATTCTGTTGCGGAATCATTGACAGTTGTCAGCAATTAGGTTAGAAAAATCCCGCACGCTATCACCGGTCGTCTGCCCGCGTTCACCGTCCAGATGCCGTTCGAGCAGAGAGTGACTCAGATGACCAAGCTGGAGACCGAAGAGCCGAGGACCCGCAGCAGCGGCGGCAGGGTGACCAAGGCCCTGTGGTGGCTGTTCGGAATCGGGATGCTGATCTTCATCGGACTGCGCGCCCAGGTTGGGGCCAGCGAGCCGCGTATCGCCAACCCGCAGATCAGCGACGAGGCACGCAAAGCGGTTGAGGGCCTGCCCAACTGGGCGGCGATGTGCAACATGTGGACGGCTGTGATGATGACCATCGGCATCGCGGCGTTCATCTACGGGTGGCGTAAGTACCCGAAGCACCCGTATCTGCTGCTCGTGCTCGCCGGGACCGCGCTCCCGTGGCTCGACCCGCAGGCCGACTGGGTTTCGTACTCCGCATTCAGCCCCGACCTATGGCACTTCCCGGTCGACTGGCCATGGGTGTCGGTGGCGCCGCTGGTCGAGCCGTTCGTATGCATCGCCTACGCCTCGGTGCTCATCGTGCCCGCATTCGTGGCCATCCCGCTGCTGCGCCGACTGCAGGCTCGTCGTCCCGTCGACACGTTCGTGTGGCGTCACCCGCTGATCACTCTCAGCCTCATCACCTTCGTCATCGGCTTCGCCCTGGACGCCGTGGTCGAAATCTTCTGTGTCAGTAAGAGGGTGTACGCCTACACGCAGGTGCCCGAGTTCGGGTCGATCTTCGTCGGGCAGTACAACCAGTTCCCCCTGCTGTGGGAGAGCGGCCTGGCCACGTCGATGATGATCGCGGCGTCGGTGATGATCTACCGCGACGACACGGGCCGCACGCAGGCCGAGAAGCTGGCCCAACGACTGCGCATCTTTCCCGCCAAGCCGGCCCTCGCCTCGTTCCTCGTCATGTTCGGCGCGCTGACCCTGGCCTACGTCGCCGTCTACGGCGGCGGCTTCCTCGTCCTGCGTGCCGCCAAGCTGTCAACGTCGGTGGCCTGCCCGTGGCCGTTCCCCGAATCCAAGGTGTACGACCCGCAGGGCTTCTACGAGAAGGCGGGCCACCCCGGCCCCTTCTTCGAGGGCAAGTGGAACACCTGGCTGTCCGGTCAGCCCGACGGACGTCCTGTCATCGAAGGCCCGATCCCTCCCGGCCCGTGCGGCCCCGGCCGCCAGTGACGGCACCGAAGGAGGAACGCACATCCGGTCGGGCGACCGCCGACGACGCGCAGCAGTTCGAACTGCTCGCTTCGGCACTGTCGGGCAGGACCGTTCGGGTGATCAGCGGGGCAGCAGGCGAACCGGTGTGGACCGACGGCATGTCGATTTTCATCGACCCGGCGGCGGGCGAGGCAGACCAGATCGCGTCCATCGTCGTCCAGGCGTCGCTGATCTCGGCGGGCAGCCTGACGCCGCAGATCGCAAAAAGTTTGAACCGCCGCACCAAGATCATCCGGCGGTACCTCGGTATCGAGGGACACCGCGCCCTCGGCGTGAATCAGTCGCTCCTACCGCCTTCCGTTCGTGCTCTGCTCGACCCCGCTCTCGCCGCCCGCACGGACTCACCGGAGGCGTCACTGGCCCTCGCGTTCTCGCGGGACCCACTACCGCACCCGCCCGAGGTGTTCGGCACCCTCCGACCCAAACGCCTGCTGACCGGAGACGCTGCCCGACAAGCCCAGCCACGAGTCGACCAACAACACGTGCCCCGCCGGCAGCACGACGCCCTGGACGAAATCGACGACGAGATCGACAACGACGACGCCGGTGCCGCAGTCGACATGTTGTCGGTCGGCGGCACGTCAGGTGCGCTCGGACGTCTGCTGAAACGACTCTTCAAGCCCATGCGTCGCGGGAAGGCCGGTGGCACACCCGGCACCGATACGCCGACCCACCTCGGACGCGGCAACGACAAACGCAACGGGACGGCGGTCATGTCCAGCGCGAGCACGGGAGCCGTCGACGACGGCGGACACCAGGCCGGCACTGGAATCCGGTACCCGGAATGGGACCTCAACAAGAAGCGCTACCGCCCGGACTGGTGCACCGTAGAGGAGATCGAAGCGCCACTGGACAGCACCGACGACACGCCTGTGCCCGACGCGCCCCGGCTCAGACGCAGCCTCGCCCGGCTCAGCCTCGGCCTGGATCAATGTCATCGCCGCCCATACGGCGACGACATCGACATCGACGCCGCAATCGACGCTCAAGTCCAGGTTCGGGCATCCACGACCCCTGACGAGAACGTCTACATCGACAGCCTGCGCCGTCGCCGCGACCTGTCGGTGTTGGTCCTGCTCGACATCTCCGGGTCCGCGGGCGAATCGGACGGCTTCGGTCGCACCGTGCACGAGCGCCAACGAGTAGCCGCCGCCGCGATCACCGCGACTCTGCACGACCTCGGAGACCGCGTCGCCCTCTACGGGTTCAACTCACGAGGCCGGTCGGCGGTACACCTGTACCCGCTCAAGCGGTTCGACGACCGCTTCAACTCCCACACCATGCGCCGCCTCCACAGCCTGACACCCGGTGCCTACTCGCGACTCGGCGCCGCCATCCGCCACGGCGCGTCGATTCTGGAGACCCAGGGCGGAACGTCGCGCCGACTGCTCGTCGTGCTGTCCGACGGACTCGCATACGACCACGGCTACGACAAGGACTACGGCGCAGCGGATGCACGGCGCGCACTCGCCGAAGCGCGCCGCCGGGGCACCGGCGGTCTGTGCCTGACCTTCGGCACCAACACCGACGCCGAGTCCCTACGGCGGGTGTTCGGAAGCACCGCCCACGCGACCGTCGCCAACCAGGAACAACTCGCCCACGCCATCGGCACCCTGGTCCGCTCGGCCCTCCAATCAGCCGACGTACGGCGACGCATCGCCTGATCCCGACATCGAACAACCACGACCGCACCAACTTCGAAGGGCAGAACATGGCCATCGCCGACGCGCAGAGCCGAACCGCGAACTCCACCGGCCGGCCGTACTACGTCACCTCGAGCAACGAGGAGCGGGTGTTCAAAGCCGCCCACCACCAGGGCCTGTCCATCATCCTCAAAGGACCCACCGGCTGCGGCAAGACGCGCTTCGTCGAAGCGATGGCTCACGACCTGCAACGGCCCCTCATCACCGTCGCCTGCCACGACGACCTCACCACCGCCGATCTCGTCGGACGATTCCTGCTGCGCGGCGGCGAGACCGAATGGGTCGACGGCCCACTGACCCGCGCCGTACGAGAGGGTGCCATCTGCTACCTCGACGAGGTCGTCGAAGCCCGGCAGGACACCACCGTGGTCCTGCATCCACTTGCCGACCACCGCCGTCAACTCCCCATCGACCGACTCGGGATCACCCTGAACGCCGCACCAGGCTTCGGACTGGTCGTCTCCTACAACCCCGGCTACCAGAGCGTGCTCAAAGACCTCAAGGACTCCACCCGCCAGCGTATGGTCGCCATCGAGTTCGAGTTCCCTGCACCAGAAATCGAGGTGCAGATCGTCGCCCGAGAAGCATCCATCCCGACAGACACCGCTGCGGTCATCGTCCAGTTCGCCCAGGGCATACGACGTTTGGAGACCCCCGGACTCCGGGAGGTCGCGTCCACGCGCGTCCTCATCGCCGCCGGACGACTGATCGCCGCAGGCCTCACCCCTCGCGAGGGCGCCCGGGCCGCAATCGCAGCACCACTCAGCGACGACCCCACCGTCCAGAACGGGTTGATGAAAATGATCGACGTCTACATCGCTGAGCCGTCGTGAACACCGTCGGCCATGCTGTCTCAGCAACGATGGGTTCCTGAACTGCACCAGTACCGCACAGTGTCGGTTCGAGTCCGACTGGGGGCACCGGAATGAGTTTGTCAGCCTGACGTGGCCTCCAGCACAGTGCTCAGCGTTGCTTTGGCACCCCGCTCCGCCAGTGCTCTGCGGTAAGACTCAAAGGTAGCGACGAAGTCGGCGTGCTCGGAGGCACCGCTGGCACGCAACGGTTCGATCCCCAGCGCTTCACGTGGATCGCCCGATATGAGTAGCTGTCGAGCACTGTCGTCGAGGCGCGGCTCGGTCACCTCGAAGTCCTTGCCGTCGTCATCGGTTTCCCGCAGAACTCGACTCCAGGCAGCGAGGACGAAGGCTGGAATGCGATGGTCTGTGCCGCGCGCGAGCACCTGCTGAATGGTGGTGGTCAGGAACACCGGCACCTTCGATGCGCTGTCCGAGGCGATGCGGGTCAGCTGATCATGCATCGCTTCGTTGGAGAAGCGTTCGAGCACCGTGTTCTCGTAGTCCACCAGGTCTACATCGCGCGGCGGCTCGAGCAACGGCAGCACTATCTTGTCCAAGAAGCGCCCCAGCAGTACGGGCACCTGTGGGTCGCGCATCGCCTCGGCCACCTCGCGGTAACCGAGCAGCAGGCCGGGATAGGTCAGGGTGAGGTGGCCGGCGTTGAGCACACGAACCTTGACTTGCTCCCACAATTTCACTTGGTCGCTGAATTGGACACCCACCTCCTCGAGTGCCGGGCGGCCGTCGGTGAAGCGATCTTCGATGACCCACTGGCTGAATTCTTCGGCAACAACGGGGATTTGGTCCGCCAGGCCGCTCGCTTGGGTGAGGCGCGCAGCGTCCTCTGCCGATACCGATGGCGTGATGCGGTCGACGAGCGAGTTCGGAAACATCACGTTGGCATCGATCCACGCGCCGAGGTCCTGGTCCATTGCGTTGGCGAAGCCGACGAAGGCGGCACGCGCCACTTCGCCGTTGTGGCGCAGGTTATCGCACGATACGACGGTGAACGGTTTGATCCCCGCTGAACGGCGCCGCGCCAGCGCCTCCGTCACGAAGCCGAACACCGTGCGTAGATCACCATTGCCGGTCAGGTCGTGCGCAACGTCGGGATGGTCTGTGGCGAACGCGCCTGATCCTGGATCCACGTGATACCCGCCCTCGGTGATGGTCAACGTCGCGATGCGGAGGGCTGGATCGGTCAATAGCGTCCGCACTTCGGCGGGCTGTTCGGGCGCGAGTAGGTAATCGAGCTGAGCGCCGATCACGCGCACACTCGTGTCTCCCTTGGCTGGGGCAACGGTGAGCGAATACAGACAATCCTGGGACCGGAATTGATCGGCCTTCTTCCGGCTCCGCTCGCCGCCGGACAGTCCGATACCCACTATGCCCCAGTCATTTTGATCCGGCAGAGCAAGACAGCGATCGATGTAGGAAGCCTGATGCGCACGGTGGAAATTGCCCACGCCGAAGTGGGCGATTCCGGGTCTGAGACGGGTTCGGTCATAGGGCGGCGCCGCGACATTGGAAGGCAACTCGGAGAGCGTGCCGTTATTGAGTTCAGTCATGTCACCTCTCCAAACGGTCTGGGCCTATTTCTCGAAGAGCAGTCGAAGCTCTGAGGGTTCGCGCAGGAGGTCTTCGAGAATCTCATTGCCCTGGGTGTTGTAGGGCTGGCGCATGTGCTCGTCCCATGCGGAGCGCGAGCGGAACATCTCGAGCATCACCCACGTGTCCGCATCGTCCTGGGGCTGGAGGAAGTGCATGAACACACAACCCGGTTCGGTCAGGGTGTTCTGGCGCATGGACTGGAGCTGAGCCTCGGCTTCGGCGAGGCGGTCGAGGCGCGGTTTGATGGTGACCACCAGGAATAGCGGTCGGTCAGAGTCGTGACGTTCACCGTCCGGCAATTGGCACCTCGATCGAGTTCTGCAGTCGTCATGATCAGTACCTCTGTCCGCTGTGAGCGCAGTCGCAGAGACTGTGATCTGGATCACGCTACTCACATCTCGTGGTCGGCGGGACGAATTTCGCATGCGTTTTGAATGGGTTTGGCCGCATTTTGGCCCGTTTGTCGGCGCCGCCCAAGACAGGGACGCCACGCCGCTCGATCGGGAGATGACGAAGCCTTGGCCGGACGGGGCTGAACACGTGATTCCCGTGGTCTCCGACAGGCAGCTGAACGGGCCATGCCGAGCCGTCTGACCGTAGGCCAGCGTCGGGGTGCCCTCTGGTGGATCGCCCATGCAACTGTCACCGGTGCAGGGGGTGATGAAGCTGTCGGCCTCCAGCGTCACCCGATGAGACTACGGCGATCGAACTCGGCGAGAGCCCATGCAAAACCTCCGTCGTCGAAGCACGACCACGCATACTGTGGTCGACGACCGGCGGCAGACTGTCGACGTATGCGATTCCGAAAAGAGTGACGAGTGAACAGGTTTGATGGCAAAGGCGTGCTGGTGACCGGAGCGGCGTCGGGAATCGGCCAGGCGACCGTGCAGCGACTACTGGATGAAGGGGCCTACGTGGTGGGCTTGGACCTCCCCGAGGCCGATCGCGTCGCCGATCGATACGCCTACCGCCGCGCCGACATCCTCGACGGAGAAGCGGTCGCCGAGGCGGTGGCCGCCGTGGTGGCCGCGGTGGGGCGACTCGACGGCGTGGTGCACTCCGCCGGGGTTGCCGGCGGCGGACCCATCCACCTGCTACCTGACGACGAATGGGACCGCGTGGTCGACGTCAACCTCAAGGGCACCTTCGTCGTCAGCCGCGCCGCGTTGACCCAGATGCTGCAGCAGGACCGCGTCGACGGCGAACGCGGCGCCATCGTGAACCTGTCCAGCATCGAGGGGCTGGAGGGCACTGCGGGCGGGAGCTCCTACAACGCGTCGAAGGGCGGTGTCGTGCTGCTGACCAAGAACGCGGCAATCGACTACGGGCCAAGCGGGATTCGGGTCAATGCCATCTGTCCCGGCTTCATCGAGACACCGCTGTTCGACTCCGTTGTGGGCATGCCGGGCATGGAGGGACCGCGCGAGGGGCTACTCCACGAGCACAAGCTGCGGCGGTTCGGCCGCGCTGCGGAGGTGGCCAGCGTCGCCGCCTTCCTCCTCTCGGCTGACGCGAGCTTCGTCAGCGGACAGGCGCTGGCGGTGGACGGCGGTTACCTGGCCGGCCGCGATCACCACGTCACCGAGCTACTCGGGCTGGGCAACCAGTAGCTCGTTAGGCGGTCATCACCCACCGGATCCCACCGACCAGCACCCGTCCGGATACCCGCACAGCCGTCGCCTCCAGGGGCGGAAAGTACGGCAGTCGCAACGGCTTACGTGCCCATCCCGGCAGCATCGCCACCGAGGTGGCGGCCAGCACCCCGTAGGGGGCACGGGCGGGCAACGGCAGCGGCGGCGTCAACAACAAGAATCGCGCGGCGTCGCGGGCCGCTGCGGTGCTGCGCAGTTCCGGTCGGTACGCCTCGATCCGCTCGCGCAGCTCGCCCTCGGTGCGAGGCGGATTCCGCACTCCGAGAGCGGTTGCGACGCGGGCGGTGTCGGCGACGTACCCGTCGCGGCCGGTCTGGTCCAGAGGCTGTGCGCCGTAGAGCTGGTGCGCAAGCAGGAAGCTGTCGATCTCGGCGATGTGCACCCATTCGAGAAGGTGGGGATCAGTGGCTTCGTAGGGTGTGCCGTCCGGCGCCACCCCGCGTACATGGCGGTGAATGCCGCGTACCTTGTCGACAGCGCGTTGCGCGTCGGCGGCCGGCCCGAACGTGGTCACGGCGAGGAATGTGCTGGTGCGCTGCAGACGTCCCCAGGGATCGCCGCGGTAGTCGGAGTGGCCGGCGACGCCGGCCATCGCGAGCGGATGCAGGGACTGCAGAAGCAGCGCACGCAATCCTCCGACGAACATCGATGCGTCGGCGTGGACGCGCCGGATGGGTCGATCCTCGGCGAACCACCGTGGGCCCGGTGTTCCGTGGATGCGGGCGCGGTTGTCCGGGCCGTCGGGTCCGGCGACCAAGCCGAACAGCGCGCGGCCCAGACCACTTCTGACCGCACCCAGTTCCCGCTCCAACACCATGACTCGACGGTACGTGGCCGGCGCGGGGGCGTGGGGGCGAGATCGCGCCGGTCAGCGGGTGTGAGATCGGGCCATTGCGGCAATCCGAGCTTCTACAACTCTTGGTGAGGGGTGGACAACGATGTCCAGGAATCTCCAGCACGCCGCGTCGACCGCCGGCACGTCCCAGGCGGCCGGCATTTGGCCCGTCCTGCTCTGCTGGGTGGCGGTCGCCCTCGACGGCTACGACCTCGTCGTCCTGGGCGTCGTCATCCCGACCCTCCTGGAGTCGGACGCCCTCGGCTTCACCGGGCCCACGATCACCACGGCCTCCACGCTGGGTCTGGTCGGCATGGGCATCGGCGCCGTCCTGATCGGGCCGCTCACCGACCGGTTCGGCCGGCGCCGGACCCTGATCGCCAGCGTCGCCCTCTTCTCGCTTCTCACCATCGCGACGGGCGTGGCGCAGAACGTCGGTCAGTTCACCACCTTCCGTTTCCTCGCCGGGCTCGGACTCGGCGGCTGCCTGCCGACGGCTCTCGCGTTCATGAGCGAGCACGCGCGGACCGGCCGAGCCAGCTCCGCGATGACGCGGATGATGACCGGCTACCACGTGGGTGCCGTGCTCTCGGCGGTGTTGGCGCTATGGATGGTCGAGGACTACGGCTGGCGGTCGATGTTCCTGGTCGGCGGCGCGCTGGGCCTAGTGACACTCCCGGTCATGTGGGCCAAGCTGCCCGAGTCCGCGGCCTATCTCCGTGTGGTCGAGCGCAATGACGGTTCCGGCGCGGGAACCCTCGCCCGGAGCGCCGAGGTGGTCAAGGGCCGCTACCTCCGGATCAGCATCGGCTTGTGCGTGGCGTCGTTCATGGGCCTGCTACTCGTCTACGGGCTCAACACCTGGTTGCCGACGATCATGCGCGACGCCGGTTATTCGATCCAGCAGGGCACCACCCTGATCCTGGTCCTCAACGTCGGTGCGGTGATCGGCCTGCTCGTCGCCGGCCACATCTCGGACACCCGCGGCAACAAGCCTGCGGTGATTGCGTGGTTCGGACTTGCCGCGATCTTCCTTGCCCTGTTGTCGATTAAGATGGAGAGCCGCCTACTCGTCTACGCGGCGGTCCTGCTGACGGGCATCTTCGTCTTCAGCGCCCAGGTACTGGTCTACGCGTTCGTCGGCCACCTCTACCCGCCCGAAATCCGTGGTACCGCACTGGGTATGGCGGCCGGGGTGGGACGAGTCGGAGCGATCATCGGCCCCTCCCTCGGCGGCCTGCTGTTGACTGCCGGGCTCGCCTACCCATGGGGCTTCTACGCTTTCACGCTGGCGGCCATCCTCGCGGCGCTCGCTCTGGCCACGGTGCCGGCGCACGCACACGGCGTCGACTGACATGGCCGCCGCGGACCTGCGGACCCAGGTGGCCATCATCGGAGCAGGCCCCGCCGGCATGCTGCTGTCGCACCTTCTCGCCGCGGACGGCGTCGAGTCCATCGTGCTGGAAACCCGCTCGCAGTCCTACGTCGCGTCCCGGATCCGCGCCGGCATCCTGGAGCAGTCGACGGTCGATCTGCTGCGGGAGTGCGGACTGGGGGAGCGGTTGCACCGCGAGGGCGACGAACACCGCGGCATCTACCTGCAGTGGCCCGACGAACGCCACCACCTCGACTTCGTCGACCTGATCGGCCGGTCGGTGTGGGTGTACGGCCAGACCGAGGTCCAGAAAGATCTGATCGACGCGCGGAACGCAGCCGGCCAGGAGATCCACTACGACGTCACCGACACCAGCCTGCACGACATCGAAACAAACTCTCCCGCAGTCACATTCACCGACGTGGACGGCCGCCCGCGCAGAGTCGACGCAGACATCGTGGTCGGCTGCGACGGGTCCTTCGGGCCCAGCCGCGAACGGGTGCCGCCGCACGTCCGCCGCGACTGGAACCGGGTCTACCCGTATTCGTGGTTCGGAGTCCTCGCCGATATCGCCCCGTCGACCGACGAGCTCATCTACGCCTGGCACGGCGACGGTTTCGCGCTGCACTCGATGCGGTCGGCGACGGTCTCGCGCTTCTATCTCCAGGTGCCGAACGGCACCGCACCCGACGACTGGTCCGACGATCGGATCTGGGAAGCGCTGGCGACTCGACTGGGCCACGGGCAGAACGGCTGGGAGCTCACCACGGGGCCGATCACCGACAAGAGCGTGTTGCCGATGCGGTCGTTCGTCCAGACCCCGATGCGTTACGGCCGGTTGTTCCTGGCCGGCGATGCCGCCCACATCGTCCCGCCCACCGGCGCCAAGGGTCTCAACCTCGCTGTCGCCGACGTCGCCCTGCTCGCTCCCGCGCTGGTCGACCTGGTGCGCAAGGATGACCACCGGCTCGCCAACGGCTACTCCGACACCGCTCTGCGGCGCGTCTGGCGGTGCACCCACTTCTCGTGGTGGATGACCGCGATGCTGCATCGCAGCGAGGATCCGTTCGACGAGCAACTGCAGCTCTCGCAGCTGCGCTGGGTCACGTCGAGCGCGGCGGGCGCAGCGGGCCTGGCAGAGAACTACGCGGGCCTGCCGATCGGCTTGACGCGCTCGAGTTCGGCGGGCTGAGCCGTCAATCGAGCGTCCAGACGGAGACGGTCGCCAAGGCGCAAAGCGCCACTCGTGCGCCGATCACTCAGGAATTGAGCGCGTCAGCGTTCTCCCGAGCGTAGGCAGCAAGGAGACATGCGGCCGCGGCTTCCTCAATTGCGCTCTCCGCGAACCAGATTGCATCCAACGCATAGGCCTCAGCGTCCTCCGCGTCCCGTTCGGCGGCTTTTGCGTTGTGTTCCTCCTTCTTCGCTTCGATGGTTGACCGCACCTTCGCGAGGTGAGCGTTCCACTTGCCGCGGAGTTCCTCCAACTGAGAGGACGCCTTATCGGAGGCACCGTCGACCTTCTCCTTGAACTGCTCCACGGCGGATGTGGCACGTTCGCGCGCTGCGGCGGCGTCCGCTTTCAACTGCCCCTTGTCGCGTCCTGCCGAGGGCTTCAGCTTGTCCGCTGATTCCTTTGCCCTCTCGGATAGTTTGTCGAACTTTTCGCTCAGACGGGTGTCGGCCATTCGATGCTCCTAGGCGATGAGTCGGCCGCGATCAACGGGCCGGTATAGATCCAGAGTGTCACTCGAGAGTCCGTACCGACAGCCCCTTGGGCAAACGGGAAGCAGACGGTCTCGAGTCCCGTATGCGGCCTCGCCCGCAACGATTGGATGCGATGTGGGAGATGGACCGAAACGCGCAGCTATCGCTAAGAATTGATCATCATCATCACTTCTCGCTAGACGAGTTGGGCGACACCGACTTCAGCGCGCATTGCCGCGATTTCCGCCGTCGAGAACTGGCCACGCAATCACGCCATAGCAAACAGCGTGGTGCACCCTAGAGCGTAAAGAGCCGCCGGGCGTTGCGGTGGGCGATCTTCTCGCGGTCCGCCGGGCTGATCGGCGCGTCCGCCAGGAACTTCGCATGAGCCGACGCGTCACCGAAGGGATAGTCGGCGGCGAACATGATGCGGTCGGCACCGAAGACCTGCAGCGCGCAGAACAACGGCGGCGTCGTGGTGTAGCCGCTTATCGTGATGTGCACGTGCGACCTGACCGCCTCCGCAACCGACGGCCCACCGGGGTTGAAGCCGGACAGCACGGCATCCGCACGCATCAGCGAGAACGGCAGGTTCTCACCCATGTGTCCCACGACGATCTGCAGCCCGGGATGCCGATCGAACGCCCCCGACGCCGCGAGCCGAAGCACGTGCAGTCCGGTTTCCGCGTGCCACCCCCAGGCCGCGGTGGCGAGAGCCGAACCGATCTCCGTCGGCAGACCGCCGAAGTAGACATCAGCGACCTGAGCCGGCGGATAGGTGGGGTGCAGATACACCGGAACGTCGAGTTCCTCGATGGCGCCGAGCATTTCGTCGAATTCGGCCGAGTCCAAGAACCGTCCCTGGGTGTGCCCGTTGATGACCACACCGCAGAGCCCCAACTCGGTGATCGCCCGCTTGGCCTCGATGATCGCGGCGGCAGGGTCCTGGGTGGGCAGGCTGGCCAGCGCGTTGAATCGGTCGGGATGAGCTGCGACGACCTCGGCGCACCGGTCGTTGAGGGCGCGGCTGAGGTCGGCGGCGCGCTCGACGGGGACCTGCTGCGAGCCCGGCGCGGTGACCGACAGGACCTGCAGGTCGATACCGGCGTCGTCCATTACCCGCAGCCGTTGTTCGCCGACCTCAGTGAGTCGGGGGAGTACCGCTCCACTGGCGGACCGCTTTGGCCAGACCTGGTCGACCAGTTCGGCGGGGATCAGGTGTTCCTCGAGCGCGATCAGGGTCACGGAGGTCTCCTCGCGTTGCAGCTATGACTCCACATTGGCCTCGGATCCTGACTGTGCGATGTGGGGACGCTGGTGATTTCCGGCCAGCTGCTCTATGGTCAGGCCACCTAAGTAAGGTAAGGCGACCCTTATTGCTATGGAGAGATGAGACCTCGATTGATCGGCAGCTTCCCCCGTTCCCGCGTCGTACCGGCGGTTCTCGCCACCGCCCTTCTGGCCACCGCCTGTGGCTCGTCGGACTCCGCGGCGGACGGACCGACCGCCGCCGACACCCTCACCGTTGCGGTGTCCAAGGACAGTGGACCGCTCAATATCTTTGCCGGACAGACGGATCAGATGACCGAGCTGATCTACGACAAGCTGCTCGCGCCGTCCCCGTACGTGGCCGAGCCGCAGCCATGGCTGGCCACCGACGTGCGCCAGGTCAACGCCACCACCTGGGACGTCGACCTGCGCGACGACGTGACATGGCACGACGGCGAGCCGTTCACCGCGGACGACGTCGCGTTCAGCTTCCATTTCATGCATGCCGCCCCCACCGGCCGCTTCACCCACCACGTCAACGACACCCCGTCGATCTCCACGATCGAGGCCACCGGCGCGACGTCGGTGCGCTTCGTCTGTGACTACGCCTGTCCCGAACTGGGCACCGTCACCCTCGCCGACCTGCCCATCCTTCCCGAGCACGTGTGGTCGAAGGTCGACCCCGCTCAGGCCAAGAAGGTCACCGACCTGCCGGTCGGCACCGGCCCGTTCAAGCTCGTCGACTACAGCCCGACCAGCGGCTACCGCTTCGAGGCCAACGCCGACTACTTCGCAGGCGCCCCCACGGTCGGCGAGCTCGTCATGCCGGTCATCCCCGATTCCTCGGCCGCGTTCACCGCCCTGCGTTCGGGCCAGGTCGACGCCGTCGACCGTGCGCTCAACCCCGAGCTCGTCGACCAGTTCAGCGCGTCCAACGACATCGGCGTCATCACCGTGTCACCACTGACCTACCCCGAGGCCAAACTCAACTACACCCGAGAACCTTTCGCGCAGCACGACTTCCGAGCGGCCATGACCCTGGCGGTCGACCGGAAGCAGATGCTGGACGTCGTCGCGCTCGGCCAGGGCCGTCCCGCCACCCAGGGCTACATCCACCCGGACGCACCCTTCGCCGATCCCGACGCCTCCACTCCCTACGACCCGGCGCGGGCCGCGGCGCTGTTCGACAAGGTCGGCTGGGTCGACGCAGACGGTGACGGCATGCGCGAGAACCCGGCCGGCGACAACGTCCTGTTCCAGTTGATCGTCGACGGCGGAGAGGCCCCGCACGTGCGGGCTGCCGAACTCCTGGTCGAGGACTTCGCCGAAGCGGGCATCGCGGTCGAGATCACACCGCTCGACAGCGGATCGCTGGCCGTCGCCTCGGCGAACATGGACTACGACCTCTACATTCGGGCGAACTCACCGCACGCGGTCGCCGATTCGACGCAGTTCATCATGTCGCATCGATCCGACAACCTCTGGCAGCACCCGGATCTCGCCTATCCGCAGTTCGAGGCCCTCTACGACAAGTGGAAGGCGACCGAGACCAACGACGAGCGCATCGTCGCCATGCAGGAGATGCAGAAGCTGTTCAACCGGCAGCCGACCGCCATCGCCCTGTACTACCCCGACGAGCACTGGGCCTACCGCGGCGACACGTTCACCGGCTGGATCGAAACCCCCGGCTACGGCATCGTGCACAAGTGGTCGTTCCTGCCGGCCGAGGTGGTCGAAAAGGCCAACGCCGAAGCGCCGCAGGACTGATGAGGCTGCTGCGTCGAGCCGGACAGTACGTCCTGGTGCTGTGGGCGGCGGTGACGCTGAACTTCGCGTTGCCGCACCTGGCACCCGGGGATCCGGTCGTCTACCTCTACGGAGGCGCCGACCAGTCGCTCGACGAGGCCTCGCTCGCCCAGATCCGCGCGAGCTACGGACTCGACCGGTCCATCCTCGAACAGTACGTCTCGTTCTGGTCGGGACTGCTGCACGGTGATCTCGGAATGTCGGTGCAGCACAACCGAACCGTCGTCGAGGTACTCGCCGACAAGCTGCCCTGGACGATCGCGCTGGTCGGCATCTCGACGCTGCTGGCCTTCGTCATCGGCACCCTGCTCGGCGCGTGGGCGGCGTGGCGCCGCGGCACCGCGAAGGAAACCGGAACCGTCGTCACCGTGCTGGCGCTCGACTCGATGCCGGGCTTCTGGATCGGCATGATCCTCATCGCGATCTTCTCGGTGGCCCTGGGCTGGTTCCCGTCCTACGGCGCGACGACGATCACCGCATCCGGCGGCGACTGGCTCGTCGAAGTCGCATCCCGCATGGTCCTTCCCGTCGCGACGCTCACCATCGCCGGGACCGGCGCCTTCTTCCTGATGACCCGCGCCTCCATGATCGGCGTCCTCGAAGAGCCCTACATTCGACTGGCGCGCGCCAAGGGGCTCGGTGAATACCGGGTTGCGGTCTCCCACGCCCTCCGCAACGCGGTGTTGCCGGTCTACACCACCCTGACCCTCACCGTCGGCGCGCTGCTGTCCGGTGCGGTCGTCGTCGAATCCGTCTTCGCCTACCCCGGCCTGGGGAAGCTCATCTACGACGCGGTGACGGCGCGGGACTATCCGCTGCTGCAGGGCGCCTTCCTGTTCGCGACGCTCGGGATCATGGCGACGAACCTGCTGGCCGACCTGACCTACCCGCTGCTGGATCCGCGGGTGCGGCGGGACAAACCACAGCGGGCGCCCGCGTGAGGATCCTCGTCGGCGACACCGGCTCCCGGCGCCTGGCGACCGTCGGAGCCGCAATCCTCGGCCTGCTGCTGGTGTGCGCCCTCGCCGCGCCGTGGCTGGCGCCCTATGACCCGGGCGAACGCGTCGCCCGGCCGTTCGCGCCACCGTCCGGGCTGCACTGGCTCGGGGCCGACGATGTCGGCCACGACCTGCTATCGATGCTCGTCCACGGCGCCAGGATCTCGCTATTCGTCGGTGTCACCGCCGCTGTCGTCGCGACCACCATCGGCACCCTCGTCGGGGTGATCGCCGGGTACGCCCGAGGTGCGGTCGACACCGTTCTCATGCGCGTCGTCGATGTGGTGCTGGCGCTTCCGGCACTGCCTCTCACCATCGTCATCGGCGTGTTCGCCGGGCCGGGTCTGCGCACACAGGTGATGGTGATCGCGGCGGTGTTGTGGGCGGGCTTGGCGCGCGAACTGCGTTCCCAGGTGTTGAGCCTGCGCGAACGCGACTACATCCAGGCCGAGCGGGCGATGGGCGCCGGATCGATCCACGTGCTGCGCCGCCACATCGTGCCCGCGGTGTTGCCGCTGGTGATCCCGCAGTTCGTGCTCACCGTCAAGACCGCGATCCTGCTGGAGGCCTCGCTGTCGTTCCTCGGCCTCGGCGACATCTCCTCGGCGAGCTGGGGATCGATGCTGTCGATGGCACACGCGCGCAGCGCATTCCTCACCGACGCCTGGCTGTGGTGGGTGCTGCCACCCGGCCTCGCGATCGCCGTCACGGTGCTGGCCTTCGCCCTGCTCGGCAACGCGATCGAAGAACGGTCGCGGCCCATTCTGCGCAGGCGCCGACGGGGCCGCCCGCGCGTCACGTCGGAGCCGGCACCGCCGGTCACGGCTGATCCGCTCATGTACGACGGACTCACCGTGGTCTACGGCGACGACGGCCGCGGCGCGTGCGACGTCAGCTTCACCGTCGCCGCAGGCGAACTCGTCGGTCTGGTGGGCGAATCCGGCAGCGGTAAGTCCACCGTCGCCGGCGCGGCGATGGGGCTGCTGCCCGCCGCGGCGCGCGTCACCGCCGGACGCGTGCTGGTGGCCGGACGCGATGCCGCGGCGATGTCGCCGGCGGAACTGCGGGGCATCCGCGGCAACCGCATCTCGCTCATCCCTCAGGAAGCGCTGAGCGCGCTGAACCCGGTTCGCACCATCGGATTTCAGGTCGACGAAGCGATCCGCGCCCACCGATCCTGCGGCCGGGACGTCGCCCGGGCGCGCACCCTCGAGCTGCTTCAGCAGGTGGGCCTGGCTGCCGAGCACGTCGACACCTACCCGCACCAGCTCTCCGGTGGGATGCGCCAGCGGGTCGTCATCGCCATGGCGCTGGCCAATGAGCCCGACGTGCTGATCGCCGACGAACCGACCAGCGGCCTGGACGTCCTGCGGGAGGCCGAAGTGCTCGAGCTGCTCGACGAGCTGCGCACCCGGCACTCGCTGGCGCTGCTGATCGTGACCCACAACCTGCCGGTCGTCGAACGGATCGCCGATCGCATCGCGGTGATGAAGGATTGTGTGCTCGTCGAGATCGGCACCGTCGCGCAGATCATCGGGGCGCCGGAGCATCCGTACACCCGCCGGCTGGTCGAATCCGCACCCCGCCTCACGCCGGCCCTTCGAGGCCCATCAGCGTGAATCCGCTACTGGAAATCGACTCGCTGACCGTCCAATTCGGCGGTGTGCCCGCGGTCGCCGACCTCACTCTGCGCATCGCCGCGGGGGAGACCGTGGCACTGGTCGGCGGGTCCGGCGCCGGTAAGTCCACCGTCGCTCTGGCGGTCGCCGGACTGGTCACCCCGGCATCCGGCGCCATCCGGTTCGAGGGGGAGGAGCTCGGTGCCGTCGGCCGGCGCCGCCGGCGCGAGTTGCGCCGTGGAATACACCTGGTGTTCCAGGATTCCTACGCCGCGTTACCGCCGAATATGCGAGTCGCCGACATCGCCGCCGAACCGATGGTCATCCACCGAGAGGGCGACCCGGCGAGCCGCCGCGCCGCCGCGGTCGCTGCGCTGGAGAGCGTGCGCCTGACGCCCACGGCGACGTACCTGGACCGGTTCGCCCACGAGCTGTCCGGCGGTCAGCGCCAGCGGGTCGCATTCGCGCGTGCCCTGGTCGCCCGGCCCCGGCTGCTTCTCGCCGACGAACCGGCCAGCGGGCTCGACGCGTCGCTGCGCCTCGAGATCGTCGACCTGATGACCGAGCTGGCGAACACTCAGGATCTCGCGGTCGTACACATCACTCACGATCTCGCCCTCGCCGCGCGCAGCTGCTCGACTATCGTGGTCATGCAGGACGGACGTGTGGTCGAAAGTGGGCCCACCGCAGATGTTCTCAGCGCGCCGGCGCACGCCTACACCGCCGCGTTGGTGGCGGCGGCGTCCGGCTGACCCAACCAAAGGAGGCGCAGTGCTCGAGGTCATCGACAGCGGCACGGTCATCGGCTTCACCTTCGACGACGTGATGAAGTATCACGGTCCAGGCTTTCCCGGTGGTGTGGCCCATGCCGTCAAGGTGCTCGAACGGGCGCTGCCCGTGCTGAGCCCCGACGCGCCGGCGGAACGCCGGGAGATCTCGGTGGCCACGGCACACCGCGGGCCCGGCGTGCGTGACACGTTCGAGGCCGTCACCCGCGCCGTCACCGAGGGACGGTTCACGGTGGACTCGGCGCTCGAGCGGCCGGACCGCGGCGTGACCCTGGAGCGTTATGCGTTCGAGCTGACCTACCGCGGGACGACGGTGCGCCTGGAGATCCGGGACGGCTTCGTCACCGACGAATTCATCACGCTGGCACGTAAATCGGGGCGTAGCCGAGCCGAGGAGGACCGCCTCACCGTGCTCAAAAAGGAGATGGCCGACCGTCTGCTCGCCGCGCCCGCCCACGACGTGTACGACATCGTGGGCTGAGCGCCCGGGCGGGTCAGGTGTTGTCGACCCAGCGCAGCAACGCGTAGAGGAACCGGGTGGCTCCGCTCATGAAGTTGCTGCCGTGGTGATGCATCGGGTCGAACGTGGTCACGATGATGCGCCCCCGTGTCGTCACGGTGTCCTCGTACAGCATCATTCCAGCGTCGTGTGGCTTGCCGTCGGCGTCGGGCTCTTCGGAAACCACCAGCGGCACAACGTCGGCCTCGGTGCGCAGCAGGCCGTGGTGATGCCAGATGACCGACTTCGTCGTCAGGTACCGCCAGGACTCATGGTCGTGGCTGCGGGTCCGAATCAGCGGGTCTTCACCGCTGACCCACCACCAGAAGTTGGTCGGCCGCTCCTCCCACTCGATCCCCGGTAACCAGGTGTGCACCCGGTTCTCGCCGAGCACCACCAAGGTGCCGCCGCGCTGGGCCACCGCGTGGAACTGCGCCGCGTGCCGGGCGAGGAGCTCGGGGTGCATTCGGTCGCCGACGATGACGGTGTCGTAACCGTCGAGCCCGCCCTCTTCGAAGTCGGGCAGATAGACGAACTCAGGCTGATAAGCAAGCACCGCAGGGTCTTTCGTCGCATACAGGTGGGCGTACGAGCCGCTGTGCACGATGGCGAGCCGGCGTCCGCGCTTGAGCGCGCGGTCGGTGCGGGAGAAGGGTTCGGTGGTGGTCATCGCTGAACCAGCCAATCGATCAGTTGTGGGGTCATCCTGGCTGCGGTGTTGGGGTCGTTCTTCCAGTTGGTGAGGTCGTTGCCGCCGTGCACCAGCACCTGCCCGTCACCGAGCGGGTAGACGTAATCGAGCGGCAACGCGTGCCGGCCGATGCGGGTGGTGACGATCGCGTCGGCGGGGATCTTGTCGGCATAACCGCGCGCGTAGAAGCCGGTGACACCCTTGCGGACGCTGAGGTCGATGGCCTCGACGCCCTCCCACACCGGGTGCGGATCGCCGAAGCTGATCGCCAGGTCCTTCGGCCCGGTGTAGGTGAGTTTGCGCCACACCCCAAGCCCTGGAAGGAAATCGGTGACGGCGTGCCCCATCACCGCGATGCGGCCACCGGAGCGGGCGAATTCGGTGATCAGGTCGCGGTTGCGCTCGAGGAAGATCTGGTCGGCGCCGGCGCCGATGATCAGCCCGCGAACGTCGGTCAGGTCTGTCTCGGGCAGGCGGTAGATGTCGACCTGCCCCAGTCGCGGATCGGCGTCGGGCGTGCCGGCCGGGTGGTGGGAACCCATCGTGACCTGCACGACGGGGGCGATCGCGGCGGACGGCGGATTCGTTGTGGACAAGATCTCTTCCTCGTTGCGGTTAGGTAAGCCTAACGTCCGCCTCGGCGCTGCAGTCGCGGGGGGAACAAGGTGCGCCGGTTGGCCGCCGGCCTGTGAGCCGAAGCTAGTAGCGCTGCCAACGGCACCGACAATCACGACCTTTTCAACGCACCCGCCGCCGGCGGCAACGGCGGTGCCCCGGGGGCGGGTAGTGGTGGCGACGGCGGCGCGGGCGACGGCAATCCGGTCAGGCCGGATGACCGCGGATCCACTCACAACAGTTTGGCCGCGGCCCTACCGGGTGACTCTGAAGCGTCCGTCCAACCCGCACGGAGGTCTCATGAGTCAGCGAAACGATCCGCCCGCCAAGCCCGTCGACGCCACCCAGGCGACCGACGAGCAGCGAGAGATGCAAGAGCAGCTTGATGATCAACATGGCGACCCGGACGGCCCGGGCGCCGAGCAGAGCCGCCACGGGATCGCCGACGAGACGTAGACGAGTGGGTTACCGCATCGTTGTCGGATGCCACTCGGCTTCGTGGACGAAACCCCGACTGGCTTGGGACGCACTGAAACGGCCGGGTGCGCCAAACTGTGCGCTGTGATCGTGCTGTGCTGTGCTGTGCCGGGCCAGAGTGCCCAGCGTCGGCAACGGCGGTTAGTCGGACTGCCGCGAAGCCATCGGGTGCGGCCGCGCGGTGGCGATGTCCATGGCGACGGCGGCAAACGGAAGCGCGAGGTCGGCGAAGGTCGTGGACTCGCCCAGGAAGTCGGCGATGAGACCGGTCATCTCGCTGTTGGGAAACAGATGGGTCTTGCGGCGCCGCAGCGCCCCGGCCTGGACGAGCAGGTTGCCCGGGGAAGACATCGTGGCCCGTCACCCGCGCCCAGGTGCGCGACAGCCGGTTGGCGGCCCCCTTCGGATCGGCGGCGGCGACGGCGCCGTTGAGCGACCCGACGGAGGTGCCGGCGACGAGATCGGGGCCGACGTCGTGTTCGCTGAGCGCTCGTAGCATGCCGACTTGGATCGCGCCGAGGCCGCCGCCCCCGAGCACGTAACCGATAGGCCGGGGCAAATCCGCCAACTGCATGGCTACCTCCGGGGCTGGGACATGGCGATCACCGCGGCGCCGTCTCGGCAGGGACTGATTCACGACGCTTCGTACGCAGCACCAGCTTGCGGAACTCGTCGAACCAGAGCACCGTCGAGGCCATCGCGATCGCCACGCCCCAATGCGCGAGATCCAGTGAGGCCGTTCCGAAAGCGGTTTGCAGGAAAGGTATGTGAACCACCGCGATCTGCAGTACGGCACCAAGCGCCACCGCCGCCCACAGCCATCCGTTGCTGAAGAGATGCCGAAACGCGCTGGTCGATTCCGAGCGAGAGTTGAACGCGTTGAAGAGCTGCGCGAAGACCAGCGTGGTGAACCCGGCGGTGCGCGCCACGTCCAACGAGTCCGACCCCTCGACCACACCGCCCGGCAGAAAGATGTCCATTGTCAGCAGCGTGGCGATTGCGGTCACCACGCCGATGAAAAGAATGCCCCGCCACATCTCGCCGTCGATGAGCCGATCGGTTCGCCGCCGCGGTGGCCGGGCCATCACATCGTCGATCTCCGGGTCCACGCCCATCGCCAGCGCGGGACCGGAGTCGGTCACCAGATTGATCCAGAGGATTTGGGTGGCCAGCAACGGGACCACGATGCCGTCTCCCGAGGAGCCGGTGATCCCGATGAAACCGGCGAAGAACACGCCGAAAAACACCGTGAAGACCTCACCCATGTTCGACGACAGTAGATAGCGAAGGAACTTCTTGATGTCGTCGAAGATGACCCGGCCCTGGCGTACCGCCGCGACGATGGTGGCGAAGTTGTCGTCGACGAGGATCACTTTCGCGGCTTCCTTGGTCACCTGTGTCCCGGTGACCCCCATCGCCACACCGATATCGGCCGACTTCAGTGCGGGAGCATCGTTGACCCCGTCGCCGGTCATCGCCACGACCTCGCCCTGGGCCTGTAACGCGTCGACGATCTGGAGCTTGTTTCGCGGGGCGACGCGGGCGTAGACCGATGTCATGGCGGTCACCTCGCGAAGCTGGTCCGGGGAGCACGAGTCGAGTTGGATCCCGGTCACTGCGACGGACCCGGGCCCGACGATGCCGAGGTCCTCGGCGATGCGGGCCGCGGTGGTGGGGTGATCGCCGGTGATCATCATGGTCCGCACGCCGGCCCCGCGGGCCACGGCGACGGCCTCTGCCACCTCGGGGCGCGGCGGGTCGATGATCCCGACCACGCCCACGTACACGAGGTCGCGTTCGTCGCCTTCTTCGAGTCGATCAGACGTCTCCGCCTCATGGACCCAGCGGTAGGCCACGGACAGGGTGCGGAAGGCCTGCGCGGACAGCGCTTCGACGGTGGCCAACGCGGTTGCGCGCTGGTCGTCATCGAGCGGCACGACGTGCTCGCCGACCTGCAGCGCGACGCAGCGCTGCAGCAGGACGTCGGGTGCACCCTTGGCCACCACGGCAGCGACCTCGTCGCCACCGGCGACCAGGGCGGACATCATCTTTCGATCGGACGTGAACGGCACCTCGCCGCGTCTCTCGAACTGACGCGCACGGGCGACGGTGCCCTCGAGCTTGTGAGCGGCCACCAGGAAGGCCGCCTCGGTCGGATCTCCCTGGATCTGCCACTCACCGTCGCGGAATGTCAACTGCGCGTCGTTGGCCAGGCAGCCACCGGTGATCACCATGCGCGCCTCGCGCGACAGCGCAGGATCAGCCAAGTTCCGGCCGTCGGCAAGGGCGGTGCCTTCGGGCTGATAACCGACTCCGGTCAGTTCGACCTCGCCGGAGGCGGTGCAGATGCGCTGAATCGTCATCTCGTTCTTCGTCAGCGTGCCGGTCTTGTCCGAGGCGATGACGGTGGCCGAACCGAGAGTCTCCACCGAGTGCAGTTTCTTGACGATCGCCTTGCGTCGGGCCATCTGCTGCACCCCGATGGCCAGTACGACGGACAGGATGGCGGGCAGCCCCTCCGGAACCGCCGCCACCGCGAGGGACACGCCCAAGAACAAGACGGTGACGAACTCGCTCAGCGTGGAGACGTGGTTGGTCAGCGCGGTGACGACCATGACCACCACGGCGATCACGATGACCGTGAGGCCGAGCATCTTGCTGACGCCCGCGATCTCCTTCTGCAGAGGGCTCGGTTCCTCCTTGGTGGTCTCGAGCATCTCGGCGATCGAACCCATCTCGGTGTCCATGCCCGTCGCCGTCACGACCGCACGGCCGACCCCCTGGGCCACCGCGGTGCCCCGGAACACCATGTTCCTGCGGTCGCCGAGCGGCACCTGCTCTGCCAGCGCGGTGACGTTCTTCGTCACCGATTCGCTTTCGCCGGTGAGTGAGGCCTCCGAGACCCGCAGTGCGGTCGCCGAGAGGAGTCGTGCATCGGCTCCGATTGCGTCGCCCTCGCTGAGTGCGACGATGTCGCCACGCACCAACTCCCTCGACGGCACCGTGCGCAGTTCGCCATCACGAAGCACCGTGGACGTCGCCTCGGTCATCGACTGCAGCGCCGCGACAGCCGTTTCGGCATTGCTCTCCTGGACGAAACCGAGGATGCCATTGAGCGCGACGATCGCGGCGATGACCAGCGCGTCGATGGGTGCGCCGGATGCCCCCTCGGCCAGCCATGCCGCCACCGAGATCGCGACCGCCACCAGCAACAGATAGATCAGCGGATCCTGGAATTGCGTCAGCACTCTTCGCCACAGCGCCAATGGCGGCGCGGCCCGAAGCTCGTTGGGACCGTCGCGCTGCAGGCGGCGTTCGGCCTCCACCGACGTGAGGCCCGTCGAGGGGTCTACAGCGAAAGTGCGGGCGACGTCGGATCCGTCCCGTAGCGACGGATCCGGTGACGCAGTGACGGATGTGCCCACGCGCTCAGGTATTGAGGGCGTCAGCGTTCGCTCGCGCGTAGGCAGCATCGAGGCATGCGGCCGCGGCTTCCTCAATTGCGCTCTCTGCGAACCAGATTGCATCCAGGGCGTAGGCCTCAGCGTCCTCGGCGTCGCGTTCAGCGGCCTTCGCTTCGTGCTCTTCCTTTTTTGCCTCGATGGTTGACCGCACCTTGGCGAGGTGGGCCTCCCACTTGGCGCGGAGTTCCTCCAACTGAGAGGACGCCTTATCGGAGGCGCCGTCGACCTTCTCCTTGAACTGCTCCACCGTGGATGTGGCACGTTCGCGCGCTGTGGCGGCGTCCGCTTTCAACTGTTCCTTCTCGTGTCCTGCCGAGGCCTTCAGCTTGTCCGCTGAATCCTTTGCCTTCTCGGAAAGTTCGTCGAACTTCTCACTCAGACGGTTATCGGCCATGGAATGCTCCCGATCCATAAGTCGGCCCCGATCAGCGGCGCCGGTATGGATCCAGGGTGTCACTCGCAAGGCCCTACCGACAGACCCCGCGGCAAACCGAAAAGTGACGGTGTCGAATGCAGCGCGCGGGCCCACCCCGCGCCATAAGACGCACTGGGGTCGATGAACCGGAACCCGTCGATATGGCAATCATTGATCATGTCCACTGCTCACTCACGTGTGCGACGCCAACGACTTCCGTGTGTATGCCACAGCACACCGACCCCGAGGTGCACCGGCACCGGAGAGTTGAGGCGTCACCGTCCGGAGATGGGCACCACGACCGAGTTCTGCAGCGTATCGACGAACGCGTCCTGGTTCTTGCTCTGAACGAACGTCGCGACCGCGTCGTACAGGCCCTGCTGGAAACCGGTGGGCAGCAACTCGCCGTGGGTGATCGACAGCAGGATCTTGTCTTCCCACAACGACTTCGACGCCTGCTGCTGGTAGGCGGGAAGCGATGCCACGTCGACGTCATTGAACACCGGC
The DNA here is from genome assembly GCF_016313185.1 of Mycolicibacterium baixiangningiae. Classification (NCBI taxonomy): domain Bacteria; kingdom Bacillati; phylum Actinomycetota; class Actinomycetes; order Mycobacteriales; family Mycobacteriaceae; genus Mycobacterium; species Mycolicibacterium baixiangningiae. Next base: position 1,483,353 of record NZ_CP066218.1, read on the forward strand.
ACCGAACCCTTGACCTTGTTGAACGCCAGTGACGTCTCCGGATCGGCGACGGTCTCGAGGAACTCCATCGCATTCACGCCGTCCGGGGCGTCGGAGGAGACGACGAACGTGTCGACGATCGCGAGGTAGGCACCCGACGTTCCGGGGTACGGCACATACCCGAAGTCCTTGCCCTCGACGGCCTTGTTCGCCTCGAGTTCGCCGTAAACCGAATCGTTCATCGACAGGAACGCGCACCCCCCGGTCGCCAACTTCTTCGCCGCCGCATCCCACGTCAGCCCACCGGCACTGGGATCGGCTTGCGAGACGATCTGCCCGTACTGGGTCAGAGCCTCTTTGAGTTGCGTTCCACGCCAATCGAATTTGTCGTCGGCCACATTGTCGAATCCGTCGGTTCCGATCACCCCGAGCAGCGTGTTCTCGAACAACTCGGTCGCGGTGAACCGGTCCTTGCCGCCTAGACACAACGGCGTCCGGCCTTTGGCGGACACCTTCGCCAGATCGCCGATGAACGCCTCTGTGGTGTAGTCGGGCCCGGGAACCGCGACACCCGTCTCCCGAAGCACGTTCATGTTGAACCACAGCACGTTTCCACGGTGCGAACCCGTGGGGACGCCCCATTGCTTGTCGTTGTAGGTCGCGGCTTCGAGCAGCGTCGGCGGCAACGTCGACCTGAGATCGTCGTCGGTGTACACATCGGATGCGTCGGCGACCTCGCCTGCGTCCACCCACGCTCGAAGTGAACTGCCCAGGAAGGTCTGCCACACGTCGGGTGGATTACCCGCCCGCAGCCGCTCGGCAAGTGCCACTTGGACGTTGCTTCCGCCGCCACCGGCGATCGACCCGTCGATCACGTCGATATCCGGGTTGTCCTCTTTGAACGTGTTCAATAGGACTTCGAAAGCCGGGTGTTCCGAGGGGGATACCCACCACGACACGACCTCGAGCCGGTCGGTCGGCTCGGAGAAGTTGGCCTGCTGACCGCCACCACAGGCCGTGAGGACCACGGCCGCCGCGACCACCCACACGTGTTTCATACTCGTTCTCCCACTGTGTTGGGTGCGGCTCTCAGGTCGAAGACGGCGAAGGCGGTGACCACCGCGAAGCACACCGCGGGGACGACGAACGAGATCGCGGGCGTGGTCGCATCGAGGATGGCGCCCTGGATCAGCGGCATGATCGCCCCGCCGACGATCGCCATGACCAGACCTGCGGCCCCGAACTTGGTGGCCGGCCCCAGCCCGGTGAGCGCGACGCCGTAGATCGTCGGGAACATCAGCGACAGGCAGAACGACAGGGCGACGACGGCCGCCACTCCGGCGACGTTCGGCGAGACCATCGCGAAGATGCAGAGCAGTACCGCCAGCACGCCGAGCACCATGAGCACCTTCGTCGCGCGGACCTTCCCGATCACCCAGGTCATGATGAACCGCGAGATCAAGAACACGATCAGGCTGACTTGCAACAGGTAGCCACCCAGCTGAAGCGACCCGTTGAGCGCCTGCTGCGAATACTGGATCAGGTAGGTCCAGGTGCATACCTGCGCTGCCACGTTGAAGAACTGGGCCACGACGCCGAACACATACCGCCGGTTCGACAGCAGGATCTTGATCGGACTCTGGTCGCCGAGATCACCCGACTCGAATTCCTCGACGATCGGTGGTGACTTCTTGATGGCGATGACCAATCCGATGGCGATCAACACGAATCCGAGCCCGAGATACGGGCCCATCACCGCGCCCAGTTGGCCGGCGCGGATCGTGTGTTCCTGGGCGGGATCGACGTTGGCCAGGTTCACGGGCTCGTCCAGCTTGGGCAGAATCAGGGTGGCCGCCAGGAACACGCCGATGTTGGTGCCGACGGGGTTGAACGCCTGCGCGAAGTTCAATCGCCGTGTCGCCGTCGCTTCCGGACCGAGCGACATCACGTAAGGGTTGGCGGACGTCTCGAGAATGGAGCAGCCGGCCGCGATGGCGAAGAGGGCGACCAGGAATGCCTCGTAGGTCATGATCTTGCTCGCCGGATAGAAGGCCATCGCGCCTACCGCCGCGAGCAGCACCCCGCTGAGAAGCCCTGCCTTGTAACCGAATTTCTGATTGATGAGGGCGGCGGGGATGGCCAACAGGAAGTAGGCCCCGAAGTACGCCAGCTGGACGAGCGAGGCCTGGAACGTGTTCATCTCGAAGATGCGCTTGAACCCCGCCACCATGGGGGTGGTGAGGTCAGCGGCCACACCCCATGCCGTGAAGCAGCAGATGAGGACACCAAAGAGAATCCACATCTTCGGATAGACCAGCGGTGGTTTGGACGAACCCGGGGTGGCGGCCGGTTGTTCGGCGTGTTCGGTCGTCGTCATGTTCGCTGCCTCTCACCATTGAGGAGGGGTCCGGCTGCGGCGTCACGGTGTGACCGGAGTCACAATTATCAACCCTACGCCGATGCAGCCTGGACATAGGGCTAATCGCAGAGGCCGACCGGCTTCAACGAATCCAGAATCTCGAAGTCATAGCCTGCGGCAGCGGCGATGTACACCTGTTGATCGAGGTGGTTGTCGCGCATGTTCATCGGCCCGCGCGGGCTGTCGAAGCCGACATTCTGAGCGGAAACCATCAGGTCGCCGATCGCCGCGGTGCGGGCCCGCTCGAAGAGCGCCTCCAGGGTGAGCAGCCCTTCGTAGCAGGATTCGGCCATCGCGTTCAGCGGCGGTGCGTCCGCGCCATAGGAGGCGACGTAGCGGCCCATCAGATCCATGGCGCCGGCGGTGGCCAGTGAATTGAAGTATGCGGCTGCGACATACAGGTTCTCGGTGGAACCGGCACCGCTGGCGAGGAGCATGTTCTCCTCCATCAGCGGGCTGAACCGGGCCATCCGATCGTGGCCGCCGCGCAGGGCGAACTCGCGGTTGAACAGCACCGCGTCGTGGCCGACCAGCAGCATCAAGACCGCCTGAGCCCCGGTGTCGATCACTTGCTGCACCGGACCCCGAAAATCGTCGGATCCGAACGGGACGTAGATCTCCTGCTTGAGGTCGAGCCGCAGCTCCCGGCAGTACGCCCGGGCCGCCGCTGCCGAACCGCGCGGCCAGACGTAGTCGTCGCCGACCAGGCACCACGACCGGATGCCGAAATGATCGCGGAGCCAAGCCAATGCGGGCGCAATCTGGATCCGCGGCGTCTCGCCGGTGCAGAACACCCCAGGGGTGTGCTCGCCGCCCTCGTACAACGACGTGTACACGTACGGAATCTCGTTTCTGACCACCGGCGACAACACGTTGCGCACCGCCGAGATATGCCATCCGGTCACCGCGTCCAAACCTCGCCCGCGCAGCCGATCGGCGACGGTTCGGGCGACCGCTGCACCGGACGCCCCGCCATCGAGCACCTCGATCGTGACCTCACGCCCATGCAGTCCACCGCGATCGTTGACATCCTTCGTCGCGAGCTCGGCGACCGCCTCGCATGAGGGCGCGAAGATGCCGGCTGGCCCTTGAAGCGGAATCACCAGCCCGACGCGGAACTCAACTTCGTGGTTCTGCACCCCAGATCACCATCGATCCCGTGTACTCTGCGCGTGGATGCTTTCTATCAGAAATACTCCATTCTGAACAGACCCAGCACTGACGCGAGGAGATCCGCACCATGGCCGCCGGACAGCAGCCCCGCACCAATCTTCTGCTGCCCCTCGCGCGCCTGACCCAGCACGCGGAGTCCGCCATCACCCGCGTGTTGGCCGACTCGACACTCAAGCTCGAGGACTGGCGTGTGCTCGACGAATTGGCCGCACGCCGTACCGTCCCCATGACCGATCTGGCGCAGGCGACCCTGATCACCGGTCCGACTCTCACCCGGACTGTGGATCGTCTTGTCTCGCAGGGTCTTATGTACCGAACAGCTGATGTCCAAGACCGGCGCCGCGTCCTGGTCGCCCTGACTGCCCGCGGGCGGACGCTGCGCAGTCGGCTGGCTGGAGCCGTCGCCGACGCCGAGCGGGCCGCCTTCGAGTCCTGGGGGCTCGACATCGACCAACTGCGCGATCTCGTCGACAAGACCGCACGCGCCTGACTCTCTGACGTCCGGTCGGCGGTGCGACGCCCCGGGCAGCGTGACCATTGACATTTACTTTCATCTGGATATATTTCAGCTAGATGAAAAGAGGTGGCATGCCGACCTACTCCTTCCACTGTTCTGACTGTGGCCCCTTCGACCTCACCTGTCCCATCACCGACGTCGTGGCGACACCGCCGTGCCCGGCCTGCAGTACCCCGGCGCGGCGGGTGTTCGCTTCGCCGCCGCTGACCACGTTCAGCGCCGGTCAGCACCGCCTCGCCGACCTGGCGTCGGCCAGCGCGGAACAACCCGCCGTCACCACGACGATTCCCGCCGCGCTGGGGCGGCCCCGTTCAACTCGCCGCGATCCGCGGCTTCCCGCGCTACCCCGGATGTAGTCCGATGGGCGGCGTCGGGCTGTTGTACGTCGGAGCCGTGCTGATCATCGACGGCCTGATGCTGCTCGGTCGCATAACCCCGCAGGGGGCGACGCCGCTGAACTTCTTCGTCGGCGGGCTGCAGGTGTTGACGCCCACCGTGTTGATCGTTCAGTCCGGCGGTGATCCGGACGTCATCTTCGGCGCCTCAGGCCTCTACCTGTTCGGGTTCACGTATCTGTGGGTGGCCGTCAACAACACCACGGGGTGGAGCGGTGAAGGCCTCGGCTGGTTCTCCCTGTTCGTCGCGCTCGCGGCCATCGGCTACGCATGGCATGCGTTCGCGGTCGAAGCCGACCCGGCTTTCGGCGCGATCTGGCTGCTGTGGGCCGTGCTGTGGTTCATGTTGTTCGTGCTCCTCGGTCTGGGCCGTGTCGCGCTGAGGCCGGCGGTCGGCGTCGTCGCCGTGGTCGACGGTGTGGTGACCGCCGCCGTCCCGGCTTTCCTGATCGTGTCCGGCCAATGGGTCACCGGCACAGTTCCCGCCGTGGTCATCGCCGTCATCGGTGTTGCCGCCGTTGTCCTCGCCGTTCCGATTGGCCGCCGGCTCGGCGCGCCGACACCCGATGCCCCGACGCCGGCCGCGCCTGCGGCCACGACCTAACCGAAAGAGAGTCATCGCATGCCCGAAGTCGTGTTCAGCGTTGATCAGTCCACATCGATGCGAGACCAGGCCGTCCCCGGCCACAACCGTTGGCACCCCGACGTCCCAGCGGCCGTGACGGTCAAGCCCGGCGCCGAATTCCGGATCGAGTGCAAGGAGTGGACTGACGGCCAGATTGGCAACAACGACTCGGCCAACGACGTGCGCGATGTCGACCTCGCGCCGTGTCACATGTTGTCGGGGCCGATCGCCGTCGAGGGCGCCCAACCCGGTGACCTTCTGGTCGTCGACATCTTGGATCTGGGGCCGGTCCCGCAGACCAACGGTCCGAACTGTGGTGAGGGCTGGGGCTATTCCGGCATCTTCGCCAAGGTGAACGGCGGCGGTTTTCTCACCGACTACTACCCCGACGCGTACAAGGCGATCTGGGACTTCCATGGCCAGCAGTGCACGTCGCGGCACGTGCCCGGTGTCCGCTACACCGGCATCACGCACCCCGGTCTGTTCGGCACTGCGCCGTCACCGGACTTGCTGGCCAAGTGGAACGAGCGCGAACGGGCGCTGATCTCCACCGATCCCGATCGGGTTCCGCCGCTGGCCCTGCCGCCGCTGACCACCGGGACCCTCGGCGGCACCGCCTCCGGCGACGTGCTGCAGGCGATCGCCGCCGACGGCGCCCGAACCGTGCCCGCCAGGGAGAACGGCGGCAACCACGACATCAAGAACTTCACCCGGGGCAGCCGAATCTTCTACCCAGTCTTTGTCGACGGCGCGATGCTCTCCGGTGGCGACCTGCACTTCTCTCAGGGCGACGGCGAGATCAACTTCTGCGGAGCGATCGAGATGGGCGGCTTCATCGACATGCACGTAGAGCTGATCAAGGGCGGGATGGAGACGTACGGCATCACCACCAACCCGGTGTTCATGCCGGGTCGGGTCGAGCCGCTCTACTCCGAATGGCTGACCTTCATCGGCGTGTCGGTGGATCATGCCGAGAACCGCAACGCCTACATGGACGCCACACTCGCCTACCGCAACGCCTGCCTGAATGCGATTGCCTACCTCGACAAGTGGGGCTACACCGGGGAGCAGGCGTACTTGATCCTGGGCACCTCACCGATCGAGGGCCGGATAGGAGGCGTGGTCGACATCCCGAACGCGTGCTGCTCGGTGTTCCTGCCGACCGAGATCTTCGACTTCGACATCCGGCCCGGCGGCAACGGACCCCAGAAGGCGGACCGCGGTCAGGTTGCCGTCACGTCCTGACCCACGCGCGGCCGTATGGCGTCGATTCGCCACTTCCGCAGTGTCGATCGGTCCACTCAGAACCGGCCGTCGTCGCTCAGTTCGCCATTGGCAACGAGTTGGCGCTCAGTGTCTTCCATGTGTCGGGCTGGGGGTTCCACCGACGCGGCACCCGGGGTGGTGGGATCCGGCGTGGTCTCCACCTCGAAGAGGTCGTCCCAACTGCCGGCGGCGTGGACGGGGCCCGCAACGGCGTTTCACTGAAACCGCGGGGTCCGATTCGCCGAATCGTCGGCCAAACCGTCCTCTGGCGCTGGGTGAATGTGCAAACATCCGTTTCGGCGCAGCGGAGGGACGGGGTTCACGATGGAACGCATTCCGATGTGGTTGGGGATCGGTGCGGTCACCGCCGGCGTCTCGGCGGCCGCGCTCGCCGGTGCCGGCGCCGCCGGCGCGGAGACCGAGGACGGCTCCGGTCCACCCGCCGCCTCCAGTTCCGAACAGTCGACCGCCGGGGCCGAGGCCCAAGCCCCGGACGTGACGGAAGAACCGGTTGACGAAGAGCCCGTCGGCGAAGAACCGGTTGACGAAGAGCCCGTCGGCGAAGAACCGGTTGACGAAGAGCCCGTCGGCGAAGAACCGGTTGACGAAGAGCCCGTCGGCGAAGAGCCGGTCGACGAAGAGCCCGTCGGCGAAGAGCCGGTCGACGAAGAGCCCGTCGACGACACCGTCGCCGACGATGCGCCGATGTCCGATGGTGACGACCTCGACGACACGACGGCGCGGGGCGACGAAGAAGAGCCCGCGCCGCCGAACGTCCCAGCCGACGACACAGTGGTGGTCGAGGAACCCGCCCCGCCCCTCGTCGAGACCGAGGACGGGCCCGGCACCACCACGGCGGTGATGAGCCGACAGTTAGACGAACCCGGCCCCGTCGCACGCGAATTCACCTTGCCGCCGGTGTCTTTCCCCGCACCTGGGACGCCCCTGCCGTCACCGTTCCCGTTCCTGGACCAGCTCCCGCCGTTGGCCAAGGCGATCGGTTCGGTCGCCTTCGACGTCATTGGCGCCTTGGTGAAGATCTTCACCGGCCCACCGCAACTTCCCCCTGGCAGCACCGTGTCCGTGCGCACGTCGACCCTCGAGATCGCCGACGGCCGCCGCGTCACCGCCGACTGGTACTTCCCCGAAAAGGACACACCCCCTGAGCGGATGATCTACCTGCAGCACGGCTTCCTCGCCATCGGCCCCATGTACAGCTACACCGCCGCCTACCTGGCCGAACACACCAACAGCGTGGTCGTCGCGCCCACGCTGACCTCGAATCCGTTTGCCGCCGAAGGTGTTTGGCTCGGCGGTGATCCCATGTACCGCACTGTCGCTCAACTCTTCACCGGTGACCGCGAGGCGCTCAATGCCAGCGCGGTGGCCAGCGGCTACACCGAGCGGTACGGCGCCACCGCAGTGCTGCCAGAGGAATTCGTGCTGGTGGGCCACTCCCTCGGCGGCGGCTTCGTCGCCGGTGTGGCCGGCCACTACGCGCGGGCCGTCACCGTCGACGGCGAAGCCAACCACCTGGTGGGCGTCATCTCGCTCGACGGTGTGCCGCCGCGCGACGACATCGTCGGCGACTCGCTGGAGGCGCTCGACGACTCCGGCACCTACGTGCCGTTCATCGAGTTGCATGCCCCGACCAGCTTCTTCAACTCGACCAGCAACATCACCGAGGCGCTGGCCGCCGGCCGCGACGGCAAATTCCACGGCGTCGAACTCAACGGCGGCGTGCACATGGACTCGATGCTGGGCGGCAACCCGATCATCCAGCTCGCCGCCTACGTCGTCGCCGGGTTCCCGCAACCCCGGAATCCGCCTGCCGCACAACAACTCATGGCCGGCTGGATCAACGACATGTTCGACGACCGGATCAACGCGGCCACCGGAGCCTGCGCCGGTGCTGCGTGCACCGGAACCTACGGTCCCGCCGGGTCCACCGTCGAGATCCCGACCGGCAAGGGCCGCGCCACGGCCACCGTCCTCGGCACCCCGCCCGCGACGTTGCGCAGCTTCGTCCCGGCGTCGCTGTGGCGGCCGACCCGAACGGTGCTGCTGCCCGTCGCCTGACGGACAGCAGCTGGGAGCGGCAGCCGTGAGGGACGCCTCAGGGCTGCCGGCGGTAGATGGGCGCCGGGCGCTGACCGCGTTGACCTGGATGCTCTGGGGGAGCCGCTCGCGGGCGAGCGTACGGGTCATCGATCGCAGCGTGGCTTTGCGGCCAGTAGGCGGCTGATCAGGGCCCCCCCATCTCGTCGACGATGGAGGCGGGTCAGCACGATTACGCCGCCGGTGTTCAGCAGGGCGTCGGTGTCGAGACCCGTCATGCACGCCGTCATGCCGCCCACATGACGCAACACAGCGGCTACGGACTTGTGCGCGGCATCACAGCGCGCTAATTTAATCAAATGTTTGATACAACCCCGTCCGGTGAGAGTCCACCCCTCCAGGGGGTGCGCGTCGTCGACGCGGCCACGATTTACGCGGGCCCGATGGTCGCAACCTTGCTCGGTGATTTCGGCGCCGACGTGATCAAGGTCGAGCATCCGCGTGGTGATGGGCTGCGGCAGTGGGAATGGCGCAAGGACGGCGAGTCGCTCTGGTGGGCGCTGGTCGGCAGGAACAAGCGCGACATCAGCCTCGCGCTGTCCGATCCGCGCGGTGCCGACGTGATGCGCAGACTGCTGGCCGATGCGGACGTGTTCGTCGAGAACTTCCGGCCGGGCACCTTGGAGAAGTGGGGCCTGGACCCCCAGGACCTGCTCGCCGCCAACCCGAAGCTGGTCGTGGTCCGCGTGTCCGGCTTCGGGCAGACGGGCCCCTACAGTTCCCGCCCGGGGTTCGGCACCATCGCCGAGGCGATGTCCGGGTTCGCCGATACCAACGGCGCCGCCGACGGCCCCCCGGTGCTCCCGCAGTGGCCGCTGGCTGACGGCGTCGCCGCACTCGCCGGAGCCTTCGCGACGATGGTGGCGTTGCGCCACGCGGAGGCCACGGGTCAGGGCCAGATCGTCGACCTGTCCATCTACGAACCGCTGTTCTGGATCCTCGGCGCACAGACGTCGGCCTACGACCAGCTCGGCACGCTTCCGACCCGTCAGGGCAGCCGAACGGGTTTCAACGTCCCCCGGGAATGCTTCCAGACCCGCGACGGCCGGTGGATCGCGCTGTCGGGTGCGACCACGTCCACCGCGCAGCGCATCATGCGGGTCGTCGAGCGGCCGGATCTTGCCGAGGCCGAATGGTTCTCCGACATATCCGGGCGGATTGCGCACCGAGACGAGATCGACGAGTCGATCGCGACATGGGTCGGAGACCGTGACAACGCCGACGTGCTGGCGGCGTTCGATGCTGTCGGGGCCACCGCCGGCCCGGTGTACAGCGCGGCCGACATCGCCGCCGATCCGCACTTCACCGAGCGCGGCAGCATCGTCACCGTCGACCACCCCACCCTCGGCGCGATGCGCATGCAGGGCTTGATCGCCCAGCTGTCGCGAACACCCGGCCGCATCAACGGTCCGGGCCCCGTGCTCGGCGAACACAACGACGACATCCTGCGCGACCAATTGGCCTACCCGCAGGCCGTTTTGGACGAACTCACCGAGGCCGGCGTCATCGGCCGCACCCGCCAACCCATCTCGACGACCCAAGGACGACCATGACCACCAATACGGCGTCGACAGCGCCCAACGAACGACTGGTCAGGCGCGTGGCGCTGGCCAGCGGCATCGGCTCGATGCTCGAGTTCTACGACTTCTACCTCTACGGCGCACTGTCCGCGACGATCTTCGGCACCCTGTTCTTCCACAGTGACGACCCGGCCGTGGGCACCCTGCTCGCGCTGGCGACCTTCGGCGTCGGATTCGTGGCCCGTCCGATCGGCGGAATCATCGCCGGCCACTTCGGGGACAAGGTCGGCCGCAAGAGCGTGCTGATCGCGACGCTCGCCCTGATGGGCGTGTCGACCGTCGGAATCGGGTTGCTTCCCACCTACGACTCGATCGGCACCGCGGCGCCCATCCTGCTGGTCACGCTGCGCGTCCTGCAGGGCCTGGCACACGGCGGCGAGTGGGGCGGCGCGTCCATCATGACCATCGAGCATGCCCCGGAGGGCCGCCGCGGCTTCTACGGCAGTTGCCCGCAGATGGGTATCTACGCTGGGCTCGTACTCGCAAGTCTGGTGCTCGGCGCCTTCATGATGCTTCCCGATGATCAGTTCAAGAGCTGGGGCTGGCGAATCCCGTTCATTCTCGGCGCCGTGTTGATGCTCGTCGGGCTCTGGCTTCGGCGAGCGATCACCGAGTCGCCCGAGTTCGCCGCGGCCATCGCTGCCCGGTCGATCGAACCGGAGCAGGAGAAGAAGCGCATCCCGCTGGTGGAGGCATTCCGCACCGGTCGGCGCGGGATCTTTGTCACCTTCGCGGCCAAGGCCGCGGAGACCTGCACCTTCTACCTGATCACCGTCTTTGCGCTGACGCTGGCCAAGAGTGGTGCCGGGGAATCGACCGCACGCAACGGCATCCTGATCGCGTCCGTCGTCGCCATCATCACCATCGGGGCGTTCGGAGTGCTCGCCGACAGGATCGGGACGCGGACCGTCTACATGGCGGGTGCCGGCTTCATGGTCCTCTTCGCGTTCCCGTTCTTCTGGCTCGCCGGCACCGACTCCGGGCCGGCGCTGTGGCTCGCGCTGATCGTCGGCCTGGCCGTCGGACACTCGCTCATGTACGCCGCGCAGGCAAGCTACTTCTCGGCGCTGTTCGACACCAAGGTCCGGTTCACCGGCGCATCGCTGGGGTACCAGCTCGGGGCCGCCATCGTCGGCGGCTTCACCCCGCTCATCGCCGCAGCGCTGCTGATCCGAAGCGATGGCGCGACGTGGCCGATCGCGACGTACATCGCCGGGGTGTGCGTGGTGAGCTGCCTCGTCATGGCGGTGTGGGGCAAAGTCCGCGCCACTGCCCCCGTGATCGTCACCCTCGACGCCCCGGTTGAGGTGCAGCGATGAAGTCGACGACACTGCCGGAATACACGCGGGCGGCCGTCGTCCGGGGATTCGGTGAACCGCTGAAGCTCGAGGAAGTCGCCGTCCCGCAGACCGTGGAGGCGGGCGGCCTGCTGGTCGAGATCGTGGCCTGCTCGCTGTGCGGTACCGACGTGCACTGCTGGGAGGGCACTTTGGCCATCCCGGTTGAGCTGCCGTTGATCCTCGGCCACGAGATGGTCGGCCGAATCATCGCGATCGGGGACGGCGCCGACGTCGACTCGGCCGGGCAACCGCTACGGATCGGTGACCGCATCCTGTGGACGCACGCCGTCTGCGGCCGCTGCGTCATGTGCGCCAGGAAGCGTCCGACGCTGTGCCGCAACAAGATCCCCTACGGTCAGGCCACCATGGACCAGTGGCCCAACCTGCTCGGCGGGCTGGCCCAGCACTCCTACGTGCTGCCGGGGTCGGGCCGACTCCGGGTGCCAGACGGCGTTCCCGACGACCTCGCCAGCATGGCGAGTTGCGCATTGCGTTCGGTGGTCAACGCGGTCGAACAAGCCGGCCGGGTAGGACCCGAACACACCGTCGTCGTTCAGGGTGCAGGGCCCCTCGGCATCCTCGCCACGGGATTGTTCGCCCAGGGGGGCGCCGGCCGGGTCATCACCGTGGGTGCCCCCGACGCACGCCTGGAGATCGCGACCGAATTCGGCGCCGACGAGGTGATCTCCCTTGCCGCACATCCGGATCCAAGCGATCGCCTGGCGATGATCAGGGACGCCACCGGCGGACTCGGCGCGGATCTGGTCGCCGAGTTCTCCGGCCATCCCGCCGCATTCGCCGAGGGCGTGGAGATGGCCGGACCGGACGGCCGCTACCTGGTCGTCGGCCAACTCGGGGCAGGCACCACCGCCATCGCTCCCGGCACCATCACGAAGAAGAACCTCAACGTCATCGGGTCCTTCTCCGGTGACCTCTCGCACTACCGCACCGCCCTCACCATTCTCGAACGGTACGCGGGTCGGCTACCGTTCGACCGCCTGATCAGCGGTCGCTATCCGCTCGCCGACATCGATTCGGTGATGACGCGGATGCAGAGCTTTCAGGAAATCAAACCCGTTCTACTGCCGCAGGAGGCCCAGTCATGACCGCCACCACGAGCCGCCCCACCGACATCAGCACGCTGGCGGACCCCGCTGCCAGCTCGGACTTCGCCGACCTCTCCATGTTCGTCGCCGGATCACCGACCGCCGCCGTCGACGGAGCGACCTTCGATTCCTACGAACCGCGCACAGGCCGGGTGTGGGCGAAGCTGCCCCGGTCAGGCACCGAAGACGTCGACCGTGCCGTGCGGGCGGCGCGCGCTGCCTTCGAGGGACCGTGGGCCGCAGTCTCAGCTGCCGACCGCGGCCGCTTCCTGATGAAGATCGCGGCCGTCGTCGACCGGCATCGCGACCAGCTCACCATCATCGAATCCCGCGACAACGGCAAGCCGGTACGCGAGGTTCGGGCCGAGATCGACGCTGTAGTGCGCTATTTCGAGTACTTCGCCGGCGTATGCCAGACCACCCTCGGTGAAACCCATCCCCAGGCGGCCACGGCCTTCAGCTACACCCGCCGCGAGCCGGTCGGCGTCGTCGGCGCGATCGTGCCCTGGAACTCACCGCTGCTCATGCTGGCCTGGAAGCTGTCGCCCGCGCTGGCGGGCGGCAACACGATCATCCTCAAGCCCGCCGAGGAGACCTCGGTGTCCGCTGTGGTGTTCGCTCAGCTCGTTGCCGAGGTCGGGCTGCCCGACGGCGTCTTCAACGTGGTCACCGGAGTCGGTGAGGAGGCCGGCGCCGCGCTGGTCGCCCACCCGGATGTCGACAAGATCGCCTTCACCGGCTCGACCGAAGTGGGCAGGCAGATCGCCGCCACCGCGGCCAACGACCTCAAGCTCGTCACCTTCGAGCTCGGCGGCAAGTCCCCCACGGTGATCTTCGCCGACGCCGACCTCGACGCCGCGGTGCATCGCACGGCCTACGGCATCTTCTCCGCTGCCGGGCAGACGTGCCAGGCGGCATCGCGAATCTTCGTGCAGGACAGCATCCATGACGAATTCTTGGATCGATTCGCGTCGTTGGCACGTAGCATCCGCGTGGGCGACCCCCTGTCCGAACGAACCCAGATGGGCGCCCAGATCTCCGCTCAGCATCGGGAGCGGATCGCCGGGTACGTTGCCAGCGGCACCCAGGAGGGCGCGCAGCTGATCTGCGGCGGAACCCGTCCCACCGAGCCGCCGCTGGCTGACGGCTACTACTACTCGCCGACCATCCTGGACGGCGTCAACCGCGACATGAAGATGATCCGCGAGGAGATCTTCGGACCGGTAACCGGAGTCATGACCTTCACCGACGAAGCCGACGCCGTCGCCAAGGCCAACGACACTGAGTACGGCCTGGCCGGATCGGTGTGGACGCGAGACGTGACCCGCGCCCACCGCGTCGCGGCCGGTATCGCCGCCGGCCTGATCTGGGTCAACACCACCCGCACGATCAACCACCTCGTTCCCTTCGGCGGCTACAAGCAGTCCGGATACGGACGCGAGGGCGGCCAAGCCGTGATGGAGCACTACACCCGGATCAAGTCCGTGTGGGTCGACCTGCAGGACGACCTGCCGAACTGGTACGCCGACTGATGGACCGACCGACCGTCATCATCTCGCCGGACAGCCTCAAGGGCTGTCTGTCGGCGGCCGACGCCGCCGCGGCCGTCGCCGCAGGCATCACCGCGACGCGCCCCGAGGTCGCCGTCAGGACCGTGCCGCTGTCCGACGGCGGCGAGGGCCTGGTCGACGTGCTCCGACATCGGCTCGGCGGCGAACTGCGCTACGTCACCGTCGCCGACCCACTAGGGCGTCCGACCTCGGCGCACTACCTCGTCCTCCCGGACGGTCGCGCCGTCACCGAAAGTGCCCAGGCCATCGGGCTCACCTTGCTCACCGCCGAGGAACTGGACCCGTTCGTGGCATCGAGCCGCGGCCTCGGCGAGCTGGTCGCACACATCGGCGCCGACCCCGACGTGCGGGAACTCGTCCTGGGCGTTGGCGGGGTGGCGACCGTGGACGGCGGCGTGGGAATGCGGCACGTGCTGGCGGGGCTGCCCATCCCCGTTCGGGTCGCCTCCGACGTTCGCAACCCGTTACTCGGGGAACATGGTGCCGCAGCGGTATTCGGCCCACAGAAGGGTGCGTCCCCCGCCGACGTGGTGGAGCTGGAGCGCCGGCTGGCCGGGCTCGGGCACCCTGCTGCGATCGCCGATCATCCCGGCGCCGGGGCAGCGGGCGGGATCGGCGCCATGCTGCTCGCGATGGGAGCCACCATCGAGTCCGGCATCGAACTCGTCCTCTCGCTGACGGATTGGCGAGAAGCCGCCGCGTCGGCGAACCTGGCTGTCACCGGCGAGGGCACCGTCGACCTGTCCTCAACTGAGGGCAAAGTCGTCTCCGGCGTGATCGCCGCCGCCCGCCCCAGTCGCCTTCCCGTGGTGGTGTTCGGCGGACGCGTCCATTCCGACGGCGCCGCGGCGCTGCGTGGACTAGGGGCTGTCGACGTGCGACCCCTCAGCGGCAGCATCGCCGATGCCGCAACCGATTTGTACGCGTTGGGCGCTTTCGTGGCATCACGCCTGAACTCGTGGAATCGAGCTGCCGTATGACGTCAGCACTACCCCTGCTTCGCACGCTGCTGTTCGTGCCGGGCGATCGCCCCGACCGGATCGCGAAGGCAGTCGCCAGCGCGGCCGACGGTGTGGCGATCGATCTCGAAGATGCGGTCGCGGTATCGCAGAAGGCCGTGGCCCGGGACGCTGTCGTCTCCGCATTGCCCACGCTGCCCGCTGAGGGCGGCCCCGTGATCTGCGTGCGGATCAATGCGATGGACAGCGGCTTCGCCGACGACGACGTGGCCGCCCTGGAACCCGCGCTACACCGCATCGATCTCGTCATCGTCCCGATGAGTGCCGAACCCGACGGGATTCGGCGCGCAGCAGAGCTGTTGGCCCGGGCGGAACAGGCTGCTGGCGCCGATATCGGCCGAATCGGCATCATCCCTCTGATCGAAACGGCGGCAGGCATTTTCGAAGCGCGCGCGATCGCTGCGGCCGATGCCAGGGTGCACACATTGGCGTTCGGTCCCGCGGACCTGTCTCGTGAACTCGGCATCACCCCCACCGCCGACGGGGAGGAATTCTTGTTCGCACGGTCCCAACTGGTGCTCGCCGCGGCCGCGGCGCACTGTCCGCCGCCGGTGGACGGACCCTATCTCGACCTCAGCGATGCCGACGGCCTTGTACGCTCGGCCCGCCGAGCCCGCATGCTCGGCTTCAGCGGCAAGCAGGTCATCCACCCGTCGCAGGTTTCCGGAGTCGCCGGCGCCTTCGCGGCGACCCCGGCTGAAATCGAATGGGCGCGGGCGGTAGACGTGGCTTTCACCGCAGCGGAAGCCGACGGTGTCTCGTCGATCAGACTCCCCGACGGGACCTTCGTCGACTACCCGATCGCCCGACGCGCCAGGGCAATTCTGGCGGGCGTCCGATGAAGATCGTCGTCACTCGAGGTTTGCCACCCGCCACGCTGGCACCGCTGGCCGAGCTCGGCGACGTGTGGGTGTCCCCGCACGACCGCCCCCTCACCGCCGACGAGCTGTGCGACGCCGTCCGCGGCGCAGCCGCAGTCGTGAGCATGCTCAACGACCGCATCGACGACTCGGTGCTGACCGCCGCAGGCACCCAACTGCGCGTCGTCGCCAACACCGCAGTGGGTTATGACAACCTCGACGTCGCCGCCATCGCGCGGCACGGTGCCACCGCGACCAACACTCCCGGTGTACTCGTCGATGCGACGGCCGACCTGACCATGGCCCTGCTGCTCGACGTCACCCGCCGAGTCTCCGAGGGAGACCGGCTGATCCGCTCAGGCCAGTCCTGGTCGTGGGACATCGGCTTCATGCTCGGCACCGGTCTGCAGCGGAAACGACTCGGGATCATCGGTATGGGTCACATCGGTCGGGCGGTGGCGGAGCGGGCGACGGCCTTCGGCATGAATGTCGTCTATCACGCACGTCGCGAACACCCTGGCGTCATCGGCCGCCGGGTCCCACTCGAGGAACTGCTCGCCACGTCCGACGTCGTGTCCCTGCACTGCCCGCTGACCGCCGACACCCGCCACCTGATCGATGCCGCGGCCCTCCACCGTATGAAGGCCAGGTCGTACCTGATCAACACCGCCCGCGGGCCCATCGTCGACGAAAGCGCGCTGGTAAACGCCCTCGCGACGGGAGTCATCGCCGGCGCCGGCCTCGATGTGTACGAACACGAACCCGATGTGCATCCGGCCCTGCGTGGTCTTGCCAACGTGCTGCTCGCACCACATCTCGGGTCGGCGACCGTCGAAACGCGGACACGGATGGCAGAATTGGCAGTCGAGAATGTGGTCCAGGTGCTCACGGGCGGAGGCCCGATCACGCCGATCGCGGTACCGTCACGTTGACATCAACGGTGCCGGTCGAGAGGAAGCGATGGCCACCCCACCCGAGCCCCTCCCGACGACCAAGGCGGAAGAGGCATTCATCGCCATCCGCCGATTGATCGAACGCGGTCAATTGCCGGGCGGGGCCAAGCTGACGTTGGCCAGCCTGTCCGAGGAACTCCAGATGAGCCTGACGCCCATCCGGGAAGCGCTGCGCATGCTGCAGGCCAACGGACTGGTCGAGTACAAGCGTCACCACGGCCACGTCGTGACGCGTTACTCCATACAGCGCGCCGAAGAGGTCTACCTGCTTCGTCAGACACTCGAGCCGCTGGCGACCAAGCTGGCAGCCGCCAGTGCAACCGCCGCCGAGCTGAAGAGCATTCGCGAGTTGCAGGAGGAGTTCCGCCTGGTCGTGGACGGCGATCCGCCGCGCTTCGCCGACGTAGTCGAACTCAACGCGCGATGGCATCGCATGGTGTACGCGTCGGCGCACTCGGCGTTGTTGGACGACTTCATCGAACGACTCTGGAATGGCGTGCCCTACCAAGCCATTTGGTTCGTACAGCGCCGACACCAGTCCGTAGCCGACCACGAAGCCGTCACCCTCGCTCTCGAGGCGAGAGAGGCCAGAGTTGCTGAAGAAGCGATGCTGGACCACATCGGTCGGGGACGCGCCGCGACGGTCGAACACCTGCACGCCATCGGGTCGCCCGAGACCTGATCTATCGCGGCGCGGTCGCGGGACTGCTCGAGACTCACTGGGCCGCAACAGGTGCGACCGGGAAGTCGAAGTAGGTGTCCGGGTACATCTCGGGCTTGTACGTGAAGTGCCACCATTCGCTCTCGTAGCTCTCCAGCCCCTGCTTCTCGAGCCCCTCCTTCAGCAGCAGCCGGTTCTTCAGCTGCTCACCCTGGATTCGCGGGTCAAGGGTGTGCGACAGCGTGTCGAAGCAGTCGTAGCCGGTGCCCATGTCGATCGAGTAGTCCACGAAGCGTTCGCTGTTCGGGGCGGTGCAGTCCACCAACGGGAACCCGGGCATGTACACGGGTTCCGGCCTGGCCGGCAGCGGTAGTGCGACAAGGGTGAGATCGACTGTGCTGCCGCGGCTGTGGCCCGACTTCTCGGCGATGTATCCGTCGGCAACCAGTTGCGTCTTGTCCACGCGCGGATAGAACTCGGCCTTCATCCGTTGGTCGGGCAGGTTGTTCGCCCACGCGGCGAAGTCGTTGACGGCGCGCTGCGGCCGGTAGCAGTCGTAGACCTTCAACGAGTAACCCTGGGCGGTGAACTCCTGCTGTGCGCGTCGCAGCGCCTCGGCCGCCGGACGGGCGAGGAGGCAGAGCGGAGCCTGGTAGCCGTCGACCGGGTCGCCGGTGAAGTTGTGCGGGGTGATGTACCGGATGTCCAGCACGATCGACGGGTCGACGTCGCTGAGCGAGACGAAGTCCGGCGGTGCGACCAGTCCGGGTTGGGCCGAGGCGACAGGTGTCCCGACAGCGGCGGCGGCCAGGAGTGCGGCGGCGGCGAGCTTCGCGAACATGCGCATGCCCCTCATTTGAACACCTCCGCGGTGATCGCGCGACGAGTCAGCGCCGTCGTCCCAGCCGGTCCCGCACCGCCGCCAACTCCACCGCCACCAACAGTGCGCCCGTCGATCCGCTGCCGTCGCCGAGCGGCCGACCCATGATCGTCTCGATCCGGCTGATGCGCTGGTACATCGTCTGCCGGTGGATGTTGAGTGCCTTGGCCGCCGCCACCCGCGATCCGGTGCGGAACAGTGCCGCCAACGTGGCGATGAGTTCGGTCGACCGCTCGGCGGTGAGCAGGGGACCAAGAACCGAGTGCAGAAAGCGGTCCACGGCCGCCGAATCCACCTCGGACAGGAAGTGATCGATCGCGACATCACGGGCCAGCCCGACGAACTCCGTCTCCGAGGACAACAGGGCGGCCGTCGCCGCGGTCGACATCGCCTCGGCGAGTTCCGGGAGGTCACGCCGCGGTTCGCCGACACCGATCCGCAGGGCCCGCGGCAACGGTGACGAATAGAGTTGGGAGACAAGGGTGTCGATCACCGTATCGGCGTCCTGGCGGCCGTCGAACCGGACGATCGACCGATGGCGCCCGTCGCGGATCTCCGAGAGCACCGGCCGGTCGTCACGACGCAGCACCGCCGAGAGCTCGGCCACCTGAATCGGTTCGTCGACGCTGATCGCGACCACGCCGACATACCAGCCGCCGGGCGCGAAGCCCAGATCGCGGGCGGCTCTGCGCAGCGCCGACTCGGTGTCGGCGCGCAGAACCGCCGGCCTGGTGGTGTCCTCGGCCAGCGCCAGCAACCGGAACACCTCCCGCAGATGCTGATCGGACCGGGTCAGCGGCCGCCAGCGCAGCAGTGCCAGCGCCAACGATTCGGGTGCGCGCCGGCACACCGCGGTGACCATCTGGAGGTCCACGCCCGGCCGGGGCAGCACCTCGAGCGTCGCGATCGTGACACCGGCGGACTCGATCGCCGCGACGTGGCCGTAGCTGCGGGGGCGGGCGCCCTCGACATCCGTGGCGGCCAGCACCGCCCCCGACACCGAGCGCACCGCGATCGAGCAGCCGCTGAGCGCACTCAGTCCCGACACCATGTCGTCCAGGTCGCCCTGGGCCGCCAGCACCCCGGCGAGCATGTGGGTGACCTCGTCGTTGAAGTGCAGCGCGCGCACCGACTCGTTGACCAGCCGGCTGTTGATGGCGCGGGTTACCTCGACGAAGCGGACCACCTCGGTCAGCTCGATCAGCGGGAAGTCGCGGACGGCTGCCTGGGCGGTCAGCGCGGCGGGGAACGTTCCGGTCCGGGGCCGCTCGACGGCCAGACCCGCGGCCCCGGCGTCGGCGAGCGAGTCGATGTAGGCGCGGAGCTGCTCGGGGCCGGAATCGCTGAGGATCACACCCGCCACGAGAAGCAGTTCGCCGCCGCTGAGCAGTTCCGCGATGTCGAGAACCTCGCTGGTGTGCACCCAGCGGATCTCGGTGTCGAGCCGCCCCCAGCCGGCCAGCACCTGCGGTCGCGCGGCCGCCATCGCCGGGTCATCGAGGATGTCCCGCAGGCTCAGTGAGGTCTGGGACGGCAGCATGCGCGCTCCATAGTGAGCAGAAACTATATGTCCTAGGTAAAACTATCGACAGAATGTCTATCACCATTCCGTGGCTTCAGCGCTCAGGATGAATGCAACGCAACGTCGCGAAGCGCCCTTCTTCGACGAACAGGAACCGCCATGTCCGCTGTCACCACCGGCGAACCAGTCCCCGACGCCACCGAGCAGGCTGAATCCGAACTCACCGTGATCCCGGAATCCGCGCGGACGACCGACGTCCGCGGCCAGTTCTGGATCTGGGCCGGTGCCAACATCGCCCCCATCAACTGGGTGCTCGGCGCACTGGGCGTCACGATGGGCCTCGGCCTGTTCGAGACCATTGCTGTGCTGGCGGTCGGCAACCTGATCGGGATGGCGCTGTTCGGCATCTTCGTGGTCATCGGTCAGCGCACCGGCGTGACCGGAATGGTGTTGGCGCGCGCGGTCTTCGGCCGCCGTGGCGCCTATGTGCCCGCCGCGGTGCAGGCGCTGCTGTGCATGGGCTGGTGCGCGGTGAACACGTGGATCGTGCTCGATCTGGTGATCGCCCTGCTCGGCCGCATCGGGCTCGTCGACCCCGACAGCGCCGCACACGGCCCCCGAATCGCGGTGGCCGCCATCATCATGGTCATCCAGGTGGTGATCGCGTGGTTCGGCTACCGCGTGATCGCGACGTTCGAACGCTGGACGGTGCCGCCGACCGTGGCGGTCCTGGTCGCGATGACCGCGGTGGCCTGGTTCGGCCTCGACGTCGAATGGGGTTACACCGGCGATCCGACGCTGACCACCGGACAGCACATCGCAGCCCTGTCCGCGGTGATGACCGCCATCGGAATCGGCTGGGGGATCACCTGGTTCGGGTACGCAGGCGACTACTCGCGGTTCGTGTCCACCACGGTGCCCGCGCGCAAACTGTTCCTCGCCAGCGCTCTGGGCCAGTTCATCCCGGTGGTCTGGCTCGGCGCACTCGGCGCGACGCTCGCGACGCTCAGCTCGTCGTCGGATCCGGGTGAGATCATCGTCGACGCCTACGGCGTGCTCGCCATCCCCGTCCTGCTGCTCGTCGTACACGGACCGCTGGCCACCAACATCCTCAACATCTACACCTGCACGGTGTCCACCCAGGCGCTCGACATCCGCATCGACCGCCGGATCCTCAACGTCGTCATCGGCGTGGTCGCCATGGCGGTGGTCGTGGTCTTCGTACTCAACGGTGACTTCGCCTCGACCATCGACGCCTGGCTCATCGGCATCGTCGGCTGGCTTTCCCCGTGGGCCGGGGTGATGCTGACGCACTGGTTCGTCATCGCACGCAAGCAGATCGACGCCGAGGCGCTCGTGGCCCCGCCCGAAGCGGGCCTGCTGCCGGCGGTACGGCCGACCGCGCTGGTGGCGCTCGGTGTCGGCATCGTCTTCACCTGGATGTTCATGTACGGCATGACGCCGCTGCTGCAGGGTCCGATCTCGAACGCCATGGGTGGCATCGACCTGTCGTGGCTCGCCGGTGGCCTCGTCTCGGCCACCACCTACCTCGCGCTGGAGAAGGTCGGGCAGCTCCGAAAATGAGTGAGACGTACCTGATCGAGAAGGCCACCGTCCTGACCATGGACGGAGCGACCGGGGCCACCCCCGTCGAACGGTCCATCCGGGTACGCGACGGTGAGATCGTCGCGGTTGCAGCGACTCTCGACCCGGAGCCCGGCGATGTGGTGCTGAGCGGCCGGGACCGCCTGGTGGTACCCGGCTATGTCAACGCGCACACCCATTCGTGGGAGGGGCTGTTCCGGGCGCGGCTGGACAACCTGCCGCTCGAGCACTGGATGCTGCTGTCGTATCCGGTGCTTGGCCTGGCGCCGCTGTCACCCGACCTCATCCGGTTGCGGTCGCAGCTCGTCGCCATCGAATCGCTGCGCAACGGCGTCACCACGCTCGTCGACGACGTGCTCGAGGTCCCGGGGCAGACCGAGGATCAACTCGCCGCGGTGTTCGAGGCGTACCGCGACATCGGGATTCGCGCCAACATCTCCGGGCACGTGATGGACCGGCCGTTCGCCGCGCACTTCCCGTTCCTGGCTGACGCGCTCGACCCCGACCTGCGCCGGGAACTCGACGCGCTGACCGTCCTGCGGGGCGACGAGTACCTCTCGTACGCAAGCGAATCCGCGCAGCGGTACGCGGACTACGCCGGCGGCCGGTTGCGCTTCATGCTGGGCCCGTCGGCGCCGCAGCGGTGCACCCCGGAACTGCTGGTCGGCATCGATGACATCGCCGCGACCTACGACCTCGAGTTCCACATCCACGTGCTCGAGACACGCACCCAGGCGGTGACGGGCGCGGAGTTCTACGGCAAGACCATGGTCGAGTACCTCGACGCGCTGGGCGTGCTGGGCGAACGCGTGACGATGGCGCACGGTATCTGGATGACCGACTCCGACGTGGCGGTGCTCGCCGACAGGCGGGCGTCGGTGTCGCACAACCCGATCTCGAACCTCAAGCTCGGCTCCGGTATCGCCCCCTGGCGCAAGTACCTCGACGCGGGGGTGAACCTCGGTATCGGAACCGACGGGATGTCGAGCAGTGACACCGCGCGGATGTCCGAAGCGGTCAAGGCGGCCGCCCTGTTGCACAAGGTCACCGGTCCCGACTACCGGCAGTGGCCGACGGCGCAGGAGGTGCTCACCGCGGGCACGCTCGGCGGCGCGCGCTCGGCGCGGCTGGGCGGCACCGTCGGCAGCATCGAAGTGGGCAAGCGCGCGGATCTGGTGTTCTACGACATGAATTCGCTGGCGTTCACGCCGCGCAACAAGCCGGAGTTGCATCTGGTGTACTCGGAGAACGGTTCATCGATCGACACCGTGATGGTCGACGGACGAATTGTGTTGCAGGAGGGGCTCCTGACGTCCATCGACGAGCGTGCCGTGCTCGACGAGCTGCAGGCCCGCGGACCCGAACTGCGGGCGTGGCAGGACCATCTGGAGACCCTCAACCGCGCGCTGCTGCCGGCCTTCGATCAGCAGTACGCCGCCGTCATGGACCGGCCGGTGTCCGTCGACCGCTTCAGCGGCCGGGGGGAGTGCTGGCTCAACTGATCGGCGGCGGCCGGGATGAGAGTGACGCCGTCATTAGAGTGACGTAGGTGGACAACACGCTCGCCTACATCGACCAGGCATCGTTTCTCGGGCTGCGGGCGCTCGGCCGGGGGCCACTCATCCAGTTCACCTGGATCTACGACCGCCCCGTCGACATCGACGGCCTGCGCCGGTTCCACCGCAACCTGGGCCACGGCCTGCTGGGGCGGCGCGTCGAACCCTCGCCCCTGCCGTTCGGGCGGCACCGCTGGGTGGCGGACACCGGGCCCGCCAACCTCGACATCGCCGCCGACGACCGTCCGCGCCACGACGTGTGGACCTGGGCCGACGAGCGGGCCGGCCTGCCCATCGACCCCGAACACGGACCGCAGTGGCATCTCGGGGTGCAGCCGCTGATCGGCGGCGGCGCGGCGGTCAGCCTGGTGGTGTCCCACACCACCGGCGACGGGCTGGCCATCTGCGGTGCGGTGACCGACGCCGCCACCGGGGTGCGGCGAGACCTCGGATATCCGCTGCCGTCGTCGCGCAGCCGTAGCCAAGCAATGGCCGAAGACGCCCGCGAGGCCGTGCGCGCCATCCCCGACATGGGGCGGGCCGTCGCCGCCACCGTCCGGGTGGCCCGATCACAACGCGACGAACTGGCGTCGTCGATGTCCTCGGCGCGCGCCCGAACGATCACAGGCGAGGCGCGGACCGTGGTGGCGCCCTGCGTGCTGGCGCTGGTCGGTATCGACGGATGGGATGCGCGCGCAAAAGAGTTGGGCGGCAACAGCAATTCGCTACTGGCCGGCTTCGCCGCACGCATCGGCTACCTGTTGGGCCGCACCGACGACGCCGGGATGGTCACGCTGTCCTATCCCGTCAGCGAACGCGTTGAGGGCGACACCCGGGGTAACGCGCTGACCGAGGCGCGGATGAAGGCCGACCCCGTGCGGGTCACCACCGACCTGACCGAACTGCGCGCCACCATGAAACGCGAATTCGCCGCGCTGCGGGAGAAGCCCAACGAACTGCTCGAACCGCTGCCGTTGACGCCGCTGACACCGCGACTGCTCGTCCGGCGGTTGGAGTCGATGATCGTCGAGCGTGGCGCCCCCATCGGGTGCTCGAATCTCGGCGATCTCGATCCCGCGGTGAACCGACCGGACGGGACGGACGCGGCCTTCATGGCGCCGCGCATCGTCGAACCCAAGATCACCACCACCATCCTCGACAAGTCGGGCGGGCTGCTGTTCCTCGGCTCGTGCCGCCTGGGCGGCCTGGTCTCTGCCACCGTGGCGGCGTGGCGACCCGGTGGCACGAATACCAAGGAGGCGCTGCGGGACGTCGTCAGCCAGGCGCTGGGCGACCTCGGCCTCACCGGCACGGTGGAGCCCGAACCTCACAGTCTCCGCAAGGCTTGATAACAAGCGGGTCAAGGCCCGCGCTGCGCCGCGGCGGACGCGCCGCACGCTGTTAGCGTCCCCGACGTCCGAAGACGAGGGTGGAGAAGCGGTGGCGCAGCAATTCAGCGGGTGGAGATGGACACGGACCGTGGGCGCGGTGGTGCTCGCGGTATTGATGGCGGCGTCACTGAGGGTCGCGCCGAGCGCGACCGGGTACTCCCGCGACGGGCTGCCCATCGAGTCGCTCGATGTGCCCTCGCCGTCGATGGGGCGCAACATCCGCGTCCAATTCCAGGGCGGTGGACCGCATTCGGTGTACCTTCTCGACGGCCTGCGGGCCCAGGAGGACGCCAACGGGTGGGACATCAACACCGCGGCGTTCGAGTGGTTCCACGAGTCCGGAGTCTCGGTCGTGATGCCGGTCGGCGGGCAGTCGAGCTTCTACGCCGACTGGTATCAGCCGGCCGCCGGCAGCGCGGGCACGGTGACCTACAAGTGGGAGACGTTCCTGACCCAGGAGCTGCCGGCCTGGCTGGCGGCCAACCGTGGACAGGATCCGCGGGGCAATGCCGTTGTGGGACTGTCGATGTCGGGTGGAGCGGCGCTGAACCTGGCGACCTGGTACCCCACGCAGTTCATCTTCGCGGGGTCGCTGTCCGGTTACCTCAACCCGTCCGCAGGCCTGTGGCCCACGCTGATCGGCTTCGCGATGAAGGATGCGGGCGGCTTCAACCCGCAGAACATGTGGGGGCCCACCAGCGACGTCGCCTGGCGCCGAAACGATCCGATGGTCAACGTCGGCCGGCTGGCCGCCAACGGCACCGCGCTGTGGGTCTACTGCGGCGGCGGGGTGGCATCCGATCTCGACACCGGCACCGACTTCGGTGGCAACTTCAGCGCCGGATACCTGGAGAACATCACGCTGTCCACCAACAAGGAGTTCCAGCAGAAGTACCTGGCTGCCGGTGGACACAACGCGATCTTCAACTTCCCGCCGAAAGGCACCCACAGTTGGGGATACTGGGGCTCACAGCTGCAGGCGATGAAGCCGGATCTGCTGCGTGTGCTCGGGGTGGGCGTCGCGCCGCCGCCGCCGCCCGCGCCTCCCGCGGTTCCGGTGCCTGCCGCGCCGCCGCCACCCGCACTGCCGGGCGGCTGACGTCCGAGGGGGAGCGAGGATGAAGGTCCGTCGAACAGGGGTGGCCGTTTCGGTCGCGCTGATCGGTGTGGGTGTGCTGCCCGCCTCCGCGGTGGCGACACCGCCCGAAGGCGACGTGGTGCGCACCGATCTGGCGAAGGGGACCACGAATTCGGCGGTGTCCATCACCACGCCGGCCGGCCAGCAGACCACGCTGCTCGTCCAGCAGCTGCAGATGCGCCCGGGCGCGAGCAGTGGTTGGCACACTCATCCCGGTCCGGAGTATTCGGTGATCACCGACGGGGCGGTCGAGTTGCAGACGGCCGCGGACTGCGCCGTCGTGCCGTACGGGGCGGGGCAGTCGGTGTTCATTCCCGCCGGGCTCGCCCATCGGGTCGCCAACGGAGCTCCCCACGACGCCGGTGTCGTCGCCACCTACACGGTGCCCGCCGGGGCACCGGTACGCGGCGATTCACCCGACGTGTGCGGCAAGTAACCCCCTGGACCGGCGATCCGATCTGGCTCGCCGACGTCCTACGCGCCGACGGCCTCGCGGTGGTCGAGCACCCGGGCTGGTCACGGCGGGGGCACGGCGATCTCCGCGACATCCGCGGGGTGATGGTCCACCACACCGGCTCGGATCACGCCACCGCGGCCTCCATCGCCGAGGGCCGTCCCGATCTGGCCGGGCCGCTGTCACAGCTGCACATCGCGCGCGACGGCACGGTGACGACAGTCGCGGTCGGGGTGGCCTGGCATGCGGGCCCGGGGAGAACCTCGTGGCTGCCGGCCGATACGGGGAACTGGCACACAATCGGCATCGAATGCGCCAACAGCGGTACCGGCCCCACCGCCGCCCACCGCACGAACTGGCCCGATGCCCAGTACTCCGCACTGGTGCGCTCGTGCGCGGCCATCACTCGCCGACTCGGTGTCAGCGCCGCCCGCACGATCGGCCACAAGGAGTACGCGGGACGGGCGCAGGGCAAATGGGATCCCGGAGCGATCGACATGAACGTTCTCCGCCGCGACATCCAGGTCGCTGCGTTGCAGCGACGGCTGAAGCACGCCTACCGCGGCTACGCCGGCCACCTTGCCATCGACGGCGTTTACGGCCCGCGGACCGAGGAGGCCGTCCGGGAATTCCAGCGCCGAACACCGGGTCTGCGGGTCGACGGCGTCGTCGGGCCCGCGACTGCAGAGGCGCTGCGGCTGGTGGCCGTATAACGGTCTGCACGCGGTGTGTGCCGGGATCCCGCGTGCCCAGCGAACGCGCGGTGACCGGTGTCGGTGACGCGGACGGCGCGCGGCGGCGGGACACTACCGCCGCCGGCGTCGGACTTGGCGATCCATGGGAATTTGCTGCCGTGTCGCGGTGTGATCTCCGGCTCACTTTTCGGGGGAAAGGTAAGAACCCGCGGCTCAGTACATTTCGAGGTTTGATCATGGCCGGTTTGCGAATAGCGTGTTAGCGCAGGCCATCACGCCGCTTACATTTGCCCTTCAAATGTCACGAATAAATAACGAAGAGTTCTCTAAGCATGGGCTGAGAGTCTGTGCAAGCCGGGTGGACACAGGGCGAAATCGCCGGAAGGGCCGTGGTTCAGCCGTCGCTAGACTCGGTTCGGACCGCGCCATCCTGGCGCGATGAATGACGGAAAACGACGGCCGGTGCGCCCCATACCGGCGGAGGTGCCGAGAACCATGGCAAATATCTTCACGCGCAAGAAATCACCCGTGGCCGCCCCGAAGGCGGTGGGCATGACCGCCCGCGACCCCGAAGTCGCCGTGCTCGACGTCACCGCGCTCCCGCGCGGACCGGTCGGCGACATCGCCATCGACGGCGCCGCGGGCGTCGTGGTGGCCACCAATCCGGGCGACCGCTCGATCTCCGTCCTCGATGCCGACCTCGGCTCTGCCAAGGTGGTGGCCGTGGGCGGTGAGCCGACGCTGGTCGCGGTGGCCGAGGACCGCGCCTACGTCGCCACGGCGTCGCTGGACCACGAGGCCGTGACGGTCGTCGACACTCATGCCGGCACCGTGATCGCGCGCTACCCGCTGGCCTTCAGCGCCACGGCGATGACCATCAGCCCCGACGGGAAGCGGCTCTACGTCGGCCGCACCGGCGACGAAGACGTCGACGTCGCGGTGATCGACATCACCGCGGAACGCATCGGCACCATCGGTATCGGCTACCGGCCGGGCGCGAGCGTGGACGCGGTGCGGTTGGACGACTCCGGGCGCCGCCTCTACGTCGCCACGACCAGTCTGGCGGGGAGCGCCCTGCTGACGGTCGACACGGACACCGTGCGGGTGGTGCGGCGGCTGCGGCTGGCGTCGCCGATCCGCGATCTCGCACTCGGGCGCGACGGTCTGGCGTACGTGCTGCGCTCCGACCGCCGCGACGGCGGCAGCATCGACGTCGTCGACCTGGCGGCCAACACCGTCACCAAGTCGGTGGCGATCGGCGGTGCGCCAACGCAATTGGTCGTGAACTCCGAGGGCACGCGGGCGTATGTCGTGGACTACGACCGGGTCGCGGTGTTCAACACGCTGACAGGCGAGATCGTCGACGAACTCACCGGTGACGGGAGCCCCGCGTGCGTGGCCGTGCGAGCCGACGGCCGCCGGCTCTACGTCGCCGACTTCGCCGGCGTCGTGACCTCGCTCGCGGTGCCGCCGTCGCCGATGCCTCTGACGTATTCGCAGTTCGTGGCGACCGATCGGATCATCCGCCCCGACGTCCGCGAACTGACGCCCGCCGTATAGCGGTCAGCGCCACTGGTAGCGCGTCCTCGGGCGGCCCGCCCTGCCGTACTCGGGGAGGCGAGTGACGGTGGCGTCGTCGGCCAGACGTTCGAGATAACGCCACGCCGTCACGCGGGACACGCCCACCTGGGTGGCCACCTGGTCGGCGGTCAGCCCGTCGTCGGAATCGCGGATGGCCCTGGCGATTTCGTCGGTGGTGGCCGGGGCCGCGCCCTTGGGCGCCGCGACGCGCTCGGCGGAACCGCGCAGTTCCGACAGCGCCCGGTCCACTTCGGCCTGGCTGGCCGCGTCGATACCGGCCGGAAGTGCCTCGCGGTAGCGGCGGTAGCGCTCGAGCCGATCCCGGAACGCGGCGAACGTGAACGGTTTCAGCAGATAGGCCAGCGCGCCGTGAGAGACCGCCGCGCGCACCATCTCCAGGTCGCGTTCTGAGGTGATTGCGATGATGTCGGGCGCCGGGCGCAGGCCCGACAGACTCGACGCCAGCGCGATCCCGCTGGCATCGGGCAGGCCGAGGTCGAGCAGCACCAGATCGATCGGGCGCTCGTCGGCGGCCGCCCCGGACGCCGCGCGCATCGCGTCGCGTGCGGTATGGACGACGGCGGTCGTGGAGAACCCGGCGAGGCGGGACAGATAGGTGTGATGAGCCTCGGCGATCAGGGGATCGTCCTCGACGATCAGCACCGTGATCGGCGGCGCGCTCATGCCGCCTCCAGTGGCACCGTCACGGTCACCACCGAACCGTAGGTGACATCCGCGGTGATCCTGCCGTGATGGCGGGCGACCACCTGGCCGACCAGCGCCAGCCCGAGGCCGTGGTGTGCCGGGCCGTCACCCGATTTGGTCGAATAGCCTCGCCGCATGGCCCGCGCGAAGGTTGCCGGATCCATGCCGGGGCCGCTGTCGGCCACCCGGATCAGCAGACGCTCGTCGTCCTGATTGACCGTCACCTCCACCCAGGGGTCGTCGCGGTCGCAGGCGTCCATCGCGTTGTCGACGAGATTGCCCAGCACGGTGACCATCTCCTGGCCGGACATCGCGTCGCTGTGCGACGGCAGGTGGGTGTCCTCGGTGACGGTCAGCGCGATGCCCCGTTCGTCGGCCTGCGCCGTCTTTCCCAGCAGCAGTGCCACCAGGGCGGGTTCCGCGACCGCGTTCGAGAGGCGGTCGACGAGGCGCTGGGACAACTCGAGTTCGTGCGTCGCGAAGCGCACGGCATCCTCCGGACGCCCCATCTCCACCATGGTGACCACGGTGTGCAGCTTGTTGGCCGCCTCGTGTGCCTGTGCCCGCAGCGAATCGGTGAGCACCTGCAGTGAGCTGAGTTCGCCCAGCGCACCCTGCAATTCGGTGCGATCGCGGATGGTCACCACCTCCGAGTCGGATCCGGTGACCCGGGAGCGGTTGACCACCAGGACGCGTTCGTCGGTGACGTGGACCTCGTCGCGCGCTCCCGGGTCGGAGGTCTGCAGGAACAGCGGTAGCGCAGCGGTGTCGATGGGGCCCGGCGGCAGCGCGAGCAGCCGGCGCGCCTCGTCGTTGACCAACGCCACCCCGTTGCGGTCGACGACGACGAGCCCCTCGGACACCGAATGCAGGATGGCGTCGTGGTGTTCGTACATCACGCGCAGCTCGGCGGGGCGCAGACCGTGGGTCTGGCGCAGCAGGCGGCGCCGGATCAGCCAGGTGCCGACCGACGACACCAGCACTGCGGCAAGGGTTACCGCGGCGATCGTCGGGATCTGCGCCCGCCAGCGCTGGACCAGCGTCTGCTGGGTGATCCCCGCGGACACCAGGCCGACGATGCGTCCGGCGCCGTCACGCACCGGCGCGACGGCGCGGATGGACGGGCCCAGCGTTCCGGTGTAGACCTCGCTGAACGTCTCACCGCGCAGCGCGGGTTCGATCGTGCCGAGGTACCGGCCGCCGATCTGCTGCGGGTCGGTGTGGGTGAACCGCAGCCCGTCTGGCGCCATGATCGTGATGAACGCGATGCCGGTCTGCGTGCGGACCGCTTCGGTGACCGGTTGCAGAAGCTCTGTGGCCCTGCCGGACTCAATGGCCTGGGCGGTCGACGGCGAATCGGCGAGCGCGGTGGCGACACCGACGACTTGTTGGCGGGCCGCGTCGTCGCCGTCGCGGCGGGCGTCGACGAGTGCGAGCGCGCTCCCGGCGAGCACGATCACCGCGATGATCGCGATCTGCAGGGCGATGGCCTGCCCGGCCAGCGAACGGGGCCACCAGCGCGCCACCCACACCTCCGCTGAACGAAATGAACTAAAGCGTGACCTGGCTCACGTCCTCGCCGAACCTACTTGCAGACCACGCCCGATGTCGACCTGGAGGATCCATGAGCGTCACCCCTGACCCACCCGAGGCACCGACGCCCCGGCGAGACCGCACGCACTGGCTCTACATCGCCGTTATCGTGGCGGTGGTGGCCGGCGTGGCCGTCGGCATCCTCGCGCCCGGTGTGGGCAAAAGCGTCGGTGTGCTGGGCACCATGTTCGTCGACCTGATCAAGATGATGATCGGTCCGGTCATCTTCTGCACGATCGTGTTGGGCATCGGCTCGGTGCGTAAGGCGGCCACCGTCGGCAAGGTCGGCGGCCTGGCCTTCTGCTACTTCCTGGTGATGTCCACCTTCGCGCTGGCGATCGGGCTGGTGGTCGGGAATGTGC
Organism: Mycolicibacterium baixiangningiae; assembly: GCF_016313185.1. Lineage (NCBI taxonomy): Bacteria > Bacillati > Actinomycetota > Actinomycetes > Mycobacteriales > Mycobacteriaceae > Mycobacterium > Mycolicibacterium baixiangningiae. The sequence goes on from NZ_CP066218.1 coordinate 1,514,417, forward strand.
TGCACCCGGGAACCGGGATGAACCTGTCGGAGAGCACCGCGGGCAAGGGCGCCGAACTCGCCGAGAAGGCCCACGAGTCCGGGGGGCTGCTCGACTTCGTGCAGGGCATCATCCCCGAGACCCTGCTGTCCGCGCTGACCGCGGGCAGCGTGCTGCAGGCGCTGTTCGTCGCGTTGCTGGTCGGCTTCGCACTGCAGGCGATGGGCCGGGCGGGCGAGCCGATCCTGCGGGGTGTCGAGCACCTGCAGAAGCTGGTCTTCAAGATCCTCGTCATGATCCTGTGGCTGGCACCCATCGGCGCGTTCGGCGCCATCGCCAACGTCGTCGGTCAAACCGGTTGGGCCGCAGTGACGCAACTGCTGGCGCTGATGCTCGGCTTCTACCTCACCTGCGCGGTGTTCGTCTTCGGTGTGCTCGGTGCGCTGATGCGTGTGGTGGCGGGAGTGTCGATCTTCAAGCTGGTCCGCTACCTGGCGCGTGAGTACCTGCTGATCGTGTCGACCTCGTCGTCGGAGTCCGCGCTGCCGCGGCTGATCGCGAAGATGGAGCACCTCGGTGTGGAGCGCACCACCGTCGGTGTCGTCGTGCCGACCGGCTACTCGTTCAACCTCGACGGCACCGCGATCTACCTGACCATGGCATCGCTGTTCATCGCCGGCGCGCTGGGCGATCCGCTGTCGCTGACCGAGCAGATCGGTCTGCTGGTGTTCATGATCGTCGCCTCCAAGGGTGCGGCTGGTGTCACCGGTGCGGGTCTGGCCACGCTGGCCGGCGGGCTGCAGAGCCACCGCCCCGACCTGCTCGACGGGGTGGGGCTGATCGTCGGCATCGACCGGTTCATGTCCGAAGCCCGTGCGGTGACGAACTTCTCGGGCAACGCGGTAGCCACCATCCTGGTGGGTTCGTGGACGAAGACCATCGACAAGGACCGGGTGGATGCGGTGCTGCGCGGTGACGACCCGTTCGACGAACTCACCATGGTCGACGACGACGACACCGCCGATGTCCAGAGCACGCGCACGCAGGACCGCGTTCCCGCGCCTGCGTAGGGCGCCCGGAGCGACCCGACCGGTGTCCCATCCCGGTCGGGTCTTCCGGCGTCTCACCCCGCGCAGTTCACCGTGACCGACACCGTCCGGCCGACCACGATCGGATTGAACGCGTTGATGTTGTAGTCGTCGTCGATGCCGATCCGGTCGATCGGCGAGAACGAGGTGACGGTCCGCGGATTGCGCACGTTGGTGACCACGCATTCGTTCAAGGTGCCTGAGCCGACGCGGTCGATGTTGACCGTGAACCCCTGCTGCTGCAGCCGATTGATGGTGTCCTGTGCAGATTCGTCTGCTGAGGCCAGGCCGGCCGGCGCCGCGAGGACCCCGCATACCGCCGCCGTCGCCGCGGCAAGCGCCCATCCTGTGCGCATGGTTGATCTCCGATCATTTCGTTGTCGATGTCCTCTAGATAGATCGCCCACGGCGCGGTAAAGCTTCCCCGATCGTTGCGATCCTCCCTGATAACGGAGTCAGGGCCCGGACGGTTCGACCCGTTCGCGAAAAACTTTCAGCGATCGGCGCGCTGATAGGCGGTGACCACGGCCGCGCCACCCAACCCGATGTTGTGTTGCAGCGCCGCGCGGACGTCGTCGACCTGCCGCTTGTCGGCGGTTCCCCGCAGCTGCCACGTCAGCTCGGCGCACTGCGCCAGACCGGTCGCGCCGAGCGGATGGCCCTTGGAGATCAGCCCGCCCGACGGGTTGACCACCCACCGCCCGCCGTAGGTGGTGTCGTCGTTGTCGATGAGCTTGGGGGCCTCACCCTCACCGCACAGGCCCAGCGCCTCGTACAGCAGCAGTTCGTTGGCCGAGAAGCAGTCGTGCAGCTCGATGACCTGGAAGTCGGCGGGGCCCAGCCCGGACTGTTCGTAGACCTGTTGAGCCGCTTTGACGTTCATGTCGTAGCCGATCAGGTTCTTGGCGGTGCCGTCGAACGTGCTGCCGAAGTCGGTGGTCATCGCCTGGCCGACGATCTCGACCGCCTGTCCGGCGAGCCCGTGCCGCTCGACGAACGCCTCGCCGGCGAGGATCGCCGCGCCCGAACCGTCCGAGGTGGGCGAGCACTGCAGTTTGGTCAGCGGGTCGGAGATCATCCGGGCGCCCAGGATGTCGTCGAGGGTGTACTCGTCCTGGAACTGGGCGTACGGGTTGTTGACCGAATGCTTGTGGTTCTTGTAGCCGATCTTTGCAAAGTGCTCCGCCGTCGAGCCGTGCTGGCGCATGTGCTCACGTCCCGCCGCGCCGAACATCCACGGCGCCACAGGGAATGCGAACTCGTCGATCTCCGCCAACGCCTTGATGTGACGGCCCAACGGCGACTCGCGGTCGTCGGCGCCGCCGGCCAGCGCGCCGGGTTGCATCTTCTCGAAGCCGAGCGCGATCGTGCAGTCGGCCAGCCCACCGCGGATGGTCTGCGCGGCCAGATACAGCGCCGTGGAGCCCGTCGAGCAGTTGTTGTTGACGTTGACCACCGGAATGCCGGTCATACCGAGTTCGTAGAGCGCGCGGTTTCCCGACGTCGAGTCGCCGCTGCAATAGCCGACGAAGCCGTGCTGCACCTCGGAGTACTCGATACCGGCGTCGGCGAGCGCCTTGGTGCCCGACTCCTTGGCCATCTGCGGGTAGTCCCAGCCCTCCCGACGGGACTCATGGTCCGCTCCGCGAGCTCCGCGTCCGCCCGGCTTCTCGAATTTCGTCATCCCGACTCCGACGACGAACACGCGGTTGCCTCTCATGGCGATCCCTTCGCTTACGGCCCGATGTGGTGTAGACCACAATAGAACGTGTTCTAGTTCGGCGGTCAAGAGGAGGATCCATGGCGTTACGGGTGGTGCAGTGGGCGACCGGCGGCGTGGGCGTCGCCGCGATCGACGGCGTACTCGAGCACCCCGAGCTCGAACTCGTCGGCTGCTGGGTGCACTCGAAAGCCAAGGCCGGCAAGGACGTCGGTGACCTCATCGGGGCAGAACCGATCGGGGTCACCGCCACCAACAGCGTCGAGGACATCCTCGCGCTCGATGCCGACGCGGTGATCTACTCACCGCTGCTCCCGGACCCGAACGAGGTCGCCGCCCTGCTGCGGTCCGGCAAGAACGTCGTCACGCCCGTCGGCTGGTTCTACCCGGGTGAGAAGGAGGCCGCGCCGCTGCGGGCCGCCGCGCTCGACGGCGACGTCACGCTGCACGGCACCGGCATCGCCCCCGGCGGGATCAGCGAGAAGTTCCCGTTGGTCCTGTCGATCATGTCGACGGCGGTGACGTTCGTTCGGGCCGAGGAGTTCTCGGATCTGCGCACCTACGACGCACCGGACGTGGTGCGTTACGTGATGGGTTTCGGGGACACCCCGGCCAACGCGCTGTCGGGGCCGATGCAGAAGCTGCTCGACGGCGGCTTCATCCAGTCGGTGAAGATGGTCGTCGACAAGATGGGTTTCCGGGCCGACCCGACGATCCGGTCGTCGCAGGAGATCGCGGTGGCCACCGCGCCGATCGACTCTCCGATCGGCGCCATCGCACCGGGGCAGGTCGCCGGGCGGCGGTTCCACTGGGAGGCGACCGTCGACGGCGAGGTCGTCGTCCGCGTCACCGTCAACTGGCTGATGGGTGAGGAGCACCTCGACCCGGCGTGGACCTTCGGCGAGGCGGGGGAGCGTTACGAGATGGAGGTCCGCGGCAATCCGGATTTCACGGTGACCGTCAAGGGTTTTCAGCCCGACAGCGTCGAGTCGGGGTTGGAGAGCAACAACGGCATCGTCGCGACCGCCGCGCACTGCGTGAACTCGATCCCGGCCGTGTGCGCTGCGGCTCCGGGCATCGCGACCTACCTCGACCTGCCCCTGATCAGCGGGCGGGCCGCACCGGGGCTTGGCTGAGGTCAGACGCGAGCGAGGCGCTTGCGGGCCAGCTTCTTGATGTCGTCGGGAAGCGCGTTGGCGTCGAGGAGCCGGGGCAGGAGGTCGGATTCGCCGCTGATGGCGCGGAACACCAGCCCGACCGTGATGTCGCTGTCGGGACGGTCGATCACCTCGACCTCGTCTCCCGCCCGGACGGTGCCGGGGTGGATCACCCGCAGATAGGCGCCGGGGACGGCCGCCTCGGTGAAGGTCTTGATCCAGCCGCGCACGCCCAGGTATGCCGCAAAGGTCCGGCACGGCGTCCGCGGTGAGGTGACTTCGAGCAGCAGCCCGTCCGTGCCCACCCGCCACCGTTCACCGACCCTGGCGCCGGTCACGTCGATCCCGGAGGTGGTGACGTTCTCACCGAAGTTGCCATTGGCCAATGGCCGTCCAATCGTGGCCTGCCAGCGATCGAGGTCCTCGCGCGCATAGGCGTACACCGCCTGGTCGTCCCCGCCGTGCAACCGCGTGTTGCCGACGAGGTCATCCGACAATCCGCTGCCGACGCGGCCGGGCGCCCGCACCGGCACCGCGTCCTCCGTCGGCACCTTGTCGATACCGGTGACCTTCGTCGACTTGGCGGGATTCGGCATCGGCCGGGCCAGGTTGACGCTGAGGACGCGAGACACCGCTACAGGGTAGGTCAATTCGAGATGGCCTGGCGGGCGCTGCGATCCTGCCAACCGGCGGTGAATTACCGCCAGAGGAATGAAATCCACGAGGGGATGGTGTTGACCAGATCACAGGGACCGGCCGATGCAGCGGGCACTACAGCCTTGGCCGCCGCCATGCACCGACAGAACGAGCCAGCGCATGACCACTGCATTCTTCAGCTCACAACGGGTACGGCGCGACGACGGCGCGGTGCGCAACCCGGGTGAGTTCGTCACGAGCACAATCATTTCCGCCATCTCGACGATCATCCTGATGACCGCTCTGATCGTCTTGTTCCTGCACGCGGTGTGACCCGGCAACGGTGTGTCACGCGCTGACATGTGCAGCCGGCGGGCATTCTCGTCTCACTGAATCGGATACGGGCGTGGCGCGTTCATGTGGATAGCCGCCGACCCCGTATCCAGAGGAAGCGCTGTGACGAGAGGACGACGAGTGCACATTTGTGTGAGGCGGGCGCTGTGCGCGATGCTGCTCGCGTCGACGATCACAGGATGCGCGACGGCCAATCCTTCCCCGCCCGGGTTGCTGTATGTCGGCCAGCAGCAGGTTCCCGGCGGCGCCGAGCTGGACGGAACGGTCATCGGCGGGTTGTCCGGCCTCAGCTACGACGCGCAACGCGATGCCTACTTCATCGTCAGCGACGACCGGTCGGCGAAGAACCCGGCGCGTTTTTACGAGGCCCGAATCCGGCTGGACGGCAACGGGATCAGCTCCCTCGATTTCATCGCCACCCATCCCTGGCTGGATGCCGGCGGGCGACCGTTCGCGCCGCTCGACCCCGCGGCACGCCCACCCGTTGTGCCGCCGGACGCGGAAGGCATCGCGGTGGACCCCGGCCGCCACCGGCTGTACTGGTCCAGCGAGGGCGAACGCATGACCGATGACCCGAACGGCCCGGTGCTTCAGGATCCGTTCGTGCGGATCGCCGATTTCGAAGGCCGGTATCTCGGCGAGTTCGCATTGCCGCCCGCGCTGCGGATGTCGGCGGGCGACAGCGGTCCGCGGCGCAACGAAGGCTTGGAGGGGCTCACCGTCACGCCCAGCGGACGGTGGGTGTGGGCGGCGATGGAGGGACCGCTGTACCAGGACGGGCCGCTGCCCTCGGACACCGAGGGCGCGCTCACCCGCATCACCCGGTTCGATCCGGACACCGGGGCCGCGACCGCGCAGTACGCGTACCCGCTGGACGCGGTGTCCGCCGGGCCGGGCGGGGACAATGGGGTGTCCGCCCTGGTCGCCCTGGAGGATGCGACCTTCGTGGTGGTCGAGCGCGGTTTCGCCGGACGTAACAGCGTGCGGCTCTACCGCGCCGAGGTGGCCGATGCGGACAACCTGCTGGATCTGCCCGCGCTCGCCGACCATCAGGTGCGCCCGATGCCGAAGACCCTGCTGGCCGATCTGACCATGACGCCAGGTCTGACCCGGCTCGACAACATCGAGGGCATCACGCTGGGGCCGACATTGCCGGACGGACGTCGCGCCGTGGTGCTGATCAGTGACGACAACTTCTCGCCGACGCAGGTCACTCAGGTGCTGGCCTTCGCGATGTGAAATACCAAACCGCGAAAGCGATGCTGAGGGGATAGAAGTTCGGGTGGCCGCGGACCCCGATCGCGGTAACCTGAGGCCTTCGGTGATCCCCAGGCCAAGGGCGGACGAGCATGGTCGACGAACCTGCGAACGCGTGCGACATCGACGAACTGCGTGGCCTGTTCCTCTTCGAAGGCCTCACCGACGAGCAACTCGAACGGCTGTGCGGCAACGGGACGGTGACGACCCTGCCCGCCGGACTGCTCTGCCGCGAAGGCGCGCCGGCGACGCACTTCTACGTCCTGCTCGACGGTGAGATCCTGCTGTCGAAGCGCACCGGCAACCGCGACATCGAGATGTGGACGACGTCGCAGCGGGGGGCGTACTGCGGCGCGTGGTCGGCGTTCCTCCCCGACGACGACGTCCGCTACGAGCTCAACGTCAACGTGACCCGGCCGTCACGGCTGCTGGTGATCGATGCCGCCACACTGGGCGCCTTCCTGCGCACCGAGTTCCCGATGGCAACCCACCTGCTGGTCGGACACTCCCACGGGCGACTGAACGCCGGCCGCATCATCGGCCCGCACGAGCGTCTTGTGCAGCTCGGGCAACTGACCGCCGGGCTCACCCACGAACTGAACAATCCGGCCGCGGCCGCCGTCCGCGCCGCCTCCGCGCTACGGTCCCGAATCGCCGAAACACGTCAGCGGCGCGCCGAAGTGGGCGCCGACACCGCGCTTCTCGAGTTGCACGACCGGGTGGCCGAGGTGGCCGCCAAGCCGACCGATCTGACCACGGTGCAAAAGTCCCACCTGGAAGAGGCGCTCGGGGGATGGCTCGACGCCCACGGGGTCACTGACGCGTGGGATCACGCCGCCACCTTCGCCGACGCCGGCATCGACATCGACTGGCTGGAGCGGATCTCGGCGTCCGGATGTGGCGAGACGCCGGCCGCGCTGGACGCAGCGGTCCGATCGCTGAGCGCCACCGCGGAGACCGAACTGCTGCTCACCGAGATCGCCGACGCGACGAAGCGCATCTCGGTGCTCGTCGACCAGGTCAAGCAGTACTCGCAACTGGACCGCGCCCCCTTCGACGTCACCGACATCCACGAATTGCTCGACAGCACGCTGGCGATGCTGTCGCACCGGCTCGGACCCGGTGTCACGGTCGTGCGCGACTTCGACCACGGTCTGCCCGGCGTGCCCTGTTACGCCGCCGAGCTCAACCAGGTGTGGACCAACCTCATCAACAACGCCCTCGACGCCATGCCGTCGGGAGTGCTCACGCTGCGCACCCGCCGCGAGCGGGACACCGTGCGCGTCGAGGTGTGCGACACCGGACCAGGCATCCCCGACGACGTGTTGCCGCGGGTGTTCGACCCCTTCTTCACCACCAAACCTTTCGGTGAGGGTGCGGGACTCGGCCTCGACATCGCGGTCCGCAGCGTCGACCGGCATGGCGGCAGACTGTGGGCCGAGTCGACCCCCGGGGACACCCGGTTCATCACGACGCTGCCGCTGACCGTCCAGCCCGGCTGAGCCTCGGTCGCGTCACCTGGCACAGTGGACTTCTGTGACGAAGCGAGCGCTGGTGCTGGCCGGTGGGGGTATCGCGGGCATCGCGTGGGAGACCGGAGTGCTGCGCGGCATCGCCGACGAAGCGCCCGACACCGCGCGGGCACTGCTGGGCGCTGAGATCCTGGTGGGCACGTCGGCCGGGTCCACGGTGGCCGCGCAGATCGGCAGCGGTCTCGGCATCGAGGCGCTCTACGACCGGCAGCTGGTGACGACGTCGGCCGAGATCGACCCCGGGGTCAGCATCGAGACGATCACCGGTGTCTTCCTCGCCGCGATGAGTGATCCGGACGCGAATGTCACCAAGAAGACGATCACCGAGAAGTTGCGACGCATCGGGGAGATCGCACTGTCGACGCCGACCGTCGCCGAGGACGTGCGCCGCGCGGTGATCGAACAACGCCTGCCCAGCCATGAATGGCCCGACCGTGACCTGCGAGTGACGGCAATCGACACGGCCAAAGGCGAACTGGTCACCTTCGACCGGTCCTCGGGGGTCAGCCTGGTCGACGCCGTCGCCGCCAGCTGTGCCGTGCCGGGAGTGTGGCCGCCGGTGACGATCGGGCCGCGGCGATTCATGGACGGCGGTGTCGGCAGCACCGTCAACATGGGGGTCGCCGCGGACTGCGACGCCGCGGTGGCCCTCGTGCCGTCCGGCCGGTCGTCGCCGTCCCCGTTCGGTAGCGGGGCCGTCGCCGAGGTGGACGGATTCGCCGCCCCGACGTTCGGCATCTTCGCCGACGACGAGGCGCTCGCCGCGTTCGGCCCGAATCCGCTCGACCCGGCGTGCCGGGTACCGTCCGCGGAGGCCGGCAGGGCGCAGGGCCGACGGGTGGCCGCCGACGTCGCCGGCTTCTTCTCAGGGCTGCAGTAGCGGGGTGAACGCCGGCTGGTCGAACTGGTCGAGCGCCTGGACGGCCAACTCCCTGCCTAACTCGATGACCTCGGCCGCGCGGTGGAAATCCAAACTGCGACAAGCGGATCGGGGTACCTCGATGAGCAGGTCGGGCGGATAGGCCGCCAGCGTGTGGCGGGCCAGCGCCGCCTGCGCAATGTCGATGGTGCGGTTCATCACCTCGAAGCTGCCCAGCCTCGGCACCGTCACCTCTTTGGCGGAGTCGACGAGTTGGTCGGCGCTGCTGTTCGATTCGATCTGGTCACCGAACTCACCGACCTCACCGTCCCCGTCGGCGGTGGTGCCGAAGCGGTTGAGCATGGACCGCACCGCCGGGGTGTCGAGCACCGTGCGCGCCGACTTCGAATCCAGCATCGCAGATGTGCTGCGCAGCAACCGGTTCATCCAGTCGGCCGTCGAGGTCGCGTCACCGTCGACGGGCTCGGTGCCGCCGGTCTCGCTGCCGCCCAGGCTCACCGCGATCGTGAGGTCGGCATTCACTGCGGCGACCGGCGCCATCGGCAACGGGTCGAGGATCCCGCCGTCGGCGAGTAACCGGCCGTCGAGCACATGCGGGGTGATGACGCCGGGGATCGCGATCGACGCGCGAATCGCCGCGTCCACCGGACCGCGCTGCAGCCACACCGACCGGCCGGCGATCAGATCCGTCGTGACGGCTGTGTACGGCACCGGCAGGTCTTCGATGCAGACCTCGCCGAGGACCTCACGCACGGCGTCGAGGATCTTCTCCGCCCGCAACACCCCGGCCGCGGCGATCGAGGGATCCAGCAGGCGCAGTACCGCGCGCTGGGTCAGCGATCTGGCCCACTCGGCGTACTCGTCGAGCTTGCCCGCCGCCTGCAGGCCCCCCACCAGCGCGCCCATCGACGAGCCCGAGATGCCGACGATCTCGTAGCCCCGCGACCGCAGTTCGTCGATGACCCCGATGTGCGCGTAGCCGCGGGCACCGCCACTGCCGAGCACCAGGGCGACGCGTTTGCTCATGGCGTTATCTTGCGCCGCGTTTTGCGCAGCGTGAACGAAACCTCATCCGCACAGTCCGTCTGCGGCCGCCTCGACGGCGACGATGACCGCCGCCTGACGCGCCGGCTGCAGCTGGGACCACGGCGTCCCGAAGGTGCCCGGGCCCGCCGCATCGGACTTCTGGATCTCCGCGAGATAGGGTTCCACCTGCGCTTTGAGGTCGCCGCCACGCTCGTTCATCCACGTCTTGGCCGCGTCGCAGGCCTGGAAGTACTCCTCTTCGGTGGACTCGGCCGGGGCGCCCACCGCCGTCGTCACCCCGCCAGGGGAGGTGCCCACCTCACCGGGCGCCGCCGTGCGGGCTGCCGTGGTCGTCGTCGACGCTGTGGCCTGCGGCGACGTCTGGGTCGACGAGGGTTGCGCACCCTCGCCACCGCCGTCGGAGCAACCGGTCAGGGCCAGGACACCGGTGACGGCGACGGCCGCGGAGAAGCGGGGAAGGCGTCTGCGCATGGGGTCAATCTATGCAACACTGGCCGCCGTGACGGAGCGGACCGTGTTTGTGGAGTGTTGTCGGGCCTGACGCCCACCCCCAGACCCGTCTGCCCTCTTGGAGTTCTCGTCATGTCTGTCCACACCCTCTCGTCGCCCGTTTCTGCCGTTCCCGCGGTCTCCGCGCCCACCCGGCTTCGTCTCCCCGACCTCCTGCACGCCACCGACCGCGGTGCCGACGCCGTACTCAGCGGACGCTTCGACCACCTACTGCCCCGCGGCGGCGTGCCCGGCGACGACCGTTGGTACACGAGGCTGCACGGCGACGACGAACTCGACATCTGGCTGATCAGCTGGGTGCCCGACCGGTCGACCGAACTGCACGACCACGGCGGGTCCCTCGGCGCGCTCACCGTCGTGTCCGGCTCGCTCGCCGAAACCCGTTGGGACGGGGACGGTTTGCGACGGCGCGAGCTCGCGGCGGGGGATCAGGCCGCGTTCCCGCTCGGCTGGGTGCACGATGTGGTGTGGGCGCCGGATGCTGCGCTTGGTTCGACGCTGACCGGACCGACCCTGAGCGTGCACGCCTACTCGCCGCCGCTGACCGCGATGTCCTACTACGAGGTCACCGAGCGGCAGACGTTGCGCCGCAGCCGCACCGAACTCACCGACACACCGGAGGGATGACCGCGTGACAAGCCGCATCGATAAGGTCCTCGACGCCGCCAGAGCCAGATTGCAGCGCATGCCCGCGGCCGCGGTGCCCGGCGCGCTCGCGCGTGGCGCGCTGCTCGTCGACATCCGCCCGCAGGCGCAGCGTGCTGCCGAAGGCGGGGTGCCTGCCGCGATGGTGATCGAACGCAACGTGCTCGAGTGGCGATGCGACCCGACCAGCGACGCCCGGCTGCCCGAGGCCGTCGACGACGACGTCGAGTGGGTGGTGCTGTGCTCGGAGGGCTACACGTCCAGCCTCGCCGCCGCGTCGCTGCTCGACCTCGGCCTGCACCGCGCCACCGACGTCGTCGGCGGCTACCGCGCGCTGAAGGCCGAAGGCGTTCTGCTCTAACCGTCGGAGTGCAGCAGCGGCCGCAGCCGCTCGGTCTTCTCCGGCGTCCACCCCGGCGGCTGCAGCACCGCCGCCCACCCGTTGGCGACGTCCTTGACGTAGACGTGGCCGTGACCGTCCGGTACGTCGATGGCCACCGCCATATCGGCCGACACCTGCAGGAACGTCACCACCGGGATCCACTTCATCCGCGCGGTCCGGTCGTAACCCGGCGGCTCGTGGAGCCAGTCCGGCCGAGCGAACAACAGGTCGGGATTCCACCAGGCGATCGGGTCGGAGGCATGCTGCAGATACACCACTCGTGGTGCACCCCAAGGATTTTCGGGACGTCCGAGGTCCTCCGGGCGGTCGACGAAGCGGACGTTCTCGCCGTCGTCGTAGATCGGCAGCCATTGCGGTGAGCCCGGATCGCGTTGGCGGGTCAAATCGTTCCAGATCGTGTTGTTGAAGGTCGGACCGGAGAACAGTGCGCCGTCGGTGCGCGCGATCAGGTTGTTGAGCGCCAGGAACGGCGCCTCCCCGCCGAACGAGCCGAGGCTCTCACCGAAGACGACGAGCCGGGGGCGCTGGGCTTCCGGCATCGCGCGCACCAGTTCGTCGACGGCCTCGAACAACGCCTGCCCGGCCTGCCTGGCGTTCTCCTGGTCGACCAGGAACGACAACCAGCTCGGCAGGAACGAATACTGCATCGACACGATCGCCGTGTTGCCGTTGAACATGTACTCCAGGCCCGAGGCCTCCGCCTCGTTGATCCATCCGGTGCCCGTGGTGGTCGCGACGGCGACGACCTCGCGGGTCAGACCGCCGGTGCGCAGCAGCTCCTGGGCGGCCACCCTGGCCGTCGCGCGGATACCGTCGGCCGAGTGCAGACCGGCGTACGCGCGGATCGGCTCGATCGCGGGCGCACCGTTGAACGCGGCGATTTCCTCGACCGTCGGCCCGGCCGCGACGAAGATCCGGCCCTGGTGGCCCAGCGACTCCCAGCTGACCAGCGACTGCGGACCGCCCGACCGCAACGCGCTGGCGGGTGGGGAGGTGTCGGGGTCGGATTCGTCGTTGACCGTCGCAAAGGTGTTGTTGATCGCGCTCATCGCGCCCCGTACCACGACACCGTTGAGAATCGCGATGGTCAGCGCCAACAGCAGCGCCACCACGACCACTGCTGAAACCCTCGGCGGCGCAACGCGATCGAGCTGCCTGACCAGGAATCCCACCAACCGCCTGACCTGCTGGCCCACCTCGACGAGCGCGAACAGCACGACGATCGACAGCACCGCGGCCAGCGGGTGGTCCCAGAACCCCATCCGCGGCACACCCATCAGGTCGCGGATCTGGTCCTGCCAGACGTGGAAGTAGATGATCATCAGCACCTGGCCGACGACGCCCACCACGACCAGTGCCAGCCAGGCCCACCGCGGCGCCGGCGGGCTGGTGTCTCTGGACAACATGTAGCGCACGAGCCACACCCCGAAGACGCCGATGCCGTAACCCACCGCGCCCGCCCCGCCGCTGACCAGGCCTTGGAACAGCGGGCCGCGCGGCAGCAGCGACGGGGTGAGCGAAAACCAGACGAACACCAGCCCGACGGCGGTGCCGAAGAACGTGTAATGGCGCAGCCACCACGCCCGTTTCGGTGGTGGCTGCTCCTGCGGCGGCGCCTGCTCGCTGACCTCCGCGGTGCGGCTCACCAGTGCACTTTAGCGATGGGTGAAGTTCGCGGGGCGCTTCTCGCTGAACGCCGCCATACCTTCCTTCTGGTCCTCGGTGGCGAACGCCGAGTGGAACAGCCGGCGCTCGTAGAGCAGGCCTTCGGTCAGCGTGGACTCGAAGGCGCGGTTGACCGCTTCCTTGGCCATCCGGGATGCGTTGCGCGACATCCCCGCAATCGCCGCGGCGACCTCGTTGGCCTCGTCGAGCAGCCGGTCGGCGGGCACCACCCGCGACACCAGACCGCTGCGATCCGCCTCTTCGGCGCCGATCGTGCGACCGGTCAGGATCAGGTCCATCGCCTTGGCCTTGCCGATCGCCCGGGTCAACCGCTGTGAACCGCCCATGCCCGGCAGCACGCCCAGCTTGATCTCGGGCTGGCCGAACTTCGCGGTGTCGGCCGCGATGAGGATGTCGCACATCATCGCCAGCTCACACCCACCGCCGAGCGCGTAGCCCGCGACCGCGGCGATGGTGGGGGTGCGGGTTGCCGCGAACGTGCCCCACAGCGCGAAGAAGTCGGAGGTGAAGACGTCGGCGAACGACAGGTTCGCCATCTCCTTGATGTCCGCGCCCGCCGCGAACGCCTTCTCGCTGCCGGTGATGACGATGGCTCCGATGCCCTCGTCGTCATCGAATTCGGCTGCCGCCGTGGTGACTTCGACCATCACCTGGGAGTTGAGCGCGTTGAGCGCCTTGGGGCGGTTCAGCGTGATCGTGCCGACCCGGCCGTCGCGGGTGACGAGGATGGTCTCGTAATCCATGGCTACTCCTTAGGGGAACGTGAGGTCGGGATCGGCTGGCGTGAAGTATCCGTCAACGTCGGCAGCGGTGACCTCGGCGACCGACTGGTGCGACCACTTGGGGTTGCGGTCCTTGTCGACGAGTTGAGCCCGGATGCCCTCGACGAAGTCGTGCGAGCGCAGCGACGCGCACGAGACGCGGTATTCGTCGCGGAGGACGTCCTCCAGTGTGTCGAGGCGGGCCGCCCGGCGGATCGACTCCAGCGCGACGGCGAGCGCGATGGGGGAGCGCGACGCGATGAGGTTCGCGGCGTCGTCGGCCGGGCCGGCATCGTGGCCGCGCAGCGCGGCGATGATGTCGGCGATGGTGTCCCCGGCGTAGCACTCGTCGATCCAGTCCCGCTGCGCGAGCAGGTGACTGGCGGGCGGTTCGACGGTGTGGGCGGTCAGCGCGGCGTCGACGCCGTCGGCGATCACGGCGGCCCGGAAGTCGGCCAGCCGGTCGTGCGGCACGAAACGGTCGGCGAAGCCCATGGCGATCGCGTCGGCGCCGGAGAACGGCGCACCGGTCAGCGCGGCGTGGTAGCCGAGCAGGCCGGGGGCGCGGGAGAGCAGATAGGTGCCGCCGACGTCGGGGATGAAGCCGATGCCGACCTCGGGCATCGCCATCTTGGTGTTGTCGGTGACCACGCGGACGTCGCCGTGTGCGCTGACACCGACGCCGCCGCCCATGACGATGCCGTCCATCAACGCGACATACGTCTTGGGGTAGTGGCCGATGTAGGCGTTGAGTTGGTACTCCTCGAACCAGAACTGCCTCGCCTCGGCACCGCCGGCCTTCGCGCTGTGGTAGAGCGCCACGACGTCGCCGCCCGCGCACAGCCCGCGCTCGCCTGCGCCGTCGAGCAGCACGGTGTGGACGCCGTCGTTGGCCTCCCAGGCGTGGAGTGCGTTGCCCAGGGCGGTCACCATGCCGTGGGTCAGCGAGTTGATGGCCTTCGGCCGGTTCAGGGTGACGAGGCCGACACCGTTTTCGACAGTTACTAGGACATCCTCGTTTCCGGCCACGTGTGCAATCTAGATCGTCGCCCGGGGGGCGTGCGAGACGGGTAAGGTTTCGCTCGACAGGCCTGGGAACTTCCTGTGTGAAGTCATGATCGATCTCGGGAACCCGCGCCGGCTGTCGTTCGTTGATCGAGTGTTCGTCAACATCGAACCACCTATGAGAGGACCCGACGGTGCGCGAGAGCAGCAACCCGGTATTCCGCTCCCTGCCGAAGTCGCAGGGCGGATACGCGTCATTCGGTACCGGAGCCGCCGGCTACGGTGCGCAGCAGGTACAGGCTGAGCCGTACACGACGCAGTACCCCGAGCAGACCGGCGTCGCCCGGCCGATGACCATCGACGACGTCGTCACCAAGACCGGCATCACGCTGGCCGTCTTGTCTGCCGTCGCCGTCGTCTCCTACTTCCTGGTCGGCCAGAGCCCGGCGCTCGCCGGCCCGCTGACCCTGATCGGCGCCCTCGGCGGCCTGGTGGTGGTGCTGATCGCCACCTTCGGCCGCAAGCAGGACAACCCGGCCGTGGTGCTGACCTACGCCGCGCTCGAGGGTCTGTTCCTCGGCGCGATCTCGTGGCTGTTCGGCAACGTCGTCGTCGCGGGCGGCAGTGCCGGCGCGCTGATCACCCAGGCGGTGCTGGCCACGCTCGGTGTGTTCTTCGGCATGCTGGTCGTCTACAAGACCGGCGCGATCCGTGTGACGCCGAAGTTCACCCGCATGATCGTCGCCGGCATGTTCGGCGTGCTGGTGCTGATGCTCGGCAACTTCGTGCTCTCGATGTTCGGTGTGGGCGGTGGCGACGGCATGGGCCTGCGCAGCGGCGGCACCATTGCCATCATCTTCTCCCTGGTCTGCATCGGCCTCGCGGCGTTCAGCTTCCTGCTCGACTTCGACGCTGCCGACCAGATGATCCGCGCCGGCGCACCGGAGAAGGCGGCCTGGGGCGTCGCGCTCGGCCTGACCGTCACGCTGGTCTGGCTGTACCTGGAGATCCTTCGGCTGCTGAGTTACTTCCAGAACGACTAGCAGCCTTTACGAGGGAAGCCCGGCACCGGCGGTGCCGGGCTTTCTGTATGCATGGGCCCGTACCTGGTTGCGCGTTGACTCTGCGCCTTTCCGCCGAAACTGCTCACAGATCGCGATTCCTCCACAAACTGCGATCTGGCAGCAGTTTCGAGGGGCTGTGGTGTCTGCGGGCGTGCCGACTCTGCCGGTATGAGAACCGAACCCTTCCTCGGCAGCGCGGCGGTCGCCTCAGGGCGTGTCCGCAAGCACGAGTTGCGCACGCGCTATCGCGTCGTCTTCCCCGACGTCTACGTCGCCAAGGACGCCGAATTGACCCTGCATCAGCGGGCGACGGCCGCGTGGTTGTGGTCGCATCGCGAGGGGGTGATCTCGGGGCGCACCGCGGCGGCGCTGCATGGAGCGAAATGGGTGGACGAGAACAAGCCCGTCGAGCTCATGTGGCGGAACACCCGTCATCCCCCAGGACTGCGCACCTCGGATTCCAGCCTGCGACGTGACGAATACGGAGATCACCAGGGCATGAGGATCACCACCGTGCCCCGCACGGCGTTCGACATCGGCCGGTGCGCCAGCCTTGACGAAGCCGTGGCGAACCTCGATGCCCTCGGCAACGCGACGAGATTTCACACACAGGATGTGCTCGACCTCGCCGCGCGACACCGCGGCGCGCGGCGGATACGCCAACTGCGCGCCGCGCTCGACTTCTACGACCCCGGGGCGGAGTCACCGAAAGAGACGTGGCTGCGTCTGCTCGTGATCCGAGCCGGGTTTCCGCGTCCACAGACCCAGATCCCTGTTCTGCGGGCCGACGGGTGGTCGAAGTATTACCTCGACATGGGGTGGGCAGAGCTCATGCTGGCGGTGGAGTACGACGGGGACCACCACCGCACGGACCCGATGCGATACGCGTACGACATCAAGCGAAGCGAGGAGCTCGCCGACCTCGGTTGGAAAGTCGTTCGCATCGTCAAAGCAGACCGCGAGGCCGACATCCTGCGGCGGCTTGAGCGGGCCTGGTCATCGAGACTGCTGTGAGATCACCAAATCGGCGAAAGCGTGATCTCACAGCAGTCTCGGCGCAAGAAAACTAGCTGAGCCGCTCGATGATCATCGCCATACCCTGGCCGCCGCCCACACACATCGTCTCCAGACCGAACTGCTTGTCCTGGGTCTGCAGATTGTTCAGCAGCGTGGCGGTGATGCGGGCGCCGGTCATGCCGAACGGATGCCCCAGCGCGATCGCGCCGCCGGACACGTTGAGCTTGTCCTCGTCCATGCCGAGCTCACGCGCGGACCCGAGCACCTGCACCGCGAACGCCTCGTTGATCTCGTAGAGGTCGATGTCGCCGATGCCCATGCCTGCATTGGCCAGCGCCTTCTTCGACGCCTCGATGGGGCCCAGGCCCATGATCTCGGGCGACAGACCGGACACCCCGGTCGCGACGATGCGCGCCAGCGGCGTCAACCCCAGCTCGCGGGCCTTCTCGTCGGACATGATCACCACGGCGGCGGCGCCGTCGTTCAGCGGGCACGCATTGCCCGCGGTGATCGTGCCGTTCGGCCGGAACACCGGCTTGAGCTGGCTGATCTTCTCGTAGGTGGTGCCGGCGCGCGGCCCGTCGTCCTTCGACACGACGGTGCCGTCGGGGAGCGTCACCGGTGAGATCTCCCGCTCGAAGAAGCCGCTGTTGATGGCCTCCTCGGCGCGGTTCTGCGACCGCACACCCCAGTGGTCCTGGTCTTCGCGGCTGATCCCCGTGAAGAGCGCGACGTTCTCGGCGGTCTGGCCCATCGCGATGTAGACATCCGGCAGGTTGCCGTCCTCACGCGGGTCGTGCCACTCGTCGGCGCCGGCGGCCCCCTGGTTCGACCGCTCCATCGCCTCACCGAACTTCGGGTTCTTGGTGTCGGGCCAGCCGTCGGAGTTGCCCTTCGCGAAGCGTGACACGGTCTCGACACCCGCCGAGATGAACGCGTGGCCCTCGCCGGCCTTGATCGCGTGGAACGCCATCCGCGAGGTCTGCAGCGACGACGAGCAGTACCGGTTGACCGTGGTGCCGGGCAGGAAGTCGTAGCCCAGCTGCACGGAGACCGCGCGCCCGATGTTGAAGCCGGACTCGCCGCCGGGCTGACCGCAACCCATGATCAGGTCGTCGATGTCGCGCGGGTCGAGCGAGGGCACCTTGTCCAGCGCGGCGCGCACCATCTGGGCGGCGAGGTCGTCGGGCCGCATGTCGACCAGCGACCCCTTGTTGGCGCGACCGATCGGCGAACGCGCGGTAGAGACGATGACGGCTTCAGGCATGAGGGCTCCTCAATCGGCTAATGGAGAAAAGCTAGCCTGCCGACGCGATGACCGGCGCGGGCACCCCGGTTGTCCGCCGCCACAGCCGGGTAATGCCGCCGACCTTGGCCAGCAGCGTGCTGACATCGGCGGCGCGGGTCCGCAACGCCTCGTCGGGCGCCCCATCCCGGCTGCACCCGCCGAGTGCGTCGCACAATGCGGGCAGCAGCTGGCTGGCGGCCAGCGCGTAGCCGGCCGCCGAGGGGTGGAACATGTCGCCGGAGAACAGCACCTCGGGCTGCTTGTAGAACTCCGGCGCCAGCAGGTCGGAGAACGGTACGGGCACCCCGCCTTCGGCGCGCACGGCCGACGCCTGGGCCCGCGCCAGGCGCAATCCGAGGGCCCGGGCCACCGTGCGCAGGGGCTGCGGGATCGCGGTGATCACTCCGAAGTCCGGACACGTGCCCACGACGACGACCGCGCCGCTGGACCGCAGCCGCGCGACGGCCTTTCCCAGTCGGCGCGCCGACTGCGTGATGCCGTTGAGTGCGGTGATGTCGTTCGCGCCGATCATGATGACCGCGGCGTCCGGCGGCGGGCCCGCCACGAACATGGCGTCGATCTGTCCGGCCAGGCCCTTCGAGGTGGCGCCGACGATCGCCTTGGTGCTCAGCCGGATGCGCTTACCGGACTGTTCGGCCAGCCCGCGCGCGATGAGCACACCGGGCACCTCGTCGGTCGTGCGGCAGCCGTATCCGGTGGCTGTGGAGTCGCCGAAGATCATCAGGTGCAGGTCGAACGGGTCACCGCGGTGCCAACGCTCGACGGGTCCGCCGCCGGGGGAGTAGACGCCGTCGGCGCGGGGCGGGACGTCCCAGGCCCTGGGGATCACCTGACGGGCCTGATGGGCCTGATCGGTCAGCAGGTTGCGCAGCCCGAGGTAGACGGAGCCAGTCGATGCGAGCGTGGCCGCCGCCGTCAGGGCACCGCGTGATGCGCGCACATCGACAGTCTAGGGATCGACGGCGTGGCACTCCCCGAGTAGCGATCACAGTGCGATATCAACTCCAGTAGCGAATTTGTGAAGGCCATTGTGATATTGGTTACGTGTGCGAAGCTGAGTTACGGAGATTGGCTGAGTAGCTGAGTGCCTGTCACTACAACGGCGTTGGAGGTGGTGTCGATGACGGCACCCAGTAAGGTTCCCAGCCCCTCACATGCTGGCGTCAGGGCAGGTGGATCGCATAAGACGCGGCGCTTCCCGGTCAGTGACGGCGCCCCCGTCGAGGTGGTCGAAGACGGGCCGAGCATCGCCGCGCGCGTCATGGCGCTCGCGGCGCTGATGACGATCAAGCCGACGCTGACGATTGGTAGCCTCGCTCCCAAGATGCCCTGGCCGTGGGGTGCCGTCGACTTTGCCTGCCGTATCATTCGGCCGGTTCCGGGCACCATCCGCGCCACCATCGCGCTGCAGAACTGCACCGCCCAGCTGGTGCGCGCACCCGGCGTCCTGCCGGCCGACGGCAAGCGCAGCGTGATCCTCTACCTGCACGGCGGTGCGTTCCTGACCTGCGGGGTCAACTCGCACAGCCGCCTGGTGACGGCCCTGTCCAAGTTCGCCGACAGCCCCGCCCTGGTGGTCAACTACCGGATGATCCCGAAGCACTCGGTCGGCCAGGCCGTCGACGATTGCTACGACGCCTACCAGTGGCTGCGCCGCAAAGGATATGAACCAGACCGGATCGTGTTGGCGGGCGACTCCGCGGGCGGCTACCTCTCGTTGGCGCTGGCCGAGCGGCTGCAGGACGAAGACGAGACGCCGGCCGCGGTGGTGACCATGTCACCGCTGTTCGAACTCGACAACGAGGCCCGGGCCAACCACCCGAACGTCCGCAGCGACGCGATGTTCCCGCAGCGCGCCTTCCACGCACTCGTCGAGCTGGTCGAGCACGCCGCCAAGAACCATCTCGTCGACGGCAGGCCCGAGCCGGTGTACGAACCGCTCGACCACATCGAATCCGGGCTACCGCGCACCCTGATCCACGTGTCCGGCTCCGAGGTGCTCATCAGCGACGCCCGCAAGGCCGCGCGCCTGCTGGCCGCCGCGGGTGTCCCGGTCGAGGTACGGGTGTGGCCCGGCCAGATGCACGTGTTCCAACTCGGGGCGCCGCTGGTGTCGGAGGCGCAGCGGTCGTTGCGGCAGATCGGTGAGTACATCCGAGAGGCCACCTGGTAGCCCATCGGCGCACCTGGGACGATGGAGTCATGCGCATCGCCCAGCACGTCAGTGAGCTCATCGGTAACACCCCCCTGGTACAGCTGAACTCGGTTGTTCCCGAGGGTGCGGGCACGGTCGCGGCCAAGATCGAATACCTCAACCCGGGCGGCAGCTCCAAGGACCGCATCGCGGTCAAGATGATCGACGCCGCCGAGGCCAGCGGTGAACTCCGGCCGGGCGGCACCATCGTCGAACCCACGTCGGGCAACACCGGTGTCGGGCTGGCGCTGGTGGCCCAGCAGCGGGGCTACAAGTGCATCTTCGTCTGCCCGGACAAGGTCGGCGAGGACAAGCGCAACGTGCTGCGCGCGTACGGCGCCGACGTCGTGGTGTGCCCGACGGCGGTGGCCCCCGACGATCCGGACAGCTACTACAGCGTCTCCGACCGCCTGGTCGCCGAGATCGAGGGCGCGTGGAAGCCCGACCAGTACTCCAACCCGATGGGTCCGGAATCGCACTACGAGACCACGGGTCCGGAGATCTGGCGCGACACCGACGGCAAGGTCACGCATTTCGTGGCCGGCGTCGGCACCGGCGGCACGATCACCGGTGCCGGGCGCTACCTCAAGGAGGTCTCGGGCGGGAAGGTCAAGGTCATCGGCGCCGACCCCGAGGGTTCGGTGTACTCGGGCGGTACCGGCCGGCCGTATCTGGTCGAGGGCGTCGGTGAGGACTTCTGGCCGTCGGCCTACGACCCCGCGATCCCCGACGAGATCATCGCGGTGTCCGACGCGGATTCGTTCGACATGACGCGCCGCCTCGCCCGCGAGGACGCGCTGCTGGTGGGTGGTTCGTGCGGGATGGCGGTGGTGGCCGCCATCGAGGTCGCCCGCAAAGCCGGTCCCGATGCGCTGGTGGTCGTGTTGCTGCCCGACGGCGGCCGCGGCTACATGTCGAAGATCTTCAACGATTCGTGGATGTCGTCCTACGGCTTCCTTCGCAACCGGCTCGACGGGTCGATCGAACAGCCGACGGTCGGAGATGTGTTGCACCGCAAGTCGGGAGCGCTCCCCGACCTCGTGCACACCCATCCCGCCGAGACCGTCCGCGACGCCATCGGCATCCTGCGCGAGTACGGCGTCTCGCAGATGCCCGTGGTCGGCGCCGAGCCGCCGGTGATGGCCGGTGAGGTGGCAGGCAGCGTCTCCGAGCGGGAACTGCTGTCGGCGGTCTTCGAGGGCCGCGCGAAGCTGGCCGACGCGGTGGCCGAGCACATGAGCCCGCCCATGCCCCTGATCGGTGCGGGCGAGTTGGTCAGCACCGCGGCCAAGAGCCTGCGCGAGTGCGATGCGCTGATGATCGTCGAGGAGGGCAAACCGGTCGGGGTGCTCACCCGCCATGATCTGCTCGGCTTCCTGTCCGAGGGCAGCAGCGCGCGGCGTTAGCCGAATTACCGAGCCCGGCAAACCATTTGCCGGTCACCGCAACGCGCGATGTGGCCACCGCGAAGTTACCCGGAGAACACCTGTCGTGCCGTGCTGCTCCGGTACTGTTAGCTCGCTCGTGCCCAGCTCACTGCACATCGGAAGGCGTCCATTGACCGATCAACCGCCCCCGCCGCCCGAAAATCACCCCCCGCCGCCGCAGTCAGGTTTTCCCCCGCCCGGCAACGCTCCGCCGCCACCACCACCTCCCGGCGGCTACCCTCCGCCTCCGCAGGGCAACATGCCGCCACCCGGCGCGTATCCGCCTGCGCCACAGGGCTATCCCGGTGGGTATCCGCAGTCCGGCCCGGCCCGGGTGCTTCCGCAGGACGCCTACACATCGTGGTTCACCCGCGTGCTGGGCGCCCTCATCGACGCCGTTCCGCCGTTGTTGCTCAGCGGTATCGCCTACGGCATCGCGTTCGCCACCGGCGAGACGGTCTGCGTCGATAACGAGTACGGGGTGGGCGGAGCGTGTTCGTCGTCGTTCTCCGGGGTCGGCGTCACCGTGCTGGTGCTGGCGTGGCTGGCCTCGCTGGCCTACTGGGTGTGGAACTGGGGCTACCGTCAGGGCACCACCGGCCAGAGCATCGGAAAGTCGGTGATGAAGTTCCGGGTGGTCAGCGAAAAGACTTGGCAACCAATCGGTTTCGGATTGTCGCTGGTCCGCCAGATCGCCCACGTGATCGACCAGATCATCTGCTACATCGGATACCTGTTCCCGCTGTGGGACGCCAAGCGTCAGACGCTGGCCGACAAGATCATGACCACGGTGTGCGTCCCGACCGATCAGACCGGGAGCGCGCAGCCCTACTCGCAGTGACCGAGGTTCATCCGCGGAAGGCGCTGACCCCGGTCAGCGCCTCCGCGATGACCATCTGGTGCACCTCCGAGGTGCCCTCGTAGGTCAGCACCGATTCGAGGTTGTTGGCGTGCCGCAGCACCGGGTACTCGAGCGTGATCCCGTTGGCGCCCAGCAGGGTGCGGCACTGGCGCGCGATCGCCAACGCCTCACGGACGTTGTTGAGCTTGCCGAAGCTGACCTGGTCGGGCCGGATCCGCCCCTCGTCCTTGAGCCGGCCGAGATGCAGCGCGAGCAATTGCGCCTTGCCGAGTTCGACGGCCATGTCGGCGATCTTCGCCTGGGTCATCTGGTAACCCGCCAGCGGTTTGTCGAACACCTCGCGGCTGCCGACGTAATCCAGCGTCGTCTCCAGACAGTCGCGGGCGGCGCCGACGCTGCCGAACACGATGCCGAACCGCGCCTCCGACAGACAGGCCAAGGGCCCGGACAGGCCGCGCGCCTCGGGGAGTTGGGCGTCAGCGGGTAGGCGGACGTCGTCGAGGTGCAGTTCGGAGGTGTTCGACGCCCGAAGCGAGAGCTTGTGCTTCATCTCCCGCCCCGAGAAGCCCTCGGTGCCTGCGGGGACGATGAAGCCCAGGATGCCCTCCTCGGCGCGCGCCCACACCACGGCGATATCGGCGAGCGAGCCGTTGGTGATCCACATTTTCGACCCGTTGAGAATCCAGTCCGAGCCGTCGCGGCGCGCGGTGGTGCGCATCCCGGCGGGATTGGAGCCGAAGTCCGGTTCGGTCAGCCCGAAACAGCCGATCACGTCGCCGGTGGCCATCGCGGGCAGCCACTGCTCGCGCTGCTCCTCGCTGCCGTGCTTGTGGATGGCGAACATCGCCAACGACCCCTGCACCGAGACCATGCTGCGCAGCCCGCTGTCGACCGCCTCGAGCTCCTGGCACACCACGCCGTAGGCGGTGGCCGTCGACCCGCCGCAGCCGTACCCCTCGAGGTGCATGCCCAGCAGGCCGAGCTTGCCGAACTCCGACGCCAGCTCACGCACCGGGACCTCGCCGGCCTCGAACCACTCCGCGACGTGGGGGCGCAGACGCTGTTCGCCGAAGCGACGCACGGTCGCGCGCAGCTCGCGTTCCTCGGGGGCGAGCATCGCATCGGTGTCGAGCAGATCGTCGATACGCACGGTCATGGGACATGTCTACACCCACGCTTCGCTAGGCTCGGGGGTGTTATGAGTGAACAGCGCAACGCCCTCGGATCGGCCACTGGACTCTCCACGAAGGCCATCCACGCCGGGTATGCCCCCGACGCCCGCACCGGTGCGGTCAACACCCCCATCTACGCCAGCTCCACCTTCGCCCAGGACGGCGTGGGCGGGCTGCGGGGTGGCTTCGAATACGCCCGCACCGGCAACCCGACCCGCCAGTCGCTCGAGCAGGCGCTGGCCGCGGTGGAGGACGCCGGCTACGGCCGCGCCTTCGCCTCCGGTATGGCCGCCACCGACTGTGCGCTGCGTGCCGTGCTGCGCCCGGGTGACCATCTGGTCATCCCCGACGACGCCTACGGCGGCACGTTCCGGCTGATCGACAAGGTGTTCTCCCAGTGGGGCATCAGCTACACCGCGGTCGCGCTGTCCGACCTCGACGCCGTTCGCGCGGCGATCACCCCGCAGACCCGGATGGTCTGGGTCGAGACGCCGACCAACCCGCTGCTGTCGATCGCCGACATCGCCGGTATCGCCGGGATCGCCTCCGGTTCGCGGGTGAAGGTGTTGGTGGACAACACTTTTGCCTCACCCGCATTACAGCAGCCGCTGCCGCTGGGCGCCGACATCGTGCTGCACTCCACCACCAAGTACATCGGCGGACACTCCGACGTGGTCGGTGGCGCGCTGCTGACCAACGACGAGGAACTCGACACCGCGTTCGCGTTCCTGCAGAACGGGTCGGGCGCCGTGCCGGGCCCGTTCGACGCCTACCTCACGCTGCGCGGCCTCAAGACACTCGTGGTGCGGATGCAGCGGCACAGCGAGAACGCCGCGCTGATCGCCCAATTTCTCGACAACCACCCGGCGATCGAGTCGGTGCTCTACCCGGGGCTCCCCAGCCACCCCGGCCACGAGGTGGCCGCCCGGCAGATGAGCGGCTTCGGCGGCATGGTGTCGGTGCGGGTGCGTGGCGGCGCGCAGGCCGCCCGCGACTTCTGCGCTCGCACAAGCATTTTCATCCTCGCCGAATCCCTCGGCGGGGTGGAGTCACTGATCGAGCACCCGGGTGCGATGACGCACGCCTCGACCGCCGGATCTCAACTCGAGGTACCAGAGGATCTGGTCCGGCTGTCGGTCGGCATCGAGGATTCCGCCGATCTGCTCGCCGATCTGGAGCAGGCGCTAGGCGGTTAACGCCGCGCGTATCGCCGACGCGGTCACGGCGAGGTTCACCTCGGCCAGCCCCGTAGGGTATTCATCGACCCAACTGCCGAGCGCGATCTCCCCGGCCCGGCCGTGCACCCACCGCCAGCCCCTGTCGTTGAGGCTGAGCAGCGCGCCCAGCCCGTCCACGGCGTGCAGCAGCGTGATGACCGCCGCCGTCGCCGGGGCCGGGGGTTGGCGGTCGAACAGCGCCGACAACACCTGGGAGCGGGCGTGCGCCGCGCGCTCACGGTTCGTCACCGGCCAGGCGGTTCTCCGGTGGGCCACCGGCGTCCGCGCGATCTGACCGGTGGCCTCGAGATGGGCGAGCAGCGTGCCCTCGGTGCGCCTGCGCAGTTTGTCCACCGCCGACCGCGGGGTCAGCGCACGGCGTTGCAACAACAGGAAGGCCGGTTCTGCCACCGGGTCGACCGGGCCGCGCGGCGTCAGCGCGACGAGCCTGCCTGCCGGTGCGGGATCACCGTCGACGGCGGGCCGGATCAGGCAGGCGTGTGCGAGGTCCAGCAGCACCGCAGCGGTCAGTACCCGCTCGCGGCGAGCCTTGTCCAGGCACGGCTGCGCGGACGCGTTGTCCAACAGCAGCAGTAGGAGGTCCTCAGCGATTCGCGCCATGGACCGTCAGGAGTGGTACGGCTCCGCGCTCACGAGGGTCACCTCGACGGTGTTGCCGCTGGGGACGGTGTAGCTGCGCGTGTCGCCCACCTTGGCGTCGATCAGCGCGGAACCCAGCGGCGACGCGGGCGAGTACACCTCGAGCTTGCCGTTGTTGACGGCCTGCTCGCGGGTGCCGATCAGGAACGTCTCGGTGTCGCTCTCGTCACCGTCGTAGTAGACCTTGACGACCGAACCGGGCAGCGCGACGCCGGACTGCTTGGGCGCTTCACCGACCTTGGCGTTGTTGAGCAGCTCCTGCAGCTGGCGGATCCGGGCCTCTTCCTGGCCCTGCTGATCACGGGCGGCGTGGTAGCCGCCGTTCTCACGGAGGTCGCCCTCTTCGCGGCGGTCGTTGATCTCGGCGGCGATGACGGGGCGATTGGCGATCAGCTGGTCCAGCTCCGCCTTCAGCCGGTCGTACGACTCCTGGGTCAACCACGTGACCTGAGTGTCAGTCATGTCCTTCGCGCTCCTGTCGTCGTTGTGTCGCGCTGTGTACGCATACGAAGTGTTGTGGGCTCGAGGGCCGGGAGCTCGTCGCGTGTATCGCTGCGCCTTGTCCGTGCGTCCAGCGGCACGAATATGCGTGCAAATGCAGCAATACACGGCCCCAGCCGGAACCGTGTACCAGTCGATCGTACCACCGACGCGATGACGGGAATTCATGTTTTCGCGGCCCGGTGTTCGTCACGGGGTCGCGCTACGGCGCCACCAGATAGGGCGGCACGTCGAGTCCACACCCGTAGACATCGCCGATCACCGGCGGTCTGCTGCTCTTGACCACCGTCGTGACCTGCACCGTCGCCCGCTCCGAGGGTGTGACGAGGATTTCGCGGCGGCCGGTTTCGCTGCCGTCGAGGGAGCGGGCCCGCACGATGCACACCGCGGGCCGCGACGGATCCTCGCGCGTGACGCTGACCGTCACCTCCACGGTCTGATCGTCGATCAACCGGTAGGCGCCGAGCTCACCTTTGACGTCCTGGCCGGCGAACCGCTGCGAGGCCACGATCGCCACGACCACCCCGGCGGCGACGACCAGGACGGCGAGCACGGCGATCACGAGTCGTCGCGTGCGGTGCGGTACCCGCTGCCGCCCGTAACGGGCGGTGGGACGTTCGATCATGCGTTTGGGGTGCCCGTCGGTCGGCCGGCTTCGTCAGGACTGAGACTATAGAGACCAACGGTTGCGACCTCGAAGACGAGCCCGGACGTCGACCGTCCCGGGGCATAGTCGCGACGATGCCGTAGTTAGATGAGATGAGATGAGTGAACTGCGTTTGATGGCGGTGCATGCGCACCCAGACGACGAGTCGAGCAAGGGTGCCGCCACCATGGCCAAATACGCCGATGCGGGCGCCCGCGTCATGGTGGTGACGTTGACGGGCGGCGAACGCGGCGACATCCTGAACCCGGCGATGGACCTGCCCGAGGTACACGGCCGGATGGCCGAGATCCGGCGCGACGAGATGGCCAAGGCCGCCGAGATCCTCGGCGTCGAGCACCATTGGCTCGGCTACGTCGACTCCGGTCTTCCGGAGGGCGATCCGCTGCCGCCGCTGCCCGAGGGGTGTTTCGCGCTCGCGCCGCTGGACCGGTCCACCGAGGCCCTGGTGCGGGTGATCCGCGAGTTCAAACCGCACGTGATGACCACCTACGACGAGACGGGCGGGTATCCGCACCCCGACCACATCCGTTGCCATGAGGTGTCGGTGGCCGCGTACGAGGCGGCGGGGGACTACCGCCTCTACCCCGAGGCCGGTGAGCCGTGGAACGTCTCGAAGCTCTACTACATCCACGGCTTCCTGCGGGAGCGTATGCAGCTGCTGCAGGACGAGTTCGCCAAGCACGGGCTCGAAGGACCGTTCGCGAAGTGGCTGGAGCACTGGGATCCCGACCGCGACGTGTTCGCCAAGCGGGTGACCACCCGCGTGGAGTGCGCGAAGTACTTCCCGCAGCGTGACGATGCGCTGCGCGCGCACGCCACCCAGATCGACCCGAACAGTTTCTTCTTCGCGGCGCCGATGGAGTGGCAGGAGCGGTTGTGGCCGACCGAGGAGTACGAGCTGGCCCGCTCACGCGTCCCGGTCACGCTGCCCGAGACTGATCTGTTCGACGGCATCGAGGTCGACGACTGATGATCGACAGCCTGCTGTTGGCCACCGAATTCCTCGCCCAGGATCAGCCCCGCGACACCGGGCCGGACTTCGGCAAGGCCAGCCCCTTCGGACTGCTCATCGTCGCCGTGCTGCTCGTCGCGGTGTTCCTGCTGGTGTGGTCGATGAACCGGCACCTCAAGCGGCTGCCGGAATCGTTCGATCCCGAGCATCCCGAACCCGATCAGGCCGTCGACGACGGCACCGTCGACCTGG
This sequence comes from Mycolicibacterium baixiangningiae, assembly GCF_016313185.1. Taxonomy (NCBI): domain Bacteria; kingdom Bacillati; phylum Actinomycetota; class Actinomycetes; order Mycobacteriales; family Mycobacteriaceae; genus Mycobacterium; species Mycolicibacterium baixiangningiae. Next base: position 1,542,371 of record NZ_CP066218.1, read on the forward strand.
GCGCCGTCGACCTCGGCACCGCCTCCGGTGCCGACTCCGAGAACGGGAACACCCCGCGTGAGTCCGGCGGCTAACGAGCTCGGCGGGGCCACCAGCCCCTACCTGCGCCAGCACGCCGACAATCCGGTGGCATGGCGGCAGTGGACGCCCGAGGCGCTGGCCGAGGCCGCCGAGCGTGACGTGCCGATTCTGCTGTCGATCGGCTACGCGGCGTGCCACTGGTGCCATGTCATGGCCCACGAATCGTTCGAGGACGACGAGGTTGCGGCCGCGGCGAACGCCGACTTCGTGTGCATCAAGGTCGACCGCGAGGAGCGGCCCGACCTGGATGCGGTGTACATGAACGCCACCGTCGCGCTGACCGGTCAGGGCGGTTGGCCGATGACGTGCTTCCTCACCCCCGACGGCCGGCCGTTCTTCTGCGGCACCTACTACCCGAAGCCCAACTTCCTGCAACTGCTTGCCGCGGTCGCCCAGACGTGGCGTGAGCGCCGCGCCGAGGTGGAGGACGCCTCCGATCGGATCGCCGGTGAGCTGCGCTCCATGGCGGGCGGCCTGCCCGGCGGCGGACCACCCGTGCAGGCAGAACTGTGCGACGCCGCCGTCGCCGCGGTGCTGCGCGACGAGGACACCGCCCGCGGCGGATTCGGGGATGCGCCCAAGTTCCCGCCCTCGGCGCTGCTGGAGGCGCTGCTGCGGCATCACGAGCGCACCGGTTCGGCCGAATCGCTCGCGGTGGCCGAGCGCACGGGGACGGCGATGGCCCGCGGCGGGATCTACGACCAGTTGGCGGGCGGCTTCGCGCGCTACAGCGTCGACGCCTCGTGGGTGGTGCCGCACTTCGAGAAGATGCTCTACGACAACGCGTTGCTGCTGCGTTTCTACGCGCACTGGGCGCGCCGCACCGGCAGCCCGCTCGCGCGCCGGGGGGCCGCCGAGACGGCCCGCTTCGTCATCGACGATCTGGGTGCGGACGCGATGTTCACCTCGTCGCTCGACGCGGACGCCGACGGCGTCGAGGGTCTCACCTACGCGTGGACGCCCGCCCAGCTTCGCGACGTGCTCGGCGATGACGACGGACGTTGGGCTGCACAGGTTTTCGCGGTCACCGACGCCGGGACGTTCGAGCACGGCGCCTCGGTGCTGCAGCTTCCCGTCTTCCCGGACGATGCGGAGCGGTTCGACCGCGTGCGTACCGCGCTGAGGGCGGCGCGGTCGATACGCCCGCAGCCCGGCCGCGACGACAAGGTCGTGACCGCGTGGAACGGGCTGGCGATCACCGCGCTCGTCGAAGCCGCCGTCGCGCTGGACCAACCCGAATTGCTGGGCGCCGCAACGGAATGCGCACGCGCTCTCGTCGAACTGCACGTCGTGGACGGCCGGTTGCGCCGCGCCAGCCTCGGCGGCCGGGTGGGGGAGAGCGCGGCGATCCTCGAGGACCACGCCGCGCTGGCCACCGGGCTGCTCACCCTGTACCAGGCGACCGGGGACGCGGCGTGGCTCGATGCGGGCCTGGACCTCGTCGACATCGCGCTCGAGCACTTCGCCGACCCGCAGCGCAACGGGCACTGGTTCGACACCGCCGACGATGCCGAGGCGCTCATGCTCCGGCCGGCCGACCCGTTCGACGGTGCCACCCCCTCGGGCGCCTCCCTGACCGCCGAGGCGTTGCAGTTGGCCGCACACCTGGCGCCGGCCGCGCGTGCGGGGCGCTACGCGTCGGCCGCGGACGCCACCCTGGCCACCGCGGCGCTGATCCTCGACAGGGCGCCCCGGTCCGGCGGGCACTGGCTTGCGGTTGCCGAGGCCGCGGTCCGAGGACCCATCCAGATCGCGGTGGCCTGCGACCCGGCACACTCCGAATTGTTGCGTGCCGCAAGGCAACTGGCGCCGGGCGGGGCGGTCGTGGTCGGCGGTCCGGTCGACTCGTCGGAACTGCTGATCGACCGCGATCGCGTCGACGGTGCCGACGCCGCCTACGTGTGCCGCGGCCGGGTGTGCGACCTGCCGGTGACAGGCGTCCGCGAACTCGCAGGCGCGCTGGGCGTCGCCGTGTAGCGTGCGGGCCATGACCGTCGACCCAAGGGCCATCGTCGAGCGCTACCTGCACACCGTCTCCACGGGCACCTCCGAAGAGGTCGCCGCGCTGTACGCCGAGGACGCCACGCTCGAGGATCCGGTCGGCGGCGGCGAGGTCCACATCGGACGGCAGGCCATCGCCGGCTTCTACAAGAACACCGACAGCGTCGAGGTCGAGACCGAGCTGCTGGAGTTCCGCTCCGGCGGACACGAGGCGGCGTTCGTCTTCGCGATCACCGTGAAGATGGGCGATGCGACGATGCGCATCGAACCGATCGAGGTGATGACGTTCACCGGTGGCGGACAGATCGCTTCGATGAAGGCCTACTGGGGTCCGGACGACGTCACGCAGCTGTGATTCGGGCGCGGTAATCCGACGCCTGACGTACGTATGCGCGCCGTAATCGCTAGCTCGCGAAGACGGCGAACCACATCGCGATGTAGTGGCAGATCGCCGCGACCGCGGTGCACGCGTGGAAGAACTCGTGATGACCGAAGGTCGTCGGCCACGGGTTGGGCCACTTCAGCCCGTAGAGCACCCCGCCGATGCTGTACAACGCGCCGCCCACGATCAGCAGCACCACCGCGGCCACGCCCGCACCGTCCATGATCGGGCCGATGAACCACGCCGCCACCCACCCGAGCAGCAGGTACAGCGGCACCCCCACCCAGGCCGGCGCCGACGGCCAGAACATCTTGAGCAGCACACCCGCGACCGCCCCGCTCCAGACGATCCAGAACAGCATCATGCCCTTGTCCTGCGGCAGCGCCAGCAGCGCGAACGGCGTGTAACTGCCCGCGATGAAAATGAAGATCATCGAATGGTCGGCGCGTTTCATCCACTTGCGCGCCAGCGGCGAGCGCCAGTTCACCCGGTGGTAGGTCCCGCTGACGGTGAACATCGCGACGATGGTGAACGTGTAGATCAGCGTCGCGATACCCGCGCGGGCGGACACCTCCGCCCACGACACCGCGACCAGCGTCGCCCCGCAGATCAGCGCGACGACCGCGGAGTAGACGTGGATCCATCCGCGGGCGCGCGGTTTGCCGATGAACTGGGCCACCCCATCGGCGACCGCCTCGGGGAAGTCCTCCGGATCGCCCGTCGGACGTGGGTTGTCGGCGTCGAGCGGCGTGGACGGGGTCGTCATCTGGAGCTCCGTCAACTCGGGTGGGGCATTCGGCCGCCACAGTAGTCTGGATACCTATGGACATCATTCCCCGCGGCCTCAAGGAGCCTGCATATCGGCTCTATGAGATGCGGTTGCGGCAGGAGCTGGCGCGGTCCAAATCACAACTACCGCGCCACATTGCCGTTCTCTGCGACGGCAACCGTCGCTGGGCCCGTGATGCCGGTCACGATGACGTCAGTTACGGCTACCGCATGGGCGCGGCAAAGATCGCCGAGATGCTGCGCTGGTGTCAGGCGGCGGGAATCGAGATGGCCACCGTCTATCTGCTGTCGACGGAGAACCTGCAACGCGACGCCGCCGAACTCGCCGAGCTGATCGACATCATCACCGGCGTCGTCGAGGAGATCTGCGCACCGATCAACAGGTGGAGTGTGCGCACCGTCGGTGACCTCGCGCTGCTCGGCGAGGAACCGGCGCGACGGCTGCGCGACGCCGTCGAATCGACACAGACGGAGACAACCGCCGGGTGCCTCCATGTCAATGTGGCCGTCGCCTATGGCGGTAGGCAGGAGATCGTCGACGCGGTGCGCGCGCTGCTCGCAAAGAAGCTCGCCGACGGCGTCTCCGGTGACCAGCTTATCGAGGCCGTCACCGCCGAGGCCATCTCCGAGAACCTCTACACCTCGGGGCAGCCCGATCCGGACCTGGTGATCCGGACCTCCGGTGAACAACGACTGTCCGGGTTCCTGCTGTGGCAGAGCGCGTATTCGGAGATGTGGTTCACCGAGGCGTATTGGCCGGCGTTCCGGCGGGTGGACTTCCTGCGGGCTCTGCGCGACTACACGCGCCGAGATCGCCGCTACGGCGCCTGAGACGCGTGCCACACTTGAGCCATGGCTGCGCTGTCCGCCGTGGTCTTCTCCCTGAGCTGGTGGCTCGGGCTGTATCTGCTCATCCGTAACCCGCGCAAACCGGTCCTGGTGCTGGCCGCGGCCGGGTTGACCAGTTTCGCCGTCGTGGTGGCGTTGGACGCCGTGCGCGTGGTCAGCGGTGCCGAGGCGCTGGGCCGGGTCGAGGTCTACCTCGTCGCATTGCCGGGTGTCGCGTGGTTCGCGGTGCTGCTCGAGTTGTCGCGACAGGCGGACACCTCGCGCGGGCGGGCCGGTGAGGTGATCGCCGTCAGCGGTGTCGCGGTGGTGGCGTCGGCCGGCGCCGCGATGGCCGGCAGTGTCGAGGGCCCGCTGCGAATCGGGCACTGGGTGATGTTCGCCGCCGTCTCCGTATCCGCACTCGGTGCGATGGTGCGCGCGGTGCGCCGTGGCGTGAAACCCGTTCCGGTGGTCGGCTTCCTGGTGATCGCGACGCTGTTCTTCGCGCTCGGCAACGCGATCCTGGTGATTCCTCTCGGCCTCGTGCCGAGCTGGCTGGCGTTGGCGTCGACCGGTTTTGACGTCGCCCTGCTCGGGGTGGCCGTCGCGATCTGGGATGCGTTCGACGAAGGACAGGCGCTGCGGGCCGACATGCGGCGGTCGTTCGTCGCGACGGCGGTGGTGGCGTTGCTGTTCGGCGGTCAGGTGCTCGTCGGCATGGCGTTCACCGGACAGCGCACCGCACTGGTGGTGCTGATGTTCACCAGCCTGGCGCTCGCGATCGGGATCAACGTGCTGGCCGATCCGCTGGCCGGCGTGCTGGACCGGCTCGCGTTCTCCCGCTCCCCGGACCTGCGGGCCGACCGGGCCACGCTGCGCCGCACCGAAGCTGCGCTGCCGCGGCGGTCGGCGAATCCGCTGCACGACGTCGACGACGAGACCTTCGCCCGGTTGACCCGCCGCGCGCTCGGACACTACGGCGACCTCGCCAAGCTGATGGCCAACCCGTTGACGGGCTTACCCGCCATCGACGACCGGCTGGCCGCCCGCGGCGCACCCGACCAGCCGCTGGAACGGGCCAACGAACTGCGCGCGCTGCTCGCCGAGCGCATCGCCCGGCTCAAACCGCGCGACGGCGGCGACTTCGGCACCACCGAGCAGTGGCGGCACTACAACTCCCTGTACTTCCCCTACGTGGCCGGCGTGCGGGCGTACGCCCAGAACGCGACGCCCGCCGGCCTTGACCCCGTCGCGCGGCGCGCCTGGCAGTGGTTCGTCACCGAGGTGCCCCAGCGGTCGCTGCACAACTGGCAGACCGCGGCCGCCAAGGTGATCGCCGCCGACCTGCGCAGCGATCTGGTCAGCGCCCGCGACTGATTCGCGGCGCTGACCTGCGGTTGGCAGCAGTCGGCAGCGTTCGGTGTCGATCTGGCAGCGCGTCCTGCGCAGCATCGGTGGTGTCCACAGAAATTCGCGGAGACCTCAACGCCGAGGAGACCGACATGACCGCCATCGTCACCCGTCCACTGTCCGATTCCACCGACTCGCTGCTGCGCTTCGCGCTGCGCTCCGATGCCACCCTGTGCGCGGCGCTCGGCCTGCTGGTCGCGATGGCCGCCGATCCGCTCTCGCGGCTCTCCGGCCTGTCGTCGACGTTCGAATGGGTCAGCGGCGCTGCGCTGGTCGGTTACGGCGCGCTGCTCTACGTGCTGGCGGCCGTGCCCGATGTGCGGCGCGTCGGGGTGGGTGTCGTGGCGGGCAACGTCGGGTTCGCGGTTGCCGTCGGCGCCGTGCTGATCGGTGGCTGGCTGCCGCTGACGCCGTCGGGTGTCGTCCTGACCATCTCGTTCACCGTCGTCACGCTGGCCTTCGCCACCGTGCAGTACCTCGGGGTGCGCCGTCTGGCGTGACCCCCTCCTGCCGGTGCGGGGCGCCGCCGTTTCGAGGTTGGGCGTGACGCCCCGCATCCGGCCCTCAGATTTTCCGAGTGATCCGACCACCGAAGGAGAAGGCATGACCACCACCGCCCCCACCACGACCCGCGACCGCCTACTGCGTCTGGCCATGCGTGCCGACGCGGTGATGACCGGGCTGGCCGGGCTGGCCGCATTGCCGCTCGCCGGCATGCTGGCCGAAATGTCCGGCACTACAACGACAATCGAGTACTCGCTGGCGGCGTTCTTCATCGTCTACGGGGTGGTGGTGTTCGGGCTCGCGGCGCTGCCGTCGGTGCGGCGCGCGGGTCTTGCGGTGATCGCCGCGAACATCCTCTACACCGTCGCCGCGGTTCTCGTGGTCGTCACCGACGTGTGGTCGATGACCACCACCGGCGTGGTGCTCACCCTGGCGACCGGCGTGTACACGGCGGTCTTCGCCGAACTGCAGTACGTGGGCTGGCGGCGGATCTAACCCGCTGAGCAGACGCAAACTCGCCCTGAAACGCCGGTTTCAGGGCGGGTTTGCGTCTGCTCGCGGGTCAGAGCTTGCGCAGACGCAACCGGTTGATGGCGTGGTCGGCGTCCTTGCGCAACACCAGCGTCGCGCGGGGGCGGGTCGGCAGGATGTTCTCGATCAGGTTCGGCCGGTTGATCGAATGCCAGATGTCGCGGGCGGCGAAGACGGCCTGTTCGTCGGTCAGCGTCGCGTAGTGGTGGAAGTGCGAGGCCGGATCGGCGAACGCCGTCGAGCGCATCGTGAGGAAGCGTGAGATGTACCAGCCCTCGATGTCCTCGAGGCGGGCGTCGACGTAGACGGAGAAGTCGAACAGGTCCGACACCATCAGCGCCGGCCCGGTCTGCAACACGTTGAGGCCCTCGAGGATGAGGATGTCGGGGTGGCGGATGACCTGCTTCTCGCCGGGCACGATGTCGTAGAGCAGGTGTGAGTAGACCGGTGCGCACGCGTGGTCGGCCCCGGACTTCACCGCGGTGACGAACCGCATCAACGCCCTGCGGTCGTAGCTCTCCGGAAACCCCTTGCGGTGCATGATGTTCCGGCGGCTCAACTCCGTGTTCGGGTACAGGAAGCCGTCGGTGGTGACCAGATCGACCTGGGCGTGGTTGCCCCAGCGCGCGAGCAGCGCCTGCAGCACGCGGGCGGTGGTGGACTTGCCGACGGCCACGCTGCCCGCGACGCCGATGATGAACGGCACCGGCCGGTCCGGGTTCTGCTGCGGTTCGCCGAGGAACTCCGACGTCGCGGCGAACAGCCGTTGCCGGGCGGCCACCTGCAGGTGAATCAGTCGGGCCAGCGGAAGGTAGACCTCCTCGACTTCGAGGAGGTCGAGTTTCTCACCGAGGCCACGGAGCTTGAGCAGCTCGTCCTCGGTGAGTTTGAGCGGCGTCGACATCCGAAGCGCACGCCACTGAGTGCGGTCGAACTCGACGTAGGGGCTCGGTTCGCTCAGCCGCGCCATGGAGCCAGTCTTACAGCACGGCGTCCGAGGTGAACGCCTGGGGCGACCCGATTAGCGTGGCAGGTATGGAGCCCGACACCCTGATTCGTGAATATCTGCTTCTCGGTCTGCGCTTCGACCGCGTCGAGGACGGCTACGTCGACTCCTTCACCGGCGACCCGGCGCTACGTCGGGCGGTGGCCGCCGAGCCCGCACCCGACCCCGTCGACCTCACCCGGCAGGCCGAGAGATTGCTGGCCGCGCTGCCCGATACGCCGCGCACCGGCGGGTTCGACGAGACCCGCGCGGATTACCTCGCCGCGCACCTGCGCGCGCTCGCGCTGGCGGGGCGCAAGTTCGCCGGGGAGGACGTCGGATTCGTCGACGAGGTGGAGGCGTATTTCGACGTCCGGATCACCAAGGGCGATCCGGAGACCTACCGTCAGGCGCACGTCGCGCTGGACGAGGCGCTCGGCGGAACCGGCCCGCTGATCGAGCGCATCCAGGCGCACCGCACCTCCGACGAGATCCCGCCCGATCGGCTCGAGGAGTGCATCCACGCCTTCTCCAGTGCGCTGCGCGACCGTGTCCGCGCCACCTTTCCGCTGCCCGACGCCGAGACCATCACCTATGAGGTCGTCACCGACAAACCGTGGTCGGGGTTCAACTACTACCTCGGTGACTACCGGTCGACGGTCGCGGTCAACGCCGACCTCAAGCAGCAGATGGCCAACCTGCCGCGGCTGGTGGCCCACGAGTCCTATCCGGGCCACCACACCGAGCACTGCCGCAAGGAGGCGGGGCTCGTGCACACGCTGGGCCACGCCGAGCAGACGATCTTCCTGGTGAACACGCCGCAGTGCCTGATGGCCGAAGGGCTCGCCGATTTGGCGCTCTACGCGGTGGTCGGACCGAACTGGGGGAGTTGGGCGGCCGAGATCTACGCCGACCTCGGGCTGCGGTTCGACGGCGCGCGGGCCGAGGCGGTGTCGGCCGCGACGGCTGCGCTGGCCGATGTGCGCCAGGACGCCGCGCTGATGCTGCACGACGAGCACCGCCCGGTCGACGACGTGGTGGCGTTCCTCAAGCGGTGGCTGCTGGTCGACGACGACCGGGCGCGGCAGATGCTGCGGTTCCTCTCGTCACCGCTGTGGCGCGCGTACACCAGCACCTACGTGGAGGGTTACCGGTTGCTGCGCGGGTGGCTGGACGCGAGGCCCGCGGGCGTCGAGCTGACCGAGCGGTTCGGCCGCCTGCTCGACGAGCCGTTGATCCCGTCGGCGCTGCGGGTGGCTTGACGCGCCGCCACTGTGCGATTTCGTGCGGGACGCGCGGGGCGGGGCGTATCAGTTCGCACAGTCGCCGCGGAAGGTGACTGACCGGGGAGGGCTCGGCCGGCGGGTATTACCCTCGACAGCATGACTGCAGACCCTGTGACCGCGTCGTCCGCCGCTCCCGGCGCCGAGTACGCCGACACCGCGAGCGCCGCCTATCAGGCCGCGCTGCAGGTCATCGAGTCGGTCGAGCCACGGATCGCGGCCGCGACCCGCAAAGAGCTTGCCGACCAAAGGGATTCGCTCAAGCTGATCGCGAGCGAGAATTACGCCTCGCCGGCGGTGCTGCTGACCATGGGCACATGGCTGAGTGACAAGTACGCCGAGGGCACCATCGGCCACCGGTTCTACGCGGGTTGCCAGAACGTCGACGTCGTCGAGAGCGTTGCCGCCGAGCACGCCCGCGAGCTGTTCGGCGCCCCCTACGCGTACGCCCAGCCGCACTCCGGCATCGACGCCAACCTGGTCGCCTTCTGGGCCATCCTGGCCACCCGCGTCGAGGCGCCCGGCCTGGCCGAACTCGGCGCCAAACACGTCAACGACCTCTCCGAGGCCGACTGGGAGAGCCTGCGCAACAAGCTCGGCAACCAGCGGCTGCTCGGCATGTCGCTCGACGCCGGCGGCCACCTCACGCACGGTTTCCGGCCCAACATCAGCGGCAAGATGTTCCACCAGCGCAGCTACGGCACCGATCCGGAGACCGGGCTGCTCGACTACGACAAGCTGGCCGCCGCCGCGCGTGAGTTCAAACCGCTGATCCTCGTCGGCGGTTACTCCGCCTACCCGCGTCGGGTGAACTTCGCCAAGCTGCGTGAGATCGCCGACGAGGTCGGCGCCACGCTGATGGTCGACATGGCGCACTTCGCCGGCCTGGTCGCCGGCAAGGTCTTCACCGGCGATGAGAACCCGGTGCCGTTCGCCCACGTCACCACCACGACCACGCACAAATCGCTGCGCGGTCCGCGTGGCGGCCTCGTGCTGGCCCAGCCGGAGTACTCCGACGCCGTCGACAAGGGCTGCCCGATGGTGTTGGGCGGACCGCTGTCCCACGTCATGGCCGCCAAGGCCGTCGCACTCGCCGAGGCGCGCCAGCCGTCGTTCCAGGCCTACGCCCAGCGCGTCGCCGACAACGCCAAATCGCTCGCGGAGGGTTTCCTCAAGCGCGGCGCCCGCCTCGTCACCGGGGGCACCGACAACCACATCGTGCTGCTCGACGTGACGAGCTTCGGGCTCACCGGCCGCCAAGCCGAGTCCGCCCTGCTGGACGCCGGCGTCGTCACCAACCGCAACTCGATCCCCGCCGACCCGAACGGCGCCTGGTACACCAGCGGCATCCGGTTCGGCACGCCCGCGCTCACGACGCGGGGCTTCGGCGCCGCGGAGTTCGACCGGGTGGCGGAGTTGGTCGTCGACGTGCTGAACAACACCCAACCGACCCAGGCCTCGTCCGGACCGTCGAAGGCCAAGTACACCCTGGCCGACGGCACCGCCGAGCGGATCCACGCCGCCTCGGCCGAGATGCTGGCGGCCAACCCGCTGTACCCCGGCCTGACGCTGTAGGCGGCGCGCCGGGTTTTACGATTTCCACAGAGTTGGGTTAATGTAACCGCATGGCACAGAAACCTGTTCCTAATGCGCTGACCCTCGAGCTGGAGCCGGTCGTCAAAGACGAACTGCGGCGCCATCTCGACTCCGAGGACCTCTGGTTCGCACACGACTACGTGCCGTTCGACCAGGGCGAGAACTTCGCGTTCCTCGGTGGGCGCGACTGGGATCCCTCGCAGGTCACCTTGCCCAAGCCCGTCACCGACGCGCTCGAGATCCTGCTCATCACCAAGGACAACCTCGCCGGGTACCACCGCGAGCTCGTCGAGCACTTCATCCTCGAGGAGAAGTGGGGCCGGTGGATCGGCCGCTGGACCGCCGAGGAACACCTGCACGCCGTCGCGCTGCGCAACTACCTCGTCGTCACCCGTGAGGTGGACCCGGCCGCCAACGAGGACGTGCGCGTCGAACACGTCATGAAGGGTTACCGCGCCGACCGCTTCAGCCAGATCGAGACGCTGGTGTTCATGGCGTTCTTCGAGGGGTCCCACGCGGTGTTCTGCCGCAACCTCGAGGCGCAGATCGACGAACCGGTGCTCAAGGCGCTGATCGGCCGCATCGCCACCGACGAGGAGCGCCACGAGGTGTTCTTTTCGAACCTGGTGGCGCACTGTCTGGACACTCACCGCGACGAGACCGTCGCGGCGATCGCACAGCGCGCCGCCGAGCTCGGCGTGGTGGGCGGCGACATCGACGCGTACCAGGACAAGATCGCGGCGATGGCCGAGCACGGCATCTTCGGCCAGGAACAGTTGCGGGCGGTCATCACCGACCGGCTCGCCGCGTGGAATGTGGCCGACGAACCCGCTCTCCGGGAGTTCACGAACGCTTAACGTGGCGCGCGCCGAACACCGGCGCGTCTGCGCGGCGCACCCCCGTCGGCGGGAGTAGCGTCGCTTTCGATGGCTAGCGAATTGCTCTGCTGTCCGGGCGGTACCCGATCGTTTCGATCACGAAGGGGCCGGCCCCGGCCCCGGTGCCGCAGTGTCCGCCGACTGGTTCGCGGGGGACCCGCGGATAGCAGGAGCGCTCCGTGACCGATTCGCCTATCCGGACCTACGTGCTCGACACCTCCGTGCTGCTGTCCGATCCCTGGGCAGCCACCCGGTTCGCCGAACACGAGGTGGTCGTCCCGCTGGTGGTCATCAGTGAATTGGAAGCCAAACGGCACCACCATGAACTTGGCTGGTTCGCCCGGCAGGCGTTGCGTCTGTTCGACGACCTCCGGCTCGAACACGGTCGCCTCGATCAGCCCATTCCCGTTGGGGCCGAAGGCGGTACCCTGCACGTCGAGCTGAACCACAGTGATCCGTCGGTGTTGCCCGCAGGGTTCCGCAACGACTCCAATGACGCCAGGATCCTCACGGTCGCAGCCAATCTCGCCGCCGAGGGGAAACGTGTCACGCTGGTCAGCAAGGACATCCCGCTGCGCGTGAAGGCCGGCGCGGTGGGTCTGGTGGCCGACGAATACCACGCGCAGGACGTCGTGGTCTCCGGTTGGACCGGTATGGGCGAGATCGACGTGACGGCCGACGAGGTGGACGCGCTGTTCGCCGACGGTGAGATCGACCTGGCGGACGCGCGAGATCTGCCCTGCCACACGGGTGTTCGTCTGCTCGGCGGCAACTCGCATGCGCTCGGCCGGGTCAACGCCGCCAAGCGGGTGCAGCTGGTCCGTGGTGACCGCGAAGTGTTCGGCCTCCGGGGAAGGTCGGCCGAACAACGGATGGCGCTGGATCTGCTGCTCGACGAATCCGTCGGAATCGTCTCGCTCGGGGGTAAGGCGGGTACCGGGAAGTCGGCGCTGGCGCTGTGCGCGGGTCTGGAGGCGGTGCTCGAACGGCGCACCCAGCGCAAAGTCGTGGTGTTCCGGCCGCTCTACGCCGTGGGCGGACAGGATCTGGGCTACCTGCCTGGCAGCGAGAGCGACAAGATGGGGCCGTGGGCACAGGCCGTCTTCGACACCCTCGAAGGGTTGGCCAGCCCGGCCGTACTCGAAGAGGTGCTCGCGCGCGGAATGCTGGAAGTGTTGCCGCTCACCCACATTCGCGGCCGCTCGCTGCACGATTCATTCGTGATCGTCGACGAGGCCCAGTCGCTGGAGCGCAACGTCCTGCTGACCGTGCTGTCCCGGCTGGGCGCGGGCTCACGGGTGGTGCTCACCCACGACGTCGCCCAGCGCGACAACCTGCGGGTCGGCCGACACGACGGTGTCGCGGCCGTCATCGAGAAGCTCAAGGGCCACCCGCTGTTCGCGCACATCACGCTGCAGCGCAGCGAACGCTCGCCGATCGCCGCGCTGGTCACCGAGATGCTCGAGGAGATCACCCCCGACGCCCTCCCGTGAGCGAGTGATTTCGGCGTGCGCGGTCGCGCTGGGCGCGACCCACCACGCCGAAATCGCGGGGGTTCAACGGGTCAGGCCCGGGTACCTGAGCCGGTATGTCCACACGCGTCGTGATCACCGGAGCCAGCGGCAACGTCGGAACGGCACTGCTGCACCGGCTCGCCGAGGCGGGCGGTTACACCGTCACCGGGGTGACGCGCCGCCAACCGCCCGCCACCGGGATCTACCGGTCCGCTCAGTGGCGTCAGCTCGACCTGGCCGACCACGACGCCACCACCCGGCTGCAGTCCGTCATGGGCGACGCGGACAGTGTCATCCACCTCGCGTGGGGCTTCCAGCCGACCCGCAATGTGCGGTATCTCGACGCCGTCGGGGTCGGTGGAACCCGTGCGGTGCTGCGCGCGGCGGATGTCGCCGGCGTGGGCCAGCTGGTGCACATGTCGTCGGTGGGCACCTACGCCGCGGGCCGCTACGGGCAGTACGTCGACGAGACCTGGTCGACCGCGGGCATCCCCACCTCGGCCTACAGCCGCGCGAAATCGGCGGCGGAGTCGTTGCTCGACGACTACGAGCACAGCCACTCCGACGGCGTCACGATCGCGCGGATGAGGCCCGGCTTCATCATGCAGCGCAGCGCCGCCGGGGGGCTGCGCCGCTACACCCTGCCGGCCTTCGTCGAGCCCAGCTGGCTGCGGTTCCTGCCGGTGCTGCCGTTGGACCGCCGCCTCGTCGTGCCGATCATCCACGCCGACGACGTCGCGGACGCCATCGCGCGGACCGTCGAGCGGCGTGCCGCCGGACCGTTCAACCTGATGGCCGAACCCCCGGTGCGCCGCGACGATCTGGCCGACGCGCTCGGCGCGCGCCCGGTGCACGTGCCGTCGAGCATGCTGCGGCCCGCGGTGGCGCTGTCGTGGCGGGCGCGACTGCAGCCGATCGACGAGGGCTGGTTGGACATGGCGTTCACCGTGCCGCTGCTGGACACCGCCCGCGCGCAGTCGGAGCTGGGCTGGGCACCGGCCCGCACGTCATCGGAAGCCATGGCCGACATGGGCGACGGGTTCAAGAACCGCGCCGATACCGAGAGCCCGGTGCTGGCCTACCGGGGGCCGTTGACCAGCGTGCTGCGCGATCTGCGCGCCGGCCCGATCACCGCCCGCAAAGTCCCGTGATTTCGGCGTGCGCAGTCGCGCCCGGCACGACTGCGCACGCCGAAATCACTCGGGTCTGACTAGTCGCCGTCCTTGACCCGTGCCATCGCCAGCACGTCGAGGCGACGGTCGAGTTCTTCCTCGGAGAGGCTGTCGCCGATCAGGCCGCGGTCGATCACGGTCTGCCGGATCGTCTTGCGCTCCTTGAGCGCTTCCTTGGCGACCTTGGCGGCCTCCTCGTAACCGATCGCCGAGTTCAGTGGCGTCACGATCGAGGGCGACGACTCGGCCTGTTCGCGCATTCGCTCCTCGTTGGCGACCAGCCCGTCGATGCAACGCTCGGCGAACAACCGCGACGAATTGGTCAGCAGCTTGAACGACTCGAGCAGATTGCGGGCCATCATCGGGATGTACACGTTGAGCTCGAAGGCCCCCGCCGCACCACCCCACGCGATCGCCGCGTCGTTGCCGACCACCTGGGCCGCCACCTGCGTGACGGCCTCCGGGAGCACCGGGTTGACTTTGCCCGGCATGATCGAACTGCCCGGCTGCAGGTCCGGCAGCTGGATCTCGGCCAGGCCCGTCAGCGGACCCGACCCCATCCAGCGGACGTCGTTGGCGATCTTGGTCAGTGACACCGCGATCGTGCGCAGCGCACCTGAGGCCTCGACCAGCGCGTCGCGGGCGGCCTGCGCCTCGAACGAGTCGACGGCCGTGCGCAATTCGGCGATACCGGTCTGGTCGACGAGCACATCGACGACCTTCGCGCCGAAGCCCTCCGGGGCATTCAGGCCGGTGCCGACCGCGGTGCCGCCGATGGCGAGTTCACCCAGGCGCGGCAGCGTCGCCCGCACCCGCTCGATACCGGCTTCGACCTGGCGGGCGTAGCCGCCGAACTCCTGGCCGAGGGTCACCGGCACCGCGTCCATCAGATGTGTGCGGCCGGACTTCACCACGGTGCGCCACTGACGGGCCTTGCCGGCCAGCGACTCGTGCAGCACCTCGAGCGCCGGAATCAGGTGGCGCACAGCGGCTTCGGTGGCCGCGATGTGGGTGGCCGTCGGGAACGTGTCGTTGGAGCTCTGCGACATGTTCACGTCGTCGTTGGGGTGCACGGTCACGCCGTTGCGTGCCGCGATGCTCGCGATCACCTCGTTGGTGTTCATATTCGAGCTCGTCCCCGAGCCGGTCTGGAACACGTCGATCGGGAACTGGTCGTCGTGGCGCCCGTCAGCGATCTCGGCGGCCGCGGCGATGATCGCGTCCGCCTTCTCCGGTGCGAGCAACCCCAGGTCTTTGTTCACCTGTGCGCAAGCGCCTTTGAGCAGACCGAGCGCCCGGATCTGGGTGCGCTCCAGGCCGCGTCCCGAGATCGGGAAGTTCTCCACGGCCCGCTGCGTCTGGGCGCGCCAGAGCGCATCCTTGGGCACCCGGACCTCGCCCATGGTGTCGTGCTCGATGCGGTACTCGACGTCGGTGTCGGCCATTGTGTGTGGTGTCCCTTTGGGTCGGCGGTTACGGCAGGGGATAGGCGGCGGTGCTGTCACCGATGAAGTCGACAGCGGAGTACTCGTTGAGCTTGGACAGGCGGTGGTAGGCCTCGATCATGCGGACGGTGCCCGACTTCGACCGCATCACGATCGACTGGGTGGTGCACCCGCCGCCGACGTAGCGCACACCCTGCAGCAGGTCGCCGTCGGTGACGCCGGTCGCGCAGAAGAACACGTTCTCCCCGGACACCAGGTCCTCGGTCGTGAGCACGCGGTCGATGTCGTGGCCGGCGTCGATCGCCTTCTGGCGTTCCGCGTCGTCCGTCGGTGCCAGCTTTGCGTGGATGGCGCCGCCCATACAGCGGATGGCGGCGGCGGTGATGATGCCCTCTGGCGTGCCGCCGATACCGGCCAGCATGTCGGTGCCCGAGTTGGGGCGGCACGCGGAGATCGCACCCGCGACGTCGCCGTCGGAGATCAGCCGGATGCGGGCGCCGGCGGCCCGCACATCGGCGATCAGCTGCTCGTGACGCGGCCGGTCGAGAATGCAGACCGTGACGTCGCGGACCGACAACCCCTTGACCTTCGCGACCGCGCGGACGTTCTCCCCGATCGGCGCGGTGATGTCGATGACGTCGACGGCGTCGGGCCCGACAGCGATCTTGTTCATGTAGAACACCGCCGACGGGTCGAACATCGCCCCGCGCTCGGCGACCGCGAGCACCGAGATGGCGTTGGGCATGCCCTTGCTCATCAGTGTGGTGCCGTCGACCGGGTCGACGGCGAAGTCGCAGTCCGGCCCGTCGCCATTGCCGACCTCTTCGCCGTTGTAGAGCATCGGCGCGTTGTCCTTCTCGCCCTCGCCGATCACCACGACGCCGCGCATGGACACCGAATTGACCAGCTCACGCATGGCGTCGACGGCCGCTCCGTCGCCGCCTTCCTTGTCGCCGCGCCCTACCCAGCGGCCCGCCGCCATGGCACCGGCCTCGGTGACGCGGACGAGCTCGAGGGCGAGGTTACGGTCGGGGGCTTCTCTGCGGCGATCCGGCATGGGGAGATTGTCCCAGAAGCTGATCACTGTCGGGGAGCTGGGATACTGGCGTCATGACCGCCGACCCCAGGCAGCCGGAGCCCTCCGCGCCGGACGCGATCGGCCCCGCGCCGCGCGAAGCCAAGCCCCGGCTGTTGAATGACGGCCGCGACATGTTCTGGTCCATCGCCCCGCTGGTGGTGGCGTGCATCGTGCTGGCGGGTCTGCTCGGGATGTGTTCGTTCCAGGGCCGCGGCCCGGGTGAGGGGCCGGCCCCGGCCTACGACGCGGCGCGCGCGCTGCAGGCCGACGCGGATGCGCTGAAGGTCCCGATCCGGCTGCCCGCGCTGCCCGAGGACTGGCAGTCCAACTCCGGCGGCCGGTCGGGCATCGAGGCGGGGGCGCACGATCCGCGCACCGGGCAGACGATGCGGGCGGTGGTGTCGCGAGTCGGCTACCTGGCGCCCAGCGGGCACTATCTGAGCCTGACCCAGAGCAACGCCGACGAGGACAAGCTCGTCGAGTCCATCACCCCCGGCCTCGTGCCGGCGGGCGCGCAGGACGTGGACGGTGTGAACTGGGTGGTCTATCAGGGCGGTGAGGGGGTCGAGCCGGTGTGGACGACCCGTCTGCCGGGGCCCGCCCAGATCGCGATCACCGGGGCCGGCAGCGCGGATGAGTTCCGCACACTGGCGGCCGCGACGCAGAAGCAGCAGCCACTCGCCGCGAGGTAGCCAGGGAGGGGACCGACGCACATGACCGAACCGCAGGCGGCTCCGGAAGCAGACCTCAGTGGCTGGACAGCGGAACCGTTCTCCGCGGCCGGCTACACCCACGACGTGTACCGCAAGGGCGACGGCCCCGGTGTGGTGCTCATCCCGGAGATGCCCGGGCTGCATCCGCATGTGCTGGCCTTGGGCAATCACCTCGTCGACAACGGGTTCACGGTCGCGGCGCCGTCGCTGTTCGGCACACCGGGCGCGCCGGGGATGCGGCCCGGAATGGCGCCCGTCCTGCTCAAAGGCTGCGTGTCGAAGGAGTTCGCCGCGTTCGCGACCAATGCCGACCGCCCGGTGGCGCACTATCTGCGGGCGCTGGCGCGCGACCTCAACGCGCGCACCCCGGGCAAAGGTGTCGGCGTGATCGGACAGTGCTTCACCGGCGGCTTCGCGCTGGCGGCCGCCGTCGACGAGAGCGTGCTGGCGCCCGTGCTCAGCCAGCCGTCGCTGCCGTTGCCGCTGACGCCGAAGCACAAACGCGATCCGGGCCTGTCCGAACGTGAACTGCAGATCATCGAGCAGCGCGCCGCCGACGACGGGTTGTGTGCGCTGGGCTTGCGCTTCAGCCAGGACTGGATGTCGCCGGGGGAGCGGTTCGGCACGCTCAAGAAGCGGTTGGGCGATGCCTTCGAGGTGATCGAGATCGACTCGGGCAAGGGCAATCCGCACGGAATCTCGCCGCTCGCTCACTCGGTGCTGACCGACCAGATCCGTGAGGTCGACGGCCACCCCGCCTACGCGGCACGCAAACGCGTCGTCGAATTCCTCACCGAGCGGTTGTCTCCGGCGTAGCGACCACCAGCAGGCCTTTCCGATCCGCGGGGGTCGATTCGTGCTGCCGCCACCCCTTCTGATTATCGACGCTAGCGGCTAAGCATTAATGGTGATAATATCGCCGCTATCACCATCCGTTATCAACGATAATCAAGGAGTTGTCATGAACCTTCCAGGTCAGATCATGCGAGGGTGTGCCGCCGCAGCAGCGTTGGCGGCATCCGGGGTCGGCTTCGCCGGGGTGGCGTCCGCGGCGCCCACTGGCGGGTCGTCAGTGGCCGACACTGTCCGAGAACTCCGGGCACAGGGCTACACGGTGCGGATCAACGGAGCCGCCAGCGGTCCGCTGTCCCGGTGCTCGGTCGAACAGGTGCGGGGCTTGGGAACCGGCATTGTGCTCGTCGACATCTCCTGCCCGGACAACTTCTCCACCGGCGACTGAGCGGCGAGGCGGAAGATGGACACCATCGAGGGGCAGCCACCGCGCCGGCTGAGCAGACGGTCAATGTTGGCCGCCACCGCCGCCGTAGGTGCCGGAGCCGCCGGCGTGGCCGGTATCGCGGCGGCCGCCGGCGGGGAGGAAGTGCGAGGGAATGGGATGTCGGCGTTGATCACCGGTTCCTCGCGCGGCATCGGGGCGGCCACCGCGCGCAGGCTGGCGGGCGACGGCTACGCGGTCACGGTCAACTGCGTCGTGAACCGGGATCTGGCCGCCGATGTCGTACGCGACATCGAACGCGCCGGCGGCCGGGCCATCTGGGTGCAGGCCGACGTAAGCGACCCCGTGGCGGTGGCGCGCCTCTTCGACGAACACGAGCGCACCTTCGGTGGCCTCGACGTCGTCGTGGCCAATGCCGGCATCATGCGGCTCGCCCCATTCGCCCAGATGACGGATGCGGACTTCGACCGGATGTTCGCGGTCAACATCAAGGGCAGTTTCAACACACTGCGCGAGGCGTCGCGGCGGATCCGCAACGGCGAGCGCATCATCACGCTGTCGTCGAGCATCACCCAGCTGCGAAGCCCGACCTACGGCCCCTACGCCGCAACGAAGTCCGCCCAGGACATGTACGCCGCGATCCTCGCCAAAGAGCTAGCCGGTAGGCAGGTCTCGATCAACGCGGTCGCTCCGGGCGTCGTGGACACCACATTGTTCACCGACGGCAAGACCCCGCA
Source organism: Mycolicibacterium baixiangningiae (assembly GCF_016313185.1). Taxonomy (NCBI): domain Bacteria; kingdom Bacillati; phylum Actinomycetota; class Actinomycetes; order Mycobacteriales; family Mycobacteriaceae; genus Mycobacterium; species Mycolicibacterium baixiangningiae. Next base: position 1,561,535 of record NZ_CP066218.1, read on the forward strand.
GCAGATCGAGGCGTTTGTCGAGCGCACACCCCTGCAGCGGCTGGGGCGACCCACCGACATCGCCGGCACCATCTCGACGCTATGCCGCGCAGAAGGTCACTGGATCAACGGGCAGACGGTGTTCGCCAACGGCGGGATCGTGTGACGGCCGCCGGAGAGCCGTCGGTTAGCGTGGTGCGCACCGCAGTACGCAACGTATCTCCAGACGACGGATCACCGATGGCACAGTCAGAGCTCGACCCGCGCGAACGCATCCTGCGTGCGGCGGTCGAGCTGCTGGTCGACGACGGCCGCGACGCCGTGTCCACCCGCGCGGTCAGCGCGGCCGCCGGCGTCCAGGCGCCCACCATCTATCGCCACTTCGGTGACATGCGGCATCTGGTGGACGCGGCCGCCAGTCGGGGGATGGCCGACTATCTGGACCGCAAGCGCAGCCGTCCCCACGACGACGATCCTGTCGAGGATCTGCGGGGCGGGTGGGATCTGCACGTCGAGTTCGGGCTGACGTGTCCGCACGTCTACACCGTCCTCTACGGGGACCCCCGCCCAGAGGCGGAACCCGGCGGGGTGTCGGAGGGTAATGCAATCCTGCGCAAGCTGATTCAGCGCATCGCGGCGGCGGGTCGGCTGCGTGTCGAGGTCGAGCGCGCCGCCGAGATGGTGCACGCGGCATGCCGCGGGGTGACGCTCACCCTGATCGCGACCCGGCCGGATGAGCGCGATCCGGAGCTGTCCACCGCCGTCCGGGAGGCGCTGCTGTCGGCGATCACCACCGACGTCGCCGATGAGGGCGGCGGCGGGATCGGCGCCCTGGCCGTCGCGCTCGAGGCCGCGATCGAGTCGGCACCGCCGAGCGCACTGTCGAGCGCGGAGACCACGATGATCCTCGAGTGGTTGGACCGGCTGCACTGACCACCGGTGTCATGCCGCCGTCTTCTTGCCCCGCGGCACCCGGTCACGCACCCGACGCCACCACCGCAGTGCGCGCGGCGGCCCGGACTCGTCGTCCTCAGGCGGGTCGAGCGGAACACCCTTGTAGACAGCCAGATACACGCTGATGGTGGTGACGATGATGATCATCAGCACCGGGCCAAGCACGATGCCCCAGAAGCCGAACATCGCGATTCCCGAGAACACGGCGAGCAGCATCAGCGCCGGGTCGAGGCGCGCGGCCTTCGGCACCAGGATCGGCCGCAGGAAGTTGTCGATGTTGGTGATCACGATGAGGTGGAACAGCACGACGAAGACGCCGCCGATCACGTTCCCGAACAGCGCCATCCCGATGCCGAACGGAATGGTCGCCACGCCGCTGCCGAGCGGGATCACCGACAGCGCGCTCAAGATGACGGCGAAGAAGAAGATCCCCTCGTGGAAGCCGGCGATGTAGATCGAGATCGCGCCTAAGACACCCTGAACCACCGCGATGACGAACTGACCCGAGACCGTGCCGCGCACCATCGCGCCGGTCTTCTCCAAGTACAGATCGGTGATTTCTTCGCCCAGCGGGTTGAGCTGACGGATCAGCGTGCGTATCCGCTCCCGTTTGGTGAGCAGGGACAGGAAGACGTACAGGAAGATGATCGTCGCCGCGACCGCACCGATCACACCGCCCAGCGCGCCCTGCAACACGGCGAGCAGCCACTCGCCGACGCGCTGGGAGACGGTGACCACACCGCTGCGCAGCGTGTCGGGGGTGACGTGGATGTCGAGGTAGGGCACTTTCGCGGCGAGCTTGTTGACCACCTCGAGGGCGCGGTCACCAAGGGTGCTGACGTCCGTCGTCGACATCCACTGGCTGACCGTGTTGACCATCTGGGTGATCTCGATGATCGCCAGGAACACCACGAGGCTGACGGGGACGATCACCGTGAGGATGGCCGCAAACAGCGTCAACGTCGCCGCCAGGCCGGTTCCCAGCCGCCGCCGCAGGCGTTCGTAGAGCGGGGTGAACAGGTAGGCGGCGACGGCGGCCACGACGATCAGGATGAAGAAACCGCGCAGGAAGTAGGCCCCGAACGCCACTGCCAGGAGGGTGACGACCGCGAGCGCGCGTTTCTGGGTCTGGGTCAGGCCTGCGTCGATGCCGCCGGGCACACGCTCGTCTTCCGTCGACACCGCAGCCCTATCCCGCCTCGACCGCCCGCTGCCCAGCCCGCTGTTCGGCGACGAACCGGGCGGACATGCGCTGCATCAGTCCGGGGGCCAGCCGTGCGAAAAGCCAAGCGGCGTGGGCTTGTCGGGGTTTGACCAGGATCGCCTTGTCACGCGTGACGGCGCGCAGGGTGTCGCAGGCCAGCCGGTCGGCGTCGTATGCCGTCGACATGCCCTTGGTGCCCAGGTAGTAGTTGCGGCCGACGAAGCCGCCGATGGCGCCCTTGTCGAGGATCGGGGTCTCGACGGCGCCGGGACAGACCGTGAGCACGCCCACGCCGTGCGCGACGGCTTCCGAGCGCAGCGCCAGCGACAGACCGACGACGGCATGTTTGGTCATCACGTAGCTGGTGACCAGGCCCGCCGCGGTCAGGCCCGCCATCGAGGCCGTGTTGACGATGTGGCCGTGGCCCTGGCTGATCATCTGCGGGTAGGCCGCGGCGACGCCGTGCACAACGCCCCGGATGTTGATGTCGATGATCGCGTTCCACTGGTCGAGCGTGAGCAGTTCGGTGTCACCGCCCCAGGAGATGCCGGCGTTGTTGACCATCAGGTGGAGGCAGCCGGCGCGGGCCACCACGTCGTCGACGGTCTGCTGGACGGCGGCGGCGTCGGTCACGTCGAGCTTCGCCCACCGGGCGCCGAGTCCGCGCGCGGTCGCCTCGGCGGCGTCGGCGTCGATGTCGGTGCACACCACGTCGGCACCCGCCGCGGCCAGCGCCCGGCACAGTGCGGCGCCGATGCCCGAGCCGGCGCCGGTGACGATCGCCTGTTTGCCCGCGAAATGCACTGGATCACGGTTCCTCGCGCGAGCGCTCGTCACTACGCCTCCATGAGCTTCATCACGTGGCCCAGGATGTCGGGGTACCGCTTGAGGTGGGCCCCGCCGTTGAGATCGATGACCTCACCGGTCATCCAGGAGGCGGCCGGTGAACACAGGAAGGCCACCGCGGCGGCGACGTCCTCAGGTTTTCCGGCCCGGCCGAGCGGGGTGTTCTCCAGGTACTCCTCGACCACGCCGGGAATGCTGGCCGCCGGATCGGTCAGCGGGGTGTGCACGAAACCGGGTGCGACGGCGTTGACGCGGACGCCCCGCGGCGCCATCTCCAGTGCCGCCACCTGGGTGAGCATCGACAGGCCGGCCTTCGCCGCGCAGTAGGCGCTCATCCCGGACGCGGCCTGACGGCCGTTGAGCGACGAGATCTGCACCAGCGCACCGCCTTCGCGCAGGACGCGCCCGGCGTGCTTGGCGACGACGAAGCCGCCGGTCAGGCAGACGTCGATGACCTCGCGGAACTGGTCGACCGGCATGTCCACGATCAGGCCGACGTTGCTGAACCCGGCGCAGTTCACCACCGCGTCGAGCGGGCCGGTCTGGTCGAACAGGCGTTTCACCGAATCTTCGTCGGTGACGTCGGCGGCCGCCGACGTGTGGGGTTCACCGAGGGCGGCGGCGCGCTCGCGGGCGCCGTCGCCGTTGCGGTCGGCCAGGACGACGCGGTAGCCGTCGGCCGCGAGCGCCTGGGCGCTGGCCCAGCCGATACCCGAGGCGGCGCCGACGACGACGGCGGTGCGGTTGGTGGTCATGGGTCCTAAAACTAGAACACGTGTCAGGCGCCGTCGCCGAAACGCCTGTTTCTCACCGGCGCACGCAGCGGAAGCCGATGTGGCTCATTCCGGTGTCGACGGGTTGCCCGCGCCGCGCCGCGGGCCGGTAGCGCAGGCAGTAGGAGTCGGCGCACAGAAAGGACCCGCCCTTGACGACTCGGCGCGGCATCCGGAGCTGCGGCTGGGCCGGGTCGTAGCTCTCCTCGGCGCAGCAGGCCGTGCCGCTCGCGGTGTAGAAGTCCGTCGTCCATTCCCAGACGTTGCCCGCCATGTCGTAGAGGCCGTACCCGTTGGGCGGGAAGCTGCCCACTGCGGCGGTGCGGCCGTAACCCCGATCCGGACGCCACGGGAAGTCGCCGTGCCAGTAATTGGCCAGCCGCTCTCCTTCGGATTCCGGGTCGTCGCCCCACGTGTAGGTCACCTGGTCCAAACCACCCCGTGCTGCGGTCTCCCACTCCGCCTCGGTGGGCAGAGCCAGCCCCGCCCACGCCGCGTAGGCCTCGGCATCCTCGTAGGCGACGTGCACGACGGGGTGGTCGGCGCGCTTGTCGATGGAGGAGCCGGGCCCGACGGGATGGCGCCACGATGCGCCGGGTGTCCAGGCCCACCATTGGCTGAGGCGGCGCAGGTCGACGGGCCCGTCGGTGCGGCGGAACACCATGGAGCCCGGCTGCAGGTTCACCGCCGGTGCGCCGGGGTACTTCGCGGGATCGAGCGGCCGCTCCGCGACGGTGACGTAGCCGGTGGCGGTGACGAATTCGGCGAACTGCGCGTTGGTGACGGCGTGGCTGTGCATCAGGAATTCGTCGACGCGCACCGGGCGGGCCGGGGCCTCTTCGGGGTAGTGCGCGTCGGAGCCGAGTATCGCCGTCTGGGCGGGGATGCGGACGAGGTGGTCAGTCACCGAAGACGGTCGCCCAGTCGTCGCGCATGCTGATCACGGTCCAGCCCTGCGTCGCTGCATGTTCGAGCACGCGTTCAGCGCCAGCGGTGTAGGCGAATTCGCGGTCGCCGTCGTCATGGTGCACCAGCAATCGCAGACCACCGCAATACCGCAGCATCTCGTCGTCGCCGTTGGAGTTACCCACCGCAAGGACGGGCCGCCGGCCGATGCGGTTCCAGATGCGGACCGGCTTCTCAGGACCGTCGTCGAATACGTCGAGCGTCGGCTGGATCAGCAGATCGCCTGTGTCGCTGAATTTCAGGCCCTGCGCACTGCCCACCACGCGTTCGGGCGGAATGCCGTACAAAACGCCGGTGACTGGACGCATGAAGTCACGGCCGCCGCCGGAGACGATGTAACAGGTGAACTGGTGAGCCTCCAGATACCGCAGCAGCTCGACCATCGGTGCGTAGGTGCACTCGCGGTACGGACGGCCGAGCGTCGGGTGGTCGGCTCGGGCGAAGAAGTCCGAGACGCGCGCCGCGTACTCCTCGACGGTCAGCGACATGTGCAGCGAAAGTCCGGCGGCGGCAAGCAGTTTCAGGTCGTCGTCATCACCCTGATAATGCTTGGTGATGGCGGCGCCGAACCACCGCAGGTCGCCGTCGGATGCGGCTGTGTACGGCTGTTGCGCGGCGAGTGACGGATCGCCTGCGGCTTTCTCCGCCAGCCGGCGTACGACGAAGTCGAGCTGGATGTAGGCGGGCTTCTCACACCACAGGGTGCCGTCGTTGTCGAAGACGGCGACGCGTTCCTCCGGTGGCACCTCGGCGGCGGTGTGTTCGACGAAGTCGACGATGGCCGACTTCGTGGGTCCGTCGCGCCACTGGTCGAGCATTTAGTCGGACGCCAGGAACGCCTCGAGCTTCTCCACGATCTGGTCGATGCTGAAGCTGGCCGGTGGATGGCGAGGCGGGAACCCCCGGAACGTGTCGAGGAAGGCCGACGCCATCGCGGTGGCATAAAAGGCGAAGAAGTCGCGCCGCATGAACCAGTCGTAGTAGGTGTTCGACGTGATGTCGGCGTACTCGAACGGGTCGGTGCGCAGATTGAACAGCTTGGGCACCCGAAGCTCCGTGAACGGTTCGGCCCAGATCCGCAACGTCCCCTGGCAACGTTGCTCGGCGAACACGATCTTCCAGTTCTCGAACCGCATCGCCACCAGTTGCGCGTCGTCGTTGAAGTAGAAGAAGCCTCGTCGCGGGCTCGACTCGACATCGCCCGTGAGATACGGCAGCAGGTTGAAGCCGTCGATGTGCACCTTGTATTCGGTGGTGCCGTCCGCCCCGGCCCTGTGGCCCTTCTTGAGTTTCTCGACGATGTCCGGCTCGCCTGCCGCGGCCAGGAACGTCGGCAGCCAATCGTGGTGCTGGACGATGTCGTTGGATACCGTGCTGGCCTTGATCTTTCCGGGCCAGCGGATCAGCTCGGGAACGCGGTAGGCGCCCTCCCAGTTGGTGTTCTTCTCACTGCGGAACGGTGTCGTCCCCCCGTCTGGCCACGAGTTGCGGTGCGGGCCGTTGTCCGTGGAGTAGACGACGATGGTGTCCTCGGCGATGCCGAGTTCGTCGAGCACGTTCAGCACGGTGCCGACGTTACGGTCGTGATCGATCATCGTGTCGTGGTAATCGGACTGCCACAGGCCGGCCTGCCCTCGGCTCTCGGGCTTGGTGTGGGTGTAGAGGTGCATGTGGGTGAAGTTGCACCACACGAAGAACGGGTTGCCGTCGTCGTGTTGACGCTTGATGTAGTCGACGGTGGCATCGGCGATGTCGTCGTCGATGGTTTCCATGCGCTTGGCGGTCAACGGACCGGTGTCCTCGATGGTCTGTTTCCCGACGGGCCCGAACTTTGGGTCATCGCTCTCGGTCGAGACTTCTTCGGTGGCCTTGCATTTCAGCACCCCGCGGGGCAGGGCGAAGTCGTGAAGTCGCGGGAACTGATCCTTGTGCGGATAGTCGAAGTTCTCCGGCTCCTCCTCGGCGTTGAGGTGGTACAGGTTGCCGAAGAACTCGTCGAATCCGTGCACGGTCGGCAGGTACTTGTTCCGATCGCCGAAGTGGTTCTTCCCGAATTGCCCTGTGGCATAACCGAGCGGTTTGAGCAGCTCGGCAATCGTCGGATCCTCAGCAGCCCAGCCGATGTCGACGCCCGGCACACCGACCTTGCTCATCCCGGTGCGGTACACGCTCTGACCGCTGATGAAGGCGGCGCGGCCCGCGGTGCAGCTCTGCTCACCGTAGGAATCCGTGAACCGCATGCCCTCCGCGGCGATGCGGTCGATGTTGGGGGTGCGGTACCCCATCAGGCCATCGCTGTAGCAACTGAGATTGCTGATGCCGATGTCGTCGCCCCAGATGACGAGGATGTTGGGTTTCCGGTCGGGCATAGCGGCCCCCTTGCCGTCGCGTCGATGTCGATCGTAGGAGTGCCGGATCACGCCGTCCCGGTATTCACCGAAGCGTCATCTTTTACGCGTGTCCGGGTGTCTCCTAGGTGCTGGCCGGCGCACAATCGCAGGCATGCTGGCCGTCGACCTGCTCACCCGTGTCGGCTTGGCGACCCTGCTGGGTGTGGCGATCGGCCTGGAACGGCAGTGGCGCTCCCGCATGGCCGGTCTGCAGACCATGGCGCTGGTGAGCACGGGCTCCGCCCTCTATCTGATCCTGGGCGCCTACAGCTTCCCGGGCGCCGATCCGACCCGGGTGGCAGCGCAGATCGTCTCGGGCATCGGCTTTCTCGGCGCCGGGGTCATCATGAAGCAGGGCCTGTCGGTGACTGGCCTCAATACGCGGCCACGCTGTGGTCGACCGGGGCTGTCGGTGCGCTGGCCGGCGCCTGGTTGTGGCGTGAGGCCATCGCCAGTGGGGTCATCGTCGTCGCGGTCAACCTGCTTCTGCCCCGCTGGCGGAAACGATGGACCGCCGCAGGAACTGGGCCGGCAGGGAGCATTCACCGGTGAACTACCTGCTGACGGTGGTGTGTCGCGACGACCACGACACCGACGTGCGGGAGTTGCTGATTCAGACCGTTCCCGACGAAGCCGCCGAAGGCCTCCCTCGGCCCTGAACGGGTGGCGCTGGGACCGAAGATCAACCGCTTCGAGACCGTCGAGGCGGACGACACCGAGCCGGCGCGGCGGATCCGGCCGTCACCCGCTGAATTCGCGCACCGAGTCGGGCGCCCACCCGGGGTCCCCGGTAGTGGCGTAGTCCACCCACGCCCCGTGCACGGCCGAGGCGAGAGCCCGCGGTGGCTCCTCGGGGCCGAGCAGCCCGGCCGGTCCGCGCAGCACCGGTTCGTGGAGACGGTCGAAGACGAAGGGCAGCTCGACAGCGTGGGCGGCGCCCAACCGGCCGCCCACGGCCGCCGACCGCCACGAGAAGCGGTACTCGTGCAGCGGCACGGCGGCGTGTGACGAGTGTGCGTCGATGAGACGCCCTGTGCCCGAAACGAACAACGCGTCGCCGAGCATCGCCGAGCGGATCTGGCCCCACGTGGCATGGGGGTAGCGGTCACAGTATTTGGCGACGGCGGTATCCGGATCGGCATGCGTGCGGTCGGCCAGGTCTCGTACGTCGTTTTCGGTCGTGGTCTCGAGGGTGCCCTGCGGCACCAGGTACAGGTTGCCTTCCTGCGCGTTGGTGCCGATCAGCAGCGGCACCGAGGCCCCGACGCCCGCGGCGACTGCGTCGGCGGGCTGCCGGTCCATCACCACACTGAACGGGCTGAGCCCGGCCAGCGGATCGAACCTGCGTCGGGTGCGCAGGTCCACCCCCGCGAGCCGAGAGCCCACCGCGACGAGTTCGTCGTCGGAGAAGCCGACGAACCCGTCGACGGTCGGATCCGTGCCGAGCAGCTGCGCGACACGGTGGGTGACCCGGGCGGCCTGTTCGCGATCGAAGGCTCCGGTCCCGTTGCCGCTCTGCATGATCGCGCGCCGCAGCAGGGGACGGGCGTCGGGCGTGGCGAGCAGAGCCCCGACCAGGGTGGCCCCCGCGGACTGGCCGAACAGGGTCACGTTGTCGGGGTCACCGCCGAAGCTCTCCGCGTTGGCCTTCACCCACTTCAGCGCGGCCAGCACGTCGAGCAGCCCTCGGTTGGGCGGGGCTCCCGGCAGATCCAGGAATCCGACGATGCCCAGCCGGTAGGTGACCGTCACCAGGACCACGCCGTCACGTGCGAACGCGGCACCGTCGTACAGCGGTGATCGGGTGGAGCCGGAGACGAACCCCCCGCCGTGTACGAACACCATCACCGGTCGTCCGACGGCGCCGCTGGGCGCCCACACGTTCAGTGTCAGGTACTCCGGGTCGCCGAGACGGGCGGTGCCGAAGAACGGTGACATGTCCAGCGCCCCGAAACCGCTACGGGGTGCCTGCGGCGCCGCGGGACCCGGCTCGGCGGCGTCCCGCACCTGCGTCCAGCCGGGATGCGGCGCCGGTTCGGCGAACCGCGCCGCGCCGGTCGGTGGTGTGGCGTAGGGGATTCCGAGGAAGACCGAGTATTCGTCGACGGTGCGGCCACGGACGTCGCCGGACGTGATGACGACGACGGTCTCAGACATGGGTCACCCGGGTGAACGGCGCCCACCGCTCGATCGCGAACGTGTCGCCCTGGCGGGTCACCTCCGCACCGCCGTGCCCGCCGAGGTGCGCGGGGAACACGAGCGTGTTGGTGTCGGCGGCATAGCCGAGCAGCCGCCGCCTGGTGGCCCTGGCGGCCGCGGGATCCTCGCAGAAGCAACTGTTGACGTCGGGCTCCACCAGCTGCAACGCGGTGTGCAGCAGATCGCCGACGAACAACGCTCTGTCCGTGCCGGATTCGAGCGTCACGATCGAGGAGCCGGGGGTATGGCCGGCAGCCAGGTCCAGCCGCAGGTTCGCGTCGATGTCCCACTGCCCGTCCCACAGCTGGACCAAGCCGGCGTCGGCGACCGGTGCGACGCTGTCGGCGAAAACGATGCGGCTCGCGGCGCCGAGGCGGGACGGATGGCCGTTGGCCGGATTCCAGAAGTCGAAGTCGGCCCGTGGCATCAGGTAGGTGGCGTTCGGGAATGTCGGCACCCACTCTCCGTCGCGCAACGTGGTGTTCCAGCCGACGTGGTCGTTGTGCAGATGGGTGTTGACCACGATGTCGACATCCTCGGGCCGGATCCCGGCCGCGGCGAGGTTGCCGAGGAATTCTGTTTCGAGGTGGTCCCACACCGAATCGGGCCGCACCTTGTGGTTGCCGACACCGGTGTCGACGAGGATGGTCCTGCCCTCGCTGCGCAGCACCCACGTCTGGATGGCCGAAACGCACACGTCCGCAGCGGGGTCGTAGAAGTCGGGTGCCAACCAGCTCTGGTTGGCCTTCCATGAGCTGCAACGACTTTCGGGAAAGAAGGTTTTCGGCGAGAGCTCGACCGACCCGTAGTACTCCATGACCCGGGTGATCGAGACGTCGCCCAATACGAGTGTGTTCACCCGTTCAGCGTGCGGCGGTTGCGCCACCGCAACCAGCCCCGGTGGTGCCTACCCCTGCCAGGGTCAGGCACGCACCGCGCGGCCGGCGCATAGTGGAGTCGTGACGTTTCCCACGCTCGGTGAGTTCCTGCGGGCGCGTCGCGCGCTGCTCGATCCGCATGACGCGGGCCTGCCGGTGATCGCAGGGCGGCGACGTGTGGCCGGGTTGCGGCGCGAGGAGCTCGCCCAGCTGGCCGGCGTCAGCGTCTCGTACTACACCCGTCTGGAGCAGGGCCAGTCGGTGAACGCCTCCGAGGTGGTGCTCGACGCCCTCGCCGGTGCATTGCGCCTCGACGAACACGAGCGGCGCCACCTGCACGCGCTGGCCAGTGCACGGCCGAAACGTGTCAGCCGGCCACCGGTCGAACGGCTCGACCCGTTGACCCGTGACCTGCTGCGCTCACTGGGCGACGTCCCCGCGATGGTGACCGGACGCCGCACCGACGTGCTGGCCTGGAATCCGCTGGGGCACAACTTGATCGCCGATCACGTCGACCCGGCGTCCGTCGACCGGCCTGCCGAACGCCCCAACCTCGCCAGGATGTTGTTCCTCGACGGCCATACGCGTGAGTTGTACGTCGACTGGCACCGCAAGGCGCGCGCCGTCGTCGGCAACCTCCGCCACGTCGCCGGGCGCCACCCCGACGATCCGCTGTTGGCCGGACTCATCGGCGAACTGTCGATGAAGAGCCTGGATTTCGTCGCGTTGTGGCGTGACCACCGGGTCAAACCGTGCGAGGCGGACTCCTACGAACTGCGCCACCCGATGGTCGGTTCGGTGACCGTCACCCAGCACAACCTGACGGTGGCGCGGTCCGCCGACCAGTCACTGTGCGTCATGACCACGGCCGAAGGCTCGACGTCGGCGGACACCCTCGCACTCCTGGGGGGACTGATACGCGACCAGTCCGCACCCGCCCCGGCGCCGGAGCCCGCGCCGTTCGGGCAAACGGTAACTCCCTAACCGGCAGGCGTGCATTTTCCCTGTTTGCGGAACGGCGGCGGCGCCCCGTCAGTTTCCCGGTGCCGTTTTGGGGCCAACGGGCGGAAATATTCGCACCATCCGCCTGCGGCCGTGAAACACTTCCATAGGACAATGTGCGTGTGGAGGTGTGGGAATGATGAAGAATGTCGATGCGGGCGAGAATTCCGGCATAGCGATGAATTCGCGGGTGTTGGTGTTTCCCGGAACTGATCATGAAAAGTCCGGTGTTGTAGTCGAGGATTTTGCTGACGCGGCAGGAAAGGCGGTCGAGATCGGTGGCCACACGATCGTCGAGGCGGCCCGTCGATGGGCGGTCACACTCGATGACGGGGGACTGGTGTTCGTCGACGACGACAGCCTGACCGCAGAACCGACGGACTGACCCCGTCACCCCGCCGTGACGGCGACCACCGGCGAGGTTCTCTTCTCGTCCTTCATCTTCTCGAACAACTCGACGTAATAGGGCAGGCACGCCGCCATCGCCTGCTCGGTGGTGAACAATGGCCGATACCCCAGATCCCGCTCCGCTTTCGCGATCGAGAAGTAGTTGTCGAGGTAAACCCGTTCCACGCCAAGGGGTTCCAGTGGCGGTTTGGGCAGCCCGAAGCGGAAGTGCAGCCGCTGCCAGACCGTCATCACGAAACGCACGAGCCGACCCGGCACCCGCAGCCGCGGGTAGCGCTCGCCGCACGCCTCCACGACGGGACGGGAGAACTCGAACATGTTGACCGGCTCCCCGTCGTTGATGAAATACGCCTGACCGGGTGCGGTTCCGCCGGGTACCAGGTGCTGCGCGGCGAGGATGAAACCGTGAATGAGGTTGTGCACGTACGAGTTGTCGAGTTTGACGTTCTTGCTGCCCACCAACACCTTGACATGGCCGGCCAGCACACTTTCGAAGACCTTCCGGAACATCGTCTGGTCACCACGGCCCCAGATGCCACTCGGCCGGATCGAGCAGGTCAGCATGCCGTCGACACCGTTCTCGGCGAGGACGAACTTCTCCGCCACCACCTTGGTCTCGGTGTAGAGATCGTTGAACCGCTCGGTGTAGGGCAAGGTCTCGTCGCCGGCGACGATGCGTTTGCCGCCCACCACCACACTGTTGGACGCGGTGTAGACGAACCGCTGCACCCCAGCAGCCCTCGCTGCGCGCACGAGGTTCTCGGTGCCGCCGACGTTGACGGCGAAGCTGCGGCGGCGGTACTCCTCGGTGACCGAGGCGCCGCCCATCAGGTCGATGATCGCTGCGGTGTGGATGACGGTGTCGACGCCGGCGACCGCGGCGGCCACGGTCTCCACATCGCAGATGTCACCCTCGAGCGTCTCCAGCAGCGGATGGCGCGGCAACGGGGACGGGACGCGGTCGAACGATCGCACGTGGTGGCCGCGCTCGAGCAGTTCGGTCACGAGGTTGGCGCCGACGAAACCGGATCCGCCCGTCACCAGCACCCGGCCCAATTCAGTCGTCAGCGATGCATCACCCATGCCGGCGACTATAACTGAAACGTGTTCTAGTTCTGTACCCCTCGAGCGGAACCGGTTGCCGACTCAACCGTCCTCGGCGTCTCGCTCACCCAGGGCGGACTCTATGCGCTGACGGGCTCCAGCTAAGTGCTCCTCGCAGCATCGCGCGAGTTCTTCGCCCCGTTCCCAGAGCTTCAGCGATGCATCGAGATCGAGGCCGCCCTGTTCGAGCTGTTGCACCACGGCGATCAACTCGTCGCGCGCCTCCTCGTACCCCATCTCACTAATGGGCTTCATCGGCTCCCTCACTCAGCGCGGTGATCGCACCGTCGGCCACCCGGATGCGCAGGTGTGTGCCCGCCGGGGCGTCGGCGGTCGCGCGCAGCACGTTCGTATCGGGCATCGTCTGCACGACGGCATACCCGCGGGCCAGGGTCGCGGCCGGTCCGAGTGTCGTCAGCCGCGCTGCGAGGTGGCCGACGCGCTCGGACTCCACCGCCAGCATCCGGCGGATGTCGCGGCGGGCCGCGGTCCGGGCGCGGTGCACCTCGTCGGCGCGGGCGTCGATCGCCTGCAGTGGACGGGCCAGGACCGGCCGGCTCCGCAACTGGTCGAGGTGATGCTGCTCGCGGTGCACCCAGTGGCGCAGCGCGCGGGCACTGCGACGGCGCAGGTCCACGACGAATGCCTGCTCGGCGGCGGCATCTGGAACCAGACGTTTGGCGGCGTCGGTCGGGGTGGCCGCGCGCAGGTCGGCGACCAGGTCGCACAGCGGGTTGTCGGGTTCGTGGCCGACCGCGCTGACCACCGGCGTGGTGCAGGCGGCGATCTCCCGGCACAGCGTCTCGTCGGAGAACGGCAGGAGATCTTCGACGCTGCCGCCGCCGCGGGCCAGCACGATGACGTCGACGCCGGGGTTCCGGTCGAGTTCGCGGAGCGCCGCGACGATCTGCGGTACCGCGTTGGGGCCCTGCACGATGGTGTTGCGGACGGCGAACCGGACTGCGGGCCACCGGTTGGCCGCCACCGTCATGACGTCGCGCTCGGCGTGGCTGGCGCGGCCGGTGATCAGGCCGATCGAGCCGGGGAGGAACGGGATGGGCCGTTTGAGCCGGGGGTCGAAGAGCCCCTCGGCGTCGAGCAGGCGACGCAGGCGGTCGATCCGGGCCAGCAGTTCGCCGATCCCCACCGCGCGGATCTCGCTGATCCGCAGGCTGAACGACCCGTTGCGGGTGTAGAACTGCGGCTTGCCCAGCACGATGACCTGGGTGCCCTCGGACAGCGGCACCGGAGCGTTCGCGACGAGGTCGCGCGGGCAGCTCACCGACAGCGACATGTCCGCGGCGGGATCTCGCAGGACCATCCAGGCGGTCGTCTGACGCACCTTGAGCTCAGTGAGCTGGCCCTCGATCCACACCATGCCGAGGCGGTCGATGTACTTGGCGACGCGGGTGGCGACAGCCCGGACCGGCCACGGGTTCTCGGGAGACTTGCCCTGCTCGTCGCCCGTCACTTGGCGGTGGCGCGGGTGATCCGGTTCGCCAGCAGGGTCTGGAACGGCGCGCGCGAGCGGGTCGCACCCTCGTAGGCGAGCAGCGCCTCCAGGTCGTCGACGCTCAACGACGGCAACCGTGCCCGCAGCTGCGCCAGGGTCAGCGATTCGTAGTCCAGTTCGGTGACGATCTCCGGGGTGTCGGTCGCCGCCGACGCGCGCTTCGGGGAGCTCGGAGCGCCGGCATCCGTCGTCTCGGGCTCACCGGTGGAGTACAGCGCAAAGCGGCCCTCCGTGCGGCGCTCGCCCTCAGAGGCGGGCTCGGAGTCGTCGTCCTCGTCGAACGTGGCCCATTCCGCTTGCTCGTCCTTGGGCGGGAAGAGGGTCTCCAGCGTCTCGTCGCCCCTGTTCACCAGGTCGGCGAGATTCTGCTGCAGATGGATCACGATGCTGGCAACCTGGCTGGCCACGGTCATCGGATACATCAGGATGGTCTGTGGCAGCTTGCGGGTTTCCTCGACCGCTGTGACGGTCACGCCGACCAGCAGGCGAACCCCATAGGGTGCAGTAGCCATGCGGACAGCCTACGGCTGGGCGGGGCGCGGCATCGGTCAGTACCCTGAGAGCCATGCCACCGACTATCAACATGGGGATTCCGGGCGCAGCCCGCTCGGTCAGTGGCGGTGTATCCGGCCGGCGTGTGCTGCTCGCCGAACCGCGCGGATACTGCGCCGGGGTGGACCGCGCCGTGGAGACCGTCGAGCGTGCGCTGGAGAAGCACGGTGCTCCGGTCTACGTCCGGCACGAGATCGTGCACAACCGCTATGTCGTGGACACCCTGGCCAAGGCCGGCGCGGTCTTCGTCGAACAGACCGACGAGGTGCCCGAGGGCGCCATCGTCGTGTTCTCCGCCCACGGCGTGGCGCCGACCGTGCACGTCGAGGCTGCCGCCCGCAACCTGAAGACCATCGACGCCACCTGCCCGCTGGTCACCAAGGTGCACAACGAGGCCAAGCGCTTCGCCCGCGACGACTACGACATCCTGCTCGTCGGCCACGAAGGCCACGAGGAGGTCGTCGGCACCGCCGGTGAGGCCCCCGACCACGTGCAGGTCGTCGACAACCCCGACGCGGTCGACAAGGTCACCGTGCGTGACCCGGACAAGGTGGTCTGGCTGTCCCAGACCACCCTGAGCGTCGACGAGACGATGGAGACGGTGCGCCGGCTGCGGGAGAAGTTTCCGACGCTGCAGGATCCGCCGAGCGACGACATCTGCTACGCCACCCAGAACCGGCAGGTGGCGGTCAAGGCGATGGCGCCGGAGTGCGACCTGGTGATCGTCGTCGGCTCGAAGAACTCCTCGAACTCGGTCCGCCTGGTCGAGGTGGCGCTCGGCGCCGGGTCCCAGGCGTCGCATCTGGTCGACTACGCCGACGACATCGACCCGGCATGGCTCGACGGCGTCACCACCGTGGGGGTGACCTCCGGTGCGTCGGTGCCTGAGGTGCTGGTGCGGGGCGTGCTCGAACGGCTCGCCGAGTACGGCTACGACACCGTGCAACCGGTGACAACGGCCAACGAGACACTGGTGTTCGCGCTGCCGCGGGAGATCCGCCCCCCGCGCACCTGAGGTTCCGTCCGACCCCGCCCCTAGGCTGGGGGTGTGTTCTTCTTCCTGTTCGGCCTTAGCACCAAACAGCAGTATCTCGGCGCGGGCGGGACGCACACGTGTCCGCGCTGCCGCAACACGACCCAGTGGCAGCGGATGCGTCAGTTCAAACAGTTCACGCTGTTCTTCATCCCGGTGGCCCGGTGGAAGCGCCGGCAGTTCGAGGTCTGCGGCATCTGCGGGAACTCCGTCGCTGTCTGAGCGTCAGACGTCGTACTCCCAGGCATCGGCATCCCAGCTGCGCCGGGCGCGCGGCCGGCTGCGGTACTCGGCGCGCTCGTCCTCGCCGTCCTCGCCGCGGTAACGCACCCGGGAGATCGGGTGGTGGCTGGGGCTGCCGTTGCGGGTGTGCGGTTCCAGCGGCTCGTACGGTTCGTGGTCGTCGGGCCGACGGCGGCGTTCCGGCCGGTCATAGGTCGAGCGGCGCTCACGCGGGGGCTGCTTGCGCGGGTCACGGGGTTCGCGGGGCTCACGCCCTTCGCGGGGCGTCTGGGCGCGTGAACGCCGGCGCGGTTCGGGGGTCTCGGACGCCCGCGACGCCGTGCGTGACCGCCGCGGCCGGTCGACGACCGGTTCGATGATCTCGGTCTCGGGAGGTCGGTTGTGGCGGGAGCGTGACGGCGTGCTGCTGCTGCTGCTGCGCTTGGCCGGCTTACGGGCAGCGGCGCCGCGCGCGGTGTCTCGCCCGGTGCGCGCACGGTCGGCGCTCGAGGAGGTGCGCCGCGGGCGTTCGGAGGTCCGCGCCCGCCGTGGCGGTTCATCGTCCTGCTCGTCGTCGGTTACCGCAGGCGAGGCGAACAACCCGGACACCTTGTTCCGAAGTCCCGCGACGAGGCCCCCGGCCGGAGCGGGCTGCTTGGCCCTCGCCCTGGTTTCTTCGGCCGGAGCCGTGGCCCGGCGGGACGACATTCCCAGATACCAGCGGCCCATGCCGACGAGCAGCACTGCCGCGGAGGTGAAGAACATCAGCGGAAACCGCTCGATGAGCGGATAGCCGCAGTTGATCGCCAGATCCTTGAGGCCGTGGATCTCGGAGCCGTGGAACAGGAAATAGGCGCCCGGCACGGTGACGAACAGCAGCAGTGGCGGCTGGATGACCGCGGTGAAGATCCCGGCCTGGCGGACGGCGAGTACCGCGAGCAGGCAGCCCAGCACGTAGCACGCGGAGAAGACGAAACTCAGCTCCCGGCTGCCGGATCCCGCGTCGAACGCGAAGCCGACCGCGGTGGTGGTGAACGCCAGCACCACGGCGCCCCACCACGGCAGACCTGGGAAAAGGGGGTGCACCGAGCGGTGGTCGGCCGGCACTGTCGACCGTGCGCGCTGTCCGGACACAGGTAGACCGTACCGGCTCGGCGTCGCAGTGCGCTTCCAGCGCGCGCGGGCGAGCCCGTGACGCTCTGGCAGACTGTGGTCCCTGTGGGCCTCAACCTGGGAATCGTCGGACTGCCGAACGTGGGCAAGTCGACTCTGTTCAATGCGCTGACGCGCAACAATGTGCTGGCCGCGAACTACCCGTTCGCGACGATCGAACCGAACGAAGGCGTCGTCGCGCTGCCGGATCCGCGGCTCGACAAGCTGGCCGAGATGTTCTCCTCGGAGAAGATCGTGCCCGCGCCGGTGACGTTCGTCGACATCGCCGGCATCGTGAAGGGGGCGTCGGAGGGCGCCGGGTTGGGCAACAAGTTCCTCGCCAACATCCGTGAGTGCGACGCGATCTGTCAGGTGGTGCGCGTCTTCGCCGACGACGACGTCGTCCACGTCGACGGCAAGGTGGATCCGAAGTCCGACATCGAGGTGATCGAGACCGAGCTGATCCTGGCCGACATGCAGACGCTGGAGAAGGCGGTGCCGCGGCTGGAGAAGGAAGCGCGGACACACAAGGACCGCAAGCCCGTGCTCGACGCGGCGGTCGCCGCGCAGGCGGTGCTCGACAGCGGCAAGACGCTGTTCTCGGCAGGCACGGACGTCAGCCTGCTGCGTGAGCTGAACCTGATGACCACCAAACCGTTCCTGTACGTGTTCAACGCCGATGAGTCGGTGCTGACCGACGAGGCCCGCAAGGCCGAACTCCGCGAGATGGTGGCCCCGGCCGACTGTGTGTTCCTGGATGCCAAGATCGAGGCGGAACTGCAGGAACTCGACGAGGAGTCGGCGGCGGAACTGCTCGAATCGATCGGGCAGACCGAACGCGGGCTCGACGCGCTGGCGCGCGCCGGGTTTCACACCCTCAAGCTGCAGACCTACCTCACCGCGGGCCCGAAAGAGGCGCGCGCCTGGACGATTCACCAGGGCGACACCGCGCCGAAGGCCGCCGGAGTCATCCACTCCGACTTCGAGAAGGGCTTCATCAAGGCCGAGATCGTGTCCTTCGACGACCTGGTCGAGGCGGGCTCGATGGCCGCGGCGAAGGCGGCGGGCAAGGTCCGCATCGAGGGTAAGGACTACGTGATGGCCGACGGTGACGTGGTGGAGTTCCGCTTCAACGTGTAGTCAAGCCGAGCTCCACGCTAGAATTCTGTACATGACGACGTTGCCGCTGGCCGAGGTCCGCGCGAACCTGTCGAGGCTCGTCGACGAAGCAGTGCGAACGCATCAACGTGTCGAAGTGACTCGGCAGGGGCGTCGCGCCGCGGTAATCCTGAGTGCCGAAGACTACGACTCGATCATGGAGACGCTGGCGATTCTCAGCGACGCGGACACGATGCGCGACTTTCGTGTGGCTGAGGCGGACAACGAGACCGTCACTTTGGAAGAGGTAACTGAGGAGATGCGCGCCGTCGGCCGGCTTCCACGTTGAGCTATCGAGTTGAGCTGACGAGGGCCGCGAAGAGGGCGTTGACCGAATCTCTGCCCGACACCGTTGCCGTCGCGTGCTGGGAGTTCATCCGAGGTCCGCTGGCGGAGAACCCCTACCGCGTCGGCAAACCGCTCCGCGGTGAGTTAGAGGGTCGATTTTCGGCTCGGCGCGGCGAATTCCGCGTCATCTACCAGGTTTTCGACGACCGAGTTGTCGTCAGAGTCATCCACATTGGCCACCGCCGTGACATCTATCGGTGACACTCCGAGGTGTTGAAGGATGACAACGGTGACCATCATTCGGTGGAGTTCCGCTTTCAACGTCAAGGTGAGCGCGGCCCGTGGCATCATGAATAGCATCAATGATGCGGAAGCGGGTGAGCCGTGCGGACGACAGTCACGATCGACGATGAGCTGCTGGCCAAAGCCGCCGAACTGACGGGCGTCAAGGAAGACGTCGCTCTACTCAGGCGAGGTTTGCAGACGTTGATCCGCGTCGAGAGTGCTCGTCGTCTCGCCGCGCTCGGCGGAACAGATCCACAGGCCCATGCGGCTCCCCGTCGACGTGAACCGACTGAATCGACCGAATGATCCTGGTCGACACCGCGATCTGGATCGACCATCTCCATGCGGTCGAGCCGCGATTGATGTCCATCTCATGGCAGCGGTGGCTCTGGTCGGCGGAGCGCGGTTATGGACAAGAGACAAGCGATTGAAGTCTGCTTGTACGGACACCGGCGTGCAGTTGCTCGAAGCATGACGTTGTTCGACAACGTGTGGGTGGGCGGGGCCACCGGTCGATACAGTCGGGCTGTGACCGAAGATTGGCGCATCGGTCGGATCGAGGAGATTCGGTCGTTGATCAAGCAGGCCGTACCCGACGTCGTCGAAGAGATCAAGTGGCGCAAGCCGTCGAACCCCGATGGTGTGCCGGCATTCTCGTTGGACGGTCTGATCTGCACGCTGGAGATGTACAAGGGCAAGGTCAAAGTGAACTTCGCCAAGGGTTCGTCCATCAGCGACCCGGACAACCTGTTCAACGCGAGTCTCCAGGCGCCTGTCGGGCGCTCGATCGACCTGCGCGAAGACGACGCGTTGGACCCGGACGCGTTCAACGCGCTGATCCGGGATGCGGTGCGCGTCAATCGCAAACGCGCTACCTGACGGGCGCGACGAGACTACGGAAGATGACGGAATACGCGCGAAATCCGTCAACAACCGTAGTGTCGGCGCCCGCACGCGCATCGAGTCGACCGGCGAACAGGTGTCGTTCGCCGAACACGTCTTCTACCGGTTCCGTGCGGAGCGGATCGTCGAGGTGTGGTCGCTGATCGACAAAGAGGCGATTCGCGAGCAGCTTCGATGAGACAGCCGCCGACGTGTGTCGGCCTCGTGACCTGACCGCGACGGGGACCGTGAACGCTCGTGGTCATGGCGGCGGTAGAGATGGTCTTTCTGGTGGCGGCGATTCTGTGGATCGTCGTGGTGGTGGCCGCCGTGTGCGTCGGGGTGCGGGTCGTGCTGAAGCTGCGGGCCAGGCGACGCCGCGTGAACCACCTGATCGCCCTCACGCGGGTGCCGCTCCTCCTGTTCGCGGGCCGACGCCGTTAGCGGACGACGGCGATCTCCTCGCCGAGGCGGTATCGGCCGGCCAGCGGGAGCTCGTCGCCGCTCCAGAACGATCCGGGGTCGAACCAGTTGTCGTTCTTCTCGGTGGTGAGCAGACCCATCTCCTCGTAGGTGATCGCCACCGTCTCCGCGCAGTACGCCGTCTGAAGCGCCGTGCGCTTACGGGCCTTCTCGCGCTCCGCCGACTCGCGCACCCTGGTGTGTACGTAGGGGATGCCCCGGGTGAAGTCGCTGGCGACGGGAAGCCGCCCACGCAGCCACCGCCCGGTCAGCCGCGCGGTGCTGGGGAACGGCGTGCCGTCCATCCGGGCGATCACCCGCAGCATGCGATCCTCCTGCTCGCGGGTCACGGAAGGCGTCAGCTGGCGCAGCCAGCACCGCTGGCCGTAGCTGTCCATCCACCGCTCGACGGCCTCGCGGGCGTCGTTGAGCTGCACCCCGCGGTGATGGGTGCCCGTCCACAGGTCGAGCAACTTGTCGCCGAGTTCGGCGTGCCAGATCAACGGCGGCAGGTCATCGACGGCGACCGTCATGCCGACGTGGTTGACCGGCGCGTTTGTCATCGCCTGGATGGCGCGATCGGGACCCGATGCGCCACGGAACAACCACACATCCCCGGTCCGGGTCTCCTCCAGCGCGCGCGTCAGCGGCACCGCGTTCGCATTCACCAGCGCAGCTTAGGCACACTCGTGGCATGCGCAGCATCTGGAAGTGGGTCGGGATGGCCGGTGTCGCGGGTGTCGTCGCCGGAGGTGCGCTGGTGGCGCGCGATCAGCGTCGGCGCCGGGCTTACACCCCGGACGACATCCGGGCGCGGCTGCATCAGCGGCTCGACGAGTCCGAACCGCCGCGCTGACCGCTCACCACGAAGAGGTGGTGCTTGCCGGAGAAGCCCTTCAGCGAGACCTCCCGGCTGTCACCGATCGCCACGCCGTCCGCGCCGTCCACCACATCCCGCACCGCCTCGCTGACCAGGATCTCGCCGCCGTCGGCCTCGGCGGCCACCCGCGCGGCCAGCGCGACGTTGCGGCCGAAGAGGTCCTCCCCGCGCCGCACCGACTTGCCGGTGTGGATCCCGATGCGGACCCGGATTCCGTTGGGTCGCCGGCGCAGCGAGTGCTGCAGGGCGATTGCGCACCGCACGGCGTTCTCCGGTGCGGCAAACGCCACCATGAAACCGTCACCCTGGCTCTTCACCACATGCCCGTCGTGTTCCTTCACGTGCCGCTGCACCGAGCGGGCGTGACGGCCGATCAGCCGGGCCCACGCCCGGTCGCCGATCCGGTTGTTCAGCGCCGTCGAATCCTCGATGTCGGAGAACAGGATCGCCACCCGGCCGTTGGGTGCCAAGCGCGCGAGGTCCGGGCGCTCCACCTCGAACCAGTCGGCGAGGTCTTCGATCGACGAACTGATGGCGCCGCCGAAACCCTTCTCCCGCACCAGGTTGGCCGTCTGCCACACGTGTTTGACCGCTTCGCGTCCGCCGCTGAGCAGCATGTTGCGGGTGTCGACGCGGGCCCGCAGTTCGTCGGCTTCTCGACGGGCGCGGGTGAACAGCATCCACAGCGTGATGAGGCCGACCGCCTCGGCGGCCGCGACGACGGCGAGCACCACCGCGGCGATCTCGGGTCCGGTCATCGGACTACCATCCCTCGGTGAGGACCCGGTCCAGTGCGTCGACGTAGAAGTCGGCGGATTCGATGTCGATGCACAGCGGGGGTTTGGTCTTGAGGATGTTCGAATGGTCGCCCGTCGGCTGGATGACGACGCCGAGTTCGAGCATGCGTTCGCAGATGGCCGCGGTCTCCCCGGCCGCGGGCTCGAGCGTCTCCCGGTCGCGGACCATCTCGACGCCGAGATACAGTCCCACGCCGTGCACCGTGCCGATGATCGAATGTTTGTCGGCCAGCGCCTCCAACCGTGCCTTGAGGTGTCCACCCACCCGAACGGCGTTGCCCTGCAGATCTTCTTCGCGTAGGACGTCGAGCACCGTCAGGCCGATCGCGCACGACAGCGGGCTGCCCCCGGTCGAGGAGAAGAAGTACCCCTGCGAGCGGAACGCCTCGGCGACGGCACGGCTGGTGATCACCGCGCCGAGCGGATACCCGTTACCCGTCGACTTCGCCATCGAGACGATATCGGGCACCACGTCCTGCTGCTCGAATCCCCAGAACCAGTGTCCGAGACGGCCGTAACCGACCTGCACCTCGTCGGCGATCGCCAGGCCGCCGGCGCCCCGCACTGCCGCGTAGACCTGCCGCAGATATCCGTCGGGCAGTGCCATACCGCCCGCGTTGCCGTACACCGACTCACAGATGAACCCCGCCGGGGCACGACCGTCGGCGACCAGTTGCTCGATCTGCGCGACGGCCTCTCCTGCGTAGCGGCCGACGTCGGGTCCGCGGTACTTACCGCGAAAACTGTTGGGCGACTCCACAGTGTGCACCCAGTCCGGCCGGGTGGCGAGCGCGCTGGGATTGTCGGCGGTCGAGGTGGACACCGCATCGGTGCCGTAGGTCCAGCCGTGGTAGGCCTCGCGCATCGCGACCACGTCCCGGCGCCCGGTCGCGGCGAGCGCCAGCCGGATCGCGAGATCGCTTGCCTCCGAACCGGAATTGACCAGGAAGACGGTGTCGAGCGGGTCGGGCAGTTCGGCGGCGAGGCGCTCGCTGTACTCGACCACCGCGGCGTAGTTGAACCGCGAATTCGTGTTCAGTTTGCGCAGTTGTCGTGCCGCGGTGTCGGCCACCCGGGGATGGGCGTGCCCGAGCACCGTCACGTTGTTGACCATGTCGAGATAGCAGCGGCCCGCCGTCGACATCAGATAGTGCCGCCAGCCGCGTTCGATCTGCGGCGGCTCGCGGTAATAGAACTCCTGCACAGGTGCGAAACTGCGGTCCCGCCGCGCGACCAGATCGGCGGCGGGGGAGACCGCGATGTCCGGCGGCAGTCCCAGGACGGCCCGCGGATCACGTGCCCGGGCCAGCCAGCCCGGCGCCACTTCGGGACGCACCAGGAGCGGCGCCGTCACCGCACCCGCCGGGCGCACCGCGACGTCGGCCCACTGTGCGGCGTCGGCCCCGGCGACCGGATCACCCGCCCGCACGGCCGTCGCGCCGGTGACGGGCCGGACACCGGTCAGCGTGACCTCGTATGCGTCGCCGCGGACCGTCACCGTGTCCGCCCCGCTGTCGATCACCTCACCGTCCCACGGCGCGACCAGGGTGAGCGGTTGCGCCGGCCAGAGCCGAACGCCGGTCGGCACCACCTCGGCGCTGCGCTGGCTCAGCGCCGGCGCCGGGCCCAGTCTGGGCTCACCGAAGCGGGTGAGCACCAGGGCCGCCCCGTCGGCCACCGCACGCCGGGCGAAACGGTCCTCCACATCCGGGGGCAGCCAGCCGCCGGGGGTGAACGCGAAGTCGTACAGGTCCGAGCTCGGTGAAAGATCAAGTGTGACAACAGTGTCCGACGCCACGCCGGCGATCATCGGCACCGCGCCTTCGGCCTCCGCAGGCGGTGCGGCGACGCCGAGATCCGCGCGGATCAAAGCGGTCATCACATCCATCGGCACGCCGGTCGCCTGCTCGAACATCCGCCACTCACCGTCGGATTGTTCGGTGACGTAGGCGTTGTCGGGGTCGAGCTCGGCCTGCTGGGCGCCGCTGACGATGAGCACCGCCGTCCGCAGCACCACCATCGGCCACAGCGCGTCGATCTCCGCGGCGGTCAGCGGCCGAATGGCGTTAAAGGCACGCACCGCCGGGAGGATCGACCACGGTTCGGTGCCGGTGTGGCCCAGCACCGAGGACGCCGCGATCGCCAGCTCCGACACCGCCCAGGTATCGGTGAGGTCCCCGAAGTCGATCACCCCGTCGGGGCGACGTGTGCCGTCGGCCGCCGGTGACACGACGACGTTCGCGTCGGTGATGTCCAGGTGCACGGCCTGACGGGGCAGGTCGTCGGCGATGCGGGTGATGCGCTCCCAGGCCTCGCCGGTGGCGGTCAGCAGCCGATCCCGCCGCGCCGCGTCGTCCACGTGGCCGATCAGGGCGGCGACGACGTCGGCGCCGTACCGCAGATCCCACTGGAGTACGCGGTCGAGGCCGTCGTGCGCGAAGCCCGTCAGCGCACGGCTGACGCGCGCTGCGACCTCGCCGAGTCCGGCGACCGCGGCCGGGCCGAGGTAGTCGGCGTCGATCAGCGTGCCGCCGGGCAGGTACCGCAGCAGCCGGACGAGTAGCCCGTCGACTGTCGTCAGCTTCGCACCGTCGCGGTTGGGCAATGGCACGGCGATTCGGAGCTCGGGCTCAGCCTCGGCGATCAGTTTCGCCGCCGCGTCCTGCGCCGCCAGTTCGACGGCGTTGAATGCGGGGTTGGCCACCTTGAGCACGCCCACGACATCGGATGAACCGCCGAGGTGCACCAGGAAATTCCTGTCCTGCTGGCTGCCCAGCGAGACGACGGCACCGTCGATGCCGTAATACGACGAGACGATGCGCCGAGCCTCGGCTTCGCTCACCTGGGGTGCGGGCAGCGCCGGTTGATCGAGGAAGTTGAACCCGACGGTGCGGCGACCGGCGGTCACCGGCTGACGAAACCGACGACGGCTTCGGTGAACGCGTCGTTGTCGTCGCCGGCCGCGGTGTGCCCGGCGCCGGACAGCTCGACGAACTCCGCGGCCGGCACCATGGCCAGAAACTCCTGCACCCCTTCGGAACTCACCACATCGGAAAGCTTGCCACGAATGAGCAGGATCGGGACGGTCAACTCGACCGCGGCCTGTTCGAGCTTCTCGACCCGGATGAACGGATCGTCGGCGGGTTTGGTGAGGAACGCCGGATCCCAGTGCCAGTACCACCGCCCGTCCCGCTGGCGCAGGTTCTTCTTCAGGCCCTCGGGGCTCTTCGGTTTGGTTCGGTGCGGCAGGTAGGCGGCCACCGCCTCGGCGGCATCGTCGAGCGAGTCGAAACCGTGGACGTGGCTGAACATGAAGTCACGGATGCGCGCACTGCCGTCCTTCTCGTAGCGCGGCACCACGTCGACGAGCACCAACTGGGTCACCCGCTGCGGGCCCGCCTCCCGGGCGACGAGGATGCCGGTCAACCCGCCCATGCTGGCGCCGATGAGCGCGACGGGCCTGCCGATCTGGTCGAGCACCTCAAGGGTGTCCGCGCACAGCATCTCCACCGAGTAGTTCGCCTCGGGCGAGCGGTCGCTGTCGCCGTGACCCCGGCTGTCGAGCGCCACCACGTGCAGGCCCGCGTCGGCCAGGATCTGGCCGGTGTTCTTCCACGAGAAACGGTTCTGGCCACCGCCGTGCAACATCAGCACGGTGGGTCGGCCCGCGGCCGACGCCGCGCCGCGGTTCCATTCGTCGCCGACCAGGGTGAGGCCCTCGGCGCCCCGGAACGACACGGTCTCTGCGGTACTCACGGGGCGTCACGTTACTCGCGGCCGATCGGCGCGACGGCGATGAGTTCGTGGGCCGCGGGGAGTCGTTACCGCCGTAGTCCACATACAAGGAGACCCCGATGCCGCAGATCATCCCGTCGCTCTGGTTCGACGACAACCTGGAGGAGGCCGTCGCCTTCTACACGTCGATCTTCCCCAACTCCGGGCTGGAGAGCCTCAGCCGCTTCACCGAGGCCTGTCCCGGACCCACCGGTGAGGTGGTGTCCGGGACCTTCGTCCTCGACGGCACCCGCTTCATCGGTATCAACGGCGGACCGCGGTTCCCGTTCACCGAAGCGGTGTCGTTCACGGTGGCCTGCACGGACCAGGACGAGGTCGACTACTACTGGGACCGGCTGGTCGACGGCGGCGAGGAGTCGATGTGCGGTTGGCTCAAGGATCGCTTCGGGGTGAGCTGGCAGATCGTGCCCGACCGTCTCAACGAACTCCTCGACGATCCTGATCCGGTGCGCGCGGCGTCCGCGTCCAAGGCGATGCTCGGGATGCGCAAGATCGTCATCGCAGAACTCGAGGAGGCCGTCGTCCCGACCTGAGCGGTGCGGTACGTCGCCGATTGACGCCCGCGGCCCGCCACGTAACGTTTGGCGGAAGGCCGGGATGAGGTGATCCCGGGTGCCGCAGAGGAGCAGACCTTGGCAGACGATGGCCCCGCGCTCGACGGCGAACCGACCGCGACTGTCGTCGACGAGCCCGCGGTCGACGCCACTGTCGACGGTGAGGAGACGCACGACGACCACTCGCCGGTGCGCGCGGTGCTCATCGCCGGACTGGTGCTGGTCGTGGTCCTCGCCGGGCTGACCGGCTGGTTCGGCTACCAGGCCTATGAGGCGCACCAGGCGCAGAAGCAGCGTGACCTGTTCCTGCAGGTGGGCCGCCAGGCCGCGCAGAGCCTGACGACGATCGACTGGGAGCGCGCCGACGCCGACGTGCAGCGGGTTCTCGACGTGGCCACCGGCACCTTCTACGACGACTTCCAGAAGCGGGCCGAGCCGTTCCTCGAGGTGGTCAAGGAGGCGAAGTCGAAATCGGTCGGCACGCTCGGCGAAGCGGGGCTGGAGTCGTCGACCGATGACACGGCGGAGGTGCTGGTGGCGGTGACCGTGCAGTCGTCGAACGCCGGTGCGCCGGAACAGGCTCCGCGCGCGTGGCGAATGCGGCTCACCGTACAGCGGGTCGACGGCGGCGCGAAGGTGTCGCAGGTGGAGTTCGTACAGTGACCGACACCCCGAAATTCGAGGAGACCTCCGCCGAAGAAGCGCCTGCCCTCGCGGAGACCCCCGCCGAGGAGAGCCCGGCCGACCAGATCCCGCCCGCCCGCCGCCCGATCCAGTGGCCGCGGGTGTTCGCCTACGGCGTGCTGCCTGTGCTCGCGCTGGTGCTCGCCGTCGCCGGCGGTTACCTGTTCTGGCGCGACGCCGAAGCCGACCGCGCGGATCAGGCGCGGGAGGACTCGGTGAGGGCGGCCCGCAGCATCACGATCGCGATGCTGACCTACGAGCCGCAGACCGTCGAACAGCAACTCGGGGCCGCCAAGGAACAGCTCACCGGCGCGTTCCGCGACACCTACAGCTCGATGATCGACACGGTCGTCGTCCCCGGCGCGAAGGAGCAGCAGATCTCCGCGGTCACCGAAGTCCCGGCGGCCTCCTCGGTCTCCGCCTACGCCGACCACGCCGTGGTGTTGCTGTTCGTCAACCAGACCGTCGCCGTCGGGGAGAACGCCCCGAGCAATACCGCGTCGAGCGTCCGGGTCACCCTGGACAAGGTCGGCGAGCAGTGGCTGGTCTCCGAATTCCAGCCGATCTGATGTCCCCGCGCTGGTTGGACGTGACCACACCCGCCGGGCAGCTGCGGGCGCTGGTGTGGGGTCCCGAAGACGGTCCGGTCGCACTGTGCCTGCACGGTTTTCCCGACACCGCCTACGGCTGGCGCAAGGTCGCCCCCGTGCTGGCCGACGCGGGCTGGCGGGTGGTCGCCCCCTTCATGCGGGGCTACGTGCCGTCCTCGGTCCCGTCGGACCGCAGCTATCACGTGGGGGCACTCATGGACGACGCCCTGCGCGTCCTTGAAGCGGCCGGGCCGACGGGGCGTGACGTCGTCATCGGACACGACTGGGGCGCGATGGCGGGTACCGGTCTGGCGGCGATGCCCGACAGTCCGTTCGACCGCGCCGTCATCATGTCGGTGCCACTCGCTGCCGCGTTCCGTCCGCTGGGCCGGGTGCCCCACGGTCTGCGGCTGGCCGCACAGCTGCCCAGGCAGATGCTGCGCAGCTGGTACATCCTCTACTTCCAGGTGCCCTGGCTGCCGGACCGGTCGGCGGCGTGGGTGGTGCCCCGGTTGTGGAAGCAGTGGTCGCCCGGCTATCACGCCGCCGACGACATTCGGCATGTGGACGCGGCGATCGGCGCCCGAAGGCGGTGGCGGGCCGCGCTGGGCTACTACCGCGCGACCGTGCGCAACTCGAAGCCGCCTGCCCAGTACGCCGAGCTGCACCGGCACTGGCTGTCGGCGCCCGTGCTGCCCACCCTGTATCTGCATGGTCGCGACGACGGTTGCGCCACAGCGGATTTCGCGCCCTGGGTGCAGCGGGTGCTGCCCGAGGGCAGTGACTTGGCGATCGTCGACAACGCCGGGCACTTTCTGCAGCTCGAACAGCCCGACGTCGTGGGCCGCCACATCGTCGGCTTCATCGGGTCGGCGCGCTAGGCGTTGCGCATACCGGACGACGGGACGCTCTCGCCCTCGTCGCCACGTGGGCCGGTGTGCGTCCTACTAAGCTCGATTCCACATGTACGAACGTTTGGGTGAGGACACCGCCGTGGACCGATCGTTGCGTTCCCCGAGTGGCGGCATTCAGGTCAGCACGACCGAACGCGGCCTACCCGTGGCGCTCAAGCTCGACGAACGCGAGCTGGCAAGGCCCGCAAAGGAATTGGCCGACGAAATCCTCTTACTTTGCCAACTTTCCGCTATACGCCAGCAAGTTTCTCGACGACGCGAACTGGCCGCCCGCGGTGTCAGCGCAGCCGTCATTCAGGGCCTGAATCTCTGTACCGACGACGATCTGGAACGCGCCGAGACCCGGCTCCGGGGGTTCGACGAGGACGCCGAGCCCGACGCCTGGCTGGGCCCGGCTTGACCGCCTGAGGAACGGCCAGCGCTGCCAAACGGACCCGACCATCGGACCGAGCGCGATCACGCGCTTCGGCGCACGTAACGGCGTGCCGGCGGCCCGGCCCGAGGGCCCCGCGAGCACCCTGGACGGCATGCGCGCCGGTGCGGCCGGATGCACAGGCTCTCGACTGTTAAAAAATCATGAATTCTCGACGTCCCCAAATTCCCTGCGATCGGGTGCTCGGCTGCGTCGGAGGCGTTTGCTGACGGACGTGTCCGGTGCGGGGTCACGCGGCTATTGGCGGTAGCACGCGAAGATTAGCTTGAGCATGTGCTCAGGGTAGCGCGGCGGTCCGGTGATGCCGTACGCCGCACAAACGCCCTCGAATCGGTTGGCACGGTAGATGTGTCGATGAGCGCGTGGCGTCGAATCGCCCGCTCGACACGGGCCGAACGACACACGTCGGAGCCTCTCGTAATGTCTTTGACCTCGATTTATCGACGTCTCACCACGACTCGGCCGACCCCTTGAGCATTTGCTCAGGGTCGATGAGGGGTCGACAGGTGAGCTGCGTTGCCCGACTCGGTTGGCCGAAGTGCGCGACGGCAGTGCCGTCACTGATCGGTGGCGATGCTCGGTCCGGCCGTTTGGGGGAGCGGATGTCGCGCCGCCTGTCCACCTCGTTGCTTACCTGATGTCAGCAAACATAGTGTCGCGGGTCATCCGCTCGGGAAATCCGAGCGAACCGAGCTTTGGCAGATGCGGCATCGGAAAGTTCGGCATATCGTCGTTCTTGAATGATGACCTCGGCAAACAGCGAGTTCTGCAGTGAAAAGACCTTGTATGAAAGGACTTTTGTGAAGCAATCGTTAGATGCGGATGCCCCCTCGGCGCCTCCGCAGCGACAAACCTTGATATATGTACGCCGCTTGCGCAGTCTCCCTGCAGAACAGCGCGCACGTGCGACGTCTGACATTGCGCCCGACGCGCAAACATCACGATTCGCCGACGCGGTCATTCCGCTGACTGATCATCTGCTCCAGCAGGCGTGGAACCTATGCGTACAACGGGCCGATGCCGAAGATTTAGTCCAGGAGACGATCCTCAAGGCCTTCCAGTCCTACGGCTCCTTCCGCGAGGGCTCCAACCTCAAGGCATGGCTCCGCCGGATCATGGTGAACACCTGGGTCGATTCCTATCGGAGCGCGCAGCGACGGCCATCTGAGCAGCTCAGGGGCGAGATAACCGAAGAGCAACTCGCCATCGGGGGTTCACTTCCAGCGCGCGCTCGGCAGTCGGCCGAGCTGGAGGTGTTGTCCGCGCTGCCGGAGGCTGCCGTCCTCGCTCTCAGGTGTTTGCCGAGTGACCTGCGGGAAACGGTCTTCTACGCCGACGTCGAGGGTTACCGGAACACCGAAATCGCGACGATCCTCGACATTCCGGTGGGGACGGTGGGGTCGCGCCTGCATCGAGGGCGCAAGACGCTGCGGGAGATCCTGGAGCAGAAGTGCGCTTAGCTCAGGCCGCTGATGTCCGTCGGCGCCGGTCCGATCGGCACGTGTCGAACTGACCCGACGATGATGCGGATAACGTGAACGAACGCCTCGTCGGACAGCGCGACCTCACGGTGGCGCTCAACGAACAGATCGACTCGCTTTCGGTCACTGTCAGCAATGCCGACCGGTCGGTGCGCGTGCAGGTAGATGGTTGGGGCGCGTTGACCGGATTGTGGTTGCACGAGCGCGCGTACCGGGACGGGGCCGATGCCTTGGCGGTCCAGATCGTTGAGGCCGCGCAGGCTGCGGTCAAACTCGTCGCTGACCGACAGGCGTTCTTGCTCAACGCATTCGGGGAACAGGACCGCCCAGTCCACGACGAGACGGAGTAGGCCCCAACAGGATCCGGCAAGGCAGCGAAAAGACCTGTGCGCCGCCCCAACCCGCCCGTGGTGTGGGCGCTTGATATCCAGGTCGCCTCCACCGTAGTCACTGGAACACCTTGTTCGGGGCCCGCGTGGTCATCGGCTACAGCAAGTCGGCGCGAGTCCTAGGTCCTCGAGGTCTCCGTCTCGTGGCTGCGACGTCGGTGGACGAAGACTCCGGCCCCGACGATGAACGCCGCCGAGATGAGCGACAGGAAGGTCGCCGACTGCTGATCGGGGTCGAAGGCCATCAGGATCAGTACCGCCACGATCGCGACGATCACCGCGACCGTCAGATAGGGGAATAGCCACATCTTGACGGGTGCCCGCTCTTTCGCCGCGCGCATGGTGCGGCCGAGTACGAACTGGCTGACCGCGATGGCGAGATAGACGAACAAGGCGATGGCGCCGCTCGTCGCGAGCAGGTAGCCGAAGATCTTCTCCGGCAGCAGGTAGTTGCCGATCACCGCCAAGAACCCCACCACCATCGAGGCCAGTACCGCGACCCACGGCACGCCGTTGCCGGTGAGCTTGCCGACCAGTGCCGGCGCGTCCCGACGCTGACCGAGGGAGAACAGCATCCGAGAGGCGGTGTAGAGCGAAGAGTTCAGACACGAGGCGACGGCCGTGAGGATGACCAGGTCCATGACGATCTTCGAGCCTGGGATTCCGATGGCCTCCAGGGTGGTCTGGTAGGAGCCGTTGTCGAGGCTGTCGTAGGGCATCAGCGCGACGATGACGAAGATCGACCCGATGTAGAACAGGGAGATTCGCCAGATCACCGAGTTCACAGCCTTGCTGATGCCGGTGGTCGGGTCGGGCGACTCGGCGGCGGCGATGGTGACGATCTCGGTTCCCATGAACGAGAACATGGTCACCAACATGCCCGCGATGACCGCGCCGAAGCCGTTGGGCATGAAACCGTCTGGCTCCCACAGGGAGTGGATGCCACTGACCTGAGAGTCCGGAATGAGCCCGAAGATCGCAGCCGCACCGATTCCGATGAACGCCACGATGGCGACCACCTTGATCAGGGCGAACCAGAACTCGAACTCACCGTAGTTGCCGACGCTGATGAGGTTGGTCGCGGTGAGCAGCAGCGTCACCGTCAGCGCCCAAACCCACTGGGGCCAACCCACCAGGTCGGACAGGATGGACGCCGCCGCCGTCGCCTCGACGGGGATGACCAGCACCCAGAACCACCAGTACAGCCAGCCGGTGGAGAATCCGGCCCAGCCCCCCAGCGCGCGCTCGGAGTAGACGGAGAACGAGCCCGTGTCGGGATTGGCGGTCGCCATCTCGCCCAGCATCCGCATCACCAGCACGACCAGGGTGCCGGCCAGGAAGTATGAGATGAGGACCGCGGGTCCCGCCTCCTTGATGGCGTTCGCCGAGCCCACGAACAGGCCGGCGCCGATGACGCCGGCGATCGAGATCATCGTGATATGACGGGGTTTCAGGCTGGTGCCCAGCGCGCTCTCCGGGGCGCCGTCGCGCGGGAACTTCTCTGCCTCTGGAATTCGATTGGCCATCGGAACGCCTGCCCTTCGTCCGGACCGGGGACAGCGCCCCCGGAGAAGTCCGTGTTGCCCCGAAATCTTTGATACGAAGCCGTAAGGAAGTGCGCTTCAAGACGTATAAACGGCAAGTGACCGGGATTCGTTCACGGACACCTGATCTGAAAAATCAGTGAAAAGACCTGTGCGCCGCCTCAACGCACCCGCGAAAACTTGGTGGCCACGGCACCGGCGAGTTCCAGGTACGTGCGCACCGCGTCCGGTGACAGCATGGCGAAGTCGACGTCGGCCCCTCTGGCCAGGTGCGGTTCGAACGGGACGACGTGAATGGACCCGCTTCTCGCCTCGAAGTACTGGAACACCTCGTCGAACGCGGGCGATCCTCCACCGGCTTGAGCACCGCTGAGCACCACGTGTGACTCCCGCGCCAATATCCCGTAGCCATGCTGGGTCAGCCAGTCGAGCGTCGCCGCGGCGCTGCGCGCGGCGTCCACAGCCGGTGAGCTGACGAGCACCAATGCGTGAGCCAGGTCGAGCACGCTCGCCATCGAGGAGTGCATGATCCCTGTCCCACAGTCGGTCAAGATGATGTTGTAGTGGGCTTGGAGGATCTCGATCGTGCGTCGGTAGTCGCTCTCCCCGAATATCTCTGCGACCGCGGGATCCTGCACGCTGGCCAGCACTTCGAGTCGGCTGGGTGCCAGGCGCGTGTGCTGGCGCACGTCGGCGTAGCGCGAGACGTCGGGGTCGAGCAGCAGGTCGCGCACCGTCGAGGAGGTCGACGAATCCGAGATGCGCTCGGCCAGGGTGCCGCGGTCGGGGTTCGCGTCCACCGCGATGACGCGATCGGAGCGCACCATGGCAAATGCCGAACCGAGCCCGATGGTGGTCGTCGTCTTCCCGACACCCCCCTTGATCGAGAGCACTGCGATCCGGAAGTCGCTGGCCAGCGGCTGCCTGATCTGCTCCAGCAGGGCCTGCTGCTCACGGTCCTTCTGCGAAACACCCGGGTTGACCCGGCCCTTGGTCGCCCGATACAACATTCGCCGCCAACCGAATTGCGGCGTCAACTGCTCATCGCCCAGGGAGTCATCGGTGTCGAAGGGCCGGTTCGTCCGCAGCCGCGTCACCTCCCGGGGACCGTCGCCGACGGAGCCTGCACCGTCCCGGCGGCCTTGCGCGGGCGACGGTCTCGCCGGGGGCCGAGCTTGGCGGCGGGACCCCGGTTCGCCACCCGCCGACGGGGGCGTCGTCGGAACCCCGTGTCGGCGGGGTGGCATCCACGGCGGCGGGCCAGGCCAGCCCGGAGGGGGCGGCAGACCGTTCCAGCCGGGAGGTGGCGGGGGTGGGGGTGGTGGCACTGGACGTCCACGCCCCGGCTCGTCGGCGCCAGGCGACGTGTCGAGACCGCGGTCCGCCGGTGTGGGGGGCCCCTCACCCGGCGGATCGACCGCCGGCTGCCACGGCGGCGCGGCCATCCGGCGCCCGGTGCGTTTCCTTACGTCCGACGGCGGGGGGTCGACGTCGGCCGGCGCCGGCGGCCAGTCGGGGCTCTCGACCGGACCGGGCTCCGCAGGCGCGCCCGCCGGCACTGCCGACGGCTGGTGTTCGTCGGGCCTGCCGAGTGCCGGCGGGCGGTGAGCTGGTGGGCTGACCAATTCGGATTCTGGTTCGGCCCTGGGCGGTTCAGATGGCGGCGCCGGCTCGTCGGGTTCGGCGCTTGAGACGGGTTCTGTTGGCGCGGCGTCGTGCTGCCGTTGCCGCGCGGCGAGACGTGCCATCAAGTCAGCGGCCCGGCTGTCCACGTCGTCCGACGCCGGTTGCCGGTCCTGGGCTTCGAGTTGGTTCTGATCTGTCACGGTCGCTCCCTAGTTCGTCCGGCGGAGTTTCATGGGTTGCCTACTTGCGCATCGGCATGTCCAGCACGGTGATCGCGATCGCTGCGAGCACGGCACATCCGAGCAGGACGACGAGCCCGAGGTTGCGCGCCCGGTGGTCCGCCGAGCCGACCGGCGCCGGCGCGGCCACGGCGGCCACGGCGTCGGGGGCCGATGGCCTGGCCGGCACCTCGAACGTGAGCGCGGCCACCGGATCGACGACGCCGTAGCCGACGGTGTCATCCGAACCCGACGCCGCCGTCCGGGCCGTGCGCTTGATCCGCTCCATCACCTCGCCTGCGGACATCTCGGGGAACCGCGACCGCACCAGCGCGACGATTCCGGAGACGTAGGGGGCCGCGAAGCTCGTGCCGTTCACCGGTACCGGACCGGCCGTCGGATCCAGCCACGCGTTCATCAGGCCCGGCCCGGTCGGGCTGAGCGACGTGATCTGCTCGCCGGGCGCCGCGACGTCGACCCACGGTCCGTGCAGCGAGAAATCCGCGGGCCGACCGGCCGTCGTCACGGCGCCGACGGTCAGGACGTACTCGGAGAACCACGCCGGGCTGGCGACCGTGCGCACCGATGCCCACGCGTCGGCCACCGGTAGGTTCGGATCACCCATTCCGTTCTGTGCGCTGCACATGCCTTGTGAGGCAATGTTTCCCGCGGCGGCGACCACGACGACGTTGCGCTCGAACGCGTAGCGCACCGCCTGCCCGACCGCGGCGTCGTCGATGTCCGTCCCCACCGGGGCGCACGCGGCCTCGGACAGATTGATGACGGTCGCCCCGAGGTCGACGGCCCGCACGATCGCGTAGGCCAGCGTCCGGGTGTTGCCGTAACCCGCCGACGTCGCGTTGGGATCGTCCTGGGCCGGCCCCGT
Organism: Mycolicibacterium baixiangningiae; assembly: GCF_016313185.1. Taxonomy (NCBI): domain Bacteria; kingdom Bacillati; phylum Actinomycetota; class Actinomycetes; order Mycobacteriales; family Mycobacteriaceae; genus Mycobacterium; species Mycolicibacterium baixiangningiae. The sequence goes on from NZ_CP066218.1 coordinate 1,596,576, forward strand.
TCCCTTCACCGAGTACACGCCGCTGTTCTGCCGGATGGACAGGATGGCCGCCTCGGGTGCCACGCCGCTGAACCCGTCGGCGGGGCTGGGCGCGGCGGCGATGATCCCGGCCACCAGGGTGCCGTGCGCGTCGCAGTCGGCCAGACCGTCCGACGACGAGACGTAGTCGCCACCGGGCTCCAGCGCGAGCAATCTGGGGTTGGGGGAGACGCCGGTGTCGATCACCGCCACCTTCTGGCCCGCCCCCCGGGAGAATCGCCAGGCGGCGCTGTAGTCGAGCATCATGTCACCGGCCGGTCGCCGCTGGAACTGGGTGCCGGGAAGGGTGGTGGCCTGTGCGCACACCGTCTTCTGCTCGGTGGGGTCCATCGGGGCGACGGGACCCGTGGGTGGCGGACCAGGTGCGATGATCGGCGGTCCGATGGCCGCCGCCGGCGCCGGCCAAGCCACGATGCCGCCGACGAACAGGCACACGGCCGCCATCCGAGCCCAGTGCCTCACCCGACACCCCAACTCGCATAGCCCCCGACCGCCCACAGGGCGCTGGGCACAACCAGGCCGAACGCGAGGTACGAACACAGCGAGAGAAGCGCCCGCCACCGAGGGCGCCGACGGGCGGACCCAGACCCGGCCCCGACGGCGGCAAGCACGATCGCACACGCCAGCAGCGCCGAGGCGCCCGCCACCGACGTCGGTTCGTCGCCCCGTACCGCGGCGAAGGCGACCGCGACGACCAGAGCCACCGCAGGCAGGCCCAACGCGGCCCGCGCCAAACCGGTGCGGGCACCGGGGCGCGGCAGCCCCAGCGCCGCGGCACACACCAGGCCGAACGTCAGGGCGGGCCAAGATGGGGTAGGCCCAGCCCAAGCGACTGCTGCCCCCCCGAAACAGGCGCCGACCGCCAAACCGGCGTACAGCCCGGCGCGCAGCGAACGGGCCCGGGTCACTTGCCGTCCGACGTCCTCGCCGCCGGGCGGTGGGGCGGTTCCCGTCGATTCCTGTCCGTCCGTCGGATCGGGTCGGGCGGGGCGGGAATAGTCCAACCGCGCGGTCAACCTGGGGACGGCGAGCGTCGCGACCGTGGCCCCGACTGCCAGCCACACCGCTGCCCCGAAGCCGGTGACGCCAGCCGCATGGATCACCGATGCGATTGCGCCGCAGGCGAAGAACACCCCGGCCGCGGTGAAGCCCCCCGCGCCGGCACCGACGAGGCGGTACCCCGCCACGCAGAGCAGGATCAGTGCCAGCGCCCCGCCGGCGAGGGCCAGACTGCCGTAGGGCGAAAGGCCGGCCCAGCAGCCGGCCGCGGCGATGGGAAGACAGGCCCACCCCAGGACTGCGCCGGACTGGGGTGATCCGCCGGACCGCGGAAAGATCGCGGCGACGACGAGCAGCGTCACGGCGACGAATGCGGACAGGCCGAGCAGTGCGGCCCGCCGCGGGCTCGATGCGTCGACCAGCACGAGGTAGACCCAGGCCGCGGCGGCCAGGCACACCCCGAGGTAGGCGATGCGGCCGGCCGCCGCCGGATCCCAACCGGGATGGCCCGACTGGTTGAGGTGAGCCGCGGCGTCGACCACGTCGTCGTACAGCGTGGGGATCGCAAGTGTGCGTCGGCCCCGGAGATAGAGGACGTCGTCCTGGGACACCGCGGCGCCGCGCAGGGTGTCGTCGGGTGCCAGGAGTGCCCCGGACTCGGCTCCGACGAGCCCCCAGACCACGTCCTTGGGGAGGTCTTCGGCGCCGTCGAACAGGCGGACGACCTCGGGCACGAGCAGGGCAACGGGGACGTCGAGCGGAAGGGACAGGTCGAGCTGTCGGTGCTGCCCGACAACCGCGACCCGCACCAGCTCGGGCAGCGGTGACATTGCCTCGTGCCCGGTCGAGTCGAGATCGGTTCTCGGCGCGGCGAGTTCGGTCACAGGTCGGGCATCCGTGACAGTTGGATGACGTCGGAGTTGACCGACCGTGACATCAGCATTCCCCGCCCGGGTGGCATGGGTTGGGGTCTGAAGCCGAACAGTGCGCCCTCGTCCTTGGTCCCGCTCATCACGAGGCCGTGGCACGACAGGTCCTTCAGACGCCCGATGATGGGGTCCATGATGGCCCGCCCGGCCCCACCGATGCGGCGGGCGATGATCACGCGCAGACCCACGTCGCGCGCTTGGGGCAGGTACTCGAGCAGCGGGCCCAGCGGATGGTTCATCGACCCACCGGGAATCAGGTCGTAGTCGTCGATCAGGACGTAGACGTCGGGGCCCTGCCACCACGACCTGTCCCGGAGTTGCTGCTGGGTGACGTCGCTGGGTGGCAGTCGCTCCTTGAGCGTGGCCGCGAGCTCGGTCATGGCTTCACCGCAGGACTGCGCGGCGGTCGCGTAGGCGCTCAGGTAGTCGTTCTCCACCGCACCCAGCAGCGTCCGTCTGAAGTCGACGACGACGATCTTGCACTCCTCCGGCGTCGAGCCCTCGGTGAGGCCCGCGGCGATGTTGCGCAGCAGCCCGGTCTTGCCGCACTCGGAGTCCCCGAACACGACGAGGTGCGGCTGGGTGTCGAAGTCCAGGACCACGGGCGCCAGCTCCGATTCGCTGACGCCGATGGCCACCTTGTTTCTGCCCAGTGCGCCTGCGTCGCGGGCGGCGGCGGTGACGGCAGCGCGGTCGACGTCGTGCGGAAGCATGCGAACCCGTGGCGCCTCCCGGTCGCCGTAGACCGCGCGCACCGTCGCGCAGGCCGCGGCGACTCCGGCAGGCAGATCCTCGACGTCCGACGACGAGTCCAGGCGGGGCAGGCCGATGAGGATGTGCAGCCGTTCGGGGTTCATCCCACGTCCTGGTCGCCCGACGGGCACGAGTTCGGCGAACTTGCGGCCGACGTCGCTGTCCATCGGGTCGCCCATGCGCAGCTCGACGCGGGTGCCCATCATGTCCTTGACGGCGGGCCGGATCTCCATCCACCGCGTGGCGGTGATCGCGAGGTGGACGCCGTAGGACAGGCCCTGGATCGCGATGGCCTGGAGTGCCGGTTCGAGCAGGTCGAAGTCGCTTTTGATGGTGGCCCATCCGTCGATGACGAGCACGACGTCGCCGAAGTGGTCGCTGCTCAGCGGGTCTCGGGCTGCCTCCGCCGGCGGCATGGCGGCCAGGGTCGCCTTGCGCTGCCGGAAGTCACGCATCGACTCGATTCCCAGCTCGCGGAACCGCTCCTCGCGCGCCCGCAGGATCCCGGTCACCTCGGCGACGGTGCGACGGATGCGGTCCGAATCCATCCGGCCTGCCACGCTGCCGACATGCGGGAGGCTGCTGAGGCTGCCCAGTGTGCCGCCGCCGAAGTCCAGGCAGTAGAACTGGATCTGCTCGGGGGTGTGGGTTGCGGCCGCGGCCATGATGAGACTGCGCAGCGCCGTGGACTTGCCCGACTGCGGGCCGCCGACGATGGCTACGTTCCCCTTCGCGCCGGCAAGGTCGAGGACGAGGACGTCGCGTCGCTGGTCGTAGGGCCGGTCGACGACGCCGACGGGAAGCAGCAAGCGTCCGTTGACGTTTCGGGGGTCGCTCCAGTTGGAGTCAGGCAGCAGGGCGTTCACGGCGGGGCTGGCCTCCAGCGGGGGCAGCCATACCTCGTGCGCTGGCCTGCCGTGCCCGTGCAGCCGGCCGACCACCACGTCGAGCAGCGTCGTCCGCGTCGAGGACGCGGACGTCTCGGTCTGGGGCTCGGTGACGTCGGGGTCCGGCGACGCGACGGGAGCCGAATCCCGTTCTACCGGTGTCGCGGTGAAGAGCTTGGGTGCCCGGTTGCCCAGCGTCGATGGCCTGCCACTGGTCGAGGACAGGCGAGGCTTGGAGTAAGTACCGGAGACGTAGGACGCAGTGAAGCGCATGGGCTCGTTGGCGTCGCACTTCAAGAAGCCCGAACCAGGGACGCTGGGCAGGTGGTAGGCATCCGGAACGCCCAGCACGCTACGGGATTCGCCGGCGGAGAACGTCTTCAGGCCTATCCGGTATGACAGGTGGGAGTCCAGCCCGCGCAATTTGCCTTCCTCCAGTCGCTGCGATGCCAGCAGCAGGTGAATGTGCAGACTTCGGCCGAGCCGCCCGATCATCACGAACAGCTCGGCGAAATCCGGTTTCTGAGACAGCAACTCGGAGAACTCGTCCACGACGATGAACAACGCCGGCAGTGGCTCCAGCGGTGTGCCTGCGGCCCGCGCGCGGTTGTAGTCGCCGACGTTGGCGAAGTTGCCTGCCGAACGCAGCAGTTCCTGCCTGCGGTTCATCTCACCGGCCAGCGCGTCGCGCATGCGGTCGACCATCGTCAGCTCGTCTTCGAGGTTGGTGATGATCGCGGCGATGTGGGGAAGGCCGTCCAGGCCCAGGAACGTCGCGCCGCCCTTGAAGTCCACCAGGATGAGGTTGAGCGCCTCCGGGGAGTGGGACGTGACCATCGCCAGCACCAAGGTGCGCAGGAACTCCGACTTGCCCGAACCCGTCGCACCGATGCAGAGGCCGTGCGGCCCCATGCCGCCCTCGGCGGACTCCTTGATGTCCAGTTCGAGCGGCTGCCCCGACGGGGTGATGCCGACCGGAACACGCAGCCGTTTGCGCGGCGAGGAGGGCCGCCACACCTCCTCCGGGACGATCTCGGCGGCGTCGGGAATCTTCAGTAGCGCCATCAGGCCCGGATCGGTGGCCCGGACGTTGGCTTCGAGGTTGACGATGTGCGCAGCGCCGCCCGGCCGGAACCGGCTGAACGTGCGCGCGGTCGCCTCGGCCTCGGCCAGGCTGAGTTCGTCGGCCTTGGCGAAGTGTTCGACGCCTGCCGCCGTCCGCGCCCCGACGTCGTCGCCGTCGACCACGAGCTGCAGGCCGCGCCGTGACCCGGACCCGTCCCGGGGACCGTTGAGGTCGAGGACGGTGACACTGTCCAGACCGGCGTCGGTGATCAACCGCTCGTCCCCGGTGACGTACCCGTCGTCGATCACGACGACCAGGTGCCGCTGGCCGTCGGCGAGCTGCGAATTGCGGTTGAAGCGGCCCCGTTCGGAGAGGTCGGACTCCAGCGCGCTCTCCAACAACTCCAGTGTCGGATACAGCAGCCGCATCGTCCCGCAGCCGTCACGCAGCGTCTCGTGCTGGGCCTGGGCCAGCCACTTCACCCACTTCCAGTTCGCGTTGTCGGGATTCGACGTGACGACCGCGATCTGCACGTGGTCGGGACCGTGAAAGGTGCACAGCTCGAGCACCATCGCCCGAACCAGCTGCCGGATCTGGGTGCGGTCACCGTCGAAGCTGATCGTCGGAAACGCCCGCAGCGACACCGCGGTCGGCAGGGCGTGAACCACCGAGTGCGTGGCGACGAAGCGTCGCAGCGCCACGGTGGACACTGGCTCCAGGTCCTCGGGTGGTCCGGTCTCAGGGGCCAACAGACGGGTGGCCAGGCGATGGGTGCCCACGCCGACACGGACGTGGCAGAAGTCGTTGTCGGTGGGTCGGCGCTCCCACATCCGGCGCGTGCCCGCCAGGTCGACGAGGGTCCGTGGGTCGGGATGGCTCCATTGCAGAGTCGCCCGCTGCGCCGCGCCGGTCTGCTCGGCGTCGTCCCGCAACCCGGCCAGGTAGCTGAAGAAGTCCTTGCGCTCCTCGTTGAGCTCCGAGGCAGCCTTGCCCGATTTGGCGCCACCCATGAACATGCCGGCCATCGACATGATCATCATCATCGGGAAGAGCAGGAACATGGGATTGCGGGTGACGTCTCGGCCGCCCACGGTGATCAGCAGCGCGATCATCCCGATCACGGCGACGAGCATGATGACGGGCATCAACTTCATGAGCAGGTTTCCGGGGATGACCCGCGGCACCTCCGGGGGCGATTGCAGGCTCACCTCGCCGCCCGGCATGCGCGGCGGCGACAGCCGCAATCGACGGACGAAGCCCTGCCTGGTCATCCCACCTCCGCCGATTTTGAACCGAACCCTCTGATACAGAACGAAATAACCTCCCGCCACGTTCGTTTTGTCGAGAGATGTCGTCCACACGCGAGTCGCCGGGAGGCCGCCGAACCATGACACTGCCGCCCACGCTGTCCGCACTCGACGGCGAATCGGACGAAGACCAGCAGCTGAGCCGGGTGACCGTCGTCGTCGGAACCCATCTCATCGACGTAGGCCTGCCCACCACGGTGAGCGTCTCCGTCCTCGCCGGCGAAGTCGTCGACATGGCCAACCTCGGTGACGTCGACGGCCAGGTCGACGACGATACCGCTGCGGGCGTGGGGCGATGGACCTTCGCACGCCTCAGTGGGGCCGTCATCGACCCCCGACGGACCCTGGCCGAGGCGGAGGTGTTCGACGGCGACGTCCTGCTGATCCGGCAGGTCGGCGAACCTTCCCCATCGATTCTGGCCGACGAGCTGACGGGGTCCGGCGAGGAGCCGGCCGGCGGCGACTCGTGGCTCCGGCGGCCCGCGACGGGCTGGTATGCGATGAGCACGGTTCTCTCGGTCGCCGCGGCGCTGGTGCTGCCCACGCTCGCATCCGGACCTAGGGTGTTCGGCGTCCCCGTGGCGGCGATCGTTCTCGTCCTCGTCGGTGCCGTCGGTGCGGCGATCGCGTGTGTCAGGGCCCGGCCGGCCGAGAACTCGGAGAGCGCGGCGGGCCCCGTCGTCGCGGCGCTGCCGTTGCTGTTCGGTGGTCTGCTGTACGTCCTGCCTGCCGCCCAGGGCATCGCCGCGCTGCCGGTGGCGCTGGGCGTGACGGCGCTGACGGCGTTGCTCCTGCTGCTGCTCACCGGAACCGGCCGGGCCCTGTTCAGCGGGATCATCGCGTTGGCGGCGTTCGGTATTCCGATGTCACTGGCCCAGTTGACCGTCGATCCGGCGCCCCGGACGATCGGGGCGATCCTGGCGACGGTCGCCGTCGTGGTCGTGTACCTTGCTCCGGGAATCACGATCATGGCGTCGCGACTGCCGGTCCCTCGCGTACCGACGGCAGGCGAACCGCTCGACGACATCGAAATCCAGGGTGGGACCGCGGTCGACGGGGTGGATGCGCTACGCGCGATCAGCCGGATCGTTCCCAACGAGGAGGGGATGAGCCGACGCGTCAGTCGGGCGTCGGACTACCTGACCGGAGTCGTCTCCGCGGCCGCGATCGCGGCCGTCACCGGTGCCTACCTGGCCCATGACGTCGACGACGGCTTCCATTGGCAGAGCGCGGCCTTCGGGATCGCGGTTGCGACGGTCCTGTGTCTACGGGGGAGGAGTCACCACGACCTCGTCCAGGCCGCCACCTTGATCGGGGGTGGTTTGCTCACCGCCCTGCTGGTCGTCGCCGAGGTCGCGGTCTTCCTTCCCGAGTGGCGGGTCCAGGCCGCCCTGGCACTGATCGCCATGACCATGCTCGTCGTGGCGTGCGGCCTGGTGGCGCCAAGGGTCGAGTTCTCCCCGGTGATGCGACGCTTGGCCGAGCTCGGCGAGTACCTCGCCGTCGGCCTGGTCGTGCCGCTGGCCTGCTGGATCGTCGGGGTCTATGCGTTCTTCCGGGGGCTGCGCCTGTGACGCGTGGCCCCTAGGGCCCGCTGCTGGACCCGATGGCTTGCCCCGCGGGGTCGGCGGCCATGCCGTCGTGGGCGATCATCGCCGCTTGCTGCGACAGCCGAGGTCCAGGTGGGAGCAGCGACAGGATCGGCCAGGGGGCCGGCTGGGCGTGTTCGGGGCCGTCGCGTGACTCGCGCACCCCGGCCAGACCGAGGATCGCCGCGGTCGCCGCATCCTTGACGGGAAAGCGCAGGCCCAGGTCGCTGACGTAGAACAGGTCGCCGAGCGCCGGTCCGGACCCCTGGTTCGCGGCTTGCACGTACTCACCGGTGCCCGGCTTGAGGTACACCGCGTCGACACCGGGTCCGGCGCCGTCGGCGCTGGCCACCTGCACCGGCTGGGCCTCGTGGGGCAACGGCAACCGGTTGCCGAGCAGCACCCTCGTCGACGCCGAGGCACTCCCGACGCGGCGCTCCCAGGACATGCACACCACGGGTGCGGAGTCGGCACTCACCAGATCCGGGGCGGCCGCCGGGTAGTCGTCGACGCCCAGCAGGTGGACGACCGGGAGTTGACCGAGCCGGGCCGGTGAGATCACCGATGGCTCGCGCGCCGCGGCGGACTCCGGGTTGCCGTAGCGAATGATGTCGGCGGTCGCTACCGAGACCGGTTGGAGTCCCTCGGCCAAGACGACGTAGAGCTGGTCACCCCGCGAGTCCGTGGTGCGCGCCAGTGAGCCCACCGGGAATTCCGGCGGTAGGTAGGACGTGGCGGCACCGATCCCGTCGATGCGAATCGACCGGATGGGCGCGACGAGGGGGAACGCGTTCAGCAGCCCGAGCGAGACCTCCCTGGGTGGCACGCCGTCCAGACGAAGGGCGGCGGTGAGGACCGGGTCGCTTGCGTCGATTGCGGCGCGGACCCCGTCGTACAGCAGATAGGTGGCGTTCCCCGACCGCGCCAGCAGCGCCTGCCCGCTGATCGCCGGCAGAATGTCGGGGCCGAGCACGGGGTTGTTGGCCAGGACCGTCGTCGACACGGACGTCGTGCCGACAGACGCCGTGACGGGGGGTGTCACCGTGGAATCGCAGACCGCCCATGCCGAGGTGCTCATGTCCTCCCCGGAGTGAATGGCGCTGGGGGCCCCGATGATGCCCAGCGCAGGACCGCGGGCCACGGTGTCGAGGAACTTGCGGTCCACCCGGCCCGGTGCCTCGTTCTTCCCGGCGGCCAGCCGGGCTGAGGCGAGATTGAGCGCGGGGTGCAACCGGTCGCCGATCCGGACGTACAGAGCGCCGTCGGTGTCGCTCAGCATGATCGTCGACTTGCCGAAGTTGGGGGCGGGCTTGAAGAACGCGAGGACTCCCGCGGCGCCTGCGATGAGAACGGCGACGGCCACTCCGGTGAGCAGGGCTCGCATCTGGCCCCGCATCGGGTCGTGGATCATCCGCGAGTCAGCACGGATCAGCGCATGTTGTAGCCGTCGCAGCAGGAAGCGGTAGCCGTTCACCTGAGCGCGTGTGGTGACCTGTGCCGGCATGCGTTGCCTACCTCCGCCCGTGGTCTCCCGAAGGAATGCTGCGTCGGGAGCGTCTTACTAGTAGAGAAACCGAATCCGCGACGAAACCATTCACAGCGCGGCTTACGTGGCGCCACACTTCCTGGACGGAGACCACCCGTTGAGCACGACGACCGCGCGTCGACGCCGTAGGGCCCCAGTGTCGGCGGGACCGGGCGCGGTGGCGTTCACCTCGACCGACCGGCTCCCGGTCGAGCGAATGATGCCGCTGGCGGATCTGCTGCTGGTCCAGGCAGTCGTATGCATCGGCCTCGCTCTCGCCCTGCTGCTCGACCAACCCGAATGGTGGGGTGCCGCCTGCGGATTGGTCATCGGAGTGGTCTTCGTGGTGCCAGTGGCCGGACGGTCGTTCCCGCGGTGGGCGCTCGCACGGTTCGACTTCTGGCGGGACCGTCGACGGCGCCGACGGCACGCAACGCCTCGCTGGGACCCGTTCGACCACGAGCAGACCGAAGGCACGCACATCGGGTTCGCTTGGGACGGAAGATTATTGACGTCGATGATCCGCGTCGAGGAGACCCCGCAGTCGCTCACCGTGCTGGAACCGGGGGTCACGGTCTCGGGCGAGACGGTGCCCGTGGGCGTCCTCGCTGACTGTTTGCGGCAGTTCGACATCGCGCTGGAGTCGATCGACGTGATCAGCCAGGGTTCCCGGTCGGCCGGGCACGGGCACGTCGCAGCGGTGTACGACGCCGTCCTGGGGCCACTGCCTGCCATCGCCCACCGCTCGGTCTGGGTAGCCGTTCGGCTGGATCCGGCTCGTTGCCCCGAGGCCATCCGGGCTCGAGGCGGTGGTTGGGACGCGGCGCTGCGCACCGCGGCCGTCGCGACGCGGAGGGTCACCAACAGGCTGCGCGATGCCGGACTGCGGGCCAGCACCACAACCGCCTCCGATATGACCCAGGCGGTCACCGAGTTCTCCGGCGGTGTGAATCTCGAGGCGCTGGAGGAGACCTGGACGGCCTGCCACAGCGGTCGACTTCAGTTGCGCAGCTACGGGATCGCGCCCGCGACGTGTACCTCCGAGGGACTCGGCTCGCTGTGGAACCTGCCCAGCCGCGCGACCACGGTGACGCTGTCCCTGCGGCGCGACGAGCAGCGCGACGTGGTCGAGCTCCGCGGCATCGTCCGCCTGGATTCACTCGGTCGCGGCCGACCGGGGCACGCTGGTTTGCGCCAACTAGGGGGGCGTCAGTTCGACGCGCTCGTCTGCGCCCTGCCCTTGCCGACGCCGAGACGGCCGGTCGGCCAATGGATGACGGTCCGGGGCGACGAGGGTGCACAGGCGCTGGCCGGTCTCGGGCTGCCTGCCTCCGGTTGTGGTCAGGTCGTCGGTGCCGACGAATACGGACGCGCGGTCGCCTTGTCGCTGTTCGGGCCGTCCGTGGCCAGGGTGGAGCTGCACGGCACGCTGCACCTGGCCCAGCAGGTGGTGTTGCGGTCCCTGGCGCTGGGCGCTCGCGTTCGCGTGCATACCCGGCGTACCTGGGCGTGGCGCGAGATGGTCGAGGCGGTGGGTGACGTGAACCAACTCCACGCAACCGGTACCGACCGCGGCGCCATCGAGGCCGGTTCGCGTCGGGAGTACTCGGTGGAGATGTACGACGGGGAACCCGAGCGGTCGGTACGGGTAGGGATGACCGCCATGGTGGTGAGCCCCACCCACAGCCCACCGTCGACGGCAGCCGACGTTCGCTTGCAACTGCTCGACCAGGACCGTGACGAGGTGTTGGTGACCACTCGGACGGGTTCGGCGACGGTGACGATGGTGGCGACCGACGAGGAGATGCGCTACATCGGGTCGTCGTTCGACGTGGTTGACGAAGTCGACCGGGTGGACGTGGTCGACCGGGTGGACGCGCATGGATGGACCGACGACCATGACCAGCCCGCGTGGGACTGGCCGGGCAGGCAGGAGCAGCGATGAGTCAGGGATCCGACGACGTGTACGGCCAGAACGGTTACGAAGCCGATCCGTCGGAACGCTGGGATTCGACGGGTTCAACCGGACGCACGAAACCATCTCTGCCGCAAGTGCTCTGGGCTGCGACCGGCGTCTTCGGGATGGCGGCGTGGGCGGTGGGTCTGGCCGCGGTCGTCCCGCCGGGGTTCGCGATCCCGCTCGCCGTGCTGGCGGGTGCGGTCGCCGTCACCGGTCTGTTGCCCGGGCAGACAGTGCGCGGGTGGCTCGCCGTCGCCGTGGCGGTGACCGCGTTCGGCGATGCCGTGACCACCACGGTCACGGCCGGCGGGGCGGGCCGGGTTTCGATCGTGGTCGACGTCCTGGTGGCGCTACAGGTGGTGGTGGCGGTGTCGGCCCTGCTGCTCGAACCCCGGGGATCGGCAGGGACGCAGTCCGCACCCCAGAACGACTACGACGTGTATGCCCAATACGTCCGGGATTACTGGGAATACGCCCAACAGTACGGGGCCAACTTTCCCGATCAGCACTCCGCCGCGGGCGCGGCGGATGCCGCGGGTGACGCCCGGGGCGCCGGCACGGCCCACAGCGATCAGGACGCATGGGCTGACATGAAGGCCAAGTATGCCCAGCACGTGTCGCCGTTGGCGCCGGCACTGTCGGAGCCCACGGTGCGGCGCGCCGATGGTGGGGTCACTGCTGACACGGGCATGCCCGGGGCCGACCGGACGGATCGGGCGTACGAAGGGCGGGGCCAGGCTGCGCCGGGCCCCGCCCCAACGTCACCGGGTGCGTACTGACCCGTTCAGACCGGCCTCAACCTGAATGAGATCAGACCGCACGCCCCACTCGGCGCAGAATGAAATCCCCACTGCGCCCTCCGTGTTTGAAGGCCGACGGCATGGCCGAGGCCAATGCCGTATAGGCCGACCTGGTCTTGCGATTGAGCCGATCGAGCTGGATCTCGCCGCCCTCGGCCAGGTGGTCGTCGTACGGAACGACGAAGACGTTCTTCACCCGGCCGTGGAAGTACCGGGTCAGCTGGGAGACGTTGACCGAGGTGTCCCCGGCCCACGGCGAGTTGACGACGACGCTGGTGTTGGCCGCCAGGTAACCGAAACCGTGGTGTTCGAGCCAGTCCAGGGTGGCCAGGGCGCTGCGGGCGGAGTCGATCGCCGGGGATGCGACCACCACCAGGGCACTTGCGGCATTCAGCACGCCTTGGATCGCCGAGTGAGTCAGGCCGGTTCCGCAGTCGGTCAGGACGACGTTGTAGAAGCGGTCCAGAACCTGGTGGACGTTGAGGTAGTCCGTCTCGGAGAACGCCTCGGACACCGCCGGGTCGCGGGCCGAACCCAGGAATTCCAGGCGGCTCGGGCTCTGCGAGGTGTGCCGCCGGACGTCGGAGTAACGCGCGATTCTTCTGTCTGCCAACAGGTCACGGACCGTGGACCGAACCTGGTCGGGTCCGCGCTGGGCGAGCGTCCCGAGGTCGGGATTGGCATCAACGGCGATCACCCGATCGCCCCGCATGGTCGCGATCGTCGAACCGAGTCCGACGGTTGTCGTCGTCTTTCCCACCCCACCCTTCATGGAAAGCACGGCGATGCTGCAGATCCCGTGGTGCAGACGGCCGGGTCGGACCGGCCCCGTGCCGGCGTCTGCGTCCACCCCCGGCGTAACGGTTCCCCCCGTGGCGCGGTGCAGCGCCTTGCGCCAACCATGCCGTCCGGGGGCCCGCTCCGAGCGCGTCAAACCCAGTTCGGCGGCCGAGGGGGAGTCTCGCGGTGGTGGTGTGGCCGAGCTCAGGTTTCCCGCGGTGAAGCTGGTGTTGAACCGGGACGAGATCTCCTCGGCGCCTTCCGCTTCGGGACGCCTCCGTGCCCGGTCATGGTGGCGCCCGGGTCCGTCGATGCCGTCGTGGTCGGTCACGCAGTCTCCTCTTTCGTGCTGTTGGACGGTTCGGGCTACTGGAGGCTATTGGAGGTTGAGGGTCTGCAGGATGTTGCTCAAGGCACCCTTGACGTCACTGGACTCGATTCGAACCAGCTCGGTCTCGTCGATTTCATCCAGTGCCATGCCGTAGCTCTCGGTCAGGCGGAACGCGCGTTCCTCCTCGGCTGCCTCGATCACGTTGCGGACGAACCGACCGTTGCCGGCGAGGTCTATGTTCTGGCGCATCTTGCCGTCCGCGTCTGCAGATCGGCCCGAGCACAGTTCGGCGCACACCGTCACCAACTCGTCGTACGCCCCCGAGGACAGCTCGGAATCCCGCGAACTGGCGATCAGACGCCCGATGTCACCCAGTTCGTTCGGGGTGTAGGACGGGAAGCGAATCCGCTTGGTGAAGCGGGACGACAGCCCCTCATTGGCGCCCAGGAAGCGGTCGATCTCATTGTCGTATCCGGCGATGATGACGACCAGGCGGTCGCGGTCGTTCTCCATGCGGGCCAGGAGGGTGTCCACCGCTTCCTTGCCGAAGGCGTCGCCGCCGGACAGACCGGTCTGGATCAGGGTGTACGCCTCGTCGATGAACAGCACCCCGCCCATGGCGGAGTCGATCAGTTCGGTCGTCTTGATCGCCGTGCTGCCGAGGTGCTGGCCGACGAAGTCTTGACGCTTGGCTTCGACGACCTTGAGCGTCTCCAATAGGCCCAAACCGCAATAGGTCTGGGCAACGACCCGGGCTATGGTCGTCTTGCCGGTGCCGGGAGGGCCGGTGAAGGCCAGGTGCAGACTGCTCGACGCCGTGTTGAGGCCCTTGTCCCGACGCAACTTGGCCAACGCGACACCCGACCGCAGCTTGGCCACCTGCAATTTGACGTCGGTGAGACCGATCTGGCGGTCGAGCTCCTCCTGTGCGGCCCGCAGATGCTGGTTGCTGCGTTCGGCGTGCTCCTCGGCGTCGACGTCTGCACCCGTTGGAGCACTCGCGGGATCCCACTTGTCCCGGCGGGAATCGATGGACTCCTTGGTGGTGATCACCAGCCGAAACTTGGGGTCCTGCAGGGCGGCGTAGTTGGCCGCGAAATCAGGCTCCTCGCTGTAGATCCGCTCAAAGATCTGGCGTGCGTCGGGTTCGTTGCCCATCTCGCGCAGGGTGAGCCCCTTGCAGAACTCCGCAGCGCGCCGCGCCGCGGGGATGGGGCCACCGATCGCCTGATCCAGTCGGCGGATGCCTTCGCCGAACAGCCCCATCTGGGCGCAGGCCGAACCCACCATGAGGTGGCACCCGGCCGCGATGTACTCGTCGGCGTAGGACGCCGAGTCGGCGAGCGCGGTCAGCACGTCAGGCCAGCGTTGGGTCGTGAAGTGCAGGACGCCGCGCACGTACGCCTGAATCTGGTCGGTCGACGGGTCCGCGGCCGAGCCGCCGGCGTTGGCCAGCCCGTCGAGGATCTGTTCGGCTGCTCCGTAGTCCCTGCCCTGAATGAGGCTGGCCGCGTAGGCGACACGAATCTCGGATAGGGAGCTGAGCGGGTAGTCGAGGTAGAGCCCGGTTTCGAAGCGCCCCGTCAGTGAGCGCGGGGCCAGGCCCAGCCGGCGCTGCTCGCGACCGAGGTTCGGCGCGGTGACGTTCAGGTGATGAAGCACCTCGGCGGTGCTCTCGCCGGTGGCTGCCCGGCCGAGCCAGGCATCGCACATGCCTGGGTCGTACTGCGTGGCCCGCTGGAACGCCGACGCCGCGTACTGCAGGTCCCGCTCGATCTCGAGGCCGTCGATCGGGATGCCCAGGGACAGCACCCCGGCGTCGAAAACCTGTTGCGCGTCACGGCTGTCACTGCTCATCGGGCACCACTCATCGGGGTCCACATCTCCTTCGTGCCGGTCCACCACGTCGCGGCGTCGCCGTCACGATCTGAAACGAGGGAATGGTCGCGAACGTTCATTGCGGGTGCGGTGGCGGCTCTGATCGCGGCTCCAGCATCGCGAGTGAACGGATCTGATTCATCGTCCGTTCTAACCCGTAGAGCATTCTGCCGTTGCTAGTTCGCGTGGCATTCCCGAGAGGAAGTCAGATGGCGTTTTCAGTGGTTCCCCCAGGGCTCGAGGCGTTTTCGGCCGCCAATGCCGCTGCCGCACAGGCTGTGGCCGCGGCGGGATCGGCAGACCACGCCGCGAACATGGGCTCGGCCGCGGCGGCATTGGGTCCGATCGGCGCCGAGTTCCTCGCGGCTTACGGGCCGGCTCAGGCGAACAACTATGCCGCGACACTGGCGGTTGCCCAACTGCACGCTGCGATCGGGGTGGCGACGGAGGCAGCGAAAACCTCCTTCATCGCCACCGACAACGGCTGAGCGGGGGCTCGGTGGCATCGACGACGCCGCACTACTCACCGGGGGTCAGCGCCGAGACGCTGCGCCCGGTGTCGGCGGAGCCGAACTCGGAGTCATCCGGCGCCCTCGACGCGGCACATGCAAACCTGGACGGCTACCTGAACGAGCCGGTCCGCGACATCCTGTCCCGGCTCGGGCTGGCTTCGAACGGAGCGCCGGCCAACCCGGCCAACCCGGCCAACCCGGCTAATCCCGCACCGTCGCATCAGTCGCAGCCACCCCAATCCCCCGGTGGCGATGCGCCCGGCGACGGTGGGGCTGGCGGATTCGATCCATCGCAGATGATTCAACCGGTCACCGACGCACTCGGCAGCCTTGGCTCGGGTCAAATGGGCCAACCCGACCCGACGCAGTCGTTCGACGGGATCAACCAGGCGCTGGAGACCGCGGGAAGCCAAGTGCAGGAGGCGCTCGCGGTCCTGGGAGACGATTGGCAGGGTGACGCCAGTACGGCGGCACAGACCACCACCCAAGCCGCGCTGTCGGATGGAAGCAGGGTGGCCGACCAGGCTGCGACGCTCCGTTCGAGCCTCGCTACGGCGACCGCTGCGGTGCAGGACGCACAGGCGCGTCTCATCGAGATCATCAACGTGTTTTGGGCCAAGATCGCCGCCATCGGGCCGAACATTATCTTCCCCTGGGGAATTGCCGCGGCCATCGCGGCCGCGACGGAGGCGGTCACCTCGACCGGCGAGGTCATGGCGCAGACCCAGGGCACCCTGGCAGGCGAAGCTGCCACGGTGACGACTGCCGGTGCTGCCGTGGACGTCACCGCCACCCCCGCTCTCGGAACGGGAGTGCAGGCGTTGAATCCGTTGATGCAACTGGCATCTTCGGTCGCGTCTCCGGTGGTGCAGGCGATCGGTTCTGTATCGGGCGCGAGCGCCCCGACGGGCGCGACGACGGCCCCGGCCCCGGCCCGGGCTGCGGATGCGGCAGGCAGCGGCGGTGGTGGTGGAGGCGCGTCGGGTGGTGGTGCCGGCGCTCTTGGCAGCGGACTGTCGGCCGCGGCCACTGCGCCGGCCGCACGCCCGCTTGGTGCCGCGCTTCCCGCCGCCGAGACCACCACTCCGGTTCAGGCCACGTCGGCGAGGTCCGGCGTCGCAGCTGCGGGGGCCGGCGCGCCAATGGGGGGCGGGGCCCCGATGGGCCACCAGGGCAAGGCCGGGATCGCCGGCGGCCACAGCGCGGCCGACTTCCTGCACACCTCGGACCAGGGCGGCGAGATCGTCGGTGATCTCGGCAGAGTCGCACCACCGGTAATCGGTGAGAAGGACCCACTGGACAGTCCCGATGTCGGACTGCGGATTAGATAGGAGTCGAAACTCATGGTGGACAACGAGATTCTGCGGATGCGGCCGACGGAGGTCGCCGAGGCATCGGCCCAGTTGGACGCGCTGGCCAGCCGCGTGGAGCAGTTGATGCACACCGAGACCCCCAACCTGTCGGTGCAGGCGGGCGCGCGTGACGAGGTATCGCAGCGGGTTGCGAACACCCTCAACGGCGTTCACGACGCGTTCGGCGCGTCCGTGGAACGGGGTGCCACCGAGATGCGCGAGACGGCCGCCACTCTGCGTTCTCAGGCCGACGACGTCACGAACCTCGACGAAGGCTTCGCAGTCTGACCGTCGGCGTCGATCACCCGATCGTGCACCGCAGCAATCGTCACTCACCGGCAGCTCCAGAGAGGAGGTCAGGACATGGGATTCACGAACGTCGCGTGGGAATCGCGCAGCACCGAGCAGCTCGCCCGAGACCTGACCGAGGGGCCCGGCCCCACTCCCGCCGGTCAAGCCGGAGCTGGCTGGGTGCGTGTCGCCAACGAGTTGGCTGCCGTGGCTGAGGATTACCAGAGGCTCGCCGACCAGCTGACCGGCGCGTTCGAGAGCGGTTCGGCCGAAGCGGTGGTCCGCCGGATCCAGGACTTCGGGAATTGGCTGCGGGCAATGAGTCTCAGCGCAGCAGGAAATGGGCAACGGGCCGAAGAGGCCGCCGTCGCCCACAGCGTCGCCATCCTGGCCATGCCGACGGTATCGGAAGCCGTCGAGGCGCAGACCGCCCGCGACGTGATGGCGTCGTTGGCTGCCTACAACGGAGCCATCCTCAATGGGCGGTTCGCAGAGTTCGACGAGGCGGCGGACGCCGACCAGACCAACGCAGCTGCGGTGATGCAGCAATACGAGGACTCGTGTTCCGGCTTCGCCGAGCCGTGGGACCAGCCGCCCCCACCCGACGTCAGCAACGGATCGGCGCGAGCCGCAGAGCGCGAGACGCAGGCGGCCAGCGGAGACGGAGCGGGTCACGGCGGAGGTGGCGTTGGGGCTGGCGGTGCCGCCGTCCCCCCCGCCCCGCTCGGGGCGTTCAGAGTCACCGCGGTCAAGTCCAGCGGCGAGGCGAGGCATGCGTCTGCCGGCGCAGCGGTCAGCAGTACCTCGGCCGGTGCCGGAACCGGTATGGGCGGCATGGGTGGTTACGGTCCGATGGCGGCCGGCATGGGCCGCAGCGTCGACTCGCGCGAGCACGAGTCGGCGCTCGGCACCGAAACTCTGGCAGGCGGCGGTGAACCCGAGGCAGGCCTGGCCGACGGCGGCACGAACTGGCTGCCCGCGACGGCCAAGAGCGACGCACCTCTGCTCGTGTCGAACGTGAGCTGGGGCCCGACCAGTTCAGCCTTCGACGGTTTGGTCCTCCCGTCCGAACCGGAGGCGCCCACGTACGCAGATCCGCCGGAAGCGACGCTGGAACAGGTGTCGGATCACTGGGTCACGCCCGCAGTCATCGGTCGTGGAACGGAGACGGACGCGTGACTGGAACGCTGACCCAGGAATGGTCTTTCACGGCAGACGAACTCGCGGCGCTGACGTTGCGGACGTCCGGGCCCGGGTCGCCCACGGTTCTGGGATTGCGGCCTCGTCACGCCACGGTGGACGTCCGGGATGCCGCGTTGAGCCACGCGGCGCACACCCTCACTCAACGGGGCGTCATCGTCGACGGTGTGGTCGATCCGGAGATTGTCACGACGCTTCACGCGTTGCAACGGCCCGACCGCGAACTCGTCATGCGATTGGTGACTCCGGCCGGAATTGCGCGCTCCAGCGTCGCCCGGCGGGGTCCGTTGTGCGTCATGGCCCGGCGCGTCGGCGACCAGCTCGACGTCAGGATCCTGGGTGTCAACATCGCGCTATCCGACGCTGCGGCAACGCTCCTCGGCGACATGCCGTCCGCCGATCCGGCCGCGATCGATCCGGTCGGAGCGCCTCTGCCGGACATGACCGAGGCGCTGTCTGAAAGCCATGACCCCGTCGTCCTCGCGGATCGAATCCGAGCGCTGGGAGTCCAGCAACGTGCCGCTGCGCTGTTGGGGGCGGCGCTGGGATCGAGGCAGGCGTTCGCCGAGATCGTCTACAGCGCTCTGGTCGACGGCGAAGACCTGATCGCACGAGTGCCTGCAGCCGTCGCGGTCCTGTTCACCGCACGCGGCCGCATCATCGCCGTCCCCAGTATCTCGCCATCCGGACAACTGTGGTCGACCCTCAAGCCGGGGTCTGACCAGGTCTTCGGTCAGGCCATGAGCCAGCTCGTCGAACTCTCTACCGAGAGATGGGAGGGCGGGTAGCAGGACCCACGTGAGAAACACCGCTGTACAGGCAATTTCAAGATTCACCAGGAAGGCAACAATCCGCACATGAGCGTTTCACTCACCCCGGCCGAGGCCGAGGCAAAGATCCAGCAGATTCAAGAGGCTCGCGGGCAGGCCGTGCAGAAGCTGAACCAGATCAGCGACGCGCAGGAGCAGATGCTGTCGGCGAACTGGCAGGGTGGCAGCGCCTCGACCTACCAGCAGACCTCGCAGGCGCAGCGCGAGGAGTTCGACGAGATCATCAGGTCGCTCGACGTGACCGTCGAGAAGGGCTCGGAGCACCTCCGGGCGGTCGCCAACATGGACAACGGCTAAGGAACAGGGAGAACAGACATGGCTGAGAACATTCTCTACAACTTCGGCGCGAACGCCGGGTCGCTCACCGACATCAACGGAATGTTGAACAACATTCAGGAAGTGCGCCAAGACATCAGCTCGATCTTCACGACGCTGATGAGCGTCTACGAGGGCGAGGGCGCCGCCGCACTCAGCGCCGCGCACCAGAAGATCGACGGCATGCTGGACGAAGCGGTGAACACCACCGTCAACACCCAGAAGCAGGCTCAGGATCAGCAGGACGCAATGCAGTCCCTCGACCGGGCCAACGCCGCGTCGTTCTGATCGGATCCGCGGGGTCGGGAACACGCCAACGTGTTCCCGACCCCGCGAGACCGGCCCGCTGTGCCGACTAGGAGACACGAAGATCGATGGCAGAAAACCTCGACAAGATCACCAAAATCAAGAACGCCGCAACCAACGGGCCCGCTGACCTCAAGATATCGACGGAGGTCAAGGACGCGTACATCACGGCGATCACCGACTTCCGCACCGTCCTCCAGGACCAGCTCACAAAGCTCAACGCTCTCCCCGCGTACGGCCCTACTGGCGGATTTCACTCCGCTTACGAAGCCAAGAAGAACTTGGAAAACGGGCTCGACGAGTTCAAGCAGTACATCGGCGATTACACCGCATACCTCGACAAACTCGTCGAGACGGTCAACGAGGCCGCGAAACGACTGATCGCGACCGGATAGCTACACCCAACCTCAGTTCCCATCTGCAGCGCGCGCCGCCAAGGAGTCTGGATGATTTCCGTCGAATCCAATCGTTGTACGAGTTCACGAGTCGACCGTTGCCGTGCGGCGGGGTCGGTCGACGCGGTGTCGACGGTTGTGGAGGACTGATAAAACATGTCTGCCTACGACTTCGACGATTACAAGAAGGACCACGTCGACGGCAAGATCAAGGACAATAATGGCAAGCCGCGCGAAGGCGGGGGCAATAACCGACCCGACAAGACGCTGGGTGAATTGGGTGCGAACGGAGCGCGTGTAGACGCTGCGCCAGTCAATCTGGAGAACTTCGACGGGATGGACTATGAGTACATCCACACCCAAATGCTCGATGTGTCAGAGAACATGGCACCCGGTTACCAAGACACATTGCACGCGATTCACCAGAACATTCAGACTGGCCTGACCAACATCAAAGACGCGATATCGAAGTTGGACCAGGAGGGTGGTTGGCAGGGTGATACGCATCGCGCGGCCATGGCCGACCTGAAGTTATCTTATGCCGAGCCGGACGAAGCGAGCAAGGCGGCCTTCGCCTTCGGCACGTTGAGCGAGTATCTCTCGCAGGTGATGTCGACCAACAAGCACAACATCGTCGACCAGTGGTCGACCTACCAAGATTGCCTGTCTAGTTACCCCAGTGATGAAGAAGAGGTTCGGCGATACTTCAACACGTTCGCCCAAGACGTGATGAAGAATTATTATTCGCCGGAAATCCAAGACATCGCCAAGAATCAGCCCGCAGTGGATTTCAAGTCCGATGCCACTGGCGGTAACGGCGACAACGGCGGCGACGGCAACAACAACGACGGCAACGGCGGCGGCGGCAACAACAACGGCAACAACAACGGCAACAACGACGGCAACAACGACGGCAACAACGACGGCAACAACAACGGCAACAACGACGGCAACAACAACGGCTACAACAACGGCAACAACGACGGCGACGGCAACAACAACGGCTACAACAACAACGGCTACAACAACGGCGGCGGCAACAACGGCTACAACAACGGCGGCGGCAACAACGACGGCTACAACAACGACGGCGGCAACAACAACGGCAACGGCGGCAACGGCGACGGCAACGGCGGCAACGGCGACGGCAACGGCGGCAACAACGGCGGCGGCGGCGGCAACCACGCGTCGCCTCCACCTTTCTCGCCGCCCAATTTGAGCGCCAATGATCCCAGCAGCGGCTCAACCGGGGGTGGGTCGCCAGGTGGGGGGTCCCCCGGCGATGACAGCACATCGAAGCAATCGTTCAACCCGCCGGCCACGCCGGATCTGAAGAGCCCGGCCCTGCCTTCGGACCCCGGTGACGGATCCGGGGCGGGATCCGGAAGTGGGTCCCCCTCGGGCACCGGTACGCCCAGCGGCACTCCCCCGACCATGCCGAGTCTCGGGGCGAACAGCCCACAACTGCCCGACCTCGGCGGGACCGACGATCCGTCGAAGAGTGGTGCCTCCGGCACGGGCGCCAAGTTCGACCCGTCGAAGCTGCTTACCGATCCGAAGTCCATTGAAGCTGCGAACAAGCTACTCGACGATCCGAAGACGGCAGATGCGGCAAAGAAGATCTTCGGCGACCCCAAGCTCGCCGACGCGGCGAAGACCCTCTTCGGTGACGGGGCCAAGGGTCTGCTGGGTGATCCCAAGGCCCTCGACGCCGCCAAGACGTTGTTCGGCGATCCAGAGGCGGCCGATGCGGCCAAGACACTGTTCGGTGATCCAGACACGGCCAAGGCCGCGCAGAAGCTGCTGGACGATCCGCACCTCCCCGATATCAGCAAGGCGCTCAAGGACTCTGGAGCACTTCAGGCCACCGGCATGCCCGGCTTGGACTCGACCGACGGGGCTGGGGCCAAGGACCTGAATCGGAGCCTGCTCGGGCAGTCCGCTCTCGGCAACGGGGGCGGAATCCCAGGCTTGGCCGCAGGCACGGCCGGCAGCCCGTCCGACGGCGCCAGCAGCCTGATCGGCGGAATCATGGACGGGGTCAATCAGATCGTGCAAACCGCTCAGCAGGGGGCAGCTGGACAACCGCCCGGGTTCGGCGGAGGCCCCGGATTCGACGGGGCTCCCGGTGGACCGGCAGACCATCCCGGCGGCGGCGCGGGGCACGGCGGCGGGGCAGGTGGGGGCGCTGCTGGCGGCGGAGCTGCCGGGCCCGGCAAGATGCACCTGCCCACCGCAGGGGCACCGGTAGCGGCCGCGAACTTCAACCCGGTCGCGCACGCCAACGCGCTCCACCCGGGTGTCGACGCAGCGCAGGCCGGACCCAGCGGCGGCGGCGGTTCGCCGTCGGGCGGTGGTCACGGCGGTGGCGGCAAGGGCGGCGAAGCCAAGGATCACAAGGGCAACAAGGCACTTCGTGGCAGCCACAACGGTCAGGACCTGATTGGTCAGCCCGATGCCGTGGTGTCCGTCATCGGTGATGACGGTTCGGATGCTGGGTCCAATTGGAGCGTGGATTCATGACGCGCCGCGCCGAGAGTCTTCGGCAAGCTGCCCCGGCCGGCTCTCTTAGGCGGCCATGATGGCGACGACAGGAGATCGTGCTGCGGCGAGTCTCGCGGGGAACAACGACGTCGCAGGCTCGCGAAAGGTCATCGGCGCACTCGACCTGCTGGATCTGCAGCTCATCAACGAGCGCTACGGCAGAGACCCTCTGCCCTACCCGTTCTTACTCACCAGACCTACCCGCTTTCAATACGCCGACGAGGTAGCGCGATATGCGGCCCAGTTGCCCGAACGAATTCGGACCGGCGACCTAAGTCAGTTCTCGAGGTGCCTGGACGCGTTGATCAATGCCGACATCACGGTGACTGGACACGTCCAATACATCCCGGCCGACACGCCTCCCATCAGATTGTTGGCCTGTCTCGCAGGACAAGCCGGCTATCTGCTGGAACAACGAACCGACTCGGACGCGATCGACGTGTCCGCCGTGTCTCCGTTCGATCTGGGGGCGACCGTAGCGAATGCCATGGCCTTGGTTGAACCGGGGCGTCATCCCACGGTGTTGAACGGTGAATACACACCCCCTCGACCCGCGGTCGTCGAGGAGGACACCGTCGTGGTCCGCCACGAGGTACGAACTGCGCGTGGTGTGACGGTGTCGGCAGAACAGGTATCGGCGTACGCGAAGATACAGAGCAACTGGCGCCCCGCCCCGGAGTGGGGCATCGACAAGAACAAAGATCATCTGATCTGGGTGCGCGTGATCGACGACGGCGATTATCTGGGTGCGCCCGACCGAAGCCGCGGAATCCCCATCACCACAGCTGCATTGGCCGAACGAATCGACGGGTTGATTGCCAGCGACAGAGAGGCGCTGCGGGAGTCACGCGGCGACACGTGACGGAGGAGTGCCCTTGATCGATTGTCGACCGACCCTGCCACCCGCCCATCGATGGTGCGAACGCATGCGGGCGCAGACGCGTTCATTCAATAGAGGGTCCGGCTAGCAGCTTGATGCCAACTGCGTTTGGCCAGACGGAAGGACGAGCGTGAGCAACGATTCGATACGAAACGAATTCGGTCAGGTGCTGGCCCTGGTACAGGAGCAGATGCGCGACCTGGCCACCATCGAGGAGCAGCGATCGACGATGGTGGCGCGGGCCACGGCGGCCGACGGCACCGTCGAGGTGACCGTGAACGCGCAACGCACGGTGGTCAAGACCGTCGTGGACGAGTCCTATCTGGAAGACCACGAGATCGCCGAACTGGGCGGGCATATCACCAGCGCAGCGCAGGCGGCGGTCCGCCAGGTGGACAAGCGGTCCCAGGAATTGCTCGCTCCGATGAACGAGCGGCGAAAGGCGGTGTCGGAGATCTCGGGCAACGTCATCGGTCTGCCCGGCTTCCGTGAAGCGCTCGCCGAGGTGACTGCGATGGGTGATGCGATGCAAGCCCAGCCGAAGCCGACCGAGAACGACGGCGACGTCGATTCGTCGTTCCCGACGATCAGGAGCTAGACCATGCCGGAATTCGGTGTTCAACCCAACGAGCTGCGTTCCACATCGAAGGACCTGGCTGACGTGAGTACCAGGATGAAGGGTGTGATGTCGCGGTTGTCGGCCAATCTCGCCGCCGAAGGGTCCCCGTGGGGTGACGACGACAGCGGCCGCAAGTTCCGCCACGGGGACAACGACAACGGGTACGACGCGCAGCGGGAGTGGGTGGATGGGTCAGTCGATGCCAAGGCCCAGTTGCTCGATGAGTACTCCGAAGGCCTGCGTACCGGAGCCAACACGCTTGAGCAGACGGATGACGTCTAGCTGCGCCGAGTTCTCGGCGCAGTCACGAATCAGCTGCGCCTGAGTCGTCATGTCCATCGACATTCCCCCAGCCCTGCAGTGGATCTCGTATCTCGCGGGCAGTAAGTGGCCACAGGGCGACGAGGACGGCCTGTGGCGCATCGGCGAACACTGGCATGCGTCGGCCGAGGAGATGTCGGATCTGATTCCCGACTTGAACCGGGTGCGCAACGAGACGATGTCGGTGATCACCGGGGAGACCGCCAGTACCGCGGAGCGGGAGTTCGCGAAGCTCTTCGACGGCGACTACTCGGTGGACAAGCTGGTCGAGGCTATGTCGGCGTTGGGGGAGACCGCGCGTCAGGCCGGTACCCAGGTCGAGGCGTCCAAGATCGAGATCTTGGTCGGGTTGGCGATTGCCGCCGCGGAGGTCCTCTATGCGATCGCGATGGCGCCGTGGACGTTCGGTGCGTCGATGGCGTGGATCCCGGTGATCGAGGCCCTCACCATGGTCGCAATCCGCCTGCTGTTCAACCAATTGATGCGGGCGTTGGTGCGTCGGGCGATAGAGGCGTTGACCAAGACCACGGTGGCCCGACTGCTCCGGGAAGTCGCCCAGCAAAGCGCACAGGAAGTCGCCGAGGAACTGATCGTCAACCTGTCCATCCAGCAGTACCAGGTAGACCAGGGGCACAAGGACGAGATCGACTGGGACGACGCCGCAACCGCGGCCAAGGGCGCGGCTGCCGGTGGCGCAGCGGCGGGGGTGTTCCATGGTCCGGCGTTCGGAGCGTTGGGCGGTAAGCACGGCAACGGCGGTATCGGCAACGCATTGGCAGGTGCCGGCGCCTCTTACGGGGCGGAAGTGGTCGCAGGCGTGGTTGGAGCCCTTGCCGTGGGTGGCAACCTGGACGCAGGTGAGATCTTCGCAGGTGGCGCCTTGGGCGGCCTGGCGGGCGGCATCCAGAGTTCGCACGGTGATGGCCACGACTCTCCGCACGGTTCGCCCGCCGGCCTGGATGGGGGCCGCAGTCACGCGTTCGACTCCGATGACAAGGGGCCGGACGGCAATGGACCCGACGCCACCAACGACCTTGGTGGCGAGGATTCCGGTGATGCCGGCCCCCTCGGCGCGCCGCCTCCCTATGAGGAGACAGACCCCAACGGCTCACCTCCGCCCTACCAGCAGCACGAGTCCAACGGCCCTTCCGACGTGCCAGGGAGTTCGGCGTCGGGGACCGCCAACAACTCGAATACGGCGGCCACGGGTGCGCCGCAGGCGCAGAGTCACGACGGCTCGTCGACCCCACAAGGCGGCAATGGCCAGGATAGCGAGCCGGGTTCGCAGCAGTCCTCGGGTGGTGCGGACGGCACCCAGGTCGGTTTGCAGCAGTCACCGGGTGACGGTCAGGCCAATCAGGCTGTGTCGCAGCATAATGCAGGTAACGGGCAGAACGGCGAGTCGGGTTCGCAGCAGTCTTCGGGTGGTGCGGGCGACGCCCAGGTCGGTTTGCAGCAGTCAGCGGGTGACGGTCAGGCCAATCAGGCTGTGCTGCAGCATAATGCAGGTAACGGGCAGAACGGCGAGTCGGGTTCGCAGCAGTCTTCGGGTGGTGCGGACAACGCCCAGGTCGGTTCGCAGCAGTCACCGGGTGACGGTCAGACCAATCAGGCTGTGCCGCAGGACAATACAGATAACGGGCACAACAACCAGTTGGGCACGCAGCAGTCCTCGGGCGGTGCGGACAACACCCAGGTCGGTTCGCAACAGACTCCAGGCAACGGACACGACTCGTCAGCGGATGCGCAGCAGCCTGCGCCCGATGGGAACGACCCGCAGTCGACACCGCGGCAGGGGTCAACCGAGCATGCGAGCGTCCAACCCAACCCGCAGCAGGTCTCCGGTGAGAATGGCTCGAATACTGCCGAACGCCAGACCAGCGGCGCAGAATCCGATTCTTCTCCGGCGCAGCACGACTCACAGCCAAGTCAGAGTTCCGGCCGTGGGCCGGAGCCCGCGCCGCATCAGGCGGCCACCAGCGGTCCGACCGATTCCCCACCGACGCAGGCTGATACACCGCAGTCTGTCTCGCAGTCACCCACTGGCGCATTGCCCGAGTCCCCGAACTCGGATCAGGGGTCACCGACCCAATCGACCCCGATGCCGGACCACGCACCGCCCGCGGGTCAACCGACTGGCAATGCTTCGTTGCCGCAGGATGATTCACGCCACGTAGACGGGCCGCCTAGCGGCCACCCGTCGGACGCCGGTGCGGCGCCGTCCGACACCAATGGGACTGCGAGTCAGCCGAGCCCGCCGTCGACAGCGCCCAACACGAGCACGTCCCCGTCACCGTCCAACGCGTCGGCCACATCATCGCCGTCCACGAGTCCGAGCACGGCAGCCACCCCGCCGCCGGCGGCTCCGATTGCCCAGACGACCGGGCCGACGTCCACCGCCGGAACTCAGTCCAGCGCACAGACGGGCCCGTCCGGCACGACTGCTGCACCCACCACGCCGAACACCCCGACCGCGACGTCCTCGCCAAGCTCTACGGCTGCACCGTCGTCCAACCCCGCAGGCGCCACCAATCTCGGCCCACCGGCGAAGTCGGTATCGGCAGGCCTGGGCACGTCGCCGAATTCGGCGCCGACGGCCGTGTCGAACATCGCCAGCAGCACCGCCTCGACATCGGCATCTCGCTCGACGGCGGAAGAGCAGTCCCAGGTCATCGTCGGGATGGTGCCTCCGCCGCCACCACCGCCGACGCGGGCGAGCAAGTCGGCCAAGCCCAAGGTCACCAGCGGCGGGGCTCCGCCTAAATTATCGCTGCCACCGCGAGCTTCGAACTCCAATGTGTCCAGCGACGAAACGTGGCGACACGACCCCGCCACCACTGCGGAGTGGTTCGAGCCGGTGAATCCCACACCTCGCGCGGACATCGACTCCCGCCGCGACGAGACGTTCGTGCAGACCGTAGGCACCGATGTCCCTGACACCCTCTCCACGAGCACGCCCACCTCCACCGAATCGCATACCGGGTTGATTCGGTATGACCTGCGGCGCATCGAAGTGGCGCCGAACAAGTTCGTGCAGGAGTACACGGTCAAGCTGAGCGTGTCACTAGGCGCGGACCCTGCACTCGGACCCGACACCGTGGCCGACATCCAACGCAAGGCGAAGGCCGGTGTCGACCGGATCCTCAACAACGGCAACCGCCTACCTAGCGGGGACGAATTCCGCGTCAACGTCCAGTTCACCGACACTGGCGCCCACGCCTTCGTCAAAGTGGGCAACTTCAAGGAGAACTCGCAGACGACGTGGCGTCCGGACGCCAGCGAGAACGTTCTCGCCCACGAGATCCTGCACTACCTCGGGGTGCCCGACGAGAGCCAGGACGCACGGATCGCGCTTCGTCGGCACACCCAGGACTCTGGAGTACACGACGGGAACGGCGGGATCATGGAGTCCCACGTTCTGGGACACAATCCGCAGCTGCGCCCGCGGCACCTGTGGATCGTGGAACGCACCGCCAACAGCCAGCTCTCGGTACCCACGTCGCTGCTCACCTCGGCCGACAACGCGCGAGGACCGTTGCCGCCCAAAGAGTTCGACGAAGAAAGTCAACCGGTAGAGACACGCCGCGCTGCTGGGTTCGAAGGTGAAATCCACGGTTACGCCGTCACTTTGCCGCCTGATATGGGGGCGGCGGACTACGATTACGTGGTCCGCACGCCCGCACTGAAGCTGGTACTCGACACGCATTTGCATGGTGCGGTGTTAGAGGTGGTCACCGAACCGGCCGCCGTCGTACCTGGTGACGAGGGACGGCCCACATCGCAACAGATCTTCGCCGGCGTCCGAGACGTCATGACGCGGTTACGCGAGGCCAGGCCGGGGGCCACGCTCGGAAAGATTTTCGACGGCGGGCAGTACTCGGTGGAGCCGCTGGCTGAAGACCTAAGAGTGCGCCCGATCAGGGGACCGCGCACCGAGAACCTGTACGTCCATCATTCAGTCGGCGTTCCCTTGGCCGGTTTACCGAACTTCATGAGAGATGTGCTGGACGCCACCCGCACCGATTCCGCCGCCGCCAAGGCGGCGAGAAACCACCTCCAAGACGCCCTTGTAGTCGCCCAAGATATCGGCGAAAAGTGGGGCTGGGGTTCCGATCCGACGCCGGCGGGCCGTGCGGCGGCGGAGGGCTTCGTAGCACTGGCTTACACCCAGTTCGCGGCATTGGCGCAGAAGGTGCGGTCGACGAACCACATGACCAAGAACTTCAGCGCGATGGGGTCGCGCATGTCACTGCCCGCGGTGGCCGACGGATTGGACCCAGGGGTGCGCGAGCACCTCGACCGCCACGGCGCCGCTATCGCCCAACACTTCGCCGCCTCGTTCCGCGACCACTTCGTGGACGGAAATCACGGCGGGAGTTTGCTTGAGTCGCGCATTCCGGCGCGTTGGCCTTATGACACAGACACAGCCCGGTCCAGCAGGACGATCGGAGATTACCTTCACAGCGCGTTCAGCAAGAACCCGGATCGGTTGGTCGTGGGCCAGGACGAGGCTCTCGGGATTCGTACGACGCTGCCCGAACTCGACGCGAATCGGGACGACTCGTCGTCCCCCCGCATCGACCCGCCGCTGGTGGTCGTAGAACTGCGTTATATGGGTCCGCGCAGTGCCTCACTCGACGATGTTTCGGACACCTACGCCTCTCTCGTTGAGAGCGCCAGAGAATCCTTCCGGGTGGCGCGCGGCCTGCTCGGAAGGACGGTGGACGACGTTGCGCCACAGGTTCAATCGGGGCCGGGCGGTGACCAGCGCCCGACTCATGCGCCGCCACCCGTCGAGAGTCCAATTTCAAGTATGGCCAGGTCCGTCTTCGCGCAAGGATCCAAGAAGCTCAGCGGTGCTCAGCGCGCGGAATTGGACGGTCTCGCCCGCGACTTGGTGGACCAGGCCCGTCAGCAGCTCGAAGCCGGACGCGGTGGCTTGCGCGTCCGCGCTGAAGGCGGGGGCAATGACGGTCGATTCAGCCGAGGCGCTGACAATGTCGGCCGTCAGCGCGCCAGCGCCACACTGAATTACCTTGGCACTCAGGTCCGGGCGGAACTCGCGGCCCAAGGTATGTCGCCCGACGCTGTTAACGTCAGCTCAGAACCGACCTCGCGGGGAACTGCGCTCGACGACGAACTGGATGGTCCCGACGACGAAGTGCGCCGTACCGTCAAGTTGACGGTCGAGCAACGCTCGCCCGCACCGCGGGGCGAAATCAGGGCGGCGCCGAATCCGGTTCCTGCGGCGGAGAATTCTCAAGCCGGGCCCTCTGACGCCTCGACCAATCAGCGGGATGTGGCGCCGGGAGTTGTGAGTGGTGTTGAGTCCGCTGGCGCTCTTTCGCCGCAATCTGTCGCTGCAGCTGGGGTTTCGGGCAACGGCTTTGAGAGCCGGGACATTCCCGGTGCGGGCGCGGCGGTGCGGGATTCGTTGCCGGTGTCGGGGCAGTCCCGTGCGGACGTCGAGGGCTGGATCGGGGATGTCAACAACGACGGCGACGCCTCGGTGGCTCCGGCCGGCGAGCGGTTGACCAACTGTGGGCCCACGACATGGGTGGTGTTCGACCGACTGTCCGGCATCCCGAGCTTCGGTCGCGCACACCCGGTGCAGCTGCGGGCCCAGGACGTCGGCGACGCAACCGGACTGCCGCTGCGTAGGGGCGATCCAGATGGGATCGCCGAGCAGCTGCGTGGGGCGGGGGTGGGGGCGCACACGGTGGTGGTGGCCCAGTTCGACAACGGCGTGGCGCACAGTTTCAACGCGTTGTTCGACGGCGACCAGGTATGGGCCATCGATGGGCAGCACGGCATGGTCACCGCCTGGCCCCCCCAGCTGGGCCGCCCCCACAATCCCGTGACCGCATGGTTTGCCGGCACCCCTGACCCCCACACCGGAAAACCGCTAGGCCAGACCACCGTGACCGGCCTCGACGGCAAGGAGGCCGTGAGCGGTGATCAGCCGGCCACCGACGCGGGTCCATCGAGGGTGGGCGGCGAGGGTTCCGTTGTCGACAGCGGGCCGGTGGGCAGTGTGGTGGGGACCTTTGTGCTGCGGCCGTTCGATTCAAAATCGAAGACCCTCAACGGCGCTCAGAAAACGCAACTGGACGAGCTGGCTGATCGTGTGGTGGAAGAAGCGCGTCAGCAGCGCGACGACGGTCACGACGGGTTGGATGTGCGTGCCGAAGGCGGAGGCAACGGCGGCGTGTGGAGTCGCGGCGCGGGTTCTGTGGGTCGGCAACGCGCCGCGGCCACGCTGGCCTACCTCGACTCCCGGATCCAGCAGCGACTCGAGGCGCGCGGTGTCGATCCTGATGCGGTCGTGGTCAGTGGTGACCCGACCTCGCGGGGCAAAGCTGTTCCGGCCGAGCTCACCGGTACCACGAAAGACAAACGGCGCACGGTCGTGGTGAACGTTCAGGAACGTGATGCCACCGACGAAGTGCTCAGCAGGTTGGCCGCCGGCGATGTGGTCAGCCTGCTTCACGCCGGAGAGGTCGGCCATCTTGAATCGTCGCTGACCGAGGTGGGTGACCGTCTTGCCGGTTTGCTCCCTGAGCGCGACGAGCACGTCGGATCAGACGTCGCGGACATGGTTGAGCTGCTGGCGAACTCGCGCATCACCATCAACTTCACGATCGACGAATCGCTGGAGGCGCTGCTCTCCGACTCAGGTCAGCACTTCTACCTCAACCGCTGGCAGCGAGGGGCCTACCCGGCCACCGAAGCTGATCACCGCGACGAAACCGAACAGATGACCGGCCAGTACGGCGGCCATGAGCCCGAACCCGGCGGCGAATCACCCGAGGTAGCACACGCGCGTCGACGGGTGAACAAGTACCTCTCCCGCGAATCACCGAACTTCCGGCCTGCGGCACGTCCGAGGTATGGCGCTCTGGACTACGGCCGTTCGCTCAACGGAGCTGCCCCGGGGTACGGGAATTCATTTCTGGTCCTCAAAGAACATGTCAAGCACCGGGCGACATTCACCGCCAACGACTCCATGCAGGGCAACCCCGCCGGGTCAACTTTTCTGGGCATGGCCCGACTACTCGCCCGTGCCAGCGATGAGGACTTGCTCACGATTCACCACCTGGCGACCACCGGCCAAGGATTCGAGCGCCAGAAGGAACGATCCGGAGCCGGCGCAATCACCGATACGAACTACTTGGAGGCTCAGCTCCACACCCCGATCGACTTCTTCCGTGACGTCGACGCCGTATCTGTCGACGTCGACGAGATGGCACGGTTCACCCGCGGGCGCGACCGGGCCATGCCGGAGCTGATGAACAAACTCAAGGACTACGCCCAGACCCACAACGTGCGCCTCGAATTACGCGATGCCGACGGCATCCGCGTCCGCGACCTCGTGGCCACCCTTGCTCAACACTCATCGGCGGTGGATTCCTCGGCCCCCGAGCAGGGCGACTCAGGCAAAGGCAAGGGGCCGGCGACCGACGAGCATCAGCAACTCCTCGACGAGCAAGAGGTCTACGAGGAGTTGATCGACGCCGACCGCGACTACCGCAACGCCGAACCCGACGACCGCGCCGCCGCCTCAGACCGACTCGACGCCGCCCGCGCGGCGGCCCGCGAGCTGAACATGGACCCCGATCAACTCCTCGCCGAATTCAACGACTCCGAATCCGAACCGACACCCTCCGCGGCGGGCCCGTCGACGGGACGCGGTGTGGTGTCGGGGTGGCCGCACCTCGCTGAGGATGACCAGGACGGTGACGGTTGGGTCGAAGACGCCGACGGTGTGTCACATTGGGGCCGCTATGGCGCTGCGGGATTGCTGTTGCGCGCGTACAACTCCGAGGGTGTACCCATGGTGCTGCTGCAGCGCCGGGCGCAGTGGTCTGACCAGGGCGGCACCTGGTCACTCCCCGGCGGGGCCCGCAACCGCGACGAAACCGTGCAACAGGCCGCGCTGCGCGAGACAGCCGAAGAAACGGGGCTGCAAGGCAACCGATTCCGCGTGCGCACAGACTTTGTGAGCGCTCGGGCACCAGGGATCGACTGGACTTATTCCACGGTGATCGCTGACGCCCCCTACCCGCTCAGGGCCGCCTCGAGCGACGAGGGCTCACATCGGTGGGTGCCGATCGACGCGGTGACCCACCTACCGCTACACCCCGCACTGGCGGAAAGCTGGGCAACGCTGAGCGAACAACTCGCAGCCAACCCGCCCGCCCCGCCACGACCCAGCCCCCAGATCGACCCGTCCGTCGATCCGACCGACGTGCGCGGCGGTTACGCCGTCGACAACGCCGAAGACGCCCTGTACTTCCGTGACGACCATGACCTGTTGTACCGAGAAGACACCCGCCCCCCGGAGGTGATCTTCGACGAAGGCTTCGCGATCAACCCCGCCACTCGCGGTATGAGCAAGGTGTTCAATTTCATCTCCACGACCCGCAACCCCGAGCTCAGCTACCTGCCACCCCAACCGGATGAACGAAGGTTCCGCTACACCATCGACGCGCCCGGAGGGGTCGACGTCAACAAAACGGCCGGCCGCGACCCGTCCTGGTATCAACAGGAAATCTCGTTCCCCGGTGGGATCCGGCGCGAGAACATCGTCTCAGCGGTCGAGATACTCCCCCCGGCAGAGCCCGCCAGCGTTGCCGCCGCACGATCACCGTCCTCACCACCCGGATACGGTCCCGTCGTCACCAACGAGCACTTCAACCCCGACCTGCCGAACGACGACGCCCCCAGAGTGATCCAAGGCCCCCACGGTGGCCGGCCAGCCCCCGACGACACCGACTCCCCGGCCGCATCCAGCAGTAGCGAGGCATCCGCGAATTCCCCCCGCCAGGACGAAACCGATACCTGGGATGCCTACATGGCCGCACTCGACGATGCCGAGCCGACACCCCCCGCGGCGGGCCCCTCCCGCTGGCACACCACCACCACCCACCCCGACACCGACACCACCACCGCAGCGCTGCCCGCTGAGAATCCCGCGGAGCGCACCGTCGCGGCGTCTGCCGGGTCGTTGACCTCGGAGGCTGGCCCTGAGGACGCGGGCACAGAAGCAGACCCGCCGACGCTGCGGGGTGTGGTGTCGGGGTTGCCGAGTGGCCGTGGCGGTGGTGTTGGTGGCATGGATGGTGTCGATGCCGACGAGGGGTTCTCGGCCGAATCTGGCGCGGCAGTGCGGGTTTCGTTGCCGGTCTCGGGGCAGTCTCGGGTAGATGTCGAGGGCTGGATCGGGGATATCAACAATGATGGGGATGCGTCGGTGGCTCCGGTCGGGGAGCGGTTGACCAATTGTGGGCCCACCACATGGGCGGTTTTCGACCGGCTTTCGGGGACGCCGAGTTTCGGGCGGGCGCATCCGGTGCAGTTGCGGGCTCAGGACGTGGGTGATGCAACCGGACTGCCGCTGCGTAGTAGCGATCCGGATGGGATCGCCGAGCAGCTGCGTGGGGCGGGGGTGGGGGCGCACACGGTGGTGGTGGCCCAGTTCGGCAACGGGGTGGCACACAGTTTCAACGCGTTGTTCGACGGTGATGAGGTATGGGCCATCGATGGGCAGCACGGCACGGTCACCGCCTGGCCCCCGGCGTTGGGTCGTCCCGGCAACCCTGTGACGGGTTGGTTTGCCGGCACGCCTGCGGCGCACTCGGTTGAGGGTGCCGTCCCCGATTCCCGCGGTGGGGACCGGTTGGGCGGGACAATCGTGACCGGCCTGGGTAGTGATCAGCAGCATCTGCCGCACACCAATGACTCCGGCCCGGAGATCGCCGAGATCGCCGACACCGCTGAAACTCCGTCGACCGCCGCTGATATCGCCGCCAATGCCCCACCCGTGGTCACCGTCACCCCTTCTTCTGCAGCGACGGTGACCACCGACGTGGTCAGCCGGGACGGTCTGGGCGGGCGGGGGAAGGGCAAGGGCCGGGTGACGGCCGAGCAGGAGGCGGTGCGGGAACGCCAAGAGGTGTTCGAGGAGGTGTTCGAGGCCGCCAGCGAGTATCGGCGTGCGTCGCCCGCAGAGGTGGCCGCAGCGTCGGACCGGATGGATGCCGCGCGCGCGAGTGCCCGCGAGTTGGGCATGGATCTCGATGCGCTGCTCGCTGAACTCGATGGGTCCCACGCCGAGCCGACACCCCCGGCGGCGGGCCCGTCCACCTGGCACACCACCATCGGTGACGTCGGTGCCCGTGGGTTGGGGGGTGGGGCGGGTGAGGCTCAGGCGGGGCCGTCCCGCGGGGGTGGTTTGGGGCTGCCGGTGGCGGCGTTCACCGGCGAGGTTTCTGTGCAGCACGGTGACCGGCAGTCGGCGGCCGACGCTGAGCCTGAAGTGCCGGGGGACATCGAGCTTACGGCGGTGGGACGTGAACCACTTGTGGTGTCTTCGGTGGGGTCGAGGGTCGCGGCGGTTGGGGAACGGGCGCCGGGAGGGTTGGCGTCGTTGGATGCTGATCAGGTGCCAGGGTTTCGCGAGGTCAATCCCCGTATCTCTTGGAGTGGGTTGGCTGCTCGGTTGCCCGATGATGTGCTGGGCTGCGTGGCGTACGTGCTGAGTTCGATGCGTACCAGTGAAGCTGATGTGCCGGCGTTGAGAGCGTTGACGGTTCGGCAGGCACGGGTGCTGCACGACAAGGGTATTCGTTCACGTGGGCAGTTCGTGGACTTGTTGCAGCAAGTGCAGCGGCGTGACATGGGCACGGCGGTGTTGCATGGCATGGCCTCATCCAACGGATTCAACGTCGCCGGGGCCGCTATCAATTTCGGTCTTTTCGATGTGGCGTTCAACGCTGCTTCTGCGGGTTGGCCGAGCGCAGCTGATGGTGTGCGGGGGTTGCTGACTGGGACTGCGTTGGGCGGCTTCGCGTCGTTGGTGGATGTGGCTGCTGGTGCGTCTGCGGACAAGACTTTCAGTGACGCCTATTTCACCCGTCCTGCTGAGGACCTCATTCCTGCGCCGCTGTTCGGGGCCAACGTCCCGACGACGGGTCAAGCGGCCGCCGACATGTCGATCGCTGCGGGTTTGAGTCTGGGTCTCGTTCGCAATGGTGGGTTACGGGTGCCGTTGATGTTGGGGTTGGAGTTGAGCGGGCAGCCCACCGCGCGGGCATTGGCTGACAGTGTCGCCGATCCAGTGGGCGGGTCGATACTGGGCGGGGGCGGTATGCGTGCTGTCCTCAACGACCGTGCGGTCGGCGCTGGGCGGGCGGGATCCCAGTTCTTCCTGGCCCGAGATGACTTGGGGGAGTGCATCGATTACCTCCACGCACCGCTAACCAAGCAGTGGTACGGCGGTCTGCAGCGGGCGGGAGCCTACGCGTACAACATCGGCTCCACGGTGCAGCAGGCGATCACCGACGCAGTCGCCAGCAGGGCGGGTTGGGTCTCGCACGCAACTCTGGCTCCAGGTCTTGGCGGCGTGTTCGCGATCGTGACGGGCATGCCGCCCGCTCTGGCCGCTGCGGGGTGGACGCCAACCCAAGTCAACGTGACCACCCAGCTGACGAAGTTCGCCGCGCTGCAGGGGTTGTATCACTTGTGGGGCGGCGCGATGGGCGCAGTCTCAGCGCCACGATCACCCGCGGCTACTGCCCTGGTACCCGGCGACCACACCCCCACCGCCCACCTGCCCCGGCCAACCCCACCACCACCGACACCGAACCCGACAGACGATGACCACCGGTCCGATGACGGTGTGGACGCTCAACCGGAGCTGACAAGCGCGGACACCACCACCGCAGCGCTGCCCGCTGAGAATCCCGCGGAGCGCACCGTCGCCGCGTCTACCGGGTCGTCGGACACGGCGGGCACCCCTGCTGTTCGAGCGGCCGTGGAGTTGTCCGCCGAGGAGTTCGCCGCGGTGGTGGATGCGGTGGTGCCGCCGGGGCGGGCTGTTGACGCTCAAGATTGTGGGCCGTTGGTGCGGGCGTTGGTCGATCAGCTCTACCGCGGTGGGGTGCGCCCGTTGGGGGTTTCCGATGATGTGGCCAGCGTTCGGGGCGGAGTGGGCGGCGCCCAGGACCAGGTGGTGGCCGGGGGTGGTTGGGCGCAGGTGAACGGGGCTGCCGGTGCCCGGCAGTTGGCTGAGGGTCTGCCGGTGGGCTCCACGGTGGTGGTGATGGCCTCGCCGCTGCGTGGGGAGGTTGGTCACGTGGTGGCCGCGCGGGTCACCGCCGAGGGGGTGCGGTGGGCCGATCCGCAGCGGCCGACCGAGCGCACCGGTGCACACGTGCCTCCCGAGGTGGCCTCAGCACCCGCAGTACGGGCAGTGGTCATCAACTCCCAAGGGCGGGTGATCGATCCGCAGACCTGGCCCGG
This sequence comes from Mycolicibacterium baixiangningiae, assembly GCF_016313185.1. Lineage (NCBI taxonomy): Bacteria > Bacillati > Actinomycetota > Actinomycetes > Mycobacteriales > Mycobacteriaceae > Mycobacterium > Mycolicibacterium baixiangningiae. The sequence goes on from NZ_CP066218.1 coordinate 1,633,287, forward strand.
TGTCCAGACGACCCCGGGCGGGCCGGTGTCCGCGCTGCTGCCCACCTCCGTGGACAGCCTCACCGACAAAGACCTCACCAGCCGCTTCGGCGCCCATCACGGACACCCCAGCACCACCGGTAGACCCGGGCCGAGCGGCCACCGAGCCGAGGAGTCGGACTCGGACGTCGAGATGGCCAACGCGCCTGACGACGTGCCATCTCGCCCCGACGATGACGGCGCGGCCGAAATCTTCGAATTACGGGTGCCCGGTGACGGATGGTGTCTGCTGTATTCGGTGGTGGCCAGCACCCCCCCGGCGCAGTGGAGTCCTGCCATGCATCAGGGGTGGGCCCCCTCCGCTAGCGACGCGCACCGGCAGGTACGCCAACAACTCATCAGCCACCAGGCATCAAACCGAGACTCGAGTGACGTCATGCCCGTCTCCGACGCATCGTCGCCGCTGTCTCAGGCCGCCGAAGGCTTGCGACAACTGGTGATGGAATGGGTGCTCAACAGAGAGCCCGCAGATCTGCCGTCAGACGCGCTTCGTCCGTTCCGCAGCAGCCCCACCCAGATGGACCGTTACGAAGATTGGCTGGCCAGTTCCAACACCGACGAACTGCGCAATCAACTGGCTCGCCTTGGGGTTCACACGGTGCACTCCCTTGACTGGATGAGTGCAGAGGACTTACGCGAGCTCACGGTCCAGGCCCGTGCCGAGGAGATTTCCGAAAACGACCCCGCCGTGTCCATCAGCGCTGCACGTCGGCAGGCGGAGTCCGAGGTATCGCTACGGAGCCGACGCGGCTCGAGCCAGGGCACACTGGCCGGCCCCGCCAGCCAGCGAGACTATCTGCGCCGGCGCGGTGTGGGCATCCCGGTAGACGCGATCGTGGATGACGAGGGCCTACGATCGGCGCTCAGAGTCCAACGGCAGGAGCAGCCGTTGACTCCAGAAGAGCACCAGCAGCTGTTGGACACCATTCAGGCGTGGCGACCCAGCACCAGCACCTGGGCCGACGATATGGGGGAAATGTTTCCCGCGCTCACAGCCCACGCTCTTGGCGTACGCCTACGGAACCGCTCTACGGCGGGCACCCATGATGTCGGACTCAGGAATGCCCCGCCCGTCAACATCTTTCACAACGGGGTGGACCATTGGAACGCCGGCATTGGCGTCGAACACCCCGGACCAACGCCCACAGTCCTCCAGGCGTCCCTACCTGCTAGGCCTGCCCCAGTCACTGGCCACTCCAAAACGACCTTCCCGGACGCGGTCAAGGCTTCCGATCCGACCGGACTCGCTGAATCCTCAATGAATCCCAACCTCCTGGGAGCCGACTCTGACGATGACTCCGAACTCAGCGATCCTGAATCCCTAGAGGAGGAGGGCGAATCGGATTTCAGCGAGTCTGAATCCTCGGACGACGGTGCCGACAGTGATGACTACCGCGACTCGGCCGCCCGGCCCTCCTCAGGCGGCCCGCGGGGCCTTCCTGTCGCCAGAAGCATGCGAGCGGCTGCACCATCGACATCCAAACGGCGTCCGAGCCCCACGGACATGGACGCCCGCGGCAAACGAGCAAGGAGGACCGGGCCCGACCTGGAGCGGGGCGGGTCGGACGCAGCGAGGATCAGCCTGCCCAGCGACACTGGCAAGCACACCGCAACGCCAGCAGCGACCAAGGGGAAGGAACCGGCGTACGTGCCGAAGCGGGCTCCGGCAGTGCGACCGGCAGCCTCGTCAACGCCGAGTGACATGACGGCCGCGACGGTGGAGGCCATGCTGCGCGATCAGATGGCACACCCCGACGTTAAAGGTATTCAGATCGCCCGGAACTATCCCGGCAGCCTCGCCAGGACCAAGCGATGGCTTGCCGGTTCCGCCTGGGGTAAGGGCACCAGGATCAATCTGCCGAAAGAGCTGAGTCAGATGCCGGATTACGAAGAGCACCGCGAGGCCATCGCGGGCCTTCTTCGCGATCTCGGCTTGTATGACGAACCGTTGCCCGAACCTCAGGCCGCGCCGAAGCCATTCAGTGCAGCAAACCTCGTCCATGCTTTGCAATCGCTCATCGAGCTGCGAAAGACACACGAGGTCGTCAAGGGCCCCCAAACCAAGGGCAAGGGCAAGCGCAGACTCCTTCTGACCCTTGCGGACCAGACGGGCTATACCGGGAACAAATTGACGGAACTGCTTACGACGGACGGCAATTGGCGGCAACCTCGCGAGACCCTGCCCAGGCTGCCCGGATACGCAGAACAGCGCGAGGAGCTCGGTCGCCTCTTCAGCCAGCTGGGTCACGACGCCCTCGCGCAGAACATGCCGCATGCCACGACGGCGGATCGTCCTGTCGCCGCTGGGGCGAGCGTGTCGGTCGCGAAGGTGGCCGCTGCGCTGGCCCGGATAGCAGCTGATCCTCACATCACGCTGCTCGCCGTCGGGACGAGCGTGGGCATGGCTCGGGCAACGGTGACGAAGTACCTGGCGCCCGACGCCGGCGGCCTGCGCATCGATCCCGAATGGTTCACGGCTCAGCCCGACTACGCGGAACATCGGGATGAGATCCATGCGTCATTGGTCCAGATGGGGCAGGCCGCACAAGCGGATAGCCTTCCGCTGGCCTTCACGGTAACGCACTTCCTCGAGGTGCTACGCCGCGACGACGAGCAGATCGTGGGCGCCATCGCCCGAATGCGGCTGGACCCTGAACTGTCGCCACGCGCCGCGGGATCCCTTGTTGGCATGACCGCAGATACGTTGGCGGCCTTCATATTGCTGGTCGACAGGGGGCCATCGATTCGTGACCAGGCGGCTGTGGAGACGCAGCTCCGAGACACGACCCCTTACCTACGTCGTGAGCTCACCGCGCGGCTTGAGGGCATGACCAACCTGATCCAAGGACGTCAGCCCGTCGATTCGCGACGCCCGGACATGATCAGGGTGACCCTACCCGGCGCCGGACACGCACCGGCTCGTATGTACATAGTCCACCGAGAAGCCCCCGCCGTCGTCAAACCCCCGAAGGCGACGCAACTAGCGCTGTTGTACGGCCGTAATGGGGACTTGGTCCGACCACCGAGGTCTTACCGAGAGGATCGGCCGAGACAGGCGCTGCGATGGTTCGCGACAGTGCTGAAGGATCAGCTGGAGAACAAGAGCGAAGTCCAGGCCTACTTCGGCGCTGACGAAGACACGCTCTACGTCTCGTCGAACGACACGGCGCTCAACGAACGACTGAAAACCCTCCTGGCTTCAGCGTCGGAGTTCGAAAGGATCCTCGAACGCCGCGTCGCGACGCTCGATCCGAGGAAGGACCGGCATTGGGACAACCTGCGGGACTTGATGCGCTCAAACGTCGGTGACCGGGAGGCTACGGTCAACAAGATCATCGCTGCGCTGAAGGATGGTCGGGTCGCCGTTCCCGCTGAGCGCTATACGCGGCAATACCGCAACGCGGACGGCATGGCGCGGACCACGGCCGTCGACCTGCACGCCGAACGGCGGATCATGAGGATGTTGAAGTCCGAGGGTCGGGCGATGAATCTCGACCTTCTTGCCGGCACCATGCGCGCCTGCGGTTTCTGCGCAGCCGATCTGCAATTCGAGGCGTCGCGGCCCCGTGGTCCGTTGTGGCTGTCGCGCAACGCCGCATTCGAGCTGGACGTCGAGGCGATCATCGACGACTACCTGCGGCAGTCGATCGGGACTCACGTCAGCCGGACACGAGGCGGCGTAATCACGGTCGACTACAACACCGACTCCGAATCCGACGCCGCAGGTGAATCGACCAACGCCGAGTCCGACGCCGTCTCCGCATCGCGCGAAGACCAACCCGGGCCCCAAGAGGACCCCACCAGGACATTCAGTGATGAGGAGACGTCGTCGTTGTCCAGCGCCGGTGAGTCTCCAGAGTCGTCTTGGTCTCCGACACGGGACTGAAACCGCCCTCCCCGCTGTCGCGGACCGCTCCGAAGCCGCCACATCGTCGGCTTCATCGGGTCTGCGTGTCAGGCGTTGCGCATCCCGGGGTGGACGCGGGCCAGCATGGGCAGCAACACCCGCCGCGGCGTCAGGTGATTGAGTGCCGCCGCAACCCGGTTGGGCACCCCGGGCACGATGACGGCCCGGCCCGACGCCAGCCCGTCGACCGCCGCTCTGGCCACCGACTCCGGCTGCTCCCACAGGAGTTTCGGCAGCATCTTCTCGGCCTCGTCGTCGGGGATGCCCGCCTGTTCGCCGAAGGCCGTGCGGACGGGCCCCGGGCACAGCGTGGCGGCCGAGACGTTGGTGCCGCGCAACTCCTCGTGCAGCGCATGGGTGTAGGACAGCACGAACGCCTTGGCCGCGCCGTAGGTCGCCTGCCCGGGCACCGGACCGAACGCGCCGACGGAGGCGACGTTGAGCACCGCGCCCCGGCCGCGCGCCACCATGTCGGGGACGAACCTGGCGCACAGGTCGACCACTGCGGCGACGTCGAGTTCGACGAGCGCCAACTCGGCTGCCGGGTCGGACGCCGCGACGGGGCCCAGGTTCGCCATACCCGCGTTGTTCACCAGGATGTCGACCTGACGGCCCAGGCCGGCGATCCGGTGGGGGAGGGCGGCGCGTTCCGCCGGGCGTGACAGGTCGGTGGGCAGGGCGTGCGCGGTGGGGCCGAGCTCGTCGGCCAGGGCGCGCAGCTGATCGGCGCGACGGGCGACGAGCGCCAGACCGTAACCGCGCCTTGCCAATTCACGGGCAATCTGCTCGCCGATCCCGGATGACGCGCCGGTGACCAGTGCGACGCCGGTGCTGCTGGTGGCCGGAAGCATGCGGCGAAGCTTAACCTCGGACGCTATGACAGCGCGGCGGCTCGCGATGGTCGACGCCCAGAACCTGTGGATGTCGGCCAAGATTCCGAGCGACGAATTCATGATCTACGGGTTCGCCGGGGTGCCGGCGGATCTTGCCGAGGCGGTCGCCGCCGTCCTCGACCGCGCACGGGCCTGCGGGGACCTGCGGCTGCGGGTGCGAGAGCGCGGCTCGTTGAGGTTTCCGGAGTGGGTCGACGGCGGCGTGGACGACCGTCAGGTGCGCATCCATGCGGTCGACGACTGGGCGGGATGCCTTCAGGCGGTGACGGCACTGACGGGTGATCAGCTCGACGCCCGGATCTCGGCGTGGCGGCTGCACGTATTCCCTTCGGTGCGCGGGATTCCCGGCGTCGAGGGGGAGGGCACCATCGCGGTGGTGCAGATCTCGCACGCGCTGGCCGACGGGGTGCGGGACGCGGCGCTGGCGGCGTGGTTGTTCGGCCGCGATGCGCCGGTCACCGCGGTTTCGGTCGCGCCGTGGGAATCCGCGACGCTACCGGTGCGGGCGGTCCGCGCGGCGCGCGCCCACCGCCGGCTGATGCACGACGTCGACGCCGGATACGTTGCGCCGCAGGCGGATACGCGCCCAGTGCTGCGCAGCAACGCCCGGCCGGAGGGCGCCCGGCGGCTTCGCGTCCTGGTTCGCCCTCGCGCTGAGTTGTCGGGTGCCACCGTCACCGTCGCGGTGCTCGCCGCCATCTCGCTCGCCCTGGCCGACCACCTGCGCACACTCGGTGACGACCCGGCCACGTTGGGCGCCGAGGTGCCGATGGCCAGCCCCGGTCCGCGGCGGGCGCACAACCACTTCGGCAACGTCGGGGTCGGGTTGCACCCCGATCTGCCGCACGACGAACGCTGCGCCCGCATCGCCGGCGAACTCGCGCAGCGCAGAGCGCGGGCAGCGCACCCCGCGATGCTGGCCGCCCGCCTGGCGTCCGCGGCGGTCCCGGCGCCGCTGGTGCGCTGGGGCGCCTCGGCGTTCGACCCGGCCGTCCGCTCACCGATGGCGATCGGGAACACCGTCGTGTCGAGCGTCCACCGCGGCGCCGCCGACCTGCGGTTCGGCGGTACCCCCGTGGCGGTGACGACCGCCTGCCCGACGTTGTCGCCGATGATGGGGCTGACACACGGCGTCCACGGCATCGGCGACACCGTCGCGGTCAGCGTGCACGGCGCAGAGTCGGCTGTCGGGGACATCGACGCCTACGCCGCCCGCCTGGCCGCCGCGCTGGACCGGCCCACGTAGCGAGGTGGGGTGGTCGGCGGCCTTACACATGGCCTAGATTCTGTTGCATGACTGCCTACGACGTCGGCGTGCTCCTACTGCGGGTCGTGCTGGGTCTGACCATGGCCGCCCACGGCTACAACAAGTTCTTCGGCGGCGGCCGGATCCCCGGCACCGCCGGCTGGTTCGACAGCATCGGCATGAAGCCCGGCATGTTCCACGCCCGGATCGCCGCCACCACGGAGATGGCCGCGGGCATCGGCCTGGCGGTCGGCCTGCTCACCCCCGTCCCGGCGGCCGGCTTCGTTGCTCTCATGTTGGTCGCCGCGTGGACCGTCCACCGCGCGAACGGGTTCTTCATCGTCAAGGAGGGCTGGGAGTACAACCTCGTGCTCGCGGCGGCGGCCGTCGCCATCCCGGCTATCGGGCCGGGCAAGCTCAGCCTGGACTACGCCCTCTTCCACGGCACCGCGGTGTGGGATGTGGTGCAGGGCTGGTGGGGTCTGGTGATCGCGCTGGCGCTGGGCCTCGGCGGCGGCATCGGCCAGTTGGCGATCTTCTACCGTCCGCCGGCCAAGACGGGCTGATCCCTTTCCGCGAGCAGACAGAGAATCGCGTTCGTGGGGCCCGTTCGACGCGATTCTGTGTCTGCTCGCGCGGGAACGGGGTAACCCATTCCGCGTAACTAGAACGCGTTCTAGTCTTAGGCGCCATGGGATTCCTCAAGCCCGACATGCCCGTCGTCGACTTCGCCGAGTGGAGCAAGGGCACCCGCTCGGAGAAGATCCGGCCGATGGCCCACCACTGGGCCGAGGTCGGATTCGGCACCCCCGTGGCGATGCACCTGTTCTACGTCGTGAAGATCCTCCTCTACATTCTCGGCGGCTATCTGTTCGCGCTGGCCACCAAAGGTGTCGACGGTTTCACCGACGTGGCGCAGTGGTGGACCGAACCGATCGTGTTCCAGAAGGTCGTGCTGTACACGATGCTGTTCGAGGTCGTCGGCCTCGGCTGCGGATTCGGCCCGCTGAACAACCGGTTCTTCCCGCCGTTGGGTTCGATCCTGTACTGGCTGCGGCCCGGCACCATCCGGCTGCCACCCTGGCCTGACCGGGTGCCGCTGACCAAGGGCGACACCCGCACCCCGTTGGACGTCGTGCTCTACGGGGCGCTGCTCGTGGTGCTGTTGGTCGCGTTGTTCTCCGACGGCACCGGACCGGTTCCCGCGCTGGGGACGACGGTCGGTGTGCTCCCACTGTGGCAGATCTGGACCATCCTCGGACTCCTGGCAGTGCTGGGACTGCGCGACAAGGTGATCTTCCTGGCGGCACGCGGTGAGGTCTACGGCTCGTTCACCGTCGCGTTCCTCTTCGTCGGCTACGGCGTGGACATGCTGCTGGCGGCGAAGCTCGTGTGCGTCGCGATCTGGGTGGGCGCGGCGACCTCGAAGCTCAACAAGCACTTCCCGTTTGTGATCTCGACGATGATGTCGAACAACCCGCTGATCCGGACCAAGTCGTTGAAGCGCAGGTTCTTCGAGAAGTTCCCCGACGACCTGCGACCGGGCCGGGTTTCGCGGGTCATCGCCCACTTCAGCACCGCGATCGAGATGTTGGTGCCGTTGGCGCTGCTGTTCAGCCACGGCGGCTGGCCGACGGCGATCGCCGCATTCGTCATGCTCGTCTTCCACTTCGGCATCCTGTCGGCGATTCCGATGGGCGTACCGCTGGAGTGGAACGTCTTCATGATGTTCTGTGTGGTGACGTTGTTCGTCGGCCATGCCGACGTCGGCCTGGCCGAGATGAGCACACCGCTACCGGTGGTGTTGTTCGCCGTGCTGGCGGTCACCGTGGCGCTCGGAAACCTCTTCCCCCGCAAGATCTCGTTCCTGCCCGGTATGCGGTACTACGCGGGGAACTGGGACACCTCGTGGTGGTGCATCAAGCCGTCGGCGAACGAGAAGATCGAGCGTGGACTCGTGGCCATCGCCAGCATGCCGACCTCCCAACTCGAGAGGGTCTACGGCAGCCCGGAGCAGGCGATGATCTACCTGTACAAGGGATATGCGTTCCGCGGCTTCAACTCTCACGGCAAGGCGTTGTTGACACTGGTGCACAACGTGCTCGCCGGACGCAACGAGGACCAGTACGTCATCACCGAGGGGGAACGGTTGTGCAGCACCGCCGTCGGCTGGAACTTCGGCGACGGCCACATGCACAACGAGCAGTTGATCGCGGCGATGCAGAAGCGCTGTGACTTCGAACCGGGCGAGGTGCGCGTCATCCTCCTCGACGCCCAACCCATCCACCGGCAGCGACAGGAGTACCGGTTGGTCGACGCGGCCACCGGAGAGTTCGAGCGCGGCTACGTCAACGTGTCGGACATGGTGACCGGACAGCCGTGGACCGACGACATTCCGGTGCATGTGACGTGGCGGAAGGACGGTGCCGATTCGCCGAAACTGCGGTCAGATCACGAATCGGCGCAGTGAGGCGATCTCACAGCAGTCTCGGCAATGCTCCTCAGCCCATCACGTCGCGGACTTTGACCGTCTCCAGGCCCTGCAGCAGCAGTGCGCGTGCGGTGTCGAGGTGTTTACGCCAGTGCGCCTCGGCCGCCGCGCCGTCACCGGACCGCACCAGCTGGAGCAGCTTGCGGTAGGACCGCATCAGCTTCTCGTAGTCGGCCTTCGACGGCGGGTTGCTCTCTTTCATCGCGAACGCGGTGTGGCGCACCGTGATCTCGTGGAGCATCCCCGCCATGATGGTCAGCGTGGCGTTGCCTGACAGTTCGACCATGCGCCGGTGGAAGTCACCGGTGGTCTCCGCGAGCCGGCCGGATTCCCAGCCTTGGGCCACGTGTTCGTCCAGGGTCTGCTCGAGTTCGTCGAACGCCGCGGTATCCCCGGATTCGGTGAGCAGGCGCACGGCCATCGGTTCGATGCCGGAGCGGGCGGTCATGACGTCGGCGATCGTCGCGCCGGACAACTCCAGCAACAGCCCCGCCGGGCGTGCGACGATCTCCGGACCGGGCACCCGCACGCGGGCGCCGGTGCGCGACCCACGTCGGACCTCCACCAGGCGCTCGGATTCGAGCACCCGCACCGCCTCACGCAGCGTCGGCCTGCTGACGCCGAAGTGCGCCATCAGTTCGGCCTCGTTGGGCAGGAAGTCGCCCTCTTTGAGTTGGCCGTCGACCACCATGCGGCGCAGGGTGCCGGCGACGAGTTCCGCCGTCTTGGGGGAGCGGACGGCGGTCGTCGAGGGGCTGGCCCCGATCATGGGGGCCAGCGGTGTCGTTCGAGCCACCTGACCTCCCGCTTACCCGACGCCGGCCGGCGGCCAGCTGTCCAACTCAGTAAACCATCTGGGTGGGCTCCTGGACCGCAAGCCAGCCCACCAACCAGTAGGTTGACCTAGTAAACCTTGTCCTCTACCGTCGTGTCCAAGCGTGTGGAGCGGTATCGACTTCGAAGGAGAAGTGTCATGGCTGAAGCCGTCATCGTCGAGGCCGTCCGGTCGCCGGTCGGTAAGCGCAACGGTGGACTGTCGGGTGTGCACCCCGCCGAACTGTCCGCCCAGGTGCTCAACGGTCTGGTGCAGCGCGCGGGTGTCGACCCGGCGCTCGTCGACGACGTCATCTGGGGCTGCGTCATGCAGGCCGGGGAGCAGGCGCTCGACATCGCGCGCACCGCGCTGCTGACCGCGAACTGGCCGGAGACCGTGCCCGGCGTGACCGTCGACCGGCAGTGCGGTTCGAGCCAGCAGTCGGTGCACTTCGCCGCGGCCGGCGTGGTCGCCGGCCACTACGACGTGGTGGTCGCGGGCGGTGTCGAGTCGATGTCGCGCACGCCGATGGGCGCCTCGCTGGCGGGCGGCGGCAACCCCTATCCGCAGGGCTTCAAGGACCGCTACCAGCAGACCCCGAATCAGGGTGTCGGCGCCGAGATGATCGCCGAGCAGTGGGGCTTCAGCCGCACCGACCTCGACCAGTTCTCGCTGAACTCACACGAGAAGGCCGCTGCCGCACAGGATTCCGGCGCGTTCGACGACCAGATCGTCGCGATCAAGGATGCTGAAGGCAACACTATCCTCAAGGACGAGGGTATCCGTCGTGGCACCACGCTGGAGAAGATGGGCCAGCTCAAGCCGGCGTTCCGGGAAGACGGCGTGATCCACGCCGGGAACTCCTCGCAGATCTCCGACGGTTCGGCGGCGCTGCTGTTCATGTCCGCCGAGAAGGCCAAGGAACTCGGCCTCAAACCGCTTGCGAAGGTGCACACCGCGGTGCTCGCCGGGGCCGACCCGGTCATCATGCTGACCGCCCCGATCCCGGCCACCCAGAAGGCGCTCAAGCGTTCCGGGCTGAGCATCGACCAGATCGGCGCGTTCGAGGTGAACGAGGCGTTCGCGCCTGTTCCGATGGCCTGGCTCAAGGACATCGGTGCCGACGAGAAAAAGCTCAACCCGAACGGCGGCGCCATCGCGCTCGGCCACCCACTCGGCGGCTCGGGTGCGCGCATCATGACCACGCTGCTCTATCACATGCGGGACAACGGTATTCAGTACGGTCTGCAGACCATGTGCGAAGGCGGCGGTCAGGCCAACGCCACCATCCTCGAGCTGCTGTGACCGAAACAGCGACCGCCCCCGCCGCTCTCACCGAGCGACGGGGCAACGTTCTCATCATCACGCTCAACCGGCCCGAGGCCCGCAACGCCGTCAACGGCGCGGTCAGCACAGCCGTGGGCGACGCACTGCAGCAGGCGCAGGACGACGCCGAAGTGCGTGCGGTGGTGCTGACCGGCGCTGGTCCGTCCTTCTGCGCCGGAGCCGATCTCAAGGCGATCTACCGGCGTGAGAATCTGTACCACCCCGACCATCCCGAATGGGGTTTCGCCGGTTACGTCCACCACTTCATCGACAAGCCGACCATCGCCGCGGTCAACGGCACAGCGCTGGGCGGCGGCTCCGAACTCGCTCTGGCCAGCGATCTGGTGGTGGCTGAGGAACGCGCGAAATTCGGTCTGCCGGAAGTGAAGCGGGGCTTGATGGCCGCCGCGGGCGGGGTGTTCCGCATCGTCGATCACCTGCCTCGCAAGGTGGCGATGGAGATGCTCTTCACCGGCGAGCCGATGACGTCGGTCGACGCGCTGAAGTGGGGTCTGGTCAACGAGGTCGTGCCCGACGGCACCGTCCTCGACGCGGCACTCGCACTGGCCCAACGGATCACCGTCAACGCACCGCTGGCGGTGTGGGCCAGCAAGCGCGTGGCCTACGGCGCCGAGGACGGCGTGATCGCCGACGAGGAACCGTCATGGGCGCGCACCGTGCGCGAGATGGGCGCGGTGCTCAAGTCAGAGGACGCCAAGGAGGGGCCGCTGGCCTTCGCCGAGAAGCGTCAACCGGTCTGGAAAGCGAAGTAGGAGAACATGAAGCGAACGATCTACGACGCCGAGCACGAGGCGTTCCGCGAGACCGTCAGGGAGTACATCGAGCGCGAACTCGTGCCGCATCAGGAGAAGTGGGAAACCGAGCGCATCGTCGACCGCTCGGCGTACACCGCGGCGGGTAAGTACGGGCTGATCGGGTTCAACATGCCCGAGGAGTACGGCGGCGGTGGCTCGGACGACTTCCGGTTCAATGCGATCATCGACGAGGAGACCGCCAAATCGGGCGTGCACGGCCCCGCGCTGAGCCTGCACAACGACGTCGTCGGGCCCTACTTCAAGGATCTGACCAACGACGAGCAGAAGAAGCGCTGGCTGCCCGGCATCGCCAGCGGCGAGACGATCATCGCGGTGGCGATGACCGAACCCGGCGCGGGCAGCGACCTCGCCGGCATCCGCACCTCCGCGGTGCGCGACGGTGACGACTGGATCGTCAACGGCTCCAAGACGTTCATCTCCTCGGGTATCAACTGCGACCTGTGCGTGGTCGTCGCCCGCACCGATCCCGAAGCCGGGCACAAGGGCTTCACGCTGCTGGTCGTGGAGCGGGACATGGAGGGCTTCAGCCGCGGCCGCAAGCTCGACAAGATGGGCCTGCACTCCCAGGACACCTCGGAACTCCATTTCGAGAACGTGCGCGTGCCCAACGCCAACGTGCTCGGCAAGGAGGGCCGGGGCTTCTACCACTTGATGACCAACCTGCCGTCGGAGCGGCTGTCGATCGCCATCTCGGCCATCGCCGGTGCCCGCGCGGTCTTCCAGGAGACGCTGCAGTACGCCAAGGACCGCAAGGCGTTCGGCCAGCCCATCGGCAGCTTCCAGCACAACCGCTTCAAGCTCGCCGAGATGGAGACCGAACTCGACGTCACCGAGCAGTACATCGACCGCTGCCTGCAGGGCGTCGTCGACGATGAGCTGACCGCCGTGGAAGCCGCCAAGGCCAAATGGTGGGCCACCGAGGTCGCCAAGAAGGTCGTCGACCAGTGCGTGCAGCTGCACGGTGGGTACGGCTACATGCTGGAGTACCGCGTCGCGCGGGCCTACGTCGACGGCCGCATCCAGACGATCTTCGGTGGCACCACCGAGATCATGAAGGAGATCATCGGCCGCGACCTGGGCGTCTAACCCGGGCTCAAGTCCGGCGAGCAGACACAAAATCGCCCCTTTTCCATGGAAAAGGGGCGATTCTGTGTCTGCTCGCGCGAGAACTCGCGCAGAGGGCTCAGCCGATCGGGGCGTCGGCAGCCGGGATGTCGGCCGGGGCGGCGGGAGCCACCTCAGCGGGCAGCGGGCCAGGCTCCGTCGTCGGAGTGGTGGGCGTGGTCGAGGTCGACGAGGTGCCCGACGGAGTGATCGCCTCCGGCGCTGCCGTCGGGTCGAGCACGGTGTCGAGCAGGTAGATCCGGGCGTTCGCGGCCGGAATGCCGCCGCAGATCACCTTCGCGGACTCGTTGACCTTGATGTCGCCGTTGGTGCCCTCGACGTTGATGTCGGCGCCCTGCTGCGTGGCGCGCTGACCCTTCACATCGCCGGGCCCGAGCAGGCCGAGGAACACGTGGTAGTAGACCAGGTCGGTCAACGCGGCGGGGTCGGCCTTCAGCGCGTCGAGCTGGGCGGGCGGCAGCTTCGCGAACGCCTCGTCGGTCGGGGCGAACACGACGTACGGGCCGTTGTCGAGCACCGAGGCGACGTTCACCGCGGGGTTGAGCCCGCCGGAGACCGCGGAGCTGAAGGTGCTGATGTCCGGGATCTGGGCGAGCACCTGGCTCACCGGCTGGTTGATGAAGGTCTTCCAGGTCGGCACGGCGGCCCGGAACGGATCGCAGTCGCCCTCGAGGTTGGGCAGCGGAGCCTCCACCGTCGACGGCTCCGCCGGCTGGGCGTATGCGGTGACCGACAGGGGAAGCGACACCGCGATCGCGGCGATGCTCAGGGCGGCGCCCATTGTCTTGGTACGGGTCTTCACGAACGGCTCCTCAGCTCGTCAGGACGCCCGCCGATGGGCGGCGTCGAACCGGCTACCTGTACGGCGCCGTCTCGGATCGTAAGGGCACAGATTGGTAACGGCCAAGTCGGGCAGTCGGGACAGAACCGGAGAAACGGCTCTGACCTGCATCTTCCCGATTGTCGCGTTGGTTGTCTCACAGCTGTGCCCGGCCGCTTACGATGACGGCCATGCCGGAACCGCTGATAGTCGCCGTGGGCGACCACACACCCGAATTCGACGACACGTCCTGGGTGGCGCCGAACGCCGCGGTGATCGGCTGGGTGAAGCTTTCAGCGAGGGCCAGTGTCTGGTACGGCGCCACCCTGCGCGCCGAGGTCGAGCCCATCGAGATCGGCGAAGGCAGCAACATCCAGGACGGCGTGACCGTTCACGTCGATCCGGGCTTCCCCGCCACCATCGGCGCCGACGTCAGCGTCGGGCACAACGCGGTGCTGCACGGCTGCACCATCGAGGACGGCTGCCTGATCGGCATGGGCGCCGTGGTCCTCAACGGGGCACGAATCGGCCGCGGCTCGCTGGTCGCCGCCGGAGCCGTGGTCGCCCAGGGCGTCGAGGTTCCGCCCGGCTCACTCGTCGCGGGGGTGCCCGGCAAGGTCCGTCGCGAACTGAGCGAGCAGGAGATCGACGGCAATCGCACCAACGCCGTGCTCTACCAGCACCTGGTCGACGCCCACCGCTAGCCGTCGTGACCCGTCATCAGCAAACGACGATCGGACGGTTCCCGTTCGCCCGACCCGGGTATCTACCTACGGTGAAAAAGCTGCGAATCCTGGTCACCGGTGCCACCGGCTATGTCGGATCACGGCTGGTCAGCGCCCTTGTCGACGTGGGCGCAGATGTGGTGGTGGCCAGCCGCAGCCCCGACCGGCTCCGTGAATTCGGGTGGTACGACGATGTGACGTCCGTCGCACTCGACGCGCAGCAACCACAGTCGGTGAAACAGGCGCTGGTCGATGCGGGGCCCGTCGACGTCATCTACTACCTGGTGCACGCGATCGGTCAGCCGGATTTCCGCGACACCGACAATCAGGCCGCGACCAACGTCGCCGAGGCCGCCCGGGAGGCCGGGGTTCAGCGCATCGTCTACCTGGGGGGTTTCGTCCCCACCGACGACACCCTCTCCGAGCATCTGGCCGGGCGTGCCGAGGTCGCCGAGGCGTTGAGCGTCCCGGGCGGTCCGGACGTGGTGTGGCTGGGGGCGGCGATCATCATCGGCGCGGGGTCGACGTCCTTCGAGATGCTGCGGTACGTCGGGGATCGGTTCCTGGTGCTGCCGATGCCGAAGTGGGCGGGCAACCCGATCGATCCCATCTCCATCCGGGATGCGCTGCACTATCTGGTCGCCGCCGCCGACACCGAGAAGGTCCCCGCAGGCGCTTACGACATCCACGGCCCGGAGACCACCACCTACGGCGAGCTGCTGCAGAAGTACGCGCGGCTGGCAGGTAGGCGGCGCGCCCCGCTGCCCGTCCGCGGTATCGACACCTCCGTGGTGTCCCACCTCAGCGGCCTGATTCTCCCGGTGCCCGGGGGGCTCGCCGGTGATCTGATCGAATCGCTGGATCACCCGATGACCGCCTCGAAGGACGGTCTGCGGGACATCGTCGCCGATCCGGCAGGCGGGCTCACCGGCATCGACGACGCGATCAGGCGGGCCGTGGCGCCACAACGGCCACGCCCGGTCAACAGGCTGGTCGACGTCCACCACCTCGCCGACACCGATCCGGACTGGGCGGGCGGGGACAACGAACGCATCACCCGCCTGGTTCGCCCCGTCATCCCGCCCATCGCCCGGCCGGCGCTGGCACTGCTCGGCCTGGTCCCCGGACCGGTCGCCGCCGCGGTTCGCACCGGCCTGGACACCCTCGTCAACCTGGTACCGAAAGGGCATTAGGCATGACCGAAACCCACGAGTCGACACCGACCCCCGCGCCGTGCGACGAACGGACCGGCATGTTCCGGGAGGCGCGCAACGTCGTCGCCAGCGTTGCCACCCCGGCCGCGGAGTGGCCCGCGGTGATCCGCCGGCGCCGGATCCTCGTCGCGATCTTCGTGGTCATCGGTTTCGGGCTGCTCGGCTACTCACTGTCGATTCCGCCGGGGGATACCGACTTCTACTGGTTCACAGCCGGATTGGCGGTCTGGTGGACCGCCGGCGCGTTCCTGTCCGGCCCACTTCATCTGGGCCGCATCTGTGTTCGCGGCCGCAACCAGCGGCCGGTGATCACCGGCACCGGGGTCGGGCTGGTTCTGGGCGCTGCGTTCCTGGTCGCCGGGCTGGTGGCCCGTGAGATTCCGCTGATGCGGGAGTACGCCGTTCGCGTACTCGAGCACGCCAACGTCGGCGCGCTGTGGTTGGTGGTCATCATCACCGTGGTCAACGGCCTGGCCGAGGAACTGTTCTTCCGGGGTGCGCTGTACAGCTCGCTGGGCAACCGCTGGAACGGTTGGTGGGCGGTGCTGTGGTCGACGGCGGTGTACGTGGTGGTGACCGGTGTGAGCACCCAGAACTTCATGCTCGCTATCGCGGCGATCGTGCTGGGCACCGTCTGTGCGCTCGAACGCCGCGCGACCGGGGGAGTGCTCGCACCCATGCTCACCCATTTCTTCTGGGGTCTGGTCATGGTGCTCGCACTTCCCCCGATCTTCGGCGTCTAACGCAGCGGGTGCGCCAGTTCGTCGCGGGGCATCCGCGCCGCCGTCACGGCGACAGCCGCCAGCAGCACCGGGGCCACCCCGGCCACCATGAAGATGGTCTCCATCGAGACCACCTTCGACAGCGGGCCCACGACCGCGAACGACACCGGCATGAAGGCCAGCGAGACGAAGAAGTCGAGGCTGGAGACCCGGCCGAGCATCTCGGTGGGCACGCGCCGTTGCAGCAGCGTCCCCCAGATGACCATCCCCGCACCGTCGGTCACGCCGACGACGAACGTTGCGGCGGCCATCGCCGGGAACGATGACGTCGTCCCGACGACGACCAGCGGTATCGACCCCGCACCCCACATCGTCATCATCACGCTCAGGTAGCGCCGCGGCATCCGCATCGACGACACGGTGAGTGCACCCAGTGCGCTGCCCACCCCGAAGAACGCCAGGATGAAGCCGTAGGTGCGCGCGCCGTCTTCGAAACGCTGCTGGGCGATGAACGGCAGCAGCACCTCGATCGGTCCCAGCACCACGAGCACGAACATGCTGGCGAACAACAACGTCGACAGCAGCCACGGGGTGCGGAGCATGAAGCGGAACCCGTCACGCAGGTCGTGCAGCACACGTGACTTCGTCGCCGGTTGCGGCGCAGCGTCCGCCGGTCGCGTCGCCACCAGCAGCAGCAGCAGTCCGAGCCCGAAGAGCACGGCGACGACGACCGCGCCGACCGAGGGCAGCGTCGCGCCGACCACCATGCCGGCCACCGCGGGCCCGACCGACCGCTGGAACACCGGCCGTATGACGCCCTCAACGCCGTTGGCGGCCAACAACTGTTCGGCGGGCAGGATGCGCGGCAGGATCGCGCTGTAGGCGGGGAAGAAGAACGCCGCGGCAACGCCGAGGGTGGCCGCCGCCAGCGCGAGATGCCAAATTTGCAGTGTGCCAAGCACTCCGAGCGCCGCCACGGTGCTGACAGCTAGGAGGTTCACCGCTTCGACGACGATGATGATCGCGCGTTGGCTGAATCGGTCCGCGGCGATTCCGCCGACGAGGACGAATGCGACCAGCCCGGCGCCGAGGCACGTCGCCACCAGGGACAGCGCGGCAGGATCGTTGTCGAGTGCGATGACCTGCAGCGCCATCACGACCGTCCACATCCCTTCGGCGAAGATCGACAGCGAGACCGCTGCCATCAACAGCCGGTACTCGCGGGAGGCGAAGGGGGCGAGCACGCGCCATCGACCGGCGCCATGCGCCGGTTGCTCGAGGCAGGACGTACTCATGCCACGATGGTGGCCGACGGACGGTGCGGCAGTCCAACGATTTTCGTGCTCAGGGCACGTTGCGCTCAGTGATCGGTGAACGATGCCGCGCGGCGCTCCTGGAACGCTCGCGTGCCCTCGCGGAAATCATGCGACCCCAACAGCGCCAACTGCCCTTCGGTCTCCCGGCCCAGTGCGCCTTCGAGTTCGGCCAGCGTCGCCGCGTTGACAGCCTGTTTGGTCTTCCGCAGCGCCACCGCCGGACCGGACTTCAACAAGCCCAACACCTTGTCCACCGAGGCCTCGAACTCCTCGGCGGGGTGCACCGCGGTGACCAGACCCCACTCGTAGGCCTCGGCCGCGGAGATCCGCTCCGCGAGCAGCGCCATCCGCATCGCGCGGATGCGCCCCACCGCGGCCGCGAACAGAGCCGAGGCGCCACCGTCGGGCATCAATCCGATTTTGGTGAACGCCAACATGAAAAACGCCTTCTCCGAAGCCAATACGACGTCAGATGCCAACGCCAGTGAGGCCCCCACACCGGCCGCCGGCCCCTGGACCACCGCCACCACCGGCATGGGCGCCGCCACGATCGCGCGCACCGCGCGATTGGCCGCGTCGAGCACGGCGTTCATGCCGATCTCCGACTTCTTGTTCTGGTCCTCTTCGCTGATGCCGGCGCCGGAACTGAACCCGCGCCCCGCACCGCTGAGTCGCACCACCTTCACCGCGGGGTCGCCCGCGGCCTGGTCGAGCGCATCGGCGATTCCGTTGAGCATCTCGGCGGTCAGCGAGTTCAGGCTGTCCGGCCGGTTGAGCGTCACCGACAGCACCCCGTCGTCGAGCGTCACGGTCAGGTCGGTGGTCGTCATGGCTACACCTTCGCATGAGGGGCCGTGGCCCGTGGCCGGTCGAGAAGGTTATACAAGTAAGCTATGTCGCGGTCAACTACTCCGAAGGGGCGGTAGAAATGGCGGGACCACTGCAGGGGCTGCGTGTCGTGGAATTGGCCGGTATCGGCCCGGGTCCGCACGCGGCGATGATCCTCGGCGATCTGGGTGCGGACGTGGTCCGCATCGAACGGCCGGGCAAAGGCCCGGGCATCCCCACCAAAGGGCGAGATCAGTTGCTGCGCAACCGGCGATCGGTCGGCGCCAACCTCAAGACCGACGAGGGCCGCGAACTCGTGCTGCGGTTGATCGCCAAGGCCGACGTGCTCATCGAGGGTTTCCGCCCGGGCGTCACTGAGCGGCTGGGCCTCGGACCCGACGACTGCGCGAAGGTCAACGAACGGCTGATCTACGGGCGCATGACCGGCTGGGGCCAGACCGGGCCGCGCAGTCAGCAGGCCGGCCACGACATCAACTACATCTCCCTCAACGGTGTGCTGCACGCCGTCGGCCGCGCCGGCGAGCGCCCCGTGCCGCCGCTGAACCTCGCGGGGGACTTCGGCGGCGGGTCCATGTTCCTGCTCGTCGGCATTCTGTCCGCCCTGTGGGAGCGCGAACGGTCCGGCAAGGGCCAGGTGGTCGACGCCGCCATGGTCGACGGTTCGAGCGTGCTCGCGCAGATGATGTGGGCCTTCCGCGCGATGGGGATGTGGTCCGACGAGCGCGGGATCAACATGCTCGACACCGGCGCTCCCTATTACGACACCTACGAGACGAAAGACGGCCGGTACGTCGCCGTCGGCGCGATCGAACCGCAGTTCTACGCCGCGATGCTCGACAAGCTGGGCCTCGACCCGGCCGCGCTGCCCGACCAGAACGACATGAGCCGCTGGCCGGAACTGCGTGCCCGGCTGACCGAGGCGTTCGCCGAACACGACCGGGATCACTGGACGGAGGTCTTCGCCGGCAGCGATGCGTGCGTGACGCCGGTGCTGTCGTTCGGTGAGGTGGAGAGCGAACCGCACAACACCGAACGCGACACCTTCTATCGCGACGGTGACTTCCTCTTCCCGGCGCCCGCACCACGGTTCTCCCGGACCGCGCCGTCGACCCCGACCCCGCCCGGGGTTCCCGGGGCGGACACCGAAGCCGTTCTCAACGACTGGGTCTGATCCCGAGGTCTGATTCGAACGGTCGACCTCAACCAATAGAAAGGTATGTGCGAGTGGAAATCAAAGATGCCGTCGCCGTCATCACCGGTGGCGCCTCCGGTCTCGGCCTGGCCACCGCGAAGCGGCTGCTCGATCGCGGCGCCTCCGTCGTGGTCATCGACCTCAAGGGTGAGGAGGCCGTCGCCGAACTCGGCGACCGGGCCAAGTTCGTGCAAGCCAACGTCACCGACCCCGAGCAGGTCAGCGCAGCGCTGGACGCGGCCGAGGAGATGGGCCCGGTGCGCATCAACGTCAACTGCGCCGGCATCGGCAACGCGATCAAGACGCTGAGCAAGAACGGCGCCTTCCCGCTCGACGAGTTCACCAAGGTCATCCAGGTCAACCTGATCGGCACCTTCAACGTGCTGCGCCTGTCGGCCGAGCGGATCGCCAAGACCGATCCGATCGGTGAAGAGCGCGGGGTCATCATCAACACCGCATCCGTCGCGGCGTTCGACGGCCAGATCGGCCAGGCCGCCTACTCGGCGTCCAAGGGCGGCGTCGTCGGGATGACCCTGCCGATCGCCCGCGACCTGTCGCGCGACCTGATCCGCGTGGTCACCATCGCCCCCGGTCTGTTCAAGACCCCGCTGCTGGGTTCGCTGCCCGAAGAGGCGCAGGCCTCGCTCGGCAAGCAGGTGCCGCATCCGGCGCGGCTCGGTGACCCCGACGAGTACGGAGCCCTGGCGACCCACATCGTCGAGAACCCGATGCTCAACGGCGAGGTGATCCGCCTCGACGGCGCGATCCGGATGGCGCCGCGATGAGCGCTTGCGCGAAGAGCCGAGAGGACAGCTGATGGCGATCACCACCAAGTTCACCGAGACGTTCGGTGTCGAGCACCCGATCGTCCAGGGCGGTATGCAGTGGGTCGGTCGCGCGGAACTGGTGGCCGCGGTCGCCAACTCGGGTGCGCTCGGGTTCATCACCGCGCTGACCCAGCCGACGCCCGCCGACCTGGCGAACGAGATCGCCCGGTGCCGGGATCTCACCGACAGACCTTTCGGCGTGAACCTGACGATCCTGCCGACGATCAACCCGCCGCCGTACGACGAGTACCGCCAGGTCATCATCGACGCCGGCATCAAGATCGTCGAGACGGCGGGTTCCAACCCGGCGCCGCACCTGCCGATGTTCCACGACAACGGCATCAAGGTGCTGCACAAGTGCACGTCGGTGCGCCATGCGGTCAAGGCGCAGAGCCTGGGCGTCGACGGCATCAGCATCGACGGCTTCGAGTGCGCCGGTCACCCCGGCGAAGACGACATCCCGGGTCTGGTGCTGATCCCCGCCGCGGCGGCCAAGATCGACATCCCGATGATTGCGTCCGGCGGATTCGCCGACGCCCGCGGGCTGGTCGCGGCGCTGGCACTCGGCGCGGACGGCATCAACATGGGATCGCGGTTCATGTGCACCGCGGAGTCGGCCATCCACCAGAACGTCAAGGAAGCGATCGTGGCGGGCACCGAACTCGACACGGAGCTCATCTTCCGGCCGCTGCGCAACACCGCCCGCGTGGCGAGCAACACCGTGTCGCGCGAAGTCGTGGAGATCCTCAACAGGGGTGGTCAGTTCGAGGACGTGAAGGATCTGGTCGCCGGCAAGCGCGGCGTCAAGGTCTACGAGATCGGCGATCTGGACGCCGGAATCTGGAGCGTGGGCACGTCGATGGGGTTGATCAACGACATCCCGACGGTCGGCGATCTGGTCAGCCGGATGGTCGAGGAGGCCGAGCAACTGATCACCGGGCGGTTGGCCGGCATGGTCAAGCCAGCTGACGAGACGGTCCCCGCCTGACACGGTTCAACCGTTGACCGCGCACGGGCCGGCAAACAGCTGACGGACACGCGCGCCCCGGAAGGGCGCGCGTGTTCATCCTGCTTGAGCGAGCGGGGTCCAATCGTCGAGCTGCTCCGAGGTGTCGCCCTCTACCAGGACATCGCCGTGGTAGAGCGCCTCGAAATCAACCTTGATGACATCGGCACTGGTGTCGTCGATCCACATGACACTGAGCGTATGGGTCTCCATTAAGGAATCTTTGAGTCACGATTCGGAAAATGGTGGCAATACTACTTCTGGGTAGGTTTCTAGCCAGTAGGTGCTGTGAAGTGGATGGGGTTCGTCCCGTTCAGCGCGATCCAGGTCACGACGGCGGCGGCGATCGCCAGCCCCAGCAGGATCGCCGCGGTCCGCGTCGTCCAGCGGATGCGGGACACCCGGGCGTCGACCGAGTACGCGCCCGCCCCTGCGAACAGCAACGCCGTCGCGCCGAACGCCACCAGGAACGGCACGTTGAACGGGTCGGACCAGAACGCCGCACCGGACACGTTGACCGCCCACGCGTCGATCATGGCGGCGATCACCGCTGCGGCCGCGAGCGGCGTCAGCGCACCGAGCAGCAGACCGATGCCGCCGAGCGTCTCCGACGCGGTGACCATGAACGCCCCCAGCGCCGGCAGTCGCCACCCGCCGGATTCCATGAAACCGACGACGGTGGTGAAGTCGAGGGCCTTGATCAGGCCGGCCTGCAGCATCGTCGCGCCCACCCCCAGGCGCAGGACGAGCAGTGCGATATCGGTGCCGGTGGGCACGGGGGTGACGACGGTGTCTCTGACATCTGTGCTGGCCATGGTCTCCGACCTCTTGGTGTGGGTTACCTGGGAGCTCTTCCCATCATCGTCTAGACCCGTCGGCGAGTCACTCCTCATCGCGGAACCAGGGGTCACGAGTTTGAAAGATTCAGCGACCTGCCCCGTGGTTACACGTAGCTGACCGGTCGGGGAGAGGACGCGTACGTGCTGACACGAATTGCCAGATCGGCGATCGCCTCGCCACAACGGATTATCGTGATCGCGGCCCTGGTGGTGGTGGCGGCCGGCCTCTTCGGCATCCCGGTGAGCCAGACGCTGTCCGCGGGCGGATTGCAGGACCCGACGTCGGAGTCGGCGAGGGCCACCCAGACCCTCGTCGACAAGTTCGACCAGGGCGATATGGATCTGATGATCACCGTGACGGCCGACGATGGCGCGCAGGGGCCGGCGGCCACCGCCGTCGGCACCGCGATCACCGCCGAACTCGAGGGCTCCCCGAATGTCGCCGGCGTGACGTCCGCGTGGACCGCGCCCCGCGAGGCGGCCCCGGCGCTGCTCAGCAAGGACCGCAGGACCGGGCTCATCATCGCGGGGATCACCGGCGGCGAGAGCGGCGCGCAGAAACACGCGAAGGCGCTCGCCGATCAACTGGTGTACGACCGCGACGGCGTGACCGTCCGCGCCGGTGGCGAGGCGATGACGTACGTCGAGATCAACAGGCAGACCGAAAAAGACCTGCTCACAATGGAGTTGATCGCGATTCCGCTCAGCTTCGCGGTGCTGGTGTGGGTCTTCGGCGGGCTGCTGGCCGCGGCGCTCCCGGTGGCGGTCGGCGCGTTCGCGATCGTCGGCACGATGGCGGTACTGCGGCTGCTCACGATGGTCACCGACGTGTCGATCTTCGCGCTGAACCTGTCCGTCGCCATGGGTCTCGCGCTGGCGATCGACTACACCCTCCTCATCGTCAGCCGGTTCCGCGACGAGTTGGCCGACGGCGCCGACCGGGACCGCGCACTGATCCGGACGATGGCGACCGCCGGCCGCACCGTGCTGTTCTCCGCGCTGACCGTCGCACTGTCGATGGCGACGATGGTGCTGTTCCCGATGTACTTCCTGAAGTCGTTCGCCTACGCCGGGATCGCGGTGGTGGGTTTCGCGGCGACGGCCGCGATCGTGGTCGCCCCGGCCGCGATCGCCCTGCTCGGCGACCGGCTTGACGCCTTCGATGTGCGCAGGCTGGCGCGCCGCGCGCTCGGCAGGCCCGAGCCCGCACCCAAGCCGGTCGAGCAGACGTTCTGGTACCGCTCGACGAAATTCGTCCAGCGCAGATCGATACCGATCGGCGTGGCGATCGTGGCACTGCTCCTCGTGCTCGGCGCGCCGTTCCTCGGCATCAAATGGGGATTCCCCGACGACCGGGTGCTGCCGCAGTCGTCCTCGGCGCGCCAGGTGGGCGATGAGCTGAGGACCAATTTCACCGTCGACACCGCCACTGACGTCACCGTCGTCATCCCCGACGCGGGTGAGCTCACCCCGGCGGACATCGACCGCTACGCCGCCGACCTCTCCCGGGTCGACGACGTCCTGAGCGTGGTCGCGCCGGGCGGCACCTACGTCACCGGTGCGCGGGTCGGCCCACCCTCGGCCGCCAGCGGGCTGAGCGCGGGCAGTGCCTACCTCACCGTCGCGACCAACGCCGACCTGTTCTCCGACGCCTCCGAGCGGCAGCTCGACGTGCTGCACGCGGTGCCGACACCCGGCGGCCAAACCGTGGAGTTCACCGGCACCGCGCAGATCAACCGCGACAGCTCGGAGTCGATCACCTCCCGGCTGCCGCTCGTCCTCGGCATCATCGCGGTGATCAGCTTCGTCCTGCTCTTCCTGTTGACCGGCAGCGTGGTGCTACCGCTGAAAGCGTTGGTACTCAACGTGTTGTCGCTGGCGGCGGCGTTCGGCGCGCTGGTGTGGATCTTCCAGGAGGGCCACCTCGGCGCGTTCGGCACGACGCCGACGGGAACGCTGGTCGCCACCATGCCGGTGCTGCTGTTCTGCATCGCGTTCGGCCTGTCGATGGACTACGAGGTCTTCCTGATGTCGCGGATCCGGGAGTTCTGGCTGCAATCCGGGCGTACCCGCGCAGACAACGATGAAAGCGTCGCGCTCGGGTTGGCGCGCACGGGCCGGGTGGTCACCGCCGCGGCACTGTTGATGACCATCTCGTTCGCCGCGCTGATCGCCGCGCAGGTGTCGTTCATGCGGATGTTCGGGGTCGGGTTCACCTTGGCGGTACTGGCCGATGCCACGCTGGTCCGCATGCTGCTGGTGCCGGCCTTCATGCATCTGATGGGCCGCTGGAACTGGTGGGCGCCGCGGCCGCTGGCGCGGTTGCACGACCGGATCGGCATCAACGAGTCGGGGGAGCAGAGCCGGCCCGAGCCAGTACCCTCGCGGTAGGCGGTTGCCCTACCGAAGGGAGGCGTCCTTTGAGTTCCGACGTCGACAATCCGTTCTTCGCGCGCGTGTGGACGGCGATGTCCGGCCACGAGACCGACGAGATGCGGACGCTGCGCAGTGAGAACCTCGCCGGGCTGCGCGGCCGGGTGCTCGAGGTGGGCGCGGGCACCGGCACGAACTTCGCGCACTATCCACCGTCGGTCACCGAGGTGGTCGCCGTCGAACCGGAACGCCGGCTGGCCGCGCACGCCCGCGACGCCGCGGCCCATGCGCCGGTCCCGGTCACCGTCACCACCGAGAGCGTCGAACAGTTCAGCCCGGATGCGCTGTTCGACGCCGTTGTCTGCTCGCTGGTGCTCTGCTCGGTCGACGACCTAGACGGTGTTCTGCGCCAACTATTCTCGATGCTGCGGCCCGGCGGGGAACTGCGCTACCTCGAGCACATCGCGGGCACCGGCGCGCGGGCGCGGCTGCAGCGGTTCGCCGATGCGACGGTGTGGCCGCGGATGCTCGGCAACTGCCACACCCACCGCCACACCGAAGCGGCCATCACCGCCGCGGGTTTCCGGGTCGAGACCGCCCGGCGCGAATGGGTGTTCCCGGCATGGGTGCCGCTGCCGGTCGCCGTACTGGCGCTGGGTCGCGCGGTGCGGCCCTAGGTCCTACGGCAGAAGGTCGGGCAGGCGCTGCAGCAGGGTGGGCAGCGCCCCGGCCGCCGTCTCGCGCAGCGACACCGTCGCCGTGTCGGACAGCGGGGTGCGCTCGGGGTTGACCTCGATCACGGTCGTCCCGCGGGAGAGCGCCATCTCGGGTAGACCCGCCGCCGGGTAGACGATCGACGACGTCCCCACCACGATCACCACGTCGGCGGTCAGCACGGCGTGGACCGAGCGCTGCCAGGCGTCGTCGGGCAGCGCCTCACCGAACCACACCACGTTCGGGCGGATCAGCCCACCGCACGGGCATTGCGGCGGATCCACCGACTCGACGGGTTCGGGCATGTCGGGCAGCGTGCCCTCGAACCGCGCACCGCAAGCGTCGCAATGGAATTCGAACAGACTGCCGTGCAGGTGGTAGACGTTCCTGCTGCCGGCCCGCTCGTGCAGGTTGTCGACGTTCTGGGTGACGACGTGCACATCGGCGTGGTCCTGCCATGCGGCGACGGCGCGATGGCCGTTGTTGGGGTGCACCGCGTCCATCATGTAGTGGCGCCACAGGTACCAGGCCCACACCTTCTCGGGGTTCGCCCGCCACCCGTCGGCGCTGGAGATCTCATACGGGTCCACCGTCGCCCACAGACCCGTCTCGACATCCCTGAACGTCGGCACCCCGCTCTCCGCGGAGATGCCGGCCCCGCTGAGCACCGTCACCTGCACATGACCAAAATAACCGGTCTGGGAGATACTGGGCACGTGGCCGGACTCGGGGAGTGGTTGTCGGTCGATACGCAGGCCTCCCGGCCACTGTTCGATCAACTGCGCACCCAGATCATCGACGCCGTCCGCGACGGCAGGCTCACACCGGGCACCCGGTTGCCGACGGTGCGCGAACTCGCGGGCCAACTGGGCCTGGCGGTCAACACGGTGGCGCGGGCGTACCGCGAACTGGAGACGGCGGGCGTCCTGGAGACGCGCGGACGCTTCGGCACGTTCGTCTCGCGGGTGGACCCGGCGGACACCGCGATGGCGGCCGCCGCGCAGAGCTTCGTCTCGACGGCCAGGGCGCTCGGTGTGGAGAGATTCGAGGCGATGCGTTACGTCGAGTCGGCGTTCGACTGACGGCCGTCCATCAGCCGAATTCGAGCAGCGTCCACACCGGCCGCACCGGGTCGAACAGCGGGAGCCGCTGAATCGTCCACAGCGCAGCGTTGAGTAGCTTGCCGCGGCCCTCCGGCAGCGGCAGATCGTGAACGGCGCGGACGCCGGGCACGGTGTCGGCCAGTTCGGCCACCTCGCTGACACTGAGGCTGAACGGCATCGGAGGAACCTTGTACCGCAACGACGTTCGCATGCCGTGGCGAGCCCACCAGGCGAACCACGACGGCGGCAGATCGAACATCATCTGCCCGCCGGGGAACCGCTGGGCGCACGCCCTGATGAGCGACATCGCGTCGGCGGGCTGCAGGTACATCAGCAGTCCCTCGGCGGTGATGAACACCCCGTCGGAGTCGTCGACCCGGTCCATCCAGCTGAAGTCCAGCGCGGACTGGGCGCACACCTTCACCCGGTCCGACGGCGGGAGCAGTTTGCCGCGCAACTCGATCATCGGCGGGAGGTCGACGGTCAGCCAGCGGAACTCATGGCCGGCGCCGGCGGCGTCGAGCCGGTAGAAGCTGGTCTGCAATCCTTCGGCGAGCGCGACGACGGTGGCCCGGGGGTGGTCACGCAGGTAGCGGCGGGTGTAGAGGTCGAACCCCTTGGCCCGCAACGCCATGTCCTGGCGGCGGCTCGGCCCGAACTTGCCGAAGTCGAAATCGATGGAGTCAACCAGCTGGACCGCCATCGGATCGTCGATGAGGGAATCCCGGCGACGCGCCTCGTTGGCCCGGACCTGCAGGGTGAGCAGTGCGGTCTCCGAGACCCCGGTCAGCGCGCTGCCGTCCACCTTGGCGCCCGGTGTGTTCGTCATCTGCCCGAATGTACCGAACGCAGCACTTTGTCCAGGGTGCGCAGGTTGCGGGTGGTGGTCGACGATTTGTAGCGCTTCTTGCCCATCGTCCTGCCGATCGTGGTGTCCAGTGTGGTCGACCTCGGCACCTGCCAGTAGATGACGCCCTCGCCGCGCTGGATCTTCTCCTCGGGTGGGGCGTCTGCGGCCAGTGCCGCGAGTTCGTCGAGGACCTGCTCGTCGGTGACGAAGGTGACGTAGGAGTGGTGGCCGTCGACCTCCCGCTCGAACGGATACGCCGCCGAGATGGCCGCCACGGTGTCCGCCTCGTATGCCAGCACCCAGGCGTCGTAGCCGAACCGCTCGCGCAGCGCCTGTTCGGCGGTACTGCGCACGGCCGCGACGTCGGCGTCGCTGTCCAGCAGGACGTTGCCGCTGGCGAGGATGGTCTTCACCGCGGTGAACCCGGCATCGGTGAACGCCGCCGCCACATCGGCCATCTTGAGGTTGACCCCGCCGACGTTGACCCCGCGCATGAACGCCACGAAGCGCGTCATGACCCGAACTCCAGCAGCGTGATGCTGGGCCGGCCGCGTCGGAATGCGGGCACCCGGTCCAGCGGCGGCCAGAACAGCGCGTTGAACAGACCGCGCCCGCGTGGCATGGGGATGTCGTGGGCGGCGGCGACGCCGGCAATCCGGTCGGCGAGCGCGAGGCCCTCGTCGGCGGTCAGCGCGAACGGCATCGGCGGCGTCACGTACCGGTCGGAGAGTTTGAGGCCCTTGATGGTGCGCCGGCTCAACCAGTGCGGGATCGAATCGAACATCAACCGACCGCCGGGGAAGCGTGCGGCGCACGCGGTGATCAGGTCGATGACCTGCTGGGGATCGAGGTACATCAGCAATCCCTCGGCGGTGATGAACACGCCGTGTGTGGCGTCGACGCGGTCCATCCACGAGCGGTCCAGCGCGGACTGCGCCAGCGCGACGACCCGGTTGTCGGCGGGCAGCAACCGGTCGCGCAACGCCATCACCGGTGGCAGATCGATGGAGTACCAAGTCAATTCGTCGGCCACACCCATACGGTCCAGCCGCCACAGGCTGGTCTGCAGCCCTTCGGCCAGCGCCACGACGGAGGCCTTCGGGTGTGCGCTGAGGTAGTCGGCGGTGGCGATGTCGAACGCGCGGGCGCGCAGCGCGTGCGACTGGTTGGGTTTACCGAACTTGAGGTAGTCGTAGTCGATTGCGTCGAGCAGCGTGACGGCCCACGGATCGCGGATCGTCCCGTCCGAGCGCTTCGCCTCGGTGGCCCGGTTGTGCAGTGTCCACAGCGTGGTCGCCGAGACGCCGTCGAGGGTACTGCCGTCGATCACCGTCACACTTTCGAGTGTAGGAACCGAGTGTAGGAACGTAGTCTCGAATCATGGTGCGCAAGGTGTTCGACGACAAGCTGTTGGCCTTGATCAGCGGTAACTCGCTGGGAGTGCTGGCCACCATCAAGCGCGACGGCCGACCGCAGTTGTCGAACGTGTCCTACCACTTCGACCCCCGTGCGGTCGCGCTCGAGGTGTCGATCACCGAACCACGGGCCAAGACCCGCAACCTGCGCCGTGACCCGCGGGCGTCGATCCACGTCAGCTCCGACGACGGGTGGGCATACGCCGTCGCCGAGGGTGACGCGATCCTCACCCCGCCCGCCGGGTCGCCGCACGACGACACCGTCGAGGCGCTGATCGCCTTGTACCGCAACATCGCCGGCGAACATCCCGACTGGGACGACTACCGTCGCGCGATGGTCGACGACCGGAGGGTGCTGCTCACCCTGCCGATCGCGCATCTCTACGGGATGCCGCCGGGCCGGAGGTAATGGGGGCGACGGCCGACGGTGGCACGCGTAGGCTGCCGGCATGGCTGACGAACCGGAAGACGACACCAAGCGCAAGTTCCGGGAGGCCCTCGAACGTAAGAAGGCCAACTCGGCCGGTTCCGCCGGCCAGCGTGAGGGTGGGCCGAAGAAACCGAAGGCGCACGGCCCGGTGGAGAACCGCCGCGAGTTCCGGCGCAAGAGCGGCTAGACCGCGCTCGACTTCTCCCGCACCAGGATCGCGATCAGGCAGACCGTGGCCAGCACCGCCACGGCGATGGCGAAGCCCACACCCGCCGTCTGCAACCCGACAGCCTGGGCGGCCAGGCCCTCACCGATCACCGGCAGCGAGATCGCCACGTAGGCGACGACGAAGTACGTGGAGCTCACCTCGGCGCGACGTTCGGGTGGGGTGCGTTCGGCGACCGCCGCCAGACCGCGGCTGAAACTCATGCCCTGACCCACGCCGGAGATCAGCGCGGCCGCGATCAGCCCGGGCAGCGACGAGAAGTACAGCGCCACAGCGAGTACGGACATGCCGACCACCAGGATGGCGCAACCGACGGCCACCGCCCGCGGCGGCGGGATTCGGTTGGCGAACACCTGGGTGATCGCCGAACTGGCGAAGATGGAGCAGGCGACCGCACCGGCGACCGCGTGGTTGTGGATGCCGACCACGTCGGCAAGGAACGACGGCGCCACCGAGGTGAACAAACCGGTGACCGCGAAGCCGGCAAAGGCGGCGAGCGCCGCGATCACGAACACCGACCGCGCCTCGGCCGGCACCGAAAGCCGCTGCGGCCCGATGCGGCCACTGCGCGGCGAAGTCTCCGGGACGACGAGCACGGCGATACCGGCCAGCACGGCCATCGAGATGTGGACGGCGAACACCAGATGCAGGGGCTGCGGCGCGTACTGGACCAGGAGGCCGGCGAGCAGCGGCCCGGCGCCCAGCCCGCCGATGTTGGCGACCGTGGCCACCGCGGCCGCCCGGGAGCGCCAGCGTTCCGGTGCGGCCTCGATGACCGCCGCCGTCCCCGTCCCGGTGAAGAGCCCGGCAGACAGACCGGACAGCACCCGGGCGACCAGCAGCACGGCCACCGAGTCGGCGACGAGGAACACCACCGCGCTCGCGATCGCGAACCCCACCCCGGCCAGCAGCATCGGCCGGCGGCCGACGGCGTCGGACCAGCGCCCGAAGGCCAGCAGTGCCACCAGCACACCGCCGGCGTACGCCGCGTAGATCACCGTGGTGGTGAACACCGCGAAGTCCATCCGATCGGCGTAGAGCGCGTAGAGCGGAGTGGGCACCGTCGTGCCGAGCATGGTCACCGCGAAGGCATAGGCCAGCAGTGCGAAGGCGTATCGGCTCAGAGGACGCGGCACGGCATCCGACGGTAGGGGACGGTCGACAACGGCTTCGCGCCGAGTGTGAGACATGCGGGGTATAACGCCGATCGACGGCCCCGCTATTCACACCCGGCGCGAATTGTGACCGCTCAGTGCGAGACGGCCTTCTCCGCGCCCACCCCGGTCAGCGAACGAACCTCCATCTCGGCGGCGATCGTCGGATCCTCGTCGTCCGGTGACGTGAGTGTGCCGACGACGCCGAGGAGGAACGCCAGCGGGATGGACACGATGCCGGGGTTGGCGAGCGGGAACCACGCGAAGTCGACACCCTTGATCATCGAGGTGGCCGTGCCGGAGACCGCGGGGGAGAACACGATCAGCACGATCGTCGAGATCAACCCGCCGTACATGCTCCACAGCGCACCGCGGGTGTTGAAGCGCCGCCAGTACAGCGAGTAGAGGATGGTCGGCAGGTTCGCCGCGGCCGCGACCGCGAACGCGAGCGCCACCAGGAACGCGACGTTCTGCTCGCGGGCCAGGATGCCCAGCCCGATCGCCAGCGTGCCCAGCACCACCGCGGTTATCCGCGAGATCTTGACCTGCTGCGCCTCGGAGACGTTGTCGTTCTTCAGGACGCTGGCGTAGATGTCGTGCGCGAACGACGCCGACGCGGTGATCGTCAGCCCGGCCACCACCGCGAGGATCGTCGCGAAGGCCACGGCGGAGATGATGCCGAGCAGGATCACCCCGCCGAGCTCGAAGGCGAGCAGGGGAGCCGCGGAGTTCACGCCACCGGGCGCGTCCAGGATGCGGTCCGGGCCGACCAGGGCGGCCGCGCCGTAGCCCAAGACCAGCGTGAACAGGTAGAAGGCGCCGATGAGCGCGATCGCCCAGACCACGCTGCGCCGTGCCTCCTTGGCCGTCGGCACCGTGTAGAAGCGCATCAGCACGTGCGGCAGACCGGCGGTGCCGAGCACCAGCGCCAGCGCCAGCGAGATGAAGTTGATCTGCGTGGTCAGAGAGGCGCCGTACTGGGCGCCGGGGGCCAGGACGTCGCGGGTGGCGACCTTGGTGTCCTCGCTGTCGCTGACCATCGATTGTGCGGCGCCGAGGATCTCGGAGAAGTTGAAGCCGAACTTCGCCAGCACCATCACGGTCATGATGCCCGCGCCGCCGATCAGCAGCACTGCTTTGATGATCTGCACCCACGTGGTGCCCTTCATCCCGCCGACGAGGACGTAGACGATCATCAGCACGCCGACGACCGCGATCACGATCGACTGCCCGACACCGCTTTCGATGTTGAGTAGCAGCGCGACCAGCACACCTGCGCCCGCCATCTGGGCCAGCAGGTAGAACAGCGACACGGCCAGGGTGTTGGTGGCCGCGGCCATGCGCACCGGACGCTGCCGCAGGCGGAAGCTCAGCACGTCGGCCATGGTGAACTTGCCGGTGTTGCGCAGCAATTCGGCGACGAGCAGCAGCGCGACCAGCCACGCCACGAGGAAGCCGATCGAGTACAGGAACCCGTCGTAGCCGTACACGGCGATGGCGCCGGCGATGCCCAGGAAGCTCGCGGCCGACAGATAGTCACCGCTGATCGCGATGCCGTTCTGCGGTCCGGTGAACGCGCGTCCGGCGGTGAAGAACTCGGTGGCGGTGGCGTTCTTCTTGCTGGCCTTGATCACGATGAACAACGTCACCAGGACGAACACCGCGAAGATCGACATGTTGGCGACGGGGTTGCCGATGGTTTCGGCGGCGAGCACGGTCACGGTGCGTGTCCTTCGAGTTCGGCGCGGATGGCCGCTGCGCGCGGATCGATCACCTTGTTGGCGTAGCGCACGTAGATGCCGGTGATGAGGAAGGTGGTGACGAACTGGCCGATGCCGATGAGCAGGCCGACGTTGACGTTGCCGAACACCCGGATCGCCATGAAGTCGTGCGCGAACGCGCCGAGCAGCACGTAGGTGGTGTACCAGATGAGGAACGCCGCGCTCATCGGGAACACGAAGCGGCGCAACCTGTTCCGCAAATCCTGGAACTCGGGGCTGGCCTGCATGGCCAGATACTGATCACCGTTGGGCATCGCTGCCTCCCGCGGTGGAAGATCCGTTTCGGGCACCGTGACTCCTGACCTCGTCGTGTGAACCGGTTCGGGGATGAACCTAGATGAGATGCAGGTCACATACCCCAGCCTTGGCGTGGCCACACGGTGAAGACCGGAAGCGCTGCGGTGAGCGGTCGGTCGCCGGCGACGAACGGCGGCGCGGCGGGGGCGGGGGTTCAGCCCCTGGGCACGCGCTCGATCCCCATCCCCAGCCGCTCCGGCACATGCATCCGCGCAAAGATCCGCGCCACATCCGGCGGTGCGCTGCGCCGGGTGAACCGGCTGACGACGATCATCGTCAGGAAGGCCAGCGGCACGGTCACCGCGGCGGGATAGCCGACGATCACCGCCGCCCACCCGCCGAGTGCACGCTCGTCGACCGCGCCCGCGATCGCGAGCGTCACCGCCGTTCCTGAGGCCAGCCCGCCGACCACCAGCCCGCAGGATGCACCGATCGCGGTGAGACCCCGCCACCAGATACCCAGCACGAGAAGCGGGCACAGCGTCGATGCGGCCACCGCGAACGCCAGCCCAACGCTGCGCGAGAGTTCCAGGCCGGAGGTGATGAGCGACAACGGGATCGGGATCAGCCCGCCGACGAGTGCGGCCATCCGGAAATCCCGCACCCGGCCGCGCAGCACGTCAGTGGCCAGGGCCCCGGCGATGCTCACCAGCAGGCCCGACGAGGTTGCGAGGAACGCCGCGATCGCTCCCGCGGCGACCAGCGCGGCGAGCAGCTGCCCGAACACCCCGCCGATCGCCGCGCCGGGTGCGAGCAGGACGGCGGCGTCGGCGGTGCCGGTGATCAGCAACTGTGGCACGTAGAGCCGCGAGAACACCCCGAGCAGCGTGGGAAACAGGTAGAACAGCGCCAGCAGCGCGATCACCGCGAGCGCGGTCCGCCGGGCGACCCGGCCGTCGGGGTTGGTGTAGAAGCGCACCAGCACATGGGGCAGCCCCATCGTGCCGAGGAACGTCGCCACGATGATCGACACCACCTGGTAGAGCGGATGTCCGCCGCCGAGGCCGCCGCCCGAGGCCAGCCAATCGCTGCCCGCCGCGGGCGTCCCGGCCAGGACCGGCGTGGCCGCGCCGTCGGCCAGCGTCATGGTGGTGTTCGCCGCCAACTCGTGCTCACCGGATGCCCCGATGGGCGCCGCGGTGACGGGCCTGCCGTCGAGCGTGCCGGTCACCGTGATGCCGGCCGGTTCGGTGACCTGTACGACGACGTCGGTCTCGATGGCCACGGTCGTGTCGTGGGTGACCGTCGGTGGCAGCGGTCCGCCCAGTTCGCCCCGGTCGGCGAAGAACAACCCGAGCAGCGCGAGTGCCGGCACGGCGATGGCCGTCAGCTTCAGCCAGTACTGGAAGGCCTGCACGAACGTGATCGAGCGCATGCCGCCGGCGACCACGTTCGTGATGACGATGCCGCCGACCACCACCGGGCCGATCCACACCGGCATGCCCAGCAGCGTCTTCAGCGCGAGGCCCGCACCCTGGTACTGCGGCACCAGGTACACCACGCAGATCACGATGACCACGATCATCGCGACCTTGCGCAGCCGCCGGGAACCGAGCCGGAACTCCGCGAAGTCCGGCACCGTGTAGGCCCCCGAACGGCGCAGCGGCGCCGCGACGAACAGCAGCAGGCCCAGATAGCCGGCGGTGAACCCGACGGGATACCACAGCGCGTCGGCGCCGTACTTCGCGATCAGGCCGGCGACGCCGAGAAACGATGCGGCAGAGAGGTATTCACCGGAGATCGCGGCGGCGTTCCACTGCGGCCCGACGGTGCGGGAGGCGACCAGGAAGTCGGAGGTGGTGCGGGAGAACCGAACGCCGTAGGCGCCGATCGCGATGGTGGCCACCGCGGCGGCGAGCAGCGCCGCGGCCGTCAACGGGGATCCGGTCATGGCTCGCTGTCGATGACCCGGACGAAGTCGCGCTCGGCCTGTTCGGCCAGCCGGACGTACAGCCGGCCCACCCCGTAGAGCAGCGGATACACCAGCACGGCCAGCACGAGCCAGTTGAGTCGGATGCCGGCGACGGTGAGCGCAGCCCAATCGGGAAAGGCCGCCGACAGCAACGGAATCGCGGCCACCACGCACACCACCACGGTGGCCAGCCGCAACGCCAGGCCCAGCTGCGCGCGCACCAGGCCTCGCACCAGCGCATCACCCACCTGCGTCTGCTCCTGCACCTCCACCCGGGTGCGCACCATGCGGGCACCGCGGCGGTGGGCGAGGACGACCCGCTCGCGGTGCGGGCGGGCCGGCTCAGTCATCGCCGCCGGCGGGCCGCAGCTGGCGCATCGGGTCGCGCACCAAGCGGTCCCGCAGCTCGCGGGCCTGGCGGCGGCTCACCGGCAACTCGACCGCCGGCGACGACCCGTTGGCGCGCAACCGCACCAGCACCGCGCCGTCGCTGGTGCGCAGACCTGTGACCAGCCGCAGTGCCACCAGGTAGGAGCGGTGGATCCGCTGGAAACCCCGTTCCCGCCAACGGGTTTCGAGCGTGCTCAACGGAATGCGCACCAGATGCGAGCCCGACGCGGAATGCAGCCGGGCGTAATCGCCCTCGGCCTCCACCCAGCCGATGGAATCGCGGGGAACCAGGTGGGTGATCCCGCCCAGCTCCGCGGGCACGACGTCGGTGTCCGGTTCGTCCTCGGGCGGGGGCGGTTCGGCGCTGCGGGCGACACCGACTCGCCGGACCGCCTCGTCGAGGCGATCCTGCCGGATGGGTTTGAGCAGGTAGTCGATCGCCCCGACGTCGAAGGCGGCCACCGCCTTGTCATCGTGGGCGGTGACGAAGACGATGGCCGGCCGATGGGCGAAGTTGGCCAGCACGCCGGCCAATTCGATACCGGACAGGCCGGGCATGTTGATGTCGAGGAAGATCGCGTCGATGGTGCGCTGGTTGAGTTCGCGCAGTGCGGACGTGGCGTCGTTGACGCCAACCACCTCGCCGATGTCGGGATGGCAGCCGAGCAGGTAGGCCAACTCGTCGAGCGCGGGCGCCTCGTCGTCCACGGCCAGGACGCTGAACGCCGACCTCACGGCGTGTTCACCCGTACGCCGGACCGGAACTTCGGTACCCGCATGATGACCTTCGTACCCGCCCCGATCGCCGTCTCGACCACCAGACCGTAGTCGTTCCCGAACGCCGCTCGCAGCCGATGGTCCACATTCGTCAGCCCTACGTGCGCGGTGTGCCCCGGAGCGGGCGATCCGTTGCCGCCCAGCGCATCGCCGGGCCCGGTGCGCAGCGCGGCGGGGTCCATGCCCACCCCGTCGTCCTCGACGGTGATGACGCAGCCGGACCCCTCGTCGCGGGCGATGATCTCGATCGACCCGCCGCCGCGTTCGCCGAGCCCGTGCCGCACCGCGTTCTCGACGAGCGGTTGCAGCGCCAGGAACGGCACCACGACGCCGAGCACTTCGGGGGCGACCTGGAGACGGACCTCCAGTGACGCGCCGAACCGGGCTCGCTCCAGCGTCAGGTAGCGGTCGATGTTGCGCAGCTCCTCGGCCAGCGTCGTGTACTGGCCTGCGGCGCGGAACGAATAGCGGGTGAAATCGGCGAAGTCCAGGATCAATTCGCGGGCCCGGTCGGGGTCGGTGCGCACGAACGAGGCGATGGTGTTCAGCGCGTTGTAGATGAAGTGCGGGCTGATCTGCGCGCGCAGGGCGAGCACTTCGGCTCGGTCCAGGCGGGCGCGCGAGGCGTCGAGTTCGGCGAGTTCGAGTTGCCCGGCCGCGTAGCGCGCGACCTCTCCGACGGCGCCGAGCATGCCGGGTCCGGGATCGCGTGCGGTGACGACGGCGAGCACACCCAACAGGTCCCCCGCGTCGGTCAGCAGGGGCTGGCCGATGACGGTCGAGGCGCGGACGGCTGTGAGCACCCGGCGCTCACCGGCGATCGACTCGCGCACCAGGCGCGCCGCGTCGTCGGCGACCTCGGAGGACCAGATCATGTCGTCCTCCGGATCGCGGGCGAGGAGCTGGCCGTCGCCGTCGAACAGCGCGATCCCGTCGGTGCCCGTCAGCTCACGCAGGAACGGCGCGGCGGACTGCGCGGAGGTGGTGTCGAGGCCCCGGCGCAGCGCCCGCGCGGCGAGGGAAGCGGTGTGCAGTGCGGCGTGGACGGCGCGTTCGGTCGGGGTGGCCACGACCCGGCGGGTGCGCACGACGACGACCGCGGCGGCCACCGCGGCCGCGATCAGCACCGCCGCCAGGACTATCGCGAGCTCGCCCGACATCTCACCTCGTGGGGTTTTCGGCCACCTTAAACCGGCGGCGTGGCGAAACCGCAGCTTGTGTGGTGGCGGAATCGTAGACCCGGATCACACGGGTCCCAAAAGCATCACGAGCCTCTGGCCGGGACGCATATGTGGTTGCCCGGCTATCAGCGACAGAGTCGCTAGAACGGAAACCACTACGGCTGCAGCGACATCCCCGCGACACTGTCGCTCCTAGCCGGGCAATTCACACACGTACTTGCCGAGAGACGTCGGTGATCGGACCCGTGATACCCCGCCTCACTAGACTGGCCGGATGCCCACCTTGCAGCTGGTCCAGGACCCGGAAGCCGACGCGCTCCTGGAATCAAACCCGTTCGCGCTGCTGGTCGGGATGCTGCTCGATCAGCAGTATCCGATGGAGGCGGCGTTCGCCGGGCCGAAGAAGATCGCCGACCGGATAGGCGGTGTCGACGCGCGCGAGATCGCCGAGCAAGACCCGGAGCAGTTCGCCGCCATGTGCGCGACGACGCCTGCGGTGCACCGGTTTCCCGGGTCGATGGCCAAACGCATCCAGGCGCTGGCGCAGTTGATCGTCGAGCGCTACGACGGTGATGCCGCCGCGCTGTGGACGTCGGGTGACCCCGACGGCGCCGAGGTGCTGCGCCGGCTCAAGGCGCTGCCCGGGTTCGGCGAGCAGAAGGCGAAGATCTTCCTCGCGCTGCTGGGCAAGCAGTACGGCGTGACGCCGCAGGGCTGGCGCGAGGCCGCCGGTGACTACGGCAAGGAGGGGACGTACATGTCGATCGCCGACGTGACCGATCCCGGTGCGCTGGAGAAGGTGCGCGCGTACAAGAAGCAGGCGAAGGCCCAGGCGAAAGATCGGGCCAAGTCCGCGGAGAGTTAGCGCGCGGTCTCGTGACTCATATGCCGATCTGCGAATAGGCTGAGGCGCATGAAGACACACCTGAACTGCCCGTGCGGTGAAGCGATCACCGGCAAGGACGAAGAAGATCTGGTCGAGAAGGCGCAAGCTCATCTGTCGGAGGCGCATCCCGGCCGCGACTACGACCGCGACGCCATCCTGTTCATGGCCTACTGACCCCGGCTGCTC
Organism: Mycolicibacterium baixiangningiae; assembly: GCF_016313185.1. Classification (NCBI taxonomy): domain Bacteria; kingdom Bacillati; phylum Actinomycetota; class Actinomycetes; order Mycobacteriales; family Mycobacteriaceae; genus Mycobacterium; species Mycolicibacterium baixiangningiae. Next base: position 1,671,149 of record NZ_CP066218.1, read on the forward strand.
CGCCGAGTTCTACGCCAGGGCTGTGCCGCTGGGCGATCAACGACCCTGATGTAGAACTCGACAAAGAGAATCCCCGGCCGCATGGCGACCGGGGATTCGTTCTGCCGTAAGAGCTCAGGGCACGACCGTCGATCCGATGGTCGGCATGAACTGGCACTGCTTCTCGGTGGTGGTGACCTGGCCGAAGATCGTCGACATGATGCTGCCCGATCCGGTGTCGACGATCGCGGTCAGCGTCGTCGGGCCCTCCGGGTTGATGTCCGAACGCGGTTTGAGGGTCGCGCTGCCGGACTTGCCGGTGGTCAGGTTCACCCACGTCACGTTCAGGGGTAGCTTCTGCTCGGCCGCCGGCCCCGGTGTGCCCACTGCGGTGAACACGTAGGCCGTCTGACTTGGTCCCGGTCCGGGGGCCGGGATCTTCGCCGGCCCGGCCACCGAGATCGCGGTGGCCAGGACGTTGCCGCCGTCCTTCAGACAGCCGTTGCTGATCGACGGGTACATGAAGTCCTGCGTCGGCGGGGCATCCGGACCGAATCCCGGCGGGCCCGGCGCGGGCGCCGGTTCCGGACCTGGCCCGGGCACCGGATTGGCCGCCTGGGCGACCGGGGCGGCTTCGGGAGCCGCGACCGGCGCCGCCACTTCGGGTGCCGGTAGGGCCGCGGGCGCTGCGACAGGCACGGCGGCCGGGTCCGGGCCGGGTGCGGGTGGCGTGGCGCCCGCGGGGAGCGGGCCGACGGCATGGGCGGGGTTGACTCCCGCCGGCAGATGCGCCTGCGTGCCCGGTACGGCGCCCGGAGCCGGAACATGCGCGGCCGGCTCGGCCACGAACTGGTTGACCGCCGACGCCACGTCGCGGGACGGGGCGGGGGCCGCCACATCCCCGGCGAATACGGCGGCTGCGGCCATCAGCATCGATGCGGCGTTGTTCGGATCGGCCGCCGCCTGCTGGATGACCGGACCGAGGCTTTCCATCGCGGGCAGACCGGGCGCCTGCAGCGCGTCGATCGGAAGCCCGGGTGCGGGATCGGCGGCGGCCGTCGCGCTGCTGAGTAGCAGTGCGACGGACGCGCCGACCCCGGCCGCGGTCGTCAACAGAGTTCGAGTCGGTGACATGTCACTCCTCGCGAGTTTCGGTCAGGGCACAGTCGTTCGGGGCAGTGATCAGGGCAGGGCCGAGACTGGGAAAATCGGCGGGACCGGCGCGGTGGCCGGTGCGCCGGCGGCGGGTGCGACGGGTGCGGCCACCGCCGGGGCGGCCGGGGTCGCGGCGGGCAGCAGGCTCGTCAGTGGCGAGCCCGCCGGCATCAGCGACGCCAACCCGCTCGGCATGTTCACGCCGGGCAGCGGCGACGTGGCCGCCGGTGTGCCCGGAACCGCAGGCGTCTGCGGCAGCGTGATCGACGCCGTCGCTCCGGGCGTGGTCGCCGGGACGGCCGGCGCGGCGGGGGTCGCGGCGGGCATTCCGGTGCCGGCCAGGGCCGAGGCGAAGGTCTGCAGCAGCTGCGGCGCGTTGCCCAGCTGGTCCAGGAACGGAATTCCCGGCGCAGGTGCGGGCGCCGCCGGCTGGGCGGCAGCGGTCGCACTGAGGCACAGGGCGAGCGGCACCGCACCGGCGGCAGCAATCACACTGGTCACGAGGGTTTTTCTGGTGAGTTTCATGGATCTCCCAATCCGTTGACAGCACGTCTGCGCCCGACGCTACGCAGTTACTGGTGTTACTCAAGTGACACGTGTGGCATTTATTCAACCGTTACTGAGGTGACGGGAATCGGTTACCGGATCAGTAGAGTCGGGCGGATCGACACCTCCACCGCCGCCGCGGCGACCCGCACCCGACTGCCGAGCCGATTGGCTGCGGCGGCGCCCGTGCTGCTGGTGCTCAGCATCGCGGCGCGACTGGCGTGGACCTACCTCGCTGCCAACGGGGCCAACTTCGTCGACCTGCACGTGTACGTGGGGGGCGCGGGTGCGCTCGACGAGCCCGGCACGCTCTACGACTTCGTCTACGCCGATCAGACGCCGGACTTTCCGCTGCCCTTCACCTACCCGCCGTTCGCCGCGGTCCTGTTCTATCCGCTGCACCTGCTGCCGTTCGGTGTCGTGGCGTTCGCGTGGCAGGTCGGCATCATCGCCGCGCTGTACGGCGTGGTCCGGCTCAGTCAGCGGTTACTCGCCGACGGTGGCGACCGCCGGACCGCGATGTTGTGGACGGCCCTCGGGATCTGGCTGGAACCGCTGCGCAGCACCTTCGACTACGGACAGGTCAACGTCCTGTTGGTGCTGGCGGTGCTGGCGGCCGTGCACAGTTCCCGGTGGTGGCTGTCGGGCCTGCTGGTCGGCCTCGCCGCGGGGATCAAGCTCACGCCCGCGGTGTCAGGGCTGTACTTCGTCGGTGCGCGACGCTGGAACGCAGCGATCTTCTCGGCGGTGGTGTTCGCCGCCACCGTCGCGGTGTCCGTGGCTGTGGTGGGGGAGCAGGCGCGCTATTACTTCACCGATCTGCTGGGTGACGCCGACCGCGTCGGTCCGATCGGCACGTCGTTCAACCAGTCCTGGCGCGGCGGCATCTCGCGCATCCTCGGGTACGACGCCGGCTACGGTCCGCTGGTCGTGACGGCGATCCTCATCACCGCGGTTCTCGCGGTGCTGGCGTGGCGGGCGATCGGCGGAAGCGCGGACCGGTTGGGCGCCATCGTCATCGTCCAGTTGTTCGGTCTTCTGCTGTCGCCGATCTCCTGGACCCACCACTGGGTGTGGATCCTGCCGCTGATGATCTGGCTGTGGCACGGGCCGCTGCGTCAGCACCTCGGAGCGCGCGTCCTGCGGTGGGCCTGGCTCGCGCTGACGGTGATCGGCGTGCCGTGGCTGCTCAGCTTCGCCCAGCCGACGATCTGGGAGATCGGCCGGCCCTGGTACCTGGCGTGGGCCGGTCTGATCTACATCGTCGCCACGCTGACAACGCTGGCGTGGGTGGCCGCTACCGGTCGTCGTCGACGATGGCGTCGATCTCCCGGGCCATCTGCAGATCCTTCTGCGTGATACCGCCCTCGGAATGTGTCACCAGCACGAAAGTGACTGTCTGCCAACGGATGTCGATGTCGGGATGGTGGTCGTGCTCCTCTGCGCGCTCGGCTACCCGCCGCACGGCCTCGATTCCGTCGAGGAATGCCGGGAACTCGACCGAGCGGCGCAGCGCCCCCTCGGTGCGCTCCCAGCCGTCGAGGTCCTGCAGGGCGACGTCCACCTCGTCGTCGGTCAACACAGCCATGCCGTCGACGGTATACCGTCACCGCTGATGGCAGAGCAGATCGTCGTGGCCGGTGCGCTGATCGCAGGGTCGGCACTGTTGGTCGCGCAGCGGGAGCGGCCACCGGAACTGGCCGGACTCTGGGAGCTGCCGGGCGGAAAGGTCGCACCGGGGGAGACCGATGCCGACGCACTGGCGCGGGAGTTGTTGGAGGAGCTGGGCATCGAGGTCACCGTCGGCGTACGGATCGGTGACGACATCGCGCTGAACAGCTCGACGGTGCTGCGCGCCTACCGCGTCACCCACACCGGCGGGCAGTTGCGGCCCATCGACCACCGCGCACTGCGCTGGGTGCGCGTCCAGGAACTCGACGAGCTGCCGTGGGTTCCGGCTGATCGGGCCTGGCTCAGCGCGCTCGGTCAGGCGCTTCGCTGAAGGCCTGTCAGAACCGCAGGCGGTCGTTGATCACCCGTGCCTCGTGCGCACTGCGCGGGTGATGCGCCGCATAGAGCGGATGCAGCAGCATCGGATGTCTGCAGTGCGGGCAGGATTGCTGGGGCTGTCTGGCGGCGGCCACCGTCAGGTGATGACAGGTACTGCACCGCACGACGTGGGCGGCGCCGATCCAGTTCATCAACCCGAGGTAGAGCGCGGCGATCGTGGCCACGGCCAACAGGATGATCAGGGCGACGGTCAGCGCCTCGTAAACCGCCATGATCGCACCTCCAAGCATGTACGACAGACCCCGACGGGTGCCTCAACGGTACTCGCCGGCGGCTGAGAAGTCAGCAGGTCAGCGAGGTCGTCAGGCCTTACGGGCGCGCTTGTAGACCTTCTCCAGATCCTTGCCCCGGATTCCCATGTGTTCGGCCTTGAGCACCTTGTGCACCACCAGCGGACAACGTTTGCAGCGCGGTTTGCTCCGGCAACACTTCTTCTTCGGTTTGAGCTCGGCGAATTTGGCGGGTTTCACGGACGGGCGGGATCCTGACGACGGGTGATCGGGAGGAGAAGTCGGTTCTCATACATTGCCATGAGGCCTCGCAACCGTGGTGACCTCCCTCGCACCCGCGGCTCTGCATTTCGCGATCGAGTCACCACACTGCGACAATCAGCGACGTGGATTTTCGGAATGTCGCCATCGTCGCCCACGTCGACCACGGCAAGACGACCCTGGTTGATGCGATGCTGCGGCAGTCCGGTGCGCTGAGTCACCGCGGTGACGACGCTGTCGAGCGGTTGATGGACTCCGGTGACCTGGAGAAGGAAAAGGGCATCACCATCCTGGCCAAGAACACGGCCGTGCACCGGTACAACCCCGACGGCAGCATGACCGTCATCAACGTGATCGACACCCCGGGACACGCCGACTTCGGCGGCGAGGTCGAGCGCGGCCTGTCGATGGTCGACGGCGTCCTGCTGCTGGTCGACGCCTCCGAGGGGCCGTTGCCGCAGACCCGCTTCGTGTTGCGCAAGGCGCTGGCCGCGCACCTGCCCGTCATCCTGGTGGTGAACAAGACCGATCGCCCCGATGCCCGCATCGCCGAGGTGGTCTCCGAGAGCCATGACCTGTTGCTCGACGTCGCCTCCGACCTCGACGACGAGGCGCAGAAGGCCGCCGAGAAGGCGCTCGGTCTGCCGGTTCTGTACGCATCGGGCCGCGCCGGCATCGCGAGCACGACCGAACCCGCCAACGGCGAGAACCCCGACGGCGAGAACCTTGACCCGCTCTTCAACGTCCTGCTCGAGCACATCCCGCCACCGCAAGGCGACCCGGAGGCGCCGCTGCAGGCGCTGGTGACCAACCTCGACGCCTCGGCCTTCCTCGGCCGGCTCGCGCTGATCCGCATCTACAAGGGCCGTATCCGCAAGGGGCAGCAGGTCGCGTGGATGCGTGAGGTCGACGGACATCCCGTCGTCACCAACGCCAAGATCACCGAACTGCTGGTCACCGTGGGCGTCGAGCGCACGGCCACGGACGAGGCCATCGCCGGTGACATCGTCGCCGTCGCCGGCATCCCGGAGATCATGATCGGCGACACGCTGGCCGATCCGGACCACGCGCACGCGCTGCCGCGCATCACCGTCGACGAACCCGCCATCTCGGTCACCATCGGCACGAACACCTCGCCGTTGGCCGGCAAGGTGTCCGGACACAAGCTGACCGCACGGATGGTGAAGTCGCGGCTGGACTCCGAACTCGTCGGCAACGTGTCGCTCAAGATCGTCGACATCGGCAGGCCCGACGCCTGGGAGGTGCAGGGCCGAGGTGAGCTGGCGCTGGCCGTACTCGTCGAGCAGATGCGCCGCGAAGGCTTCGAGCTCACCGTGGGCAAGCCGCAGGTGGTCACCCAGACCATCGACGGCAAGCTGCACGAGCCGTTCGAGCAGTTGACCATCGACTGCCCGGAGGAGTTCGTGGGCGCCGTCACGCAGCTGATGGCCGCCCGCAAGGGTCGCATGGAGGACATGGCGAACCACGCCGCCGGCTGGGTCCGGATGGACTTCATCGTCCCCAGCCGCGGGCTGATCGGGTTCCGCACCGACTTCCTCACCCTGACCCGCGGCACCGGCATCGCCAACGCGGTGTTCGACGGCTACCGGCCGTGGGCGGGGGAGATCCGCGCCCGCCACACCGGCTCGCTCGTGTCGGACCGTAGCGGCTCGGTGACCCCGTTCGCGATGATCCAGCTCTCCGATCGCGGCCAGTTCTTCGTCGAGCCGGGTGACGACACGTACGAGGGTCAGGTCGTCGGCATCAACCCGCGGGCCGAGGACCTCGACGTCAACGTCACCCGGGAGAAGAAGCTGACCAACATGCGCAGCTCCACCGCCGACGTGATGGAGACCCTGGCCCGTCCACTGGAACTCGGCCTCGAACAGGCGATGGAGTTCTGCGCCGAGGACGAATGCGTCGAGGTGACCCCGGAGATCGTCCGCGTGCGCAAGGTCGAACTGGACGCCACGTTGCGGGGCCGTGCCCGCTCGCGGGCGAAGGCACGGGGATAGCGGCCGATACCCTGAGGAGCGTGCCGACCCGTCCCCGCCGCTACCGCGTGACGCTGGGGGCGCTGCTCTTTGCCACCGCGTTGCTGCTGGGTGGGTGTACCGTGAGCCCGCCGCCGGCGCCGCAGAGCACCGAGACGACGGAGAGCACCCCGCCGCCGGCCCCCAAGGCGACGCAGATCATCGTCGCGATCGATTCGATCGGTCCCGGGTTCAACCCGCACCTGCTGTCCGACCAGTCGCCGGTCAACGCGGCCATCGCCGCACTGGTGCTGCCGAGTTCGTTCCGGCCGATCGCGGATCCGAACACGCCGACCGGATCCCGGTGGGAGCTCGACCCCACCCTGCTCGAATCGGCCGAGGTGACGAACCAGAACCCGTTCACCGTCACCTACAAGATCCGGCCCGAGGCCCAGTGGACCGACAACGCGCCCATCGGCGCCGACGACTACTGGTACCTGTGGCGTCAGATGGTCAGCCAGCCCGGCGTCGTCGACCCCGCCGGCTACGACCGCATCACCGGCGTGCAGTCCGTCGGGGGGGCCAAGCAGGTCGTCGTCACGTTCGCCCAGCCCTATCCGGCCTGGCGCGAGCTGTTCAACAACATCCTGCCCGCGCACATCGTCAAGGACGTGCCCGGCGGCTTCGGCGCCGGCCTGGCACAGGCGATGCCGGTGACCGGCGGACAGTTCCGCGTGGAGAGCATCGACCCGCAGCGCGACGAGATCCTGCTGGCGCGTAATGACCGGTACTGGAGCGCACCCGCCAAACCCGACCTCGTGCTGTTCCGGCGTGGCGGGGCGCCGGCGGCACTGGCGGACTCGATCCGCAACGGTGACACCCAGGTGGCCCAAGTGCACGGTGGCGCAGCGACTTTCGCCCAGCTCAGCGCCATCCCCGACGTGCGGACGGCGCGCATCGTGACACCACGGGTCATGCAGGTGACGCTGCGTGGTCAGCTGCCGAAACTCGCCGACCCCTCGGTCCGCCGCGCGATCTTCGGGCTGCTCGACGTTGACCTGCTGGCCTCGGTCGGCGCCGGTGACGACAACACCGTCACCCTGGCCCAGGCGCAGGTGCGTTCGCCGTCAGACCCCGGATACGTGCCGACGGCGCCGCCCGCGCTCGGCACCGAGGCGGCCCTGGATCTGCTGGCCGACGCCGGATACCAGATGGCTCCGGTAGACCCCCTGCCGCCGGCGCCCGGCGCCCCCGAGCCCGATCACACCCGCGGCCGCATCGCGAAAGACGGCGTGCCGCTGACCCTCGTGCTCGGAGTCGCCGCGAACGATCCGACCTCGGTGGCCGTGGCTAACACCGCCGCCGATCAGCTCCGCAACGTCGGGATCGACGCGTCGGTGCGGGCGCTGGATCCGGTGACGCTCTACAGCGAGGCGCTGGCCGAGAACCAGGTCGACGCCGTCGTGGGCTGGCACCAGGCCGGGGGAGACCTGGCGACGGCGCTGGCCTCGCGGTACGGCTGTCCTGCGCTGGAGGCGACGCCGGTCCCGACCGCCCCGGGCAGTCGGCCGCCTTCGCCCACACCGTCGCCGGCCCCCAGCGGTGAGTCACCAGAGCCGTCCGCCACCCCGACCACCACACCCAGTCCCGCGCCGGAGTCGGGTCAGCTGGTGCAGGCGCCCAGCAACATCACCGGAGTGTGTGACCGCAGCATCCAGCCGAAGATCGACGCGGCGCTCGACGGCAGGGAGGCGATCGGCGAGGTGATCGACGCCGTCGAGCCTCGACTGTGGAACATGTCGACAGTGCTGCCGATCCTGCAGGACACCACGATCGTCGCGGCGGGCCCGAGCGTGCGCAACGTGAGCCTCTCGGGTGCGGTGCCGGTCGGCATCGTCGGTGACGCCGGCAGCTGGGTGAAATCGCCGCAGTGACAGCAAGGCCGCAGTGACAACAAGGCCCCCACCCCGAAGGGTGAGGGCCCGCTGGGTCTCGCGGTTACGCGTCGGCACAGGTGCGCCCAAGACGTCGGCAAAGAACTCACTCACCACGGAAAGCGGCCCCGAACCGTGAGGTCCGGGGCCGCCTGCGTGGTACTGCGAGTTACTCCGAAGCCGAGCTGCTGCTCGCCTTGTCGCTGCTCGCCTTGTCGCTGCTCGCCTTGCTGTCGCTGCTCGAGGAGCTGGACTCCTTCTTCGTCGCCGGCTTCTTGTTGGCACCGGTGGCGTTCTCGATCGACTTCCGGACCCCGTTCGCCGCACCCTCGAGGTTCTTGCGGGTTTGGTTCGCCGCACCCTCGAGGTTCTTGCGGGTCTGGTTCGCCGCACCCTCGAGGTTCTTGCGGGTCTGGTTGAGCCCGTCGTTGATCTGCTTACCGGCCGTGTCAACCGCCTCCCGCAGCTCGACCTGCGCCTGTGTGACCTGCTTCTGCAGTTCCACAGCCGGGTTGGCCGGGGCGGGGAGAGTGATTTGCGTCGGCAGCTTCGCCACCGGCTCATCCGCCGTCTCCGACGCGGGCACCTTGGCGACCGGTGCGCTGGAGGCTGCGGTGTCACCGACGCTCAGGTTGACCGATCGGCTGGAATCCGCAACGAGTGTGCTGCCGACGTCCTCGTTGGTCGTCCGGGCTCCGAGGTCGATGCCGCCACCGATGCTGCCGCCGAGGCCCCCGAGCCCTGCCCGGATGGCTCCGCCGATCGCGGCGCTGATCGCACCGCCGATGTTGACGTCGCTGGCGGCTTCGGCGAAGGCCGAGACCGCCGCGAAGATGCCGGCCCCGATGGCCTGGGCCGCGTCGTTGCCGTTCTCCAGCGCGGAGATCGCGGTGGCGCGGAACGCCTCGACCACAGCGTTGGTGGCTGCGGCGATGTTGTTCACCGCGTCCACGCCGATCTCGGTGATCGCGTCGGCCGCCGCACCGAACTGTGCACCGGCTTCCGCGAAGGAGCCGATGAACTCGGCGGGGGTCGGCAGCCCTTCCAGGCTGGCGCCGATCGCCGCGGAGATCTCGCCACCGAGCTCGGCGAAGCCCTGCAGCGCTGCGGCGCCCAGGTCGAGGCCGGCCTCGAGACCCAACTGCAGCGATGCGCCGAGGTCGGCCAGCACCGGTCCGAGCGAGGCGGAGGCCTCGATCAGAGCGTCGATGAACACCGCCGGGCTGGGCAGGTTCTCGAGCGCGGCCTCGAACGCGGCGGCGAGCGTTCCGCCGCCTTCGACCAGTGCCTCCAGGAAGGCACCGAACTCGGCGCTGCCGATGTCGATGCCCGTCTCGATGGCGGCGGTCAGCGCGGCCGACAGGTTGCCGAGGGCTTCGGCGGTCGCATCCGCGATCGCGTTGAAGCCGGGCGCGAATGCTCCGATGGCGCCCTCGATCGCGGCGACGAACTCGGCCGGGGTCGGGAAGCCCTCAAGTGCTGCGTCGAAGGCCGCGGCCAACTCCGCTCCGGCGTTCACCAGCGCATCGGCGATGGCCCCTGCGTCCAGGTCGATCCCGAGCTCAAGAGCGAGCTCCAGCGCCGCCTCGAGGGAGGCGCCCAGGTCGACGCTGATCGAGCCCAGTGCCCCGACCAGTGCGTCGATGAACGCGTCCGGCGTCGGGAAGGCCCCCAGCGCGGCTTCGAACGCCGCGGCCAACTGGCCGCCCGCGTCCTGCAGCCCTGCGATGACCGCTTCGAAGGCGGTCTCGCCGACGGCCAGACCGGCTTCGATCGCCGCGGACAGCGCGCTCGAGAAGTTGGCGATCGCGATCCCGGTGGCATCCGCCAGCGCGGTGAGTCCGGGGATCACACCTTCCAGAGCCGCCTCGAGGGCGGCGACGAACTCGGCGGGCGACGGGAACCCTTCGAGTGCACCGTCGAAGATCGCGCCCAGTTCGGCCCCTGCTTCCAGGAGTGCCTCGCCGATCGCGGTCGCGTCCAGGTTCAGACCCAGGTCGACGATGACCGAGAGCGCGGCGTCGATGGCCGCGGACAGGTCGACGTCGATGGCGCCGAAGGCCGACACCAGGGCGTCGATGAACGCCTCGGGGGTCGGGAACGCCTCGATGGCGGCGTTGAACGCGGCGGCGAGATCACTACCGGCGTCCAGCAGACCCGCGACGATGGCGTCGAACGCTTCCACCCCTGCGGCGAAACCGGTCTCGAGCACTGCCGTCAGCGCGCCCGACAGGTCGGCGATCACCTCGGCGGTGGCGGCGGCGAGCGCATTGAAGCCCGGGATGACGCCCTCGAGGGCGGCATTGAAGGCCGCGATGAACTCCGCCGGAGTCGGGAACCCTTCCAGCACACCGTTGAACAGTGCGGCCAGATCGGCGCCGGCTTCGATGAGCGCATCGGCGATGACGCCGGCGTCCAGGTCGATGCCGAGTTCGATGAGGGCCTCGAGCGCCACGTCCAGCGCAGCGCCGAGGTCGACGTCGATGGAGCCGAAGGCGCTGACCAGTGCGTCGATGAACGCCTCGGGCGTCGGGAAGGCGGCGATCGCCGCGGCGAAGGCGGCCGAGAGCTCGCCGCCCGCGTCCTGAAGTGCGGCCACCACAGCCCCGAAGGCGTCCAGACCCGCGGCGAAACCGTCCTCCAGGGCAGCTGTCAGCGCACCCGACAGGTCGGTGAACGCCTCTGCAGCGGCTTCCGCCAGCACGTTGAAGCCCGGGATCAGCCCGGCGATGGCTGCGTTGAACGCGACGAAGAACTCGGCCGGGGTCGGGAAGCCGTCGAGCACGCCCGCGAAGGCAGCGGCGAGGTCGGCGCCGGCCTCGATCAGAGCCTCGGCGATGGCGGTGGCGTCGATCTCGATGCCGAGGTCGACGATCACCTCGAGCGCTGCGTCCAGGGCTGCGCCCAGGTCGATGTCGATGGAGCCGAACGCGCTGACCAGCGCGTCGATGAAGGCCTCGGGCGTCGGGAAGGCCTCGATTGCCGCGGCGAATGCGGCGGCGAGCTCGCTACCCGCATCCAGCAGACCCGAGACGATGGCGTCGAAGGCCTCGATGCCGGCTGCTGCGCCCGCGGTGATGGCTGCGGCCAGCGCACCCGACACATCGGTGAGTGCCTCGGCGGCGGCCTCGGCGAAGGCGTTCAGGCCGGGCAGGACGCCGGCGATCGCGGCATTGAACGCCGCGAAGAACTCGGCCGGGGTCGGGAAGCCTGCGAAGACATCGCCGAATGCCGCAGCGAGATCGGCGCCGGCGTCGATGAGCGCCTCGGCGATGGCGGTGGCGTCGATGTCGATGCCGATGTCGACGAGGACGTCCAGCGCGGCTTCGAGCGAGGCGGCCAGGTCGATGTCGATGGCGCCGAAGGCCGAGACCAGGGCGTCGACGAAGGCCTCAGGGGTGGGGAAGGCAGCCAGCGCGGCGTTGAACGCGGCGGCGAGGTCACCACCGGCGTCGAGGAGTCCGTCGACGAATGCCGCGAAGGCGGTGGTGCCTGCGGCAAGACCGGCTTCGATGGTGGCGGCGAGCTGACCGGAGAGCTCGGTGAGTGCCTCGGCCGCAGCGGTCGCCACGGCATTGAAGCCCGGGACCACATCACCGAGGGCCGCCTCGAAGGCAGCGACGAACTCTTCGGGTGTCGGGAAGCTGGCGAGAGCGGCGTTGAACACGGCGGCCAGATCGGCGCCGGCTTCAAGGAACGCGTCGGCGATCGCGCCGGCGTTCAGATCGATGTCGAGTTCGAGCGCGGCTTCGAGCGCGAGCTCGATGGCACCGGCGAGATCGAGGTTGATCGAGGCGAAGGCCGAGACCATTGCATCGACAAAGGCCTCCGGGGACGGGAAGTTCGCGATGGCGTTGTCGATCGCAGTGGCGAGCACGCTACCGCCGTCGAGCAGACCGTCGACCACAGCCTGGAACGCGTTGTTGCCCTCGCCGACGGCGCTGACGAGCGCCGCCTCGAGCGCACCGCTCAGTCCGATGATCGCGGCCTGGGCAGCCTGAGAGGCGCTGTCGACGGCACCGCCCACCGGCGCCCACGCGGCCTGCGCGGCGGCGATCAGATCAGCCAGTGACGACAGCGAAACGTCTTCGAGTACCGCGACCATGCGGTCGCCCCGAATCTGGAAGTCCGGGGGCAGAACCTCAACCGGAGCCAACGCAATCGATGTAGCGCCTACGACAGCTACACCGGCGGTCAAGTATGACCGAACAGCAACTTCCATGACATCCCCTCAGAGTCTCAAAAAGCCCGACGGAGCAAAACATACCTGAGAACTACCTAAGTAACAAAGGGATCTCCTGCTTTTTCTCTAACCCTTTTCTGACGCCCCGAATAGCGTTTGCTTGGGCATTCCTCAGAGGAATTAGCCTCCGGCCAGAGGGTGTGCGAACTATCGCGCCAACGGCAAACAAGGTCGCGTCATGTGGCACGGGAGTGGGTCGACTTCAGTCAACCCGTTACCTAAGGTACGCAAATAGCTGAGTTGGTTGACTGGGGAAGTTTGACCAGTAGGCATGGCCACTGTGGCGCCGGTCACTATTTGCCTCTGGAGCGTCGGCGAAGCGTCTGATCAACGTATGGCGTCTATGCCCTTCCGGCGCGCGCAGGGAATCGTTGTTCTAGCAAGTACCGTTCGTGGTTCCCCTCATTGCCGCAGGTCTTCGCTGATCTGGGAGCTCCTCGGACGTGGGCGACGAAGGCCGGTGAGGGGGGTCCGCCAGCTCGACCCGCCACGCAACCGGCGAGTCGGGGGCGCCCTCCCTGGCGTGTCTCGTCCGCTTGCTGTGGACTCCAGCCGCGATACCACTGCTGGGCCGCAGGTTTTGACGCTGAAGAAAGGGGGTGCCTGGCCAGGACTTCGCAGGCGTGATGCCCAGTCGGCGCGGGGGGTTTATTCTGATGGTCCCGGTGATTGTCCGGCCTCGTCGAGGCGACGATCGGCATGCGATCAGTGTGCATTGGACCTGTCGGCCAAGAGGTAGCTGAAGGCCTCATTCCTACCCGCAATTCGGGTTAGCCACCTTGGCAAAGACCTGATCAAGCTGAGAGCAACCTGAGGCGTCTGGCTAACGTCGTTCAGCCTCCTCCAGCGAACAGTCCGGCGCTCGGCACGAGCGCGCTGACGGGGCCTGCGGGCCGTAGGCCACGGGCTGTGTGGAGAGCGCGGACGTCGAACAGACGAGAACCGACCCATCCGGTGACGGAATCGTCACCGTGACGATGGGCGGGTGCTATTCCTTGGCGTCGTCGTCGCGCGCGGCCGGGGCGTCGTCCCCGGCGGGCGACTGCGTGTCCGGCGCGGGACCTGTGGAGGGCTTGTCGACGGTGTCGTTGTCGTTCCCGCCGGTCGGCCCGCCGGACGTGTCGTTGTCAGCAGCAGGGGCGTTCTTGCGCCCGCCCGTGGTGAATCGCTTGATCGTCGACTGGAAGTTGTCGAGCCCCTGCTGTACGCGGACACCGAAGTCCCGGGCCAGTTCGCCGGGCCTGGGCAGCTTGGGGGTACCGGGCCGTGCGGGTTGGGCCGGATCGGCGGAATCGTCGGGTGGGAGGTCGATCTCCGGCTGCAACACCGGGTCGGTGCCGGTCGTCAGCTCCGTGGAGCCCGCGACTGGGCCCGGGCCCACTGCCGGGGGAAGCCCGTCGCGGATGTCGACCAGGACGTCGTCGACAGTCTTGTCGGCCTGGTCGATGAGACCGCCGGTCTGCCCGATGGGTTTCGGCAGGTTCCGCATCAGGGCGCGGATGAGGGGCTTGAGCGCACTCTCGTGGAACGCCCGGTCGATCTCGTCGATGCCGGTGAGGCGGGGGTGCCCGATCAACAGCGCGCTGAGCGGTTCGACGAACAGCCGGCGAAGCGCCTCGTCCGGGCCGATCTGCCCGGTGATCAGCTGCTGCACGACCTGCTGGGTCAACACGAACGCGACGGCCGGGGCCATGCTGACCTGGCGGACGAAGGTGATGCCCGCTTCACCGAAGCCAGTTCCGATGTCGGTGAGCGCTCCGACGATGCCCTCGATAGCTTCGTGCGGAGCAAGGGTCGGCAGCGGTGCACGAGGATCCAGGGTGCGCTGATGCGGCGTGGTGAACCCTTCGAGCGGTAGCGCGACGGCGGGTTCGGTGGCACCGACACCGACACCGAAGGCGTTGACGACGGACTCGCGGCCGGTGCCCGACACGTCGTTGAACAGGCGCTGCAGTTCTTGGACCGAGCTCAGCCAGTCCTGACGGATGGCGCCGATCGACTGCAGGAATTCGGGATCGAGGACATCGAGCCGCTGGCCGTCTGCAGTGAAATCAGACGCCGACACCCGGATGTCGGACGGGAGCGGAACGACTGGGTTCGCCACGACCACGGCCGCGCCGGAGAGGACAACTCCGGTAGCCAGAAAAGGGGCGATGGCCCGCCGCATGGCGCCCTCCCCACGTGCGCAGCGTTCAATCGATAAAGCGTAGCTGAGACTGACCTGAGAATACAGCAGCCCGAAATTGTTTCTTCCTGAGAATTTCGACGTCCGGGTTTAAACACACCCGCCCGCTGCGCGGAGAACAGCCCCAAGGCGGCCAGGCCTCGGGGCTGTCTCACTCGGCGGCGGTCAGTCGGCCTGCGAGGCGTTCTGCTCCTGGTCCTTCTTCGCGTCCTGCTTCTCGGGCGTCTTGGTATCCGCCGGCTCGCGGGTGGTCCGCCCGTCAGCGTGTTACGGATGCGCTCACCCGCATCGTTGAAGCGCTCGGTGCCGTCCTCCACAGCGCCGCGCATGTTGTCGCCGGCCTCGCGGAGACCGCCGATCAACGACGAATGTCGGGTGCCCGGCTTGTGCACCGTGGGCTCCTTCTCGCCGCCGGGTTCCAATCCCTCCTGCAATTCCTCGATCTCCTCGCCCGGTTTGTCGGCGGTGTTGACATCGACGGTCAATTGCGTTGCGTCCTTTGCGAGCACGCTGCCAGGTCGAGGATCTCGGTCGGAGAAAGATCCGCGAGTGCGGCACCGGGGAGCTCGACCCCGTCGGTACCCGGAATCGATCCGAGGCCCGGCAGTGTCAACGCACCGGCCGCCGGCGCGGTCAATCCCATCGTCATGGCCGTCGCCGTGGCGGTCACCCCGCCCGCAATGGCGGCCCTTTTGATGCGATTTCGAAGCGGCTTACGCCGGTGCTTCGACATTTATTACCTCCCGTTAAGCCAAATCTCAGGTTTGCCGAGCGAAAAGTAGCACCGGGATTTGTAATGTCGGCAGGAATTGCTGACAGTGCACAGACCGGTGCTTGCGAACGAAAGTAAGTTTGCTTACAACCGCGACGGTGTGACGTCCACCACTGGCTCCGAAGTGAAGGCTCGTTCTCGTGCGGTCCCGGGTCGGGTGGTCGACACGGAGTCGCGAAATGCCTCGTCAAGCGCGGTTCAAGCGGAGATGTCAGCCGTCGAGGTTGTCACCGGCGACCGCGTACTCGACGATCGGCCGACCGCGCCGGCGATCGGAATGAGCGAGCGTAATCCGGCTTACTTTGATCTTGATCTGCCGCCACGGTGTTTGCCATCTTTGCGGGGTGACGGCGCGAACCCGACCCGGCCGCCGCTGGCGTACATTCACCGCTGATGCCAGCACTCGCGCCCCGTCTGCTCTTCGTCCACGCGCATCCGGATGACGAGACGCTCACCACCGGCGGCACCATCGCCCACTACGTCCGCCGCGGTGCGGAGGTTCGGGTGGTCACCTGCACGCTCGGCGAGGAGGGTGAGGTGATCGGTGAACGGTATGCCCAACTCGCCGTCGACCATGCCGATCAGCTGGGCGGATACCGGATCGGCGAGCTGACGGCCGCACTCGCGGCCCTCGGTGTGGACGAGCCCCGGTTCCTCGGCGGGCCGGGCCACTGGCGCGACTCCGGGATGGCGGGCACGCCGACGCGCCATCAGCCCCGGTTCGTCGACGCCGACATGACCGAAGCCGCCGGCCTGCTGGCCGCGATCCTCGACGACTTCCGCCCCCACGTCGTGGTCACCTACGACCCCGCCGGTGGATACGGCCACCCCGATCACATCCAGACCCATCGCGTCACGACCGCGGCCGTCGAACGCGCTCAGTGGCGGGTCCCGAAGTTCTACTGGACCGTCATGTCCCTCACGGCCATGGGCGACGGCCTCGCCGCCGCCCGGGACGTCCCCGAGGCCTGGATCCGGATCGACGCCGAGGACGTGCCGTTCCTGTATCCCGACAATCAGATCGACGCGGTCGTCGATGCCGGTGACAGCCTCGAGGCCAAGGTCGCAGCCTTGCGCGCGCATGCCACCCAGGTCTCGGTGGCCCCCAACGGGCAGTCCTGCGCACTGTCCAACCACATCGCCATGCCGATCCCCGCCGACGAGCACTACGTCCTCGCGTCCGGCGACGCCGGACCGCGCGACGAACGGGGCTGGGAAACAGATCTACTCGCCGGGCTGAACCTGGCATAGCGAATCCGGCCCGCGGTAAGCTCCCCCAATCCGGCGACATCGAAGGGGCATCCATGGATCCCGACCTTGACCCCAACCTGCAGCACTGGCAGGACCGCCTCGACAACTTCCAGTGGGTGGTCGGTTCCCTGGTGGGTCTGCTCGACAGCATCCCGACCTGACGCCGCTCACCCGCGGCGTCGTCCTGGCACTGCTCACCCTCGATGGCGTCATCACCGCCGTCGTCGGTGCCCTGTTTCTCCCGTTGCGCATCGGAGCTGTGCCGTTCCCGCTGAGCGCCTTCGTCGTCGGCGTGGTCAACGCCGCGCTGGTCTGGGCCGCCTCCCAGTGGACCGATTCCGGCCGCCTCGCCGCGCTACCGCTCTGGTCGTGGCTGGCAACGCTCGTCGTGCTGACCCTGGGCGGGCCGGGCGGTGATGTGGTCTTCGGCGGGCGGGACGTGATGGCCTACAGCGTGTTGTTCTTCCTCGCCGTCGGGGTGGGGCCGGCCGCGTGGCTGCTGTGGCGTGCCCGTGTCGACTGACACTCGGCGGGACTACTGTGGCCGATATGCAGGACCCAGCGCTTCCAGGATGTGGGACACGCGGATGAAAGTTGCCATCGCCGGGGTTACAGGGGAGTGGCTCTGAACCCCCAGCACGGCGCTGATCTGCCCAGCCCGGTGGTCCCACCCAAGTCCGCAGTGCCCGGCTCGGCCGCGCTGCGGCGCGTACTGCGCCGGGCTCGTGACGGCGTCGCCCTCAACGTGGACGAAGCCGCGATCGCGATGACGGCGCGCGGCGACGATCTCGTCGACCTCTGCGCCAGCGCCGCGCGGGTACGTGACGCCGGGTTGGAATCCGCCGGCCGCCGCGGGCCCAACGGGCGGCTCCCGGTGACGTACTCCCGCAAAGTCTTCATCCCCGTCACGCATCTGTGCCGGGACACCTGCCACTACTGCACGTTCGTCACCGTGCCCGGCCGGCTCCGCGCCCAGGGCCTCGGCATGTACATGGAGCCCGACGAGATTCTCGACGTCGCGCGTCAGGGGGCCGAGCTGGGTTGCAAGGAAGCTCTTTTCACCCTCGGTGACCGCCCGGAAGAGCGGTGGGACGAGGCGCGGCAGTGGTTGGACGAGCGCGGTTACGATTCGACGCTCGACTACGTGCGCGCCATGGCGATCCGGGTGCTCGAGGAGACGGGGCTGCTCCCGCACCTCAACCCGGGAGTGATGAGCTGGTCGGAGCTCTCGCGGCTCAAACCCGTTGCGCCGTCGATGGGGATGATGCTCGAGACGACGTCGCGGCGCCTCTTCGAGACGAAGGGGCTGGCGCACTACGGCAGCCCGGACAAGGATCCGGTCGTCCGGTTGCGCACCCTCGACGATGCCGGTCGGCTGTCCGTCCCGTTCACCACGGGTCTGCTCGTCGGAATCGGTGAGAACCTCACCGAGCGTGCGGAGACCATGCATGCGATCCGCAAGTCGCACAAGGAGTTCGGTCACGTCCAGGAAGTGATCGTGCAGAATTTCCGGGCGAAAGACCACACCGCGATGGCGTCCTCACCCGACGCCGGTATGGACGACTTCCTCGCCACGGTAGCCACCACGCGCCTCGTCCTGGGCCCGAAGATGCGCATCCAGGCGCCCCCCAACCTGGTGTCGCGCGACGAGTGCCTCGCCCTGATCGCCGCCGGAGTCGACGACTGGGGCGGCGTATCGCCGCTGACTCCGGACCACGTCAACCCCGAACGGCCGTGGCCCGCGCTCGACGATTTGGCCGACGTGACCGCCGGGGCGGGATACGACCTGATGCAGCGGCTCACCGCGCAGCCGCAGTACGTCCAGGCCGGCGCGGCGTGGATCGATCCGCGCGTGCGTGGCCACGTCGACGCGCTCGCCGACCCCGAGACCGGCCTCGCGCTGGACGTCACCCCGCAGGGCCGTCCGTGGCAGGAGCCCGACGAGGCGTTGCAGTCGCTGGGGCGCATCGATCTGCACGAGGCCATCGACAGCGAGGGCCGGCTCACCGAGACCCGCAGCGATCTCGGCAGCGCATTCGGCGACTGGGAGTCGATTCGCGAGAAGGTCCACGAGTTGGCCGCACGGGCACCCGAGCGCGTCGACACCGATGTGCTGGCGGCGCTGCGTGCCGCGGAGCGCGACCCGGCCGGGCTGTCCGACGACGCCTATCTGGCGTTGGCCAACGCTGACGGACCTGCGCTGGAAGCCGTTGCCGCGCTTGCTGATTCGCTTCGGCGCGACGCCGTCGGCGAGGACGTGACGTTCGTGGTCAACCGCAACATCAACTTCACCAACATCTGCTACACCGGGTGCCGGTTCTGCGCGTTCGCGCAACGCAAGGGCGACGCCGACGCGTACTCGCTGTCCACCGACGAGGTCGCCGACCGCGCGTGGGAGGCGCACGTCGCCGGGGCGACCGAGGTGTGCATGCAGGGCGGGATCGACCCCGAGTTGCCGGTGACCGGCTACGCCGACCTGGTGCGTGCGGTCAAGGCGCGGGTGCCCGAGATGCATGTGCACGCGTTCTCTCCGATGGAGATCGCCAACGGCGTCACGAAGAGTGGTCTGTCGGTGCGCGAGTGGCTGATCGCACTGCGGGAGGCGGGGCTCGGCTCCATCCCCGGCACCGCCGCGGAGATCCTCGACGACGAGGTGCGCTGGGTGCTGACCAAGGGCAAGTTGCCCACGTCGATGTGGATCGACGTGGTGACCACCGCCCACGAGGTGGGGCTGCGGTCGAGTTCGACGATGATGTACGGCCACGTCGACCAGCCTCGGCACTGGGTCGGTCATCTGCGCGTGTTGCGGGAGATCCAGGACCGCACCGGCGGGTTCACCGAGTTCGTCCCGCTGCCGTTCGTCCACCAGTCCTCGCCGCTGTACCTCGCCGGTGGGTCGCGCCCCGGGCCGACGCACCGCGACAACAGGGCGGTCCACGCCTTGGCGCGGATCATGTTGCACGGCAGGATCTCTCACATCCAGACCAGCTGGGTCAAACTCGGCGTCGAGCGCACGCGGGTGATGCTGCAGGGCGGCGCGAACGACCTCGGCGGGACGTTGATGGAGGAGACGATCTCGCGGATGGCCGGCTCGGAGAACGGTTCGGCCAAGTCGGTCGAGGAACTCGTCGCGATCGCAGAGGGAATCGGTAGGCCGGCGCGGCAGCGCACCACGACCTACGCGCCCATGGCGGCATAGCTTTCGTCGAATGTGAAGTCACTGCGAATTCCGGCGGGGATTTTCGCAGTAGCTTCACACTCGCTCGGACCGTCCTGCGGAATACAACCGGACCATGGTCCGTTTGATTGGGTGGAGCGCCGGAACCGGCCCGGCGCACGAGCCAAGGAGACGCATATGACTGCTGCAACCGACACCGCGCTGACCGCAGGCACCTGGGCCATCGACCCGGTGCACTCGACCATCGGCTTTTCCATACGACACCTCATGGTGAGCAAGGTGCGCGGCACCTTCGACGACTTCAGCGGAACCATCACGGTGAGCGACGACGGCACCGCGTCGGTGGCCGCCGAGATCGCCGTGGGCTCGGTCAACACCCGCAACGAGCAGCGCGACGCCCACCTGCGGGCGGCCGACTTCTTCGACACCGAGAAGTTCCCGGTCGCGACGTTCACCTCGACCGGCGTGCGGACCGAAGGCAACCGCTACGCCCTCGACGGCGAGTTCACCCTCAAGGGGCGGACGCAACCGATCACCCTCGACCTGGAGTTCATCGGGACCAACCCGGGAATGGGCCACGGCGAGGTCGCCGGTTTCGAGGCGTCGGTGGTGCTCAACCGCAAGGACTTCGGCATCGACTTCGAGGCGCCGCTGGAGACCGGCGGGACCGTCGTGGGGGACAAGGTGACCATCACTCTCGAGATCGAAGCTCTCAAACAAGCCTGATCCAGACTTTTCGAGACGCCACGGTGGCCGCACGGGGTGCGGCCACCGTGGCGTATCCGTTCTCGCAGACCACAGTCACTTACGCGCATCAGGTGTGGCGGCTAGCCGTTTTGTATGTGCGACGTTTAGTATCAGGTACCACACGCAATCTCTCGGATTCGCGCGTGGAAGTTAGGGCACACTGAGACAACCGTCCAGGTATCGGCTGGGGATACTTCCAGGCGGACTGGCGGTGCCGCCTCTGCGTACCCGACCCGATCCGGCAGCCCACTGGACAGTTAGACCGAGGACCACTTAGGAGAACCGGTGACGTACACCATTGCCGAACCCTGTGTCGACGTGAAAGACAAGGCCTGCATCGAGGAGTGCCCAGTCGACTGCATCTACGAGGGCGCACGCATGCTGTACATCCACCCCGACGAATGCGTCGACTGTGGAGCGTGCGAACCGGTGTGCCCCGTGGAGGCGATCTACTACGAGGACGACGTCCCGGATCAGTGGAGCGGCTACACCCAGCACAACGCCGACTTCTTCGCCGAGCTCGGTTCTCCCGGCGGCGCGTCCAAGGTCGGCCAGACCGACAACGATCCGCAGGCCGTCAAGGACCTGCCGCCGCAGGGCGAGGACTGACACGTCCACCTCCCCTGAGGTAGCGCGCCGGGCAGTCTCCGCGAGGCTGCCCGAGTTTCCCTGGGACACGCTGGCCGCTGCCGGCGCGCTCGCCCGCTCACATCCGGACGGCATCGTCGACCTGTCGGTCGGCACCCCGGTCGATCCCGTCGCGCCCGTCATCCGGGATGCGCTCGCGGCGGCCAGTGGCGCTCCCGGCTATCCGACGACCGCCGGGACACCCCAGCTGCGCGCGTCGGCGAAGGCCGCGCTCGACCGCCGCTACGGCATCACCGGTGTGGCCGACGACGCGGTGCTGCCCGTCATCGGCACGAAGGAACTCATCGCGTGGCTGCCCACGCTGCTCGGGCTGGGCCGCGAGGACGTGGTGGTGGTGCCGGAATTGGCCTATCCCACCTACGACGTGGGTGCCCGGCTCGCCGGTGCCCAGGTGCTGCGGGCCGATTCGCTCACCCAATTGGGCCCGCAGACCCCCGCGCTGATCTTCCTGAACTCCCCGAGCAACCCGACGGGCAGGGTGCTGGGCGGCGACCACCTCCGCAAGGTGGTCGGCTGGGCGCGTGAGCGTGGTGTCCTCGTCGCATCCGACGAGTGCTACCTCGGCCTGGGTTGGGACGCCGAACCGGTCTCCGTGCTGCACCCCTCGGTCTGCGACGGTGACCACACCGGTCTGCTGGCCGTGCACTCACTGTCGAAGACGTCGTCGCTGGCCGGCTACCGCGCCGGCTTCGTCGCCGGTGACCCGGCCGTGGTCGCCGAACTGCTCGCGGTGCGCAAGCACGCCGGGATGATGGTGCCCACACCCGTGCAGGCGGCGATGGTCGCGGCGCTCGACGACGACGCCCACGAACACGAACAGCGAGAGCGCTACGCGCGTCGGCGCCAGGTGCTGCTGCCCGCGATGAAGGCGGCCGGCTTCACCGTCGACCATTCCGAGGCCGGGCTGTACCTGTGGGCCACGCGCGGCGAGGCGTGCCGGGCGACCGTCGACCGGCTGGCGCACCTCGGAATCCTGGCCGCGCCGGGCGAGTTCTACGGCCCCCGCGGCGCCCAGCACGTGCGGCTCGCCCTGACCGCCACCGACGAGCGGATCGACGCCGCCGCTGACCGGCTGACGCGAAACCGATGAGCGACTACGACGTCGAAGCCGTGGACCGGTTGCCCTTCAGCACCGGCGACAAAGCCGACCGGTACCGCACCGAACGCTTCGGCGGCGCGGTCGGCCTCAACTGGTACACCACCGACCCGACGTTGCAGTTCACGCTGGCCTACTACCTGCCACCGGATCAATTACCGCTCGCGGAAACACATCTGACGCGGATGGGCGAGCTGATGGGCGGCGCGGTCGCCCGGTGGGCCGAGGAGACCGATCGCAACCCGCCGCGGCTCGAACGCTACGACCGGTGGGGTCACGACATCAGCCGCGTCGTCATGCCGCCGTCGTTCACCGACGCGAAACGGGCGGTGCTCGACGCCCAGCAGGCCCTGCGCGACGATGTGCGCGCCGCGGGCGGCCGCTCCTCGATACCGATGTTCGCCGCCAACTACCTGCTCAACCAGGCCGACATCGGTATGGGGTGCGCGCTGGGCACCGGGGGCGGCATGGTTCAGGCTCTGGTGGCCGCCTACGCCCCCGCCGATGTGCGCGACCACGTCCTGGCGAAGTTCGAATCCGGTGAGTGGGCGGGGGAGACGGCGCAGATGCTCACCGAACGCACCGGCGGTTCGGACCTCGGCGCGCTCGAGACGACGGCCACCCGCCACGGCGACGCCTGGCTGCTCAACGGTTTCAAGTGGTTCGCGTCCAACTGCGACGGCGAGGCGTTCGTGGTGATGGCCAAACCCGAGGGGGCGCCCGATTCGGGCCGCGGCGTCGCCTCGTTCCTCGTGTTGCGCACCCGCCGCGACGGCTCCCGCAACGGCATCCGGATCCGGCGGCTGAAGAACAAGCTCGGCACGCGCTCGGTGGCCTCCGGCGAGGTCGAGTTCGTCGACGCCGAAGCCTTTCTGCTCTCCGGTGAGCCCAGCACCGAGGCCGGTCCGTCCGACGGCAAGGGGCTGGGCCGGATGATGGAGCTGACCAACGCCGCGCGCCTCGGCATCGCGCTGTTCGGGCTCGGCAACGCGCGGCGGGCGCTGGTCGAATCGCTGACCTACGCGCGGCACCGGCAGGCGTTCGGCTCCGCGCTGATCGACAAACCGCTGATCCGGCGCAAGCTCGCCGAGATGATCGTCGACGTCGAAGCCGCCCAGGCACTGGTGTTCGACGGCACCGGGCTCGCCAATCACCGTCAACCGCGGCGCGTCCGGCAGCGCATCGCGGTGCCCGTCACCAAACTCAAGGTGTGTCGGCTCGGCATCACGACCGCATCGGACGCCATCGAGATCCACGGGGGCAACGGGTACATCGAGGACTGGCCGGTCGCGCGTCTGCTGCGCGATGCCCAGGTCAACACCATCTGGGAGGGGCCCGACAACATCCTGTGCCTCGACGTGGCGCGCGGTATCCGGCGGGCGCAGGCCCACGAACCGCTGCTGGGCCGGTTGCACGACGCGGTATCGGTGTCCGACGACGATCCGTCCACGCAGCTGGTGTCGCAGCGCGTCGACGATCTCGACGCGGCGATCACCGCGTGGACGAAGCTCGACGGCGCGGTCGCGGAGGCGCGCCTGTTCCCGCTGGCGCAGTTCATGGCCGACGTGTACGCAGGTGCGTTGTTGACCGAGCAGGCGGCGTGGGAGCGCGCCGAACGCGGCGGCGAACGAAAAGCGTTGGTGGCCGGGCTGTATGCGCGTCGCTACCTCGCCGACCCAGGTCCGCTGCGCGGGATCGACGACGACGGTGACGAGGCGCTGGAGCGGTTCGACGAGCTGGTCGACGGCGCGTTCACCGGCTGAGTTCCCTCGGTGGCGCGCAACCCCAGCGCGAGGACCAGCCGGTCGTCGGGGTCGGCCAGCGCGGTGCCGAGCAGTGTCTCGATGCGCCGGATGCGGTAGCGAATCGTGTTGGGGTGGACGTGCAATCGGGCGGCCACCGTGGAGATGTCGCCGAACCCGTCGAGGTAGGCGTGCAGCGTCTCGGCGAGTAGTGGTTCGCGTTCCCGCAGGGTCCGCACCCGCGGGTCGATGAGCCCCGGCTGACCGGCGATGTGCGCGACGATCTCGTCGAGCAGCACCGTCGTGCGGGCGTCGGCCAGCGAGGTGATCTGGTCGATGGCGCCGGGATGGCGTGCGGCGCTGTCGAAGACGCGATCGATCTCGACGCGCGCCGCGGCGGCTGCGGCCAGCCCCGGTAGTGGAGCGGCGATCACCGCGTGCAGTGTCAGCCCGGCCTCGCGGCTCAGCACGCCGACCACGCCCCGGACCCACGACGTCACCGCCGCCGGCGCGCCGATTCCGGGCAGCAGCACGTACACCCGGTCGCCGGTGGAGGCCACCTGGGCGTCGGTGCGAAAGGCTGTGGCGCTCAACGCGATCACATCGGCGGGTGGGGCGGGGGCCGCCGTCGCGAAGCCGATGACCGCCGCGCGGCCGTCGGCGTCGACGCCGAGCTCCCGCGCGATCGCCCCGATGTCGCTGTCGGCGTTGTCGGACAATCCCAGCAGTTCCCGGATCCGCACGGTGTGCGTGGACGGGGCGGCCGCCATTCTGTCGAGCACGCGCGCGGCGAGCACCGCCCCGCCGCGCAGCACCTCGTCTGCGTCGTCGGCGAACGGTGCCGAACCCTGCTGCAGCCAGATGGTGCCGGCGAAGGTCGGTGTGCGCCGGGCGCGCGAGGGCAGGTGGATGCCGACGGCCATGCGCGGGCGCAGCCCGAGTTCGGGCCGCTCCTTGACGCGCACCACGTCGCCACTGGACCGCAGCGCATCGAAGATCCCCCACTGCCCGATCCACGCCAGGTGCTCGGGCGGCCCGGCACGGCCGAGGATCGACAGCCGGCGCAGCTCGTCGGCCTCTTCACTCGACGCCGAGTAGGCCAGGACATGCGACTGGGCGTCCTCGATGCTGACCATCCCGCGGGCACGGTCGGCGATCGACTGGGCCAGACCGAACAGATCGGTGCCGCCGGGTAGCGGCGGGTCGTCACGGTCGCCGCGGTGGTCGAAGAACTGGTTCACCAGCCGGTACAACCGTTCCCAGCGGGCATGCGGGTCGACCGCCACGACGGCCGACCCGCGCGCCATCGCATGCCGGACCAGTTCGGGAGCGGGCTCCTTGACGAACACCGCCACCGGCGGGCGGGGCTGCGCGGCCAGCCACCCCACCGCCGCGTCCGCCGGGACACCGAGCAGGAAGAAGAGATCGGCGTTGCCGGCCGCGGGGGCGATCCCGAGCCGGACGTCGTCGGCGTCGACGAGCGCGACCGAGGCCACCGGCAGGTCGAGGCCCCGCGGCGCCTGCTGCAGCGTGACCATGGTGCGGTCCAGCGCGAGGAGCAACTCGCCGAGCCGGACCCGGGCGGCGCGCATATTGTCCGATAGTAATATGCAGCCGAGCATTCTTTGGCCGATCGGCTAAGTGACGCAGGTCTCGTCTCGGGGATTCTTGACCCATGGACGCGATCACCGATGTACCGCTGCCGGCCAACGAGCCGGTGCACGACTACGCCCCCGGCTCCGGGGAGCGCAGCAGGCTCGCCGACGCGCTCAAGGAATTGACCGCGGCGCCGCTTGAGCTACCCCACGTCATCGGCGGGCGGCACCGGATGGGAGGCGGCGAACGCATCGACGTCGTGCAACCCCACCGGCACTCCGCGCGGCTGGGCACGCTGGGCAACGCCGACCACGACGACGCCCGCGCCGCCGTCGACGCCGCACTCGCCGCGAAGCCGGCGTGGGAGGCGACGCCGTTCGACGAGCGCGCCGCGGTCTTCCTACGTGCTGCCGATCTGCTCGCCGGGCCGTGGCGGGAGAAGTTGGTTGCGGCCACGATGCTCGGACAGTCCAAGTCGGCTTATCAGGCCGAGATCGACGCCTCGTGCGAGCTGATCGACTTCTGGCGTTTCAACGTCGCGTTCGCCCGCCAGATCCTGACGCAGCAGCCGGTGAGCAGCCGAGGGGTGTGGAACCGCACCGACTACCGGCCGCTGGAGGGTTTCGTCTACGCCATCACCCCGTTCAACTTCACCGCGATCGCGGGGAACCTGCCCACCGCACCGGCGCTGATGGGTAACACCGTCGTCTGGAAGCCTTCGCCGACGCAGACGTTCGCGGCCTATCTGACGATGCAACTGCTCGAGGCGGCGGGCCTGCCACCCGGTGTGGTGAACATGGTGACCGGCGACGGCAAGGCGGTGTCCGATGTGGCGCTGAGTGATCCGCGGCTGGCGGGTATCCACTTCACCGGCTCGACGGCCACGTTCCAGCATCTGTGGCGCGAGGTCGGCGCCAACATCGAGCGTTACGAAGGGTATCCGCGCCTGGTCGGCGAGACCGGCGGCAAGGACTTCGTCGTCGCCCACCCGAGCGCACAACCCGATGTGTTGCGCACCGCGCTGATTCGGGGCGCGTTCGACTACCAGGGCCAGAAGTGCTCCGCGGCATCGCGAGCGTTCATCCCCCGCTCGCTATGGCAGGGGATGGGTGACGAGTTCCTCGGGGCCACCGAGGCGTTGCGCTACGGCGATGTCACCGACCTGTCGAACTTCGGTGGGGCGCTGATCGACTCGCGCTCGTTCGCCAAGAACGTGGCGGCGATCGAACGGGCGAAGAGCGCATCATCGGTGACGGTCGCGGCGGGCGGCGAATACGACGACAGCGAAGGGTATTTCGTGCGGCCCACCGTACTGGTGTCCGACGATCCGTCCGACGAGTCTTTCAGCACCGAGTATTTCGGGCCGATCATGTCGGTGCACGTCTATCCCGACGACGACTACGAGCGCATCCTCGGCGTCGTCGACACCGGGGCGAAGTACGCGCTGACCGGTGCGGTGATCGCCGACGACCGCAGTGCGGTGCTGACTGCCCAGCAGCGGCTGCGGCACGCCGCGGGGAACTTCTACGTCAACGACAAACCGACCGGAGCCGTCGTCGGTCAGCAGCCGTTCGGGGGATCGCGCGCGTCGGGCACCAACGACAAGGCGGGGTCACCGCAGAACCTGCTCCGCTGGACCTCAGCGCGGTCGATCAAAGAGAACTTCGTCCCGCCGACCACGCACGACTACCCGCACATGGGGGTGTGAGCGATGGGTGCCTTCCAGCGCATCGCGCGCCCGGTGATCCTGGCCGCCGCCCGCTCGGACCCACTGCGCCGCACGGCCGAACGGTTGCCCGTGACGCGCGGGGTGGTGCACCGGTTCGTTCCCGGCGACAGCATCGAAGAGGCTGCGTATTCCGTTGGTGCGCTGCGTAATTCCGGGCGCATGGTCAGTGTGGATTACCTCGGGGAGGATGTCACCGACGCCGATGCCGCTCACGCAACTGTCGAAGCTTACGTGAAGCTGCTCGATGCGCTGGGCCGCCGCGACGAGGCGGCCGGCGGGGTGCGGCCGCTGGAGGTGTCGATGAAACTCTCGGCGCTGGGGCAGGCGCTGCCGCGCGACGGAGAGAAGATCGCGCTGGAGAACGCGCACACGGTGTGCGCGCACGCCGAGCGGGTCGGCGTGTGGGTGACCGTCGACGCCGAGGACCACACGACCACCGATTCCACGCTTTCGATCGTGCGCGAACTGCGGTCGGAGTTCGACTGGCTGGGCACGGTGCTGCAGGCCTATCTGCGCCGCACGCCGGCTGACTGTGAGGAGTTCGCCGCCTCGGGTGCGCGAGTTCGGTTGTGCAAAGGGGCCTATGACGAACCCGCGTCGGTGGCGTTCCGCGACGCCGACGCGGTGACCGACTCCTACCTGCGCTGCCTGGAGACGCTGATGGCGGGGCGCGGCTATCCGATGGTGGCGTCACACGACCCTGTGGTGATCGATGCGGTGCCCGCGTTGGCGTCGGCGCACGGGCGGGGCGCCGGCGATTACGAATATCAGATGCTCTACGGCATCCGTGATCCCGAACAGCAACGGCTCGCCGACGCGGGAAACCGTGTCCGGGTGTATGTTCCGTTCGGCACCCAGTGGTACGGCTACTTCGTGCGGAGGCTGGCCGAACGACCGGCCAACATGGCGTTCTTCCTGCGGGCGCTGGCGAGTCGGTGAGGCGTCTGCGATGATCATGATCGGCGCCCTGTCTGGCCGTACCCGCCAAGGGTTCGGGGGAACGCGGCGGAGCCGGTCAGACCACGGGCGCCGCTAGCAGTGTCACCACACCGGGAATGCGGCGACGGCCATGGTGACGTTGCCGCTGCAGGGGCCGTCGAGGATGTCGGTGCGCCAACTGCCTTCGAGTGAACCGTCCCGCTGCGGGACGTAGTAGACGAAGCTGCGCGCCGGGGCCCACACCTTGGGGGCGCCGTCGCCCATGAAGCAGTCCCACTGCCAGTCGTAGGACTGGGTCCAGCGGGCGCCGTCCCAGGTGTAGCGCAACGGTTGTGGAACGGTCGGATTCGTCGACCGCGGCCCGCTGACCACGGCGGCGATGCAGATCCCGCTCGCGCAGTCGGTCTTGAAGACGTATTGGCCGGTGAAGTCGGCTTCGGGTTGTTGGGCCGCCGGGCTGGTGCCTGCCTTCTGCGAGGCGTAGCTCACGACGGAGAATCGGCCCGTCCAGATCTGGCCGACGGGTGCGGCGGATGCGGTGCCCAACGGGCGCAGGAGCGTACCGGCCATGGCCACCAACACGACCGTGGCGGTCAACAGCGCCACAAACGCTCGACGGGTAGCCATCGTTCCTCGCACTCTTCATGACACTTTTCGTGCCGGAAAGCGCCAGCGTAACAGCAGAATTGGGGCTGACCTGCGCCGTTACCCGAAATTGTCGATCTTGTTACTCCGTCATGCAGAACGAGTGGTGTTCATGGGTGACGTACCAGTCGCCCTCGCGGTGGCGCAGCCCGACGGTCAACCGCAACCGAGCGTCCGGATCCGAGGTCAGGCTTTCCTGGGTGGCGCACCGCAGCAGACCGTAGGCGAAGGCGACGTCTGCGCCGGCCGTGACGTCGAGTTCGAGGAGTTCGAATATGGCGCCACTGCGGAGGAAGTCGAAGAACGGGGGCCACGTGTCGCGATACGCGTCGAGTCCGCGCACGCCGGAATGGGGCGGCGGTACGTCGAAGAGCACGATGTCGGGGTCGTGATGGGCCAGCACACCGGAGATGTCGCATGCCAGCATGGCGTCGAGCCATCGGGTGATCAGCTGCCGGATTTCCATCTCGTCGCTCATACCGATGCAGACCCGGCCGCCGGGTGTAATTCATCGCGGCTGCCGACGAGTCTCTCCACACGCGGGGTTCAGCGAGAGGTGTTGCCCAGATGTCAGACGTAGTTGCCCGACGGCGGTGTGGGGTCCCGTCGTCCGTACACATATCGTCGGCGATCCCGGCATCGGCGCGGTCACCTACGAGGGCCGACTGCGGATGATCTCATCCGGATTCGACACCGATCCAGAGTTCCTCGACGCGGTGGCGTCCATGCTGACCGGAATGTCTGCATGACTATCGGTTCTGCACCCGTCAGAAGGGTGGCGGTTTGGTGCGTTCGGCGACGAAGGCGTCGTTGAGGCGGCGTTCGAGTTCGATGCGGTAGGCGCGGTCTTTGGCGCGGGTGCGGCGGCGTTTGGGCATCTTGAGGCCGCTGTGGGGTGTCGGCGCCTTGGTGATTTTCGGGATCGGCGCGGTGGGGGTGGACAGGGTGGGGAAGAGCAGTGCGCTGCCGGGTTGGGTGATGTGGGTTTGGCCGCTCGGTGCGGTCCAGATGACGGTGCCGTCGGGGAGTTGTTCGTCGCGCCAACCGGTTTTGCCGGTCCAGAAAGTCTTGAGTAAGTGGTGTTTTCGGCATAAACATTTGAGATTGGACGCGCATGTCGGGCCGGCGGGATAGGGCACGGTGTGGTCGATGTCGGTCAGGTAGGCGGGTTTGTCGCAGCCGGGGAAGCGGCAGGTCAGATCGCGGCAGCGCACGAAGTCCTGGAGCGCTGTGGAGGGTTCGTAGCGGGGTTCGGGGGGTGCGTCGCCGGGATGGGTGAGTTGGCGGATCCTGGCGCGGTCGAGGAACGCGGGCAGGATCACCGGGCTGAGTACACCGCCGCCGATGACGAACGCCGGTGCGGGAGTGGGCGACGGCTTTGGTGTGGGCGCAGGCTCGAGGTCGACCGGCTTGCACTCGGCCGAGAAGTCCTGTTGCGGCTCATTGCCGGTCAGCTCGTCTTCGCGCACACCGTTCCCCGGCTCCACAGGGTCCGACTCTGGGGAGGTTTCCGATGCGGACTCCAGGGGCCCGTGATCAGTGCGCTCTTGCTCCCGCGCAGCGTTATCCGGCTCGACAGGTGCGGGTTCTGTCTCAGTGCCACCCGACACGGCGGCGGGCTGGTCGCCATTGTCTTCTTGTGCAGCGTTGTGGTGCTTGGCGGCGGCGAGGGCTTCTTCGGTGGTGATGAGGTGGATGACGACGGTGGGGGTGGGGCGGTCGGGGGTGGTGGCGGGGCAGTCGGGGTTGTCGCATTCGCAGCGCAGCGGCTGTCCGGTGGACAGGGCGGCGAAGGCGTCGTTGCGGCGTTCCTTCATGGTGCGGGG
This sequence comes from Mycolicibacterium baixiangningiae, assembly GCF_016313185.1. Classification (NCBI taxonomy): domain Bacteria; kingdom Bacillati; phylum Actinomycetota; class Actinomycetes; order Mycobacteriales; family Mycobacteriaceae; genus Mycobacterium; species Mycolicibacterium baixiangningiae. The sequence goes on from NZ_CP066218.1 coordinate 1,701,894, forward strand.
GTCATCGGGGCACACGCTGCGGGCCAGGTCTTCGACGTGTTGTTCGAGGGCGACACCGTCGGGGCTGTACACGCGGGCGTAGACGGTCATCATCCCGGCAGCATCGGTGATGGTGCCGAACTGCAGGTCGCGGGTGTGGGTGGCGGGTTCGCGGCGGCGCAGGGCGGCGGGGTCGTGGATTTCGACCAGGGCGTCGATGGCTTCTTCGGTCTTGGCCTGGGATTTGGGTCCCCAGCAGGTGACTTGCTCGGCCAGGGCGGCGTCCACGGCGGCCATGGCGTCGGGGTCGGTGATCAGGTAGGTGCGGTAGACGATGGCGCGGATCAACAGGTCGCTGATCAGGCCGGCTTCAAAGAGTGCGGCGACGTGGGGGAATCGGTTGGCGAGCAGGACTCCGCGGTGGGTTTGGGCCGAGGCGAGTCGGTCGGTGATGTGGTGGGCGGCGGCCAGTTCACTCAGGACCGAGGTTTCGGGGTCGATGAACCAGTCCTCGCGGTCGGCGGCGTCGTCGATGCCGGTGCGGCGGCGGAACACTTCGGCCATGGCGGCGAGTTTGCGGGCGGCGGCGGCGGATTCGACGCGTCCCCACCCGGCAGAGGCGGCGACGATTTCCGCGTCACTCAACGCGGAGAAGGCCCCGATCTCGGGCAACGAACCATCGAACATACTGGCGATGCTAGCGAGGGTGTCTGACACGCCTCGAGGCCAAAACCCAGAGCCTGTGGATGAATTCGCCGCTGAGGAAAGCCCCGCGCTCAGCCGGTCGTGCGCTCCCGGAGAAGCAGCATCCCGTATGCCGCGATGCTCTGGGCGTCGGTGATCGTCCCCTCGGTGATCATCTGCTCGAACTCGTCGCGCGTGAACCAGGCACTGCGCATGTCCTGCTCCTCGTGCTCACGCTCGTGCGCGCCTTCGGTCAGTTCGGTGGCGAGGAAAACCCATCCCCGTTGGCTGCTCATCCCCGGCGCGACGTCGAGCAGTCCGAGCCTGGTGATCGAGTCGGCGCGCAGGCCGGTCTCCTCGCGGAGTTCGCGGGCGGCGAGCTCCGCCGGTTCCATGTCCGCACGCCCGGGAGCAGTGCCCTGCGGGAACTCCCACCGGCGCAACCCGAGCGGGTAGCGGTACTGCTCCACCAACATCAGTCGGTCGCCGTCACAGGCGATCACCAGGGCGTAGTTCGGCTTGTCGACGACGGCGTAGATCCCGTCGCTGCCGTCCGGCCGTTGTATGTCGTCCTCTCGCAACGTCAGCCAGTCGTTCCGGTACACCTCGCGCGACGCCACACGTCGGATCGATTCCACGCGCCCAGTATCACCGAGTGTGATGACGAGTAGCCTCGTCGGCGTGTTGCTGACCTCGCTCAACCCTGCCGCGGTCGCCAGTGGCGCCGACGTCTCCGACGCTGTCACCATCGGGGGCGTCGTGCTCAGCCGGAGCGATCTCGTCGGTGCCGCCACGTCGGTGGCCGAGCGCGTGGGTCGTGCGCAACGAGTCGCGGTGCTCGCCACGCCCACGCCCGCGACGGTGTTGGCCATCACCGGCTGCCTGATCGCCGGCGTTCCCGTCGTCCCCGTGCCCGCCGATGTGGGTGTCGCCGAACGCCGGCACATCCTCACCGACTCGGGCGCCCAGGCGTGGCTCGGCGAGAAGCCGGAGGACACCGACCTGCCGCACATCCCGGTCCGGATGCATGCGCGGTCCTGGCACCGCTACGCCGAACCGCATCCGGATTCGGCCGCGCTGATCATCTACACCTCCGGCACCACCGGGTCACCGAAGGGTGTGGTGATCAGCCGCCGGGCGATCGCCGCGGACCTCGACGCCCTCGCCGAAGCGTGGCAGTGGACACCGGACGACACCCTCGTCCACGGCCTGCCGCTCTACCACGTGCACGGGCTGGTGCTGGGACTACTCGGGTCGCTGCGTATCGGCAACCGGTTCATCCACACCGGCCGGCCGACGCCCGAGGCGTACGCGCAGGCCCACGGAACGCTGTACTTCGGGGTGCCGACCGTGTGGTCACGTATCGCGGCCGACGAGAACGCCGCGCGCACACTGACTTCGGCGCGGCTGCTGGTGTCCGGTAGCGCACCGCTGCCGGTTCCGGTATTCGACCGGGTGGCCGCACTGACCGGCCACCAGGTGGTGGAGCGCTACGGCAGCACCGAATCGTTGATCACGTTGAGTACCCGCGCCGACGGGGAACGCCGGCCCGGCTGGGTGGGCCTCCCGCTGACCGGTGTGCAGACGCGTCTCGTCGGCGACGACGGTGCGCCGGCGCCCCATGACGGTGAAACCATTGCGCGCCTGGAGGTTCGGGGACCGATGCTGTTCGACGGCTACCTGAACCGGCCCGACGCGACCGCCGATGTGCTCGATGCGGACGGGTGGTACCGCACCGGAGATGTGGCGGTCGTCGACGCTGACGGTATGCACCGCATCGTCGGGCGCGAGTCGGTCGACCTCATCAAGACCGGCGGATTCCGGGTGGGCGCTGGGGAGATCGAGACGGTCCTGCTCGGCCACGACGGCGTCGACGAGGCCGCGGTGGTGGGAGTTCCCGACGAGGATCTCGGTCAGCGCATCGTCGCCTTCGTGGTCGGAGACGCCGCACCGGATGCACTCATCGAGTATGTCGCCGAACAACTCTCGGTACACAAGCGGCCGCGCGAGGTGCGCATCGTCGACAGTCTGCCCCGCAACGCAATGGGTAAGGTCCTCAAAAAGGAGCTGGTGCAATGGGTGTGAGGTTCACCGATCTGTGTATCGACGCTGCAGACGTCCACGCGCTCGGCGGGTGGTGGGCCGAAGTGCTCGGATATGCGCAGGAAGTGACCGACGACGGCGACGTGGTCCTGCGCCCTCCGACGGGCGCCGGCCCTAATCTGCTGTTCCTGCCCGTGCCGGAGGGGAAGGTCGTCAAGAACCGTTTGCACATCGACCTCACACCCGACGATCAGCAGGCCGAGGTCGAGCGGCTGATCGCGATGGGCGCCCGCACAGTCGACATCGGCCAGGGCGAGCAGAGCTGGGTGGTGCTCGCCGACCCGGAGGGCAACGAGTTCTGCGTTCTCTCGGCCGAATGAATCAGGTCAGCGCGTCGATCGCGGCCTGCAGCCGCGCAGTGACCTCTTCGGCGATCGGTTGCAGCTGCGGTTCGCCGGTCACGTCCACCAGCAGTTGCGGGTTCATCGCCTCGACCAGGGTCGTCTGAGGATCGGACGGGTCGCTGCGGACCACCACGTTGCACGGCAGCAGAAGGCCGATCTGCCGGTCCACGCCAATCGCGCGGTGCGCCAGCGGCGGGTTACAGGCGCCGAGGATCAGGTAGTTCTCCATGTCCTCGTCGAGCTTGTTCTTCAGCGTCGATTTGACGTCGATCTCGGTCAGCACGCCGAAACCGTGCTCAGACAACGCTTCCCGGGTGCGTGCCACGGCGTCGTCGAAGGACGTGCGCAGGCTGGTGGATAGTGCGATGCTCATCATGACTCCTTTGTCTCGATGTCAGGCCAACGCGAGGAACAGTTTCTCCAGTTCGGCGACTGTCATCGGGTCACGCGCATCGGTGCCCTCACCAGCGACGCATTCCCGCAACCCGGTGGCGACGATCTTGAACCCGGCACGGTCGAGCGCCCGGGACACGGCAGCCAACTGCGTGACGACGTCTTTGCAGTCGCGGCCCTGTTCAATCATCGAGATGACGCCGGCGAGCTGGCCCTGGGCCCGGCGGAGCCGGTTGAGGACCGCGTCGATGGCTTCCTGATCGCCGACCATGTGCTTCCTTTCGTGTGCCTGCTGTCAGGGTACCCGCGGGGGTATATCCAGGGCAGGCAACACCCGCGGCGTTGAGGATGGTGAGGGGGTCATGGCGGGTTCCCTTCGGCGGATGGAGACTTTATACCCCCTGGGGTATCCTGGTAACATTCATTACATACCCCGGGGGGTATATGCGCGATCCGGCTTGGAACCAGAGGAACGAACCCATGATCCTGGAGCAGTACTACATCGAGTGTCTGTCGCATGCGTCATACCTGATCGGCGACGAGACGACCGGACGCGCGGTCGTGGTGGACCCACGTCGGGACATCACCGACTACCTCGCCGACGCTGAGAAGTACGGGTTGACGATCGAGGGCGTCATCAACACCCACTTCCACGCCGACTTCGTCTCCGGCCACCTCGAGCTGGTCGACGCGACCGGCGCCTGGATCGGATTCGGCGAAGCCGCGGAAACCGCATATCCGATCCGCCGGCTCAGCCACGGTGAGCATCTGTCGCTCGGCGAGGTCGACCTCGAGATCATCGACACACCTGGCCACACCTGGGAGTCGATCAGCATCCTCGTGCGCGAACGCCCCGATGCCGGGCCCACCGCCGTCCTGACCGGTGACTCCTTGTTCATCGGAGACGTCGGCCGGCCAGATCTGGCCAACCTCGGCGACGGTTCCACCGCGGACCTGGCACGGGCGATGTACCGCACCGTCCACAACCGGCTGCTGACACTGCCCGACTCGGTCATCGTCATGCCCGCACACGGCGCCGGCTCGTCGTGCGGCAAGAACCTGTCCACCGAGCTCACCTCCACGATCGGCGAGCAGCGTGCGACGAACCCGTCCGTGCAGCCGATGGGCGAAGACGCCTTCGTGGAGATGCTCACCGACGGTCAGCCGGCTGCACCGGCCTACTTCGCCTCCGACGCCGCGATGAACAAGCGGGTGCACCCGCTGCTACGGCATGACCGCGCGGTGCCCGAGATGACACCACAGCACATGCTGGCCGCGCTCGACGCGGGCGTGCGCGTGATCGACGCCCGTGGTGTGGAGGATTTCGCCACCGGGCACCTGCGCGGATCGGTCAACGTGGGTTTCGACGGGCGCTTCGCCGAGACGGGTGGCATGGTCGCCGACATCGGTGACGAGCTCGCCTTGATCACCTACCCGGGCGAAGAGCAGGACGCTGCGCTGCGATTGGCCCGGATCGGATTGGACAACGCCGTCGGCTACCTCAACATCGGCCCGGACGGCCGGTTCCCAGCCGAGCTGGCCGACCTGGTCCAGGCCGCACCGCGGATCACGGTGGCCGAACTCGACCGGCTGCAGGCCGAGGACGAGGTGACACTGATCGACATCCGCAACCCGGGTGAGCGTGAAGCGGGCGCCATACCCGGTTCGCTGCACATCCCGCTTGCGCAGTTGCGGGCGCGCGCACATGAGATCCCCACCGACAAACCCGTCGTCCTGCACTGCGCGGGCGGATGGCGGTCGAGCGTGGCGGCATCCTTGTTGCGGGCCAACGGTATTGATCAGGTCGCCGACCTGGTCGGCGGTTACAACGCGTGGGTCGAGGCCCACGCCACGGTGTGACAGCGGCGATTGGGCTTGGTTTCGGTGCGCTGATCGGCGTGCTGCTGGGCCTGCTGGGCCTGCTGGGTGGCGGGGGATCCATCCTCGCCGTTCCCGTACTGGTCTACGGGATGGGCTGGACATGGAACAGGCCATCCCGGTGTCGCTGATCGTCGTCGGGGCCGCCTCTGCCGTCGGTGTGCTGCCGAAAGTCCTTGCCGGACAGGTTCAATGGCGAATGGCTGCAATGTTCGCGGCCGCGGGCATCCCCGCGACGATCGTCGGCAGCGCCATCAGCAGGCACCTGCCCGAGCCGGCGCTGCTGATCGGGTTCGCGGCGCTGATGGTCGTCGCCGGGGCGCGCCTGCTGCTCGACGACGGCCGCACCGGCACGGCGTGCGCGGTCAAGACCGGAAAGGTCAACTGGCGTCGCTGCGTACCGCGGTCCATCGGCGCCGGCCTGCTCGTCGGCGTGCTGACCGGGCTGTTCGGCGTCGGCGGCGGATTCCTCATCATCCCGGCGCTCGTCGTGGTGCTGGGCGTCGAGATGTCGACGGCGATCGGCACGTCGCTGCTGATCATCGTTGCCAACTCGCTCGCCGGCGTGTCTTCGCATCTCCACGGGATCAGCATCGACTGGTCGGCCACCGCCGCATTCGTCGCGGCCGCCATGGTGACGTCGCTGATCGCTGGCCACTTCGGCACCAAGGTCGACACCGCGCGGTTGCAGCGCTGGTTCGCCTACCTGGTGTTCGTCGTCGCCGCCTACGTGCTCATCGACACCGTGTTCCTGGGCTGATCAGTTCGCGTGCAGCGCGTCGTTGAGCGTGATCCCGGTGCCGTCACGTTTGACCACCTCGACCGCGCCGGAAAGCGAATTGCGCCGGAACAGCAGGTTGTTCGCGCCGGAGAGTTCACGCGCCTTCACCGTCTGTCCGTCGCTCGTCTGCACCTTGGTGCCCGCGGTGACGTAGAGCCCGGCCTCCACCACACAGTCGTCGCCCAGTGAGATACCCACCCCGGCGTTGGCCCCCAGCAGGCAGCGCTTGCCGACGGAGATGACCTCTTTGCCGCCGCCGGACAGCGTGCCCATGATCGACGCGCCCCCGCCGACGTCGGACCCGTCGTCGACCACTACACCGGCCGAGATCCGGCCTTCCACCATCGACGAACCGAGCGTGCCCGCGTTGTAGTTGACGAAGCCCTCGTGCATCACCGTCGTGCCCGCGGCCAGATGCGCGCCCAACCGCACCCGGTCGGCGTCGGCGATGCGCACCCCGGTGGGCGCCACGTAGTCGACCATGCGCGGGAACTTGTCGATCCCGTAGACGGTGACGGAGCCGCGGCGGCGCAGGTGGGCGCGCACGGTCTCGAAGCCGTCGACCGCGCACGGTCCGTAGTTGGTCCACACCACATTGGCCAGGACGCCGAAGATGCCGTCCATGTTCGCGCCGCGCGGCTGGATCAGCCGGTGGGAGAGTAGGTGCAACCGCAGGTACGCGTCGTAACCGTCAGCGGGCTTGTCGTCGAGCGACGCGATCACGGTACGGACGACGACGATGTCGACGTCACGGTCCTCGTCGCGGCCGGTGAGCTCGCCGAGTTCGGCGGGCACCTCGTCGACCGACATCCGCACCGTGCCGGACGCGCCGAGATCGGCCCCCAGTTCGGGCGCCGGATACCACGTGTCGAGGACGGTTCCGTCGGCGGCGATGGTGGCCAGGCCGATTCCTGCAGCAGAAGTCACGGTGCTAGAGATTACCGTTGAGCCATGGTCTCCCCACAGGCTCTTCGCGCAAGCGGCTCATCGCTCGATCTCAGGGGTGACCCGGTCGACCTGACCGCGGCACTGGTCGACATCCCCAGCGAATCGCGACACGAACAGCGCATCGCCGACGAGATCGAGGCCGCGCTGCGTGAGCAGACCGACAGCTTCGAGATCATCCGCAACGGTGACGCCGTGCTGGCCCGCACCAACCGCGGCCTGCCCTCCCGCGTGTTGTTGGCCGGGCACATCGATACCGTGCCCGCCGCCGACAACGTCCCCAGCCGCCGAGACGGTGACGACCTGTACGGCTGTGGCACCTCCGACATGAAGTCCGGCGACGCGGTGTTCCTGCACCTCGCCGCCACCGTCGAGCAGCCCGCACACGACCTCACGCTGGTGATGTACGACTGCGAGGAGATCGAGGCCTCCGCCAACGGCCTGGGCCGCATCGAACGCGAACTGCCCGACTGGCTGCGGGCCGATGTGGCGATCCTCGGCGAACCGTCCGGCGGCTTCATCGAGGCCGGCTGTCAGGGCACGCTGCGCGTCGTGGTGAGCACGGCCGGGACGCGTGCGCATTCGGCACGATCGTGGTTGGGCGACAACGCGATTCACAAGGTCGGCGCGGTACTCGACCGGTTGGCGACCTACGACGCCCGCAGTGTCGACATCGACGGGTGTGTCTACCGCGAAGGGCTCTCCGCGGTGCGTATCGACGGCGGCATCGCGGGCAACGTGATCCCCGACGCCGCGTCGGTCACCGTCAACTTCCGCTTCGCGCCGGACCGCACCGTCGCGCAGGCGCTGGCTCACGTGCACGAGGTTCTGGACGGGCTCGACGTCGCCATCGAACAGACCGACGCCGCCGCCGGAGCGCTTCCGGGGCTGACCAAACCGGCCGCCGCGGCCCTCGTCGACGCCGCGGGCGGAGAGGTACGGGCCAAATACGGCTGGACCGACGTGGCGCGGTTCGCGGCACTGGGCATCCCGGCCGTCAACTACGGCCCCGGCGACCCGAACCTCGCGCACCGCGCGGACGAACGGGTCGAAGTCGGACAGATCACCGCGACGACCGAGGTGCTTCGGCGGTACTTATCCGCTTGACCGTCGCCGTACCGTGAAAGGCATGCTGAGAATCGACGCCTGAGTCGTCCTGTTTCCGTTCTGCGGTGCCGCCGTGCCCGCAGCTCACGAGAGATCTCTCGCATGTCTCAATCCTCGATCGTCTGTTCCTCCCTCTCGTTCGCCTGGCCCGACGAGACCGTCGTCTTCGCCGACCTGACCGCCTCATTCGGCGCCGGCCGAACCGGCCTCGTCGCGCCGAACGGCGCAGGCAAATCCACACTCCTGCGGCTGATCGCGGGACAGTTGCAGCCCTCGTCGGGCAGCGTCACCGTCGCCGGGACGCTCGGCTACCTGCCGCAGACCCTGCCGTTGGCCGCACACCTCACCGTCGCCGACGTGCTCGGCGTGGCCCCGGTGATCGAGGCGCTGAACGCGCTGGCCGCCGGGGACGTCGGCGACGCGGTGTTCACCGCGATCGGGGACGACTGGGACATCGAGGACCGCGCCCGCGCCGAACTGGACCGGTTGGGACTCGGGCACGTCGGCCTCGACCGTCGCCTCGAGACGCTGTCCGGGGGTGAGGTCGTCTCGCTGGGCCTGGCGGCGCAACTCCTGACGAGGCCGGACGTATTGCTACTCGACGAGCCGACGAACAACCTCGATGCCGACGCCAGGCATGCGCTCTACGCGGCGCTCGACGAGTACCCCGGCACGCTGCTGCTGGTCAGCCACGACCGGGCGTTACTCGACCGGACGGACCGGATCGCCGAGCTGTATCGCGGCGACATCGTCTTCTACGGCGGCAATTTCACGGCCTACCGGGACATGGTGGACCAGGCGCAGCACGCCGCCGAGAGCGAGATGCGCAACGCCGAACAACAGTTCAAGCGTGAGAAGCGTCAGATGCAGGAGGCCAGGGAACGCGCGGCGCGGCGCTCGAACACCGCGGCGCGCAACCTCTCCGACGCCGGACTGCCGAAGATCATCGCCGGTGCGAGGAAGCGCAGGGCTCAGGAGTCGGCGGGTAAGGCCGACGACGTCCACGCCAAACGGGTGGATGAGGCGCGTGCCCGCGTCGACGGCGCCGAACGCTCGCTGCGCGACGACGACGCCATCGTGCTGGAGCTACCGGAGACCGGCGTCCCGGCCGGCCGGACCCTGTTCGCGGGGAAAGGGCTACGCCTGCGCCGCGGTGGCCGGGAACTGTTCGCGGACAACGGGATCGACCTCGTGATCCGCGGGCCGGAACGCATCGCGCTGACGGGACCGAACGGTGCGGGCAAATCCACGCTGCTGCGGGTCATCGCGGGAACCATCGCCCCCGAGGCGGGCTCGGCGCAGCGGGCCGACGGACGGATCGCCTACATCTCGCAGCGCCTCGACCTGCTCGATGACGACCTCTCGGTGGCGGATAACCTGGCCCGCTTCGCCCCCGAGATGACCGTGACGCGAAGCCGTCATCTGTTGGCGCAGTTCCTGTTCCGCGGTGACCGCATTCACCTTCCGGTGGCTGCGCTCTCCGGTGGTGAGCGGCTGCGGGCGACGTTGGCGTGTGTGCTCTACGGTGAGCCCGCGCCCCAGTTGCTTCTGCTCGACGAACCGACGAACAACCTCGACCTGGTCAGCGTCGGTCAGCTCGAGTCGGCGCTCAACGCATATCAGGGTGCCTTCGTGGTGGTGAGCCACGACGAGCGGTTCCTCACCCAGATCGACGTGCACCGCCGGCTGCGGTTGGCCGACGGTGTGCTGGTCGAGGGGTGACGGTCAGACCTGCTGCGGGCGCGTCAGGGCAGCCGGCGGAACGATGCCCGGCCCGGCGTTGGGTTCGGGTTCGGGGGTGGGCGCACCGTCGTCCGGCAGTCGATCGTCGGGAACGATGCCCGGCCCGGCGTTGGGTTCCCCCGGAGCCGAACCTTCGGGGCCGGGACCTTCGGGGCCTCCGGCGCCCGTGGCCGCTTCCACGATCTGCTGGACGCCCTGCATCACCTGTTGCGGGATCTGCTGCAACCCCTGGGTGAGGCCCTGCATCGCACCGCTGCCCTGCTGACCCATCTGCCCGAGTTGCCCCAGCTGGCCGAGCACCTGGCCGATCGCGCCCGTCGCCCCGGAAGCCCCGGAAGCCCCGGAAGCCGGGCTCGCGCCACCGCCTCCGCCCCCACCACCGGACGGGTCGCCCGCGCCCTCCATCGTCGCCTTGAGCTTGCCCGCCGACCGCTCGTCGCCCTTGTCGTAGGCGGCGGCGGCCTTCCCGAGAAGCTCCGCGATCTTGTCACCACTTTTCGCGGTAGTCTGCAGCGTGCCCTGACGCGCACCGAGCAGATCGCTCAGCGCGTTCTGCACCGCGAACGCGATCTGACCGTGCGAGGTCTCGACACCCGCGACGGTCGGGGCACCGCCCAGTAACTGCGACACCCCCGCGGCGATCTCGGTATGCGTCTGGGAGAACTGGCGCAGACCATCGGTCTGCACGAACAACGGCCCACCGTTCATCGGGCCAGTTTAAGGGCCGGTCGAAGGTCCCCGGGGCGGCAAATTCCGGTGACGCACCGCATCGGCCTGGCGCATGGCGTCGGCCGCCGCGCTCTGCAAGCCCATCCCCGCGTACGCCGCCGCCGCCTCGTCCAGCCCGACGACGGCTGACGCGGTGAACGCCCTGGCGTGCACCAACGCAATCCGCCCGAACTCACAGTCGACGCCGAGGCGGGCCATGTGGTCGGCCGCGCGGGCATCCCCCAGGCGCACCGCGGTGTGCAACGCCCGCAATGCCACCGCCAGCTGGCCGCCGCGCTCGGCGGTGCGTGCGGCCTCGCGGGCGGCCGCGACCGCGCCGTGCGGGTCGCGCCGTGCCGACATCGTCCACGCCCGGCCGAGCGCGAGCTCGGGGGCGAACAGCATCGACTTGAGTCCGTGCCGAGATTCCGCGCGCGCCAACGCCTTTCCGGCCTCGACGGCGGCGCCCTGCTCACCGAGGGCCTGCGCCAACAGCATCCACGCCAGTGGACTCCAGGAATAGCCCGTCGGGGCCAGCGCCATCGCTGCGTCGCGCAGCAGCGTCACGGCACTGTCGAGTTCCCCGCGCGCGATGAGCACGTCGGCGATCAGCACCTCGCCGATCGCCCGGCCCGGCTGCTGCAGCTCGGCGAATTCGGTGAGCCGGCGCGCCAATTCGTGCGCGTGGTCCAGACGGCCGGACATCATCAGCGCCGTCGTCTGCCCGAATCCACTGGTGAACCGCAGTAGGCCCGGATGGTGGGCCGCCGCCGCCCGCTCCGCCAACCCGTCGACCTCGATGAACCGGCCCATGCGGGCACAGCTGAGCGCCGCGGCGGCCGCCGCCCACCCGATCGCTGCATCGTCGGCCTGCTCGGAGGCCAGCACCTCTGCGGCGATCTCCATCGCCCGGGCCGGGGTGCCCGAGTTCATTGCGAACGTCGACGACAGCGCGTCGATCGTCGTCCTGGCCGCCGGGTCGACAACACGGTTGCGGACCGTGCGCAGGAACGCGGTCGCCCGTTCGGGTTCCGAGAGCATCCAGAACCGGTTCGCCGCGCACGGCAGCGCCCAGGCCATCAACTCCGCTTCGCTCAACGCGGACTCGTCGACACCCGCGAGCACCTCGTCGGCTTCGCGGCCCCGGCCCTGCCAGCCGAGCGCATATCCCAGCGCCAGCCGGGCCCGAAGATCGCCCGCCTCCTGCAGTGCCGCCCGCGCCAGCCGTTCGCTCAGCGTGAGGTCTCCCAGCCGCAGTGCCTCCTCGGCGGCGGCCGTCAACTCCGCGGCGGGTATGTCGCGATCGCTGTCGAGGGCCAGCACCGCCACCTGCAGCCGGTCGAGAACACCGGTAGGCCGCGCTGCAGCCAGGCGCCCGGCCACGTCGGTACGGAGCCTGCGCAGGTCCGGTCCGCCCATCCGGTTTCGTACGGCGTCGACGAACAACGGATGCCCCGCGTGCGCCAGTTCACCCTCGACGGTGACCGCCCCGGCTTCCCTCGCCGCGGTGACGGCCTCGTCACCGGCCAGCGCGCTCAGATCCGTGACCCGGATCGGATCGCAGACCGCGAGGTACTCCAGGGCGGCCCGCGCCGGCGCCGGGAGATCCCCGATGAACGACTCGACCTGCGCCGCGACCCTCGTGTCGTCGTGACCGGGGGGCTGGAGGTCGACGCGGGCCAGGAGGTCGTCCACCCACAGCGTCACCACCTGGGCGGGTGTCGGTGCCCCGGCGGTCACCGACACCACCAGCCCGGCCGTGCCGGTGAGGGCCAGTTGATAGAGCAGGGTCGCCGAGAGCGGGTCGAGGAGATGCGCATCGTCGACGAACAGCATCTGATCGCGCAGGCGCTCGCGCGCCGCCCGCACGATCGCCGCCGTCTTACCGGCCTGCGGGATGTCGATCAGATGCCGGAACGCGCCGAACGGGATGACGGCGTTCGATGCGGTCCCGGTCACCCACGGACCCGGGCCCAGGCGTTGGGCGGCGATCCGCAACAGCGTCGTCTTCCCCACGCCGGCCGGACCGATCAGCACCGCGCCCGACTGCTGGCGGACACCCGCATCGACGGAATCCAGCGCCGGTTCGGCCGGCGCCACCACCCAGTCCACAGGCACCGCCGGATTCTAGGACCGACTAGGTTGTGCGTGTGTCCGATCAGCCCGACCGACCGTGGGCAGTCTGTGTGTACTGCGCCTCCAGCCCGACCGACGAGAGATTGCTGAACCTGGCCACCCGCGTCGGGGAGGCGATCGCCGACCGCGGCTGGACGCTCGTCTCCGGTGGCGGCAACGTCTCGGCGATGGGTGCGGTCGCGCAGGCGACCAGGGCGCGCGGCGGCCGGACCATCGGGGTGATCCCGAAGGCGCTGGTGCACCGCGAGGTGGCCGATGTCGATGCCGACGAACTCGTGGTCACCGACACGATGCGGGAGCGCAAGCAGGTGATGGAGGACCGCGCCGACGCGTTCCTGTCGCTGCCAGGGGGTATCGGCACGCTCGAGGAATTCTTCGAAGCCTGGACCGCGGCCTACCTGGGTATGCACGACAAGCCGGTGGTGATGCTCGATCCGATCGGTCACTACGACGGTTTGCTGGCCTGGTTGCACGGTCTGGTGGACAGCGGTTACGTCGCCCGCAGTGCACTTGACAGGTTGATCGTCGTCGAGGACGTCGACGAGGCGATGGCAGCATGCGCCCCTCGCCGCTGATCGGGCGCGGCTAGGGTGTTGCCAACGGACGACGATCGGAGGGTTTGCACCGCATGAGCGACGAGAAATCGGGGGTCCGGAGCAGCGTCGGGTTGCTCGACATCGCGGAGAGGCTGCCGGCGTTTCTCATGGACGTGCCGACCATCCTGGGCGGCGTCGTGACCGGCTTCGGGGCGAGGCCGTCGGCGAAGACCTCGATCGGCAAGGTCTTCCAGGAGCGGGCCGCGAAGTACGCCGACAACACCTTCCTGAGGTTCGAGGACCAGGAGATCACCTACCGGCAGGCCAACGAGACGGTCAACCGCTACGCCGCGGTGCTGGCCGCCCGCGGAGTGGGCCACGGTGACGTCGTCGCGATCATGCTGCGCAACTCGCCCGAACCGGTGCTGCTCATGCTGGCGGCGGTCAAATGCGGCGCGATCTCCGGCATGCTCAACTACCACCAGCGCGGTGACGTGCTCGAGCACAGCCTCGGCCTGCTGTCGGCGAAGGTGGTGATCGCCGACCCCGATTTCGTCGATCCCATCAAGGAGTCCGGCGCGGACACTGACGGCCTGGTGACGATCGAGGAGTTCGAGAAGCTCGCCGAGACCGCCCCGACCGGCAACCCGGCGTCGGCCTCCGCCGTCCTCGCGAAGGACAAGGCGTTCTACATCTTCACCTCGGGCACCACCGGGATGCCCAAAGCCAGCGTGATGACGCACTACCGCTGGCTACGGGCACTGGCCGGGTTCGGTGGTCTCGGTGTGCGCCTGAGCAGCAACGACACCCTGTATTGCTGCCTGCCGCTCTACCACAACAATGCGCTAACGGTGGCGCTGTCGTCGGTGCTGAATTCCGGTGCGACGCTGGCGCTGGGCAAGTCGTTCTCGGCATCGAAGTTCTGGGACGACGTCATCCGCTATGACGCGACCGCGTTCGTCTACATCGGTGAGATCTGCACCTACCTGCTCAACCAGCCCGAGAAGGATACCGACCGCAAGCACAAGGTGCGGGTGATCTGCGGGAACGGTCTGCGCCCGGCGATCTGGGACGAGTTCACCACCCGGTTCGGCATCAAGCGGGTCTGCGAGTTCTACAGCGCCAGCGAGGGCAACACCGCCTTCGTCAACGCGCTCAACGTCGACAAGACCACCGGCATCTGCCCGAGTCCGGTCGCCTACGTCGAGTACGACGGCGAGTCGGGCGATCCGGTCCGCGACGACAAGGGGCGGGTGAAGAAGGTCCGCAACGGTGAGCCCGGTCTGCTGCTGAGCAAGGTCAGCAGCTTCCAGCCCTTCGACGGTTACACCGACGAGAAGGAATCCGAGAAGAAGCTGGTCCGCGACGCCTTCAAGGACGGCGACGTGTGGTTCAACACCGGCGATCTGATGCGCTACCAGGGCTTCGGGCACGCCGCGTTCGTCGACCGGCTCGGCGACACCTTCCGGTGGAAGGGCGAGAACGTCGCCACCACCGAGGTCGAGGCCGCACTGTCGATGGACCCGACGGTCGACGAGTGCACGGTCTACGGCGTCGAGGTCGAAGGCACCGGCGGCCGTGCGGGCATGGCGGCGATCAAACTCAACGACGGTAGCGACTTCGACGGTAAGAGCCTCGCGGAGACCCTGTATGAGCGGTTGCCCCCCTACGCGGTGCCGCTGTTCGTCCGGGTGGTCGAGGAACTCGCACAAACGTCGACCTTCAAGAGCCAGAAGGTCGACCTGCGCAAGGAGGGCTTCGGCGGCAGCAGCGGCGAGGGCGACGACGACGACGTCCAGATCGACGACGCGATCTACGTCCTGTCCGGCAGGGCCGAGGGTTACGTACCGTTCTACGGGGAGTACCCCGCAGAGGTGAAGGACGGCAAGAAGCCGAAGGGCTAGTCGTAGACGATGACCGCGCGGCCCAGGACGTCACCGCGGGCAATGGCGTCCAGGGTCTCGTTGACCTCATCGAACCGCACCCGGGTCACGGTGTGTTTGATCCGGCCGGCTTCGGCGAGGGCCAGCACCTCGGTGAGGTCGTTGTAGTTCCCCCAGAACGACCCGAAGTACGTGTACTCCCGCGCCACCAGGGGGAACAGCGGGATGTCGACCCGGTTGCCGATCAGCCCGACGGACGCCACGGCGCCTTCGGTGGCCAGCAGTGAGAACGCCAGCCGGATCGAGTCCTCGGAGCCCGCACACTCGATGACCGCGTCGAGTTCCCCACGGCCCGTGAGGTTCTCGAGTTCCTCGCGGACGGCGTCGGTGTCTTTGTCGCGGACGTTGATCGCGTGGTCGGCGCCGTTGTCGAGGGCGATCTTGAGCTTGTCCTCGCTGCGGGCGAACGCCACCACGTCGGCGCCGCCGCCGAGCAGCTTCGCGTACTGCGCGCCGTAGCTGCCCAGCCCGCCGATCCCGCTGACCGCCAGCGTGCGGCCGGCACCGAGGTGGCCCCCGGCACGCAACTTCTTGAGCCCGCGGTACGGCGTCAGGCCGGCGTCGGTGAGCGGAGCCAGATTCTCCGGCGTCAGGTCGCCGCGCCCGGGCATCTTGATCAGATATCGGTAGTTGACCGGCAGGTACTCCTGATAGCCGCCGTGCCGGCTGAAGCCCGCCCATACGCCGTGGGCGCAGAGCTGTTCATTGCCTACATGGCACTGCCGGCAGGCGCCGTCGCCCCAGCTGCCGAACACCACCACCTGGTCGCCCTCGGACAGTCCGGCCGACTTCGGCACGTCGGCGCCGAGACCCTCGACCCACCCGGCGACCTCGTGTCCGGGGGTGATGGGGAAGTCCATCTCCAGACCGCTGTCGAAGTAGCCGTCGATCAACTGGAAATCCGTGCGGCACATGCCGGCCCCGCCGACTTTGACCAGCACCTCGTCGGGAGCGACGGGCGGCACGGCGATCTCCTCGAGTCGCAGGGGTTGCTTGTACCCGTACATACGGGCGGCGCGCATCTTCATCTCTCCGGTCCTCTCCGGCTGTCCAGAAAACGAAATGACGTGACGATCATCACCCATCCGTGCCGACATCGCAGGCCTATCCGCGGACGGTCTCTAGCCTGGGAGTGTGGAGTCGACCTTCTGCGGACGCCGGGTGGCCGGTGACCGTGCGTTGATCATGGCGATCGTGAACCGGACGCCGGACTCGTTCTACGACCGCGGCGCGACGTTCACCGACGAGGACGCCAAGGCCGCCGCGCACCGCGTCGTCCAGGACGGCGCCGACGTCGTCGACGTGGGTGGGGTGAAGGCGGGGCCCGGGCAGACTGTGGACGCCGACGAGGAGATCGCCCGCGTCGTGCCCTTCATCGAATGGCTGCGGCACACCTTCCCCGATGTCGTGATCAGCGTCGACACCTGGCGTGCGGCGGTGGCGAAACAGGCGTGTGCGGCCGGCGCCGACCTGATCAACGACACCTGGGGCGGCGTCGACCCGGAACTGCCCGCAGTCGCCGCCGAGTTCGACGCCGGCCTGGTGTGCTCGCACACCGGGGGAGCGGTGCCGCGCACCCGCCCGTTCCGCGTCCACTACGGCATCACCGAACACGGCGTGGTCGACGACGTCATTGCCGAGGTCACTTCCGCCGCGCGGCGGGCGGTGGCCGCCGGGGTCTCACCCGACCGCATCCTGATCGATCCGACGCACGATTTCGGGAAGAACACTTACCACGGTCTTACTTTGTTGCGTCACGTGGAAGAGCTTGTAAAAACTGGATGGCCGGTCCTGATGGCACTGAGCAACAAAGATTTCGTCGGGGAGACTCTGGGGGTGGGTTTGACTGAACGCCTCGAGGGCACGCTGGCAGCCACCGCTCTGGCCGCTGCGGCCGGTGCGGCGATGTTCAGGGTGCACGAGGTCGGACCCACTCGGCGTGTACTCGAAATGGTCGCGTCGATCCAGGGCGTGCGTCCGCCGACGCGCACAGTGAGGGGATTGGCATGACACTGACTCCGGAGCTGGAAACACCCGAACTGCACTCCGCCGACGCAATCGCGCGGCACCGCTGGTTCGACACCCACAGCTGGAACCGCCCGACGTGGACGATCGCCGAACTGGAGGCCGCCAAGGCCGGGCGCACAGTGTCCGTTGTGCTGCCCGCGTTGAACGAGGAGCAGACCGTCGCCGGGGTGATCGAGACCATCACCCCCCTGCTCGGTGGTCTCGTCGACGAGTTGATCGTGCTGGACTCGGGCTCCACCGACGACACCGCGATCCGGGCCCTGGCCGCCGGTGCGCGGGTGGTGAGCCGCGAGACGGCCCTGCCGGAGGTCGCACCGCAACCGGGTAAGGGTGAGGTCCTGTGGCGTTCGCTGGCCGCGACCACCGGCGACGTGATCGCGTTCGTCGACTCCGACCTGCTCGACCCCGACCCGATGTTCGTGCCCAAGCTCCTCGGTCCGCTGTTGCTCACCCCGGGTGTCCACCTGGTCAAGGGCTTCTACCGGCGCCCGCTGAAGGTCAGCGGACGTGAGGACGCCAACGGTGGCGGCCGCGTCACCGAACTGGTGGCCCGCCCGCTGCTCGCGTCGCTGCGCCCCGAGCTGACCTGCCTGCTTCAGCCGCTGGGCGGCGAGTACGCCGGCACCCGCGAACTGCTGACATCGGTGCCGTTCGCGCCGGGATACGGCGTGGAGATCGGCCTGCTGGTCGACACCTACGACCGGTTGGGCCTCGACGGCATCGCCCAGGTGAACCTCGGCGTGCGCACCCATCGCAACCGTCCGCTGACCGAACTCGCCTCGATGAGCCGTCAGGTCATCGCGACGCTGATGTCGCGCTGCGGGATCGGCGACTCCGGCGTCGGGCTCACCCAGTTCTTCGCCGACGGTGAGGGCTTCACCCCGCGCGCATCGGGCGTCTCGCTGGACGACCGGCCGCCGATGGTCACCCTGCGGCCGCGCTAGGCCTGTCAGACCGGTCAGGCAGTATCGGTGTCGTAGCGCACACCACGCGATAACGTAACTCGCGTGAGAGTCGCTCTGTATCTGCGCCAGAGTCAGGACCGGTCGGGTGAACAGCTCGGCATCGACCGCCAACGTGAGGACTGCCTGCGGTTGATTGCGGCTCGCGGTTGGACGATCGCGGCCGAGTTCGTCGACAACGACGTCTCAGCGCTGTCGCGGAAACCCCGACCCCAGTTCATCGCGATGATGGCGCGGGTCGACGCTGGCGAGTTCGATGTGATCGTTGCGCGACATATGGACCGACTTCTCCGCCGCCTCGCCGAGCTGGAGAGCGTGCTCGAGCGCTGCCAGTCGACGAGCACAACGATCGTCACCGCGGCCGATGGCATCGACACCGGCACAGACGGTGGACGCACGGTGGCGCGCATCATGGCGTCCATCGCGCAAGGGGAGGTCGAGCGCAAAGCTGCCCGTCACCGCTCAGCATCCGTCCAGGCCGCCCAGCAAGGCCGCTGGGTCGGCGGAGGCCGGCCGTTCGGGTACGACGCGGACGGGATGACGATCCGGCCCAACGAAGCGGCACTGATCCGGCAGGGCTTCGCAGACTTCCTCGCGGGGGAGTCGTTCGGTGAGATCGCTCGTCGGTGGGTAGCGGCCGGCTACAGGACGCCTCAGGGCAACGAATGGTCGCGCTATGCGGTACGTGACGTGCTGACGAACCCCCGGTACTGCGGGCTGCGACGACACGTACCTAACGACCAGCTCGGCGCGATGCGTAAGAATCCCGAACTGGGGATCGTCGGGCCGGCGCAATGGGCCGCGATCGTGGACGAACCGACGTGGCGCGCCGTGGCGCGGACAATGGCGAGTGACGACCGCCGGCGGGCTCCGGTCGCCGCCAAAGGCCTACTGACGGGGGTTGGGCTCTGCGGTGTCTGTGGGCAAACGGTGCAGCGCAGCGGCGCTAGTGTCGCTGCGCCGCAGTACCGATGCCGATCGCGTCAGCACGTCACGCGGCGCGCTGAACCAGTCGACCAGTATGTGTCTGCCGTGGCGGTGGCAAGACTGGCTGCTCCCGACGCCGGCAGTCTGTGGACGACCGACACTCCCGACGCTGCCGAGCTGATGGCGGAAGCGGATGCATTACGTCGGCGCCGCGACGACCTGGCCGAGCTCGTCGCTGACGGAGCGATGACCCCGGCGCAATTCAGGTCGGCGAATGAACGGGTGCTGACGAAGCTCGGTGACGTCGAGACCAGGATTGCAGCGTTTGGACGGTCATCGCCGCTTGCGATCGTCGCTGAGACCGACGTCGAAGCGGCGTGGGCCGGGCTATCTGTCGCGCAGCGGCGCAGCGTCATCGACGCGCTGATGGTGCCCGTGCTGCACCTGCCTGGCCGCGGAACGCGCACGTTCAATCCTGAAACCGTTGAAATCCGTTGGAAGGGTTGAGAAGTGGCGAATGTGTCGAAGTACCAGCGCGACGTAGTGATCCGCTGTAACCACGGCGTCGCGGACCTCGAGCCGGAGTATGTTTCGCGGTACCGCTTCATGGCGGAGCAGGAACTCTGGGCGCCGGTCGACCGGGGTAGCACCGAGTCGACGGACGTTGGTGGCGATGGCGGTGACGGCTGGTTCCCGGCCAAACCGGCGCCTGGCCCACGCCATAACCAGCAGAAAATTCGTTGCCGGTGCGGCAAGGAGCTGTCTATCACGACCGAGCGTCTTCAGTCGCTGCTCGCGATGGTTGCGCCTGCGGGGCAACCGGTCACGGTCACTGGGCTGCAACGCATCTTGGACCGCGGGTCTGCGTTGATGCCCAAGCGTCGGAAGTAGCTGCTAGAGTTTTTGCATTGCCGCGGCATTGCGCCGCGAGCCGAGGTCGATTGCCTCAGGTCCAACCGGATCGCTCCGGGCTAGTTCGTCATGCCCAGAGGATCCGATGTCTTCCCAGCTCGATCAGCCGTCCAAGCTCAGTCAGCGCGGCCGCGTCGCCGCGCTCACCCGGTCTCGTCCCGCTGACGACCCGGAGCTCGTCGAAGCGAAACGCAACCTGAAGGCGCTCAGCCTCGAGGAATACGTCCGCCGCGTCGTCTCTGAAGCGCCACCGCTCACCGACGAGCAGCGCGACCGAATCGCTGCACTTCTCCGCGCGGGCGGTGTCGCATGACGCTGGAACGAAGAAACCCGGGCACTTCGGCCCGGGCCACCTCGACGACGCCAATCGCTACAGCCGAGCATAACGCCAACGACACTGTGTTTCGCTTGGTCTCGCAGCAGGTGTGCTGGTGGGTCGTGCATGAGTTCGTGGCCCCGTATCTCGAGCGGGCCGGCGACTGGCCCATGGTCGGCACGCCGTCGTGGTGCCAGCTCGACGATTCCGACCCCGCGAAATGGGCCGCGGTCCTCGACGCCGCGCGGCATTGGGCGCTGCGCGTCGACACCTGCCAACACGCGCTGGCCGACGCCGGCGAGGCGATTTCAGCCGCCGAGGACTGGACGAAGGTCGCACGGATAATCAAGGGCCGCAGTGATTATCACGCGACACGGCCGTGGGCGAAGCGGATCGGTGGCCGGTGAACGATCCCCGTCTCGTCGCTCGAGGCAAAGCTGTCTCAGAGCGGCTCGCTCACTTCGATGCCGGCGGCTTCCCTGTCCTCGAGACGGACTGGTCCGCCGACATTCCGTTGCCGCCAGAGCCGCCACCCGACGACGCGCGGGCGGCTCCGTCTCGTCGAGCGCTCGAATCCGACGACGATTCGGTCATCGACGGTGCGCGGTTCATCCTCGATCAGCCGTCCGGGATCCCGGCACTGTGGGGCCGCGACGCGCAGGTGTTGTGGGCCGAGGGTGAAGCACTCATGATCGCGGGGCCGCAGGGCGTCGGAAAGACCACGCTCGCCGGCCAGCTCGTGCGCGCACTGCTCGTCGGCGGTGAAGTGCTCGGCTTGCCGGTCCAGCAGAGCGGAGGCCGGATTCTGTACCTCGCCATGGACCGGCCACGCCAGATCAGCCGATCACTGAGCCGCCAGTTCACCGAAGCCGACCGCGACGTCCTCGCCGAGCGTTTGGTGATCCGGCCCGGCCCGCCCTCGGCGAACATGGCAGCGCAACCGACGCTGCTCGTCGGGATGGCCGAGCACTACGGCGCCGACGTGGTAATCGTCGACAGTCTCAAGGACGCGGCGATCGGCCTGTCCGAGGACGAAGTCGGAGCCGGTTACAACCGCGCCCGCCAGCTCGTCCTGGCCGCCGGCGTGCAACTCGCCGAGTTGCACCACGTCGTGAAGCGCAGCACCGGCAACGACCGACCATCGTCACCGGTTGACGCGATCTACGGGTCCACGTGGCTGACGTCGGGGGCCGGGTCGATCGTGCTGCTGTCCGGCGAACCGGGTGACCCAATCGTCGGCTTCCGACACGTCAAGCAACCCGGCGACGAAGTGGGGCCGTGGCGGCTGCTGCACGACGCCGCGGCCGGTGTGCTGAGCGTCGAGCACAGCGTCGATCTCGTCGCTCTTGTGAAGGCCGGCGGACCCGATGGGCTCACGGCTAAGGGCGCCGCGCAGGCGATCACCGAGAAGCCCAATCCGACACGCGCCGACGTCGAGAAGGCGCGCCGCAAACTCGAAAGGCTGGCCGCGGACGGTGTTCTCGTGGCGGTGTCCGGCGACGATCGGCGGCAGACGACCGCATGGTTCCTCGCCGCGTCAGGCACGTCACGCCACGTCACGGATGACAGCGAAACCGCAGGTCAGGGACGTCACGGCCTGGTTGGGGATCACGAATCATGAGGCACGTCACGGATTCGCTATTTGCGCTGGTCAGCACGTCACGCACCACGTCACGCACGTCACGAAACGGCACGTCACGCCACCCACCCCTACGGGGTGAGTGGGTGGCGTGAGCACGGCACCGTGACGACCCCTGAGACAGACCCCCGAGACCACTGAGGAGAACCGATGATCCCCGAGTACGAAGACGTCCCAGGCGCGGCCGCCGCGGCACGCGCGACAGTCGCCCGCGAGTACGCGCTGCGCCGCATCGCTGCCCAGCTCGACGACACCCGGCCAACGTTCTGCCGCCCGACGACCGACGCCGAGGACGCGGAGATCCGGGCGCAAGCAGTGCGCACCGTCGAGCGCGGCGCCCAGTACGCCGGCCTGACGCTCGCCGAGGTCGACGCGGCCGAACTCGAGGTCCGGCGGGTGTACCTCGACGCCTCGGGCCGCGAGTACCTGCTGTCGGTCGCCCGTCACGAGATCACGCTGCTGTCGATGTCGGAACCGGACGGCCCTGGCCCCGATGCCGAGGGTTACCGCTTCGACGGCGGGGCGGCGCTGTGATCGCCGCCGTCACCGGTGTGGTGCTCTCGCCTGAGGACGCCGAGTTCATCGTCGGAGCGCTCGACGAGTTCACGCGCGTGCTGGCTGAGCGGCGTTCGAGTCCGTCGTCGCGGCTGGCCGGCAGCATCGAGCAGCTACGCCGCGCGACACGAAAGTGTGGTGCCCTCAGCGCGAACGCCACACCCGGCCGGAGTTCGTCAGCAGACGAAACCGAGACAGGTCACGATGCCAGCTATGCGACCTGCTCGACCGTCGAAGCTGCGCGGATTCTTGGTGTCGGCGCGAGCGCTGTCCGCAACAGCGCTCAGCGCAATCCGCGCAAGCTCGGCAGTCGCCGCGTCGGCAACCGGTGGACGCACGACCTTGCCCGCGTCGAATACCACGCTGCGCGCCGGAAGGGTCGCCGCTGATGCCTGAAGTCACCGTCGTTTCGATACCGAACGTGGATCTCGTCCGAGTCGGCGTCCACGAAATCTCAACCGGCACATGGCGAGTTGACGCTGCTGACCTCGCAGACGCCGTAGCCGCCCACCGGGCCGGTGTCGTGCGCGCCCCGGTCGTCAAGCTCGGGCACACGGGGATGGGTGACGCCGCGCCGGCTCTCGGACGCGTCACGAACCTACGGCTCGCCGAAGGCGGCGCCGTCCTGGCCGCCGACTTTGAAGGCGTCCCGAAAGCCGTCGCCGCGGTCATCCGCAGCGCGTACCCGCAACGCAGCGTCGAGGGATGGACGAACTTCACCGACCCCGCCAGCGGCCGGACCTACCGGTTCGTCCTCACCGCGGTCGCGCTGCTCGGCGCGGAGATGCCCGGAGTCGACGGCCTGACCGACCTTGGTGACGTCGCAGCGCTCTACGGTGTCGCCGCCAAACGCGTCGCGATCGCGGGGTCGACGACCCCAGCCACCTACGACGACACGGGGCGCTCACGCGCCGTCCAAGTCGCCGCCGCACGACGGCGACGCAACCAACGAACGATCGGAGTCTGAACATGCCGAACGCCCTGCTGCCGAAGCTCAACGGCCGCGAGCTGACAGTCGACGTCGCGCTGAGGACGCCGAGCGTCATCGCCGCTCGGATCGCGAAGCTCGCCGACGATCAGCTGCTGCTGCCGCAGTTCACGCACCAGCTCGGCGCGGCCGTGCAGGGCGGCGGAATGCTCTACAGCACGGTCACTGCCGCGAATTACTACACCCGCGACGACGTCGAGCAGCGCGCCCCCGGATCCCAGTACCGCGAGACCGCCGGCGTGGACCCCACCCCGCAGCTCGCGGCCGTCGAGGACTGGGGCGCGAAGGTTCAGGTTCCGGACGAGTACATCATCCGCAACAACGTCTCCTACATGGATCAGCAGACGACCCAGCTCGCCAACACGATCGCCCGCAAGCTCGATGAGCGGTTGCTCGCCAAGCTCAGCGAAGCGTTCAACGATGGCTCGAACACCGTTCCGGGCAACAGCTGGTTGGACCTCGTGACGGTCGGCGATCCCGCGACGCTCACCCCGTCCGCCGCACTGCCATCGGCCGACCTCGCCGCTGCCCAGCTCGCGGCCGACATGCAGGAACTCGGCGTGAAACACGACCTCCTCGTGGTGCATCCGCAGGAAGCGTTCGCGCTGAAAGTGGCGTACGCCGACAAGCTCGACGACATGCTGAAGTCGGCCGGCGTCAGTTTATTCACCAACCCGCGTCTGACAGCCGGCACAGCGTTCGCGCTCCAGAAGGGCACAGTCGGGACGGTCGGCTTCGAGATCGGACTGACCGTCGACGTCATCGACGACCGGCACACCCGCTCCAAGTGGGTGCAGGCCTACGTCGTCCCGGCGATCGCCATCGACCGAATCCAGGCCGCCAAGAAGCTGACCGGTCTCGCCTCGTAAGCGCCGCCCACCCACCCCGGAAGGAACCGTCAACATGGCAATCACGCTGGACGACACGCAGACCGCCGAGCTACTCACCGCGCTCGGACTGCCCGCCGACACCACCGACCCGGACCTCGTCGTCGAGACCGTCAAGGATCTCGCCGCGCAGGTGGCCGACCTCGACCCCGAGAAGCCGTCCACCGTCGCAGCCGCCGCCAAACGCGCCGGCATGGAGCTGCTCGACAAGGAAACCGCCGAAGCGCTGCGCCGCGACGCCTCTGAAGGCCGCAAGATGGTCGCGGCCGCCACACAACAGCGCATCGAAGCATCCGTCGAAGACGCCATCCGCAAGGGCAAGATCACCCCGGCGCGCCGTAAGCACTGGGTCAACCTCATCGGCGCCGACCCCGGCATGGCCGACATCCTCGCCAGCGTGCCCAACGAGACCGCCGCCCCTATGTCCGAACTCGGCCACGGCCAGAACCCCGAACCCGGCGCCGAACTCACCGAGCCCGCCGCCTGGTTCCACTGACCCACACAGGCCCGCGGCCCTGCAACGCCGCGCGGGTCGGCGCGCACCGCTGCCACGGGCAGGCGGCTCTCAGAGCGGCGGTGCGCCACCCCCCGGAAATTATCGGACCCACCCCCCTCCCGACTCCCGAGCGGTGAGTTGCGAGTTTTTATTTTTCCGAGCGCCGCGATTTTTGGGCGGTGCTGATGGCGGGGCGCGGGCCCGGCGCGGAACGGACGAAACCACCCCCAATAGCGCAGGTCAGCGACCTTTATCGGGCGACTTGTCGGTCGGCTCCGCACAATGTGGGTATGACAGGCGCACGGGATGTGCGACGCACCGGACTCGGCGGATGTCACACTGATGGCGTCGAGTCCTGGCTGAGGGGTGGAGAGGTCAGATGACGAGAACTGAGACGTTGACGGACGACGAACTGCGAGCTCGCCGCAGGGCGATCCTCGACAAGCTCGGCATGTCGTTCGAGGAGCTTCGTGACCGCGCTAACAGCTATGCTCTCGCCGGGGAGGAGCACGAGGCGTGGGAACAGCTTGAGTCGATCGCGTTCCTGCTGGGAGAAACCCGCGCCTGACGAGGGCGATGACACTGACGCATGATGAGTTCAACGACGAAGTAGACGATTTTGTCGGCGACGTCATGAACGCCGTCAATTGCCTCGAACCGGGCGAGGGATGGTTGATTGATGTGGCGATGGCGTCGGCCGACCGGCTGAGATCGGTCGTCGATGCGACGCTTCCGCTGCGGGGGCCGGGAGACGGCTCGGACGGCGGTCTCGCAGAGCTGAGCGCGACCTACAGGCTGTGCGTGGATTCGTACGGAACCCACATCGCCGTCGAACACTCGTCGTTCGTCCTGAAGGCGACGATCGAGCGAGCCCCGATCATCCGTTGGGATTACGACCGCAGACCGAACAACAAGCCGCGGTCTCACGTCCAGGTGACCGCCCAGCGCGGCGCGTTGTCGCACATCTTGTCTCGCCTGGGACACAAGACGCCGCACAACATCGAGTCGCTGCACATCCCAATGGGCGGCGAGCGATTCCGACCCTGCCTCGAAGACGTGATCGAGTTCCTCATCCGTGACTGCGGCTTCAAGGGCAGCGCGGGCTGGAAGCAGGCGATCCAAGATGGCCGCGCACGGTGGCGACGCATACAGACCCGCGCGGTCGTGCGTGACTCACCGGAATGTGCTGTCGCCGAGCTGGAATCGCTCGGTTACAAGGTGATCCCACCGGAGGCGGGCGCGCGTGACGAGAGGCTCGACCGGCTCACCGCGTGGTGAACATCAGTCGGCCGTCGCTGCCATCGCTGCTGCCCGGACTTCGTCGTCATCGACAGCTGTGTATCGCTCGGTCGTCGCGATCGAAGCGTGACCGAGCAGCTGCTGCACTGCTCGCAGGTTCCGGCTACCGCGGTACGCGCGGGTGGCGAACCGATGCCGCAGTTTGTGCATCGACCAGCCGTCCGGGAGTGCCGCGGCGACGAGCTTGCCGACCTGGTGCTCGCCGATGTGGCCGCCGACGCCGGTGGGGAATAGCCAGCCCGATGCCGGCATTCCCGCGGTATGGCCGGCCGCCCCGCGTCGCAGCACTTCGGCCAGCGCGTCGCTGATCGGCACGACGCGCGTCTTGCCGCCCTTGCCATGCACGACGAGCTGCGCGCCGCCGATGCCCTCGACGACGTCGCGGGTGTGCACTCGGGCCACCTCGGCGCGGCGCATCCCGACTTCGGCGGCGAGCCGCATCATCAGCGTGACCCGCGGATCGGCCTTGGCGAGCGCCGTCCGCCACGCATCGTCGGGAACCGGCCGCGGCACGGCGGCCGGAATCCGAACGGACGGAAGCGCATCGGGGAGATACTCCGGCACCCGGCCCGTGCGGTACGCCCACGCGAAGAACCCACGCGCCGCGCTGCGGTAGAACTTCCGTGTCTCTGGCTTCCAGTCCTGCCGACCGAACCAGTCGACGAGCCGCTCAGCCGTCACGTCGCCCGGTGGGCATCGCAGCGCGCGAGCGATGCGTGTGAGGGACTTGCGCCGCGCGTCGATCGTTCGCGCGGTGTGGCCCGCGGCCGCGAGGTGCAGGAGGTAGGCGCTCGTCATCTCCCGCCACGACGCGGGCATCTGGGACCGGTCCGGCCCCGGTTGCCGCGCCTGGTGCGCCTCGCGGAGATACGTTTCGAGCGCGGTGAGCCCGCCGGCGAACACCCGGCCGGTTGCGTCGCGTAGCTCGAGCTCCGCGCCACGCTGCACCGTCCGTAAACCGAGCGCGGTCGCCTGCCGACGCGCGATCCGCACTCGGCTCTCCGTGCTGGCGGTCACCGCAGGCCTTCGAGGGCGTCGGCGGCGTCGAGCAGGGCCGCGGCGAGCTGGCGTGACGTCGAGGCGGTCAGCTCGAGGCTCGCGCCGCCGGGGTAGACGACGATCTGCGGCTCGGCGACACGGCCATCTGCATATTGCACACCCTCGACGGCCACCACCGCCCCAGCTGCGTCGTGACGCGACCACGTCAAGAATCGCATGAGGTCCTCCGGGTGGGTTCCCGGTCCGGGCCAGTCGCCGGCCACAGCGCCGACAGGTACGGGTATGCGTCGAATATTGCTGATGGCGTCTTCTGACGGAGGCATGCGCAGAACCTAGATTGGTAGATTGCCGCAGGTCAAGTGGCATGCGCTCCGCGGGTAAGTTACCCGTCACACGCCTAGTCGTTGCGCTCAGCGGTTAGCTGACAGCCAGTTGCGGCGCCACACCGGTCGGCCGGCGCGCAGGCACCGCCGGCGTGTCGGTGGGGTCGTGAATGATGTGAGACGAGACCAATCCGTTCCTGTGTGATTGTGTGGTGCTTGTCGTGACGCTGATACTGCTCTACCTGGTGGTGCTCGTCCTGGTGGCCGTCGTGCTGTTCGGGGTGGGCAGTGTGTTGTTCGGCCGTGGCGAGGCGTTGCCTCCGCTACCTCACGGCACCACCGCGACGGTGCTGCCGGCCTCGGGGGTCACCGGCGCCGACGTCGACGCCCTGAAGTTCACGCAGACGCTGCGCGGCTACAAGGCCAGCGAGGTCGACTGGGTGCTCGACCGGCTCGGACAAGAGATCGACGCGCTGCGCGGTGAACTGGCGGCGGTACACGCGGCCGCCCGACCGGCCGAGGAGTCCCCGTGACCGACGCGGTCGGGGGAGGGGTCGTCGACGACGGCCGGGTCCGGTGTGGCTGGCTTGACGGAATCCGGCTGGCCCCAGCGGATTTCGTGCTCTACCGGGACTACCACGATCACGAGTGGGGCCGGCCCGTTCGGGATACGCCCGCGCTGTTCGAGCGGATCAGCCTGGAGGCCTTCCAGAGTGGTCTGTCGTGGCTCATCATCTTGCGCAAGCGGGAGAACTTCCGGCGGGCGTTCGACGGGTTCGACATCGAACGCGTCGCCGGCTACACCGAACGCGATGTAGACAGGCTGATGGCGGACACCGGAATCGTGCGCAACCGCGCGAAGATCGAGGCGACCATCGCCAACGCGCGTGCGGCCGAAGCTCTCGACGTCGACCTCGCGGAGTTGCTGTGGTCGTACGCACCGCCGGAGCGCAAACGGCCGGCGGATCTGTCGCAGGTGCCCGCGGTCACCCCCGAATCGACCGCGCTGGCCAAGGATCTCAAGCGTCGCGGCTTCC
The DNA here is from genome assembly GCF_016313185.1 of Mycolicibacterium baixiangningiae. NCBI lineage: Bacteria > Bacillati > Actinomycetota > Actinomycetes > Mycobacteriales > Mycobacteriaceae > Mycobacterium > Mycolicibacterium baixiangningiae. Next base: position 1,730,542 of record NZ_CP066218.1, read on the forward strand.
GGTTCGTCGGTCCGACGACGGCGTACGCGCTGATGCAGGCGACCGGAATGGTCGACGACCACATCGCGGCATGCTGGGTGCCACCGATGGCTGCGGTGCCTCGACACAGCGGTTAAAACGGGTCTTCGCACACGTTGTGCAGTCGATAGGGAACAATAGAGAAGTTGAGTGTCGGTTTCGCCGAAGGTGGGCGAGGCCGGGCGGTTGGTTCATTGTGGAGGGAGCTCTCGATGGCGGCGATGAAGCCCCGGACCGGTGACGGTCCCCTGGAAGCAACCAAGGAGGGGCGCGGCATCGTGATGCGGGTACCACTGGAAGGTGGCGGCCGACTCGTCGTCGAACTGACCCCCGACGAGGCGGCGGCGCTGGGCGACGAATTGAAGAACGTCACCAGCTAGCCAGGGTTGTGGGCATGACCCGGCGCGGTGGCTTTCGAGCCCCGCGCCGGTTCGCCGAACTCCTGTTCTACTGCGACACCGTGCGGTAGACCTCCATCGTCTGCTCGGCGATGTGCGCCCATGAGAACTCCGCGATGCACCGCTCGCGTCCGGCGGCCCCGTATTCGCGGGCTCGCTGCGGTTCGGCAACCAGTGAATTGACGGCGTCGGCAAGCCGTGTCTCGAAGAAGTCGGTATCACCCGCGTCGTAGTGCACCAGCAGCCCGGTCTGATGGTCGGCGACGACCTCCGGGATACCCCCGACGTCGGACGCCACGACCGCCGTCGAGCACGCCATGGCCTCGAGGTTCACGATGCCCAGCGGCTCGTACACCGACGGGCACACGAAAACCGTTGCCGCGGAGAGTATTTCCCGAATCTTGCCGATGGGCAGCATCTCGCGGACCCAGAACACACCGGTGCGGGTGCGGGCCAGCTGCTGCACCGCTGCCGTCACCTCGGCGGCGATCTCGGGGGTGTCGGGCGCCCCTGCGCACAGCACCAGCTGCACCTCGGGGTCGAAGTGGTGGGCGGCGGCGACGAGATGCGCCACCCCCTTCTGCCGGGTGATCCGGCCGACGAACGCCACGATCGGCCGCGTGGGGTCCACGCCCAGTTCCGCCAGCACAGACTCCCCGGGCTGCGGCTGCGTCGGATACCAGACGTCGGTGTCGATGCCGTTGCGCACCACATGCACCCGGCTCGGGTCCAGCGCGGGATAGGTCTTGAGCACGTCGTCGCGCATCCCGGAACTCACGGCGATCACCGCGTCGGCGGCCTCCACCGCGGTCTTCTCCACCCATGACGACACCCGGTAGCCGCCGCCGAGTTGTTCGGCCTTCCACGGCCGCATCGGCTCCAGCGAGTGGGCGGTCAGCACGTGGGGGATGCCGTACAGCAGCCCCGTCAGGTGCCCGGCCAGCCCGGAGTACCAGGTGTGGGAGTGCACGACGGTGGCGTCGCCCGCGGCGTTGACCATGTTCAGATCCGCCGACAGCGTGGAGAGCGCAGGGTTGGCGCCCTTCAGTGCCGGATCCGGCGCGGCGACGAAGGCGTCCGGCCGGGGTGCGCCCATGCAGTGCACGTCGACCTCGCAGAGACGGCGCAACTGCGCCACGAGTTCGGTGACGTGCACGCCCGCTCCGCCGTAGACCTCGGGTGGATATTCCCGAGTCATCATCGCCACCCGCATGGTGATGACGGTAGTGGACCGCACCCGGCTGACGCAGTCCTGTTCGCGAACACGATTGCGACGAATCCCGGTGGGTATGTCAGACCCCGAAATCGTTGTTCTAGCACCCGTGAACGCGTAATCATTGGTGTCAATGGCTGGCCCCAGTCACCACCGCCGGATAGGTTTGAGACATGAGGGAATTGCCACACGTGCTGGGCATCGTCCTGGCCGGCGGGGAGGGCAAGCGGCTGTATCCGCTGACTGCGGACCGGGCCAAGCCGGCGGTTCCCTTCGGTGGGGCCTACCGCCTCATCGACTTCGTGCTGTCGAATCTCGTCAATGCGCGCTACCTGCGGATCTGCGTACTCACCCAGTACAAGTCGCACTCGCTGGACCGGCACATCTCGCAGAACTGGCGGCTGAGCGGCCTGGCGGGTGAGTACATCACCCCCGTCCCCGCGCAGCAGCGGCTCGGCCCGCGGTGGTACACCGGCTCGGCCGATGCCATCTACCAGTCGATGAACCTGATCTACGACGAGGATCCGGACTACATCGTGGTGTTCGGCGCCGACCACGTGTACCGGATGGATCCCGAGCAGATGCTCCAGTTCCACATCGAGAGTGGCGCAGGGGCGACGGTCGCCGGAATCCGGGTGCCGCGCGCCGAGGCCACCGCGTTCGGGTGCATCGACTCCGACGAGACGGGCCGCATCCGCAGCTTCATCGAGAAGCCCGCCGACCCGCCCGGCACCCCCGACGATCCCGAGCAGACGTTCGTCTCGATGGGCAACTACATCTTCACCACCAAGGTGCTCATCGACGCCATCCGCGCCGACGCCGACGACGACGACTCCGATCACGACATGGGCGGCGACATCATCCCGCGCCTGGTGTCCGACGGCATGGCGGCGGTCTACGACTTCAGTAACAACGAGGTCCCCGGTGCCACCGAACGCGACCACGGCTACTGGCGCGATGTCGGGACGCTCGACGCGTTCTACGACGCCCACATGGATCTGGTGTCGGTGCACCCGATCTTCAACCTGTACAACAAGCGCTGGCCCATCCGCGGCGAGTCGGACAACCTCGCGCCGGCCAAGTTCGTCAACGGCGGTTCCGCCCAGGAATCGGTGGTGGGTGCGGGCAGCATCATCTCGGCGGCCTCGGTCCGAAATTCGGTGCTGTCGTCCAACGTCTACATCGACGACGGCGCGATCGTGGAGGGCAGCGTCATCATGCCGGGCACCCGGATCGGGCGCGGCGCCGTGGTGCGGCACGCGATCCTGGACAAGAACGTCGTCGTCGGGCCGGGGGAGATGGTCGGGGTCGACTTGGAAAAGGACCGCGAACGGTTCTCGGTCAGCTCGGGCGGTGTCGTGGCGGTCGGCAAGGGCATCTGGATTTAGCTATATCTCTCACACGGCGTCGCGGTGGCGGTACACCCATCCGGCCAGGCCGGTGAACGCCACGGCGACAACGCACATCGCCGCCATCGCAGACAACGGATAGTCCGTGGGCGCCGTCGTCTGCAAGACGGGCGAGGCGTCCAGCAGCCACTGCGGCAGGCGAAGCAGCGCGCCGAGGTACAGCGAGACGACGATGAACGCCACCGCCAGCCAGGCGACCCAGGGACGGCGCACGGCAACCGCCAGCGCCGCGACACCGGCGACCACCGCCAGCGCCGGAACGAATGCCAACCCGGCGACGGTGAGGTCGACGACGGTCGCCGGCTCGCCGAGCGTCAGGCCTGCCCCGAGCCCGTTGCCGAACCCCGCGCCGGCCATCAACAGCGTGGCTCCCAGCATCGCGGCGGCCATGGCGCTCAGCAGCCAGCGCCACCGCGACACGGCACCGGCCAGCACTGCCTCGCCTGCGCCGGACTGCTCGTCGGCGTGCACCCGCAGCACCGCGCTCACCACGTACGCCGTCGCCGCAGCCGCGAGGAACTGCGTCATCGTGGTGTACACGCCGTCGGTGCCCTGCACGTCGAGCACCCGGGCCAGCAGTTCGTTGGTTTCAGCGGCGTCGATGAGCGACTTCGTCATCGATCCGAAGGCGAGCCCGCCGAGGAACAGCCCGATGCCCCAGCCGATGGTCAGCCCGCGCTGCAGGGTCAGGTGCAGACCCAGGACGCCGCGGATCGGTGGGGCGCCGGGCCGGTCGCCTCGGGTGGGAAGCGTCCCGGCGTCGTACTGTCTGCGGTTCTCCAGGACCGCGGCCAGCGCGATGAGCGCGACCGTGAGGGCGAGGAGCAGGGCGAGCGGCCACCACCGCAGCTCGACGAACGCCCGCATCTGCTGCGCCCAGGCGATCGGAGACAGCCAGCTCAGCGCGCTGCCGGAATTGTCGATGACGTCACCGATTCCACGGATCAGCGCCGCCGCCGCCAGCACCGCCATCGCCGCGCCGGTCGCCGTGCGGGCCTGTCGCCACAGCTGCGCGGTGACGGCGGCGACGGCACCGAAGACCATCGATACGGCGGTGACGCCGACGCACATCGCCAGGGTGTCGATGAACCGGAATCCCGCCGCCGACATGGCCACGGTCATCGTGACGGTCAGCACGGCGTTGACGGCGCCGACCAGGAACAGCGCCGCGGTGGTGCGCGCGTACCGGCCGACCACTGAGGAGAGCACCAATTCCGCTGCGCCGCTTTCCTCTTCGGCCCGGGTGTGGCGGATGACGGTGAGAATGGACAGGATCGAGGCGGCCACGATGAGCGTCAGCATCAGCTCGTTGGCCATCATCGCGCCCAGATCGGTCTCGCGAACCCCGAACATGGGGCCGCCCATGATGATTCCCGCGGGTGTCTTCATCAGGTTCACCCGGGCCAGCCGCTGCGGCTCGTCGGGATAGGCCAGCTTCACCGCGTTGGGGGCGTAGACCATCATCAGCGTCAGCATCGCGATCCACACACTCAACCGGAGGCGGTCACGGCGCAGCGCCAACCGGATCAGGTCGCCCACACCGGTGTATGGGGACGCCGTGCGCGCATGTGCGCGGGCCGGCGCCGCGGTGCTCATCGGTGCGCTCCGGAGTACTCGCGCAGGAACATGTCCTCGAGCGATGCGGGCGTCACGGTGAGTTCGGCGATCCCGAGTTCGGTCAACCGCGCCATCGCCGCGTCGAGGGCGTCGCGGTCCACGGAGAACCGGGCGCGGCCGTCGACCGTCGTGAAATCGTGGACGAACGGGGCGCTCTGCAGCGCCGCGGCATCGTCGCGGGTGCGGGCGGTCACCGTCGTGCGCATCAGGTGGCGCAGTTCGTCGAGCGGGCCGGAGCGCACCGTGCGGCCCGCCCGGATGATCGTCACGGTGTCGCAGAGCTTCTCGACCTCGGCGAGGATGTGGCTGGACAGCAGGACCGCCGCTCCGTCGCGGGCGACCTCGCCGACGCACCGCTGAAAAGCCTTCTCCATCAACGGGTCCAGGCCGGATGTCGGTTCGTCGAGGATGTAGAGGTCGGCGCCGGTGCTGAAGGCGGCGACGAGCGCGACCTTCTGCCGGTTGCCCTTCGAATAGGTGCGCGCCTTCTTGTGTGGATCGAGTTCGAAGCGCTCGATCAATTCGTCGCGCCTGCCCGTGTCGAGCGCACCGGGTCCGCGCAGCCGGCCCAGGAAATCGATGGCCTGCAGCCCGGTCAGGTTCGGCCACAGCGTGACGTCACCCGGGACGTAGGCGATGCGGCGGTGCAGGTCGACCGCATCGCGCCAGGGATCGCCGCCGAGCAGGCGAACCGTGCCCGTCTCGGCGCGCAACAGCCCGAGCAGGACGCGGATCGTGGTGGATTTGCCCGACCCGTTGGGGCCGAGGAACCCGGCGATCTCACCGGGGGAGACGCTCAGGTCGAGACCGTCGAGCGCGCGGGTGCGCCCGAATGTCTTGACCAGCCCGCGGATGTCGACCGCGAGCGGTGCGGTGTCCTCAGGCCGTCGCCGGGACGTGGGTGTCTGAACCGTCATCACCGTCTCCTTGGTGTTCGAGAAAGGCGTCTTGGAGAAAGGCGTCTTGGAGAAAGGCGTCGTACATCGTCGAATCGGCCATCAGCCCGTTGGTGTAGAGCTCGAGCGCGGGCAGGACCATGTCTTGGGAGTAATCGCGCAGGACCCGGCGCAGGTCGGAGGGATCGTCGTGCATCTGCAGGTACAGCAGGAAGCCGCCGCCGCCGACCGTCGCCAGGAAGCGGGCGCGGCCCTGCGGGTCGCGGCTGGGTTTGACGGTGCCCGCCCGGACCCCTTCAGCCAGGTACTGCTCGGTGTTGTCGATCATCCGCCGCCACAACGACTTCGCCAGATCGCCACCCGACTGCATGCTGCGCACCAGGTACGCCATCAGCGGCGCGTAGGACTCGATCTCGGACATCTCGGCAAGCCAGGTCGCCGGATCATTGCTCTGGATCGACGACGACTTCCCGGTGCGGATCTCCTCGGCGACGTAGTCGTCGCACGCTTTGCGCAGACCGTCCTTGGAGCCGAAGTGGTGGATCACCAGCGCGGCGCTCACCCCCGCGGCCTCGGCGATCGCACGTACGCCGACTCCGAAGCCGTGGTGGCCGAACTGCTCGATCGCCGCATCCCGGATGCGGGCGAGGGCAGTGCGGTCTTCGTCGGCTGAACGCATGTTCAATAGACTAAACGTGCGTTCAGCCGCCGGTCAATACCTCACAGAGAGACAGAGACGCGCAGAGAAGGTCAGTCGCGTGCGGCGGCGAGCAGTCCGTCGCCCAGCGGGATGAGCACCGGGGTCAACCGTTCGTCTTCGGCGATCAGGCGGGCCGCCTCGCGTACCGCGCCGACCTCCGCGTCGTGGGCGCCGGCGTCACCGGCACGTCCGCCGAGTGCCGCGCGGTGCACCACGATCGCCCCGCCGGAGCGCAGCAGCCGCACCCCCTCGACCACGAACTGCGGCTGGTCGACCGGGTCGGCGTCGATGAAGACCAGGTCGTAGGAGTCGTCGGCCAGCCGGGTGAGCACATCCTGGGCGCGCCCGCTGATCAACCGCGTGCGGCCCGGTCCGATACCGGCCTCGGAGAACGCCTGCTTGGCGATCCGCTGATGTTCCGGTTCGACGTCGATGGTCGTCAGCACGCCGTCCTCGCGCATGCCCGACAGCAGCCACAGGCCGCTCACCCCGGCGCCCGTGCCGACCTCGACGACGGCCTTCCCCCCGGTCAGGCGCGCGAGCACGGACAGCAGCGCGCCGACCGCCGGCGTGACCGCCCCGGCGCCGATGTCCACGGCACGTTCACGGGCCGCCGCGACGATCGCATCCTCGGAGATGGACTGCTCGGCGTGTGCGACGATCGCTTCGGCGCGGCTCGGCCGCTGCTGACCTGGGGGTTCGTGTCGCGGCTGACCTGCTGGGTCGTCGGTGCTGGCCATGCCCGCACTGTATTGCGCGCCCGCGAGCCGCGGGTCCGCGACACGCCCGCGCGGCACCGTGTGATGTACGTCCAATTGGGCCTGTTTTCGCAGGTGAACAAATGGGTATTGAGCATTCTCAGGGAACGTTCATATTGCTCATACCGCTACCACACCCCGGTCGGGAACGGTGGCGGCATGGAACACGGGAGGCGTCTTCGCTTCGGGAATAGGGATCTCGCCCATCGTGTTGCCCTCGATGACCAGCCGACGAATCCTGTCGGCCATGACCTGGAGGATCCGACGACCACCACGACTGCGGCAGCACAGGCTGCCCCCGTTTCGATGGCGCACCTCGAGCAGTTCAGCGATTCGGACTGGATCGAGTCGACCGACGAGCTCACCGGAACGGCCGTGTTCGACGCCACCGGCGACAAGAAGTCCATGCCGTCCTGGGACGAACTCGTGCGTCAGCACGCCGACCGGGTGTACCGGTTGGCCTACCGACTCTCGGGCAACCAGCACGATGCCGAGGACCTGACCCAGGAGACGTTCATCCGCGTCTTCCGCTCGGTGCAGAACTACCAGCCGGGCACGTTCGAGGGCTGGCTGCACCGCATCACCACCAACCTGTTCCTCGACATGGTCCGGCGCCGTGGCCGCATTCGTATGGAGGCGTTGCCCGAGGACTACGACCGGGTGCCCGCCGACGATCCGAACCCCGAGCAGATCTACCACGACTCCCGGCTCGGGCCGGATTTGCAGGCCGCGCTCGATTCGCTGCCCCCGGAGTTCCGCGCCGCGGTCGTGCTGTGCGACATCGAAGGCCTGTCCTACGAGGAGATCGGTGCCACGCTCGGAGTGAAGCTGGGCACGGTGCGTAGCCGGATCCACCGCGGCCGCCAAGCGTTGCGCGACTACGTGGCCCACCACGTACCGGATGCGGCTGCATCGGCCTGACGATCGCGTGTCTGGCGGACCGTGCCGCGCTAACCTCGTGTGGGCGGCGTCTTACGGGCCGATGAGCGAGCCGAGAGGAGCTGGATGATGGTCGATCCGGGGCATGTGTTCCGTCGGGCGTTCTCCTGGTTGCCCGCTCAGTTCGCGTCCCAGAACGACGCTCCCGTGGGCGCGCCGCGGCAGTTCGGCTCCACCGAACACCTGTCCATCGAGGCCGTCGCGGCCTTCGTCGACGGTGAGTTGCGCATGACCGCACACCTGCGCGCGGCGAATCATCTGTCGCTCTGCCCCCAGTGCGCCGCCGAGGTCGACGCGCAGAGTCAAGCCCGGTCGGCATTGCGGGACTCCCAGCCGATCGCGATACCGAACACCCTGCTCGGAATGTTGTCGCAGATCCCGGATCACATGCCGCGGTCACCGGTCGACGGCGCAGACCAGTCGAAGTTTGCTGGCGACACTACGCGGGACCGGCGTAAGCGCCGGTAGGCTGAATCCGTGACCAATCAGGACCAGGCTGGCCGCCGCATGGCCCCTCGCCCCGTCGAGCGGCCCCCGGTGGACCCGGCGGCACAGCGCGCCTTCGGCCGGCCCAGTGGTGTCCGCGGCTCGTTTCTCGGCGCCGACAACCGTCGCGACCAGGGGGAGTACACCCCGACGAATCAGACGCCCGACCCGGTGCTGGCCGAGGCCTTCGGCCGCCCGCCGTACGCCGGGGATTCGCTGCAGCGCCATCCGGCCGACTCAGGCGCGCTCGACGCCGAACGGGCTGGTGACACCGGCGACACCCAGCCCGATCCGTGGCGTGATCCGAGCGCACCGGCCGCGCTGGGCACCCCGGCGATGCCCGCGTCGGCGCCTGTCCACGCGCCCGCGCAGGCGGGCAAGCTCAGCGTGCGCGATGTGCTGTTCGGCGGGAGGGTCTCCTACGTCGCGCTCGCCATTCTGCTGCTCACCGCGTTGATGGTGGGCGCACTCGGCGGCTGGGTCGGCAACAAGACCGCCGAGACTGTGCAGGCGTTCACCACCTCGAAGGTCACGCTGGAGACCAGCGACACCGGCGATCCGCCGGAGGGGCGTATCACCAAAGTCGCCGACGCGGTCGCGGATTCGGTGGTGACCATCGAGGCCAAGAGCGATCAGGAGGGGTCCCAGGGATCCGGTGTGGTCATCGACGATCGCGGCTACATCGTCACCAACAACCACGTCATCTCCGAGGCGGCCACCAACCCGGCCAAGTTCAAGATCTACGTCGTGTTCAACGACGGTAAAGAGGTGCCCGCCAACCTCGTCGGTCGCGACCCCAAGACCGACCTCGCTGTACTCAAGGTCGACAACGTCGACAACCTGACAGTGGCCAAGATGGGTGACTCGGACACGCTGCGCGTCGGCGAAGAAGTGATCGCCGCCGGCGCCCCGCTGGGTCTGCGCAGCACGGTCACCGCGGGCATCATCAGCGCGCTGCACCGCCCGGTTCCGCTGTCCGGTGACGGATCCGACACCGACACCGTCATCGACGGCGTGCAGACCGACGCCTCGATCAACCACGGCAACTCCGGTGGCCCGCTGATCAACATGAACTCAGAGGTCATCGGTATCAACACCGCCGGGAAGTCGCTGTCCGACAGCGCAAGTGGCCTCGGCTTCGCCATTCCCGTCAACGAGGTCAAGACCGTCGTCGAGGCGTTGATCCAGGACGGCAGGATCTCGCATCCGACGCTGGGCCTGACCGCCAAATCCGTCAGCAACGACGTGGCCTCCGGCGCGCAGGTCGCCAACGTGAAGGCGGGCAGCGCTGCCGAGCGGGCCGGCATCCTGGAGAACGACGTCGTGGTGAAGGTGGGTGACCGCGACGTCGCGGACGCCGACGAGTTCGTGGTGGCGGTGCGTCAGCTCACAATCGGTGAGCCCGCCCCGATCGAGGTGGTTCGTGACGGGCGTCCCGTGACACTCACGGTCACGCCGACACCGGACGCCAGCACCGACTGATGTTCGCCAACATCGGCTGGGGGGAGATGCTGATCCTGGTGATCGCCGGGCTGGTGATCCTGGGACCGGAACGGCTGCCCGGTGCGATCCGCTGGACGTCCAGCGCGCTGCGTCAGGCCCGCGATTACGTCAGCGGCGCGACGACCCAGCTGCGTCAGGACTTCGGCCCCGAGTTCGAGGACCTCCGCGAACCCATCACCGAACTGCAGAAGCTGCGCGGGATGACGCCGCGCGCGGCGCTGACCAAACACCTGCTCGACGGTGACGACTCGTTCTTCACCGGCAAGTTCGACCAGCAGGCGAACGGTAAACCGGAAGCCGGTCAGGAAAAGCCGGTCACCCAGGTGAACCCGCCGCCGAGCGCTCCGACGGCCACACCGTTCGACAGCGACGCGACCTAGCGTCCGGCGGGATCCAGTCCCAGCGACATCCCGGCCAGCCCGCGTTTGCGGGCCGACAGTGCGTCGGCGACGCCGCGGAGTTCCTTACCCGCAGGCGAGTCGGGCGCCGACAGCACCAGCGGGACGCCCGAATCGCCGGCAGCGACCAGCGCAGGGTCCAGCGGCACCTGGCCGAGCAGCGGGACGTCGGCGCCGACCGCGCGGGTCAGCCGCTCGGCGACCTGGCGTCCACCGCCTTCACCGAACAGATTCATGACGGTGCCATCCGGCATCAGCAGGCCGGACATGTTCTCGACCACACCCACGATGCGCTGGCGGGTCTGCAGGGCGATCGCCCCGGCCCGCTCGGCCACCTCGGCGGCCGCCAGCTGCGGGGTGGTGACGACCAGGATCTCGGCGCCGGGGATCAGCTGGGCGACCGAGATCGCCACGTCGCCGGTACCGGGCGGCAGGTCGAGCAGCAGGACGTCGAGATCGCCCCAGAACACGTCGGCGAGGAACTGCTGCAGCGCCCGGTGCAGCATCGGCCCGCGCCACACCACGGGGGTGTTGCCCTGGGTGAACATCGCGATCGAGATGACCTTCACGTCGTGCGCGATGGGCGGCAGGATCATCGAATCGACCTGGGTGGGCCGATCGGCGGTGCCCATCATGCGGGGCACGGAGTGGCCGTAGATGTCGGCGTCGAGCACGCCGACGGTGAGCCCGCGCGCCGCCATCGCCGCCGCGACGTTGACCGTGACGCTCGACTTTCCGACGCCGCCCTTCCCGGAGGCGACGGCGTAGACCCGGGTCAGCGAGCCGGGCTGGGCGAACGGGATCACCGGCTCGCGGGAGTCGCCGCGCAGCTGCTTGCGCAGCTCGGTGCGCTGCTCGTCGTTCATCACATCGAGGCTCACGCGGACCGCGCCGGTGCCGGGCACATCGGCGACCGCCTTCTGGACCTGCTCGGTGATCTCGGTGCGCTTCGGGCACGCGGCGGTGGTCAGGTACACCTCGACGTGCACGCTGTCGTCCGGCGCGATCGTGACGTTCTTGACCATGCCGAGCTCGGTGATCGGTCGTCGCAGCTCGGGGTCGATCACCTTGGCCAGCGCGGCACGGATCGCCGTCTGGCGCTCATCGGGAGTTTGGGACATCGCCTGCGAGTCTAGGCCGACCCGGCAGGCGGTTCCCACACGCGGGCGATGCCGCCGCTCAGGCCACCGGGCCGGGCGCGGGACCGGTGGGCGCCGGGCCCGGAAGAGGAACCGCAGGGGCCACCGGGCCGGGCGGCGGCGCAACAGGTCCCGGTGCGGGAGCCGGCCCGGCGGCGGGGGGTGGGACGTTTTCGAGGCAGAACACCACGCAGCTGGGCGGCGGGGGCGGCGGCGGAGCCATCCACGGCGGCACCCAGGGAGCGGGTGCGGCCGGTGCCGGGGCGGTGGTCGCGGGGGCGGCCGGAGCCGGGCCGGGCAGCGGACCCAGCCGTTGTCCTGGCGCGAAGCCGGGCACGTTGGTGCCGGGCATGCGGCTGGCGTCGTTGCGGCTCAGCAGCGGCACCAGGGCCAGCGGGTCGTCCGCGGGCAGGCCGGTCGCGTTGACCGGGGTGCCGGGCCCGAGCCCTTCGTTCCTGTCGAGATGGGAGTCGCCGATCGCGGGCACCGGTCCGGTGATCGGCGGCAGGTCCACCGGGACGACGCCGGTCGCGTAACCGCCCGCCCAGCTCAGCACGTTGCGCGCATAGGCGACCGAGTTGTTGTACCGAAGGATGGCCGACATCACCTGCGACGGGTCGCGCAGGTTCAGTCCGCCACTGCACAGGTACCGGCCCGCGGCCAGCGTCGAGTCGTAGAGGTTCTGCACGTCTGATTTGCCGTCGCCGTCGCCGTCGGACGCGTAGCGCGCCCAGGTGCCGGGCAGGAACTGCATCGGTCCCATCGCGCGGGCGTAGGTGACCCGGTCGGCGGTGCGGCCCATCTCGATGACCTCGTTGCCGGGCAGTGTGCCGTCGAGCGCGGGGCCGTAGATCGGCCGGACCGGTGTGCCGCGCGAGTCCGTCGCACCGCCGTTGGCGTGCATGGACTCGATGCGGCCGATACCGGCGAGCAGGTTCCAGCTCAGCCCGCAGTTGGGGACCGCGGCGGCCATCATTCGTTCGGCGTTGCGGTACGCGCTCAACGCCATCGCGGGGATCTTGAGGCTGCCGGGGGAGTTGACCACCACGGCCGGGGGCGGGGAGGACACCGTGGAGGCGGCGATGCGGAAGGACCCCGGCGCCCGTTTGACCGCCACCACCGACGGACCCGCGGGGTTGCGCGGCGCCGTCTCGACAGCGGCCAGCGGTGTGACCGCGGCGTTGCTCACGGAGTGGGGCAGCGTCGGCGCGGACGCTCCGACGGCGCCCGCCAGCACCAGCGGGGCGATGATGATGATTCCGGCGGCAGGTTTGCGCAGTCCCCGGGCCACGCGGCGTCGGGCCGCCGTCACCGCGGCCGCTCCCCCTATGTGCACTGCAACCGTCCTAAGCGTGTGCTCTGGCCCGACCCAGGTGTGTGAACCAAGTCACCATACATAACTGGTGTCACGTCCGTTGCAGCAATGCGCAACCCGGGTCAGCCGGACCGCTTCGACCGCCGTTCGCCACCATCGAGCTTTGCGCCCGATTCGCGGCCGTCGGCGTCGGTGGCCGCGAGCAGGGTCGCGATCATCTCGCGCAGTTCCTCGAGTTCGCGGCGCAGGTAGTCACGGGTCGCCACTTCGCCGACGGACAGCCGCAGCGCGGCCAGCTCGCGGGCGAGGTACTCGGTGTCGGCCTTCGTCTGGGCGGCGCGCCTGCGGTCTTCGTCCAGTGACACCTTGTCGCGGTTCTCCTGCCGGTTCTGCGCCAGCAGGATCAACGGTGCGGCGTAGGCGGCCTGCGTGGAGAACGCGAGGTTGAGCAGGATGAACGGATACGGATCCCACTGCAGCGAGATCGCGAACATGTTGAGCGCGATCCAGACGATCACGATCATCGTCTGCACCGCCAGGTACCGGCCGGTGCCCAGGAACCGCGCAACCCGCTCGCCGACCTGGCCGACCGCCTCCCGGTCGACGTTGAACGTGATCCGGCGCGGGGTACGCGGGGTGTCCAGCCGCCCGCGCGCCGACAAGTCGCTCATGACGTCCCTTCGGTACCGGACAGCTCGGGTTCCTCGACCCGGTCGCGCCAGTCGTCGGGAAGCAGGTGGTCCAGGACGTCGTCGACGGACACCGCACCCAGCAGGTGGTTCTCCTCGTCGACGACCGGACCGCAGACGAGATTGTAGGCCGCGAAGTACCGGGTCACCGCGCCGAGCGAATCCTCCGGGCTCAGGTTCGGCAGGTCGGTGTCGAGGATTCCGCTGACCAGCGTGGCTGGCGGTTCGCGCAGGAGTCGCTGCAGGTGCACGCAACCGAGGTAGTGCCCGGTGGGCGTGGCGGTGGGCGGCCGCGCGACGAACGCCAGCGACGCCAGCGCCGGGGTCAGGTCGGGGTCACGCACCCGGGCCAGGGCCTCGGCCACCGTGACGTCGGGGGCCAGCACCACCGGCTCGGACGTCATCAGCCCGCCCGCGGTGTCGGGGGAGTGGCTCAGCAACCGGCGCACGTCCTCGGAGTCCTCGGGATCCATCCGCCGCAGCAGCGTCTCGGCGTCGGCGGGCGTCATGGAGCCGAGCAGGTCGGCGGCGTCGTCGGGGTCCATCGCCTCGAGCACGTCGGCGGCGCGCTCGGTCTTCATCTGGCGCAGCACGTCGGCCTGATCGTCCATCGGCAGTTCCTGGAGCACGTCGGCGAGCCGTTCGTCGTCGAGCGCGTTGACCACCTCGTACCGGCGCTTCGGTGGCAGTTCGCGGATCGCCTCGGCGACCTCGACCGCCCGCTGACCCTCGAACTGCTCGAGCAGCGAGGCCACCCCCTGGTCGGGCATTGCCAGACCGGACGGCGTGAGGCCCTGCACGTGGTGCCATTCGACGACGTGGATGTTGGAGCGCCGCCCGAGCCGCCGCTGGGTGCGCACCGCGACGCGGGTCACCAGCCAGTCGCGCGTGCGGCTCTGCTCGATACCGAGATCGACCACCACGACGTCGATTCCGGCGAGCTGGGTGAGGTCGGGATCGTCGACGCGCACCCGGGTTTCCAGGACCTGGCCAACCACCAGGACCTCCCCGGGGCGTTGCAGGAATTTACGCAGTGACACATTGGCCGTCGTCAGCGTGACCGCACTGGGCTCGATGGCGGTGACTCGCAGGATCGGGACGAAAATCCTACGGCGGCTGAGCAATTCGACGACGAGGCCGAGGACACGGGGCTGCTGGCGGACGATGCTGATGCTGATCACCACATCGCGCACACGGCCGATCGACTCCCCGTCCGGGCCGAGGACCACCATTCCCGCGAGCCGCGCTGCGTAGACCCTGTTCACCGCCGACATGACTCAAAGGGTAGAGAGTAGAGCCGTGACGCACGCGATTCGACCCCGCGAACTCGACGATTCCGCCCGGCCGCGTCGGACCTGTCTCTCGGTCCCCGGCAGCAGCACCAAGATGATCGAGAAAGCCAAGGGTTTGCCGGCCGACGAGGTGTTCCTCGATCTGGAGGATGCGGTGGCGCCGGACGCCAAGGCCGAAGCGCGCACCCGGGTGGCGGTGGCGCTGGCCGAACCCGGTTGGGCCGCACAGGTACGCGGCGTTCGGGTCAACGACTGGACCACGCCGTGGACCTACGCCGACGTCATCGAAGTCGTGTCGACCGCCGGCGCCCACCTCGACATCATCGTGTTGCCGAAGGTCACCGACATCTCACACATCCACGCACTCGATCTGCTGCTGACCCAACTCGAGACGACGCATGGACTGCCCGTCGGCCGGATCGGCATCGAGGCGCAGATCGAGAACGCCGCCGGGCTGACCCATATCGACGCGATCGCCGCGGCGCCGCGCGTCCAGGCGCTGGTGCTCGGCCCGGCCGACATGATGGCCAGCCTCAACATGCGCACCCTGGTCGTCGGCGAACAGCCCGAGGGGTACGACGTGGGCGACGCCTACCACCACATCCTGATGCGCATCCTCATCGCCGCCCGCACCCACGGTGTGCTGGCGATCGACGGGCCGTTCCTCAAGGTGCGCGACGTCGAGGCGTTCCGCCGGGTGGCGGGGCGCTCGGCGGCGCTGGGCTTCGACGGCAAGTGGGTGCTGCATCCGGATCAGATCGCCGCGGGCAACGAGATCTTCAGCCCGCGCCAACGGGATTACGACCACGCGGAGCTGATCCTCGAGGCCTACGAGTGGCACACGTCGCGCGCCGGCGGGGCCCGCGGTGCGGTGATGCTGGGCGACGAGATGATCGACGAGGCCAGCCGCAAGATGGCGCTGGTGATCGCCGCCCGTGGGCGGGCCGCGGGTATGACCCGTCAGGCTGAGCCGTTCTGTCCACCCAGCTGACGCGTCAGGAGTTCGCGACGAGGACGGCCATGGCGAGCCCGGCGATAAGCGACACCGCGCCGACGGCGATACCCGCAATCGCCAGCCCCTGGCCCTCTTCCTGCTTCTGCTTGATCTGGTTCAGCGACATCACACCGAGGACGATGCCGGCCACCGAGCCGAGGCAGCACACGAAGCCGATCAGCGACGCCACCAGCGACCAGATGGCCAGCGGGTTGGTCCTGGGCGCCGCACCGTAAGGCGCCGCACCGTAGGGCGCCGCACCGTAGGGCGCCGCACCGTAGGGCGCCGCACCGTAGGGCGCCGCACCGTAGGGCGGATAGCCGGGCGGCGGCGGGGGGTAGCCGCCGGAGGTGTCGTAGGGCGCGCCGAACGAGCCGTAGGGCTGGTAGCCGGGCGGCGGCGGATAGCCCGGCTGCTGGTAACCGGGTTGCGGATAGCCGGGGTCCTGATAACCGGGCTGTTCATAACCGGGAGGAGGCGGCGGGTAGGCGGGCGGCTGACCGTAGGCCGGGGTGTCGTAACCGTCGACGGGTGGCTCGGAGGCGCCCGAACCGGACTCCGCTGCCGACGATTGCTCGGGGTCGCGGTCCGGATTCGTCATGACCTCAACCTAGCGCACGCCGGGTCCGCGGGGCAGTGGCCCGATCCGGGCACGAATCGGGCGGTCGGGACGTTGAAGTGACCAGAACCCGCTGCCGACAACGGCGTCCTAGAGGAGAATGACGAGCGATGACGAGTCCTTTCCAATCCGGGCCCACACCGGGCACCCCGCCGAGCTCACCGCCGGCCGCGGCGCGCGGGGTGCCCGCCCCGCTGCCCACCCCGCCCAAGGGTTGGCCGATCGGTTCCTACTCGACCTACGCCGAGGCCCAACGCGCGGTGGACCACCTGTCGGATCAGCAGTTCCCAGTGCAGCAGGTGACCATCGTCGGGGTGGACCTGATGCAGGTGGAGCGGGTGACCGGCCGGCTCACGTGGCCGAAGGTCCTCGGCGGCGGTGTGCTGACCGGTGCCTGGCTCGGTCTGTTCATCGGCCTGATCCTGGGGTTCTTCAGCCCGAATCCGTGGAGCGCACTGCTCACCGGCGTCATCGCCGGTGTGTTCTTCGGCCTCATCACGTCGGCGATCCCATACGCCATGGCCCGTGGCACAAGGGATTTCAGCTCGACCATGCAACTGGTCGCCGGACGCTACGACGTGCTGTGTGACCCGCAGAACGCCGAACAGGGCCGGGATCTGCTGGCGCGCTTGACGATCTGAGCCGGCACCGCATCCGCGCGTTGCGGATGACACGCTGAGGTCACGATCAGGCGCGATTCCACCGCCGGGCCCGACGAAGTGTTGCAAATCACGCTCGTCTCCCTCTACGGTTTGCGCGCGGGAGGTTCCCCGCCGGAGCCGCTTTTGCGGCGACCTTGGAACGGACGGGAGGCTGGTCGTGCGCGCTCAGCGGCTATGTGCTGCAGCAGTCGCCGCGCTGGCGACGGCGTCGATGGTCTCGGCGTGTGGATCCGGCGGCGGCGGAAACGTCATCAACCTGTACACCTCGGCCAACGAGCTGGCCACCTTCACGGCGCTCGCCGAGCGGTGTACCGAACAGCTCGACAACGGTTTCACCGTTCGCCAGATCAGCCTGCCCAAGAGCGCCGACGAACAGCGGCTGCAGCTCGCCCGGCGGTTGACCGGCAACGACAAGACTCTCGACATGATGGCCATGGACGTCGTGTGGACCGCGGAGTTCGCCGAGGCGGGCTGGATCCTGCCGCTGTCCGACGATCCGTCCGGCATGGCCGAGCGTGACGCGACGACCGATACGCTGCCCGGCCCGCTGGAGACCGCGACCTGGCAGGACAAGCTGTACGCATCGCCGATCACCACGAACACCCAGGTGCTCTGGTACCGCGCCGATCTGATGGCCGAGCCGCCGAGCAACTGGGACGCCATGGTGGCCGAGGCCACCCGGCTGCACGAGGCGGGGCAGCCCAGCTGGATCGCGGTGCAGGCCAAGCAGTACGAGGGTCTGGTCGTGTGGTTCAACACGCTGCTGGAAAGCGCGGGCGGCCGGGTCCTCTCCGACGACGGCAGCAAGGTCACGCTGACCGACACGCCCGAGCACCGGGCCGCGACCGTCAAGGCGCTGCAGGTCATCAAGTCGGTGGCCACGGCGCCGGGCGCCGATCCGTCGATCACCCAGACCGACGAGAGCACCGCGCGTCTGGCGCTCGAGGCCGGCAAGGCCGCACTCGAGGTGAACTGGCCGTTCGTGCTGCCGTCGATGCTGGAGAACGCCGTCAAGGGCGGTGTCGGCTTCCTTCCGCTCAACAAGCGGCCCGATCTGACCGCCGCCATCAACGACGCGGGCACCTTCTCGCCGAGCGACGAACAGTTCCGGACCGCTTACGACGCCAGCCGCGAGGTGTTCGGTTTCGCGCCCTTCCCGGAGGTGAACCCCGGCACGCCCGCGAAGGTGACGCTCGGCGGGCTGAACCTCGCCGTCGCCAAGACCTCCCAGCACAAGGCGGAGGCGTTCGAGGTGATGCGGTGTCTGCGCAGCCCGGAGAACCAGCGGCTCACCTCGGTCGAAGGCGGTCTGCCCGCCGTGCGGGCGTCGCTCTACGACGATCCCGCCTTCCAGGCCCGCTACCCCCAGTACGACGTCATCCGCCGACAGTTGATCGACGCCGCGGTGCGTCCGGCCAGCCCGCAGTACCAGGCGGTGTCCACGCGGATCTCGGTGACGCTCGCGCCGATCACGAACATCGATCCCGAGCGCACCGCGGACGAGCTGACCGAACAGGTCCAGAAGGCGATCGACGGCAAGGGGCTCATCCCGTGACAGCCACTGTTGACACCGCACCCGACACGGCTCCGCCCACCGCGACCAGTGGCGGCAGCGACGATGCGAAATCCGAGCGGCGGCTGGCGTTCCTGCTGATCACCCCGGCGGTCATCCTGATGCTGGCCGTCACGGCCTATCCGATCGTCTACTCGGTGTGGCTGAGCCTGCAGCGCTACAACCTCGCCACGCCCGACGACACCGAGTTCGTCGGGTTGCAGAACTACGTCACCGTGCTCACCGACGGCTACTGGTGGACCGCGCTGGCGGTGACACTGGGCATCACGGTGGTGTCGGTGGCCATCGAATTCGTCCTCGGTATGGCGTTGGCGCTGGTGATGCACCGGACGATCTTCGGTAAAGGTGTGGTGCGCACGGCGATCCTGGTCCCGTACGGCATCGTCACCGTCGCGGCGTCCTACAGCTGGTACTACGCATGGACACCGGGCACCGGCTACCTGGCCAACCTCCTTCCCGAGGGCAGCGCCCCGCTGACCGAACAGCTTCCGTCGCTGGCGATCGTCGTCCTCGCCGAGGTGTGGAAGACGACGCCGTTCATGGCGCTGCTGCTGCTCGCCGGTCTCGCGCTGGTGCCCCAGGATCTGCTCAACGCCGCACAGATGGACGGCGCGGGCCCGTGGAAGCGGCTGGTGAAAATCATTCTGCCGCTGATCAAACCGGCCATCCTGGTGGCGCTGCTGTTCCGCACGCTCGACGCGTTCCGGGTGTTCGACAACATCTACGTGCTGACCCAGGGCGCCAACAACACCGGATCGGTGTCGATTCTCGGCTACGACAACCTCTTCAAGGCGTTCAACCTCGGGCTCGGCTCGGCGATCAGCGTGCTGATCTTCCTGTGCGTGGCGATCATCGCGTTCATCTACATCAAGCTGTTCGGAGCGTCGGCCCCCGGGTCGGACGAGGAAGGGCAGCGATGAGCGCTTGCGCGAAGAGCAGAGGGCAGCGATGAGCGCTTGCGCGAAGAGCAGAGGGCAGCGATGAGCGCTTGCGCGAAGAGCAGAGGGCAGCGATGAACGAGCGGGTGGGTGCCGGGCGCGCGACCGGATGGACTGTCGTCAACATCCTCGTGGTGCTCTACGCGCTGTTTCCGGTGCTGTGGATCCTGAGCCTTTCGCTCAAGCCGACGTCGAGTGTCAAGGACGGCAAGCTGATTCCGTCGGAGATCACCTTCGCCAACTACAAGGGCATCTTCTCGGGGAGCGCGTTCAGTTCGGCACTGGTCAACTCGATCGGTATCGGCCTCATCACCACGGTCATCGCCGTGACGGTCGGTGGCATGGCCGCGTACGCGGTGGCGCGCCTGGCGTTCCCGGGTAAGAAGCTGCTGGTCGGCGTCGCGCTGCTGATCGCGATGTTCCCCCAGATCTCGCTGGTGACACCGCTGTTCAACATCGAGCGTTCGCTGGGACTGTTCGACACCTGGCCCGGCCTCATCATTCCGTACATCACCTTCGCGCTGCCGCTGGCCATCTACACGCTGTCGGCGTTCTTCCGGGAGATCCCGTGGGATCTGGAGAAGGCCGCGAAGATGGACGGTGCGACTCCGGCGCAGGCGTTCCGCAAGGTCATCGCGCCGCTCGCGGCGCCCGGCATCGTCACCGCCGCGATCCTGGTGTTCATCTTCGCGTGGAACGACCTGCTGCTGGCGCTGTCGCTGACGGCGACGGAGCGGGCGATCACGGCGCCGGTGGCGATCGCGAACTTCACGGGCAGTTCGCAGTTCGAGGAACCGACCGGGTCGATCGCGGCGGGCGCGATGGTGATCACCATCCCGATCATTGTCTTCGTTCTGATCTTCCAACGACGGATTGTCGCCGGGTTGACGTCCGGTGCGGTGAAGGGGTAGCTCGATGGCCGAAATCGTCTTGGACAAGGTGAGCAAGAGTTACCCGAACGGTGCGACGGCCGTGAAGGATCTGTCGATCACCATCGCCGACGGCGAGTTCATCATCCTGGTCGGTCCGTCGGGCTGCGGGAAGTCGACGACGCTCAACATGATCGCCGGGCTGGAGGACATCTCCTCGGGTGATCTGCGCATCGGCGGTGAGCGGGTCAACGACAAAGCGCCCAAGGACCGCGACATCGCGATGGTGTTCCAGTCCTATGCGCTGTATCCGCATATGAGTGTGCGGCAGAACATCGGCTTCCCCCTCACGCTGGCGAAGGTCAAGAAAGAGGAGATCAACGCCAAGGTCGAGGAGACCGCGAAGATTCTCGACCTCACCGAACTGTTGGACCGCAAACCCGGTCAGCTCTCCGGTGGTCAGCGCCAGCGAGTGGCGATGGGACGCGCGATCGTGCGCAATCCCAAGGCATTCCTGATGGACGAGCCGCTGTCGAACCTCGATGCGAAGCTGCGCGTGCAGATGCGCTCGGAGATCTCGCGGTTGCAGAGCCGGCTGGGCACCACCACCGTCTACGTCACGCACGACCAGACCGAGGCGATGACGCTCGGCGACCGCGTCGTGGTCATGCTCGCCGGGGTGGCCCAGCAGATCGGTTCTCCCGAAGAGCTCTACAACCGGCCGGCGAACCTGTTCGTCGCCGGGTTCATCGGATCGCCCTCGATGAACTTCTTCCCGGCGTCGCTGACCGACGTCGGGGTGCGGCTGCCTTTCGGCGAGGTGACGCTCACGCAGGAGGCGCACGATCTGATCAACCGGCGCGGTAAGCCGAAGAACATCATCGTCGGGGTGCGGCCCGAACACCTCGAGGACGCCTCGGTGCTCGACGGTTACGCGCGCATCCGCGCGCTGTCATTCGAGGTCGAGGCCGACATGGTGGAGTCGCTCGGCGCCGAGAAGTACGTGCACTTCCGCATCGAGGGCGCCGGCGCCCGGTCCGATCAGCTCGCCCAGCTCGCCGTCGAATCCGGACAAGGTGACAACGAGTTCGTGGCACGGGTTTCCACTGAATCCCCGGTCCGCCAGGGGGACACCATCACCCTCGCGCTCGACACGTCGAAGCTGGTGATCTTCGATGCCGATTCGGGGGAGAACCTGACGATCCCCGACGAGCAGTCGTCCGCCGCGCCGACAATCGTGGAACCGGCCGAACCCGCCGAGTGACCGACGTCCTGACCGCGGTACGCACCCATCTGGGTGAGCATTTCCGGCGCGCCGGAATCACCGCCGAGCCCGCCGCCGCCAGCGTCACGTTCCTGGGCACCGAACGCATCGAGGTGCTGCGGTTCGGCCCGGACTCCGATGGTGTCGCGCACTATGTGTCCGTGGGCTGTTCGCGGCACCCGATGTTCGACCCCGCCGAGTTGGTGACCGACGCGATCCACGGACCGCGAGCCGAAGTGGTTGTCACGCTGCGTGGTTCGACGCCGAAGGGTCTTGCCCGTTCGGTTGCGGTGCTCGCCGCCGCGCCCGCGGTGGAGGGCCTCGTCCTGGAGGAGGACGCGTTGATCGATCTCGAGACGCCGCTGTGGGAATCTTCGCCGTTCACCGCTTTCCTGTTGGGGCACAGCGATATCGAGGAGGTTCCGCTGCCCGGCCCGCTGCCCGCGGTGACGATCTTCTCGGCGACTCCGATCACCGCGACCGAGGCGGCGTGGGTGCGGCTCAAGGGCGCCGACGCGATGCGCGAGGCGTGGGTGACCGACGGTGTCGACGTGCTCGACCCCCGGCGACGGGCCGCCAGCCCGAGTTAGAGCCAGTGGTTGCGGCGGAAGGTGCGGTAGAGCAGCGTGCACACCGTCACCATCACCAGCAGCACCGCGGGATAGCCCCACACCTGGTGCAGTTCCGGCATGTAGTCGAAGTTCATCCCGTAGATGCCGGCCATCGCTGTCGGCACCGCGGCGATCGCGACCCACGCCGAGATCTTGCGCATGTCGACGTTCTGCTGCATCGCGACCTTGCCGAGCGCGGCCTGTACCAGCGAGCTGAGCAGGTCGTCGTAGCTGCCGATCCGGTCGGAGGCACGGATGTTGTGGTCGAGGACGTCACGAATGTAGCGACGCACCTCGATGGAGATCAGATCGTCGAAGTCGCTGATCCGCTGCAGCGCCGGTGTCAGCGGTGCGACGGCGCGGCGCAGTTCCACCACTTCACGTTTGAGCAGGTAGATGTTCTCGATGTTGGTCCGCGATCGGGGCGAGAAGATGTCCTCCTCCATGGCGTCGATATCGGTCTCCACCATCTGGGTGACGTCGAGGTAACTGTCCACCACCTGATCGGCGATCGCGTGCATCACGGCATACGGGCCGAGAGCCAGGGCCGCGGGCGAATCCTCGAGGCGCTTTCGCACGCCGGTCAGCCCGCTGTGTTCGCCGTGCCGGACGGTGACGACGAAATCAACTCCGACGAAGATCATGATCTCGCCGGTCTCGACGATCTCACGGACCTTGGCCATGGATTCGTGCTCGATGTACTTGACCGTCTTGAGCACCAGGAACAGCGTGTCGTCGTAGCGTTCGACCTTCGGCCGCTGATGGGCGTGCACCGCGTCTTCGACGGCGAGTTCGTGCAGGCCGAACACATCGGCGACCGTCTGCATCTGGTGCTCGTCGGGTTCGTGTAGTCCGATCCAGACGAACGCCGACCGTCCCTGGCCCTCCAATTCGTGGGCCTTCTGCAGCGCGGACGCGTGGGTGTACCTGCCGGGCAGGCGGTCCCCGTCGCAATACACTCCACAATCCACAGTCGCCCTGGCCACCGGCACGTGGAAAGACGGCATCACGCGATGGTACGCGCCCGGCCCGACCGCCGAAGCTCACCACTGGGTGATACCGGCCGGTGAGATCGTGGGGTCCGATACTGTGACGTCGTGGCTGAGATGGTGCGTACCCCGCAAGTCGTCATCGATGACGCAGAGATCTTCGCCGCCCACGAGGGCGGCAAATTGTCGGTGGAACTCAAGGCGCCGCTGGACACTCAGCGGGCCCTGTCGATCGCCTACACGCCGGGTGTCGCGCAGGTCAGCCGCGCCATCGCGAAGGACCCCTCGTTGGCCGCGAAATACACGTGGGCCAACCGGCTGGTGGCGGTGGTCAGCGATGGCAGCGCCGTCCTCGGCCTCGGTGACATCGGTGCGGCCGCCTCGCTGCCGGTGATGGAAGGCAAGAGCGCACTGTTCAAGACGTTCGGCGGCCTCGACTCCATCCCGATCGTGCTCGACACCAACGATCCCGACGAGATCGTCGAGACGCTGGTGCGGTTGCGGCCGACGTTCGGCGCGGTGAACCTCGAGGACATCTCGGCCCCGCGCTGCTTCGAGATCGAACGCCGCGTCATCGAAGCGCTCGACTGTCCGGTCATGCACGACGACCAGCACGGCACCGCGATCGTCGTGCTCGCCGCCCTGATGGGTGCGGCCAAGGTCCTCGACCGGGATATGGCCGCGTTGCGGGTGGTGATCTCCGGGGCCGGTGCCGCCGGCGTCGCATGCGCCAACATCCTGCTCGCGGCCGGCATCCCCGACGTCACCGTGCTGGACAGCAAGGGCATCGTGCACACCGGACGCGACGACCTCAACCCGTTCAAAGCCGAACTCGCCGAGCGCACCAACCCGGCGGGACGCACCGGCGGGGTCGCCGAGGCGCTCGACGGCGCCGACATGTTCCTCGGCCTGTCGGCCGGTGTCGTCCCCGAGGCGGCGGTCGCGACGATGGCGCCGGGCGGCATCGTGTTCGCGCTGTCCAATCCCGACCCCGAGATCCACCCGGACGCCGCGCGCAAGTACGCCACCGTCGTGGCGACCGGCCGCAGCGACTTCCCGAACCAGATCAACAACGTGCTGGCGTTTCCCGGCGTGTTCCGCGGCGCACTGGACGCCGGGGCGCGGCGGATCACCGAGCGGATGAAGGTGGCCGCGGCCGAGGCGATCTTCTCGGTGGTCGGCGACGATCTTGCCGTCGACCACATCGTGCCCAGTGCGCTCGATCCGCGGGTGGCTCCAGCGGTGGCCGCGGCGGTCGGCACCGCCTCGCAAGCCGCCCCCGAACTCGGCTGAGCCGCCGGATGGTCGTGCGCCGTCTTCTGGCCGCACTGTGCGCGGTGTTGGTGACCGCGTGCGGGGGACCGCAGGGCGGGCCGTCGCTGACGATCGGGTCCGCCGAGGACGACGTGTCGCTGATCACCGCGCATCTCTACGCCGCCGCGCTGCGCTACTACGGCACCGCCACCCGGGTCGAGTCGGCCGCCGACCCGCTGACCGCGCTCGACGCCGGTGACGTCGCGGTGGTGCCGGGCCTGACCGGACGGCTGCTGGCGCGCTTCCAGCCCGATGCGACCGCCCGCGCCGACGAACAGGTCTACCGGGATATGGTCTCGGCGCTACCCGAGGGGATCGCCGCCGGTGACTACACCACTGCGGCCGAGGACAAACCGGCCCTCGCGGTGACCGAGTCGACCGTCGCCGATATGGGCGGGCAGGACCTCTCGGCGCTGGTACGGCGGTGCGGCGACATCAGGCCGGGCAGGGTCCGTGCCCTGCGCACACCGGCGGTGATCGGTACCTGCCGGCTGCGAGCCCCGCGCGAATCCCCGGACACCGCAACCCTGTTCGCCGCGGTGCAGGCCGGCGCGGTGAACGCCGCGTGGACCACGACCGCGGCGCCGGGCATCCCGCCGGAACTGGTGGTGCTCGCCGACCGCACGTCACTGGTGCGAGCGGAGAACGTGGTGCCGCTGTACCGGCGCAACACCCTCGAGGAATCGCAGATCCTCGCGCTCAACGAGGTCGCCGGGGTACTCGACACCGCCGCGCTGGCGCAGATGCGCGCCCGGGTCGCCGACGGTGCGGACCCGGCCGCGGTGGCCGGCGAATGGCTGGCCAACCATCCGCTGCGCGACTGACGGTCAGTGCGGCCTGGGCAGCATCTTCGACGTCACCCTGGGGAACAGCCGCTGGTAGTGCGGCCCGACCACCCGGATGATCGCGTCGAGCACCTTGGCGTCGTTACCGATCAGCACGCGGGCTTTGTTCTTGCGGACCCCGTCGAGGATCACCTGCGCCGCCGTCTCAGGGGAGGTGTTGGCGAGCTTCTTGTCGAAGAGCTTGGCCAGTTGCTCCGGGTCGAGGCCCTCGACGGCGGTGGCGTTGCGCGCGATCGCGGTTTTGATGCCGCCGGGGTGCACGGTGGTCACCTTGACCGGGTGACCTGCCGCCGTCATCTCCTGATTCAGCGCCTCGGTGAACCCGCGCACCGCGAACTTGGCGGCGTTGTAGGCGCCCTGGCCGGGCACCGAGAACAGACCGAAGACGCTGGAGACGTTGACGACGTGCCCGTCGCCGGAGGCGATCAGATGGGGCAGGAATGCCTTCGTCCCGTTCACCACACCCCAGAAGTCGACGTCCATCACCCGCTCGATGTCCTTGAACTGGCTGACCTCGATGTCACCGGTGAACGCGATGCCGGCGTTGTTGTAGATCTGGTTGACCTTGCCGAAGTGGTCCTTGACCTCGTCGGCGTAGAGCAGGAACGCCTCGCGCTCGGTGACGTCGAGGCGGTCGGACTTCACCGCCCCGCCGATCGCCTTGATGCGCTCCTCGGTCTCGGCCAGCCCTTCGGTGTTGACGTCGCTGATCGCCACGCCGGCCCCGGAGCGGGCCAACTCGATAGCCAGTGCCTGCCCGATACCCGATCCGGCGCCGGTCACCACGGCGACCTTTCCGGCGAAGCCCTGCATACCCACTCCTCGTGTCAGTTGACTCGCGTCGAGGCTAGTCGGTACTCGCGGTACCGGTGCAGCGGGGTAACGGTGGGCGGCCGCGCCGCGATGGTCCTGTCATGAAGCTCTTTCACCGCGCGGCCGTCGCGTCGCTCGCCGTGTCCGGGATGATCGGGACCGCCATGTCGCTGGGCGCGGGGTCGGCCGGAGCCGATACGGCCACCGACATGTTCCTGTCCGCGCTGGCCGGTTCGGGCGTCGCCGGCGTCGATCAGGCCACCGCGGTCCGTGTCGGCCAGTCGGTGTGCCCGATGCTGGCCGAGCCCGGCCAGAACGTCGCGAACGTGGCGTCCGACGTCTCCGGCATGATCGGCCGCCCGTTGGGCCCGGCCACCATGTTCACCGGCCTGGCGATCCAGATCTTCTGCCCGGGCGCGGTCGCGGCGCTCGCCTACGGCAAGTCGCCGCTCCCGCTCCCGGGTCTGTAGATCTGAGGGTTACGGGGCGAACGCCTCGTCGAGGATCTCCTGCTGCTCGACGGCGTGCACCTTCGACGAACCCGATGACGGCGCCGACATCGCCCGCCGCGAGATCCGCGTGATGCCCTTGAAGTAGTCCGGGAGCATTTCGGGCAGCGTCAGCCCGAACGTCGGCCACGCACCCTGGTTCGCCGGCTCCTCCTGCACCCAGAACTTCTCCTCGACGTTCGGATACCTGTCCAGCGTCTCGGCCAGCCGCCGCTTCGGCAGCGGCGCGAGCTGCTCGATCCGCACGATCGCCACGTCGTCGCGGCCCTCCTTGTTCTTGCGGGCCACCAGCTCGTAATAGATCTTGCCGCTGGTCAGCAGGACCCGCTTGACCTTGTCGCGGTCACCGTCACCGTCGGTGTAGGTCGGCTCCTCGAGCACCGAGCGGAACTTGTGCTCGGTGAAGTCGCGGATGTCGCTGACCGCCGCCTTGTTGCGCAGCATCGACTTCGGTGTGAAGACGATCAGCGGCCGCTGGATCCCGTCGAGGCTGTGCCGGCGCAGCAGGTGGAAGTAGTTCGCCGGTGTCGACGGCATCGAGATCGTCATCGACCCCTCGGCCCACAGCTGCAGGAATCGCTCGATGCGGCCTGACGTGTGGTCGGGACCCTGGCCCTCGTGGCCGTGCGGCAGCAGCAGCACGACATCGGAGAGCTGACCCCACTTCGCCTCACCGGAGCTGATGAACTCGTCGATGATCGGCTGGGCACCGTTGATGAAGTCGCCGAACTGTGCCTCCCACAGCACCATCGCGTCGGGGTTGCCGACCGAGTAGCCGTATTCGAAGCCCACCGCGGCGAACTCCGACAGCGGCGAGTCGTACACCAGGAATTTGCCGCCGGTCGGGTTCCCGTCGGAGTCGGTCGCCAGCATCTGCAGCGGCGTGAACTCCTGACCGGTCTTGCGGTCGATCACCACCGAATGCCGCTGGGTGAACGTGCCGCGGCGGGTGTCCTGGCCGGAGAGCCGGACCAGCTTGCCCTCGGCGACCATCGTGCCCAGGGCCAGGAGTTCGGCGAACGCCCAGTCGACCTTGCCCTCGTAAGCCATCTCGCGGCGCTTCTCGAGCACCGGCTTGACCCGGGGGTGCACGGTGAAACCGTCCGGCACATTGAGGAACGCGTCACCGATGCGGGCCAGCAGCGATTTGTCCACCGCGGTGGCGAGTTTGGCCGGGATCTGCTGGTCGGACTCCACCGACTCGCTGGGTGCGATGTCGTGCTTTTCGAGGTCGCGGACCTCGTTGAACACCCGCTCCAGCTGGCCCTGGTAGTCGCGCAGCGCGTCCTCGGCCTCTTTCATGGAGATGTCGCCGCGGCCGATCAGCGCCTCGGTGTAGCTCTTGCGGACCCCGCGCTTGGTGTCGATCACGTCGTACATCGACGGCTGGGTCATCGACGGGTCGTCGCCCTCGTTGTGCCCGCGGCGGCGGTAGCACAGCATGTCGATGACGACGTCCTTCTTGAACTTCTGCCGGAAGTCGACGGCCAGCTTGGCCACCCACACCGCGGCCTCGGGATCGTCGCCGTTGACGTGGAAGATCGGCGCGCCGATCATCTTCGCCACGTCGGTGCAGTACTCCGACGACTTGGCCGCCGACGGCGAGGTGGTGAAACCGATCTGGTTGTTGACGATGAGGTGGATCGTCCCGCCGGTGCGGTAGCCCCGCAGCAGCGCCATGTTCAGCACCTCGGCCACCACACCCTGCCCGGCGAATGCGGCGTCGCCGTGCAGCATCAACGGCACGACGGAGTACCCGTCCTCGGTGTCGCCCTTGTCGAGCAGGTCCTGCTTGGCGCGCACCAGGCCTTCCATCACCGGGTCGACGGCCTCGAGGTGGCTCGGGTTGGCGGTCAGCGACACCGTGATGTCGTTGTCGCCGAACATCTGCAGGTACGTGCCGCTGGAACCGAGGTGGTACTTCACGTCGCCGGAGCCGTGGGCTTGGCTCGGGTTGAGGTTGCCCTCGAACTCGCTGAAGATCTGGCTGTAGGGCTTGCCGACGATGTTGGCCAGCACGTTGAGCCGGCCGCGGTGCGGCATACCGACGACGACCTCGTCGAGCGCATGCTCGGCGCACTGGTCGATCACGGCGTCCATCATCGGAATGACGGTCTCCGCGCCTTCCAGTGAGAACCGTTTCTGCCCAACGTATTTGGTCTGCAGGAAGGTTTCGAAGGCTTCAGCGGCGTTGAGCCGGCTCAGGATGTACTTCTGCTGCGCGACGGTGGGCTTCTCGTGTCTGGCCTCGATGCGCTCCTGGAGCCACTGCTGCTGCTCGGGCTCGAGGATGTGGGTGTACTCCACCCCGATGTGGCGGCAGTAGGCATCCCGCAGCACGGCGAGCACGTCGCGCAGCTTCTTGCGCTCCGCACCGGCGAACCCGTTGACCTTGAACTCGCGGTCGAGGTCCCACAGCGTCAGCCCATGGGTGAGCACGTCGAGGTCGGGGTGGCTGCGGAACCGATTGCTGTCCAGGCGCAGTGGGTCGATGTCGGCCATCAGGTGCCCGCGGTTGCGGTACGCCGCGATCAGCTCGATGACGCGGGCGTTCTTGTCCTCGATCGGGTCGGGGTTGTCGGTGCGCCAGCGCACCGGCTCGTAGGGGATGCCCAGTTCGCGGAAGATCTCGTCGAAGAAGTCGTCCGACAGCAGCAGCTGGTGCACGGTCCGCAGGAAGTCGCCGGACTCCGCGCCCTGGATGATGCGGTGGTCGTAGGTGGACGTCAGCGTGATCAGCTTGCCGATGCCGAGGTCGGAGATGCGCTCCTCGCTGGCGCCCTGGAATTCGGCCGGGTACTCCATCGCGCCGACACCGATGATCGCGCCCTGGCCGCGCATCAACCGCGGCACCGAGTGCACTGTTCCGATGGTGCCGGGGTTGGTCAGCGAGATCGTCACGCCGGCGAAGTCCTCGGCGGTGAGCTTGCCGTCGCGGGCGCGCCGCACGATGTCCTCGTAGGCTGCGATGAACTGCCCGAACTGCAGGGTGTCGCACTTCTTGATGGCCGCCACCACGAGCTGGCGGTTGCCGTCCTTGCCGGCCAGGTCGATGGCCAGGCCGAGATTGGTGTGGGCCGGGGTCACCGCGTTCGGCTTACCGTCCACCTCGGCGAAGTGGCGGTTCATGTTCGGGAACTTCTTGACCGCCGAGACGATCGCGTACCCGATCAGGTGGGTGAAGCTGATCTTGCCGCCGCGGGTGCGCTTGAGGTGGTTGTTGATGACGATGCGGTTGTCGATCATCAGCTTGGCGGGGATTGCCCGCACGCTGGTGGCGGTCGGCACGTCGAGGGAGGCCGACATGTTCTTCGCGACCGCGGCGGCCGCGCCGCGCAGCACCTGATTCTGGTCACTGTCGTCGGAGGACTGGGCCGCAGCGGGCTTGGACTCCTTGGGGGCCGGCTTCGACTCCTTGGCGGGAGCGTTCGCGGTGCCGTTACTCGACGACTTGTCCGACTTCGTCTCGGCCGGCATCTTCGGAGCAGGCTCCTTGGCGGGGGCCTCCTTGGCGGCAGGTTCCTTGGCCGCAGGCTTGGTGTCCTGCGCCTTGGGTGCCGGGGCGGGTGCGGGTTCCGGCGGTGCCTTGGGCGCGGCGGTGGCGGTACTGCCGCGCGCCTGCCGCCCATTTCCGCTCGTGCCGGAGTCGGCGGTGGGTTCCGGGTTGTAGTCGACGAGGAACTCGTGCCAACTGGGGTCTACCGACGAGGGATCCTCGCGAAACTTGCGATACATCTCCTCGACCAACCACTCGTTCTGGCCGAATGGTGAAGGTGAACTGCTCACGGCAGCTACTCGCCTCGTTTCCGTCGCCTCAGGCGAGCATGGCAAGGTGCTCGCCGCTCATGTTCTGTTCTGCGGTTACCCGCTTTCGCGCCGCCTAAAGGCTAGCGCTCCGGCCATCACCCGACCACGGCAATGCCGCCTTGTGCGGGTTCTGGTCGTAGTGGTCACGGATTCGGGTGCGCCGACGGCAGCACATGCAGTGTCGCCGGCCACCGTGAGGGCGCCGGACCGAACGCCGAATGGGCGTTCTCGATGATGCGCTTGCCCATCATCCGGTTACCGAATCCGCCGACGACGGCACCGATGCCGACCGGCAGCACTTTGCCGAATGCCAGCGCCCCGCGCTTGAGCGTATAGCGCTTGACGAAGTACTTCAGCAGCCGCGAGTTGAGCTGCGACACCGCGGGCAACGGCAGCGTCGCCGCCCCCTCGGTGACCCACGCCCCGCTGGTGCGGCCCGGGCCGATCAGGTCGGCGACCGCCCGCTTACCGTCCTCCCCGACGAGCACCGAGAGCACCAGCGCCCGGCGCCGCTCCCGCTCGCGGGCCGGGATGCCGTACACCTCGGCCACGGCGAGCACGAACAGCGACGTCGCCTCCAGGAACACCACCGTCTCGCCGGCCACCGCCGACATCGCGGTCAGCGTGCCGATACCGGGCAGCGCGGCCGCGGAGCCCACCGCCGCGCCGCTGGCCGTGACCGCGGCCATGTACTGCTTCTCCAGCTTGGTGACGATCTGCGCCGGTGAGGCATTGCGGTCACCGGCACGCACGCGGTCCACATGGGCCTTCACCGCCGGCGCCTGCACACGGGAACTGCGTTCGATGATCTGCGACAGCACCTTGGCCGCCGCACTCGGTTTCTCGTCGCCGGTGTTGCCGGCAAGAGCCAGCTGTTTCTTGCGGTCCGATCGAGCGCTCATTTGCGAGGCCTCCCTTACCCGTGGCGCCTGACTTCCCAGGCTAACGCGACGTCAACGAACGGCGGCGGGTGCGGGTGCCCGGCTGTGACGGAGTCACCGATCCGCAGCCGTGACAGCGGTCACTGTCGGGACGCGGATGGAAGAAAACATCGATGCGACTCGCTGATCATTTCCATGGCAACATCCCCGCACGTGGACGACAGGCCTGCGCTCAGCCCAATCGTGACGGCGGCTCCGAGTCGACTGCGGATGATCGTGGTGCTCGGCGCACTCGTGGCACTCGGCCCGCTGACGATCGACATGTATCTGCCTGCGCTTCCGGGTATCGCCGACGAACTCGGGGTCTCTTCGTCGATCGCGCAGCTCACGCTCACCGGCACCCTGGCCGGGCTGGCGCTCGGTCAGCTGGTGGTGGGGCCGCTGTCGGATTCCCTGGGACGGCGCCGACCGCTGATGGCCGGGATCGTGCTGCACATGCTGGCGTCGATTCTGTGCATGTTCGCACCCGACATCGCGCTGCTGGGGCTGGCCCGCACCCTGCAGGGCATGGGCGCCGCTGCCGCCATGGTGGTGGCGATCGCCGTCGTGGGTGATCTGTTCTCCGGTACGGCCGCGGCGACAGTGATGTCGCGGTTGATGCTCATGCTGGGTGTCGCGCCGGTGCTGGCGCCGTCGCTGGGTGCGGTGGTCTTGCTGCACGCGTCGTGGCACTGGGTGTTCGCGGTGCTCGTGATCCTCGCCGGCGGGTTGCTCCTGATGGCGGCACTGGTGCTGCCCGAGACGCTGCCGGTCGCGCACCGCCGTCCGCTGCGGGTGCGTGGGATCGCGGCCACGTATGTGTCGCTGTTCCGCGATGTGCGGTTCGTGGTGCTCGTGGTCGTCGCGGCGCTGGGAATGTCCGGGCTGTTCGCCTATATCTCCGGTGCGGCGTTCGTGCTGCAGGGCGGCTACGGGCTGGATCAGCAGACCTTCGCCCTGGTGTTCGGCGCCGGCGCCGTGGCGCTGATCGCCACCACGCAGTTCAACGTCGTGCTGCTGCGTCGGTTCTCGCCACAACGGATCATGGTGTGGGCGCTGGCCGTGGCCTCGCTGGCCGGTGTCGTATTCGTCGGCCTGGCCGTCGCCGAGGTCGGTGGCCTGGTCGGGTTCCTGGTGCTGGTCTGGGTGATCCTGGCCGCGATGGGTCTGGTCCTGCCGAATGCGCCCGCGGTCGCGCTGTCGCGGCACAACGAGGCCGCCGGCACCGCGGCCGCGTTGCTCGGCGCGGCGCAATTCGGAATCGGCGCGGCGGTCGCGCCGCTGGTCGGCGTGCTCGGCAATGACGAGTTCGCGCTCGCGCTGGTCATGACCGCCGCCACCGTGGTGGCACTGGTCGCGCTGTTGGTGGCCCGGGTGCCGGAGGACCGCGCAGACGACGAGCTCGGGGACGAGGACATCGTCGAGGACACCGCGGGATCCGTAGCCGAACCCGCCTGAGATCTCAGCTACCTGTGGACTTGTTTCGCACGGGGCCGGGTACGTAGCGTCGGCTGGATCCTTTGGATAGGCGAGTCGACTCGATATGTTTCCCACGTCTGAATCACGACCGGTGACCGCTAACCCATGGCATGCGCTGTGGGCCATGATGGTCGGCTTCTTCATGATCCTGGTCGACGCGACCATCGTGGCCGTCGCCAACCCGGTCATCATGGAGAAACTGGGCGCCGACTACGACGCGGTGATCTGGGTGACCAGCGCCTACCTGCTGGCGTATGCGGTGCCGCTGCTCGTGGCGGGCCGACTGGGCGACCGCTTCGGCCCCAAGAACATGTATCTGCTCGGGCTGGCGGTCTTCACGGCGGCGTCGCTGTGGTGCGGGCTGGCCGGATCCATCGACACCCTGATCGCCGCGAGGGTGGTCCAGGGCGTCGGTGCAGCGCTGCTGACACCGCAGACCCTGTCGACGATCACGCGGATCTTCCCACCGGAACGCCGGGGCGTGGCCATGAGCATCTGGGGCGCGACGGCGGGGGTTGCCACGCTGGTGGGTCCGTTGGCCGGCGGTGTGCTGGTCGACCACCTCGGCTGGCAGTGGATCTTCTTCGTCAACGTGCCGGTCGGATTGGTGGGTCTCGTGCTGGCGTTCTGGCGGGTGCCGGCGTTGCCCACGGCGGCGCACCGGTTCGACCTGCTGGGGGTGCTGCTGTCGGGTGTCGGCATGTTCGCCGTGGTCTTCGGACTGCAGGAGGGGCACTCGCACAGCTGGCAGCCGTGGATCTGGGCGGTGATCGTGTCCGGTATCGCGCTGATGGTCGGCTTCGTGTACTGGCAGTCGGTCAATCCGCACGAGCCGCTGATTCCGCTGCGGATCTTCGAGGACCGGGACTTCTGGCTGTCGAGCTTCGGCGTTGCGGTCATCGGTTTCGTGGTGACGGGGATGATCGTGCCCGCGATGTTCTACGCGCAGGCGGTGTGCGGGCTGACCCCGACCGAGTCTGCGCTGCTGACGGCGCCGATGGCCATCGCGTCCGGGGTGCTGGCGCCGGTGGTCGGGCGCATCGTGGACCGCGCCCACCCGCGGCCGATCATCGGGTTCGGGTTCTCGGCGCTGGCGATCGCCCTGACTTGGTTGTCGATCGAGATGGCGCCGGATACGCCGATCTGGCGGCTTGTGCTGCCGTTCCTGGTGATGGGCATCGGCATGGCGTTCATCTGGTCGCCGCTGGCGGCGACGGCCACGCGCAACCTGGCGTCGGATCTCGCCGGCGCGGGTTCGGGTGTGTACAACGCGACGCGCCAGGTCGGCTCGGTGGTGGGCAGCGCGAGCATGGCGGCGTTCATGACGTCGCGGATCAGCGCGGAGCTGCCGTCGGGACCGGGGTCGGCGCCGGAGGGGGAGGGCGCGGTCTCGGGATTGCCCGGGTTCCTGCATGAGCCCTTTGCCGCGGCGATGTCGCAGTCGCTGTTGCTGCCGGCGTTCGTGGCGCTGATCGGGGTGGTGGCGGCCATCTTCCTTCGCGGTTTCGGGGAGCCTGTTGCGGCCCCGGCCGCCCCGGTGGTGCGGGCCGTGCCGGAGGACGACGGCTATGACGACGACGAGTACCTCGAGTACGCGGTCAGCTGGGACGACCTCGAGTTCGCCGAATCCGCTCCGTCGCATGCGGACGTCAGAGGCGACGAGAGCGTCACCCAGCCGCTGATCTCCCATGTCCGACGGCAGGACGCGCGCCGGGAGCCGGCTCCCGGCGAGGACCCGTGGCG
Source organism: Mycolicibacterium baixiangningiae (assembly GCF_016313185.1). Lineage (NCBI taxonomy): Bacteria > Bacillati > Actinomycetota > Actinomycetes > Mycobacteriales > Mycobacteriaceae > Mycobacterium > Mycolicibacterium baixiangningiae. Next base: position 1,765,261 of record NZ_CP066218.1, read on the forward strand.
TCGCATCCTCGAGGAACTGCTGCCCGAGGTGCCGGACCGGCCAACCGTCGAGCGGATCGGGTTCGCACACAACGGTTTTCACGTTGAAGCGGTGGAGCCGTCCACGAACGGGAGGCGTCGCCGCTACCGCGAGGACGGCGACGATGTGCCGGACTGGCTCCTCCGTGAGGGCGGCCCACCCTCCGGCCGTCATTCCCGAGGGGATTGACTCGCCCGTTTCGGCGCTGACTGACCGGTCGTTTCAGAACGGTGGGGGTTTGGTGCGTTCGGCGACGAAGGCGTCGTTGAGGCGGCGTTCGAGTTCGATGCGGTAGGCGCGGTCTTTGGCGCGGCTGCGGCGGCGTTTGGGCATCTTGACGCCGCTGTTGGGTGTCGGCGCCTTGGTGATCTTCGGGATCGGCGCGGTCGGGGCGCACAGGGTGGGGAACAGCAGTGCGCTACCGGGTTGGGTGATGTGTGTCTGCCCGTTGGGTGATGTCCAGATGACGGTGCCGTCGGGGAGTTGTTCGTCGTGCCAACCACCGATGCCGGCCCAGAAAGTCTTGAGCAAGTGGTGTTTTCGGCATAGGCATTTGAGATTGGATGCGCATGTCGGACCTGCCGGGTAGGGCACGGTGTGGTCGATGTCGGTGAGGTAGGCGGGTTTGTCGCAGCCGGGAAATCGGCAGGTCAGATCGCGGCAGCGCACGAAATCTTGCAGCGCTGTGGAGGGGACGTAGCGGGGTTCGGGGGGAGCGTCGCCGGGATGGGTGAGTTGGCGGAGCTTCGCGCGGTCGAGGAACGCGGGCAGGATCACCGGGCTGAGCACGCCGCCGCCGATGACGAACGCCGGTGCGGGAGTGGGCGACGGCTTTGGTGTGGGCGCAGGCTCGAGGTCGACCGGCTTGCACTCGGCCGAGAAGTCCTGTTGCGGCTCATTGCCGGTCGGCTCGTCTTCGCGCACACCGTTCCCCGGCTCCACAGGGTCCGACTCTGGGGAGGTTTCCGATGCGGACTCCAGGGGCCCGTGATCAGTGCGCTCTTGCTCCCGCGCAGCGTTATCCGGCTCGACAGGTGCGGGTTCTGTCTCAGTGCCATCCGACACGGCGGCGGGCTGGTCGCCATTGTCTTCTTGTGCAGCGTTGTGGTGCTTGGCGGCGGCGAGGGCTTCTTCGGTGGTGATGAGGTGGATGACGACGGTGGGGGTGGGGCGGTCGGGGGTGGTGGCGGGGCAGTCGGGGTTGTCGCATTCGCAGCGCAGCGGCTGTCCGGTGGACAGGGCGGCGAAGGCGTCGTTGCGGCGTTCTTTGAGGGTGCGGGGGTCATCGGGGCATACGGTGCGGGCCAGGTCTTCGACGTGTTGTTCAAGGGCGACACCGTCGGGGCTGTACACGCGGGCGTAGACGGTCATCATCCCGGCAGCATCGGTGATGGTGCCGAACTGCAGGTCGCGGGTGTGGGTGGCGGGTTCGCGGCGGCGCAGGGCGGCGGGGTCGTGGATTTCGACCAGGGCGTCGATGGCTTCTTCGGTCTTGGCCTGCGATTTGGGTCCCCAGCAGAGGACTTGCTCGGCCAGGGCGGCATCCACGGCGGCCATCGCGTCGGGGTCGGTGATCAGGTAGGTGCGGTAGACGATCGTGCGGATCACCAGGTCGCTGATCAGGCCGGCTTCAAAGAGTGCGGCGACGTTGGGGAAGCGGTTGGCGAGCAGGACCCCGCGGTGGGTTTGGGCCGAGGCGAGCCGGTCGGTGATGTGGTGGGCGGCGGCCAGTTCACTCAAGACGGAGGTTTCGGGGTCGATGAACCAGTTCTCCCGCTCTTCGGCGTCCTCGATGCCGGTGCGGCGGCGGAACACTTCGGCCATCGCGGCGAGTTTGCGTGCGGCGGCGGCGGATTCGACGCGTCCCCACCCGGCAGAGGCCGCCACCAACTCCGCGTCACTCAACGCGGAGAAGGCCCCGATCTCGGGTAACGAACCATCGAACATACTGGCGATTCTAGCGACGGGGTCTGACACGCCTCGAGGCGAAAACCCAAAGCCTGTGGACGAATTCGCCGCTGTGGAGAATCCCGCCCCTACGTCGTCAATGACAGGAACGCACCGAGTTCGACGAGGCCCTTAGGCGTCGACGGCAGGTATTCGGTGAGCGCGTCGGACCGTACGATCACGGCCGCATACTTGGCCCGGCTGATCGCCACGTTGAGCCGATTTCGGTTGAGCAGGAACGAGATTCCGCGCGGCACGTCGTCGATGGACGAGGCGACCATCGAGATGAACACCACCGGCGCCTGCTGCCCCTGGAACTTGTCGACGGTACCGACCCGCACACCACTGAGCCCCGCGCTGTCGAGCCGTTGACGCAAAAGCACCACCTGCGCGTTGTACGGCGTCACCACCATCACGTCCTCTTCGGCGAGCGGTCGTGTGCCGTCTTCGTCGGTCCATGCCGAACCGAGCAACCGGAGGGTCCCGGCGACGATCGCGTCGGCCTCCTCGGGGCTCTCCGTGGCGTTGCCGTCGTGCGGGACCGTCACCTCGTGCACACCGGGGGAGCAGCCCTCGAGCGTGCGCGCCGCGGTCACGGCGTCGAACGATTGCAGCCGACCGTCATACGACAACCGCGACACCGCCGCGCACACCGCCGGGTGCATCCGGTAGGACACGTCGAGGAAGTAGCCCCGCTCGGCGGGCAGCGTGTGTGCACCGTCGACCAGCCAGCCGAGCGCGGACGTGTCGACCGGTTCGGGATGGGTCCCCTGGCTGACCTGCGGCAGCTGTTGGGGGTCGCCGAGCAGCAGGAGGTTCGCGGCGGCCGGCGCGACGGCGATCGTGTTGGCCAGGCAGAACTGGCCGGCCTCCTCGATCACGAGCAGGTCGAGGCAGCCGCGCGGAACCCTGTTGCCGTTCGCGAAATCCCATGCGGTGCCGCCGATCACGCAACCGTCGTTCTCCGTGACGAAACCCGGGAACTGCGCCTCGTCGAGCACCGTCCAGCACGCGTCGCCGGCGTGCCCGCGCTTCTTGGCCACCCGCGCCGCGTCCACCCCCGCGGCGATGACCCCGCGAAACAGGTTCTCCACCACCGCGTGTGACTGAGCGACCACCCCGATACGCCAGCGGTGCGTGTTGACCAGCGTGGCGATGATCGCCGCCGCGGTGAAGGTCTTGCCCGTCCCCGGCGGGCCGTGCACCGCCAGATACGACGCGTCGAGGTCGAGCAGGGCGGCGGTGATCACCTCCGGCGTGTCCGGCCCGGCGGGCAGCGGTGCGCCGCTGCGCGTGCGCGGCGGACGGCGCAACAGGATGTCGGTGACCGCCGTGGCGGGCAGCCGCGGCAGCGTGTCGACGAGCTCGGTGGCGGTCGACTCGATGGAATCCCGCAGGGCCGTCGTGCGGATCGGTGGACCCGGTGTCAGCGCGAAGGGGAGCTGGTGAAACTCCTCCCCGTCGCGGGGCGTCCGCTCGACGATGACCACCTCGCTGGGCGCGTCGGCATCGTCGCACTCGACGACGGTGGCGGAACCCGCCGCCCGGCGGTCCGGATCGTCGCTGAGTCCGGCCGGGGCCGGCGGCTCGTAGAGGGCGTACATCTCCCGGCCGAGCCCGCCCGCGGCCATCGCACCGGTCAACCGGACGCGGCGCTGCGGTTTACGGGCCCGCGGCGGCGTATGCCAATCCGTGTCGACCTGCGCGCCGTCCGCGTCGACGAGGAAGACCTCGGTGCTGTCGCCCCATTCGTCGACCGGATTGTTGAGCCGGTCGAAGTGTGACCACCAGAACGGCTTGTCCTCACGACGGTGGTAGCCGCGCGCGGCGGCGATCATCGCGACGGCGGACTGCTCGGGCGTGCGGCCGTCGAGTTCGTCGCCGGCGTAACGGCACAGCGCGCGGTCCAGCGCGTCCACCGGTTCGGCCGCGGCGCCGTCCCGGACGACCGGCTGCGGCCCCCGGGGCGGGACCTCGCAGTCGATGGCCCGGCAGACCAGCCAGTCGCGCAGTTTGCGCGTGGACGTGCAGTCGTAGCGGTTGTAGTCCTCGATGAACTTGAGGACGACGGCAGCTTCGTCATCACGGCCGGCGGCGCGCAGATCGCAGTACTCCGCGTACTGCGTGATGGACGCGGCGGCGGTGGTGACGTCGCCGGTGCGGAGTTGGCCACCCATGTAGAGCGGTTCGAGCGATTTGAGGCTGTAGTTCTCGGTGCCGATACGAAAACTCTTGCGCACCAACGGATAAAGATCGACCAGCACACCGCTGCGCAGCAGGTCGTCGACGGCCTCCTCGCCCACGCCGTAGCGCCCGGCCAGCCGCAGCAGCGCGGTCTTCTCGTAGGCGGCGTAGTGGTAGATGTGCATGTTGGGATGGCGTTTGCGCCGCTTGCGCACCATCGCCAGAAAGTCTTCGAGCGCCTGGCGTTCCTGCGGCCGGTCGTGCGCCCACAGCGGGTGGAAGCCGTCGGCGGTGTCGAGCACGCCGAACATGTACTCCAGACCCCACTCCTGGCCGTCGTCGGTCCACAGCGGGTCGCCCTCGAAATCGAAGAAGAGGTCACCCTTGTCGGGTTCGGGCAGCAGCATCAGCGGTTGCGGATCGGCGACCTCGTAGGGCGGTTTGCCGTCGACGCGCAGTGCGATCTGGAGCCGGGCCTGGGCGCTCAGTCCGTCGACCGTGCGTGCCGGCAATTCCGGGACAGGTCCGCGGTGCTCGGCGAGTTCGGCGACGGTGGTGATCCCGGCGTCGTGCATCCGGGCCCGCTGACTCACCCGCATCCCCGCCACGAGCAGCAGATCGTCCTGCGCGCGCACCTCGATGCTGCACTCCGGGCAGCGGAAACACGCGCGAACATCCGCGTCCTCCCACCGCACGGGCGCGCCGCCGGCGAGGTGGCCGTCGAGCAGCCGCTGCAGCGCCTCGCGCCGCGGCCGATACACCATAAGCAGTTCGTCGAGCGGGTAGCGGGCGGTCGCACCGTCGCCGAGCACGAGTTCGACCTCGTCGGCGACGGGGACCCCCGCCACGGTCAGCGCCTCGGCGTAGGCGGCTAGCTGCAGCAGCGCTTCGACCTTCACCGAGCGCGCGAGCTTGGTGTCGCGCAGGAGGTAGCGGTCGCCGGTCAGGATCAGGAAGTCGGCGAATCCGGCGAACCGGCCGTCGAACATCGCGGCCTGGTAGATGACCGGGGCGCGGCGGGCGACGGCGCGGGTGGTGGCCTCGGCGGCGGCGGTCAACCCGGCCACGGTGTAGGGCGGCCTGCCGATGACGGTCACGTTGTGGTCGCCCTCGGCCCTCAGCTCGTCGAGATGGCGCCGCTCGTGGTCGTCTCCGAGCACGGCGGTGCGGGCCAGCAGGTCGTCCTCGGCGGCCACCGGCGGACCCCACCCCAGCCGGGCGTCGAAGGAGCGCAGCAGCGCGTACTCGCAGCGGGCGGCCGCGGCGAGATCGGATGCGCTGTAGATGACCCTGCTGGATCCGGCGCTGGATGTGACGTCGTCGTGCGCCCCAATGGATTCGACGAACACGACAGCCACTGTAGGGCAGCGGTCCGACAGCTAGCCGGTGTTGCCGATCAGCTCGACGCCGTTGCCGTTCCAGCGGAACCGCACGATGCTGGCCAGCCCTTCGACCTCACCGGAGTAGCGCAGGGCGACGGTGTCGCCGGTGGTGCCTGCCGGGTCGAGGCCGTTGAAGCCGTAGGTGTCGGGCACCCCGGTGGGGATGAACTTGCCGAGATGAAACATGACCGCGCGGGTGTTGGGGTTGTCGGCGTTGGTGTTGGCGCGCACGATCACCGCCGACAGTTGCGCGCACTCGTTGTAGTTGCCCGCCACCGGTTCGGGGCTCCACGCCTGGTTGCTGCGCGGATCGCGCGGCAATTCGGAGACGGCCTTGGCGATCTCGGGGGCGCCGAGGTTGACCGCGCAGGGATCCGTCGGCCCGGAGGCGGGCGGTGGCGGCCCGACGGTCGGGGCGATGCTCGGCGTGGTGACCGCAGGCGGAGGCGCCGACGCCTCAGGGGTCTTGGACACCGTCGAGTCCCCGGAACCACAGGCGACGAGGGTCGACAATGCGGCCGCACCGACCGCGATCACGACCACCCGCTTCACAACAGCGCACCGTACCGGGATCGGATGTGAGGTTCGAACAGGCGCGCTGGGCGGAAGTCGCCCGATAGCGCATTAGACTGGGGCCGTTATGACGTCGCCTGAACCGGACTCCACCCGCGCCGAACCCACCTTCGCTGACCTGCAAATACACCCGGACGTGCTCCGGGCCGTGTCCGATGTCGGGTACGAGACCCCGTCGGCGATCCAGGCCGCCACCATCCCGGCGATGCTGGCCGGGTCCGATGTCGTGGGCCTCGCCCAGACCGGTACCGGTAAGACGGCGGCCTTCGCGATCCCGATCCTGTCGAAGATCGACACCAGCAGCCGGAAGACGCAGGCCCTGGTGCTGGCGCCCACCCGCGAACTGGCGCTGCAGGTGGCCGAGGCGTTCGGCCGCTACGGCGCCCACCTCAACGTGAACGTCCTGCCGGTCTACGGCGGCTCCTCCTACGGACCGCAGATGGCCGGCCTCAAACGCGGCGCGCAGGTCGTGGTCGGCACACCGGGCCGGGTGATCGACCATCTGGAGAAGGGCACCCTCGACCTGTCGCACCTCGATTACATGGTGCTCGACGAGGCCGACGAGATGCTGCAGATGGGTTTCGCCGAGGACGTCGAACGCATCCTGTCGGATACGCCGGAGTACAAGCAGGTCGCCCTGTTCTCCGCGACCATGCCGCCGGGAATCAAGAAGATCACCGCGAAGTACCTGCACGATCCGGTCGAGGTCACGGTCAAGTCGAAGACGCAGACCGCCGAGAACATCACGCAGCGCTACATCCAGGTGTCGTACCCGCGCAAGATGGACGCACTGACTCGGTTGCTCGAGGTCGAGCAGGGCGACGGGATGATCGTGTTCGTCCGCACCAAGCAGGCCACCGAGGAGGTCGCCGAGAAGCTGCGGGCCCGCGGATTCGCGGCCGCCGCCATCAACGGCGACATCCCGCAGGCGGTGCGTGAACGCACCATCGCGCAGCTCAAGGACGGCTCGATCGACATCCTGGTCGCCACCGACGTCGCCGCGCGCGGCCTGGACGTCGAGCGAATTTCGCACGTGGTGAACTTCGACATCCCGCACGATCCGGAGTCCTACGTGCACCGCATCGGGCGCACCGGCCGGGCCGGCCGCTCGGGCACCGCGCTGCTGTTCGTCACCCCGCGCGAACGGCACCTGCTCAACGCGATCGAACGGGTCACCCGGCAGAAGCTCGTCGAAAGTCAGCTGCCGTCGGTCGACGACGTCAACGCCCAGCGGGTGGAGAAGTTCCGCGACTCGATCGGCGAGGCGCTCAACGGGCCCGGCACGGACCTGTTCCGCCGCCTCATCGAGGACTACGAACGCGACCACAACGTACCGATCGCCGACATCGCCGCGGCGCTGGCAGTGCAGTCGCGCAACGGCGAGGCGTTCCTGATGACCGAACCGCCGCCGGAGAAGCGGCGGGAGCGGCCCGTGCGCGAGGACACCGGCCCGCGCAAGCCGCGCGACCGCACCCGGACGGACCTCGCCACCTACCGCATCGCGGTGGGCAAGCGGCACAAGGTGATGCCCGGTGCGATCGTGGGTGCGATCGCGAACGAGGGCGGCCTGAACCGCAGCGACTTCGGCCACATCTCGATCAAGCCGGAGTACTCGCTGGTCGAGCTGCCGGCCAACCTGCCGGATGACACCCTCAAGAAGCTCGAACGCACCCGTATTCAGGGCATGTTGATCAATCTGGAACCCGAACGCGGGCCCAAGGCGCGCTACAAGGGCAAGTGACCGCACCCCGGGGCGTGCAGCACTCCGTCTCGGACGGCTCAGCCCAGGGCGGGCTGGAGTCCGTCTCGACCGCGGAGCGCGTGGCATCGCTGACCGGGGTGCGCGCGGTCGCGGCGCTGCTGGTCGTGCTGACCCACGCCGCGTACACGACCGGGAAGTACGGCCAGGGGTTCGCCGGACTGGTGTACTCGCGCATGGAGATCGGGGTGCCGATCTTCTTCGTGCTGTCGGGTTTCCTGCTGTTCGGGCCGTGGGTGCGGGCGGCGGCCCGCGGTGGTCCGCCGCCGTCGGTGCGCCGCTATGCGTGGCATCGGGTGCGACGCATCATGCCGGCCTACATCGTGACCGTGCTGGCCGCCTATCTCGTCTACCACTTCCGCACCGCGGGCCCGAATCCCGGGCACACCTGGGAGGGGTTGTTCCGCAACCTCACGCTGACCCAGATCTACACCGACAGCTATCTGTACTCGTTCCTGCATCAGGGGTTGACGCAGATGTGGAGCCTCGCGGTGGAGGCGGCCTTCTACGTCGTGTTGCCGCTGATGGCCTACGTGCTGTTGGTGCTGCTGTGCCGGCGGGCGTGGCGGCCGGGTGTGCTGCTGGCCGGTCTGGCGGCGTTCGTCGCCGTGTCGCCGCTGTCGTTGTGGCTGGTGCACAGTGTCGACTGGCTGCCCGACGGCGCCCGACTCTGGCTGCCGACGTATCTGGCGTGGTTCGTCGGCGGCATGCTGCTGGCGGTGCTGCAGGCGATTGGGGTGCGCGTCTACGCGCTGGTGGCCATCCCGCTGGCGGTCGTCTGCTATCTGATCGCCTCCACACCGATCGCGGGAGAACCCACGACCTCGCCCGCCGCGTTGCGCGAGGCGCTGGTGAAAACCGGGTTCTACGCGGTGATCGCGACGCTGACGGTGGCGCCGCTGGCGCTGGGCGACCGGGGGTTCTACTCGCGGGTCATGGCGAGCAGGCCGATGGTCTTCCTCGGCGAGATCTCCTTCGAGATCTTCCTGATCCACCTGGTAACCATGGAATTGGTGATGGTGGAGATCCTCCGGTATCCCATCTACACGGGGTCCATGGTCGGGCTGTTCGTCGGCACGATGGTGGTGACGATCCCGCTGGCCTGGTTGCTGCACCGGTTCACCAGGGTGCGGAGCTGAACCCCTGCGCCGAAACTGCTGGGAGATCACGCATCCGCCGCAGAAGTTGCACTCCCCGCAGTCTCGGCGAACTGAATGGACCGGACCGCTCGTTCCCTCTCCGCCTTAGGTTAAGCTGCCCTAAGTTGTCAGACGAAGGGTGGACGCATGTCCGACAAGAAACCGTCGCGCGGATTCAGCGGCGCAGTGCTCAAGCTGATGCGCGCCGGCGACTTCACGTTCACGGTCACCGGTAAGCGCGAGGTCGGACCGTACTACCTGCGGCTCAGTTTCGCCGCTGGCGGCATGCTCGCCGAGAACCCTCCGCACCCGACGCAGTGGGTCCGGGTCTGGTTCGCCGACGGCGACAAACAACACCAGCGCGGCTACACCCTGGTCAACCCCGACCCGGCGAGTGACACCGTGGACATCGAGTTCGCGCTGCACGACGGCGTGGCATCCCGGTGGGCGCGCGACGCACAACCCGGCGACACCATCGACATCACCGTGCTGGGCAGCAATTTCGCGCTCCCGCAACCACTTCCGGCCGGTTACGTGATCGTCGGCGACACCGCGTCACTTCCCGCGATCAACTCCCTGCTGACCGCCATCGACGACGCCCCCGCGCGGGTGTTCCTGGAGGCGGGCCACGAGGAGGACAAGCAACTGCCGGTGGTCCGCAGTTCCGACGTCACCTGGGTGGACCGCAAGAACGCCGGTGAGGCACTCATCGAGACGGTCGCCGCGGCGGCATTCGACGCGGCCGACCACTTCGGCTGGGTGGCCTGCGACAACCGCACCACCCGGGCGGTGGCCAAGGTCTTCCGCGAGGACTACAAGATCCCGAAGAAGTCCATCAAGGCTCAGGCCTACTGGCAGGTGTGACGGTCTGCCCGCTCAGCACCACCGGCACCACGAACTCCGCGAGCATGGCGCGTTCGTCGTCGTCGTCGCGGCCGGGGAACAGCAGCAGCGACGTCAGCACCCGTACCAGCCAGCGGGCGCGACGCTCCACGTCGTCAGGGTCGGGGTCGGCGTCGCCCAGTGACCCCACGAACGTCTCCACCATCGCCTTGACGACCTCGGAGCGCTCGGCCCACTCACCGCCGATCGGCCGCGCCGTTGGCGCGAACCACGATGACAGCGCCGGGTTTTCGCGCACGCTGCGCAACGCGATGAGCATGCCCTCGACCAGCCGCGCGGCTGGGTCGGCCACCTCGCCGACTCGCTCGGTGAGCGTGCGGTACAGCCGTTGCGCCTCGCGGTGTACGTAGGCGGTGTGCAGGGTGTCTCGGCTGTCGAAGTACCGGTAGAGCGTCGCGCGAGAACAGCCGGCGGCCTTGGCGATGTCGTTCATGCCGACGCTCGCGGCGTCGCGTTCGGTGAACAGCCGCTCCGCCGCGTCGAGGATGCGGTCGGCGGCGACCTCGGTGCGCCGGTCGGCGAGCCAGTCGGCGGGCATCAGATCGCGAACGGTACGGACAGCGGACGCCGCACGTAACTGCCGCCGGCCCACACGATTCCGGCCTCGTCCACGGTGAACTCGGGACAGCGGGCGAGCAGTTCGGTCAGCGCGACGCGCGACTGCATCCGGGCCGCCGCCGCGCCCAGGCAGAAGTGCGCGCCGTGGCTGAAGGTCAGGATGTTGCGCGGCTTGCGGGTGACGTCGAGCTCGCCTGCATCCGGGCCGAATTCGCGCTCATCGCGGTTGGCCGAACCGTAGAGCAGCAGTGCTTTGCGTCCGGCGGGAATCGTGGCGTCGCCGATCGTGACGTCACGGGTCGCGGTGCGCGCCAGCCCCTGCACCGGTGAGGTCAGCCGTAGGAATTCGTCGACGGCGTCGGCGATGAGGTCCGGATTCTGGGTGAGCATCCGGCGTTGGTCGGGCCGCTGGTGCAGCAGTTGCACTGTGCCACCGAGCATCCCGGTGGTGGTGTCGTTGCCCCCGGTGACCATCGTGAACGTGAACGCCAGCACCGGAAGCACGTCGACGTCGGCGGCCACCAGGTGGCTGATGGTGTCGTCACCGGGTTCGCGGCGGCGCCGCTCGACCAGCTCGGCGAAGTAGGCTGCCATCGCGCCGATCGCGTCACCGGCCGCGGCCACGCCGCCCGACTCGGCGTTGGCCGCAACGATCGCCTCGGTCCACCCGTCGAACTGTGCCCGGTCGGCCTCCGGAACACCGAGGTAGTGCGCGACGACCATCGACGGCAGCGGTTTGAACAGCTCTCGCACGATGTCGCCACCGCCGTTGGCGCGCAGCGCTTCGATGCGCTCGACGACGAACGCGCGCACCGCCGGTTCGACGTCCTCCACCTGCCGGGGGGTGAACCCGCGCGAGACCAGCTTGCGGAACTCGGTGTGCACCGGCGGGTCCTGCATGACGAAGGGCGGGTTGTCCGCCAGCCCGATCAGGTTCAGCTCGTCGTAGTTGACGGTCAGCCCCTGAGCGGACGAGAAGGTCTCGTGGTCCCGGGCGGCCCGCCAGACGTCGGCGTGGCGGCTCAGGACGTAGTAGTTGAGATCGGGCGCCGCGGGCGGGACGACGTGGTGGACGGGGTCGTGGTCACGCAGCGCGGCGTACATCGGCCACAGGTCGGACCAGGTCGCCGCCGTCGCCAACTCGAACCGCGCTTCGTGAGACACACCCGCCGTCATGTCTCATGGGTACGACAAGACGCAGCTGTGTGTCAACCCCTCAACCGGCAGGGTCAGAACGCGGCGCCCGGGTTGAGGATCGCGGCAGGGTCGAGCGCCGCCTTGATCCGGCGGTTCAGTTCCATCGCCTCCGGCCCGATCTGACCGGCCAGCCACGGCCGCTTCAACCGCCCGACGCCGTGCTCGCCGGTGATGGTGCCGCCCAGGCTGACGGCGAGGTCCATGATCTCCCCGAACGCCTGCTCGGCGCGTTCGGCCATCGCCGCGTCGGCCGGGTCGAACACGATCAGCGGGTGAGTGTTGCCGTCACCGGCGTGGGCGATCACCGAGATCAGCACGTCGCGGTCGGCGGCGATCTTCTCGATACCCGTGCACAGGTCGGCGAGTTTGGGCACCGGCACGCCGACGTCTTCGAGCAGCAGCGAACCCTTGGCCTCGACGGCAGGGATCGCGAATCGCCGCGCCGCCACGAAAGCTTCACCCTCCTCGGGGTCTGACGTCGAGTACACCTCCGTCGCACCGGCTTCGGTGAACATCTGCGCCATGAACGCGGCGTCTTCCGCGCCGGCGGCACCGCGGTCGTCGGAGGCGGCGACCATCATCGCGGCGGCGTTGCGGTCCAGACCCATACGCAGCTTGTCCTCGACCGCGTTGATGGCGACTTGGTCCATGAACTCCAGCATCGACGGCCGGATGCGGCCGGTGATGGTGACGACGGCACCCGTGGCCGCCTCGACCGTGTCGAACGTCGCGACCACCGTGCACGGGGACGGCTGCGGGGGCAGCAGCTTCAGGGTCACCTCGGTGATCACGCCCAGCGTGCCCTCGCTGCCGACGAACAACTTGGTGAGCGACAGCCCCGCGACGTCCTTGAGCCGCGGCCCGCCCAGGCGCACCGGGGTGCCGTCGGCCAGCACCACCTGCAGGCCGAGCACGTAGTCGGTGGTCACGCCGTATTTCACACAGCACAGGCCACCGGCGTTGGTGGCGATGTTGCCGCCGATGCTGCAGATCTCGTACGACGACGGGTCGGGCGGGTACCACAGCCCGTATTCGGCGACGGCCTTCTTGACCTCGGCGTTGAGCAGACCGGGCTGCGCGACCGCGGTGCGGGTGACCGGGTCGACGGTGATGTCGCGCATCTTCTCCGTCGAGAGCACGATCGCGCCGTCGAGCGCCGTCGCTCCGCCGGACAGCCCGGTGCCCATCCCGCGCGGGACCACCGCGACCTGGTGCGCGGATGCCCAGCGCAGCACCGCCTGCACCTCCTCGGTGCGGCTGGGGCGCACGACGGCCAGCGCGGTGCCCGCATTCGGATCGGCCGCCCGGTCCTGCCGGTAGGACGCCACGATGTCGGGATCGGTGACGACGACACCGTCGGGCAGTTCGGCGGTCAAATCGGCGAGCGCATCCATGGCCCCGATGCTACGAGTGCTCATGACGGCACCATCCACGACAGCACCGGCGAGGACTGCAGCGCCGACAACGCGCACAGCAGGACGAGGAACCCGAGGCTCCACAAGATCACCCGACGGAAGATGTCGCCCTCCTTTCCGTCGAGTCCGACCGCCGCCGCGGCGATCGCGAGGTTCTGCGGCGAGATCATCTTGCCCAGGACGCCGCCGGAGCTGTTGGACGCGGCCATCAGCACATCGGACAGTCCGGCCTGGTTCGCGGCGGTCACCTGGAGCGCGCCGAATAATGAGTTCGCCGAGGTGTCGGAACCGGTGACCGCGACGCCGAGCCAGCCCAGGATGGGTGACAGCAGCGCGAAGGCCCCACCCGCGGCGGCCATGAATGTGCCGAGCGTGATCGTCTGACCGGACAGGTTCATCACGAACGCCAGTGCGAGCACGGTCATGACGGTGACGATCGCCCAACGCAGTTGGTGCAGCGTCACTCCGTACGCCTTGACCGCCCGCGGCACCGACAGGCGCAGCGCGATCATCGTGAGCACGCCGGCGAACAGCATCTGCGTGCCGGGGGTGGTCAGCAGGTTGAGCGTGAACTTCGTCAGCGTCGACGGGTCGCCGTCGGCGTCGACCACGTTGAGGCCCGGCCAGTTCCCGGCGAACGTCGCCTTTTCCAGCAGCGTCTTGACCGCCGGAATCTGGCAGATGACGAAGACGCCGATGATGATCGCGTAGGGCGCATACGCCTTGACGACGTCGGCGCGGGAGTCCTCGACGCCGTGGTCCCGCCGGGTGGTCGGTTCGTCGGCCGTGCGTAACGCACCTCCGGTCGCCCCGTTCCCGCCGGCCGGCACCGGACCCCCGCCGTCCCCGGCGACCTCAGCGGGCTCGGCGAGTTCGGTGTAGGAGTTGGCGGGATGCCACACCCGCACCAGCGCGACGACCGCGGCCGCCGACAGCAGTGCAGCGACGACGTCGGCCAGCGGTACCGACAGGAAGTTCGACGTGGCGTACTGCGCGACGGCGAACACGAAGCCGCAGACCAAGGCTGCCGGCCACGTCGCGCGCATGCCACGGCGACCGTCGACGATCGCCACCAGCGCCAGCGGCACCAACAGCGCGAGGATCGGTGTCTGCCGGCCGACCATCGCGCCGAGTGTGTCGACGTCCAACTCCGTGACCTTGCTGAGCGTGATGATGGGAGTGGCCATCGCGCCGAAGGCGACGGGCGCGGTGTTGGCGACCAGGGCCAGCACGGCTGCCTTCAGGGGGCGGAAGCCCAGTGCCATCAGCATCACCGAGGTGACCGCCACCGGTGTCCCGAACCCGGCAAGCGCCTCGATCAGGGCGCCGAAGGAAAAGGCGATGATGATGGCCTGGATGCGCTGGTCGTCGCTGACCGAGCTGAAGGATCGCCGCAGCACGTCGAAATGGCCTGTCTCGACGGTCATCTGATACACCCAGATGGCGTTGATGACGATCCACAGGATCGGGAAGAAGCCGAAGGCGGCTCCTTCGGTGCCTGCCAGCAGAGTCTGTCCGACCGGCATCCCGTACACGAGGACGGCGATCGCGACGCTGACGGCCAGCGAGATGAGCGATGCCTTCCATGCGGTCATCTTCAACGCACCGAGAAGCACGAACAGGAGAAGGAGCGGGACGGCCGCCACCGCTGCGCTCCAGGCGAGCGAGTTGGCGACGGGATCGAGAACTTGCTGGTACACGGCTCACCTCGCTGTGGCACGGATCACAACTCGGGTCGGTTACCCATAGAGTGTGTGGAGGTAAACGTCAGCCGCCGAGTGCGCGAAGGAACTGCGCGCCGTCGACGAAAGTGTCCTTGCGTGCCACCCGCCAGTCATCGCTGACCGTCACCAGATCCATGCAGTCGAAGCACACGGGCCGGCCGTCGGAGCCGGTCGAGGTCGCCGTCCAGTCCAGCACCCAGTGCCGCGGCCCGAACTCGGTGCGGTGCACGACGAACCCGAGGTCGGGCAGTGCCTCGAACATCGCGGCGAACGCATCGCGCACCGCCGGGCGACCCTCGATTGCGGGCCTGCCGTCGTGCAGCCAGAACGTCGTCTGGTCGGCGTGGAGGGCGACGATCGCGTCGGGGTCGCGACCGGCCCATGCCGCCGCGTACCGGTCGTAGAGCTCGCGCAGGCTCATCGGACCGCGAACACCCGGTAGTGCACCTCCGTCAGCGACACCTGATTGATCGCCACCGTGTGCACGGCATTGATCCACCGGTAGCGCTCGTCGTCGGTGTCGAACAGCGGACTCGACCGCGCCACCATCTCGTCGTGCCGGATGAGTTCTCCCGCGGCGAACCGGGCGGCGGCATCAGGCGGCATGTGCACCCGTCCGGTGTTGGTGATGTGGATCAGTGCGCCGTCGTCGGTGCGCAACGTGGCGCGCACGTCGAGGCGAGCAACGCGGTCGGTGCCGAAGAGGATCCAGTCGCCGCCGCCGGGCAGGATGTCGCCCGCGACGCGTGGCCCCTCGCAGCGGCCGTGTCTGACCACGTAGGTGAAGCGCGTGCCGACGGGCGTGTCGAAGATCTGTACCGGGGCGAACCCGATGTTGATGTCGAGCAGGTGCTCGAGTGCGGGGATGGCGTCGATGTCGACCAAAGTGGTTGCCATGGTGTGCCTTTCAGGCCGAGGGGACGAGCCGTCCGCGGCGGGGCCGGTCAGTGAGGGCCTATCGGGACTGTAAGCACAATACTTGGAAAAAACAAGTATGAACTTGGACATCTCAAGTCGGCCGTAGGCTGCGGACGTGCCCAACCGCTCTTACGGCCAGCACTGCGCCGTGGCGAAAAGCCTCGACATCGTCGGCGACCGTTGGACGCTGCTCATCGTGCGCGAACTGCTCGACCGCCCGCAGCGCTATGGCGATCTGCTCGCGGGCCTCGCGCCGATCGCCACCGACATGCTGGCGAGCAGGCTGCGCGACCTCGAGCGGCACGGTCTGGCGCGCAGACGGGAGTTGGCGAAACCGGCATCGGGCAATGTGTACGAGCTCACCGCCGACGGTCGCGCGCTCGAAGAGGTCATCAATGCGTTCGCGAGGTGGGGCAGGCACCTGCTCACCACCCGCGCACCGACCGATGTGGTGCGCCCGGAGTGGTTGGCCCGCGCGGTGCGCGCCTATGTGCGTCCGGACCGCACCGGTGAGGACCTCGTGGTGCGGTTGGCGACACCGCAGGGCGGGACGACGGTGCGGATCACCGCCGACGAGGTCCTCGACGAGTCCGACGACGTCGCCGCAGACGTGATCCTGACCGGCGACGTCGACGTGCTGGCCGCGGCACTGGATCCCAGCCGGGTGCCTGACCTGGTCTCGGCGGGTCGACTGCACATCGCGGGGGAGCCGAGCGCGGTGCGCCGGCTGACCAAAATGTTTGCGTTGCCGCGGGTTCGGGTCTAGGCGGGGTCGGCGGCCGGCACCTGGTCGAGCTGGCGCAGCGCGGGCAGGAATACCGCTGCCGCGCCGAGGACCAGCATCGGCAGCGCGAGCGCGAAGAACGTCACGGACAGACCGGCTCCGTCGGCCAGCGGGCCTGCCACCACCAGACCGAGCGGGCCTGCGGCGTAGGCCAGCGAACCCATCACCCCGACCACCCGGCCGCGCAGATGCGCCGGCGCACGCGTCTGCATGACGTAGTTGTAGATCGGCGCGATCGGCCCGTACACCAGCCCGACAATCGCCGACAGCGCGAGAATCACCGGCAGCGGCGGCAGGAATGCGATCACCGTCATCGCGACGCCGAGGGTCAGCAGGGCGGTCAGCATCACGGTGCGGCGGTTGGCGTAGCGCGACAGCACCGCGTAGCTCAGCGCACCCACCAGCCCGCCGAGCGACAGTGCCATCAGCACCCAACCGAGCTGCGCCGGTTCGTCGCGGTCGGTGAAGTACTTCGGGAACAGCACGCTCTCCATCGGCATGTACAGACCGGTGGCGATCAGGTCGACGACCGCCAGCGTGCGTAATACCGGTGTGCGCCATACGAATCCGAGTCCTTCGACGATGCCGGTCCACACCCGCTCGGGCAATTGGTCGCGCTCCGGGCGGCCGGCGCCCTCGAGCCGCAGCCCGGCGATCGCGACGATCGACAGCACGAACGCCCCCGCCGTCACCCACATGGTGTTCACACCGCCCATCGTCGCGATCAGCAGACCGCCGATCCCCGGTCCGACGATGTAGGCCAGGTTGAACACCGCCTCGTACACGCTGTTGGCGTGGTCGAGTGTCCACCCGGCCCGCTGGGCGGCCTCGGGCAGCATCGTCTCGCGTGCGGTCATGCCGGCGGGGTCGAAGAAGGCGCCGAGCGCGGCGAGCGCCGCCAGCACCGCCACGTTGACCATGTGCACACCGAAGGTCAGCGCGAGGACGGGCACGGCGGCCACCGACAGTGCGGACAGGGCGTCGGAGATCATCGACACCCGCCGCCGGCCCAGGTAGTCGACCGCGGCACCGGCGATCAACGTGGCCACCAGCAGCGGCAGCGTGCCTGCCATCGCGACGATCGAGGCGTCGACGGCAGAGCCGTTGCGCTGCAACACCAACCACGGGAAGGCGACCAGTGAGATGCCGTTCCCCGCTCCCGCGGTCAGCGCCGAGAAGTAGATGAGGAACAGCGGGCCGCGCTTGCTGGTGGTCATGGGTATCGCGGCCGAATCTAGCAGCGCCGATGCCGTTCGGCGACGGATTTTCCCCGTGCCCGGCACAGTGGAGCCGTGCAATTGCCCCACCCGCGCACCGGCTTGCCGTTCCCCACACCCGTGCCGCCGGGGACGGGGTGGCCGGGCGATCCGGCCACACCCGCGACCGCGGTGGCCACGTCGGCGGCGGCAGTGGAGTCGCTGGCGGGCGCAGTCGCGTCACTCGACGAGCTCGACGCGCTGGTCTCGGTGTGCCGCGCCTGCCCGCGTCTGGTCGAGTGGCGGGAGGAGGCGGCCGCGGTCAAACGCAAGGCGTTCGCCGATCAGCCGTACTGGGGCAGGCCCGCACCCGGGTGGGGTGACGCGCACCCGCGCATCTTGGTCGTCGGGTTGGCCCCGGCCGCCCACGGCGCCAACCGCACCGGCCGGGTGTTCACCGGGGACCGCTCGGGTGACTTCCTGTTCGCCGCACTGCACCGCGGCGGGCTGGCCAACCAGGCGCTGTGCGTCGACGCCGCGGACGGGTTGAACCTCAACGATGTTCGCGTCGCCGCGGCGGTCCGGTGCGCACCGCCGGCGAATGCACCCACCCCTGCCGAGCGGGCGACGTGCGCACCGTGGCTGGACGCGGAGTGGCGTCTGGTCCGTGGCGACGTGCGGGTGGTGGTCGCGCTGGGCGGCTTCGCGTGGAAAGTGGCGCTGCAGATGCTGCGCCGCGGCGGCGAGGAGGTGGCGGTGCCCGCACCGCAGTTCGGGCATCTCGCCGAGGCGACGGTCGGCGGCCTGACCCTGCTCGGCTGCTACCACCCCAGCCAGCAGAACACCTTCACCGGCAAGCTGACCCCGGCGATGATGGACGGCGTGTTCTCGCGGGCCCGGGACCTGGCCGGGTTGTAGCGCAGCCCACGTCGGGAACGCGCGGGCGCCGAAATGCGTTGTGGCTTCCATGCGCCTTTCTGTCCTGGACCTCATACCCGTGCGCAGCGACCAGACCACCTCGGATGCGCTGGCGGCGACCACCCACCTCGCGCAGACCGCTGACCGGCTGGGATACACCCGCTACTGGATCGCCGAGCACCACAACATGCCCGCCGTCGCCGCGACCAGTCCGCCGGTCGTGATCGCGCACCTCGCTGCGCAGACGTCGCAGGTGCGGTTCGGTTCGGGCGGAGTGATGCTGCCCAACCACGCCCCGCTGGCGGTGGCCGAACAGTTCGCCCTGCTCGAAGCCGCCCACCCGGGCCGCATCGACCTCGGGCTCGGCCGGGCGCCGGGGTCGGACCCGGTGACGTCGATGGCGCTGCGCGGCGCCGCCGGGCGTGACGACACCGACATCGAGCGCTTTCCCGAGTACCTCGACGACGTCGCGGCGCTGATGAGCAGGCACGGCGTGCGGGTCTCGTTGCCGCGCAACCTGATGCGCGAGAACTACATCCTCAAGGCCACCCCCGCAGCGGCCACCGAACCGCGGTTGTGGCTGCTCGGCTCCTCGATGTACTCCGCGCACCTGGCCGCCGCCAAGGGTCTGCCGTACGTGTTCGCCCACCACTTCTCCGGACAGGGCACCGCCGAGGCGCTGGCCACCTACCGTGCCGAGTTCCGGCCCAGCGACGTCGCCGCCGAACCGGTGACGTTCCTGACGGTGAACGCCGTCGTCGCCGAGACCCACGACGAGGCGATGGCGCTGATGCTGCCGAACCTGCACATGATGGCCCAGCTGCGCACCGGTCAGCCGTTGACCGCGCTCGACCTGGTCGAGGACGCCGAGTCCAAGCAGCTCAGTGCCCAGGCCCAGGCTGTCGTCCAGCACGGACTGACGCGTGCCGTGGTCGGCTCACCGACCGAGGCGGCAGAACAGGTCCGGGCCCTGGCCGACGAGTTCGACGTCGACGAAGTGATGGTCAACCCCGTCGCCTCTGCGCGCCGCGGCACCGATCCGGCGACGTCGCCCGCCCGCGACACCACGCTGGAACTGCTGGCCAAAGAGCTGTTCTAGGGCGTCAGCTTGACGATCGGGATGGGCCGCGTCGTGCGCTTCTGGTAGGCGTCGTAGCGGTTGGAGTTGTTGTCGTTCACGATCCGCCACAGCCGCGCGTAGTCCGGGTCGTCGGGTAGCACGGGATGTGCCGTCACGGCGAAGCGCTTTGTGCCGACGTTGATCTCGACGTTCGGGTGGGCTTTGAGGTTGTGGTACCAGCCCGGTGACTTCGGCGCCCCGCCCATCGAGGCGACGATCAGATAGCTCTCGCCGTCGCGGGCGTAGGTGAGCGTGTTGCTGCGGGGCTTGCCCGTCTTGGCGCCGACGGTGTGCAGCAACAGGCTGGGAGGGGCGCCCGGGATGTGATGCCCGAAGCGGCCGTTCGTCTTCTTGTACAGCAGGTCGTGCAGCTTGAGCAGCCGGAGGCCGACCTGTTCGACGGGGGAGAGGTGGCTCATCACATCAGTGTGTCAGGCCGCGCGGTGACGGCCATTCGCCTACGGGGTCTTGTCGAGTTCGGCGAGCGCCTCGCGCAGCAGGCGGCCGGACTCCTCACGGTCCGGGTCGCGTCGCAGCACCATGTTCTTGGCGAACGCGAGCTTGTCACCGCTGCGGCGGGGGAGCACGTGCAGGTGGATGTGGAACACCGTCTGGAAGGCCGCTTTTCCGTCGTTGATCGCGATGTTGTTGCCGTCGGCATGCAGCCCTGAGTGCCGCGCCGCCCTGGCGATGCGCTGTCCGATGCGGGCCAGACCGGCGACCGTATCGGGTGGCGTGTCGGTGAGGTCCACGGTGTGTGCCTTCGGAATCACCAGCGTGTGGCCCTTGGCGAACGGCCGGATGTCGAGGAACGCCAGATACTCCGCGTCCTCGTAGATGCGGATGGCCGGTGCTTCACCGGCGACGATGTCGCAGAACACGCAAGACATCCCGCCACGGTAGCCGGGTCTCGATACGCCGAAACTGCGGGGAGATCACCGTTTCGTGCGTTTCGGTGATCTCCCCGCAGTCTCGGGGCGAGTGGGTCAGCGGGTGGTGACGTAGACGACGCGGCGGTCGTTGTCGTAGCGCACCGAGACGATGCTGGACTCATCGAGCGGCTTGTTCATGCCCTGCTGGGTGACGCGGACCTGGTAGCCGCGGTCATCGAGCGAGCTGATGGTGTCCTGGGCGTTGCCGGGGCCGGCGGGGGCGGCCTGGGCGGGGGCGGCGAAACCGAGGAATCCGGTTGCCAGTCCGCCGGCGATGATGGTGGCGAATCCGAACTTGTTCATTTTCGTACCTCTTCGTGTCCGTTCGGTCTGGAGGGTTTT
The DNA here is from genome assembly GCF_016313185.1 of Mycolicibacterium baixiangningiae. Classification (NCBI taxonomy): domain Bacteria; kingdom Bacillati; phylum Actinomycetota; class Actinomycetes; order Mycobacteriales; family Mycobacteriaceae; genus Mycobacterium; species Mycolicibacterium baixiangningiae. Next base: position 1,786,271 of record NZ_CP066218.1, read on the forward strand.
CCTGGCCGGTCTGCCTGCAATAACCTGCAGGTCAGCGGGTTCCATCCCGTTGGCAGTGATTGACCGACCGCTGGCAGGAAGTGTGCGACGGCCACGCTGGAGCACGCCGAAACTGTGGAAAAGGGACCGTCACGCCATCGCGTTCGCCAGTGCGATGTCTGCCTCGTAGCCCAGTTCGGCCGACATCTCCCGGTAGCAGTCGCGGTAGTGGCGGTAGGCGCCGTCGTCACCCCGGGCGCGCGCCACGAGGGCACGCAGACGCAGCACGGTGACGTCTCGCGTGCGCCACCCGTCCAACGCCGTCTCGGCGGCGAGTCGGTCGACGACGTCCTCAGCCTCCGCGATGTCCCCCGTGCGGTCCTCGGCGTCGCCCCCGTCGAGCAGGGTCTCGGCGAACAGGCGCGCGGTGGGCGGCGCGTGCCCGGGCTGCCCTTCGTCGTACAGCGCGTTCCACGCCTCGCGCAGAACGGATATCGCGCCGTTGCGATCCCCGAGCATGTTCATCCCCCACCCGATCCACGAATCGACGATCGGCAGGTGCGCCTGATAGAACCGCCCGTCCACACACATCTGGCGAGCCTGGGTCAGGAGGTCCATCGCGGTACCGACATCCGAGGGGTCGCCGTGCAGCAGCGCCACACCCAGGGCCATCCTCGCGAAGCCCAACCCCAGATCGTCCGCCGACCTCTCCGCCAAGTGCAGGACATCTTGGAGCTGACGGCGCACGCGCGCGTCGGACCGCAAGATCCCATTGGCGACGGGCATCGCGTACGCGTACACGATGACGATGCCCAGCGACATCGAGTCCGTCTCGTTGACCATGGCGACCGCGCGGTCCGCATCATCCCGCCAACCGCGCTGTCCGGACACCGCCCGCCCCAACCCGCGAGATGCGTACGCACTCGCCAGCGGCGCGCCGATGATGAGTCCCTCGGTGCCGGGTTCGTTGTCGTCGGCGAGGTCGATGACCATCTGCGCCCAGCGGATGGCCTCGGCGAGGTCACCGATGGTCATCTTGACGGCGATCGGCCCCACCGACAACTGCATGATGAGCCCGGGGTCGCCGGACGACTCGACCAGCGCGGACAGCTCCGGTGTCATCTCGGCCGCTTCGCGCACCCTGCCCTTCATGTAGTGCTCGCCGAGCACCCCGGACATCGCCACGGCAAGTGACGCCTTGTCGCCGGCTCGGCCGCACAGCTCCCGCAATTCGTCGAATCGCTCACCGGCGACAGCCAGTCCGGTGCGGAAACCGTTGCCACACAACATCGTCTGGGGCGCAATCCGCTTGCTCAGCCAATCGGGGGTGTCGTCGGGCAGCTCGTCGGCGATGCGACGCGCACGCTCCCAGCTGACCTCCGCCGCCGAGATGTCGCGGTTGGTCAGCCAACCTCCGGCCCGCATGTGCCAGTCGTAGGCGTCCGCGAATTCGCCTGCGCGCTCCAGATGTTCGGCGATCAGTGCTGCGTTGCCGTCGGCGGCGTCGGGTTCGAGTGTGCGAATCAACTCGGCCAGCCGCCGATGCAGGACCGCGCGATCCGACTTCAGCTGTGACTCGTAAGCCACCGCCCGAATGAGCGGCTGGTGGAAGGCGTACTGGGCGCGCGGCGTGAAGCGGATCTGGTCCACCAACTCCGCCGCCACCAATTCGTCGATCTGGGGCTTGATGCAGAGGCCGTGCAGCGTGCGTTCGTCGAACACCGAACCCACGACCGCCGCGGCACACAGCGTGCGTTTGGCGCCGGGCTGCAGGCGGTCGATACGGGCGGCGATGGTGGCCTGGAGCGTGGGCGGCACCGTCAGCTCGTGACGGTCGCCGACGACGGTGTAGGCGCCGCGTTCACCACGCAGCGCACCGCGCTCCTGGAGGTCACGGACCATCTCCAGCATGAAGAACGGATTGCCGCCGGCCTGCCCGACGATTGCGGTGCACAGCTGACGGTCCGTGGCGGCCGGGCCGAGGAGGCCGCAGACGAGGGCGGACGATTCGGCGCCAGAGAGCGGCATGAGCGCGAACGTCTGCGCCGCGGGGATCGTGTCGAGGACCCCGCGATATTCCGGCCTGGAGGTGATCAGCACCATGCTGGGAACGCGTGGCACCACGCTGAGGAAGTCGGCCAGCAGCGATTCGCTGATCTGGTCGATCCAATGCACATCCTCGATGACGTAGAGCGCGGGTGTGGTGCGGCTGAGCGAGACGGCGTTGATCAGCGCGGTCAGCCGGCGGCGCCGCGCGTCGGGATCGATCTGCGGGATGTCGGCGCCGGGTTCGGCGACGCCGAGCAACTCCTGCAGGATGAGCCGGTCCTGCGGATCGGCATCCGGGGTCAGCCCGTCGAGGATGGCCCTGGCGGTGTCCGGTTCGACGCCGGCCACTCCGGTGCCGGTGCGCAAGAGCTGCCGGATGACGTGGAACGAGATGTCGCTGGCGTGCGATTCGCAGTACACGGCATGGATTTCCATTCCGAGCCGCACCGCGTCCTGGAGCACCGCCCGCACGAGGCGGCTCTTCCCGATACCCGGCGGGCCGACGACGTGGACCACGCTGCCCTGCCCGCCGACCACCCGGTGCAGAAGCGCCTCCACCGCGGCGAGTTCCCAGCGGCGGCCGACCATATCGGTTTCGTCGAGCGCTTGGGCGGTGCGGGCGCCGACCGCCACGAGGCGACGCGCGGGCACGCGGATCCCGGACCCTTTCAGCACGACCGTCTCGGGGTCGCCCAACTCGGCGCAGTCGCGCACCAGCCCGGCGGTCGCCGCGCTCAGCATCACCCCACCGGGCGGCGCCGCGGACTCCATGCGCTGTGCCAAGCCGACGTGCTCCCCGATCGCGGTGTAGGTCGGCGAATCCGAGCCGAGGCCACCGGTGATCACCTGGCCGGAGTCCAGTCCTACGCGCAGCCGCAGGTCCACACCGTCGCGCGCACCGATCGCATCACGCAGGCCGCCGGCCTCCTTCTGGATGTCGATGGCGGCCAGGCAGGCACGAAATGCATGGTCCTCCAGTGCAATCGGCGCACCGAAGATCGTCATCACGCCGTCGCCGGTGAACTTGTCGAGGGTGCCGCCGTAGTGCCGTACGACCCGCGAACACCGGTCGAACACCTCGCCCATGATCTCGCGCAGCCTCTCGGCTCCCACACTGGCGGCCAGATCCATCGACCGGACGACATCGGCGAACAGCACGGTGACCTGTTTGTACTCCGCCTCCTGGGGTGCGGCGACCGGTGTGCCGCAGGCGTCGCAGAACCGGGCGCCCGCCCGCGGGTGTGCGCCGCACACCGAGCATTTCGCCGCTGCCGTCATCAGCTGCCCCTGATTGCACGTTTCCCCATCGAGCATATTGCGCGGTACCGGCCATGGCAGCTTTCCCCAGATGTTGTATTCGGGCCGGTTGCGCTCGCAATCAATCGATTTCGCTGCGTGGCGACGGTTGCCGCAGAGGCTGCAGCGCCGCCCGCCACGCCGCCAGCTTCAGTTCGTAGCGCATCGTCTGCGCGGGGCTGGTCGACGGCAGCCGGAGGAACTCGACATCGAAGTCCCCGCTCACCAGCCGCCGGAAGTTCTTCTCCGCGGCGGCGCCGTTGAACAGCACCCGCCGGATCGTCGGATAGCGGCGAAAAAACGGGCCGAAGTCGTTGGCCACCATGCTCGCCGGTTCCACCGCGGAGTCGAGGCTGCCGGCGCGCCGGCACTCGCGCAGCACATCCCACACCGCCACGCCGTGGGCGATCAGCGCGGCGGTGCGCTCCGGGTACGGGTCGTCGGCGTCGAAGTCGTAGAGCGCACCGGTGATGCGCCAGAACGCATTGCGCGGGTTGCCGTAGTACTGGTGCTTGGCCAGCGCCAGCACGCTTGGCGCATTGCCGAGCACGAGGACTTGGGGTGCGCCGCCGACGATGGGCGGGAACCCGTGCAACAGCGGCGGACGGACGGTCATCACCGACCATGATGCCCAACACGCCGCCGGGTATACGTTTGCCGCGTGACAGAAGCGCAGGAGATCGACGAGGCCGGGCTCCTCGACGGGCTGACGGGGGCGGCGCGCGCCGAACGCGCCGAGTTGATCGAGTGGCTGCTGTCCCGGGGGTTCACGGTGCCCGAGGTGCGCGAGGCGGTCGCGCCGATGCTTCTGGCGTCGCGACGGCACGTCGGTGATGACGGCGTCTACGTCTCCGCGCGGGAGACCAGTGAGAAGTTCGGCATCGACCTCGACCTGCTGCAGCGGGTGCAGCACGCGATGGGCCTGTCGCGGGAGGACGATCCCGATGCCGCGGTACACCTACGCGCGGATGCCGAGGCCGCCGCCCATGCCCAGCGGTTCATCGAGTTCGGTCTCGATCCCGATCAGGTCGTGCAGGTGGTGCGCGTGCTGTCGGAGGGGCTTGCGAAGGCCGCGGAGGTGATGCGGTACACCGCGTTCGCGGCGGTGCTGACACCCGGGGCGACGGAACTGGAGATCGCGGGGAAATCCGAGTCGCTCGTGCGGGAGCTCGCCCCGCTGCTCGGCCCGATGATCCAGGACATGCTGCTGCTGCAGTTGCGCCACGCTATGGAGACCGAGGCGGTCTCCGCGACGGAGCGGGCTGAGGGGCTTCCGCTGCCCGGTGCCCGTGAGGTTTCGATCATGTTCGCCGATCTGGTCGGGTTCACCCGGCTCGGCGAGGCGCTGCCGCCGGAGAAGCTGGAGCTGCTCGCGCGCCGGATCGGCGACCTGGCCCGTGAGCTCGCGGTGGCGCCGGTGCGGTTCGTCAAAACGATCGGCGACGCGGTGATGCTGGTCAGCACCGATGCGGCAGCGCTGCTCGAGGCGGCGCTGGCGCTGCTCGACACCGCCCACAGCGACGGGGAGTTCCCGCGGCTGCGGGTGGGGCTTGCCGCCGGGGAGGCGGTCAGTCGCGCAGGAGACTGGTTCGGCAGCCCGGTCAACCTCGCCAGTCGGGTCACCGGTGCCGCCCGCCCCGGGACCGTGCTGGTCTCCGAATCGTTCCGCGACGCCGTCGGGGACGACGAGCGGTTCTCGTGGTCGTTCGCCGGTGCCCGTCACCTCAAGGGCATCAAGGGCGAGGTGAAACTCTTCCGCGCCCGCCGCCCCGGCGAATGAGCCTCAGCGCGACGGGGTGAACCGCCGCAGCCGCAGGCTGTTGGTGACCACGAACACCGAACTGAACGCCATCGCCGCACCGGCGATCAGCGGGTTGAGCAGACCGGACGCCGCCAGGGGCAGCGCCGCGACGTTGTAGGCGAACGCCCAGAACAGGTTTCCCTTGATCGTGCGCAGCGTGGCGCGCGACAGCCGGATCGCGTCGGGAACCGCGCGCAGGTCACCGGTCACCAGGGTGAGGTCCGACGCCTCGATCGCCGCGTCGGTCCCGGTGCCCATGGCCAGGCCCAGATCGGCCTGTGCGAGCGCCGCGGCGTCGTTCACGCCGTCGCCGACCATCGCCACGACCTTGCCGTCGGCCTGCAGCCGCCGGACCACGTCGACCTTCTCGGCGGGCAGCACCTCGGCGACCACGGTGTGCGATCCGATGTCGATACCGACCTGCCGGGCCACCGCCTCGGCCGCGCGGCGGTTGTCACCGGTCAGCAGCACCGGGGTCAGCCCGAGCGCGCGCAGGTCGGCGATCGCGTCGGCGGCGCGGTCCTTGACGGTGTCGGATACGACGGCGACAGCGCAGATCTGCCCGTCGGCGGCGAACCACACCGGTGTCCGCCCCTCAGCCTCCGCGGCCTCGGCGGCGTCCCGCAGATCGTCGGGCACCGGCACCGGCACCGGCACCGACGCGGTCTCGGTCAGCCAGGTCAGGCGTCCGGCCGCAACGCGGTGGCCGTCGACGACTCCGCTGACCCCGTTGCCGCCGTGGTTCTCGAATTCCTCGACCTCGGGCAGGTCACCGCATTCGGCGGCGCGCGCCGCGATCGCGCGGGCGATGGGGTGCTCCGACGCGCTCTCCAGTGCGCCGAACAGCCGCATCGTCTGCGCGTCGCCGTGTACGCCCACCACGGACATCTGCCCGGTCGTCACGGTCCCGGTCTTGTCCAGCACGACGGTGTCGACGCGACGGGTCGACTCCAGCACCTGCGGACCCTTGATCAGGATCCCCAGCTGCGCACCCCGGCCGGTGCCGACCAGCAGTGCGGTCGGGGTGGCCAGGCCGAGCGCGCACGGGCAGGCGATGATCAGCACGGCGACCGCGGCGGTGAACGCCGCGTTGACCGGTCCGCCGGCGAGCAGCCATCCCGCCAGGGTCAGCAGCGCCAGCCCGATCACCACCGGCACGAACACCGCCGACACTCGGTCGGCGAGTCGCTGCACCTCGGCCTTACCGCTCTGTGCCTCGTTGACCAGCCGCGCCATCTGCGCCAACTGGGTGTCGGCGCCCACCCGGGTGGCCCGCACCGTGAGCCGGCCGCCGACGTTGACGGTCGCACCGACGACGTCGTCACCCGGGCCCTTCTCGATGGGCACCGATTCGCCGGTCAGCATCGACACGTCGACGGCCGAGGAGCCGGACACCACGACGCCGTCGGTGGCGATCTTCTCGCCGGGCCGCACCACGAACTCGTCACCGACGGACAGCTGTGCGACGGGAATCCTGACCTCGCGCGAATTGCGCATGACGGCAACGTCTTTGGCGCCCATGTCGAGAAGCGCGCGCAGTGCCGCACCGGATCGGCGCTTGGCTCTCGCCTCGAAGTAGCGGCCCGCGGTGAGGAACGTCGTCACCGCGGCGGCGACCTCGAGGTAGAGGTGTGGTTCACCTGCGCCCGACGCGAACAGGTCGAACGACATCGTCATCCCCGGCATGCCGGCGTGGGTGAAGAACAACGCCCACAGTGACCACAGGTAGGCGGCGGTCACCCCGACCGAGATCAGCGTGTCCATGGTCGCCGCGCCGTGGCGCAGATTGGTCCATGCGGCCCGGTGGAACGGCCAGGCCCCCCACACCACGACCGGCGAGGCGAGCGTCAGTGCCAGCCACTGCCAGTTGTCGAACTGCAGGGCGGGGATCATCGACAGCAGCACCACCGGGATGCTCAGCGCCGCCGAGATCGTCAACCGCTGCCGCCACGCCGCGGCCTCGTCGGCCTCGGGTTCATCGGATTCGGTGGTGGGCAGCGTCGCGGTGTAACCGGTCGCCTCGACGGCGGCAACCAGATCTTCCGGCCGCACGGTGTCGGGGTAGGTGACGGTGGCCTGTTCGGTCGCGTAGTTCACCGCGGCGGTGACGCCGTCGATCCGGTTGAGCTTCTTCTCGACGCGCGCGGCGCAGGACGCGCAGGTCATCCCGCCGACGGTGAGGACGACCGACGTCATGCCGCGCGGCGTACGTCGTACCCGCAGTCTTCGATCGCGGCGACGACGGCGGCCTCGTCGGGTGCGCCGGACACCGTGACGGTGCCCTTGTCGAGGTCGACGGTGACGCCGGCGACCCCGGGCAGCGGTTCGACGGCGGCCGTGATGGCCGAGACACAGTGGCCGCAGCTCATTCCGTCGACGTTCAAGTCCATGCTCATCACCCCATCATATACCCATAGGGGGTATGGGTTGACGCCACACGGACTACCCGAAGCCGGCCGCCAGCGTCCGTTTGTCGATCTTCTCGCCTGCCAGCGTGGGCAGCGGTTCGGTCCTGATCTGCCAGCGGGTCGGCACGGCGAACGAGGACACGAGGTCGGCGAGATGGTGCCGCAACTCGTCCTCGGTCGGCGGGTGCGTCCCGATCTGGTGAACCACCACCGCGGCGAGTTCCTCCCCGAGATCGGGATGAGCCAGGCCCAGGGCCGCGGCCTCCACGACGGCGGGGTGGCCGGCGAGTGCGGCTTCGACGTGCGGGCACGCGATGTTCTCCCCGCCGCGGATCACGATGTCCTTGCTGCGGCCGTCGATGTAAAGGTAGCCGTCGTCGTCGAGGTGGCCCAGATCGCCTGTGTGCAACCAGCCGTCGGTGTCGACGGTGTCGTCCGCCCCGCCTCCCACGTAGCGCAGCATCACGGTGGGGGAGCGGACCAGCACCTCGCCCACACCGTCGTCGTCGGGGCGGTCGATCTGCACCTCGACCACGGGGTAGGGCCGGCCGACGGTGCCCGGCCTGGCGCGCAGGTCCCGGCTGTCGGCGACCGTGAGGAAGCCGCCGGCCTCGGTCATGCCCCACGTGTTGGAGAGTCCGCGCTCACGCAGGTTGGGAAGCTTCGTACGGATGCGGTCGAGCAGCTCGGGGCTGACCGGGGCGCCGCCCAGCGGCCACGACCGCAGGCTGGTCAGATCGCGGGTGCCGAACTCGGGGTGTTCGAGGACGCGGACGGCCATGGTGGGCACCGCACCCCAGATCTGCACGCGTTCGCGTTCGATCAGCGACATGACCTGTCCGGCATCGAATCGGCCCTCCGCCAGCACGATTCGGCCGCCCGTGAGGAAGTGGGTGAGCAGGCTCGACAGACCACCGATGTGGAACATCGGCGTGCTGGCCAGGCTGACCGCCTGCGGCGAGTCGGCGCCCAGCAGATCGGGCAGTCTGCCGTTGCGCGTCAGGATGTTCTGCTGGTTGGCGATGAGGGAACGCCGTGAGAGCTCAACGGCTTTCGGTAGACCGGAGGTGCCGGAGGTGAACAGCACCAGCGCGACGTCATCGATATCGGTGTCGGTGCCCGGTGTTTCGGCGCCCGGCGAGTCGAACGCCCCGGCGAGGTCCGCGAGCGGGCTGGTCGGACGTCCGGTCTCGAGCGGGGTGTCGGTGAGGATGTGGCGCAGGTCGAGCAGGTCGGCGGCATGGGCCACTTCGGTGGGGCTCCACCAGCGGTTGCCCAGCACCGGGACCGCACCGCGCAGCCACAGTGAGAACACCGCCACGATCCATTCCGGGCTGTTGTATCCGAACACCATCACCCGGTCGTGTGGCGCGACACCGAGGTCGGCCAGACGCGTGCAGACCTGGCCGAGCGCACCGCGGAACCGGGCGTAGGAGACCCTGCGCGAACCGTGGACCAGGAACTCCCGGTCGGTCCAGCACCGCGTGCCCGCGATCAGGTCGTCGAACGTGGCGGGGCTGCGGCGGTAGAGGCGCCCGGCGTGGCCCGCGTAGACCCCGTTGAACGCCTCGGTGTCCCACAGGGATTGGCGAGCGGTGCTCACTGCGTTGGAACCGCGATGCCCTCGGACGGCTGCACGATCACGAAGCCCTGCCCGTGGAAGGCGACCTGCAGTGCCTCACCGGAGCCGCGGCCGATCAGCGCACCGGCCTTGAAGCTGGCCCGCAGCTGGGTCTGGAGATCGGCCGACCACGCGACGACGGCGTTGGTGTCGGCGAACGTGGGTGCCTCGGCGGCGTTGAGCACCACGGGTGGACCGTCGGTGGTCAGGGCGACCCACCCGGTTCCGCGCAGCGTGGTGTTGAACAGGCCGCCGGTGGCGATGCTGCCGCCGCGCACCCGTTCGATGTTCCAGTCCAGCCCGGCCGAGAAGGCCAGCACGTTCTTCCCGCTGATCGACAGCCCGCTGTTGGTGAGCTTCAGCAGGTGCACGTCGTAGCCGCGCTCGGCGAGGAACACATCACCCTGGCCCTGGCAGCGCATCAGCGGCAGACCTTCACCGGTGAGCGCCTTCTTCAAGAACTTCGATGCGCCTCCGCCCTCGAAGGAGAAGTCGACGTTGCCCTGGTAGGCGACCATCGCGCCCTGGCGCGCCATGAACGGTTCACCGAGGCGCACCCGCAACATCTTGGTGTTCTGGTTGGCGATCGGGGTGGCTTCCTTCTCGCTGAAGCGGCCGTCGACGAGGTCACCGGAGATGCCGGCGAACCCGTCACCCGCCTGCGTGGGCGCGGCGGGCCCGCCGCCGAGGGGTGCCTGCATCACCTGGCCCCGGTTGGAGACCTGGTCGGTCCAGCTCTGCCCGTCCCACCAGCGGTACTCGTGGCGGCCGTCGGGATCGGGCAGCCATTGACCGGTCATCGCCTGACTCCTCTCGCTCGGGGTTGCGCCGAGACTACGGTTCGTGACGCTTTTCGCGCCGAATCCGTCATCAACCGTAGTGTCGCGGCCCGTTCGCCGGCGGTGAACACCGCTCTAGCAGCTCTGTAACGGTGTAATCATGTAAGCATGAAAACACATCATCACCGCCGACCCGGACGGCCGGGCGGCTGGCAACAGGCCGAACAGCCCGACGCCAGCGACGCCGCGGACTGGTTCGCCGGGCGCATCCCCGACGGCTGGTTCGCCGGGGACCCCACCGTGGTCGTCGACCGCGAGGAGATCACCGTCATCGGCCGACTGGCCGACGCGGGCGAACAGGAGAGCGAAGCCCACGCCTCGGGGCGCGCCGCCCGCTTCCGGGAGCAGACCCGTCCGGAGCGCATGCAGATCGCCGACGAGGCCGAGGCCCGCTACGGCCGCAAGGTCTCCTGGGGTGTCAAGGTCGGGTCGGATGAGCACGCGGAGCGAATCCTGTTCACCCACATCGCCGTTCCGGTCATGACGCGGCTGCGTCAACCCGAACGCCAGGTGCTCGACACCCTGGTCGACGCCGGGGTGGCGCGGTCCCGCTCGGACGCCCTCGCGTGGTCGGTCCGGCTGGTGGGTCAGCACGCCGACGAGTGGCTGGCCCAGTTGCGCGAGGCCATGACGAAGGTCGACGATCTGCGGGCCAAGGGTCCGGAGCTCTAAACCCGCTTACCGCGCCGAAACTACGGTTGTTGACGGATTTGGCGCCGGATCCGTCAACAACCGTAGTTTCGGCGAAGTCAGTGGACCTTCTCGATGCCGACATAGGCCTCGCTGAGCGTGGAGGTCTGCGACAGCGGATCGAGCCCGGAGCCGTCGACCAGCAGGTTGCGGTTCACGCCGAAGGACTGTGCCGGCGAACCGCCGCGCGGGTCGAAAACCCTTGACCCCCAGCCGTGATCAAGCACCACCATGCCGCGGCGCGGTTGGTCGCTGACGGCGGCCTGCACCTCCACGGCGCCGACGGGGGAGAACACCCGCACCCGGTCGCCGTCGGCCACACCCAGCGCGAGGGCGTCGTCGGGGTGGATGACGACCGTGTTGTCCTTGCCGGCCGGATGCAGGCCCGGCAGGTCGTTGAGCCACGAGTTCATCGAGTGCCGGTGGCGCCGGCTGCCCAGCTGAAACGGGTAGCCCGCCGGCGCGCTCGGGTGTGGTCCGGCGAGCAGTTCGCGGGCCCGCGCGACGAACTCCGGCGGCGCAGCGTGCACCTTCTCGTCGGGGGTGCGCAGCGCGTCGCGGAAGTGCCCGAACTCGCGGGGGCCCAGCACCAGCCCGTGTGGACTGCCCACCACGTCGCGCCATCGGAGCTTGCGGCCGTTGACTTTTCGTGCCGTCGCCACCACGATGCGGTTGATCCACTGCGGGCCGAACGCCAGCTGAGGGCGTTTCGCGAGCGCGGCGGCGCGCCGGCTGGCGCGCACGAACGCGTTCATACCCCGCACCCCGAACAGGGGCCGCCCCATCGCCAGCGTCAGGTCGGTGAAGATCCGCCATTCCTCGCGCGCCTCGGGCGGCGGGTCGACGGCCCGGCGCCCGTACTGCACGAAGGGTTCGTCGTGCATGCTGCTGGTGAACGCCAGCAGATCGTCGCGTTCCAGCCAGTGCGCGGCGGGCAGCAGCCAGTGCGCGTGGCGGTGGCTCTCCCGCTGCACCAGGTCGATCACCACCAGCAGGTCGAGCGTTTCCAGGGCGTGGTCGAGTTTGGCGCCGTCCGGCCCGGACACCACGGGGTTGCCGCAGTTGATGAGCATCGCCCTGATCTGACCGGGGCCGGGGGTGGTGATCTCATCGGGGAGTTCGGCCAAAGCGTGTGCGCCGGAGACCATCTCGCGCCCGGCGACCCGGCTGGTGTGGGGTTTGCCCTTCGCCAGATCCGCCAACCGCAGCGCGTCGACGTACCCGGGCTCGAACCGCCGCCCGCCCGGCCGATCCATCCGCCCGGTGATCACGTTGAGTACGTGTCCGAGCCATTCGGCCACCGTGCCCGCCGCGTGCAGCGACACCCCGGTGCGGGTGACCACCATCGCGCCGGGCGCCGCGGCGAAGTCGCGCGCCACCCGTTCGATCGTCGCGCGGTCCACGCTGCAGCGCGCCGCCAGGTCGTCGAGGTCGGCGTCGGCGGCCAGCCTGCGCAGTTCAGGCACGCCGACCGCCAGATCCGTGCAGTCACCGTGGTGTTCCAAACCTTCGTCCAGCACGACTTTCACCATCGCGAGCAGCAGCGCCCAGTCCTGGCCGGGCCGCACCGCGAGGTGCAGGTCGGCCTTCGCGGCGCTCTCGGTGCGGATCGGGTCGACGACGACCAGTGTCGCACCCCGCTTCTGGCGCTCCAGCGCACGCCGCCACCCACCCGGCACGGTCTCCAGCCAATTCCATGCGCTCACTGCGGGATTGGTGCCGACGAGCAGGAAGTAGTCACAGTTGTCGATGTCGGACACCGGTGCCATCAGCATCGACCCGTACATCGCCTCGGCGACGACGTGCATCGCGTTCTGGTCGACCGAGCCGACGAAATAGCGGTTGCGGGTCCCGACGGCGTCGAGCCAGGCGTTCATGAAGATGACGTTGGACCCCGAGAAGCCGCTCGGGTTGCCGTAGTAGGCGCCGATCGCGTCGGGCCCGTCGGCCTCGATCGCGGCGTTCATCCGCGCCGCGATGTCGGTGATCGCCTCGTCCCAGGTCGCCTCGACGTAGCGGTCGCCGACCCGGCGCATCGGGGCCACGATCCGTCGCGGGTGGTCGACGAGTTGGTCGGCGGTGCGGCCCTTCGCGCAGAAGTCGTGCCAGCTGTGCGGGTTGAGCCGGTCGGGGGCGATCTTGCGGACGCGATTGTCCTCGACGGTGACCTCCACCCCGCACGACGCCAGACAGTAACGGCAGAAGGTGTGCACGGTGGTGCTCGGCATACCGCGCATCCTGCCGCACCGCGGCGGTGGTCGGACGCGGAATGGTGGGCAGCGGACTGCTTAAACCCGTGTCATGGACCAGTATTCGCCGCGACGGGCCACCAGCTCCTCGTGGCTGCCGCGTTCGACGATGCGGCCCGCCTCCATGACCAGGATCAGGTCGGCGTCGCGGATCGTCGACAGACGGTGGGCGATGATGAAACTCGTCCGGTCCCGGCGTAGCTCGTGCATGGCGTGCTGGATCAGCACTTCGGTGCGGGTGTCCACGGAGCTGGTCGCCTCGTCGAGGACCAGCAGCTGGGGGCGGGCGAGGACGGCGCGCGCGATCGTGATCAGCTGTTTCTCGCCCGCACTGATCGAGCCGCCGTCGTCGCTGACGTGGGTGTCGTAGCCGTCGGGCAGGCTGTGCACGAAGCGGTCGACGTAGGCCGCCTTGGCGGCCTCGATCACCTCGTCTTCGCCGGCGTCAGGTCTGCCGTAGGCGATGTTGTCGTAGATCGTGCCGGCGAACAGCCAGGTGTCCTGGAGCACCATGCCGATCCGCGACCGCAGGGAGTGGCGGCTGACCGTCGAGATGTCCACGCCGTCGAGCAGGATCCGGCCCGAGTCGACGTCGTAGAACCGCATCAAGAGGTTCACCAGCGTGGTCTTGCCCGCGCCGGTCGGCCCGACGATCGCCACGGTGCTGCCCGGTTCGGCCACCAGCGAGAGATCCTCGATCACCGGCGTGCCGGGCTGATAGCTGAAGTTCACGTGCTCGAACTCCACTCGGCCGCGCGCGGCGGGCAGGTGTGCGGCGGGGTCGGCGGGCTGCTCGTCGGCGTCGAGCAGTTCGAACACCCGCTCGGCGCTCGCGATACCGGACTGCAGCGTGTTGTACATGCCGGCGACCTGCGTCAGCGGCTGGTTGAATTGGCGGACGTACTGGATGAAGGCCTGGATGTTGCCGAGGGTGATCTGCCCCGCGGCCACCTGCAGGCCGCCGATCACCGCGACCGCCACGTAGCTGAGGTTCCCGATGAACCCCGTCGCGGGTGACACCAGACCGGAGAAGAACTGGGCGCCGAAGCCGGACTCGTACACGTCGTCGTTGAGGTCGCGGAACTTGTCCTGCGCGGCGGTGCGGTGCCCGAAGGTCTTGACGATCGTGAAGCCGCTGTAGGTCTCCTCGATGTGGGCGTTGAGGCGGCCGGTGTTTCGCCACTGCGCGACGAACAGCCGCTGCGAACGCTGCGTGATCCAGCGGATCGCCAACAGCGACAGCGGCACGGTCAGCACGGTGATCAGGGCCAGCAGCGGCGAGATCGTCAGCATCATCACCAGTACCGCGACGATCGTCAGCAGCGACGTCAGCAGCTGGCTGATCGTGATCGTCAGCGAGGTCTGGATGTTGTCGACGTCGTTGGTGAGGCGGCTGAGCACCTCCCCGCGCTGGCGGGTGTCGAAGTAGGACAGCGGCAGGCGGTGCACCTTGTCCTCGACGTCGGAGCGCAACGTGACCATGGTGCGCTGCACGGTGACGTTCAGCAGCCGGGCCTGGATCCACACCATCAGTGCGGCAACGAGATACAGCCCGAGTGCCAGCGCCAGCGTGCGGGCGACGGCGCCGAAGTCCACGCCCTGTCCGGGCACCACCGCCATCCCCGACAGCAGGTCGGCGAACGCCGAATCCCCGCGGGCCCGGGCCGCCTCGATCGCCTGCTCCTTGGTCAGGCCCGCGGGCAGCTGACGCCCGATCACCCCGTTGAACAACAGATCCGTCGCGTGCCCGAGGATCAGCGGGCCGAGCACGCCGAGCGCGATTCCCACGACGCCGAGGCCGATCACCGCCGCGGTCAGCGTGCGCTGCGGCGTGAGACGGCGGACCAGGCGAACGGCGGAACCCTTGAAATCGCGGGTGCGTTCGGCCGGCGCCTGCGGCAGACCGCGCATCGGCCGTCCCATCGGCCCGGTCACGGGTGGCCGCCCACATCGGCGCCGACCGACTGCGATTCGGCGAACTCGGCGTAGGTGGGGCATTCGAGGAGCAGCGAATCGTGCGTACCGACGCCCACGACGCGGCCGTCGTCGACGACGATCACCTGATCGGCCTGCGTGACGGTGGACAGCCGCTGCGAGACGACGATCACGGTGGCTTCGGCCGACACCTCACGCAGCGCGGCGCGCACCCGGGCGTCGGTGTGCACGTCGAGCGCGGAGAAGGCGTCGTCGAACAGGTACACCGGGGGCCGGCGGATGACGGCGCGGGCGATCGCCAGGCGCTGGCGCTGCCCGCCGGAGAAGTTCATCCCGCCCTGCGCGACCCGCATCTGCAGGCCGTCGGCGTGCGCGCGCACGAAGCCGTCGGCGTCGGCCACCCGCAGCGCCGTCCACATCTCGTCCTCATCTGCGTCGGACTTGCCGTATCGGAGGTTGTCGGCGACGGTGCCCGAGAACAGGTATCCGCGCTGCGGCACCAGCCCGATCGCCGACCACAGTTGCTCGATGTCGTAGTCGCGCACGTCGATTCCGTCGAGGCAGACACGTCCGCCGGTCACGTCGTAGAGGCGGCACATCAGCGAGATCAGGGTCGACTTCCCGGACCCGGTGGACCCCACGATCGCCGTGGTCGTCCCGGGCCGCGCGGTCAGGGAGACGTCGGCCACCACCGGGCGGTCCGCGCCGGGGTAGCAGAAGGTGGCCGCCTCGAGGCGGACCTCACCGCGCACGGACTCCGGCCGGACGGCGTCGGGCGGGGTGGCGATGCCGGGCTGCGTCCCGAGCACCTCGCCGATCCGTTCGGCGCACACCGCGGCCCGCGGAATGATGATCAGCATGAACGTGGCCATCAGCACGGCCATCAGGATCTGCATGAAGTAGGACAGGAACGCGATCAGTGAGCCGACCTGCATCTGGCCGGCGTCGATGCGCAGCCCGCCGAACCAGATGAGTGCGACGCTGGAGATGTTGATGACCAGCGTGGTGACCGGCAGCATCAGCGCCTGCCAGCGGCCGGCGTCGAGCGCGGTGTCCGACAGTGTCTGGTTGGCCTCGCCGAAGCGGGCGCGTTCGAGTGGCTCACGGGCGAAGGCGCGGATCACCCGGATGCCGGTGAGTTGATCGCGCATCACCCGGTTGATGTTGTCGATGAGCTGCTGCATCCGGCGGAAGATCGGCAGCAGGTGCGACACGATCCAGTAGTTGGCCACCGCGAGCACCGGAATGCTCACCAGCAGCAGCCACGACAGTCCGGCGTCCTGGTGCACGGCCATGAAGATCCCGCCCACCGACATGATCGGTGCGGTGATCAGCATCGTGCACGTCAGCTGGACGAGCAGCTGGATCTGGCCGACGTCGTTGGTGGTGCGGGTGAGCAAGGAAGGGGCCCCGAATCGGGCGGCGTCCTCGGCGGAGAACCGCGTCACCCGGTCGAAGATCGCCGAACGCAGGTCGCGGCCGAAGCCCATGCCCGCGCGCGAGCCGAAGTACACCGCGCCGACCGCGCACACCACCTGAAGCGCGGTCACGCCGAGCATCACCATTCCGAGTTCGACGATGGTCGCGGTGTCGCCCCGGGCGACGCCGTCGTCGATGATCGCGGCGTTGACGGTGGGCAGGTACAGCGAGGCGAGCGTGCTGACGACCTGGAGTCCGGCGACCACCGAGAGCAGCCCGCGGTACGGCTGCGCGTACTGCCGCAGCAGGCCCCAAAGCATCCCGCTACTGTCGCACACCGAACGAAATTGCAGGTCAACCGGCATGTCGGTGGTTCACGATCAGCGCTGGCGCTACAGTGCATGGCGTGACCCCCAGCACGCGCACCCGCAACGCGAAAGCGCTGGCCGCGCTGGCGGCGGCCGTGATCCTGGTGTTGGCTGCCTGTTCCGGTTCAGACGAGCCCGCAGCGCCCGGCGAGGTGCCGCAGAGCACGCAGGCCCAGCAGGACAACATCAAGCACGGCCCGTTCTTCCCGCAGTGCGGCGGTATCACCGACCAGACCATGACCCAGCTCACCGAGGTGCCCGGGCTGGTGAACACCGCGACTACGTCGGTGGGCTGCCAGTGGCTGGCCGGCGGCAGCATCATGGGCCCGCACTTCTCGTTCACCTGGTTCCGCGGTAGCCCCATCGGGCGTGAGCGCAAGACCGAGGAGCTGTCGCGCACCAGCGTCGAGGACATCAACATCGAGGGCCACGACGGGTTCATCGCCACGGGTGACGATCTGACACTGGGCACCAACCTGTGCGAGATCGGCATCCAGTTCGACAACGACTTCATCGAGTGGTCGGTGAGCTTCGCCGAGAAACCGTTCCCCGACCCGTGCGAGGTCGCCAAGGAACTCACCCGTCAATCGATTGTGAACTCCCAATGAGCCGCTCCGCACGGTCGCTGGCCGCCGTGCTCGCCCTGCTCGCCGCGCTGACGATGCTGCTGGGCTGCACCCGCACCGTCGAGGGCACCGCGGCGCGCGCCGGTTCCGGCGGCGGCCCGAGCAACAACGAATCCGAGCGGCAGTATCCGAACCTGCTCAAAGAGTGTGACGTGTTGACCGAGGACATCCTCGCCGAAACCGTCGGCGCTGATCCGCTGGACATCCAGAGCACGTTCGTGGGTGCGGTCTGCCGCTGGCAGGCCGGCAACCCCGCCGGTCTCATCGACATCACCCGCTTCTGGTTCGAGGAAGGCAGCCTCGACAACGAGCGCGAGACGGCCGAGAAGCTCAAGTACCAGATCGAGAACAGGTCGGTGGCCGGCGTGCCGTCGATCGTGATGCGGCCAGGGGATCCGAACGGCTCCTGCGGCGTGGCCAGCGATGCCGGCGGCGTGGTCGGCTGGTGGGTCAACCCGCAGGCTCCCGGTATCGACGCCTGCGGGATGGCGATCAAGCTGATGGAGCTGACGCTCGCCACCAACTCCTAGGTGCGATTTCGGCGTGCTGGGTCGCGCTGGGCGCGACCGCACACGCCGAAATCGCCCGTCAGCGCGGTACGTGGAAGGTGACCAGCGCGGCGCCGCCGAGCGCCAGCTGGTCCCACGGCTGTTGTGTGCGCAGCACCGCCATCGCCGAGGTGGGGAACTTCGCGGCGATGTCCTGGGCCGCCGCGGAGTCGCTGTCCTCGACCGCGGCCAGCCCGAGCGCGACGCTCGACATCGCCGGTTCGTGGCCGATCACCAGCAGCGTGGACACCGGGGTGTCGAAATGTTCGGCCACCTTGGTGATCTCGTCGATCACGGTGCCCGGCGTGGCGTCGTAGAGCCGGTCGTCGTAGTACACGGGGGCGTCGACGCGGGTCCGCTCCAGAGTCTGGCGCGTCCGCGTGGCGGTCGAGCAGAGCACCGCGTCAAGGGGCGGCAGGTGGGCGCGCAGCCAGTCGCCGGCCAGCGCTGCCTCGCGGATTCCCCGCGGGGCCAACGGCCGTTCGTGGTCGCCGACGCCGGTGGGGTAGTCGGATTTGGCGTGCCGGAGCAGTACCAGGGTGCGGATGTCGGTGCTCACCCCGTCCACGTTAGGTCGCGCGGAAACCTGCCGGTCGACGTCCGCTGAGTTGTCGGTGCCCGGCCATACACTCGCCATGCACAGCACGACGAACACGCCACGAGGGGAAAGGGACGGGCCCACATGCGATTTCTGCATACCGCCGACTGGCAGCTCGGGATGACCCGCCACTTCCTCAACGGTGAGGCGCAGCCCCGCTATTCGGCGGCCCGGCGGGACGCGGTCGTGGCTGTCGGTGCGGCCGCGGCCGCCGCCGGAGCGGAGTTCGTGGTGGTCGCCGGTGACGTGTTCGAGCACAACCAGCTGTCCCCGCGCGAGGTCAGCCAGTCACTCGAGGCCATGCGCACCATCGGTGTCCCGCTCTACCTGCTGCCCGGCAACCACGATCCGTTGGACGCCTCGTCGGTGTACACCAGCGCGCTGTTCACCGCGGAGCGCCCGGCCAACGTCACGGTGCTCGACCGCGCCGGCGTCCACCAGGTCCGCCCGGGCCTCGAACTCGTCGCCGCCCCGTGGCGGTCGAAAGCCCCGACGAGTGACCTGGTCGGTGACGTGCTCGAGGGGCTGCCCGCCGACGGGACGACGCGCATCGTGGTGGGCCACGGCGCGGTCGACGCCATCGATCCGGGCAAGGACAAAGTGTCGCTGATCCGGCTGACCGCGGTCGAGGCGGCGTTGGCCCGCGGCGCGGTGCACTATGTCGCGTTGGGGGACAAGCACTCCCGGATGAACGTAGGGGGCACGGGCCGGGTCTGGTACTCGGGTTCGCCGGAGGTCACCAACTATGACGACATCGAGACCGACTCCGGCCACGTGCTGGTCGTCGAGATCGACGAGCACGAGGACCGCCGCCCCGTGCACGTGCGCCCCGAGCGGTTGGGCCGCTGGCGGTTCGTCACGCTGTCGCGTTCGGTGGACAACAGCCGCGACATCGCCGACCTCGACCTCAACCTGGACCTGATGCCGGACAAGGAGCGCACCGTGGTGCGCGTCGGGCTGACCGGGTCGCTGACCGTCACGGACAAGGCCGCTCTCGATGCGTGTCTGGACCGGTACTCCCTGCTGTTCGCGGCGCTGACGGTGTGGGAGCGCGGCACCGACATCGCGGTCCTGCCCGCCGACGGTGAATTCGACGATCTGGGTATCGGCGGGTTCGCCGCCGCAGCGGTCGACGAGTTGGTCGAGGCCGCGCGCGCCGACGGGGACACCGCGGAAGACGCCCGCGCCGCACTGGCGCTGCTGTTGCGCCTGGTCGAGCGGAGCGAGGTCGCATGAAGCTGCACCGTCTGGTCTTGACCAACTACCGCGGTATCAGCCGCCGCGAGATCGAGTTCCCCGACCGCGGTGTCGTGGTGATCAGCGGCGCCAACGAGATCGGCAAATCCTCGATGATCGAGGCGCTGGATCTGCTCTTCGCCGCCAAGGACCGCTCGTCCAAGAAGGAAGTCAAGCTGGTCAAACCCACCCACGCCGACGTGGGCGCCGAGATCAGCGCCGAAATATCCACGGGACCTTATCGTTTCGTCTACCGCAAGCGGTTCCACAAGCGCGCCGAGACGGAGTTGACCGTGCTCGCCCCGCAGCGCGAACAGCTCACCGGTGACGAGGCGCACGAACGGGCGCTCGCCCTGCTCGAGCAGACCGTCGACATGGATCTCTGGCAGGCCCAACGGGTCTGGCAGTCCGCGTCGACCGCCGCGGTCGACCTGTCGGGTTCCGACGCGCTGGCCCGCGCGCTCGACGTGGCCGCGGGCGAGGCGGCCACCATGTCGGGAGCCGAACCCCTCCTCATCGACCGTATCGACGAGGAGTACGGCCGGTACTTCACGGCCACGGGTCGGCCGACGGGGGAGTGGGCCGCGGCGACCAAGCGGTTGCAGGCGGCCGAGGCCGAGGTGGCCGAATGCGCGGCCGCCGTCGGTGAAGTCGACGACGCGGTGCGCCGGCACGCCGCGCTGACCGAACAACTGGCGGAGCTGACGGCGGAGCGCACCGCGCTCGCCGGAGAGTCGACGGCAGCGCGCAAAGCCGCCGAGGCGGTCGCGGTGCTGCGCCGGCAGGTGGATGAGGCCGGCGTCATCGCGAAGGCGGCGGAGGACACCCGCACGGCATCGCTCGCCGCGGTCACCGAGCGCCGCCGGCTGCGTGCCGACATCGACGAACGCCGCACCGCGATCGTCGAACTCGAGGCCACCGTCGCCGCCGCCGTCGGGGAGGAAGCCGGCGCCCGCGAGGTCGACGAGGCGGCCGAGCAGGCTGCCGACAAGGCGCGGGCCGCGGTCGAGGAGCATCACGCCCGTGTCGACGCCGCGCGCGCTGTGGCGCAACGCCTTTCCGACCGCGACGAGGCCGACCGGCTGGCGGGGCGGCTGGCGAAGATCGACGCCGCGCTGCGCGAGCTGACGGCCGTCGAGACCGAACTGGCCGGGATCACGGTGACCGACAGTTCGATGCGTGTCGTCGACACCGCGGCTCTTGCCGTCGAGCGGGCGGCGGGGCAGGCCGAACTCGCCTCGGCGCGAATAGAACTCGAGGCCTTCACGGAGGTCGAGGTGCGGGTGGGGGACGAGCCGGTGCGGCTGACCGCCGGGCAGGCCTGGTCGGCCAACGCGACCTCTCCGACCGAGATCACCGTGCCGGGTCTCTTGACGGCGCGGGTGGTTCCCGGCACTCCGGCGGTGCAGACCCAGGCGCGGCTCGACGCGGCCAACGCCGAGCTGTCGGCTGCGCTGCAGGCAGCCGGCGCCCCCGACGTCGCGACCGCGCGCACCCTGCATGACCGGCGCCGAGAGTTGGCGCAGACCCGCGCCACGCTGCGCGCGACGGTCGAGGCGCTGACCGGTGACGACACCGCGGAGCATCTGCGTGCGCGGCTCGCCGAACTGCGCGACGGACAACCGGATGCCGAGGGACTGTTCGATCTCGAGGGCCCCGCCGACGCCGCCTCGGCCCGCGCCGCGCTCGCCGCTGCTGTCGCCGCGCACCAGCGGGCCATCGGTGAATGCGAGACCCACCGCAAGGTCGCTGTCGCGGCGTCGGCGAAGTTGGGGCAGAAGGCCACTCGTCTCGGTGTCGTGCGGGAGAAGCTCGCCGCCGCGCAGGCGGAGCTGAACATCGCGACCGAACGGTTGGCCGCGGCGCGTGCCGTCATCGCCGACGATGCCCTGTCGGTGTCGGCCGAAGCCGACGGTGAGGTGGCCGCGCGTGCCGCCGCGCGTGCCGCCCAACTTCGCGAGGAACTCGCGCGGTGCGCCCCGGACGCAGTCGAAGCCACCCTCGACGATGTGACCCGACGTGAGCGGGCGCTGCAGGCCCGCCACGAGGACACCGCCGAGACGCTGCGTGAAGTCACCGCGGCGCTCAAGGTCTACGGCACCGAAGGCCGTCAGGGTCAATTGGACAGCGCCCATGCCGAACGTGAGCACGCCGAATCCGACTATCTGCGGGTGCATCGCAGGGCGCGTGCGGTCGAACTACTGCGCTCGGTGATGAGCAGGCACCGCGCGGCGACGCGGGAACGCTACGTCGATCCGTTCCGCCGTGAAGTCGAACGGCTGGGGCGGCTGGTGTTCGGCGACAGCTTCGAGGTCGAGATCGACAGCGATCTGCGAATCTGCAATCGCACGCTGGCCGGCCGTACGGTGCCGTACGAGTCGCTGTCCGGTGGCGCGAAGGAGCAATTGGGCATCGTGGCCCGGCTCGCCGGGGCGGCATTGGTGGCCAAAGAGGATTCGGTGCCGGTCATCATCGACGATGCTCTGGGCTTCACCGATCCGGACCGGTTGACCAAGATGGGCGCCGTCTTCGACGTGATCGGCGGCGCCGGGCAGGTGATCGTGCTCACGTGCAGCCCGCAGCGCTATGCGGCGGTACCCGACGCCCACCACATCGAGTTGACCGTCTGAGGGGTGATTTCAGCGTCTCTGACGCATCACCGTGGCGCGTGACACGTGAGGTCTCGGCGAAAACGGGTATGGGGCCTAGAACTCATACCTGAAACGGGAGGCCATGGTGTCATCAGAAGACAACGGCGCGCCGCTGCAACAGCGCGTCACCGATCTGCTCACGTCCGTGGGAGCGGCGCTGAGAGAGCTGGCGCAGCGGACGCGCGACGCGGTCGAGGGGGCCGCCGAGCGCGTCGGCATCGGCTCGTCGTCCGACGGTGACGACAAGGGCGACGGTGGTCCCGCCGCGTTGCCGGCCGGCAGTGGGAAGGACGCCGAATCCGCCGAGAAGGCGCCCGCGAAGAAGGCACCCGCCAAGAAGGCGCCGGCGAAGAAGGCTGCGGTGAAGGCGACTTCGGCGAAGACAGAAGCCGCGAACATGACGCCTCCCGCGAAGAAGGCGCCCGCCAAGACTGTGCCCGTCAAGACAGCACCCGCCAAGAAGGCACCGGCCAAAAAGGCTGCGGTGAAGGCGACCCCGGCGAAGACCGAAGCCGCCAACACCCCGGCGGCCAAGACCGCGCCGACGAAGAAGGCCCCTCCGGCGAAGGCCACCCCCGTCAAGGCCACCCCGGCCAAGACCCCGCCCGCCAAGGCTCCGCTGGCCAAGAAGGCGCCCGCCAAGAAGGCGCCCGCCAAGAAAGCGCCAGCCAAGAAGACGGCCGAGCCCGCCGCGCCGCCGCCCGCGGCGAAGAAAGCCGAGCCCGCCAAGAAGGCACCGGCCAAGAAGGCACCGGCCAAGAAAGCGCCAGCCACAAAGGCTCCCGCCAAGAAGGCCGTCAAGCGCCCCAACAGCTGACCCGACAAACTGCTCAGAAGTAGGCGTTCGCCGGAAGAGGCGTGCCGTGCAACAGGTTCTCGCCGATCGCCCGCGCCTTGTACGCCACGGGGTTGTGCAGGGTGATCGTGCGGATGTTGCGCCAATGCCGGTCGAGATTGCGCGTGCGGCTCGCCGCGCTCGCGCCGCCGAGCTCCAGCAGTCGGCTGGCGGCCTCCGGAGCGACCGTGTCCAGATGCACCTTCACTTTCGCGACGGCGAGCTGCGCCTGCTGCGCGAGGCGAGCATCCGGGACACCGTCGACCGCCGAGTCGGTGGCCGCACCGATGATCGCCGCGGCATCCAGCACGGCCGCCCTGGCGATGTAGGCAGTGCTGGCCAGCTCGCCGAGCTGACGCTGCAACAGGGGATCGTCGGCCGGTCGCTCGGCCACCGCATGGCTGAAATTGCGCTCACGCGACTCCAGCAGCGCGATGCCGTCCTCGACCACGTTCTCCAGGATGCCCGCGACCACCGCGTGGATGAACAGCTGCAGAAAAGCGAACTGCACGGTCGGCTCGGCCTCGGCGTCGTACGGTGCATCGGTGAGCACTTCGTCGGCGGACACCGCGACATCGGTGAACGTGGTGGTGCCGGTGCCCGTACGCCGCTGACCGAAGCCGTCCCAGTCGTCCACCACGCCGACGCCCTCGCGGTTGGTGGGCACCACGACCGTCGCCACCGAATCGTGGTCGGTGGTCGCGGTCACCGTCAGATGGTCCGAGAACAGGGTGCCGGTGCTGTAGTACTTCTCGCCGCCCAGCCGGTATCCGCCCTGCCCGTCGGGCAGCAGGCGGGTGTTGAACACCAGGCTCCCGACGGCCGACCCGCCTTTCTCGCTGAACGCATTGCCGAAGGTCCTGCCGTCCACCGCCTCCTTCAGCCAGCGCCGCGACGCCGGGTCGTCGACGGTGCGCAGCCGCTCCTCGACGAACCAGAAGTGGGCGCGGAAGATGTGCGCGACGATCGGGTCGGCTGCGGCCAGGTCAATGATCGTCGAAAACAATTGCGGCACGGTGAATCCCGCGCCGCCGAGGTGTTCAGGGATTCGCACGGTGCCGAACCCGGCGCGCTTTAGGGTGCCCACCTGTTCGAAGGGGTTCTCGTCCTGTAGATCCCTGTCGCGTGCGCCCGCCGCGATCTGGGCCAGCAGGACAGCGAACTCGGGCGAGCCGGGCAGGGCGCGGGTGTTCTCCACAGTCGTCATGGCTTCGGTTCTATCGACCGGCCACGGCCCCTGGCACTGCTTTGAATCACCCGGAACCGAAGCCGGGCTACTTCATGAAGCCGATCTTGGTGTAATCCAAGTCGCCGATGCCGGCCGGACCGTAGTTGGCGATATTGCTGCGCACGGCGACATTGCCGGCCGATTGGTACAGCGGCAGGCTGTGCACTTCGGCCCACAGCATCTTGTCGAGTTCGTTGGCCTGCTCGCGGGCTTTGGCCGGGTCGAGTTCGGACAGGGTCTTCTCGATCTGGGCGTCGATCTGCGGGCTGCCGATCTTGCCGACGTTGCCCTCACCGTTGGACGCGTACATCTGCGTCAAGCTTGCCAGCGCGAACGCCTCACCGACGTAGGCGAATTGGGCGATGTCGAAGTTCCCCGGCGTGACGTACTGGGTGAACAGGGCACCACCCGGCGCCGAGATCAGGTCGAGTTTCACGCCGATCTGACCGAGCAGGTTCTGCGCCACCTGGGCGATCTGCCGGGTGCTCTGCGCGTCGTAGAAGACGTCGCGGATCACCAGTTGCCTGCCGTCCTTCTCTCGGAACTGTCCGTTCAGGCGCCATCCGAGCGCGTCGAGTTCGCGTTTGGCGGCCTCCGGATCGAACGGGATGCCGTTGCTCTGGTAACCCTCCTGGCCCGCCAGGTAGATGTGGTTGTCCAGCTTGGTCGGGGTGTTCACCAGGCCGCGTTGGCTGACATCGGCGATGACCTGGCGGTCGATGCCCTTGGCGATGGCCGTGCGCAGCGCCGGATCGCTGAGGATGGACCCCGGTGCGCCGTTCAGCGTCAGGTGGTACCAACTGGGCGCCGGGGCGCGGCGGATGGACACCCCGTTGGTCTTGCGGGCGATCGTGAGGTCGTCCAGCGAGGCCAGGCCCACCGCGTCGAGCGCATTGTTCTGCAGCGCAGGGATCTTCGCCGCATCGTCGAGCACCGTGTAGGTGATCGTGTCGAGTCTCGGTGCCGCGCCCCACCACTTCGGGTTGCGGCTCAACGTGATCCGCTGGGCGGCCTTGTCGACGTTGCTGACGAGGAACGGGCCTGCCGACGGCGCCGGACCGTTGAGCTGGCCGGTGTTGAACGCCTCGGCCGTCGCGGTCATGCTCTTCGGGTACAGCATGGTGTTCCCCGCGAAGATGCCTTTCCAGTCGGCGTAGTGCTTGGCGAACGTGACGACCGCCTGGCGGTCGTCGACGCCGCGCGTCACCGAGGCGACCCGCTCGGTGCCGTTGGGGGCGGCGATCAGGAACGCCTTGTCCCTACCGCTCTGGGCGTTGATGTGGCTGGCGATGTCCTCCCAGGTGATCGGGGTGCCGTCGCTCCATACCGCCTTGGGATTGATCGTGTAGGTCACCGTCTGCGGATCGGTTCCCGTCAGCGCCACATCGGTGAAGTAGTCCTTGTTGACGGTGGTCTCCCCGGACGGCGAGATGAAAAACGCGCGCGGCATCGTGGGCCGCAGCAGCCCGCCCAGTTCGCCCAGGTTGCCGTCGATGTGCAGCGTGTTGAAGTTGGGCGGGAAGCCGCTGAGCGACAGGCGCAGGTTGCCGCCGTCGCGCAACGTGGCCGGGTCCTGGGGGTTGATGTCGTTGGTGGTGCCGACCGCGGCGTCACCGCCGGGCGCCGGGGCGCTCTCCTGGTTCCCGCCCGAACAGCCGGCCAGGAGCAGGGTGGCCACGAGGGCGGCGGAGAGCAGGCGTCGCGTCATGCGCACAAACTCTAACGTTGCGAGACGCTCGGTTGCGGCACCGCCGCGAGGAGACGCCGGGTGTAGTCGTGCCGGGGGGCGGTGAAGATCTGGTCGCCGTCGCCCTGTTCGACGATCGAACCTTTGTGCATGACCGCCACCCGGTGGGCGAGGTGTCTGACCACCGACAGGTCGTGGGAGACGAACAGATAGGACAACCCGAACTGCTCCTGCAGGTCCAGGAGCAGGTTGATGATGCCGGCCTGGATCGACACGTCCAGTGCGGAAACGGGTTCGTCCAGGGCGAGGATCTTCGGCTGGGTGGCCAATGCCCGCGCGATACCGATGCGTTGCTTCTGCCCGCCGGAGAACTCGGCCGGGTACCGGCTCGCGTCCTCGCGGCGCAGGCCGACGATCCCAAGCAGCTCGGCCACCCGGTCGTCGACGGCGGCTTTGTCGAAGTTGTTGGCCTGCAACGGTTCTGCCAGAACCTCGAATACCGGTAGCCGCGGGTCGAGTGAGGCGACCGGATCCTGGAACACGACCTGCAGGTCACCGCGCAACGCACGCCGCTCCCGCGACCCGAGCGACGACACGTCGGCGCCGAGCACCTCGATGGAGCCGGCCTGCGGCGGCGCGAGTTCGAGGATCTGGTGCAGCGTGGTCGATTTGCCCGAGCCGGATTCCCCGACGATTCCGAGTGTGCGGCCCTGCTGTAGTTCGAAGCTGACGCCGTCGACGGCGCGGACCTCGCCGATCTGGCGCCGGAACACCGCGCCCTTGGTCAGGGTGTAGGTCTTCACCAGATCACGCACCCGCAGCACCACCGGGCTGCCGGTCGGTGCGGGCGACGAATGCGGCGTGGTGGACACGCCGTACACCTCGGCGGCGCCGCGACCCGCGACGTGTTCGGTGCGGATGCACGCCGCCCGGTGACCCGGCGCCACCTCGATGAGCTCCGGTTCGGCGGCCCGGCATTCGTCGATCGCCAGCGGACAGCGCGGCGCGAACGGGCAGCCGGGAGGCAGGGCCGCCAAGGACGGCGGCGCCCCGGGGATGGGCACCAGCCGCGCACCCTGCGATGCGTCCAGGCGCGGCACCGAGCCCAGCAGTCCGACGGTGTAGGGCATCTGGCGTGCGGTGTAGAGCTCGGACACCGTGGCCATCTCGACCGCGCGGCCGGCGTACATCACCAGCGCCCGGTCGGCGAACTCCGCGACCACCCCGAGGTCATGGGTGATGATCAGGACGCCGGCTCCGGTGACGTCGCGCGCGGTCCGCAGCACGTCGAGAATCTGCGCCTGCACGGTCACGTCGAGTGCGGTCGTGGGCTCGTCGCAGATGAGCAGATCGGGATCGTTGGCGATCGCCATCGCGATGACGACCCGTTGTCGCTCACCGCCGGACAGTTCATGCGGGAACGCCCGGGCGCGGCGGTCCGGCTGGGCGATGCCGACCAGTTCGAGCAGTTCGACCGACCGGGCGCGGGCCGCGCGTTTGTCGAGGCCGCGGTTGTGCACGCGCACTGCTTCGGCGATCTGGTCACCGACGGTGTAGACCGGCGTCAGCGCCGACATCGGATCCTGGAAGACCGTGCCGATCCGGCGCCCCCGGATGCGTGACATCTCCGCATCGGACAGGCCGAGCAGTTCCTCGCCGTGCAACCGCACCGAACCTGCCACCTCGGCGTGTTCGGGCAGCAGACCGGCCACCGCCATCGCGCCGGCCGACTTACCGGCACCGCTCTCGCCGACCAGCGCGACCACCTCGCCGGCGTCGACGTGATAGTCCAGCCCCCGCACCGCCGCCACCTGCTCGGTGTCGGTCGCGAAAGTCACGGTCAGCCCGGACACCTCCAGCAGGCTCACTTTTTCCGGCCTTTCCGGGACGGCCGCGCACCGGGGTCGATCGCGTCGCGAAGGCCGTCGCCGACGAGGTTGGCGCACAACACGATCAGGATCAGCACCCCGGCCGGGAACAGGAACACCCAGGGGAAGGTCGTCACCGAGGCCGTCCCGTCCGCGATCAACGTGCCCAGCGACACGTCGGGCCGCTGCACGCCGAAACCCAGGAAGCTGAGCCCGGTTTCGGCCAGGATCGCCAACCCGACGTTGAGCGCGGTGTCGATGATGAGGATCGACGCGACATTGGGGACGATGTGGCGCACGATGATCCGCCAGTGCGGCACGCCCATGTAGCGCGCGGCGACGACGAATTCGCGGTCGCGCAGACTCATCGTCAGGCCGCGAACGATGCGCGAGCTGATCATCCACGAGAACGCCGCCAGCAGCAGGATCAGCCACAGGATCGTGCCGGAGTCCCGCGTTCGCGGCGTGACGATCGCGATCAGGATGAAGCTCGGCACCACGAGCAGCAGGTCGACCAGCCACATCAGTGCGCGGTCCCGCCACCCGCCGAAATAGCCGGCGATCGCGCCGACGGTGGCGGCGATGATCGTGGAGATGAACGCGACGGCGACGCCGATGAGCATCGACTTCTGCATGCCGCGCAACGTCTGCGCCAGCAGGTCCTGGCCCAGCGCATTGGTGCCGAACCAGTGCTCTCCCGACGGCGGCTGTTGCAGCGCGTAGTAGTCGAGTTCGGTGTAGCTGTACGGAAGCAGCGGCGGCAACAGGTAGCAGCCGGCGAACATCAGCACCAGCAAGATCAGGGCGCCGACGGCGGGCCGGTTGCGCAGGAACCGGCGCCGCACGAGCGTGCGTCGCGAGGCGAACCGCTCGGTGTGCAGGCCGGAGCGGGCGCTGGTGGACGTCGAATCCGTCATCTGGCCACACGCACCCTCGGGTCCAGCGCCGCATAGATCACATCGGACAGCAACCCGGCCAACAGGATCGTCGCGCCGGAGAACACCGTGATCGCCGCGATGATGTTCGTGTCCTGGGTGGCGATGCCCTGCACCACCCATTCGCCCATCCCGTGCCAGCCGAAGATCTTCTCGACGAACACCGCGCCGGTGACCAGTCCGCTCACCCCGTAGGCGAACAGCGTCGCCATCGGGATCAGCGCGGTGCGCAGACCGTGTTTGAACAGCGCCTGGCGCCGGGTGAGGCCCTTGGCGCGGGCGGTGCGGATGAAGTCCTGGCCCAGCACGTCGAGCATCGCGTTGCGCTGATAGCGGCTGAACCCCGCGATGGCGGCGAGTGCGAGCGTGACCGTCGGCAGCATCAGGTGCTGGAGGCGGTCGACGAACTGGTCGAACGGCCCGCCGACGGCATCGGGCGACGTTTCGCCGGTGTACTCGAACAGCTGCGCGCCCAGCCACGAATTGACGTTGAGCGCACCGAGGATCAGCAGGTTGGCGATGACGAACGTCGGCGTCGACAACACCAGCAGCGACACCAGCGTGATCACCCGGTCGGACAATCGGTACTGCCGGACCGCGCCCCACGCGCCGACGACCACGCCGATCACCGTGCCCAGCACCGATCCGATGACCAGCAACCGCAGGCTGACGCCGATGCGCCGCCACAGCTCCTCGGACACCGGCTGACCGGTGACGGTGGTGCCGAAGTCGCCGCGCACCGCGTCGCCGACCCATTGCGCATATCGCAGCGGGATGGGCTTGTCGAGGCCGAGTTCAGCGGCCTTCGCGTCGATCGCGGCCTGCGGCGGACGTGGGCTGCGCTCGAGCAGGCTGTCCAGCGGCGAGAAAGTCAGCGAGGTGAGCGTGAACGTCAGGAACGACGCCAGCGCCAGCAGCACCGCATAGTTGAGCAGCCTGCGCGCGAGGAAGCGCGTCATCGGCGACTGCCGGTGCGAGGCTGCATGGGCTAGAGGGTAGAGAGAGGCGTCCGCCCCCGCTGGCTCAGGGCTGCGGCGGTGGCGGTGCGCCCTGGCCGCCGAAGCCGCCGGGCGGCGGACCGAACTGGTGCGAGCCGGGGCCCGCGGTCCCCTCGTCGGTGGCCGCGTAGATCACGCCGCCGCCCAGCGCGGCGATGACGGCGGCCACCGCGACGGCCGCCGCGGTCTCCCGGACGCTCCAACGCCCCTCAGCGGGCGAACCCCACACGTCAGTCATCCCACGAGTCTGCGGGCCCAGTATGGGTGCACGCTGTGCGCCGAGTGTGAATTCGGCGCCGTCTCACAGCGCGCGCATAGACAACGCACAGGGCCGGCCCATCGCGACGCGAATAATGGAGCCATGAGCCCCAACCAGACCGACACCGAGCGGTCGGTCATGCGCCGCGCCGACGGCAACCCGGTGCGGGTGCTCGTCGTGGACGACGAACCGGTGCTCGCCGAACTCGTCTCGATGGCGCTGCGCTACGAGGGCTGGGACATCGCGACCGCGGGAGACGGCGCGTCCGCGATCGCGCTGGCCCGCGAGAATCCGCCCGACGTGGTGGTGCTCGACGTCATGCTGCCCGATATGAGCGGGCTCGACGTGCTGGCCCGGCTGCGGGAGCAGATCCCCGGCCTACCGCTGCTGCTGCTCACCGCCAAGGATTCGGTCGAGGACCGTATCGCCGGGCTGACCGCGGGCGGCGACGACTACGTCACCAAACCCTTCTCGCTCGAAGAGGTGGTGCTGCGGCTGCGCGCCCTGCTGCGCCGCACCGGGGTCGCCGAGACCGGCGGCGCGAAGATCGTCGTCGGCGACCTGGTGCTCGACGAGGACAGCCACGAGGTCACCCGCGGCGGTGAGCTGATCACGTTGACCGCAACGGAGTTCGAGCTTCTGCGGTTCATGATGCGCAACTCCAAGCGGGTGCTGAGCAAGGCGCAGATCCTCGACCGGGTCTGGAGCTACGACTTCGGCGGCCGCTCCAACATCGTCGAGCTGTACGTGTCGTACCTGCGCAAGAAGATCGACAGCGGCCGTGACCCGATGATCCACACGCTGCGCGGCGCAGGGTATGTCCTCAAACCCGCCGCTCGCTGAGCCGGCCGGCCGCACGCGGCTGCTGGCCCCGCGCACGTGGTCACTGCGCGGCCGCCTGCTGGCGACGCAGATCGTGCTGCTCGCGCTGGTGTGTGCCGCGGTCGGGGTCGGCACTGAGATCGCCCTTCAGCGGTTTCTGGTAAATCAGCTCGACACCCAGCTCGCCGAGACCGCGCGTCGCTCGGCCGGCCTGTTCGTGTTCGGTCCGCCGCCGCCGATGATGATGCCGGGCACGCGGTACCCGCCGCCGCCGGAGTTTCCGCACCGGCGGATCATCCGCGACGACACCGGACCCGGGCCCGCCTTCCTCAACGCGCCGGGCCAGGCGGTCCGCACGGTCGGTGCGGTGGTCTCTCACGGCGCCCCGGTCGACGCCGGCGTGATCACCGCCGACGGCGCGCGCGTGGAAATCAGTGATGTGGCCGCCCGTCAGCTCGCCGGGGTGCCGGTCGACGAGACGCCGCACAGCGTCACCCTCGACGGGCTTGGCCGGTACCGGGTCCTTGCGCTGCCCGCCCGGGGACCGGCGGAGGTCATCGTCACCGGTCTGCCGACCTCCGATGTCGACGACACACTGCTCACTGTGCTGGTCATCTTCTGCGTGGTGGCGGCGATCGCGCTGATCGTCGCCACCGCGGCGGGGGTGTGGATCATCCGCAGGCAGTTGGCGCCGCTGTCGCGGGTGTCGGAGGCCGCGCGGGAAGTGGCCGACCTCGAACTCGACCGCGGCGAGGTGCGGCTGCCCACACCGATCGTCGACGTCGACCCGGCGAGCGCGCACACCGAGATCGGCCGGCTCGGGACCTCGCTGAACCGGATGCTCGACCGCATCGCCGGGGCGCTGTCGTCGCGGCAGGCCAGCGAGACCCGGGTGCGCCGGTTCGTTGCCGACGCCAGCCACGAACTGCGCACCCCGCTGGCCGCCATCCGCGGGTACACCGAACTGGCGCAACGTCATTCGGACGCGCTGCCCGACGACGTCGCGCACGCGATGAACCGGGTGGAATCCGAGACGGCGCGGATGACGCGGCTGGTCGAGGACATGCTGCTGCTGGCCCGCCTCGACGAGGGCCGGCCCCTGGACTGCGAACCGGTCGACCTGTCCCGGATGGTCGTCGACGCGGTCAGCGACGCGCACGCCGCCGGCCCCGAACACCTCTGGTCGCTGGACCTGCCCGAGGAGCCGGTGGTGGTCGACGGCGACGAGGCCCGTCTGCACCAGGTGCTGGCCAACCTGCTGGCCAATGCGCGGGTGCACACCCCGCCCGGCACCTCGGTGACGACGTCGCTCGCGGTCGCCGACGGCGGTGGCGCCGTGCTGACCGTGACCGACAACGGCCCCGGCATCCCGCCGTCACTGCGGCCGGAGATCTTCGAGCGGTTCGCCCGCGGTGATTCCTCCCGCTCACGCCGCGGCGGCAGCACCGGGCTGGGTCTGGCCATCGTCGCGGCGGTCGTCAAGGCACACGGAGGCCGCATCGACGTGGACAGCGCGCCGGGTCACACCGAATTCGCGGTGACACTGCCTGGCGGCGCACAGCCAACGCACAGGTCGGACCAATCGGGCGCCTAGCCGGGGCCGCCACCATGGGTTTGGTGACCCTGGCCCTTCCTGCCGAGCAGACGCAAAACTGCCCGAAAAACCCGCAAAAAGGGCACTTTCGCGTCTGCTCGCCGAGGGCGGCGCTCGGGGTGTTACTCGCCGCGACCGCGGTGCTCTACCTGTGGAACCTGTCGGCCAGCGGGTGGGCCAACGCGTTCTACTCCGCCGCCGCGCAGGCCGGGGCGCAGAACTGGACGGCCATGCTCTTCGGCTCCAGCGACGCCTCGAATGCGATCACCGTCGACAAGACCCCGGCCGCCCTGTGGGTGATGGACCTCTCGGTGCGGCTGTTCGGGCTGAACTCCTGGAGCATCCTGGCGCCGCAGGCCCTGATGGGGGTGGCTGCCGTCGCGGTGCTGTACGCCGCGGTGCGGCGCGTGACCGGGCCGGGCGCCGCGCTGCTGGCCGGGGCCGTCCTCGCGCTGACGCCGGTGGCGGCGCTGATGTTCCGGTTCAACAACCCCGATGCGCTGCTGGTGTTGCTGCTGGTGGTCGGCGGCTACTGCGTCACACGGGCCTGTGAACGCGACGCCGGCCGCTGGTGGCTGGTCGCAGCCGGGGTGGCCGTCGGGTTCGGGTTCCTGGCCAAGATGTTGCAGGCATTCCTGGTGCTGCCCGGATTCGCCCTCGCGTATCTGGTCGCCGGGAGCCGTCCGGTCGGCCGCCGCGTTCTCGCTCTGGTCGGCGCAGCGGCGGCGATGGTGGCGGCAGGCGGCTGGTATCTGCTGCTGGCCGAGGTGTGGCCGGCCGGCAACCGCCCCTACATCGGCGGCTCGCAGAACAACAGCGTCATCGAACTCGCCCTGGGGTACAACGGATTCGGCCGGCTCACCGGCAACGAGCCGGGCGGACTGGGCAACCTCAACCACGATGTCGGGGCGGGCCGCCTGTTCGGCTTCGGGATGGGCCTCGACATCGCCTGGCTGTTGCCCGCTGCGCTGATCTGCCTCGGCGCCGGGTTGCTGCTCACCCGTCGGGCGCCGCGCACCGACGCCACCCGCGCCGCCCTGCTCAACTGGGGTGGCTGGCTGGTCGTAACGGCCGTGGTGTTCAGCTTCGCCAACGGCATCGTGCACTCGTACTACACGGTGGCGCTGGCGCCGGCGATCGCCGCGGTGATCGGCATCGGTGCACACCTGCTGTGGGAGAACCGCTTTCGCCCACCGTGCGCCGTAGCCCTGGCCGGTGTGGTCCTGATCACCGTGGTGCTCGCCGCGGTGCTGCTGTCGCGCAACGTCGACTGGCTGCCGTGGCTGCGGGCCGCCGTCGCGGTCGGGGGAGTGGGGGCGGCCGCCTTGCTGGTCGTGGTGGGCCGGCTGCCCGACGGCGTCGCCCGTGCGGTGGCCGCGGTGGCCGTCGCCGCGTGCCTTGCCGCGCCCGCGGCCTATTCCGTCGCCACTGCGGCGGCCCCGCACACCGGCGCCATCCCGTCGGTCGGCCCGGACCGCGGGGGTTTCGGGGGGCCTCCCGGATTGTTGACCTCGCCGGAGCCTGGCCCGGAGCTCACCGCTACGCTGGCCCGCGATGCCGATCAGTACCGCTGGACCGCCTCGGTGGTCGGGTCGAACAATGCGGCGGGATACCAATTGGCAAGCAACGCACCAGTGTTGGCGCTGGGCGGGTTCAACGGCACCGACCCGTCGCCCACCTTGGAGCAGTTCCAGCGCTACGTCGCCGACGGTGACGTGCACTACTTCATCGGCGGCCGGTCGACCCTCGGTTTCGGCGACCGCACCCCCCAGAGCGGCAGCCGGGCGGCCGCGGACATCGCGGAGTGGGTGCAGGCGCATTACGAACGCCTGCTGGTCGACGGTGTCGTCGTCTACGACCTCAGCGAGGCCGCGGCGTGACTCACAGCCAGCACATAGCTTCACCCCATCGAGGGCACACCCGGTGCCGAGACCATGGTGGACATGACAGACATCGCCGTGGAACTCGACGCTGACCGTGCGGGCCGGGGCTCCTTCGCGTCCCGTCCCGACGTCGTGGAGGCGGCCCGCGCCGCGGGCGTGCCGGTGCTCGACGTCGTCGTCCCCGTCTACAACGAGCAGGCCGTACTCGCTGATTCGGTGCGCCGCCTGCACCGCCACCTGCGCGACCACTTCCCGTTCCCGGCGCGCATCACCATCGCCGACAACGCCAGCGCGGACGCCACCCCGCAGATCGCCGCGCAACTCGCCGCCGAACTGCCCGATGTGCGGTTCGTGCGGCTGGAGGAGAAGGGCCGCGGCCGCGCCCTGCATGCGGTGTGGTCCGAATCCGATGCTCCGGTGCTGGCGTACATGGACGTCGACCTGTCCACCGATCTGGCCGCCCTCGCACCGCTGGTCGCCTCGCTGATCTCGGGACACTCCGACCTCGCGATCGGCACCCGGCTGAGCCGCGGCGCCCGGGTCGTGCGGGGCGCCAAGCGTGAGTTCATCTCGCGGTGCTACAACCTGATCCTGAAATCGACGCTGTCCGCACGGTTCTCCGACGCGCAGTGCGGGTTCAAGGCCATCCGCGCCGACGTGGCCCGTCAGCTGCTGCCGTATGTCTCCGACACCGGGTGGTTCTTCGACACCGAACTGCTGGTGCTCGCCGAGCGCAGCGGGCTGCGCATCCACGAAGTGCCCGTGGACTGGGTGGACGACTCCGACAGCCGCGTCGACATCGTCTCGACGGCCACCGCCGACCTCCGGGGAATCGGCCGGCTGCTGCGTGGTTTCGCCAACGGGTCGATCCCGGTGCAGCTGCTGGCCGCGCAGTTCGCCCCGCCGCGCCCACCGGCCGCCTCGCGATCCCTGCTGCGGCACGCGGTGCGGTTCGGGGCGGTGGGTGTGGTTTCCACGCTGGCCTACCTGGTGCTCTTCGTGCTGACCCGCGACTGGCTGGGAGCCCAGGCCGCGAACCTGATCGCACTGGGTGTGACGGCGATCGGCAACACGGCGGCCAACCGGCGCTTCACCTTCGGTGTGACCGGACGTCAAGGGGTCGGGCGCCATCACCTCGAAGGCCTCATCGTGTTCGCCATCGCGCTGGGCATCACCAGCGGATCGCTGGCCCTGTTGCACTCCATCGCCGCAGAACCGCACCGGTTCGTCGAGCTGGGCGTCCTGGTGGCCGCCAACCTCGCCGCGACCGTCATGCGATTCGTGCTGCTGCGCGGATGGGTGTTCCACCCGCGGCGCACCCGCTGATTTCCCTCTGACTGCATAGGATTCGACATGACCGTGGCCGCCGACGCGCCCCACTCCGCGGCGCCCGCCGCGGCCGAGTCCCGTGCGCGCTGGGAACGTCCCGCGCTGCTGGCTCTGCTCGCCGCCACCGCCGTGCTCTACCTGTGGGGGCTGGGTGCCTCGGGCTGGGCCAACGAGTACTACGCCGCCGCCGTGCAGGCAGGAACGCAGAACTGGACGGCGTGGCTGTTCGGTTCGCTGGACCCCGGAAACTCCATCACCGTCGACAAACCACCGGCGTCGCTGTGGCTGATGGTGTTGTCGGCCAGGCTGTTCGGGTTCAGCGCGTTCACGATGCTGCTGCCGCAGGCGCTGATGGGCGTCGCCGCGGTCGGGGTGTTGTTCGCCGCGGTGCGACGGGTCAGCGGTCCGGCGGCAGGTCTGATCGCCGGCGCGGTGCTGGCCGCGACCCCGGTGGCCGCGCTGATGTTCCGCTTCAACAACCCCGACGCGCTGCTGGTCCTGCTGCTCATCGTCGCTGCCTACGCCATGGTGCGGGCGATCGAGACCGCGGGCACCCGATGGATGGTCCTCGTGGGTTGCGCACTGGGCTTCGCGTTCCTCACCAAGATGCTGCAGGCGTTCCTGGTGATGCCCGGTCTGGCGGTGGCGTTCCTGATCGCCGCGCCGGTGGGGCTGTGGCAGCGGGTCGGCAAACTGGCCGTCGGCGCGGCCACGGTGGTGGTCTCCGCCGGGTGGTACCTGGTGCTGGTCGAAGTGTGGCCCGCGTCGTCACGTCCGTACATCGGTGGGTCGACGGACAACAGCCTGCTGCAACTCGCGCTGGGCTACAACGGGATCCAGCGCATCGCCGGCGGTGGTGGGCCGGGCGGGGGACCGGGTGGTGGTCCTCCCGGCGGTGGTCCTCCCGGCGGTGGCCCCGGTGGCGGCCCGGGAGGTGGCGCGCACCTGTTCTTCGGCGGTGAGCCCGGTATCGGTCGGCTCTTCGGGGACTCGATGGGCGTCGAGGCGTCCTGGTTGCTTCCCGCCGCGCTCATCGGCCTGGCCGCCGGCATCTGGTTCACCCGGCGGGCCGCACGCACCGACTCCGTGCGCGCGAGCCTGTTGCTGTGGGGCGGCTGGCTGGTGGTGACCGGCGCCGTCTTCAGCTTCATGGACGGCATCATCCACCCCTATTACACCGTGGCGCTGGCCCCGGCCGTGGCGGCGCTGGTCGGTATCGCGGCCGCGGAATCGTGGCGTGGCAGAAGGTTTGTGGTGCCCCGGGTCACGCTGGCCGCGATGATGGCGGCGACCGGCGTGTGGGCGTTCGTCCTGCTCGTTCGCACTCCCGAGTGGCTGCCGTGGTTGCGCTGGGTGGTGCTGGTGCTCGCCGTGGCGGTCGCAGCGGTGATGGCCGTCGGTGCGCACCGCCTGGGACGGGCGGCGGTCGCTGCCGTGATCGCCGCCGCGCTGGCCGGCCTCGCGGCGCCCACGGCCTTCGCGGTCTACAACGTGGTGCACCCGGCCAGCGGTCCCGGCACCATGTCGGGTCCGGCCCGTGGCGACGGCTTCGGTGGGATGCCGCCCGGCGGACCGGGTCTCGGTATGGACGACGCCGCGTTGCAGGAGCTCGTCCGCGGTGCCGACACCCGTTGGGCCGCAGCCAGTGTCGGTTCGATGGGTGCGTCGGGTCTGCAACTGCAGAGCGGGGCGTCGATCATGGCGATCGGGGGCTTCAGCGGATCGGACGACTCACCGACACTCGCGCAGTTCCAGCAGTACGTCGCCGACCACGACGTGCGGTACTTCATCGGCAGGGACCGGGGCGGCCCCGGCGGACCCCCCGGGTTCGAGCGCGACGGCACCGCAGCCGAGATCACCGCATGGGTCAAGGCGAACTTCGCGCCGATGCAGGTGGGCGGGACGACCGTCTACGACCTGCAATCCGGCTGACCCATGTCGTGACGGCGTCGACTGTGACGTCAGGGCGGTGATCCGGCCGCGACGCCGCCCTGAGTACACACTCGGCGCCGTCAGCACACACTCGACAGTTCCTTGACACCGGCCTCGCCCAGCCGGTAATTTCCGGTCATCTGCGTAAATCTGGCAAGTTCAACCAACTTAACGAGGAATGCGATGACAGCCGCTCAGGTAACCGCACCCGAGCCGGGCCAGTACGAGCTGAGCCATCTGCGCCTGCTCGAGGCCGAGGCGATCCACATCATCCGCGAGGTCGCCGCCGAGTTCGAGCGGCCGGTGCTGCTGTTCTCCGGCGGCAAGGACTCGATCGTCATGCTGCACCTGGCGATCAAGGCCTTCGCGCCGGCACGCCTGCCGTTCCCGGTGATGCACGTCGACACCGGCCACAACTTCGACGAGGTCACCGAGACCCGCGACCGCCTGGTCGGCGAGAACGGTGTGCGCCTGGTCGTCGCCTCGGTGCAGGAGGACATCGACGCCGGCCGGGTCGTCGACAACGGGCCGTCGCGCAACCCCCTGCAGACCGTCACACTGCTGCGCGCGATCCGCGAGAACAAGTTCGACGCGGCCTTCGGCGGCGCGCGCCGCGACGAGGAGAAGGCCCGCGCCAAGGAGCGGGTGTTCAGCTTCCGCGATGAGTTCGGCCAGTGGGATCCGAAGGCGCAGCGCCCCGAGCTGTGGAACATCTACAACGGCCGCCACCGCAAGGGTGAGCACATTCGGGTGTTCCCGCTGTCGAACTGGACCGAATACGACATCTGGGCCTACATCGGCGCCGAGGGCATCACATTGCCCGCGATCTACTACGCGCACACCCGCCCGGTGTTCAAGCGTGACGGGATGCTGCTCGCCGTCCATCCGTACATGGCGCCCCGCGACGACGAACCCGTCTTCGAGACCAGCGTGCGATTCCGCACGGTCGGCGACGTCACGTGCACCGGCTGCGTCGAATCGACCGCGTCCTCGGTGGAGGACATCATCGCCGAGACCGCGTTGTCCCGGCTGACCGAACGCGGCGCCACCCGCGCCGACGACCGCATCTCCGAGGCCGGGATGGAAGACCGCAAGCGAGAAGGCTACTTCTGATGGGGCGAGCGAAGCGACGGGGGATTGGACGATGAGCACGATGACGCTCCTGAGGATCGCCACCGCGGGATCCGTGGACGACGGCAAGTCGACGCTGATCGGCCGCCTGCTCTACGACTCCAAGGCCGTCATGGAGGACCAGCTCGAGGCCGTCGAACGCACCTCCAAGGAACGCGGCAACGACTACACCGACCTCGCCCTGGTCACCGACGGTCTGCGTTCGGAGCGTGAGCAGGGCATCACGATCGACGTCGCCTACCGCTATTTCGCCACGGCCAAGCGGAAATTCATCATCGCCGACACGCCGGGTCACATCCAGTACACCCGCAACATGGTCACCGGCACGTCGACCGCGCAGCTGGCGATCGTGCTCGTCGACGCGCGCCACGGGCTGCTCGAACAATCCCGCCGGCATGCGTTCCTGGCCTCGCTGCTCGGCGTGCAGCACATCGTGCTCGCCGTCAACAAGATGGACCTGATCGACTGGGATCAGGAGAAGTTCAACGACATCCGCGACGAGTTCCACGCGTTCGCCGCACGCCTCGACATCCACGACGTCACCACGATCCCGATGTCGGCGCTGCTGGGCGACAACGTCGTGACGAAGTCGGACAAGGCCCCGTGGTACGAGGGACCCGCGCTGCTGAGCCACCTCGAAGAGGTCTACATCGCGGGCGACCGCAATCTGACCGACGTCCGTTTCCCCGTGCAGTACGTGATCCGCCCGCAGACCCGCGACCACGCCGACCACCGCAGCTATGCCGGCACCGTGGCCAGCGGTGTGATGCGCGTGGGCGACGAGATCGTCGTGCTGCCCAGCGGAAAGTCCAGCAGCATCACCGCGATCGACTCGCCGACCGGCCCGGTCGTCGAGGCGTTCCCGCCGATGGCGGTGTCAGTCAGCCTCGCCGACGACATCGACGTCTCCCGCGGCGACGTGATCGCCCGCGTCAACAACCAGCCGCACGTGTCGAACGAGTTCGACGCCACGATCTGCTGGATGGCCGACACTGAAGCGCTCGAACCCGGCCGCGAATACCTGATCAAGAACACCACGCGGGTCACCCGCGCGCGCGTCGCGGCACTGGACTACCGCCTCGACGTCAATACGCTGCACCGCGACAAGTCGGCCACCGCGCTCAAGCTCAACGAACTCGGCCGCGTCACGCTGCGCACCCAGCAGCCACTGCTGCTCGACGAGTACTCCCGCAACGCCGCGACGGGGTCCTTCATCCTGATCGACCCCGACACCAACGGCACCGTCGCCGCGGGCATGGTCCGCGACACCACGCCGGTGGCCTCGCGCTCGGCCACCCCGAACACCGTCCGGCACCAGTCGCTGGTCAGTGCGGAGGACCGGCTCTCGAAGGGCCGCACCGTGTGGTTCACCGGCCTTTCGGGTTCGGGGAAGTCCTCGGTGGCGATGCAGGTGGAGCAGAAGCTACTCGAACGCGGTTGTCCGGCGTACGTTCTCGACGGCGACAACCTGCGCCACGGCCTCAACGCCGACCTCGGCTTCTCGATGGCCGACCGGGCCGAGAACCTGCGGCGGCTCGCCCACATCGCGACGCTGATGGCCGATTCGGGCCTGACGGTGCTGGTTCCGGCGATCAGCCCGCTGATCGAGCACCGGGAGCTGGCCCGCGCGGTCCACGTCGACCAGGGTTACGACTTCTTCGAGGTGTTCTGCGATACGCCGCTGTCCGACTGTGAGAGGCGCGATCCGAAGGGGCTGTACGCGAAGGCGCGCGCCGGGGAGATCACCCACTTCACCGGCATCGACAGCCCCTATCAGCGGCCGAAGAACCCGGACCTGCGGTTGACCCCGGACCGCGGCGTCGACGAACTGGCCCAACAGGTCGTCGACATGCTGGACGCCGGCCGGTGAACGACCACGAACTGGCTGCGCGGCTGGCCACCCGGGCGGGTGACCTGCTGCTCGACGTGCGCGCGGAATTCGCCGACGCCTCGGTCCACGAACGGAAAGCCGCCGGGGACAAGCGGTCTCACGATTTCCTGATGGCCGAGCTCGCCGAGCAGCGACCCGGTGACGCGGTCCTCTCGGAGGAAGGTCCTGAAGAAGAAGCCGATCCGGTGCGGCTGCGTTCGCAGCGCGTGTGGATCGTCGACCCGCTCGACGGCACCCGGGAGTTCTCCGAACTCGGCCGTGACGACTGGGCTGTCCACGTGGCTCTCTGGGAATCCGGCGAGCTGGTGGCCGGTGCCGTCGCGCTGCCCGCGCAGAACACCACGCTGGCCACACCCGATGTCGCCACCCCGAGGGCGTTCGACGGGCCCCCGCGCATCGTGGTGTCGCGTACCCGGCCGCCGGCCATCGCGCTGGCGGTCCGCGACGCCCTCGGTGGAACGCTGGTCGAAATGGGTTCGGCCGGAGCGAAAGTCGCGTCGATCATGCAGGGTCTGTCGGATGTCTACGTGCACGCCGGTGGACAGTACGAGTGGGATTCGGCCGCGCCGGTCGCCGTCGCCCGCGCCGCCGGACTGCACACCTCGCGGATCGACGGCTCACCGCTGATCTACAACAGAGAAGACCCCAAGCTGCCCGACCTGGTGGTGTGCCGGCCGGAACTGGCGGAGGCGGTGCTGGCCGTCACGCGCTGAGTAGGCTCGGTGTCGTGGTGAATCCAACCCTGCGCGTGCTGGCCGACCTGCCTCAGCAGCCCGTCAACCTGTCCCAGTCGACCCTGGTGCTCATCGACTGCCAGAACACCTACACCCGCGGTGTGATGGAACTCGAAGGTGTCGAGGCCGCGCTGGAGGACGCCGCGGCGCTGCTCGACCGGGCGCGCACGGCCGGCATCCCGGTCATCCACATCCAGCACTCGGACGGGCCGGATTCGCTCTACGACATCGAGGGCGAGAGCGGGGCGATCGTGCCGATCGTCGCACCGCGGGAGGGTGAGCCCGTCATCGTCAAGCAGTTCCCGAACTCGTTCGTGCAGACCGAGCTCGACGAACGCCTCAAAGCGGTCGGCGCGTCGAATCTGGTGCTGGTCGGCTTCATGACACACATGTGCGTGAACTCCACGGCGCGGGGTGCGTTCAACCTCGGCTATGCGCCGACGGTCGTCGCATCGGCGACCGCAACCCGCGCGCTGCCGGGCCTCGGTAGCGATGACACGGTGCCCGCCGCGGCCATGCAGGCGGCCAGCCTCGCCGGAATGGCGGACCTGTTCGCGGTGGTGGTGCCCAGCTCGCAGGACATCCCCGACTAGATCTGATTGCCGGACCTCATCGCGGCTCCTCCGTCGCCGCGTGATCGTCGCCCGACTAGCCTGGCCACCATGCGGATGTCGGCCAAGGCGGAGTATGCCGTCCGGGCCATGGTGCAACTGGCCACGGCCGACGACGGTGTGCTGGTCAAAACCGACGACCTGGCGAAAGCGCAGGGCATCCCGGCGCAGTTCCTCGTCGACATCCTCTCCGAATTGCGCACCGACCGGCTGGTGCGCAGCCAGCGCGGCCGCGACGGCGGATACGAGCTCGCCCGGCCCGCCGCCGACATCAGCATCGCCGACGTGTTGCGCTGTATCGACGGGCCGCTGGCCAGCGTGCGCGACATCGGACTGGGCGACCTGCCCTACTCAGGGCCGACCGCCGCGCTGACCGACGTGTGGCGGGCGTTGCGCGCCAGCATGCGCTCGGTGCTCGAGCAGACCAGCCTGGCCGACGTGGCGGCCGGCGCGCTGCCCGAACATGTGGCGTCCATGGCCGATGACTACCTCGACCAGGAGCACAAGCGCGGGCACCGCAACCGCGTGGAGTCGAATTGAAATCCGAGCGGCCAGACGGAACGGCTCGCCGCCGACGCGCCTTGAACCTCGCCGTGCCGGGGCGGCGCGACCCGGCGTCGGGCGCCGGGCAGCGCAGGCCGGTGTCGGGTCAGATGAGCGACCGGCACACCCGCAAGGTCCTCGACCTCACCGCCCGCCTGGCCGAGGTGATGCTGTCGTCCGGGTCGGGCACCGCGGACGTCGTCGCG
The DNA here is from genome assembly GCF_016313185.1 of Mycolicibacterium baixiangningiae. Taxonomy (NCBI): domain Bacteria; kingdom Bacillati; phylum Actinomycetota; class Actinomycetes; order Mycobacteriales; family Mycobacteriaceae; genus Mycobacterium; species Mycolicibacterium baixiangningiae. The sequence continues at coordinate 1,829,070 of NZ_CP066218.1, forward strand.
ACCGCCCAGGACGTGGCGCAGGCATACCAGCTCACCGATTGCGTCGTCGACGTCTTCGTCACCACCATCTTCGTGTCGGCGCTCCCGGCCGCCGACAGCCCACCGGTCACGATCGTGCGGGCCGTGCATGCGCGCTCGACCGACTACTCGCGCCTCGCCGAACTCGATCTGCTGGTGCGGCGGATCACCTCCGGCGGTGTCTCGGTCGACGAAGCCCACGAAGCGATGGATGTGTTGACCGAGCAGCCCCATCCTTACCCCCGCTGGGTCGCGACGGCGGGGTGGGCCGGCTTCGCCTTCGGTATCGCGATGCTGCTCGGCGGAAGCTGGCAGACCTGGATCCTGGCCGCCGTGTCGTCGGCGTTGATCGATCGCGTCGGCCGGGTGCTCAACCGGATCGGCACCCCGTTCTTCTTCCAGCAGGCGGCGGGTGCCTTCATCGCGACGATGATCGCCGTCGGGGCCTACCTGTTCGCCGGCCAGGAGCCGACGGCGCTGGTCGCGACCGGGATCGTGATGCTGCTGGCGGGGCTGACGTTCGTCGGATCTGTGCAGGATGCGCTGACCGGCTACATGGTCACCGCGGTGGCGCGACTCGGCGATGTCCTGTTCCTCACCGCGGGCATCGTCGTCGGCATCCTCGCCGCGCTGCAGGTCGCGGCCTTGGCGGGCGTCCACATCGCACTGCACGTCGACGCCACGGAGTCGTTCGTGATGCCGACGCAACCGGTGTCGGCCCTGCTTGCGGTGTCGGGCGCCGCACTGGCCGGGGCATGTCTGACGATCGCCAGCTACGCGCGTCTGCGCTCGGTGGTCACCGCGGGTGGCGCGGCGGCGCTTGCCGAACTGGTGCTGATCGGCCTGGGCTCGGCGGGGTTCGGTGGGGTGGTCGCCACCGGTAGCGCGGCGGTCGGTGTCGGTCTGGTCGCCACCCTCATCTCGATTCGCCGGCAGGCGCCGGCGCTGGTGACCGCGACCGCAGGGATCACACCGATGCTGCCGGGGCTGGCCGTCTTCCGCGCGGTGTTCTACTTCGCCGTCGACGGTGACATCGCGGCCGGATTGGCCCAAGCGCTGGCCGCGGCGGCCACCGCGCTCGCGATCGGCGCCGGCGTGGTGATGGGTGAACTACTCGGCTCCCCGCTGCGCTACCGCGCCGGGCGCATCGGCGATTTCCTGCGTGTCGAAGGCCCGCCCGGACTGCGCCGGGCGATCGGCAACGTGGTGGCGCTGCGGCCGTCCGGCAAACAGCAACAGCCGCACACCCCGCACCGGCGGTCGTGGAGTGTTGCGCTCGAACCGGAGTCCCGCGATTCGGCCGACGGTGACGGCGGCGAACCGCAGGGCCCCAGCTAGTTCCCGAAGCCGACGGCGCTGCGGATCAGCGGCAGGGTGGCCATGGTGGCGAACCCGGTTCGGCCGCGATCTCCTGATCCTGTTGTGCGGGAATGGCTTCCACATCCGTGTGGTTCTTCGTCTCGGAGTAGACCTTGACGCCGACGAGCTCCAGGTCGGGGCGGTGGTCGAGGATCGTCGCGAGGATCTCAGTCCCGACGGCGCCGGTGCCCCACTGGACAACGCGCAGCCGCGTCAAGCGCCCGCACCGTACGGGCGGGTGATGATCTCGAGCCGGTGTCCGGACGGGTCCGGGAAGTAGACGCCACGGCCGCCGTCGTGGTGGTTGATCTCGCCGTCTTGGTGGCCGTGCGGATCCGCCCAGTGGCTCAGGCCGCGCTCGCGAATACGGGCGTAGATGGCGTCGAACTCGTCCTCGGACACCAGGAATGCGTAGTGCTGGGCCTGGACCGTCACGTCCGGCCCCGACTGCATGAAGTCCAGGCTGACGCCGTGGTTGAGTTCCACGGCGAGGAACGGGCCGAATTGGCGGGCGGCGGGCAGACCGAACAGCTCGGTGAAGAAATCGGCCGACTGTTGTCGGTCGCTCGCGGCGACGATCGTGTGGTTGAACGTGATGGCCATGGCCACCTCAGTCAAGCAGGCCGCCTTCGACGGCGGCAAGGATCAACCATGCCGCCGACATCAGAGTTCCGGATCAGAACGGCGGCGGTTCTTCGTTGGCGTCGGGAGTCGGGGCGGGCTGGAAGTACGGATGGACCCGTCGGCGGCGGGCTTCGCGCGCGTCGCGGTTGTGCGCGCGTTCGGCGGCGATGGCGGCGGCCCGGTTCTGGTCGCGGGTCCGCCGGCGCTGAGGAACGCGGGCCAGCCGGTTGCCTTGGGATGCGTTCATGCCCGCGCGGCGCACCGCAGGCGCGGTGGGCGCGCACAGCACGGGAAACAGCAGCGCCGAACCCGGGCTGGTGACGTAGGTCGGCCCGGCCGGGCTGGTCCAGATTACGGTGCCGTCGGGTAGCTGTTGGTCGCGCCAGCCACCAAAAGTCTTGAGCAAGTGATGAAGACGGCACAGGGACTTCAGGTTGGACGCCTGCGTCGGCCCTCCGGCGGCGAACGGAATCGTATGGTCGAGGTCGGTGCGGTCCGCGGGGCGATCGCAGCCGGGAAACCGGCACGTCAGGTCCCGGCAGCGGACGAACTCGGCCAGCGCGGTGCTGGGCGTGTAGCCCCGCTCAGGTCCGGAATCGCCCGGATGGACGACCGGCCGGTGCTTGGCCGATGGCGCCAACTCCGCGATCAGCTCGGGCGGCAACCACCCGTCGGCTCCGATCAGCGAGCCGTCGCCCGGGTCGCGGGTGTCGGTGACGAGATGAATGACGACCGGGGCGGCGGTCAGCCCGCCGGCCGGGCAGTCGGGCGTACCGCACCGGCACGCCATCCGGTCGTCGCCGGCGGTAAGGGCGTCGATCGCGTCGGCGCGCCGCTGTTTCGCCGTGCGTGGGTCCGCATTGCAGACGGTCGCGGCCAGCGCATTGAGGCGTTGGTCGAGGGCGCGCGCGGTGGTGGTGAACACGGTGCCGCCGATGTCGGTCATCCCGTCGAGGCGATCGGTCATCCAGACTTCGCGCTTCTCGGCCGAGTTCTTGCGGCGGCGCACCGCATCGGGATCGAGTCTGGCGATGACCCGGTCGACATAGGCGGCCGTTTTGCCCCGCGTCATCGTCTTCAACCGCGATGCCGCGGCGGCCAACTGCCCGTCGATGCGCATCAGGATGTCCGGGTCGGTGATCAGCCCGGTCCGATAGACCAAGGTCTCGACCAGATCTTTATTGATGTCTCCGGCGGCGAATACGGCGGCCACCTGCGACAGCCGCTCGCGCAGCGCGCGGGCCAGCCGGACCTGATCGCAGGCGTACTCGTGGCTGATGTTCAACGCCGCGGCCACCTCGGCAGCTACCGCATCGGTGGTGTCGGCGGCCCAGCCCTCGGTTTCACTGCACTGCGACCGCCGCAGCGCGAACAGCGCGCCGACCAACTCCAGCCGGGCCGCGGCGTCGCGGTTCTCCCGCCGTGCCGCCGCCGCGATGCGCTCCACCAGGCCCGCGGATTCAGCCGTCTGGAGTGGGTTACGCCGCGCGAACGCATCCGCCAAACCGAGGTCTAGCTGCGGGGACGCTTCGTACTCGAACATGCTTTCGATCATAGCGAGGGGGTGTGACACGCCAGAAGCGAAAAAGGGGCCACCCGGATTCCGGGTGGCCCCACGTGGGTCGGGCGTCAGCGGACCGTGACGTAGACGACGCGGTCGTCGTTGTCGTAGCGCACCGCGACGATGCTGGACTGGTCGAGCGGCTTGACCATGCCCTGATGGTTCACCCGCACGGCGTAGCCGCGGTCGTCGAGCTGCTCGACGGTGTTCTGGGCGTTGCCCGGCCCGGCCGGTGCGGCCTGGGCGGGGGCGGCCAAGCCGAGGATGGCGGTGGCGGCGGCGCCGGCGAACAGGGTGGTGGCTGCGAACTTCGTCATTTCTCTCACTTCTCTCTGGTGGGTGTTCGAGCCGTGGCGGTCGTCGCGGTTCGGACGCTTCCTGTGTTTCCTGACTGCTCAAACCCGCACGTCAGGCCGATCATTTCCGCTGGCAGCGATTGACCCGCGGATGGCAGCATCGATGCGTTCAGCGACCCCAGCCGTCGTCGCTCTCCTCGATCACGACGCTTCCGGTGTCGGTGCGCGCGGTGATCTCACTTGTCGCCTCGGCGGGGTCGGAGGTCTCCGCCACCCGGACCTGCGTCGCGTCGCCGGACTGCGCGCGCACGAGATAGGGACCACGGTCGGGGAGTCCGAGGACGATGTCGCCCGTGCGGCTGATCGCCTCGACGGTGCGCGGGGCCGCGTCGCGGAAGTCGACGATGATCTCACCCTCGGATGTGGTGGCCGCGAAACGTTCACGCACCGAGATCGGATCACGCGCGGTCACCTCGCCGTCGACGGTCTGCACCTCCACGCGGCGGGCCGACCCGCTGAGCACGATCGCCCCGTGGGTGGTGCGGGCGGTCAGTTGGTCGAGGTCGGCTTGGGCGTGCACCACGCCGGTCTCCTGCTGGGTGCGCACGCTGAGACGGCGCGCCTGTTCGGGCGGGAGTGTCACGGTGATCTCCCCGCCGCGCGCCCATCCGAACGTCGGCGACGGCCGGCCCTCGAGGACGATGCGGGTCTCCGGCCCGGCAGTGGTGACCGCGAGCCGGTGATCGCCACTACTCGCGGTGTTCACCAGGCGCAGGTTCGCGCGGCCCTCGCTCGCGTCTGGATCACTGGTGATCCGCACCGCCACCGGGATGTCGGCGGTGTCGATCACCAACGACCGCATGGCCGTCGGCAGCGCGTGGCTGTCGCTGAGCACGCGCACGGTGCTCAACCCCCACGCCGTGACGGCCAGCGCAGCAACGCTACCGACGACGAGGACGGCTGCGGCGGCGATGAGGGCGCTCCGCAGTGCGGTCCGCCTGCCGGGGGACAGCTCGGGCGGGGGGCCAATCGGAGCTGGGGGTGGGGGGACGATGGTCGTCATCGGTAAATCCTTCCGCGCGTTCATGATTCGAGGAACCGCAGGACGGCCAGTACGCGGCGGTTCTCGGTCTCGTCGGGGGCCAGGTTGAGTTTCGTGAATATCGAGGCGATGTGTTTCTCGGCTGATCCGACCGAGATGTGCATTCCCCGCGCGATCGCCGAGTTCGTCTTGCCCTCCGCCATCAGTTGCAGCACTTCGTGTTCACGGGGGGTCAACTGTTCGAGCGCCGCCCGCCGGTGTGAACGCACCAGGATCTGGGAGACCACCTCGGGGTCGAGGACCGTACCGCCGGTGCCGACGACCTCGACGGCGTCGAGAAAGGCGGGGACGTCGGCCACCCGGTCTTTCAGGAGGTAACCGAATCCTCTTGTGTCCGAGGCGATCAACTCGGCGGCGTAGCGCTGCTCGACGTAGTGCGACAGCACGAGCACCGGCGACTCCGGGTTCTGGCTGCGCAGCAGCGCGGCGGCGCGGATGCCCTCGTCGGTGAAGGTCGGCGGCATCCGCACGTCGAGGATCGCCAGATCCGGTCGGGTCTCATTGACGAGCCGTAGCAGGTTGGTGGCGTCGGGAACTCCGGCAACCACCTGGTGGCCGGCGTCGGCGAGGATGCGTTCGATTCCGGCGCGCAGCAGCGCGGAATCCTCGGCGATCACGATGCGCATGGCAGCACCGCCGTGACGATGGTGGGTCCGGTCGCCGGGCTGGACACCGAGAACGTGCCGCGTGCCGCGCGCACCCGTTCCTCGAGGCCACGGAGCCCGGTGGCGTTGTCGTCGTCGGTGATCGCCGCACCACCGCGACCATCGTCGAAGACGGACACGTACAGGGAGTTCGACGGTTCGTCGAACCGGACGGTGACCACGGCCTGACTGGCGCCGGCGTGCTTTGCGACGTTGGTCAGGGCCTCGGCGACGACGAAGTAGGCGACGGATTCGACCTCGTCGGGCAGTCGACGGGGCAGGTGCAGGTTCAATGTCGTGGGCACCCCGGAGTTCTCGGCCCGCTGCACGACCGCCGATAACGCCGCGTCGAGCCCGCGGTCGGCGAGGATCGTCGGCGCGATACCCCGCACCACGTTGCGCAAATCGACCAGGGCGTTCTTCGCCTCGTCGTGCGCCTCGCCGATCAACTGCTTGGCGGCGGGCAGATCGGTGTCGAGTTTCGTCTGCGCCAGGCCGATGGCCATGGCCAGCGATACCAGCCGCGGTTGGACGCTGTCGTGCAGATCCCGCTCGATGCGGTGCCGTTCGGTCTGCGCCGACGACACCGCACCGGCTCGAGCGTCGCTCAGCGCACTCACCTGATACTTCAGTGCCGCGGTGGGCGACGGGGTGAGCAGCCAGCGGTCGATGGTCGCGTCGAGGGCCGGGGCGAAGATCAGGATGGCGACCGAGGCCACCACGGCGACGACGGCCAGCGGCCAGGCCAGGGCCGGCGGGAGGAACGCCAGACCGGCGGCGCCGCCGCTGCGGTCGATCGCCAGCGCGGCGGCGGGCGCCAGGAATCCGAACGCCAGCAGCGCGAACGCCAGCGCGGTGGCCAGGATGTCGTAGACCATGCGCAGGTAGTGGTGGGCGAGAACTTTCCAGAACCGGGCGCTGCTGACATCGAGCCACAGCTGGTGCAGCCACCCCTGGAACCCGGGGTACTCGGATAGGCGCCGGAACGGCCGACCGATGCGCATCCCGAAGACCGCTTCGCTGCGTACCCGCTCGACCCGGTCGATCCCGCGGACGAGATACGCGAAAACTACTGCCGCCAACGCGAATCCGATGACCGACGGGATCGAGGACAATCCTAGTACGAGGAGGCCCAACGGAATCCAGAACCACACCACGCCGATGGCGGCGCCGGTGAGCATGGATGCGGTTGAGACGACGCCGATGGCGCGGGGTCGTGACGTGGTGTCACTGACCGCGACGGACGCGGGCGGGGGGCTGGCGGTGACTGCGACCATGTGTCCAACCTATGGAGTGCGCGTCCGTTGCGACACGGCGTTTTCCGGAGAGCTGGGCGGGGGATAACCCCCCGGGTGCCAGAATCGCGGTGTGCGAATCGGAATGACCCTGCCGGTGATGGAACCCGATCTCGACTCGGGGATGTTGCGGACGTGGGTCCGGGTGATCGACGACGGGCCGTTCTCCGCGCTGTGCTGGGGTGAGCGGATCGCCTTCGACAACCCCGACAGCCTGACGTTGCTCGGTGCGGTGGCCGCGTGGACCGAGCGCGTCCGGTTGGTGACGACAGTGATCGTCCCGCAGTTGCACGACCCGGTGATGCTCGCCAAGGCCCTCGCGACCGGCGACCTCATCAGCGACGGACGGTTGACGGTGGGTATCGGCGTCGGCGGTCGGCACGAGGATTACGCGGCTGTCGGCGCCGACCCGGCCACGCAGACCATGCGGGAAATGGCCCGGAGGGTCGCGCTGATGAAGCGGGTGTGGGCGGGGGAGAAGCTGACCGACTCGGTGCTTCCGGTGGGGCCGGCGCCGGTTCAGCCCGGTGGCCCACCGTTGCTCGTCGGCACCATCGGACCCAAGACCGTGCGCAGCGCGGCGTCCTGGGCCCACGGTATGGCCGGCACGACTCTCGACCTCGACACCGCCAAGCAGAACGAGTTGTTCGACATCGCCAGGACTGCGTGGGCAGAGGCCGGTAAACCCGCGCCGCACCTGGCCACGTCATTCTGGTTCGCCATCGGCGAGCGTGACGCGGCGCGCGCCCAGGTGCACAGCCACCTGCGCCGCTACATGAACTGGATTCCCGGCGAGTACGTCGACGCGATGGCGCCGGCCACAGGGTTCGCGGGCACCGAGGACGATCTGCTCGCACGTCTCGAGGAGTTCGAGGGAATCGGCACCGACGAGGTGCACCTCATCCCGACCAGTTCCGACCTCGGACAGCTGACCCGAGTCGCCGATGCCGTGAAGGAGTTGGTGCGACCATGACAGCCGACAACCTCCCTCAGGTCGTCTCGCGCCGGGAGTGGGAAGACGCCCGTGCGCAATTGTTGGTCCGCGAGAAGGAGCTGATGCGGCTGAAGGACTCGGTCAGCGCGGCGCGTCGCCGGCTGCCCATGGTCGAGGTGACCGAGCCCTACGTGTTCGACACGGAGAGCGGTCCGGTGAGCCTGGCAGAGCTGTTCGACGGGCGGCGCCAGCTGATCGTCCAGCACTTCATGTTCGGCAGCGACTGGCAGCAGGGGTGTGAGGGCTGTTCGATGATGGCCGACCATCTCGGCCCGCTGTCGCACCTGCACGCCAAGGACACGTCGTTGGTGCTCGTGTCCCGCGCACCGGTCGGGACGCTGCTCGCCTTCCGCGACCGGATGGGCTGGGATCTGCCGTGGGTGTCTTCCGGTGCGTCGACGTTCAACGAGGACTTCCACGTCACCGTCGACGGCGAGGAGCGCCACGGCATCAGCGTCTTCCTGCGCGACGGCGAGCGCGTGTTCCACACCTGGTCGACGTACCAGCGCGGAGAGGAACCGTTCATGCTCGTCTTCGACCTGCTCGATCTCACCCCGTACGGCCGCCAGGAGACCTGGGAGGACTCGCCGGCCGGCTGGCCACAGCGACCGCCCTATGAGTGGATGCGCCTGCACGACGCGTACTGAGCGGCCTGGTGTGCAGAACGAGAGTGGCCGCCTCGCTGATGCGAGGCGGCCACTGTCATCTGGTCAGATGCCGATCAGAAACCGATCTTCGGCAGCTTGAACGGGTTGTTCGGCGGGCCGAGGTTCAGCGGGTTGTTCGGCGGGCCGAGCTGCGGTGCCGGAAGGTTCACGCTCGGCAGACCGACGGCGGGCAGTCCGATTCCCGGAACGTTCACCGCCGGCGGGTTGATATGGAACGGCACGCTGAGACCGATGTCCGGGACCACGTCGGGCAGACCGACCGAGACCGGGACGCTGCCGTTCGCCTCGACCGGCGACGGCAGGTTGGCGACGTTCTTGGCGACCTCGCGAGACCACGACTCGGGAATCTGGATCGGCGCCTTGTTCGCGGTGTTCTTCTTCTCCGCAGGCTGCTCTTCCGGTGCCCGCTCACACGTGGCCGGATCGGCGCATTCTGGTCCGGCGACAGGCTCTGCGGCAGCGACTCCCGCGCCCATGAACCACGCCGGAAGGCCGACGACACCGATGATCGATGCCCCTGCCAGTACTCGTTTGATATCCACAATCAACCCCTCGGATAGGAAATCCCTTAGAGCGTATCGCTTCCGAGCAAATCGCGCGAAGGCTTACCTGCCTTTGCAGACGCATACTCCACGATGTCGTTAGATCTGCGAAGCAACTTCCGCAGCTGCGCAGATGCCGAACGCGACGAGGCTGGTCGCGTTGGCAAATTCCCTCAGAGGGTGAAACGGGATGGTGAACCGCAAAACGCTCGTACAGCGAGTCGGACAGCGAACCCGGGGGGTTGCGTGGGCCACCACACGGCCACGGCCGGCGAATGCGCGGCGGGAGGTGTGACGAAATTTTTCGAGATATGTCTGGCCGCCTGAGCCGGCAATCCAGCGGGATGGCCCTGATCTGAGGAGGAGTGCCCCCGGCAGGATTCGAACCTGCGGCCTTCTGCTCCGGAGGCAGACGCTCTATCCCCTGAGCTACGGGGGCGCGTTCTTCACGAACGGCGCCATTGGGCGTGGACAGCGTAACGCATGTGGCGGGGCGTAATGGATTCGGGCACTGACCACCCCAGACCATAGGATGGACCCCCGTGACACCCGCCGACCTCGCCGACTTGCTCAGGACCACCGCTGCTGCTGTGTTGACCGAGCATGACCTCGACACCGCTGCGTTGCCTGCGACTGTCACGGTGGAGCGGCCCCGCAATCCCGAACACGGTGACTATGCCACCAACCTGGCGCTTCAGCTCGGTAAGAAGGTCGGCGCGAACCCCCGCGAGCTGGCCGGATGGCTCGCCGAGGCGCTGACGGGCACCGCGGACATCGCCGCCGCCGAGGTCGCCGGACCCGGCTTCGTCAACCTGCGCATCGAGGCGTCGGCGCAGAACGTCATCGTCGGCACCATCATCTCCAGCGGTGAGCGCTACGGGCACTCCGCCGGGCTGGCCGACCGCAACATCAACCTCGAGTTCGTCTCCGCCAACCCGACCGGGCCCATCCACATCGGTGGCACCCGGTGGGCGGCCGTCGGTGACGCGCTGGGCCGGCTGCTGGCCACTCAGGGCGCCGCGGTGGTGCGCGAGTACTACTTCAACGACCACGGCTCGCAGATCGACCGGTTCGTCAACTCGCTGATCGCGGCGGCGAAGGGGCAGCCCGCCCCCGAGGACGGCTACGCCGGCAGCTACATCGGCGACATCGCCGCGCAGGTGCTCGCCAAGGATCCCGGCGCGCTCGAGCTGCCCGACGACCAGATGCGCGAGGCGTTCCGGGCGATCGGCGTCGACCTGATGTTCGCCCACATCAAGACCTCCCTGCACGAGTTCGGCACCGACTTCGACGTCTTCACCCACGAGGATTCGATGCACACCAGCGGACGGGTAGAGGAGGCGATCGCCCGCCTGCGGGAGAACGGCGCGATCTACGAGAAGGACGGCGCCACCTGGCTGCGCACCACCGACTTCGGTGACGACAAGGACCGCGTCGTCATCAAGAGCGACGGCAACCCGGCCTATATCGCCGGGGACCTGGCCTACTTCCTCGACAAACGCCAGCGCGGCTTCAACCTGTGCATCTACATGCTCGGCGCGGACCACCACGGCTACATCGCGCGCCTGAAGGCCGCCGCCGCCGCACTGGGTGACGATCCGGACACCGTCGAGGTGCTGATCGGTCAGATGGTCAACCTGGTGCGCGACGGCCAACCGGTGCGGATGAGCAAGCGCGCCGGCACCGTCATCACCCTCGACGACCTCGTCGAGGCGATCGGCGTCGATGCGTCGCGCTACTCGCTGATCCGCTCGTCGGTGGACACCCCGATCGACATCGACCTGGCGCTGTGGTCCTCGGCGTCGGCCGAGAACCCCGTCTACTACGTGCAGTACGCCCACGCGCGACTCTCGGCGCTGGCCCGCAATGCGGCCGACCTCGGCCTGACCGCCGACACCGCCCACCTCGACCTGCTCACCCACGACAAAGAGGGCACGCTGATCCGCAACCTCGGTGAGTTCTCGCGGGTGCTGGAATCGGCTGCGGCCCTGCGTGAGCCGCACCGGGTGTGCCGCTACCTCGAGGACCTCGCCGGTGACTACCACCGGTTCTACGACTCCTGCCGGGTGCTGCCCCAAGGCGATGAAACGCCTGGGAGCCTTCATCAGGCCCGGCTGGCACTGTGTCAGGCCACCCGCCAGGTGATCGCCAATGGTCTGGCGATCCTCGGCGTGAGCGCACCGGATCGGATGTGAACGCCCACCCCGCCGGGCCCCGGCACGCCGAAGAGGCTCACCACGGCAGCGCTCCGCCGCGTCCGGACTCCGCCGACGAGGTGCTGCAGATCGCAGCGAACGTGTGGCCGCGCAACGCCGTTCGCGGCGCCGACGGCGTGGTGTCGATCGCCGGGGTCCCGGTCACCGACATCGCCGCCGAATTCGGCACCCCGGTCTTCGTCATCGACGAGGACGACTTCCGCCACCGCTGCCGCGAGATCTCCGCGGCGTTCGGCGGCGGCGAGTACGTGCGGTACGCAGCGAAGGCCTTCCTGTGCACCGAGATCGCGCGTTGGATCGACGAAGAGGGGTTGGCCCTCGACGTCGCCAGCGGCGGAGAGCTCGCCGTCGCCCTGCACGCCGGATTCCCCGCCGAGCGGATCGCCCTGCACGGCAACAACAAATCGCTCGACGAACTGACGTTGGCGGTGAAATCCGGCGTGGGTCACGTGGTGGTCGACTCGATGATCGAGATCGAGCGCCTCGACGAGATCGCCGCGGCGGCCGGCGTGGTCCAGGACGTGCTGGTGCGGGTGACCGTGGGCGTGGAAGCTCATACACACGAGTTCATCTCCACCGCCCACGAGGATCAGAAGTTCGGGCTCTCGCTGGCCAGCGGCGCCGCGATGACGGCCGTACGGCGGGTCTTCGAGACCGATCACCTGCGCCTGGTGGGTCTGCACAGCCACATCGGCTCGCAGATCTTCGACGTGGCCGGGTTCGAATTGGCCGCCCACCGCGTGATCGGCCTGCTGCGCGACGTCGTCGCCGAGTTCGGGGTGGACAAGACCGCGCAGATGTCCACCGTCGACCTGGGCGGTGGCCTGGGCATCTCCTATCTGCCGCAGGATGATCCGCCGCCGATCGCCGACCTCGCGGCCAAGCTGACCAACATCGTCCGTGAGGAATCCGCCGCCGTCGGCCTGCCCACCCCGAAACTCGTGGTCGAGCCGGGCCGGGCGATCGCCGGACCCGGGACGATCACTCTCTACGAGGTCGGCACGGTCAAGGACGTGGCCGTTGCCTCCGACAGGCACCGCCGCTACGTCAGCATCGACGGCGGCATGAGCGACAACATCCGCACCTCGCTCTACGGCGCCGAGTACGACGTCCGGCTGATCTCCCGGGTCAGCGACGCCGCCCCGGTCATGGGCCGCGTCGTCGGGAAGCACTGCGAGAGCGGCGACATCGTCGTGCGCGACACCTGGATCTCCGACGACGTCGCGCCGGGCGACCTCCTCGGGGTGGCCGCGACCGGTGCCTACTGCTATTCGATGTCGAGCCGTTACAACCTGATCGGCCGTCCGGCGGTGGTGGCGGTGCGCGACGGGCACGCGCGCCTGATCCTTCGCCGCGAAACGGTCGACGATCTGTTGAGTCTGGAAGTGAGTGTCAATGAGTAACGAAAAGCCCGTAGGTGTCGCCGTTCTGGGCCTCGGCAACGTGGGCAGCGAAGTGGTCCGCATCATCGAACAGAGTGCCGCCGACCTCGCCGCACGCGTCGGCGCCCCGCTGGTGCTGCGCGGAGTGGGCGTGCGCCGGGTGGCCGACGACCGCGGGGTGCCCGCCGATCTGCTCACCGACAACATCGAAGAGCTGGTGTCGCGCGAGGACGTCGACATCGTCGTCGAGGTGATGGGCCCGGTCGAACCGGCTCGCAAGGCGATCCTGTCCGCGCTCGAGCAGGGCAAGTCCGTGGTGACCGCGAACAAGGCGCTGATGGCGCAGTCGACCGGTGAACTGGCCCAGGCCGCCGAGGCCGCGCACGTGGACCTGTACTTCGAGGCCGCGGTGGCCGGCGCCATTCCGGTGATCCGCCCGCTGACCCAGTCGCTGGCCGGCGACAGTGTGCTGCGGGTGGCCGGAATCGTCAACGGCACAACGAACTACATCCTGTCGGCGATGGACGACACCGGCGCCGACTACGACAGTGCCCTGGCCGATGCCAGCGCGCTCGGATACGCCGAGGCGGATCCGACCGCCGACGTGGAGGGATACGACGCCGCGGCCAAGGCTGCCATCCTGGCGTCCATCGCGTTCCACACCCGGGTGACCGCCGACGACGTCTACCGCGAGGGCATCACCGGGGTGAGCGCCGCGGACTTCGAATCCGCCCGCGCGCTGGGATGCACCATCAAACTGCTGGCGATCTGTGAGCGCCTGACCGGCGACGACGGCCAGGAGCGGGTGTCGGCGCGGGTCTACCCGGCGCTGGTTCCGCTGACCCACCCCCTGGCGGCGGTCAACGGTGCGTTCAACGCCGTGGTGGTCGAGGCGGAGGCGGCCGGCCGGTTGATGTTCTACGGCCAGGGTGCCGGCGGTGCGCCGACCGCGTCGGCGGTGATGGGGGATCTGGTGATGGCCGCTCGGAACCGGGTGCAGGGCGGTCGGGGTCCGCGGGAGTCGAAGTACGCCAAGCTGCCGGTCTCGCCGATCGGGTTCATCCCCACGCGGTACTACGTCAACATGAACGTCACCGACCGTCCTGGTGTGTTGTCCTCGGTCGCAGCCGAATTCGCCAAGCGTGAGGTCAGCATCGCCGAGGTGCGTCAGGAGGGCGTCTCCGACGAGGTCGGGAAGCCCTGCGGTGCGCGCATCGTCGTCGTCACCCACCGCGCGACCGATGCCGCACTCTCCAAAACGGTGTCGGCGCTGGCCGATCTCGACGTCGTGCAGAGCGTCAACAGCGTGCTGCGCATGGAAGGAACAAGCGAATGAGCACGCCAGTCAATGCGGTGCACCGGCCGTGGCCGGGACTGATCGAGGCCTACCGCGATCGGTTGCCCGTCGGCGACAACTGGACGCCGGTCACGCTGCTCGAAGGCGGCACACCCCTGGTGTACGCGAAGCGGTTGAGCGAATTCACCGGCTGCACAGTGCATCTCAAGGTCGAGGGGCTCAACCCGACCGGTTCGTTCAAGGACCGCGGTATGACGGTGGCGGTCACCGAGTCCGCTGCCAGCGGTAAACAGGCGGTGCTGTGCGCGTCCACCGGCAACACCTCGGCCTCGGCTGCGGCGTACGCGGCGCGGGCCGGCCTCACCTGTGCGGTGCTCATCCCGCAGGGCAAGATCGCGATGGGCAAGCTCGCCCAGGCCGTCATGCACGGCGCCAAGATCATCCAGATCGACGGCAACTTCGACGACTGTCTGGAACTCGCCCGCAAGTTGACCGCCGACTTCCCGACCGTCGCGCTGGTGAACTCGGTCAACCCGTACCGCATCGAGGGACAGAAGACCGCCGCGTTCGAGATCGTCGACGCCCTCGGCACCGCTCCGGACGTGCACGCCCTGCCGGTCGGTAACGCCGGCAACATCACCGCGTACTGGAAGGGCTACACCGAGTACCACCGCGACGGCCTGTCCGACCGGTTGCCCCGCATGTTGGGCACGCAGGCGGCGGGCGCCGCACCGCTGGTCACCGGTGAACCCGTGAAGAATCCGGAGACGATCGCCACCGCGATCCGCATCGGCGCCCCTGCGTCGTGGACGTCGGCGGTGGAGGCCCAGCAGCAGTCCGGCGGCCGCTTCCTGGCTGCCACCGACGAGGAAATCCTGGCGGCGTACCACCTGGTGGCGCGCACCGAAGGGGTCTTCGTCGAACCGGCGTCGGCGGCCAGCATCGCCGGCCTGCTCAAGTCCGTCGAGGACGGCTGGGTGGCCAAGGGGTCGACCGTGGTGTGCACGGTGACCGGCAACGGACTCAAGGATCCGGACACCGCGCTGAAGGGAATGCCCACCGTCACGCCGCTGACCGTGGACCCGGTGGCGGTCGCGGCCGAACTCGGTCTGGTCTGAACGGGACGTATAGGTGACGCAGACTCTTCCCGCCGGCCTGACGGCGACGTCGGTCGTCGCGGCCTCGAGCGCGAACCTAGGCCCCGGCTTCGACAGCCTCGGCCTGGCGCTCAGCCTGTACGACGAAATATTCGTCGAGACAGTCGATTCCGGGCTGACCGTCACCGTCGAGGGAGAGGGTGCCGGGCAGGTTCCGCTGGACTCCTCGCATCTGGTGGTGCGGGCGATCGAGGCAGGTCTGCGCGCGACGGGCTGCACCGCGCCGGGCCTTGTGGTCCGGTGCCGCAACGACATTCCGCACTCCCGCGGCCTCGGATCCTCAGCCGCTGCCGTGGTCGGAGGGCTCGCTGTGGCGAATGGGCTTGCGGCACAGATTGATTCGTCGACGCTCACCGTCGAGCAGCTGATTCAGCTGTCGTCGACGTTCGAAGGCCATCCGGACAACGCCGCCGCGGCTGTGCTGGGCGGTGCGGTGGTCACCTGGACCGACGGTGTCGGCGAGCAGGCACGCTACGCCGCGGCGCCGCTGCGGCTGCATCCCGACATCCACCTGTTCCCGGCCGTGCCGCAGCAGCGGTCCTCGACCGCGGAGACCCGGGTGCTGCTTCCGGAACAGGTGAGCCACACCGACGCCCGCTTCAACCTCAGCAGGGCGGCGCTGTTGGTGGTCGCGCTCACCGAGCGCCCCGACCTGCTGATGGCCGCCACCGAAGACGTACTGCACCAACCGCAGCGAGCGGCCGCGATGCCGGCGTCGGCGGAATTTCTGCGGGTACTTCGTGGTTGTGGTGTAGCAGCGGTGTTGTCGGGGGCTGGACCCGCGGTCATCGCACTCGGGTCCCAACCCGAGCTGCCCGCCGAGGCAGTCGAGTTCGGCGCCGCGCACGGGTTCACCATTTCGGAGATGGCCGTGGGCGACGGTGTGCGCTGGTCAACCGGCGTCGCCGCGCGCAGCTAGGGCTTGACACGCGTCACGCGAGTTGCGGGGTTTCTTGCTTCCAGCACGTAAGCGGGTTATTCTCGGTTTCGTCCAGCAATTGCAGCGTCTCTGCTTGCGCGACATTAGGACGACCCTCATCTTTCCCGTGTTTCACTCGTGGACCGACGGTTCGCCCTGTAATGGCGAATCTCGGCGATCACCGTCGCACAGGCGACGGTGGGACCTTCGCGTTCGGCGGATCGACTGAACGCCGAGGACATTTTGAGCCCTCGCTCAACGCAATCAGCGAGGGATAAGAAAGGAAATCCGTGACTGATACGGACCTCTTCACGGCCGACAGCGCTGAGCACACAGAGTTGCCGAGCATCGTGACCACTGCTAGTTCTCCGGCGTCGGACGGCGCGGCCGCCCCGACCGCCGACGTGGCGTCGGGCAATCGTGCCGCCTCGCTGACCTCGATGGTTCTGCCCGAACTGCGCGCTCTGGCCAGGCAGATCGGCGTCGAAGGCGCCTCCGGCATGCGCAAGAGCGAGCTGATCGCCGCGATCCGCGAACGTCGCGGTGACGGGAACAGCGCGAAGGCCGAGAGCGGCGCGAAGGCCGAGAGCGGCGCCGACACTGCGGCCGCGCCGCAGACGCCGCCGCGTCGCGAGCGTCGTGGTGCATCCCGCCAGGCAGGCGCCGCCGACGCCAAGGCTGCCGAGAAGCCCGTCGAGAAGGCTGTCGTCGAGACCGCTGCCGCGCCGGCCGAGCAGCCAGTTGCCGAGCCGAAGGCTGACCGCCCCAAGGCGGATCGCGCCAAGGCCGACAAGTCCACGGAGCAGCCGAAGGCCGAGGAGCCCAAGGCTGACCAGGCAAAAGCCGAGGAGCCCAAGTCCGACCAGCCGAAGTCCGAGCAGCGCCGGGCGGACCGGCCCAGGGCCGATCAGTCGGGCGAGAAGTCGGACGGCGATCAGCGGCAGTCCAACCGCAACGCCAACGACCGCAACAACGAGCGCAACGCCAACGACCGCAACAACGAGCGCAACGCCAACGACCGCAACAACGAGCGCAACGCCAACGAGCGCAACGCCAACGACCGCAACAACAACAACGACGATGACGAGGACGGCGACGGCCGCGGGGGCCGGCGGGGACGCCGGTTCCGTGATCGCCGACGTCGTGGTGAGCGCGGCAGCGAGACCGGCGGCGGTGCCGGTGGCGACACCGAGCTCCGCGAGGACGACGTCGTGCAGCCCGTGGCGGGCATCCTCGACGTCCTCGACAACTACGCGTTCGTGCGCACCTCGGGCTACCTGCCCGGGCCGAACGACGTGTACGTGTCGATGAACATGGTCCGCAAGAACGGGCTGCGCCGTGGCGATGCCCTCACCGGCGCGGTCAAGGTGTCCAAGGACGGCGACCAGCCCAACCAGCGTCAGAAGTTCAACCCGCTGGTGCGGCTCGACAGCGTCAACGGTGGGCCCGTCGAGGACGCCAGGAAGCGGCCCGAATTCGGCAAGCTGACCCCGCTGTACCCGAACCAGCGGCTGCGCCTCGAAACCGGCCCGGACAAGCTGACCACCCGTGTGATCGACCTGATCATGCCGATCGGCAAGGGCCAGCGTGCGCTGATCGTCTCGCCGCCGAAGGCCGGTAAGACCACGATCATGCAGGACATCGCCAACGCGATCACCCGCAACAACCCGGAATGCCACCTGATGGTGGTGCTCGTCGACGAGCGTCCGGAAGAGGTCACCGACATGACGCGCTCGGTCAAGGGTGAGGTCATCGCCTCGACCTTCGACCGCCCGCCGTCAGACCACACCACGGTGGCCGAGCTCGCCATCGAGCGCGCCAAGCGCCTCGTCGAGCAGGGTAAAGACGTCGTGGTGCTGCTCGACTCGATCACCCGTCTGGGTCGTGCGTACAACAACGCCTCACCGGCGTCGGGCCGCATCCTGTCAGGTGGTGTGGACTCGACCGCGCTGTACCCGCCGAAGCGCTTCCTGGGTGCCGCGCGCAACATCGAAGAGGGTGGCTCGCTGACCATCGTCGCGACCGCGATGGTGGAGACCGGGTCGACCGGTGACACGGTCATCTTCGAGGAGTTCAAGGGCACCGGCAACGCCGAGCTCAAGCTGGACCGCAAGATCGCCGAACGCCGGGTGTTCCCCGCCGTCGACGTGAACCCGTCCGGTACCCGCAAGGATGAACTGCTGCTCTCGCCCGACGAGTTCGCGATCGTGCACAAGCTGCGTCGCGTCCTGTCGGGGCTCGACAGTCATCAGGCCATCGACCTGCTGATGAGCCAGCTGCGCAAGACCAAGACCAATTACGAGTTCCTGGTCCAGGTCTCCAAGAACGCGCCCGGCCAGCCGGACAACGACTAAACCGGACGCGGACCAAGCCCTACACCGAAAAGCCCCCGCCGCGGCGGGGGCTTTTTCGTGCCGTGAACGCACGGTCGCGCGCCGACTCACACCGCGGGGTCCGCCTTCAGTCCCGGGATCACATACCTGCGGACATGGGTGAGCAGCGCGACCGGGTCACGCGGATCGAGCGTGTTACCGGGCACGGTCGCCAGCGAGATCAGCGAACGCGCCACCCATTCCGACGCCTCGGCGATGTCGGTCGCGGGGTGGATCTCACCGCGTTCCCGGGCGGCCACGAGGTAGCGGCTCCAGAAGTCGGCGAGGTCGGGTACCAAACCCTGCACGCCGGCGCCTGCGCACGCCGCGAATTCCTCGGGCTCCTCGAGGCGCAGTTTCATCAGCAGGGCGCCGGGATCCTCATAGGCCAGCCGGCCGTGACGAATGCCTGCCGAGATCTGCTCGGCCAGGCCGTCGATGCGCTCGAGCAGCGCGTGTGCCTCCGACCAGTACGCCTCATTGAGGCGCACGATGGCGGCGCCGAGCAGAGACACCTTGTCCGGGAAGTGCCGGTAGAGCCAGCCGCGGGAGACCCCGGCCACCTCGGCGACCTCGGACACCGTCGTCGCACGGATTCCCTTGGCGCGCAAGCACGATTCGGCCGCATCGATCAAACGATCGCGCACGGACTGCGTGGGGGTGGTGGCCGTCACGAAGCTGGGATCCTCCTTCGAGCATTTTGCCGCGCGGATGACCGCGACGAGTGCATTCTGCTACAGGCGTTCGGACCCAGTGCGCCGGACGAACGTGGTAGACAGATCCGAAATTCTGTTCACTCAGCGAACGAGGTGCATCTGTGCCGAACACTCTGCAGGGGTTGCTGCGTGAACGCGCCGATTCCGACGCCGTCGCCGTCCGCCACGGCGACCGCACCTGGACGTGGCGCGAACACATCGCCGACGCGTCCCGGCAGGCCGCGGCCGTCATCGCCGAGGCCGACCCGGCCCGGCCGCTGCACGTCGGCGTTCTGTTGGGCAACACCCCGGACATGCTCACCGCACTGGCCGCCGCCGCACTCGGTGGCTACGTGCTGTGCGGGGTGAACACGACCCGGCGCGGCGAAGCGCTGGCCAGGGACATCGCCCGGGTGGACTGTCAGATCCTGCTGGTCAACGCCGAACACCGAGCTCTGATCGACGGTCTTGACCTGCCGGGCGTCACCGTATTCGACACCTCGACCGGCGACTGGGCGCAGCGGTTGACCGACGCTCCCGGGCTCACCCCGCACCGGGAGGTCGGCGCTGAGGACACCTTCATGATGATCTTCACCTCCGGCACCAGCGGTGAACCCAAGGCGGTGCAGGTACCGCACGCGATGGTGCTGTTCGCAGGTAGCGCGCTGGTGGAGCGTTACGGGCTCACCGGGGCTGACGTCTGCTATCTCGCCATGCCGCTGTTCCACTCGAACGCCGTCTACGCGGGCTGGAGTGTGGCCGTGGGTGCCGGTGCGGCGATGGCGCCCGCGACGTTCTCCGCGTCGCGGTTCCTGTCCGACATCCGCCACTACGGCGCCACCTACATGAACTACGTCGGCAAACCACTGGCCTACATCCTCGCGACCACCGAGAGACCCGACGATCACGACAACCCGCTGCGCATCGCCTTCGGCAACGAGGCCGCCGACCGTGACATCGAGGCCTTCGGCCGACGCTTCGGTTGCACGGTGTGGGACGGCTTCGGGTCGACGGAGACCGCCGTCATCATCACCCGGCCCGACGACTGCCCGCACGGCTCGATCGGCAGGGGTTTTCCCGGTGTCGCGATCTACGACCCCGCCACCGTGCGCGAATGCGAGGTGGCGCAGTTCGACGCGAACGGGGCGCTGCTCAACGCCGACACCGCGGTGGGGGAGTTGGTGAACACCGCGGGCGGCGGGCTGTTCCGTGGCTACTACAACGATCCGGGCGCCACCGACGAGCGGATGCGCAACGGCATGTACTGGTCGGGCGACCTCGCCTACCGCGACGCCGACGGGTGGATTTACCTGGCCGGACGCACCGGCGACTGGATGCGGGTGGACGGTGAGAACCTCACCGCGGCGCCGATCGAACGGATCCTGCTGCGGCTTCCCGCGATCAACAGGGTGGCGGTGTATCCGGTGCCCGACGACCACGTCGGGGACCAGGTGATGGCGGCCATCGTGCTGCAGGACGACGCGAAGCTCACCCCCGAGGAGTTCGAGGGATTCCTCGCCGCACAACGAGACCTGTCCCCGAAGGCCTGGCCGCGGTACGTGTGGATCGCCGACGACCTGCCGAGCACCGCGACCAACAAGATCCTCAAACGCGAACTGGTGGCCATGGGCACCGAGCCACGCGGCCGCCGCATCTGGAAGCGGGACCGGACCGCGTTCGAGGTGCTGGAGGCGTCGCTCAGCGATACGGATCGGTGATCTCGCGCAGCGCGAGCAGCCCGCCGCGCATCTGCGTGAACGCCGCGTCGCCCAGGTGCGCGCGCCACTCGCCCTCCACCTTCGCGAGCTCGGCCGCCGCGGCCGCGCACAGCCGCTCGCCGCGCCGGCTCAGCATGACCAGCCGGGCGCGCGCGTCTGCGGGATCCGGTCTGCGCACGACGTAGCCCGCGCGCTCGAGTTCGTCGACCAGGGCGCCAGCGGTCTGTTTGGTGACGCGGGCTTGTTCGGCGAGATCGGTGAGCCGGATGCCGGCCGGGTTCAGACGCTGACCGATCCGGCACTGCGCCAGGGTGAGGTCGTCGAAGCCGGCCGCGCGGAGCGCATCGAACACCCGGGACTCCGCGGCGCGATGAGCGATGAACATCAGGGCCGTGGTGCTGGGGGCATCGTCCACGACGTTCTCGTCCACACCGTTGACTTTAGTCTGGTGTCCTGACTATTTTAGTCAGGGAACCTGACCAGTGGGAGGCGCGATGCAATCCGACGACATCTGGGCGCACATCGACGCCGAACGGGCCGACCTCGCCGACTTCCTCGACACGCTGACCCCCGAGCAATGGGCCACCCCGTCGCTGTGCGCCGACTGGACTGTTCGGGACGTCGCGGTTCACCTGACCCAGTCGACGACCAGTTGGCCCCGGCTGGGATGGCAGGCCGTGCGGTCGGGGTTCCGCTTCGACGCGATGGTCTCGCGGGCCGCCAGGGAGGATCCACGGACACCGGACGAGATCGTCGCGGCGCTGCGCGCGATGGTCGGAGTACGGCGCCGACCCCCCGGAACGGCGGTGGCGGACCCCCTCGCCGACGCACTCGTGCACGGTCAGGACATCGCCGTTCCCCTGGGGATCGACCGGCCGATGCCGGTGGGTCCGGCGGTGATCGCCGCGAAGCGGTTGTGGACGATGGGGTTCCCGTTCCACGCGCGCAAGAGGTTCGCCGGTATCGAACTGCGGGGCGCCGACGCCGACTTCGCGGTGGGCAGCGGCCGGCCCGTCGTCGCTCCCATCCGCGACATCGTGCTGGCCCTGTCCGGGAGGAATAGCGCGGTCTCACCGCGCGTTTAGGCTGTCAGCGGTTGACCTGGCATAATTGACCGCTAGTCACACCCTCGGTTCCGGTTCACGCCCCACTCAGCGCAGGTCATGAGCGGCGACCCGGCGGCCACGATCGAAGAGGACACCAATGAAGACGGGTATTCACCCTGACTACGTCGAGACCACGGTCCAGTGCGGCTGCGGTAACACGTTCACCACACGCAGCACCAAGAAGACCGGCAACATCGTCGTCGAGGTCTGCTCGCAGTGCCACCCGTTCTACACCGGCAAGCAGAAGATCCTCGACAGCGGCGGCCGCGTCGCGCGCTTCGAGAAGCGCTATGGCAAGCGGACCACGAACAAGGACGCTGCCGACAAGTAGCTACCCACCCGACGCCCGTTCTGTCGCCACGCGCGCAGGCCGGGCGTCGGTTTGCGTTCCGGGAAGGAGGTCGCGATGAGTGCTCACTCCGCGATGAACACGCTGCTCGCTGAGCATGCCGACCTGGAGCGCCAGCTCGCCGACCCCGCGCTGCACGCCGACGCGGGCAAGGCGCGCAAGGCTGGTCGCCGGTTCGCGCAGCTCGCGCCGGTCGTCAACACCTATCGCAAGCTCGAAGCCGCAAGGGGCGACCTCGAGGCGGCCCGCGAGCTGGGCGCCGACGACGAGTCCTTCGCCGCCGAGGTGCCCGAACTCGAAGCCGCCGTCGATCAGCTGGAAACCCAGCTCTCGGACCTGCTGGCGCCGCGGGACCCGCACGATCCCGACGACGTCGTCCTCGAGGTGAAGTCGGGGGAGGGCGGCGAGGAGTCCGCGCTGTTCGCCGCCGACCTGGCGCGCATGTACATCCGGTACGCCGAGCGACACGGGTGGACGGTGACGGTGCTCGACGAGACCCATTCCGATCTCGGCGGTTACAAGGACGCCACGCTGTCCATCAGGAGCAAGGGCGACACCGCCGACGGGGTGTGGTCGCGGCTGAAGTTCGAGGGCGGCGTGCACCGTGTGCAGCGTGTCCCGGTCACCGAATCGCAGGGCCGGGTGCACACGTCGGCGGCCGGCGTGCTGGTCTACCCGGAGCCCGAAGAGGTCGAGCAGGTCCAGATCGACGAATCCGATCTGCGCATCGACGTCTACCGGTCGTCCGGCAAGGGCGGGCAGGGCGTGAACACCACCGACTCCGCGGTGCGCATCACCCATCTGCCCACCGGGATCGTCGTCACCTGCCAGAACGAGCGCTCCCAGCTGCAGAACAAGGCGCGCGCCATGCAGGTGCTCGCAGCGCGGCTGCAGTCTCTCGCCGAGGAGCAGGCATCCGCCGACGCCTCGGCGGACCGCGCCAGCCAGATCCGCACCGTCGACCGCAGCGAGCGGATCCGGACGTACAACTTCCCGGAGAACCGGATCGCCGACCACCGCATCAACTTCAAGGCCCACAACCTCGACCAGGTGCTCGACGGTGAACTCGACGCCCTCTTCGACGCGTTGGCGGCGGCCGAGAAACAGGCGAGACTCCAGCGAGCATGAGTCTGCGCCGGGTCATCGACGACGCCGCAACCGTGTTGGCCGCGGCCGGGGTCGGATCGCCCAGGGTCGATGCGGAGCTGCTGGCAGCGCACGCGGCGGGGACCGAGCGCGGGCGGCTTCTCGTCGCTGACCTGCCGTCCGATTTCCAAGCCCGATTCGACGACCTCGTCGCGGCCCGGGCCAAGCGGATACCGCTGCAGCACCTCACCGGGACCGCGGCGTTCGGGGCGGTGCAGGTGCACGTGGGCCCCGGCGTGTTCGTCCCGCGGCCCGAGACCGAAGCGTTGCTGGAATGGGCGCTGTCCCAACGACTTCCGGAAACGCCGGTGATCATGGACCTGTGCGCCGGCTCCGGCGCGCTGGCGCTCGCGATCGCCACCGCCCGTCCGAGGGCGCGGGTGATCGCCGTCGAGAACTCCGCCGCGGCACTCGACTACACCCGCCGCAATCTCGACGGCACCGGCGTTGAGGTCCTCGACGCAGACGTCACCGCCGCCGGCCTGCGCCCGGATCTCGAAGGGGCCGTCGACCTCATCGTCGCCAACCCGCCCTACATCCCTGACGGGGCCGCGCTGGATCCCGAGGTCGCCGACCACGATCCGGCCACCGCCCTGTTCGGGGGAGTCGACGGCATGGTGGTCATCGACGCGATCGTCGCCCAGGCGCAGCGGTGGCTGCGCCCCGGCGGCCGGTGCGCTGTCGAGCACGACGACACCACCTCGGCGCAGACAGAAGCGGCCTTCCGCCGCAGCGGTGTATTCGATGACGTGACCGCCCGTACAGACCTGACCGGCCGGCCGCGCTTCGTCACCGCCCGGCGTCGACCGACTACGGAGGGGCGATGACCGAACTGTTCGACTGCACCGACCCCGATACGCGCGCGGCCGGTATCGCCGCCGCGGTCGGTGCGCTCAAAGAGGGCGGGCTCGTGGTGCTGCCCACCGACACCGTCTACGGCATCGGTGCCGACGCCTTCGACAACGCGGCGGTCGCGGCGCTACTGGCCGCCAAGGGACGGGGGCGTGACATGCCGGTGCCCGTGCTGGTCGGTTCGTGGCACACCATCGAGGGGCTCGTCTACACGGTCCCCAACACCGCGCGGGAACTGATCCGGGCGTTCTGGCCAGGTGCGCTCAGCCTGGTGGTCCGCCAGGCCCCGTCGCTGCCGTGGGATCTCGGCGACGCGAACGGCACGGTGATGCTCCGGATGCCGCTGCATCCGGTCGCGATCGAACTGCTGCGCGCGGTGGGCCCGATGGCGGTGTCCAGCGCGAACATCTCCGGCCGCCCGGCGGCGGTGTCGGCCGCCGACGCCCGCGAGCAACTCGGTGACATGGTCGACGTCTACCTCGACGCCGGACCGTCCGAGCAGCAGGCGGCGTCGACGATCGTCGACCTCAGCGGCGCGCACCCCCGCATCCTGCGCACCGGGCCGGTCACGGCCGAAGCCGTCGCCGACGTACTCGGCGTCAACACCGAAAGCCTGCTCACGGAGTGAGCACAGCTGCGTGCCGTACGGTTTCGCGGTGATGGTCGAGTACCTGGCGCTCTCCGACCGCGGCGCGGGCGTCCCGCTGCGCGAACTCGTGCTCGTCGGGCTGACGGCGGCGATCATCACTTACCTCGCCACCGGATGGGTCCGCGTACTCGCGACGCGCCTCGGTGCGGTGGCCTATCCACGCGAGCGCGACGTGCACGTGCAGCCGACCCCGCGGATGGGCGGTCTGGCGATGTACGTCGGTGTCGCCGCAGCCGTGCTGCTCGCCTCGCAGCTGCCCGCGCTGACCCGCGGCTTCGTCTACTCCAACGGGATGCCCGCGGTCGTGGTCGCCGGTGGGCTCATCATGGTGATCGGGCTGATCGACGACCGGTGGGGACTCGACGCGCTGACCAAATTCGCCGGCCAGCTCACCGCGGCCAGCGTGATGGTCACGATGGGTGTGGCGTGGAGCGTGCTCTACATCCCGATCGGCGGGGTCGGCACCATCGTGCTCGACCAGGTCGCCTCGATCCTGCTGACGCTGGCGCTCACGGTGGCGATCGTCAACGCGATGAACTTCGTCGACGGACTCGACGGGCTGGCCGCCGGTCTGGGGCTGATCACCGCATTGGCGATCTGCATCTTCTCGGTGGGGCTGCTGCGCGACCACGGCGGCGACGTGCTCTTCTATCCGCCCGCGGTCATCTCGGTGGTGCTCGCCGGGGCCTGTCTGGGCTTCCTGCCGCACAACTTCCACAAGGCCAGGATCTTCATGGGGGACTCGGGGTCGATGCTGATCGGCCTGATGCTGGCCGCCGCGTCGACAACCGCGGCCGGGCCGATCTCGCAGACGGCCTACGGCGCACGCGACGTGTTCGCACTCCTGTCGCCATTCCTGCTCGTCGTCGCCGTCATGTTCGTGCCCGCACTGGACATGCTGCTCGCGATCATCCGGCGCACCCGTGCCGGACTCAGCCCGTTCAGCCCGGACAAGATGCATCTGCACCACCGTTTGCTGGAGATCGGCCACTCCCACCGCCGCGTGGTTCTGCTGATCTACCTATGGGTCGGCATCGTCGCCCTCGGCGCGGCGAGCACGATTTTCTTCGATCCCCGGCACACCGGCGCGGTCATGCTCGGCGCGACTCTGGTGGCCGTCGTGGTGACTCTCGTTCCGTTGATCAGACGGCGCGAAGTAGCAGGGGAGAGCGTGTACGACGAAAAGTAGTAGGCCCCGTTTAGGGCCGCCTACCATGTGGTAACGTGCTGCTAGAACCCGAAGAAACCTCGCGGGTTGCCGGCCACCGGCCCGTCGGTTCGCCACCGATTGGGAGCCGTTTCCGACCGACAAAAGGGAGTACCCCTTGGGTGATTCCAGCGAGCCTGTAGCCCTCCGATACGCTCGGCAGGTTACTCACAGGAATCGGGATAGCTCCTCCTACCAACCGCGGATTGAGGTGAAGCAGTGACGACGCCAGCGCAGGACGCGCCGTTGGTGTTGCCGGCAGTCGCCTTCCGGCCTGTCCGCCTACTCGTCATCTGCGTGGTATTGGCCGCAGCCGCGGCGGTCGCCGCAGCGCTGCTCGGCTACCCGATGGTGGGCCTGTTCTTCGCGATCGGCCTCGGGCTCGGTCTGACCAACGCCGTCATGATCCAGCGCTCGGTCGAATCGATCACCGCCAAGGACCATCCGCTCAAACGCAACATGGCCATGAACTCGGCCACCCGACTGCTGATCATGACCGTGATCGGACTGACCATCGCCTACGTCTTCAGGCCCCAGGGTCTCGGCGTGGTGTTCGGCATGGCGCTGTTCCAGGTGATCCTGGTGGCGTCGACGGCGCTGCCGGTGGTCAAGAAACTCAAAGCCCAGGCCGCTGAAGGACTCGAAGGAGAGACTCCACAGCAATGACGCAGACGTTCCTCGCCGCGGAAAGCGGCATCCAGGTCGGCCACCACACGGAGGCCCATTGGTTCGGGCTGACGGTCAACACCGACACGATCCTGTCGACCGCGATCGCCGCCGCGATCGTGCTCGGGCTGGCGTTCTTCCTGCGCGCCAAGGTGACCTCCACCGGGGTGCCCAACGGTGTGCAGCTGTTCTGGGAAGCGCTGACGGTGCAGATGCGCAACCAGATCGAGGGCGCGATCGGGATGAAGGTCGGCGGCTTCGTGCTTCCGCTGGCCGTCACGCTGTTCGCGTTCATCCTGATCGCGAACTGGCTGTCGGTGCTTCCGGTGCAGTACTCCGACGAGACCGGCATCCACGAACTGCTCAAGCCGGCGGCCTCCGACATCAACTTCGTGCTGGCGCTGGCCCTGTTCGTGTTCATCGCCTACCACGCCGCCGGGTTCTGGCGCCGCGGCCTGCTCGGACACCCCAAGAAGCTGCTCAAGGGCCACGTCGCCGTGCTGGCGCCGATCAACCTGGTCGAAGAGCTCGCCAAGCCGATCTCCCTGTCCCTGCGACTCTTCGGCAACATCTTCGCCGGCGGCATCCTCGTCGCCCTGATCGCGCTGTTCCCGCCGTGGATCATGTGGGCGCCCAACGCAATCTGGAAGATGTTCGACCTGTTCGTCGGTGCGATCCAGGCGTTCATCTTCGCGCTGCTGACGATCCTGTACTTCAGCCAGTCGATGGAGCTCGACGAACACCACGACTGATCTGCACGACCGCTCGAATCAACGCTCGACCCACGTCCTGGTAGTCAACTACCAGTTATCAAGGAGGATAAGGAATGGATCCCACAATCGCTGCCGGCGCGCTCATCGGCGGTGGGCTCATCATGGCCGGCGGCGCGATCGGTGCCGGTATCGGTGACGGTATCGCCGGTAACGCGCTGATCGCCGGTATCGCCCGCCAGCCCGAGGCCCAGGGTCGCCTGTTCACGCCGTTCTTCATCACGGTCGGTCTGGTGGAGGCCGCGTACTTCATCAACCTGGCGTTCATGGCGCTGTTCGTCTTCGCAACCCCGGTTGCTTAGTCAGTTTGGAATCCTCAGTCATGGGTGACCTGAGCACGACCATCTTGGCCGCGGAGGAAGGCGGGGGCGGAAACTTCCTCGTCCCCAACGGCACCTTCTTCTTCGTGCTGCTCATCTTCCTGATCGTCTTGGGTGTCATCGCCAAATGGGTGGTGCCCCCGATCAGCAAGGTGTTGAACGACCGCGAAGCAATGGTCACCAAGACGGTCGAGGACAACCGCCGATCGGCCGAACTGTTCGCCGCCGCACAGGCCGACTCCCGGCAGGTGATGACCAAGGCACGTCGTGACGCCGCGGCCATCCGGGACGAGGCCCGCGGCGAGGGACGCACGATCCTCGAGGACATGCGGTCGCGTGCCAGCGCGGAATCGGCGTCCACCCTGCAGAAGACCAATGAAGAGCTGTCCCGGCAGGGTCAGCAGACCGCGGCCGAATTGCAGTCGTCGATCGAGACGTTGTCGGCCACACTGGCCAGCCGCGTTCTCGGTGTCGACATCGCCAGCGCTGCCGCGACGAGCCAGGGACGGTAGCGATGTCGACATTCATCGGTCAGCTCATCGGGTTCGCGGTCATCGTGTTCCTGATCGTGCGTTTCGTCGTGCCGCCCGTGCGGCGCATGATGACCGCGCAGCAGGAGACGGTGCGCCGTCAGCTCGAGGAGAGCGCCACCGCGGCGAACAAGGTGGCGCAGGCGGATCAGCAGCACGCCAAGGCTGTCCAAGAGGCCGAGGTGGACGCCAAACGGGTGGTCGAAGAGGCCCGGGCCGACGCCGAGAAGATCGCGGAGCAGATGCGCGTGCAGGCCGACGCCGAGGTGGAGCGCATCAAGGTCCAGGGGGCGGCGCAGGTGCAACTGCTGCGCCAGCAGCTGATCCGTGAGCTCCGTGCGCACCTCGGCACCGAGTCGGTGGTCCGGGCACGCGAACTGGTCCGCGATCACGTATCCGACGACGACAACCGTTCGGCGACCGTCGACCGGTTCCTCGACGAGCTCGACGCCATGGCGCCCTCGGATGCTGTGCTCGACGACGCCGCGGGTACCCGGTTGCGCTCGACGAGCCGGGACGCACTCAAGGCACTGGTATCGCGGTTCGACGAACTGACCGCCGGTGTCGACGCGGACGGGCTCACGGCCCTCGGCGACGACCTGGCCGAGGTCGCGAAGCTGCTCAAGACCGAGCCGGTGCTGAGCAAGCACTTCGGTGAACCCACCGCGGACGGCGAGGCCAAGGCGAACCTGGCGGAAGCCGTGCTGTCGGGCAAGATTTCCGACACCGCGCTCGACGTTGTGAAAACCGCTGTGACGCAACGGTGGTCGGGTCAATCGGACCTGGACTACGCCGTCCGGCACATGGCGCGGTTGGCACTGCTGGTGCGCGCCGAGCGCAACAACGAGACCGGTGAGGTCGAAGACCAGCTGTTCCGGTTCAGCCGGATCCTGGACTCCGAGTCGCGGCTGAGTGGGTTGCTCAGCGACTACACCACCCCCCTCGACGGCCGGCTCGGACTGCTGGACCGGCTGCTCGAGAACCAGGCAGGCGCGACCACCAGGGCGCTGCTGGCGCAGACGGTCGAGCTACTGCGCGGCGAACGCGCCGACGAGGCGGTGCGCGAACTGGCCGAGCTCGCGGTGGCGCGGCGCGGCGAGGTCGTGGCGCACGTCAACGCCGCGGCGGAACTCAGCAACGCACAGCGCACCCGGCTCGCCGAGGTGCTCGGCCGCATCTACGGTCGTCCGGCATCCCTGCAGCTGCACATCGATCCCGACATGCTCGGCGGCCTCACCATCGCCGTCGGCGACGAGGTGATCGACGGGTCATTGGCATCGCGGCTGACTTCGGCCGAAACCCAGCTGCCCGACTAACTCCGAACTCCACCAGACTCAACACAAAGGCAGGAACGAACCCATGGCAGAGTTGACTATCTCGGCTGCTGACATCCAAGGGGCGATCGAGGACTACGTCGCCAACTTCGCCACCGACACCGAGCGGGAAGAGATCGGCACCGTCATCGACGCCGGTGACGGTATCGCGCACGTCGAGGGCCTGCCCTCGGTGATGACGCAGGAACTCCTCGAGTTCCCCGGCGGTGTCCTGGGTGTCGCACTGAACCTCGACGAACACAGCATCGGCGCGGTCATCCTCGGTGACTTCCAGAAGATCGAAGAGGGCCAGCAGGTCAAGCGCACCGGCGAGGTGCTGTCCGTGCCCGTGGGTGACGGCTTCCTGGGCCGCGTGGTGAACCCGCTCGGCCAGCCCATCGACGGCCGCGGAGAGATCGAGACCACGGAGCGTCGCGCACTGGAGCTGCAGGCGCCCTCGGTGGTGCAGCGCCAGGGCGTGGGGGAACCGCTGCAGACCGGCATCAAGGCGATCGACTCGCAGACGCCGATCGGCCGCGGCCAGCGCCAGCTGATCATCGGTGATCGCAAGACCGGTAAGACCGCGGTTTGCGTCGACACGATCCTCAACCAGCGCCAGAACTGGGAGACCGGCGACCCGGACCAGCAGGTGCGCTGCGTCTACGTCGCGATCGGTCAGAAGGGCACCACGATCGCCAGCGTGCGCCGCACCCTCGAAGAGGGTGGCGCAATGGACTACACCACCATCGTCGCGGCGCCTGCCTCGGATTCGGCCGGCTTCAAATGGCTTGCGCCGTACACCGGTTCGGCGATCGCCCAGCACTGGATGTACGACGGCAAGCACGTTCTGATTGTGTTCGACGATCTGACCAAGCACGCCGAGGCTTACCGCGCGATCTCGCTGCTGCTGCGCCGCCCCCCGGGCCGCGAGGCCTTCCCCGGCGACGTGTTCTACCTGCACTCGCGGCTGCTGGAGCGCTGCGCGAAGTTGTCCGACGAGCTCGGCGGCGGCTCGATGACCGGACTGCCGCTGATCGAGACCAAGGCCAACGACATCTCGGCCTACATCCCGACCAACGTCATCTCGATCACCGACGGCCAGTGCTTCCTGGAGACCGACCTGTTCAACCAGGGTGTGCGGCCGGCCATCAACGTCGGCGTCTCGGTGTCCCGTGTGGGTGGCGCCGCGCAGATCAAGGCGATGAAAGAGGTCGCCGGCTCACTGCGACTGGATCTGTCGCAGTATCGCGAGCTGGAGTCGTTCGCAGCGTTCGCCTCTGACCTGGATGCGACCTCGAAGGCGCAGCTGGACCGCGGCGCCCGACTGGTTGAACTGCTCAAGCAGCCGCAGAACAGCCCGATGCCCGTCGAGGAGCAGGTCGTCGCGATCTTCCTCGGCACGAGAGGTCACCTCGACACGGTGCCGGTCGAGGACGTGCAGCGCTTCGAGCAGGAACTGCTCGAGCACGTGCGTTCGTCGAAGGAGGAGATCTTCACCGAGATCCGCGAGAGCAAGAAGCTCTCCGAGGACCTCGAGAGCAAGTTGACCGACGTGGTGAACGAGTTCAAGAAGGGCTTCGAGACCACCTCCGGTGAATCCGTGGTTGTCGACGAAAACGTCGACGCCATGTCTGAGGATGACCTCGAGAAGGAATCGGTGAAGGTCCGCAAGCCCGCCCCGAAGAAGAAGTAAGGCGCTCATAACCCATGGCTGCCACACTGCGCGAACTGCGCGGACGCATCCGCTCCGCCGGGTCGATCAAGAAGATCACCAAGGCCCAGGAGATGATCGCGACGTCGCGCATCGCCAAGGCGCAGGCCCGAGTCGATGCGGCTCGGCCCTACGACCGCGAGATCACCAACATGCTGACCGAACTCGCCAGCGCCAGCGCCTTGGACCATCCGCTGCTCGTCCAGCGCGAGAATCCGCGGAGGGCCGGGGTGCTGGTCGTGTCCTCCGACCGTGGGTTGGCCGGTGCGTACAACGCCAACGTGTTCCGCCGGTCCGAAGAACTGTTCTCGCTCCTGCGCGAAGAGGGCAAGGAACCGGTCCTGTACACGGTCGGCCGAAAGGCACTGTCCTACTACAGCTTCCGCAATTGGGACGTGACCGAATCGTGGACCGGCTTCTCCGAGCGGCCCGAGTACGAGCACGCACAGGAAATCGGCAAGACCCTGGTCGAGGCGTTCATGGCCGGCGCCGACGACGAGGGCGATGACGCAGGCGCGGACGGTGTCCTCGGACTCGACGAACTGCACATCGTCTTCACCGAGTTCCGGTCGATGCTGTCGCAGTCCGCGATCGCCCGTCGGATCGCGCCCATGGTGGTGGAGTACAGCGAGGAAGACGAGAAGGAACCGCACACGCTGTTCTCGTTCGAACCGGGTGCCGAGACGCTGTTCGACGCCCTGCTGCCGCGGTACGTGGCGACGCGCATCTTCGCCGCGATGCTCGAGGCGGCGGCGTCGGAGTCGGCCTCCCGCCGACGCGCGATGAAGTCGGCGTCGGACAACGCCGACGACCTGATCAAGGATCTGACGCTGATGGCCAACCGTGAACGGCAGTCCCAGATCACCCAAGAAATCAGCGAAATCGTCGGTGGCGCGAACGCGCTCGCGGACGCCGCCACGAAGTAACCGGCCTGAAGCCCAGCGATAGAGCCAGGAAGCGAAAAAGAGAATGACTGCTGCCACCGAACAAAAAGAGAAGACCAGCACCGACAACGTCGGTCGCGTCGTGCGGGTCACCGGCCCCGTCGTCGACGTCGAGTTCCCGCGCGGGTCCGTGCCGGAACTGTTCAACGCCCTGCACGCGGAGATTTCCTACAAGGACCTCGCCAAGACATTGACGCTCGAGGTCGCCCAGCACCTGGGTGACAGCCTGGTGCGCTGCGTCTCGATGCAGCCGACCGACGGCCTGGTCCGTGGCGTCGACGTCACGGACACCGGTGCCTCGATCTCGGTGCCCGTCGGCGAGGGCGTCAAGGGCCACGTGTTCAACGCCCTCGGTGCCTGCCTCGATGAGCCGGGCTACGGCGAGGACTTCGAGAAGTGGTCCATCCACCGCAAGCCGCCGCCCTTCGACGAGCTCGAGCCCCGCACGGAGATGCTCGAGACCGGCCTGAAGGTCGTCGACCTGCTCACCCCGTACGTCCGCGGCGGCAAGATCGCCCTGTTCGGTGGCGCCGGCGTGGGCAAGACCGTGCTCATCCAGGAGATGATCAACCGCATCGCCCGCAACTTCGGTGGCACCTCGGTGTTCGCCGGCGTGGGAGAGCGCACCCGCGAGGGCAACGATCTGTGGGTCGAGCTCGCCGACGCGAACGTGCTCAAGGACACCGCCCTGGTGTTCGGCCAGATGGACGAGCCGCCCGGCACGCGTATGCGCGTCGCCCTGTCGGCCCTGACGATGGCGGAGTACTTCCGCGACGAAAAGCAGCAGGACGTGCTGCTGTTCATCGACAACATCTTCCGGTTCACCCAGGCGGGTTCGGAGGTCTCCACGCTGCTCGGCCGTATGCCGTCGGCCGTGGGGTACCAGCCGACGCTGGCCGACGAGATGGGTGAGCTCCAGGAGCGCATCACCTCGACCCGTGGTCGCTCCATCACCTCGATGCAGGCCGTGTACGTGCCCGCCGACGACTACACCGACCCGGCCCCGGCCACGACGTTCGCGCACCTCGACGCCACCACGGAGCTCAGCCGAAACGTGTTCTCCAAGGGCATCTTCCCCGCGGTGGACCCCCTGGCCTCGAGCTCGACGATCCTCGACCCGTCGGTCGTCGGCGAGGAGCACTACCGCGTGGCCCAGGAAGTCATCCGCATCCTGCAGCGCTACAAGGACCTCCAGGACATCATCGCGATCCTCGGCATCGACGAGCTCGCGGAGGAGGACAAGCAGCTGGTGCAACGCGCGCGCCGCATCGAGCGCTTCTTGAGTCAGAACATGATGGCGGCCGAGCAGTTCACCGGCCAGCCGGGTTCGACGGTTCCGCTCAAGGAGACCATCGAGGCGTTCGACAAGCTGAGCAAGGGCGATTTCGACCACCTGCCCGAGCAGGCGTTCTTCCTGATCGGCGGCCTGGAGGATCTGCAGCGCAAGGCCGAGAGCCTGGGCGCGAAGATGGACGACGGCGGCAGCGACGGTGCGCCGGCTCCCAGCGACAGCAAGAAGAGCGACTCTGAGGGCGACAGCAAGGGCGACGACGCCGACAAGGGCGAATGACGATGGCCGACCTGGACGTTGACATCGTCGCCGTCGAGCGGGAGATCTGGTCGGGGAAGGCGACGTTCGTCTTCACCCGGACCACCTCCGGCGAGATCGGCATCCTCCCGCGGCACATCCCGCTGGTGGCTCAGCTCGTCGACGACGCCATGGTGCGGGTGGAGCGTGAGGGCGAAGAGGATCTGCGGGTGGCGGTCGGCGGCGGCTTCATGTCGGTGACCGAATCCGGTGTGATCATCCTCGCCGAGTCCGCTGAGCTGGAGTCGGAGATCAACGCCGACGAGGCGCGCAGGGACTCCGAGTCCGACGATCCGGCGACGGCCGCCCGGGGCCGCGCGCGGCTTCGCGCGCTGGGCCAGATCGACTAACGGCACCGGATGAGCGCGTCCATGTGGAGCATGGTCGCGCTCGTCGGTGTGCTTCTGCTGGTCGTCGCCACACTGGGTTACCGCCTGTGGAAATTGCGGCAGGTCGGCGGTACCGCGGCGATCCTGCGTGATGTCCCCGCGGTCGGCGGCCACGGCTGGCGGCACGGGGTCGTGCGGTATCGCGGTGGCGAAGCCGGTTTCTACCGCTTGTCCAGCCTGCGCTGGTGGCCCGATCGCCGGTTGAGCCGGCGCGGTCTGGAGATCGTGTCGCGGCGCAGTCCGCGTGGTGACGAATTCGACATCATGACCGACGAGATCGTCGTGCTCGAATTGCGCGACACCAGCCCCGAGCGCCGGCGCGGTTACGAAATCGCCCTGGACCGGGGCGCGTTGACCGCGTTCCAGTCTTGGCTCGAGTCCCGTCCGTCGCCGCGCGCCCGTCGCCGCAGCGTCTAGTCCGCCCGCTCCCGCGTCCGATGGTCTTCGCGCAAGCGCTCATCCGCGTCCGATGGTCTTCGCGCAAGCGCTCATCCGCCGGGTTTCCACAGCACGTCGCCGTCGGGATTGGCGACCCGCGACAGGATGAACAGCAGGTCCGACAGCCGGTTGAGGTACTTGGCCGGAAGCACGCTGATGGTGTCGCCGTGGGCGGCCATCGCCTCCCACGCCGACCGCTCCGCCCGTCGGGCAACCGTGCGCGCGACGTGCAGTAGCGCCGACAGCGATGTCCCGCCCGGCAGCACGAACGAATTCAGCGCGGGCAACGGCTCGTTGAACTCGTCGCACCAGGCTTCGAGTCGGTCGATGTAAGCCTGCGCGATCCGTAGCGGGGGATAAGCGGGATTTTCGACGACCGGCGTGGACAGGTCCGCGCCCGCGTCGAACAGGTCGTTCTGGATTTTGCGCAGCACCGTGAGGATGCGTTCCGGAGGACTGCCGAGCGCGATCGCGACGCCGATTGCGGCGTTGGTCTCGTCACAGTCGGCGTAGGCGACCAGGCGCGGGTCGTTCTTGCTGACCCGGCTGAAGTCGCTGAGCCCTGTCGTCCCGTCGTCACCGGTTCGGGTGTAGATGCGGGTCAGGTGCACGGCCATGGGTCAAACCGTACTAGGCGCCGGAGCTGCGCAGAGCTCCCGGAAACTGACACTGCCCGGAGCCGCTGTTTACACTGACCGGCGTGAGCGAGCGATTCGTGGTGACCGGCGGAAACCGGTTATCCGGCGAAGTCGCGGTGGGTGGAGCGAAGAACAGCGTCCTGAAATTGATGGCAGCCTCCCTGCTGGCCGAGGGCACGAGCACGATCACCAATTGCCCTGACATCCTCGACGTTCCCCTGATGGCGGAGGTGCTCCGCGGCCTCGGTGCGACGGTGGAGCTCGACGGCGACACCGTCCGCATCACCTCGCCCGATGAACTGAAGTACGACGCCGACTTCGCCGCGGTGCGCCAGTTCCGGGCCTCGGTGTGTGTGCTCGGTCCGCTGGTCGGACGGTGCAAGCGGGCCCGGGTGGCGTTACCCGGTGGCGACGCGATCGGATCCCGACCGCTGGACATGCACCAAGCGGGGCTGCGTCTGTTGGGTGCGCGATGCAACATCGAGCACGGATGCGTCGTGGCCGAGGCCGACGAACTCCACGGCGCGGAGATCCAGCTGGAGTTCCCCTCAGTCGGAGCGACGGAGAACATCCTGATGGCGGCGGTGCTCGCCAAGGGTGTGACGACCATCCACAACGCCGCCAGGGAACCCGACGTCGTCGACCTCTGCGCGATGCTCAACCAGATGGGGGCGCAGATCTCGGGTGCCGGATCGTCGACCATGACGATCACCGGTGTCGACCGGCTGTATCCCACCGAGCACCGGGTGATCGGGGACCGGATCGTCGCCGCGACGTGGGGAATCGCCGCAGCGATGACCCGCGGGGACATCTCGGTGACCGGTGTCGACCCGCAGCACCTCCAGTTGGTCTTGCACAAGTTGCACGACGCTGGTGCGACGGTCACCCAACACGACAACGGCTTCCGGGTGGTCCAGTACGAACGACCCAAGGCGGTAAACGTCGCGACGCTCCCGTTCCCCGGATTCCCGACGGACCTGCAACCGATGGCGATCGGGCTCGCGGCCATCGCCGACGGCACATCGATGATCACCGAGAACGTCTTCGAGGCCCGATTCCGGTTCGTCGAGGAGATGATCCGGCTCGGCGCCGACGCGCGCACCGACGGCCACCATGCCGTGGTGCGCGGTATCCCGCAGTTGTCGAGTGCGCCGGTGTGGTCGTCGGACATCCGCGCCGGCGCCGGCCTGGTGCTCGCCGGACTGGTCGCCGACGGCGAGACGGAGGTGCACGACGTGTTCCACATCGACCGCGGCTACCCACTTTTCGTGGAGAACCTCAAGAGCCTCGGCGCAGAGATCGAACGCGTCGTGTAGGTCCGGTCGGTGCCGCCGAAGGAGCCGAAAATCGTTGAAACACCGGTTGTTAGGCCTCTGGCCAGGCGATTTTGGACTAGACGGAACCTGTGCGTAAGCTAGGGACATACCGAAGGCCCCCGGCCGAAAGGCCCGGCGGACCAGGTTGACTACCCCGGTAAGATGCAGTACAGTACTGGGGTTGCTTGCAGCGCAGGCGTGTTGTTTGAGAACTCAATAGTGTGTTTGGTGGTTTTTGTTTGTTGTTTTTGTTTTGCCGCACTTCTTTTTTCCCGTTTAGGGGTGTGGTTGTTTTTTGACCAGTTTTGTTTCTGGTTGTGATCGGATTTTCCTGATTGCCTTTTTAGGTTTTGTTTGGAGAGTTTGATTCTGGCTCAGGACGAACGCTGGCGGCGTGCTTAACACATGCAAGTCGAACGGAAAGGCCCTTCGGGGTACTCGAGTGGCGAACGGGTGAGTAACACGTGGGTGATCTGCCCTGCACTTTGGGATAAGCCTGGGAAACTGGGTCTAATACCGAATACACCTCTCTGGCTGCATGGTTGGGGGGGGAAAGCTTTTGCGGTGTGGGATGGGCCCGCGGCCTATCAGCTTGTTGGTGAGGTTACGGCTCACCAAGGCGACGACGGGTAGCCGGCCTGAGAGGGTGTCCGGCCACACTGGGACTGAGATACGGCCCAGACTCCTACGGGAGGCAGCAGTGGGGAATATTGCACAATGGG
The DNA here is from genome assembly GCF_016313185.1 of Mycolicibacterium baixiangningiae. Classification (NCBI taxonomy): domain Bacteria; kingdom Bacillati; phylum Actinomycetota; class Actinomycetes; order Mycobacteriales; family Mycobacteriaceae; genus Mycobacterium; species Mycolicibacterium baixiangningiae. Next base: position 1,866,583 of record NZ_CP066218.1, read on the forward strand.
CGCAAGCCTGATGCAGCGACGCCGCGTGGGGGATGACGGCCTTCGGGTTGTAAACCTCTTTCAGTAGGGACGAAGCGCAAGTGACGGTACCTACAGAAGAAGCACCGGCCAACTACGTGCCAGCAGCCGCGGTAATACGTAGGGTGCGAGCGTTGTCCGGAATTACTGGGCGTAAAGAGCTCGTAGGTGGTTTGTCGCGTTGTTCGTGAAAACCTAAGGCTTAACCTTGGGCGTGCGGGCGATACGGGCAGACTAGAGTACTGCAGGGGAGACTGGAATTCCTGGTGTAGCGGTGGAATGCGCAGATATCAGGAGGAACACCGGTGGCGAAGGCGGGTCTCTGGGCAGTAACTGACGCTGAGGAGCGAAAGCGTGGGAGCGAACAGGATTAGATACCCTGGTAGTCCACGCCGTAAACGGTGGGTACTAGGTGTGGGTTTCCTTCCTTGGGATCCGTGCCGTAGCTAACGCATTAAGTACCCCCCTGGGGAGTACGGCCGCAAGGCTAAAACTCAAAGAAATTGACGGGGGCCCGCACAAGCGGCGGAGCATGTGGATTAATTCGATGCAACGCGAAGAACCTTACCTGGGTTTGACATGCACAGGACGTGCCTAGAGATAGGTATTCCCTTGTGGCCTGTGTGCAGGTGGTGCATGGCTGTCGTCAGCTCGTGTCGTGAGATGTTGGGTTAAGTCCCGCAACGAGCGCAACCCCTATCTTATGTTGCCAGCGCGTTATGGCGGGGACTCGTAAGAGACTGCCGGGGTCAACTCGGAGGAAGGTGGGGATGACGTCAAGTCATCATGCCCCTTATGTCCAGGGCTTCACACATGCTACAATGGCCGGTACAAAGGGCTGCGAATCCGTGAGGTGGAGCGAATCCCTTGAAAGCCGGTCTCAGTTCGGATCGGGGTCTGCAACTCGACCCCGTGAAGTCGGAGTCGCTAGTAATCGCAGATCAGCAACGCTGCGGTGAATACGTTCCCGGGCCTTGTACACACCGCCCGTCACGTCATGAAAGTCGGTAACACCCGAAGCCGGTGGCCTAACCCCTTGTGGGAGGGAGCCGTCGAAGGTGGGATCGGCGATTGGGACGAAGTCGTAACAAGGTAGCCGTACCGGAAGGTGCGGCTGGATCACCTCCTTTCTAAGGAGCACCACGAGACTGCGGCCCGCCCACATTGTGTGGGGGTTCGGTGTTCGCAGCGATTCGTGAGATGGGCTCTCGCCTGTAGTGGGTGGGGTTCGGGTGCACAACAAACATGTTCGGTCCGACGGGAAATCGGTCGGCGATGAGATTGCCAGACACACTGTTGGGTCCTGAGGCAACAGGCCCGCGGGTCTCTCCCGGAATGGGGAGGGGTGCCGGCTCTCGGAGTTTTCTTCGGGGGTTCTGGTTGCTGCCCTGCTTTGGTGGTGGGGTGTGGTGTTTGATTTGTGGATAGTGGTTGCGAGCATCTGAATGACGGCTTGCGCGGACGTGTCTCGCCTTCCTTTTGTGGGGGGTGGGGGTGTTGGTGTGGGTTGTTGTTTGGTTGTAATGCAAATTTTTCTGATACTTGCGTGCCCTCTTTGTGGGGTGTGTGAGTTGAACTCATTTTTTGGTTTTGTGTTGTAAGTGTTTAAGGGCGCATGGTGGATGCCTTGGCACTGGGAGCCGATGAAGGACGTGGGAGGCTGCGTTATGCCTCGGGGAGCTGCCAACCGAGCGTTGATCCGAGGATGTCCGAATGGGGAAACCCGGCACGAGTGATGTCGTGTCACCCGGCACTGAATACATAGGTGTCGGGGGGGAACGCGGGGAAGTGAAACATCTCAGTACCCGTAGGAAGAGAAAACAAAAGTGATTCCGTGAGTAGTGGCGAGCGAAAGCGGAGGATGGCTAAACCATGGACATGTGATACCCGGCAGGGGTTGTGTGTGTGGTGTTGTGGGGTTCGTCGTTTCCAGGTCTGCCGGTCTGGACTGCAGTGAGAAAAGCTCGTGTTAATCGAACTGGTTTGGGATGGCCGACCGTAGAGGGTGAGAGTCCCGTAGGTGAAAACATGTGCTCTGTAGTGGCGTGTCCCCGAGTAGCAGCGGGCCCGTGGAATCTGCTGTGAATCTGCCGGGACCACCCGGTAAGCCTGAATACTTCCCAGTGACCGATAGCGGATTAGTACCGTGAGGGAATGGTGAAAAGTACCCCGGGAGGGAGTGAAATAGTACCTGAAACCGTGTGCCTACAATCCGTCAGAGCCTTCGTTTTTGACGTGGGGTGATGGCGTGCCTTTTGAAGAATGAGCCTGCGAGTCAGGGACATGTCGCGAGGTTAACCCGTGTGGGGTAGCCGTAGCGAAAGCGAGTCTGAATAGGGCGTATCCACACAAGAGTGTGTGGTGTAGTGGTGTGTTCTGGACCCGAAGCGGAGTGATCTACCCATGGCCAGGGTGAAGCGACGGTAAGACGTCGTGGAGGCCCGAACCCACTTAGGTTGAAGACTGAGGGGATGAGCTGTGGGTAGGGGTGAAAGGCCAATCAAACTCCGTGATAGCTGGTTCTCCCCGAAATGCATTTAGGTGCAGCGTTGCGTGTTTCTTGCCGGAGGTAGAGCTACTGGATGGCCGATGGGCCTCACAAGGTTACTGACGTCAGCCAAACTCCGAATGCCGGTAAGTGTAAGCGTGGCAGTGAGACGGCGGGGGATAAGCTCCGTGCGTCGAGAGGGAAACAGCCCAGATCGCCGGCTAAGGCCCCTAAGCGTGTGCTAAGTGGAAAAGGATGTGCAGTCGCGAAGACAACCAGGAGGTTGGCTTAGAAGCAGCCACCCTTGAAAGAGTGCGTAATAGCTCACTGGTCAAGTGATTGTGCGCCGATAATGTAGCGGGGCTCAAGCACACCGCCGAAGCCGCGGCAATCAGATGTATGTCTGGTTGGGTAGGGGAGCGTCCTGCATCCGGTGAAGCAGCCTAGTGATGGAGCTGTGGAGGGTGTGGGAGTGAGAATGCAGGCATGAGTAGCGATAAGGCAAGTGAGAACCTTGCCCGCCGAAAGACCAAGGGTTCCTGGGCCAGGCCAGTCCGCCCAGGGTGAGTCGGGACCTAAGGCGAGGCCGACAGGCGTAGTCGATGGACAACGGGTTGATATTCCCGTACCCGTGTGTGAGCGTCCCTGATGAATCAGCGGTACTAACCGCCCAAACCATGGATCACCGATCCCTTCGGGTGAGGGGTTCATGCGCTGCGCGGGACCTTCGTTGGTAGTAGTCAAGCGATGGGGTGACGCAGGAAGGTAGCCGTACCAGTCAGTGGTTGTACTGGGGTAAGCCTGTAGGGAGAAACCTAGGCAAATCCGGGTTTCACATATCCTGAGAGGTGATGCATAGCCGATTGAGGCGAATTCGGTGATCCTATGCTGCCAAGAAAAGCCTCTAGCGAGTGCACACACGGCCCGTACCCCAAACCGACACAGGTGGTCAGGTAGAGAATACCAAGGCGTACGAGTGAACTATGGTTAAGGAACTCGGCAAAATGCCCCCGTAACTTCGGGAGAAGGGGGACCCACATGATGTGTAAGCCTTTACGGCCCAAGCATGAGTGGGTGGCACAAACCAGTGAGAAGCGACTGTTTACTAAAAACACAGGTCCGTGCGAAGTCGCAAGACGATGTATACGGACTGACGCCTGCCCGGTGCTGGAAGGTTAAGAGGACCGGTTAACCCTTCGGGGTGAAGCTGAGAATTTAAGCCCCAGTAAACGGCGGTGGTAACTATAACCATCCTAAGGTAGCGAAATTCCTTGTCGGGTAAGTTCCGACCTGCACGAATGGCGTAACGACTTCTCAACTGTCTCAACCATAGACTCGGCGAAATTGCATTACGAGTAAAGATGCTCGTTACGCGCGGCAGGACGAAAAGACCCCGGGACCTTCACTACAACTTGGTATTGGAGTTCGGTTCGGTTTGTGTAGGATAGGTGGGAGACTGTGAAGCGGCCACGCCAGTGGTTGTGGAGTCGTTGTTGAAATACCACTCTGATCGTATTGGGCTTCTAACTTCGAACCGTATATCCGGTTCAGGGACAGTGCCTGGCGGGTAGTTTAACTGGGGCGGTTGCCTCCTAAAATGTAACGGAGGCGCCCAAAGGTTCCCTCAACCTGGACGGCAATCAGGTGTTGAGTGTAAGTGCACAAGGGAGCTTGACTGCGAGACGTACATGTCGAGCAGGGACGAAAGTCGGGACTAGTGATCCGGCACCTCTGAGTGGAAGGGGTGTCGCTCAACGGATAAAAGGTACCCCGGGGATAACAGGCTGATCTTCCCCAAGAGTCCATATCGACGGGATGGTTTGGCACCTCGATGTCGGCTCGTCGCATCCTGGGGCTGGAGCAGGTCCCAAGGGTTGGGCTGTTCGCCCATTAAAGCGGCACGCGAGCTGGGTTTAGAACGTCGTGAGACAGTTCGGTCTCTATCCGCCGCGCGCGTCAGAAGCTTGAGGAAATCTGTCCCTAGTACGAGAGGACCGGGACGGACGAACCTCTGGTACACCAGTTGTCCCACCAGGGGCACCGCTGGATAGCCACGTTCGGACAGGATAACCGCTGAAAGCATCTAAGCGGGAAACCCCCTCCAAGACCAGGCTTCTCACCCATTAAGTGGGATAAGGCCCCCCGCAGACCACGGGATCGATAGACCAGACCTAGAAGCACAGCAATGTGTGAAGGGAACTGGCACTAACCGGCCGAAAACTTACACACACAAAAAATGTGTGCAAAACATGCCTCGCAACCACACCAACCAAGAATCAACCACTGATTCACACCCCACCACCAAAAAACACTTCCCCCAACCCAGTTGGGGGCACTCAGAAACGAGTGAATAATAAAGTTACGGCGGTCCATAGCGGCAGGGAAACGCCCGGTCCCATCCCGAACCCGGAAGCTAAGCCTGCCAGCGCCGATGATACTACCCAACCCGGGTGGAAAAGTAGGACACCGCCGAACACCCTTTCAAGCCCTCGGCCCTCCGACCACAATCGGAGGGCCGAGGCATTTCCCATTTCAGGGCCTTTTAGGGCGTCAGTCGAACAATGTGGGAATTGCTGGGTGGAATTGTCTTTCCATTCCGAGCAGCATTCGTTTTCTCTCGATGCCGCCGCCGTATCCGGTGAGGCTTCCATTGGATCCGATCACGCGATGACATGGCACGATGATCCCAATGGGATTGTGTCCGTTGGCCAATCCGACGGCCCTAGACGCCCCCGGTGCATCGACCTGGCGGGCAATGTCGCCGTAGGATTTCGTCTCGCCATAGGGAATGGTCAGCAGCGCCTCCCATACGCGCCGTTGGAATGCGGTCCCGACCAATTCGAGGTCGAGGTCGAACGCCGTGCGTTCGCCGGAGAAATAGGCGGCGAGTTGGTCGACGGCTTCAGGGAACGCCGTCGTGTCAGGCTCCCAGCCGTGTCGACTCGGTTCGTAAGTCTGATCGACCATCCGGAGGTGCATGAGCCGGTCGTCTCGGCCGGCGAGGGTCAACAACCCCACTGGACTCTCGACTGTGCGGAATCGGATCGTCACTGCCGGACCTCCTTCGGTGGCCAGTCGTTGACGGGATGGTCGAGCGCCGTCCACAGATGCTGCGTCGCGTAAGCCCGCCATGGTCGCCATCGCCCGCTGTGTGCGGTCAGGGCTCGCGGATCGTCCGGCAGACCCAGGTGGCGGGCGGCGGTCAGTACGCCCAGATCCGTGACGGGGAAAGCGTCGGGATCGCCGAGGCCGCGCATCGCGATCACCTCCGCGGTCCAGGGCCCGATACCCGGCAGTGCGCTGAGCCGCTCCCGTGCCTCGAGCCAATCAGATCCAGGATCGAGCCGCACGTCACCGGATGCCATCGACGCCACAAGCGCCATCGCCGTGCGTTGCCGGCTGGCTGGGACCGCGAGATGTTCGGGGTCGATGTCGGCGAGTTCCTCGACGGTGGGGAACACGTGCGTCAGGCCACCGTGTGGGTCGGTGATGGGCCGGCCGTAGTGAACCGCGAGCCGTGCGGCGTGGGTCCGGGCGGCCTTCAGCGACACCTGTTGGCCGAGGACGACGCGCACGGCGAGTTCGGCCTCGTCGACGGTGCGCGGAATGCGTTGTCCGGGTGCCTTGGTCACCAGCGGGGCGAGTTCCGGGTCGGCGCTGAGCACGTCGACGACGGCCTCTGGGTCGGCGTCGAGGTCCAGCAGCCGCCGGCATCGGGCGATCGCGCTGGAGAGGTCCCGCAGATCGTCGAGGTGGAGCAGGCAGGCGACGTGGTCGTCGTGCGGCGTGAGGCTCACGATGCCGTGGCCGCGCGAGAGCCGGAGTGTCCGGCGGAAGGCGCCGTCGCGGAATTCCTCGACACCCGGAACCGCGCTGGCCGCCAGGTGGCCGAACACGCCATCATGCGCGAACGGCTGGCGCAGCGGAAGGCGCAGCGCCAGCGTGCCGGCGCCCGCTTCGGCCGCGCCGAATCGGCGTCGGGCCCGCTCGCGCAGCGCCGTTGGTGCTAGATCGAAGGTGGCGCGCACCGTCTCGTTGAACTGCCGGATGCTCGCAAACCCCGCCGCGAATGCGACGTCGGAGAACGGCAGGTCGGTGGTCTCGATGAGCACCCGCGCGGTCTGTGCGCGCTGCGCGCGGGCCAGTGCCAGCGGGTTGGCGCCGACCTCGGCCTGCAGGATGCGTTGCACCTGTCGGGTCGTGTACCCCAGGCGCTCGGCCAGGCCGGTGACACCGTCGCGGTCCACCGTGCCGTCGGCGATGAGACGCATCGCTCGCGCGGCGACATCGCCGCGCACGTTCCATTCGGGGGAGCCCGGCGAGGCGTCGGGCCGGCACCGTTTGCAGGCGCGGAAGCCGGCCGACTGCGCGGCCGCGGCCGTGGGGTAGAAGCGCACGTTGCGCGCGAACGGTGGCCGCACGGGGCAGCTGGGGCGGCAATAGATCCCGGTGGTGAGCACGGCGGTGACGAACCAACCGTCGAACCGGGCGTCCTTGGACTGCACGGCCCGGTAGCAGCGGTCGAAATCGTCGTACATGCCTAGAGACTTACACGGCGACACCGACATCACCGGCGGAAATCGGACATGGTCGTGCATTGGGTAACGATTCGAAACCTGTTGCATTGCGGGTTGACCCGCCGTCCGGTTCGGCCTGGCAACCGCAACTATGGTCACGTCGTGCACCGGCGAGACATCCTCAAGATTCCGCTGTACTTCGCAGCAGCCGCGGCACTGACCAAGTCGCCCCTCGTCTCTGCGCAGACAGCTCGGTGGTCTGCTGACCGCGCCAACGCCTGGTATTCGCAACAGGGCTGGCTGCTCGGCGCCAACTACGTCACGTCGAACGCCGTGAACCAGCTCGAGATGTTTCAGGCGGAGACATTTGATCCGCGTCGCATCGACGGTGAGCTCAGCGTGGCCAAGCGAATCGGGATGAACACGATGCGAGTGTTTCTCCACGATCAATTGTGGGCCGCCGACCGGGCGGGTTTCAGCCGCCGGCTTTCGCAGTTCGTCGCCATCGCGGCGAGCCACAACATCAAGCCGCTGTTCGTCCTCTTCGACTCCTGCTGGGACCCCTTGCCTCGAGCCGGCCGTCAGCGAGCACCTATACCGGGCGTACACAACTCCGGATGGGTGCAGAGCCCGGGAGCCCATCGTCTGCAGGATCCGGCCTACACCCGCGTGCTGCAGAGCTACGTCACTGGGGTGGTGGGCCTCTTCCGCAACGATCCGCGCGTCCTCGGGTGGGACGTGTGGAACGAGCCGGACAATCCCGCGAAGGACTACCGCAAGGTCGAACACGAGGACAAGCAGAAACTGGTCGCCGCGTTCCTGCCGCACGTGTTCCAGTGGGTGCGCGCCGTCGGTCCCATTCAGCCGTTGACCAGTGGCGTGTGGCAGGGGCACTGGCGGAATCCCGGGAGCCGCAGCACGGTGTGCAGCCTGCAGCTCGAACACTCCGACGTCATCAGCTTTCACAGCTACGGTGATCCCGACGAGTTCGAGGCCCGCATCGACGAACTCACGCCGCTGGGTCGGCCGATCCTCTGCACCGAGTACCTGGCGCGCAACCTCGGCAGCACCGTGCAGGGCATCCTGCCGGTCGCCAAGAGGCGCAACGTCGCGGCCTACAACTGGGGCTTCGTCGCCGGGCGGACACAGACGTACCTGCCGTGGGATTCGTGGAAGCAGCCTCACGAAACGCTTCCCGAGACGTGGTTCAGCGATCTGATCCACCCCGACGGGCGGGCCCACGACGACGATGAGATCAGCTTCATCCGACAGCTCGCAGGAACACCTCGCGGAACCTGAACACTTGACAACCTACAACCAGTTGGTTGTAAGTTGAGGTGGTGACCGTGATCGACGAGGACCGGGCGGACGCCCTGTTCCACGCACTCGCCGACTCCACCCGGCGCGACATCATGCGCCGGGTGCTCGCCGGGGAGCACTCGGTCTCCGCCCTCGCGCTCAAATACGAGGTGAGCTTCGCCGCGGTGCAGAAGCATGTCGCCGTACTCGAGAAAGCCGGGTTACTCACCAAGCGGCGCCGCGGTCGTGAGCAGTTGGCCAGCGGTGACGTGGCGGCGGTGCGGTCGGTGGCGGCCATGCTCACTGAGCTGGAACAGATCTGGCGTGGCCGCATCGCCCGCATCGACGAACTTCTCGCAACCGATCCGCCCAAGGAGGACTGACCATGCCCGTGACCGACGTCCAACAGGACCTCGACAATCTGACCCTGACCATCACCGCCGACTTCGCCGCGCCGGTCGAGCGGATCTGGCAGATCTACGCCGACCCTCGTCAGTTGGAGAAGATCTGGGGGCCGCCGACCTATCCGGCCACCGTGGTCGATCACGACCTCACGGTCGGCGGGCGCGTCACCTACTTCATGACCGGCCCGGACGGTGACAAGCACGCCGGCTACTGGCGCATCACTGCCGTCGACGAGCCGAGGAGTCTCTCGTTCGACGACGGTTTCGCCGACGAGGACTTCGTCCCGAATTCGAAGTTGCCGGTATTCAAGAACGTCTACACCTTCACCGAGCACAACGGCGGCACCCGTGCGGTCTACGTGAGCACCTTCGAGTCAGCCGAGGCCCTGCAGCAGGTGCTGGACATGGGCGTGGTCGAAGGTACGACGTCGGCGATCAACCAGATCGACGACCTGCTCGCCTCCTAGCCGCATCGGGTGCATCCCTAGACTCGTCGGCATGAGTGGCGGTCCGGGACAGGTGGTTCAGGAAGGTCTGCTGAAGATCGAGGACTGCCTGGACGCCGAGGGCAACATCGTGCTGCCGCCGGGTGTCACGCTCATCTCGTTGATCGACCGGAACATCGCCAGTGTCGGTGACGCGGTGGCGTATCGCTACCTCGACCACACCGGCACGGACGATGTGCGCACCGTCGAACTCACCTGGACCGAACTCGGTGTGCGGCTACGGGCGATCGGTGCGCGGTTGCAGCAGCTCACCTGCCGCGGGGACCGCGTGGCGATCCTCGCACCCCAGGGCCTCGACTACGTCACCGGCTTCTTCGCGGCGATCAAGGCGGGCACGATCGCGGTGCCGCTGTTCGCTCCCGAACTGCAGGGCCACGCCGAACGCCTCCACACCGCACTCGGCGACGCCCGCCCCGCCGTCGTGCTCACGACCACCACCGCGGCCGGCGCCGTCGAGAGCTTCCTCGACGACCTGACGGATATGCCGAGGCCGGAGGTCGTTCTCGTCGACGAGATCCCGGATTCCGCCGGAGAGACGTTCGAGGACAAGCCGATCGACGTCGACGACGTCTCGCATCTGCAGTACACCTCCGGTGCCACCCGGCCCCCGGTCGGCGTGGAGATCACCCACCGTGCGGTCGGCACCAATCTGTTGCAGATGATCCTGTCGATCGACCTGCTGGACCGAAACACCCACGGCGTCAGCTGGTTACCGCTCTTCCACGATATGGGCCTTTCGATGATCGGCTTCCCGGCCGTCTACGGCGGGCACTCCACGCTGATGTCGCCGACGGCGTTCCTGCGCCGCCCGCAGCGGTGGATCCGCGCGCTGGCCGACGGATCCCGCCACGGGCGCGTCGTCACCGCCGCCCCCAACTTCGCCTACGAGTGGGCCGCGCAGCGCGGACTGCCCGAGCCGGGGGAGGACATCGACCTGAGCAACGTGGTCCTGATCATCGGCTCCGAACCGGTGAGCATCGAGGCCATCGACACCTTCGACGCGGCGTTCGCTCCGCACGGTCTGCCGGCGACGGCGTTCAAACCGTCCTACGGCATCGCCGAGGCGACGCTGTTCGTGTCGACCATCGCCCCCGCCGCGCGGGCATCGGTCGTCCACCTCGACCGCGAACAGCTGACGTCCGGGCGGGCGGTGCGTGTTCCCGCCGACGCGGAAAGCGCTGTGGCACAGGTGTCCTGCGGTCAGGTCGCACGCAGTCAGTGGGCAGTGATCGTCGACCCCGACACCGGTGACGAACTGCCCGACGGGCACGTCGGGGAGATCTGGCTGCACGGCGAGAACATCGGCCGCGGTTACTGGGGACGGCCCGACGACACGCGCGCGACCTTCTGTGCCGAACTGAGATCCCGGCTCGGCGCCGCAGGCCATGCCGACGGGGTGGCAGTCGATGCGCGCTGGCTGAAAACGTGTGACTTGGGGACCTACCTCGACGGCGAGCTGTACGTCACCGGACGCCTTGCGGATCTGGTGGTGATCGACGGCCGTCAGCACTACCCGCAGGACATCGAGGCGACGACGGCGAAGGCCTCACCGCTGGTCCGCGCCGGCCACGCCACCGCGTTCACCGTGCCCGCCGACGACGGCGAGCACCTGGTGATCATCGCCGAGCGGGCGTCGGGGTCCCGCCGCACCGACCCGGCCCCCGCGATCGACGCGATCCGCGCCGCGGTCCGGCAGCGCCACGGGCTGGAGGTCGCCGAGATGCGCTTCGTCCCCGCCGGCGCGATCCCGCGGACCACGAGCGGCAAGCTGGCCCGCGGGGCATGCCGCGGCGAGTATCTGGACGGAACGCTGCGCGGCGTCTGAGTGTCAGGCCGGCAGGGCCAACCGGGTGGGCTCGTCGTGGCCGCGCAGGGTCACCGAGTCGCCCACCCTCCAGTGGGGCCGCTCGGCGTCGGTGGCGTTGTCGACGGTGTCAGACGACGCGACCAGCCGGTCCGGCGTGGTCTTCGCCAGCTCACAGAGCCTGGCGGCTGCGTGGACGGGCTCGCCGATGACCGTGTACTCGAAGCGTTCCTTGGCGCCGACGTTGCCCGCGACCACCGTGCCGGCGGCGACACCGATGCCTGCCTGGCATTCGGGTACCTCATCGGCCAGTCTCGTGGCGATGGCCCGCGCCGCGGACAGCGCCTCGTCCTCGGCGTTCTCGAGAGCGACCGGAGCGCCGAATACCGCCAGCACGGCGTCACCTTCGAACTTGTTCACCAGGCCGTGATGGCGATCCACCTCGTCGACGATCACCGCGAAGAAGCGATTGAGCAGTTCGACGATCTCCGCGGCCGGCCGACTTGTGACCATCCGCGTCGATCCGATGATGTCGACGAAAACCACTGCGGCATGGCGTTCCTCGCCGCCCAGCTCGATCTGCTCCTTCTCGGCCGCCAGGGCGACCTCCCGGCCGACATGGCGGCCGAACAGGTCGCGCACCCTTTCGCGTTCGCGCAGGCCCTCGACCATCTTGTTGAAACCTCGTTGCAGCTCGCCGAGCTCGGTGCCGTCGAAAACGACCAGCTGACAGTCGAAGTCGCCCCGTTCGACGTTCTTGAGCGCGGCGCGCACCACTCGCACCGGCGTCGCGATGAGCCAGGACAACAGCCACATGAGGATCAGCCCGAACAGCAGCGCCACCAGCGCGATGATCGCCACGGCGACACCGAACTGAGTGGTGCTCAGATTCTGCATCGAGAGCGAGAACACGGCGAGCAGAAGGATGCCGAGCACGGGCACACCGGAGCTGAGCAGCCACACGGTCATGGTGCGGCCCATGACCCCGTGCGCGAACCGGCGTGGGGGGCGGCCGGCTTCGAGCGCCTGGGCGGCAAACGGGCGCAGCGAGAATTCGGTGATGAGGTAGCAGGCAGTGGCCACCACGATGCCGGGGAAACCCACGGCGAACAGGAACCGCGGGATGAACGCCGAATTCTGCAGGCCGTACAGCACCGTCAGAAGCGCGGTACCGACGCCCCAGAAGAGAAGCAGCATCTTCGCGACCCGCCACGGCGCTCGGAACACGTTGCGCTGGTCGGTCCGGGTGGGAGGGCGCTCTTCGATGGCCCACCGCAACGAGCGGACCGTATGTGAGGTGATCCACGCCGTGCCGAATGCCAGCGCAACCACCATGTACGCGGGGACCACGCCCCAGGTCAACCACGCCGGCGCGTCGGAGAAGACGCTCGGCACAGGGATGGCAACGGCGTTGAGCAGCAGAGAGACTCCGATGCCCAGGATGTTGGTGAACAGGATGAAGAACGTGAGGATGACCTGGATGCGAATGCGTCGGCGATACTGGCTTTCTTCGGGCTTTCCCAACAGCCAGGAGCCGTAATCGGGCGTGTCCGGCAGCCGCCCGCTCTGCCTGGTCACCTTCTCCAGGAGCAGGCCCAGACGCTGTGGAACGCTTTTCCTGGCGGTTGTCGTCGCGTTCATTGTGCCGCCAGCCTAATTTGCGCGCGTGCACAGACCCTAATGTTGTGCGGGTGCGTCTCGTCATCGCCCAGTGCACGGTCGATTACATCGGTCGACTGACCGCCCATCTGCCCTCTGCCCGCCGACTGCTGTTGTTCAAGGCCGACGGTTCGGTCTCGGTGCACGCTGACGACCGGGCCTACAAACCACTGAACTGGATGAGCCCGCCGTGCCGCCTCATCGAGGAGGCGGGCGACGCCCACCCGGTGTGGGTCGTGGAGAACAAGGCCGGCGAACAGCTCCGGATCACCGTCGAGGAGATCGAGCACGACTCCAGCCACGAACTCGGGGTGGACCCCGGGCTGGTCAAGGACGGCGTCGAGGCGCACCTGCAGAAGCTGCTGGCCGAGCACGTCGAGTTGCTCGGCGCCGGCTACACGCTGGTGCGCCGCGAGTACATGACCGCGATCGGACCGGTGGACCTGCTGTGCCGCGACGAAGCCGGACGCTCGGTGGCCGTGGAGATCAAACGGCGCGGGGAGATCGACGGGGTCGAACAACTCACCCGCTATCTGGAGCTGCTCAACCGCGACTCCCTGCTGGCGCCGGTCGCCGGTGTGTTCGCCGCCCAGCAGATCAAACCGCAGGCGCGCACGTTGGCGACCGACCGTGGGATTCGTTGCCTGATACTCGATTACGACCGGATGCGCGGTATGGACAGCGACGAGTTCCGGCTGTTCTGACCCTAGACTGCCTTCATGCCCAGGCGTCGGCCCCCGCCGAGGCGGCCGCGTCCGCTGCCTCCCGTGTTCGACGACAGGCGTGTCGAGACGGGTCCCGACGGATTGTCCTACGAGGTCCGGCCGGTGGCGGGCTCCCGGGCGACGAAGACCTACCGGTGCCCGGGGTGCGACCACGAAATCCGGCCGGGCACAGCACATGTCGTGGTCTGGCCAGCGGAAGCGGGGGAGGCGTCGGTCGACGACCGCCGGCACTGGCACACGCCGTGCTGGGCGCACCGGGCGACGCGGGGCCCGACGCGCAGATGGTCCTAGTGCTGCTCGGCCGCGGGCTCGACGAGCTCGATCAACACGCCGCCGCCATCCTTGGGATGGATGAAGTTGATGCGCGAGTCCGAGGTACCGCGGCGGGGCTCGTCGTAGATCAGCCGGACGCCCTGCTCGCGCAGCCGCTCACAGAGCGCGTCGAGGTCGCTGACGCGGTAGGCGAACTGCTGCAGGCCGGGACCGCGCTTGTCGAGGAACTTGGCGATCGTGGAGGAGTCGTCGATCGGTGACATCAACTGGATCTGGGTGCTGCCCAAGGGGGCGCCCCGCACCGACAGCATGGCTTCGCGGATACCCTGCTCCTCGTTGACCTCTTCGTGCAGCACGATCATGCCGAGGTGGTCGTGGTACCACCTGATCGCTTCGTCCAGATCCGGCACCGCGATACCGACGTGATCGATCGCGGTCACCAGGGCGGTGGCCAGCACTGGACGGGCGTCAGTTTGCTCGGCAGTCATATCGCAAAGGTAACCTAACGGCATCGGTTCCGAACACTTCTCGCCCGCTGTATAGCCCCGTCGGAGCCGCCCGAAACTCGCTTGGAGGTAGTCATGACGACGTCTGTGATCGTTGCTGGAGCCCGTACGCCGGTCGGCAAGCTGATGGGTTCGCTGAAGGACTTCTCGGGCAGCGATCTCGGCGCCATCGCCATCAAGGCCGCGCTGGAGAAGGCGGGCGTGGCCGCATCAGCGGTCGAGTACGTGATCATGGGCCAGGTGCTCACCGCAGGCGCCGGGCAGATGCCTGCCCGCCAGTCCGCGGTGGGCGCGGGCATCCCGTGGGACGTGCCCGCGCTGACCATCAACAAGATGTGCCTCTCCGGTATCGACGCGATCGCGCTGGCCGACCAATTGATCCGCGCCGGTGAGTTCGACGTGGTGGTGGCCGGCGGCCAGGAGTCGATGAGCCAGGCGCCGCACCTGCTGATGAACAGCCGCTCGGGATACAAGTACGGCGACGTCACCGCGGTCGACCACCTGGCCTACGACGGCCTGCACGACGTCTTCACCGATCAGCCGATGGGTGCGCTCACCGAACAGCGCAACGACGTCGACCAGTTCACCCGCACGCAGCAGGACGAGTACGCGGCGCAGTCCCATCAGCGGGCCGCCGCGGCGTGGAAGGACGGGGTGTTCGCCGACGAGGTGGTGCCGGTGTCGATCCCGCAGCGCAAGGGCGATCCGCTCGAGTTCGGCGAGGACGAGGGGATCCGGGCCAACACCACGGCCGATTCGCTGGGCGGGCTGAAGCCGGCGTTCCGCAAGGACGGCACCATCACCGCCGGTTCGGCGTCGCAGATCTCCGACGGTGCCGCCGCGGTGGTCGTGATGAACAAGGCCAAGGCCGAGGAGCTGGGACTGGACTGGCTGTGCGAGATCGGGGCGCACGGTGTGGTCGCCGGGCCCGATTCGACCCTGCAGTCCCAGCCGTCGAACGCCGTCAAGAAGGCGATCGCCAAGGAGGGCATCGGCGTCGACCAGCTCGACGTCATCGAGTTGAACGAGGCCTTCGCCGCCGTCGCTCTGGCCTCCACCCAGGAGCTCGGTGTGGATCCGGACAAGGTCAATGTCAACGGCGGCGCCATCGCGATCGGGCACCCGATCGGCATGTCGGGCGCCCGCATCACGCTGCACGCGGCGCTCGAGCTGGCGCGCAAGGGTTCGGGCTACGCCGTGGCGGCGCTGTGCGGAGCGGGCGGTCAGGGCGACGCGCTGATCCTGCGGCGCCCCTGAGCCCCACCTCTACGACGCCTTGTAGTAATCGCAGCGCCGTTAGGGCACAATGGCGGCCATGTCTGGCGCTTTCGATCTGCGAACCCCCGTCGGCTGGCTCCGGCTCGTCGGCCTCCTCGAGGCGGTCAGCTGGGTCGGGCTGTTGCTGGGGATGTACTTCAAGTACCTCGGCAGCCCGCGCACCGAGGTGGGTGTGAAGGTCTTCGGTCCGGTCCACGGCGGCGTGTTCGTCGCGTTCCTCGTGGCGGCCGTCGTCGCGGGCCTCGCCCTCAGGTGGGGGATCGGCACATGGTTGCTGGCGCTGCTGGCCAGCATCGTGCCGCTGGGTACTGTGATCTTCCTCATATGGGCCGAGCGCTCCGACCGGATGAGTGGCGTCGTCACCGTCTCGGCCACGGGTCGGCCGGGCCGCCCCGCAACCGAAACGACGTGACAGACTTGTCCGTGTGACACGTCCACGACCTCCCATCGGGCCGGCATTGGCCGGTGCGGTTGATCTGTCCGCGCTCAAGCAACGCCCCGCCCCCGATGCGGCCGCATCCGGCGCGGGCGGTCCCGGCGGGGTGGAGATCACCGAGGCCAATCTCGAAGCCGAGGTGCTCGTCCGCTCCAGCCAGATGCCCGTCGTGGTGCTGCTGTGGTCCCCCCGCAGCGACTCCAGCGTGGCGCTCGGCCAGACGCTTGCCGAGTTGGCGAATACCGACGCCGGCACGTGGTCGCTCGCGACGGTCAACGTCGACACCACCCCGCGGGTGGCGCAGATGTTCGGCGTGCAGGCGGTGCCGACGGTCGTCGCCCTCGCAGGCGGACAGCCGGTCTCGAGTTTCCAGGGCCCCCAGCCGGCCGATCAGCTGCGGCGCTGGATCGACTCACTGCTCGACGCGACCGTGGGCAAGCTCGCCGGCTCCGGCGATCCCGATCAGCCCGAACAGGTGGACCCCGAGGTCGCGCAGGCGCGCGCCTACCTCGACGAAGGTGACTTCGACGCCGCGTTGAACGCCTATCAGGCGATCCTCGACGCCCAGCCCGACCACACCGAGGCCAAGGGTGCGGTGCGGCAGATCGTGTTCCTGCAGCGTGCGACGACGCAGCGACCGGACGCCGTGGACCTGGCCGACGCCGCACCGGACGACGTCGACGCCGCCTTCGCCGCGGCGGACGTCGAAATCCTGCAGCAGCACGTCGAACCCGCCTTCGATCGGCTCATCGCGCTGGTCAAGCGGACCGCCGGCGACGACCGCACGCGGGTGCGCACCCGGCTCATCGAACTGTTCGACCTCTTCGACCCGGCCGACCCCGAGGTGATCGCGGGCCGTCGCAAGCTCGCCAACGCCCTGTACTGACGCCGAGACTGCGGGGAGATCGCCGTCCGAGCGTTATCGGCGATTCCCCCGCAGTCTCGCAGCGCGTTTACGACAGCGGCGGGTCGGTCTTCCGCACCGCCACCACCGGGGCCGCGCGATGCGGTTGCCGCCAGCGTGGATATCGCTGGACAGTTGGTGACGGAGAACGTGCGTTCGAGCGGTGAGGCCGACATGCTCGCAAGCGGCAGGCGATCAACGGGTAGACGGCGAATTCGGCATGCGGTTGCGAAATCAACGAATTTGCCGCAAGGTCACTCGCCAGCGGTGTAGCTTCCCGCAGGTAAATAACGAGGGGGTCAAAATCATGGGGGTTCGTCGGGGTGGGCGCCGTTCGGAGGGCTTCGCGGTCCGGCGCTGGTTGCAGCTGGGGGCGGCGTCGGCCGGCGTCGGTGCGGGGTTGCTGTGCTTCTCGCTGCTGGGTCCGCAGGTGGGTACAGCCGCCGCAGACACCGCGGGGGAGTCCTCGACGACGTCGAGCGCGTCCGGGTCGGATGGCGACACCCCATCTGCGTCGACGGATGCGGCCGACGGCACCGAACAGGACGCGAAGGACACCGACCAAGACGCTGACGACCAGGACGCTGACGACCAGGACGCTGACGACCAGGACGCTGACGACCAAGACGCTGACGACGAGGGCATCGACACAGACATCGATGGCGAAGACACCGAGGGCGAGGTGGCGGCCGACGAGCAGGTCGACGACTCCGACAATCCCGGACCCGACGACGCTTCCGCAGCTGACGACGCCGCATCGGCCGTGTCCAATTCCTCGGAAGCCGTTGCGCCGGAGGCGAAGTCACAACCACAGGCACGGTCGGTGGCGCCTAGGGCGTCGGTGGGCAGCTGGAGTGAGGTCACCGGGCGGGCGATCGACAACTGGACTTCCTCGTCTCAGGGCTGGATCAACTCCCTGCCGGTCGACAACCAGGCCAAGTACCACGTCGAGGGGGCTCTCTGGACGGCCCGACGCACCTTCCTGAACCAGGCTCCGAGTGTTGCGCCGGTCCAAATCAGCGGCAAGGTCGACGGACCGGTCGTCGGCAACGTCGGTGCGATCGACCCGGACGGCGACCGGCTGATCTACGTCGTCACCAGGGGACCGCGATCAGGATCGGTGCACCTCAACGCCGACGGCACCTACACCTACACGCCGGGAGCGGACTTCAACGGGGTCGACACCTTCCGCGTCCTCGCCGTCGACGTCGGACCGCACATCAATCTCGTCGACCCTTTCCGCGCGGTCGGCGCTCACGCCACGAACCTGGTCAACCAGCGCGCCATCAGGTTCGAGTTCTCATTCGTCAGGGGACAGGAGCACTGGACCCCCGAACGCGTACAGGCGTTGCAAACCTCGGCGGACGATCTGGTCGAGTACTTCCTCGTGACTTCCCCGGTCGTCCTCGCCTACGACGTCACAGGTATGGAGGACGAGAAATCCTCTGTCTTGGCATCGGCCTACAGCGATTTGATCAGCGAGGAGCCCGGCTTCTGGCCGACGGTTGTCCAGCACAAAATGCTCACCGGCGCTGACGCGAACGGTGCGGCCGCCGACGGCGAGATCGAGTGGAATTTCGGGAGCGCATGGGCGCTGGGTGACACCGTTGGCCCCGGTGAATTCGACTTCATCTCAACGGCCATGCACGAGGTGGTGCACTCGTTCGGATTCAGCTCGAGAATCCGCCAGCCCGGTCACAACGTCGGCGACAACTGGTCGGTTTTCGCCGGCTTCGTCGTGACGCGCGATCGTGCCAGGCCGTTCGACAGTGACTTCAGATGGAACACCGACTTCGATCCGGCTCTCACAGGCGGCGACGGCGGCTTGTTCTTCGGCGGAGTCAACGCTGTCTCTGCGTACGGCGGATTCGTGCCGCTCTTCACGCCGGACCCGTGGGAGTCTGGCAGCTCGATGGGGCACCTCGATGACCGCACCTTCACGGGCACGGGTCAGAAGTTGATGAATGCCGTGGCGGAACCGGGGCTCGGTATCAGGGTGCTGAGCCCTTTCGAGATCGGCATCCTGCGTGATCTCGGATACCGGGTGAGCGCGCCACTCGTTCGGCTCTGACCGGACTGGCGAGTCCTGGTACCGGTGAGGACAAGCAGCGACCGTCGGACCTGATCAGGTACTGACGCCGAGACTGCGGGGAGATCGCCGTCCGAGCGTTATCGGCGATCTCCCCGCAGTCTCGAGGCGCGTTACGACAGCGGCGGGTCGGTCGCAGGCTCCTGCTCCACGGGGGCCTCGGCGGGCACCGGTTCGAACCACAGCGCGGACAGCGGCGGCAGCACCATCACCGCCGAGGCGGACCTGCCGTGCCACGGCTCGTCAGTCGCCTGGACCGCGCCGTAGTTGCCGATCCCCGCACCGTTGTAGTCGGCGGCGTCGGTGTTGAGCACCTCACGCCACGTCCCGGCGTGCGGAAGTCCCAGCCGGTATTGGCTGTGCTCGGCGCCGGAGAAGTTGAACACACACGCCAGCACCGACCCGTCGTCGCCGTAGCGCAGGAAGCTCAGCACGTTGTTGGTCGAATCGTTGGCGTCGATCCACGAGTAACCCTCGGGGCTGGAGTCGTACGACCACAGCGCCCGGCGCCCGGTGTAGACCCGGTTCATGTCCGAGA
Source organism: Mycolicibacterium baixiangningiae (assembly GCF_016313185.1). Classification (NCBI taxonomy): domain Bacteria; kingdom Bacillati; phylum Actinomycetota; class Actinomycetes; order Mycobacteriales; family Mycobacteriaceae; genus Mycobacterium; species Mycolicibacterium baixiangningiae. The sequence continues at coordinate 1,886,027 of NZ_CP066218.1, forward strand.
TCATCCGCAGGATGCCGCCGGAGTAGCTGTTCTCGTCGAGCTGGTACCAGTCGACGCCGCGCTCCTCGGACCACTCCGCGCGCTGGCCGAACTCCTGACCCTGGAACAGCAACTGCTTACCGGGATGCGCCCACTGGTAGGCGAGCAGCTGGCGGACGCCCGCGGCCTTGCGGTGATCGTCACCGGGCATCCGTGCCCACAGCGTGCCCTTGCCGTGCACCACCTCGTCGTGGCTGATCGGCAGCACGTAGTTCTCGCTGAATGCGTAGAGCATCGAGAACGTCATCTCGTGGTGGTGGAAGCTGCGGTGGATCGGGTCGCGGCTGATGAACGCCAGCGTGTCGTTCATCCAGCCCATGTTCCACTTCATCGAGAAGCCCAGCCCGCCCAGATTGGTCGGACGGGTCACGCCGGGCCACGACGTCGACTCCTCGGCGATCGTCACGATGCCCGGGCTGGCCTTGTGCACGGTGGCGTTCATCTCCTGCAGGAACTGCACGGCCTCGAGGTTCTCCCGGCCGCCGTAGATGTTCGGCGTCCAGCCGCCCTCGGGCCGCGAGTAGTCCAGGTAGAGCATCGAGGCGACGGCGTCGACCCGCAGTCCGTCGACGTGGAACTCCTGCAGCCAGTACAGCGCGTTGGCGACCAGGAAGTTCCGCACCTCGGACCGGCCGAAGTCGAAAACGTATGTGCCCCAGTCGAGTTGTTCACCGCGGCGGGGGTCGGCGTGTTCGTAGAGTGCGGTGCCGTCAAACCGGCCCAGCGCCCAGGCGTCCTTGGGGAAGTGCGCGGGAACCCAGTCGACGATGACCCCGATGCCGGCCTGGTGCAGCCGGTCGACCAGGTATCGGAACTCGTCCGGCGTGCCCAGCCGTGACGTCGGCGCGTAGTACGACGTGACCTGGTAACCCCACGATCCGCCGAACGGGTGCTCGGCCACGGGCAGCATCTCGACGTGGGTGAACCCGTGTTCGACGACGTACTCGGTCAGCTGGTCGGCGAGCTCCACGTAGGACAGGCCGGGCCGCCACGACATGAGGTGGACCTCGAGGGTGCTCATCGGCTCGAACACCGGGTTCTGGGCGGCGCGCTGCGTCATCCACGCGTCGTCGTTCCACGTGTAGGTGCTCGTGGTGACCCGCGACGCCCGCTGCGGGGGCACCTCGGTGGCGAAGGCCATCGGGTCGGCACGCTCGCTCACCACGCCGTCGGCGCCGTGGATGCGGAACTTGTAGAGGCCGTCGATCGGGAAGTCCGGCCAGAAGAGCTCCCACACCCCCGTCGAGCCGAGGACGCGCAGTTGCGCCTCGTTGCCCTCCCAGTGGTTGAAGTCGCCGATGAGCTGAACGCCCTTGGCGTTGGGTGCCCACACCGCGAAGGACACGCCGTCGACGACGCCGTCGGGGGTGTCGAAGCTGCGGGGGTGGGCGCCGAGCACCTCCCACAGCCGTTCGTGGCGACCCTCGGAGAACAGGTGCAGGTCCATCTCGCCCAGCGTGGGCAGGAACCGGTACGCGTCGGCGGTGTGGTGCACGTGCGGCTGGTCCCCGCCGTGGTCGTAGCTCACCTCGAGGCGGTAGTCGATCAGCCCGTTGAACGGCAGCGTCACCGCGAACAGGCCCGCCTCCAGATGGGTGAAGACGTGGCGCTCACCGCCGACGACGGCGGCGACCTCCGTCGCGTGCGGACGGTAGGCGCGGATCACGGTGTGGTCGTCGTACTCGTGCGCCCCGAGGATCGAATGCGGGTCGTGGTGTTCACCGGCCAGCAGCCGGTTCAGATCGGCGGTGTGCGGCCGCAGATGCGGGCTCACCGTGTTCTTGGTGTCCTCGGTCACTCGCTTTGTCTTGGCCATGCGTGTGTCACTCCCTACGCAGCAGGTTGAGTCGTTGATCGGCGGGCACCTGGGGCATGTTGAGCACGTGCGCCACCGCCCGGGCGGGATCGATGCGCACGTAGTTCGACTGTCCCCACTGGTATTCCTCTCCGGTGATCTCGTCGCGCACCCAGAACCTGTCGTAAGGCTCCATTCCCAATGCGGCCATGTCCAACCACACCGTGGCCTCCTCGGGCCCGAATGGGTTGAGTGTCACCACGACGAGAACCTGGTCACCGGTGGCCGGGTCGAACTTGCTGTAGGCCAGGACCGCGTCGTTGTCCGGAAAGTGGAACTTGATGGTGCGCAGTTCGTGCAGTGCGGGGTGCACCCGGCGAATCTCGTTGAGGCGCGCGATGAATGGTTCGAGCGACTCACCGTCGGCCAGCGCGGCGTCGAAATCACGTGGGCGCAGCTCGTACTTCTCGGAGTTCAGATACTCCTCGCTGCCCTCCCGCACGGCCCGGTGTTCGAACAGTTCGTAACCGGAGTACACACCCCACACCGAACTCATCGTCGACGCCAGCACCGCGCGGATCGCGAACATGCCCGGACCGCCGTGCTGCAGGCTCTCGTGCAGGATGTCGGGGGTGTTGACGAACAAGTTGGGCCGCGCGTAGTCGGCGTGTTCGGCGATCTGCTCGCCGAACTCGGTCAACTCGGCCTTCGACGTGCGCCACGTGAAGTACGTATACGACTGCGTGTAGCCGAGTTTCGCCAACCCGTACAGCCGGGCCGGCCGGGTGAACGCCTCCGCCAGGAACAGCACGTCGGGGTCTTCGTTCTTGATCTCCCCGATCAGCCACGCCCAGAAGTTGGGCGGTTTGGTGTGGGGGTTGTCGACACGAAATACCTTGACCCCGTGCGAGATCCAGAAACGGACCACCCGCAGCACTTCCATGTAGAGCCCGGCGGGGTCGTTGTCGAAGTTGAGCGGATAGATGTCCTGGTACTTCTTGGGTGGATTCTCCGCGTAGGCGATGGTCCCGTCGGGCAGCACGGTGAACCACTCCGGATGGTCGCGTGCCCAGGGGTGGTCCGGTGCGCACTGCAGCGCCAGGTCCAGTGCCACCTCGAGGCCTTCGGCCTGCGCTGCGGCGACGAACTCGTCGAAATCGTCGATGGTGCCCAGCTCAGGGTGGACGGCGTCGTGCCCGCCCTCGTCGCTGCCGATCGCCCATGGCGAGCCGACGTCGTGGGGCCCGGCGGTGACGCTGTTGTTGGGGCCCTTGCGGTGCACCTTGCCGATCGGGTGGATCGGGGGAAGGTAGACGACATCGAAACCCATGCGGGCGACGCGGGGCAGCGCCTTGGTCGCGGTGGCGAAGGTGCCGTGCACCGGGTTGCCCTGGCTGTCCCACCCGCCGGTGGACCGGGGGAAGAACTCGTACCACGAGCCGAAACGGGCCAGCGGACGATCTACCCACACCCCGTATTGCTCTCCGCGCGTGACCAATTCGCGCAGCGGATACTGATCGAGCAACGCCGTGACGTCGGGCGCCAGCGCGGCGCCCGCCCGGGTGAACGGGTCACCGGGTGTGCGCAACTGCTCCACGGCCTCGGCCAGGGGGTAGCGGTCCTGGCGCGGCACGCCGGTGGCGGCGCGCTCCAGCAGGCGGGCGCCCACCAGCAGGTCGTTGTCCAACTCCGACTCGCTCTGCCCGGCGTCGAGTTTGACGGTCACGTTGTGCCGCCACGTCGCGATCGGATCGCCCCAGCCGTCGACGCGGTAGGTCCACAGCCCGACGGTGTCCGGGACGAACTGCCCGTGGAACACATCCGGCATACGACCCTCGCTCATCGGCAGCGCCTGCGGTTTGATGCGCGGCGACGGCAGAACGACGTCCTCGATCGGGACGGCCTCTGCGGTACCCAGCCGGCCCACGGGGGCGTCGGCGAGGTCGGGATAGGTCGTGCCGTGATAGCGCACCACCAGCGTCGCGGACACGGCGTCATGACCCTCACGCCAGACCGTGGCGCTCACCGGCACTACTTCTCCCACCACCGCTTTGGCCGGATACCTCCCGCCGGATACCACGGGCGCGACGTCATCGATTCCGATACGGCCGGCCACATCACTCCTCTGAAATCGGCGCGGCCACCAGCATCGTCGGTGTGGCCACACTTGTCGGTTAGGTGTCGACAGGTCCCTGTTGACCTTTCCCGCGCCCTATACCCACCGTAGTGCGCGGCCCAACCCGAAGCAGGTCAACGAATCGGTGAGACGCTGCGGGTCGCGGATAAGCCAGTAAGGTAAAGCCACGTGAAAGCGCTGCGCAGGTTCACCGTCCGAGCCCACCTTCCCGACCGTCTCACCGCGCTCGAGCGGTTGTCGATCAACCTGCGCTGGTCGTGGGACAAACCCACCCAGGATCTGTTCGCCGACATCGACCCGAAGCTGTGGCAGCAGATCGGCTGCGATCCGGTGGCGTTGCTCGGCGGCGTGAAACCGAGCCGGCTCGACGAACTCGCCCGCGACGACGCGTTCGTCCGCCGTCTCGACGAATTGGCCGCCGATCTCGACGACTACCTGAGCCGCCCGCTGTGGTACCAGCAGCAGGTCGAGCACGGCGAGGCGCTGCCCAACGGCATCGCGTACTTCTCGATGGAGTTCGGCGTTGCCGAGGTGCTGCCGAACTACTCGGGCGGCCTCGGCATCCTCGCCGGTGACCACCTCAAGTCGGCATCCGATCTCGGTCTGCCGCTGATCGCGGTCGGCCTGTATTACCGCTCCGGATATTTCCGTCAGTCGCTGACCGCCGACGGTTGGCAGCACGAGAACTATCCGTCGCTGGATCCGCAGGGGCTGCCCTTGCGGCTGTTGACCGACGCCGACGACAACCAGGTGCTCGTCGAACTGGCCATGCCCGACGACGCCTCGCTGCGCGCGCGGGTCTGGGTGGCCCAGGTCGGGCGGATCCCGTTGCTGCTGCTCGACTCCGACATCCCCGAGAACGACCACGATCTGCGCGGGGTCACCGACCGCCTGTACGGCGGCGACCAGGAACACCGGATCAAACAGGAGATCCTCGCCGGTATCGGCGGTGTCCGGGCGATCCGGGCGTTCACCAAGGTGGAGGGTTTGCCGTCACCGGAGGTCTTCCACATGAACGAGGGCCACGCCGGCTTCCTCGGCGTGGAGCGCATCCGCGAATTGATCGACGCGGGACTCGATTTCGACACCTCGCTCACGGTGGTTCGGTCCTCGACGGTGTTCACCACGCACACCCCGGTGCCCGCCGGAATCGACCGGTTCCCGGTCGAGATGATCAAGCGGTATTTCGGCGCCGACCAGCTCCTGCCCGGGGTGCCGCTGGACCGGATCATCGGGTTCGGCGCCGAGGAAGACCTGTCGAAGTTCAACATGGCCCACATGGGGCTGCGGCTGGCGCAGCGGGCCAACGGTGTCTCGCTACTGCACGGCCGGGTCAGCCGGGAGATGTTCAACGAGCTGTGGCCGGGCTTCGATCCGAACGAGGTGCCCATCGGCTCGATCACCAATGGGGTGCACGCCCCCACGTGGGCGGCGCCGCAGTGGCTGGAACTCGGCCGTGAACTGCTCGGCAGCCAGGACCTGGGTCCCCTGCGGGAGACCGACACGTGGGAGCGCCTCAAGGAGGTCGATCCGGGTCACCTGTGGTGGATCCGCTCGCAACTGCGCCGCTCGCTGGTCGAGGACGTCCGGGCGCGGTTGCGCCGGTCCTGGCTGGAACGGGGTGCGGCCGAAGCTGAGCTGGGTTGGATCGCAACGGCTTTCGATCCCGATGTGCTGACCATCGGCTTCGCCCGCCGGGTGCCCACCTACAAGCGGCTGACGCTGATGCTGCGCGATCCGGCCCGGCTGGAGAAGCTGCTGCTGGACAAGGAGCGGCCGGTGCAGCTGATCGTGGCAGGCAAATCGCACCCCGCCGACGACGGCGGCAAAGCGCTGATCCAGCAGGTGGTGCGGTTCGCCGACCGCCACGAGGTGCGCCACCGCATCGCGTTCCTGCCGGACTACGACATGTCGATGGCGCGGCAGCTGTACTACGGCTGCGACGTCTGGCTGAACAACCCGCTGCGGCCGCTGGAGGCGTGCGGTACCTCCGGCATGAAGAGCGCGCTCAACGGCGGGCTGAACCTGTCGATCCGCGACGGTTGGTGGGACGAGTGGTTCGACGGCGAGAACGGCTGGGAGATCCCGACCGCCGACGGCCTGGCCGACGAGACGCGTCGCGACGACCTCGAGGCCGCCGCCCTCTACGACCTCGTCGAACAGTCGGTGGCCCCGAGGTTCTACGAGCGCGACGAACAGGGCATACCGCTGCGTTGGGTCGAGATGGTGCGCCACACCCTGCGGGTGCTGGGCCCGAAGGTGCTGGCGTCGCGGATGGTGCGTGACTACACCCAGAAGTACTACGCGCCTGCCGCACAGTCGCTGCGGCAGACCGTGGAGGCCGCCGACGGGGTGACATTCGGTGCCGCAAGCGCACTGGCCGACTACCGGCGCCGGGTGCAGCTGGCGTGGCCGAAGGTCACGATCAGCGACGTCGACAGCTCCGGACTTCCCGACACCCCGCTGATCAACTCGGAGCTGACGCTGACCGCGACGGTGGCGCTGGCGGGTCTGCAACCCGACGAGGTGTCCGTGCAGGCGGTGATCGGCCGGGTCGATGCGAGCGATACGTTGCTCGATCCCGTGGCGGTGCCGATGGAGCACACCGGCACCGCCGACGGCGGCCGCGAGATCTTCGAGACCACGACGCCGCTGCCGGTGGCCGGGCCGGTGGGCTACACCGTCCGCGTGCTCCCGCATCACCGCCTGCTGGCCGCCGACAACGAACTCGGCCTGGTCGCACTGGCGTGAGCGCGGTCCGCGAGCTCGGGGGAGGCCCCTACGCGCTGGCGGCCGGAGCGGACGGGGCGATGTGGGTGACGCTCGTGCACGATGGGGCGATCGCGCGGGTCGGGCCCGACGGTGCCGTCGACCGCTTCCCCGTGGGTGCCGGCGCGCGCCCGTCGCTCATCACGTCCGGACCAGACGGGGCGCTGTGGTTCACCCGCAACGGCGACGACCGGATCGGTCGCATCACCACCGCCGGTGAGCTCACCGAGTTCGCGCTCGCCGTAGGCAGCGCGCCGTTCGGCATCTGCGTCGGTGCCGACGGCGCCCTGTGGTTCACCGAGATGGGTTCGGGCGGTATCGGCCGCATCACCGTCGACGGCGAGGTCAGCGGGTGTGCAACGGTTCGCGGCACCCCGTCGATGATCACCCGCGGGCCCGACGATGCGCTGTGGTTCACGCTCAACCAGGGCAACGCCATCGGTCGGCTGGACCCGGCCGGCGGGGTGACGCTGCGCGCGCTGCCGACACCGGGGTCGGGGCCGGTGGGCATCACCGCCACCCACGACGACTCGATCTGGTTCACCGAGATCCTCGGCGACCGGCTGGGCCGGATCCCGCTCGACGGGGCGCTGCAGGAGATCGAGCTGCCCGGTAAACCGCACGCGGTCGTCGCCGACCCCGCCGACGGGGTGTGGGTGAGCCTGTGGGGCGCCGACCAGTTGGCCCGGGTCAGCGGCGACGGTGACGTGGTGACCATGGATCTGCCCGAGGGAAGCGAACCGCACGGTCTGGCGATCGGTCCCGACGGCGTGCTGTGGGTGGCGCTGGAAGCCGGGTTCGTCGTGCGCATGCCCGGCTGAGGTGTCAGGGAAAGCGGGCCAGGCACCGCTGTTCGTCACCGAGGACACCGACGCGGAACGCGTCGATACGGGCGAAACCGGACGGCACCGACTCGCCGTTGACGTCGCTCGCGGCGAGCCCGTTGGTGAGGATTCCCGACACCGCCTCGTCGAGATCGCCCGCGGTCAGGGCGATGGTGTTGCCGTCGGGGGTGGTGACGTTGCGGGTCAGCTCGGTGGTGGCGGCCCCCGTGAGGCACGCCGTCCGCAGCGCCGCCTCCGCGGTGTCGAGCACCAGACCGCGCTCGTGCTGGACCGCCTGCAGGTAGCGCGACATCAACACCGAGTAGGCGGTGTTGTCGCCCGTCGCCAGGCCGCTGGTCCCGACGTCTTCCTGCTGGGCGCCCATCACCTCCAGTCCCGGCAGGTCGACGACGAGGGTGTTGGTGGCCGGGCAGTAGGACACCGGCGGGCTGGGGCGCGCATCCGGGCAGGTGTCGGCGGCCTCGGCGGTGAAGTCGAGCTTCGGGGGCCGGGCCGGCTGGAAGGCGATGTTCATCGCGTCGACGATCGAGCGCACGGAGTCCGCGGTCACCGGCAGTTCGCCGGTCTGGTCCTCCGGCAGCAGCACCGGCAGATCGCCGCGGCGCTGGCCGATCTCGCGCAGGTCGATCGCCGCGCACGAGCCGGGACCGTCGGTGAAGCCGAACTGGAATGCCGACACGCGTTCGAACGCCGAGCCGTGCTCGTCGATGCCGGCGAGCTCGTCGCTCTCGCTGAACAACGGGTCGCGGAACGCGATGACGGCTGACAGCACTTCGTTCAGACCGTCACTCGTGCTCAAGGTGAAGCGCGGAGACGACCCTTCGGCCACCCAGCGCATGTAGGCCCCGGCGAAGCAGTCGGCCTGCTGTTCGGACACCAGGATCGGGGTGTCGCGCCGGTTCAGCCGGGCCTGGTGCTCGACGGCGTGGCCGTACTCGTGGGCGAGCACCATCGCCACCCCCATATCGCCGTTCGCGGCCCGCAGCGCGGGGAGTAGTTCGCCGCGGTCCCAGCCGATCGTGTTGTCCACCAGGCAGAACCCGGCGTTGACCAGACCGATGGTGTCGGCGCCGCAGAACATGCCGTCGTAATCAGCCGAATCCCAGGACACCAGCGCGTCGACGGGGGTGAACTCGGCACCGTCGAACGTCTCCGGATAGGCCTGCGCCCAGAACTCCTCGATATCGCTGATCGCCGCGGCGGCCAGCGCATCGGTATCCCCGCCGTCGGAGTCGGTGACCTCGCGGCGGGGCTCCTCGGCGTCGGGACGCAGACCCGTCGGGCCGTCGGTGGCCACCATCCCGGCCACGCGGAACGGGTCGTCGAACACCGACACGGGACGGCCCTGCAGCGTCGTCGAGCAGCCTGCGGCCACCATCGCCGCCACCGCGAGGACCCCGGCGCCGAACATCTGCCGTCGGCTCATGTGGGCGCCTCCCGGGTCGAGTCCCCTGAACAATAGATGTCAGGCGCCGGCACGGAGCCGTTCGAGGGCGGCGCGCACCCGGGTCGGGTCGGTGGTGGCCCAGAACGGAGGCAGGGACGCGCGCAGGTATCCGCTGTATCGGGCGGTGGCCATCCGCGAGTCCAGTACGGCGACGACACCGCGGTCGTCGGTGCGGCGCAGCAACCGGCCCGCGCCCTGGGCGAGCAACAGCGCGGCGTGCGAGGCCGCCACCGCCATGAACCCGTTGCCGCCGTGGGCGGTGACCGCCCGCTGCCGGGCGGTCAGCAACGGATCGTCGGGCCGCGGGAACGGAATCCGGTCGATGAGCACCAGCGACAGGGACGGACCCGGCACGTCGACGCCCTGCCACAGCGACAGCGTGCCGAACAGGGACGTCTGCGGATCGGCGGCGAACCGCTCCACCAGCGCCGACGTGGTGTCCTCGCCCTGACACAACACCGGGGTGTCGAGGCGCTCCCGCATCACCTCCGCGGCGGCCTTCGCCGCGCGCATCGAGGAGAACAGCCCGAGCGTGCGCCCGCCCGCGGCGGTGATCAGCGCTTCGATCTCCTTGAGCTGCTCGGCCGAACCCGTGCCGTCGCGGCCGGGCGGCGGCAGGTGCGCGGCGACGTAGAGGATGCCGGCCTTGGCGTGATCGAACGGCGAGCCGACGTCGACTCCGTGCCACTTCGTCTCGGCCAGGCCCCATCCCCGGGCCATGGCGTCGAAGTTGCCGCCCACGGTGAGGGTCGCCGAGGTCAGCACTGTCGTCGCATGGTCGAACAGGCGGGTGCGCAGCAGGCCGGCCACCGACAGCGGGGCCACCCGCAGGATCGCGCTGACCGATCCGGAGCCACCGCCCTCGTGGTCGAGCCACACCACGTCGAGCCGGTCGGGAATGGCGGGGACGAAGGAGTCCAGGATCCGGGAGGCGGTGTCGCGGACATCGGTCAGTGCGGTCACCGCCTCGCTGCGCGCCGCGGCGGCCTTCGGATCACTGGGTGCGGTGTCGATGGCCGTCCGCGCCCGGTCGGCCGCATCGCGCAGCGCCGTCAGATAGGTGGCGAGCTCTTCGTCGAGCCGGTCGATGCGCCCGGGCGTCCCGTCGTGGATGGCCGACGACACGGTGGCGACCGCCGCCTCCAGCCGATCCGCCAGCTCGCCGTCCACCAACCGCGCCACCCTGCGGTGCGCGATGCCCATCGAGGTCGCCGACAGTTCACCGGTCGCCACCGACGTCACCCGGTCGGCCAGCTCGTGGGCCTCGTCGACCACCACCGCGCTGTGTTCGGGCAGCACCGCGGCGTCCGACATCGCGTCGATCGCCAGCAGCGCGTGGTTGGTCACCACCACGTCGACGTCGGCGGCTTTTCCGCGGGCCTTCTCGGCGAAGCAGTCGGTGCCGTAGGGGCAGCGGGTGACGCCGATGCACTCGCGGGCCGACACGCTGACCTGACGCCACGACCGGTCGGGGACGCCGGGTCGCAGTTCGTCGCGGTCACCGGTTTCGGTGTCCGACGCCCACTTGGTCAGCCGCTGCACGTCCCGGCCCAGCGCGGTCGCCGCGACCGCATCGAAGAGCTCCTCCTGCGGGCGGTCGTCCGGGGCGTCCGTGGTCCCCGTGGTCCCGTTGTGGATCTTGTTCAGGCACAGGTAATTTCCGCGCCCCTTCAGCAGGGCGAACGCCGGCCGTCGGGGCAGCGCACCGGTCAGCGCGTCCGCGAGCCGGGGCAGATCGCGGTCGACGAGTTGGCGCTGCAGGGCGATCGTGGCGGTCGACACCACCACGGGCTGCCTCGCCGACACCGCGTGGGCGATCGCGGGCACCAGGTAGGCCAGTGACTTGCCGGTGCCGGTGCCGGCCTGCACGGCCAGGTGTTGACCGGTGTCGAAGGCGCGCGCCACGAGCCGGGCCATCTCGACCTGGCCGGAGCGTTCGGCGCCCCCGACCGCAGCCACGGCCGCGGCGAGCAGTTCGGTGACGCGGGTACTGGGGTCGTCGTTGCCCGTGGCCACTCCTAGGGTCGTCCGCCGCGGCGGGCGGGCGCGATCATCCGGGTGGAGATCGCCGGCTCGCCGCGGGAGAGCTTCAGTCCGTCCCACGGCAGGCTGTGCAGTCCGGCGGCGACCCGTTCGCGGGCCGCGCCGAGGCCCAGTTCGCCGACCGGTTCACCGGCGCGGACCAGCGGCACCGTCAACGGACGGAACTCGTAGTCCCCGGATTCGGGCGGCGGCGCGCCGAACGGGTGCACCACCTCCTCGACGATGGTGCCGGACGGTTTGACCAGCCGGCCCGCCTGTTTGCGTCCGCCGTGGGATTCCTTGTGGCTGCTGCGTTTCTCGACCGGCAGGCCGTCGACCTCGACGAGCTTGAAGACCATGCCCGCCGTCGGCTCGCCGGATCCGGTGACCACCGACGTGCCGACGCCGTAGATGTCGACCGGTTCGGCGCGCAGCGCGGCGATCGCGAACTCGTCGAGATCGCCGGACACGACGATGCGGGTGCCGGTCGCGCCGAGGCCGTCGAGTTGGGCGCGCACCTGCCGGGCCAGCACCCCGAGGTCGCCGGAGTCGATACGGACCGCACCCAGCTGCGGACCGGCCACCTCGACGGCGTTGGCGACGCCCGCGGTGATGTCGTAGGTGTCGACGAGCAGGGTGGTGTCCGCGCCGAGCGCGTCGACCTGGGCGCGGAACGCGGCGACCTCGTCCGGGCCGTCGTCTGTGGTGTGCAGCAGTGTGAAGGCGTGTGCGCTGGTCCCCATCGCGGGGACTCCGTAGCGGCGTTGCGCCTCCAGGTTGGAGCTTCCGGTGAATCCGGCCAGATAGGCGGCCCGGGCGGCGGCGACGGCCGCCTGTTCGTGGGTGCGCCGCGACCCCATCTCGATCAGCGGACGGCCCGCGGCCGCCCAGGCCATGCGGGCGGCGGCCGCGGCGATCGCGCTGTCGTGGTTGAAGATCGACAGGGCCAGCGTTTCGAGCACCACGCAGTCGGCGAATGTGCCGTGTATCGACAGCACCGGGGAGCCGGGAAAGTACAGCTCCCCCTCGGGATAGCCGTCGATGTCGCCGCGGAAGCGGTAGCCGGAGAGGTGCCGCAGGGTGTCGTCGTCGAGGAAGTCGGCGACCACGGCCAGCGCCGCATCATCGAAGGTGAACTCGCGCAACGCCTCGACGAAGCGTGCCGTCCCCGCGACCACGCCGTAGCGGCGGCCGTCGGGCAACCGGCGAGCGAAGATCTCGAACGTCGCGCGCCGGTGGGCGGTCCCGTCACGCAGCGCGGCCGCCAGCATCGTCAACTCGTATTTGTCGGTCAGCAGCGCGGCTGTCACAGCTGCCACCGTAACGGGTGGTGGGGGTGGCCCCGGTATCCTGACGCCATGGTTACACCGGCGAAAGCCCCGGGGACCCGGGAGCAACGCGATGTGGCCACGGTGCCGCATCAGGACGAGGCCACTGACACCCCATGGGTGACCATTGTCTGGGACGATCCGGTGAACCTCATGACGTACGTGACCTATGTCCTGCAGAAGCTGTTCGGGTACAGCGAACCGCATGCCACCAAGCTGATGCTGCAGGTCCACAACGAGGGCAAGGCGGTCGTATCGGCGGGCAGCCGGGAGTCCATGGAGGTCGACGTGTCGAAACTGCACGCAGCCGGGCTGTGGGCAACCATGCAGCAGGATCGCTGACCGGGGACGCTGGAGTGCGCAAATGGAAGCGGGTGCAGACCGCTGACGGTGCCAGGTTCCGTTCTGCCCTGGAGTCGCATGAGGCCGCGCTGCTGCAGAGTCTGGTCACGTCGGTGAAGGGCATGCTCGACGAACGCGAAACATCTGCTCCCGCAGACGAACTCGAAGAGATCACCGGGATGAGGACGGGGCATTCCGCGCCACCGCCAGACGCCACGATGAAGCGTCTGCTGCCGGACTTCTTCCGTTCGGCCACCGATCACCCGGCCGGTTCGGGTACGGCGGAGAGTCTCAACAGTGCGCTGCGCAGCCTGCATGAACCGGAGATCCTGGCCGCCAAACGCGATGCGGCACAACGACTGCTGGACACCGTGCCTGCCGGCGGCGGCCGCTTCGAGCTCACCGAGGACGATGCGCACGCCTGGGCCGCCGCGGTGAACGACGTCCGGCTGGCGCTGGGCGCCATGCTCGACATCGGATCCGCCGGGCCCGACGGGCTGCCGCCGGATCATCCGATGGCCGGACACGTCGACGTCTACCAGTGGCTGACCGTGTTGCAGGAGTATCTGGTGCTCAGCCTGGTCGGGAAGCCGATCCGATGACCGCCGGATCCATCACCGACGTGGGCGGGATCCGCGTCGGCCACCACGCCCGCCTGGACGGCGACGCCGGACTCGGCAGCGGGTGGGCCACCGGCACCACCGTCGTGCTCACCCCGCCCGGCACCGTCGGGGCGGTCGACGGCCGCGGCGGCGCCCCCGGCACCCGCGAGACCGATCTGCTCGATCCGAGCAATTCGGTGCGTCACGTCGACGCCGTCGTGCTCACCGGCGGCAGCGCCTACGGGCTGGCCGCCGCCGACGGGGTGATGACGTGGCTCGAACAGCAGGGCCGCGGCGTCGCCATGGACGGCGGTGTGGTGCCGATCGTGCCCGCCGCCGTGATCTTCGACCTGCCGGTCGGCGGCTGGGCGTGCCGGCCGGACGCGGAGTTCGGCCGCGCCGCCGCCGCGAGCGCCGGTGTCGACGTCGCTGTCGGGACGGTCGGTGCCGGGGTCGGCGCGCGGGCCGGTGTCCTCAAGGGCGGGGTCGGGACGGCCTCGATCACGCTGGACTCCGGGGTGACGGTCGGTGCGCTCGTCGTCGTCAACTCCGCGGGCGAGGCGTTCGACGCCACGACCGGCCTGCCGTGGATGTCCGAGTACGAGCGTGAGTTCGGTCTCACCGCGCCGCCTGCCGACCAGATCGCCGCCTACGCGGGCCGCCACCAGGAGCTCAGCCCGCTGAACACCACGATCGCCGTGGTCGCGACCGATGCGGCGATCAGCCCGGCCGGTTGCCGCCGGGTGGCCGTCGCCGCGCACGACGGACTGGCCCGCACCCTGCGGCCGTGCCACACCCCTCTCGATGGCGATACGGTGTTCACGCTGGCCACCGGTGCCGTCGAGGTGCCGCCGGACCCCACCACACCGGCGTCGATGTCGCCCGAGGTGCCGCTGCTGACCGCGATCGGAGCGGCCGCGGCGGACTGTCTGGCCCGCGCCGTGATGGTCGGGGTGCTGGCCGCGCAACCGGCCGCCGGAATACCGACGTATCGGGACCTGTTGCCCGGAGCGTTCGGACGAGAGGAAGCGCTGTGAGGAGGGTCGTGTGTTGACGATTCGCGCCGACCTGGTCGACGCCATGGTCGCCCATGCCCGCGCCGACCACCCGGACGAGGCATGCGGCATCATCGCCGGCCCGGAGGGGGCGGACCGGCCCGAGCGGCACATCGCGATGCTCAACGCCGAACGGTCTCCGACCTTCTACCGGTTCGACTCGATGGAGCAGCTGCGGGTCCACCGGGCGATGTCGAAAGCCGGCGAAGTGCCCGTCGTCATCTACCACTCGCACACCGCCACCGAGGCGTATCCGAGCCGCACCGACGTCTCGATCGCACAAGAGCCCGACGCGCACTATGTCCTTGTCTCCACTCGAGATCCGGACCAACACGAACTGCGCAGCTACCGCATCGTCGACGGTGTGGTCACCGAAGAGCCCGTCACGATCGTCGAACAGTACTGAGAGAAGGAACCCAATGTCTGTCACCGTCGAGATCCCGACCATCATGCGCACCCACACCGGGGGCGAGAAGCGCGTCAGCGCGTCCGGCGCGACGCTCGCCGACATCATCAGCGACCTCGAGGCGAATTACTCCGGCATCAGGGAGCGGCTCGTCGACAAGGACAACCCGGGCAAGCTGCAGCGCTTCGTCAACGTCTACGTCAACGACGAGGACGTCCGCTTCTCCGGCGGGATGGACACCGCGGTCTCCGACGGCGATTCGGTGACGATCCTGCCCGCCGTGGCGGGTGGCTGACCTTGCCCCGCTACGACTCCATCCTGCAGGCCCTCGGCAACACGCCGCTGGTGGGCTGCCCTCGGCTGTCACCGCGCTGGGATGACGACGAGCACGGACCGCATGTGCGGCTGTGGGCCAAGCTCGAGGACCGCAACCCCACCGGCTCGATCAAGGACCGGCCCGCGCTGCGGATGATCGAACAGGCCGAGCGCGACGGGCTGCTGCAGCCCGGCGCCACGATCCTGGAACCCACGAGCGGCAACACCGGCATCTCGCTGGCGATGGCCGCGCTGCTCAAGGGCTACCGGATGATCTGCGTGATGCCGGAGAACACGTCGATCGAGCGCAGGCAACTGCTCGAACTCTACGGCGCCCGCATCATCTTCTCGCCGGCCGAAGGCGGGTCAAACACCGCGGTCGCGCACGCCAAGGAGCTGGCGGCGGCCAACCCCGAGTGGGTCATGCTCTACCAGTACGGCAACCCCGCGAACGCCGACGCGCACTACTACGGCACCGGCCCCGAACTGCTCGCCGACCTGCCCGAGATCACCCACTTCGTGGCGGGTCTCGGCACCACCGGAACCCTGATGGGCGCCGGGCGGTTCCTGCGCGAAAAGGTGCCGGGGGTGCAGATCGTGGCCGCCGAACCGCGCTACGGCGAGGGCGTGTACGCCCTGCGCAACATCGACGAGGGCTTCATCCCCGAGCTGTACGACCCCGAGGTGCTGACCACCCGGTTCTCCGTGGGTTCGTTCGACGCGGTCAAGCGGACCCGCGAACTGGTCACCCGCGAGGGCATCTTCGCGGGGGTCTCGACCGGGGCGATCCTGCATGCCGCGCTGGGCATGGCGGCCAAGGCCGTCAAGGCGGGAGAGCGCGCGGACATCGCGTTCACCGTGTGCGATGCCGGCTGGAAATATCTGTCGACCGGTGCGTACGCCGGTAGCCTGGACGACGCCGAAGACGCGTTGGAAGGGCAGCTATGGGCATGACGGGCCCGACGGGATTTCCCGCCAATTCCCCGGCCCCGCAGAAGCGGCCGGCCTGGGTGGTCGGCGGCGCCACGATCCTCGGCTTCGTCGTCCTGCTCTATCTGATCGAACTGTTCGACTCGCTGACCGGCCACCAGCTCGACGACAACGGCATTCGGCCGCTGGAGACGGACGGTCTGTGGGGTGTGGTGTTCGCGCCGCTGCTGCATGCCAACTGGCAGCACCTCGTCGCCAACACCGGCCCGGCGCTGGTTCTCGGGTTTCTCATGACGCTGGCCGGGCTGTCCCGGTTCATCTATGCAACCGCGATCGTGTGGATACTGGGCGGGCTCGGCACCTGGCTGATCGGTAACCTCGGCGCGCCCCGCTACAACGGCGTGGTCGTGGAGACCAACCACATCGGGGCCTCGGGCCTCATCTTCGGCTGGCTGACGTTCCTGCTCGTCTTCGGCTTCTTCACCCGCAAGGTGTGGGAGATCGTCGTCGGGGTCATCGTGCTGTTCGTCTACGGCGGCATCCTGCTCGGCGTCCTGCCCGGCACACTCGGTGTGTCCTGGCAGGGGCACCTGTGCGGCGCCGTCGCCGGTGTCATCGCCGCCTACGTCCTGTCCAGTCCGGAACGCAAGGCGCGCGAACTGCGTCGGTCGCGGACCGCGCCGCCGTACCTGACGTCGTGACCGACGCGGTGAGCGCCCGGCTGGGGCCGGTCGGGATCTTCGATTCCGGTGTCGGCGGCCTCACCGTCGCGCGGGCCATCATCGACCAGCTGCCCGACGAGGACATCCTCTACGTCGGCGACACCGGCAACGGGCCGTACGGTCCGCTCACCATCCCGCAGGTCCGCGCCCACGCACTCGCGATCGGTGACGATCTGGTCGGCCGTGGGGTCAAGGCGTTGGTGATCGCCTGCAACACCGCGTCCGCGGCGTGTCTGCGCGACGCCCGGGAACGCTATGCCCCGGTGCCCGTGGTGGAGGTCATCCTGCCCGCGGTGCGCCGTGCCGCCGCGACCACTCGCAACGGCCGTATCGGGGTCATCGGGACCGCGGCGACCATCGCCTCGGGCGCGTACCAGGATGCGTTCGCCGCCGCCCGCGACACCGAGATCGTCGGCGTCGCCTGCCCACGGTTCGTCGACTTCGTCGAACGCGGCGTCACCAGCGGCCGCCAGGTCCTCGGACTCGCCGAGGGGTACCTCGAACCACTGCAGCGCGCCGACGTCGACACCCTGGTGCTCGGGTGCACGCACTACCCGATGTTGTCGGGTCTGATCCAGCTCGCGATGGGCGACCACGTCACCCTGGTGTCCAGTGCGGAGGAGACCGCCAAGGACCTGCTGCGCGTGCTCACCGAACTGGATCTACTGGCGCCGCACCCCGCCGATCCGGGTGCGACACCGGCCACCCGGGTCTTCGAATCCACCGGCGACCCAGCGGCTTTCACCGCCCTGGCGGCGCGCTTCCTCGGACCCAGTCTGGACGGGGTCCGCCCCGTCGCGCGCCGCGTCGACGCCTAGCGGGCGCGTCACCGGAGACGGCCCGCGGCAAACCGGCCATGTGTTCGTCAGCGGGGGAGCGGGCATGGCAAGCTAGTGGGCGTGCGAATCACCGTACTCGGTTGCTCCGGCAGTGTCGTCGGGCCTGATTCGCCGGCGTCCGGGTATCTCGTGACCGCACCCGACACCCCGCCGCTGGTGCTCGATTTCGGCGGTGGCGTGCTGGGTGCGCTGCAGCGCCACGCCGACCCGAACTCGGTGCACGTGCTGCTGAGCCACCTGCACGCCGACCATTGTCTGGACCTGCCCGGGCTGTTCGTGTGGCGGCGCTACCACCCGTCGCCCGCCACGGACCGCGGCGTGCTCTACGGGCCGGCCAACACCTGGGCCCGGCTGGGCGCCGCGTCGTCACCCGAGGGCGGGGAGATCGACGACATCTCCGACATCTTCGAGGTCCGGCACTGGTCGGACAACCAGGAAGTGCAGATCGGCGCGCTGTCGGTGCTGCCCCGGCTGGTGTGTCACCCGACCGAGTCCTACGGGATGCGCGTGACGGATCCGTCCGGCGCCACGTTCGTCTACAGCGGCGACACCGGTTTCTGTGATTCGCTCATCGACCTCGCCCGTGGTGCCGATGTGTTCCTTTGCGAGGCGTCGTGGACGCATTCGCCGGACCGTCCGCCCAAACTGCATCTGTCGGGGACCGAGGCAGGCCAGGCGGCGGCGCTCGCCGGCGTCGGGGAACTGTTACTCACCCACATCCCGCCGTGGACCTCGCGGGAGGACGTGATCAGCGAGGCGAAGGCGGAGTTCGACGGTCCGGTGCACGCGGTGGTGTGCAACGAGTCGTTCGACGTTACCCGGCGCTGAGACATCCCGTCGGGGCCAGCGGTTAGGGTTGGCTCGTGTCCAGACGAGAAGACGGTCGGCTTGACGACGAGTTGCGTCCGGTGCGCATCACCCGCGGATTCACCTCGCACCCGGCCGGTTCGGTACTGGTCGAGTTCGGGCAGACCCGGGTGATGTGCACGGCCAGCGTCACCGAAGGGGTGCCGCGCTGGCGTAAGGGGACGGGTCAGGGTTGGCTCACCGCCGAGTACGCCATGCTGCCCGCCGCGACGCACGACCGCTCCGACCGCGAATCGGTCAAGGGTCGCGTCGGCGGCCGCACCCAGGAGATCAGCCGGCTGATCGGCCGGTCGCTGCGCGCGTGTATCGACCTGAATGCGTTGGGGGAGAACACGATCGCCATCGACTGCGATGTGCTGCAGGCCGACGGCGGCACCCGCACCGCGGCCATCACCGGCGCATACGTCGCGCTGGCCGATGCGGTCACCTACCTCGCCGCGGGCGCCAAGCTGTCCGATCCGCGGCCGCTGTCCTGTGCGATCGCCGCGGTCAGCGTGGGTGTGGTCGACGGTCGCGTGCGAGTGGACCTGCCATATACCGAGGACTCGCGCGCCGAGGTCGACATGAACGTCGTCGCCACCGACACCGGCACGCTGGTCGAGATCCAGGGCACCGGCGAGGGCGCGACGTTCCCGCGCTCGACGCTCGACAAGCTGCTCGACCTGGCGATGGCGTCGTGCGAGCAGTTGTTCGTCGTCCAGCGCGAAGCCCTCGACGCGCCGTACCCCGGCGTGCTGCCGGAGCCTTCGTCGCCACCGAAGAAGGCGTTCGGAAGCTGACGGCCTTGGTTGACGTCCTGGTTGCCAGCCGCAACCGCAAGAAGTTGGCCGAACTGCACCGGGTGCTCGACACCGCGGGGGTGTCGGGGTTGACCCTGCGTTCGCTCGACGACGTCGCGCCGTTCGACGAGGCGCCGGAGACCGGGGCCACCTTCGAGGAGAACGCGTTGGCCAAGGCCCGCGACGCCTTCCGTGCGACCGGCGTCGCAGCCGTGGCGGACGACTCAGGACTCGAGGTCGACGCGCTCAACGGGATGCCCGGGGTGCTCTCGGCCCGCTGGGGCGGGACCCATGGCGACGATGCCGCGAACACCGCACTGCTGCTCGCTCAACTGCGCGACGTGCCCGACGAGCGGCGGGGCGCGGCGTTCGTGTCCGCGTGCGCGCTCGTGTTCGGCACCGTGGACGCACCTCAAGAAGTCGTGGTGCGCGGCGTGTGGCGGGGCGCCATCACCCGGGCGCCGCGCGGCGGGGGCGGGTTCGGCTACGATCCGGTGTTCCTCCCCGAAGACTCCGACCGCACGGCCGCCGAGTTGACGCCGGCCGAGAAGGACGCCGCCTCGCACCGCGGACGGGCACTCGCACAGCTGGTTCCGGCGCTGCGCGCGCTCGCCGGCTGACGTCACATCCCGGCAAGTTTTAGATAGAAAACCTAATGGGTAGCATCCCCGTCGTGGTGCGGCACGGTGTGGAGACGACGGAGGCGGCGGTAGCTGTGCGGGTTCGCCCGAACGTGCTCATCGCCGTGCTCGCCGCGGCCGGTATCAGCGTGTCGCTGATGCAGACGTTGATCATCCCGTTGATCCCCGAACTACCGACGCTGCTGCGGACCGGTCCGTCCAACGCGTCCTGGGCCATCACCGCGACGCTGCTCACCGCGGCCGTCGCGACGCCGCTGTTCGGTCGCCTCGGTGACATCTACGGCCCCAAACCGATTCTGATCACGTGCGCCGCGCTGCTGACCGCGGGATCGGTGATCGCGGCGGTCACCACCTCGCTGATCCCGGTGATCGTCGGCCGCGGCCTGCAGGGGTTCGGGATGCCGATCATCCCGCTGGGCATCAGCGTGCTGCGCGCGGCGGTGCCCGCCGACCGCGTCGGTTCGGCGATGGGCATCATGAGCGCCTCGCTCGGGGTGGGCGGTGCGCTCGGCCTTCCGCTGTCGGCGGTGATCGCGGAGAACTTCAACTGGCACGTGCTGTTCTGGTTCGCCGCCGGACTCGGGGCGGCGGCCCTGATCTGCTTCGCCGTCTTGGTCCCTCCCGTCGGCTCGCGATCCTCGGAACGGGTAGATCTGCTGGGCGCGGTGGGATTGGCGGGTGGGCTGACCACGCTGCTGCTGGCGATCTCGAAAGGCCAGACGTGGGGTTGGACCAGCGCGACGACGTTGAGCCTGTTCGCCGCCTCGCCGGTGATCTTCGCGGTGTTCGCCTGGTGGCAGCTGCGGGCATCCTCGCCGATTGTCGACCTGCGCACCACGATCCGGCGGCCGGTGCTGACTACGAACCTGGCGTCGGTCGGCGTCGGCTTCGGTCTATTCGCACTCTCGCTCGTCGCGCCGCAGGTACTCGAACTGCCGGCGCAGACCGGCTACGGGCTCGGCCAGTCCATGCTGCACGCGGGTCTGTGGATGGCGCCCGGCGGGCTCGCGATGATGGTGTCCGCTCCGATCGCCGCCCGGATCGCCGCCGCCACCGGACCGCGGTTCACCCTCGTCATCGGCTGCGCGATCATCTCGGTGTCGTACCTGATCGGCCTGCGGCTGTTGGACAGCCCCGTCGAGGTTCTGGTGCTCAACGTCCTGGTCAGCGTCGGCGTCGGGTTCGCCTTCGCCTCGCTGCCCGCGTTGATCAACGCGGCGGTGCCGGTGTCGGAGACCGCGGCCGCCAACGGCATCAACGCGTTGGCCCGGTCCCTGGGGACCTCGGTGTCCAGCGCCGTGATGGGCGCGGTGCTGGCCGGTATGACCACCTCGTTCGCCGGCCGGGCCATCCCGTCGCCGGAGGGCTTCCACACCGCGCTGATCATCGCCGCCTGCGCCGCTGGGGCGGCCGCGTTGATCGCACTGGCCATCCCGAAACCGACTGCGGCGGTGGCAGGTGCGCCCGCCGCGCCGGGGGATCCGGTGGACGACCTCGAGGCGGTGCTCACGCGACTGGGCCGGCACTCCGCGCTGGGCACCTACGCCGACGGTATGCCGACGCAGTTCCTCTCCCGGCGGACGTATGTGTTGCTGGCCCACCTTGACGTTGCCGGGTCCGCGTCGATCGAGGAGATCGCCGGGGCGCTGGGTGTCGACGCGGCGACCGTCAGCAGTGAGGCGTTCGTCATGTTGCGCGACGGCCTCGTCGAACCGGTGACCGAAGACAGCGCGCCCGCGTGGTCCGGGCGCACGCCGCGGTTCGCGCTCACCGGCAGCGGCCGGGAACGGCTGTGGCGGCAGCGGTCACACAAGGTCGACGGGCTGCGCCGCGCGGTCGACGGTTGGGACACCGCCGACGTCAAGGCACTGGTCGGTTACATGACGCGGCTGACCGACGACATCGACGATGTGCGCGCGGGCGCGCCGACGGTCACAGGCCGAAGCGGGCCTTGAGGTTCTTCGACTGGTAGTGCTCGACGATGATGCCGAGCAGCGGGATCGTGCCGGCGAGCAGCACCCCGATGGTCTTGCCGATCGGCCAGCGCACCTTG
The DNA here is from genome assembly GCF_016313185.1 of Mycolicibacterium baixiangningiae. Lineage (NCBI taxonomy): Bacteria > Bacillati > Actinomycetota > Actinomycetes > Mycobacteriales > Mycobacteriaceae > Mycobacterium > Mycolicibacterium baixiangningiae. The sequence goes on from NZ_CP066218.1 coordinate 1,907,960, forward strand.
ACGGCGAGGTTGGCGGTGAACAGAAGGTACGCGAAGTACACCCAGCCGTGGATGGGTGCGACCACCCACAGGAAAGGCCAGTCCACCTTCACGATGTACTTGAGCACCATCTCCGCACACAGCACGATGAGCCAGATGCCGGTGGCCCACGCCAGGATTCGGTAGTTGCGGACCGCCTTGGCAATGGTCTCGGTCGACACTCCGGCGGGCGCGGTGTCGGGCGTCTCCGGTGCGGTCATGGTGTGGTCCTGCCTTCGTTGTCGGCTTCGGCGGGGTCGGCTTTGGCGAGGTCAGCGAGATAGGCGTTGTACTCACGCAGCGCGGGATCGTCGTCGTCGTGGGTCTGCGCGTGGTACGTGCGTTCGGGCAGCAGGTGGGTGGGGATCTCGGTGACGGCGTCGCGCGGGTGCGGCGACGGCGGGGCCTCTTCGTAGCGGACGAACTTGTAGTACGCGTAGAAGCAGAAGCCCGCGAACATCGGCCACTGCAGGGCGTATCCGAGATTCTGGAACGAGCCCGACGTCGACTCCCAGCGGGTCCACTGCCACCACGCCAGCGCGAGGCAGCCGGCGGCGGCCGCGACGACCAGCAGGATCAGCGCCGGTCTCCTACGCCGTGTAGTGGACACGGCTCCACGGTACCGCCTGGTGTTTGAGGCGACGAACCGCTCACGGAGGCTCGAACGGTACGATGGCCACGCTGCGGGCGTGGCGAAATGGTATACGCGCCGGCTTTAGGTGCCGGTGCTCGAAAGAGCGTGTGGGTTCGAGTCCCTCCGCCCGCACTCCGTGTCACCGGGCCAGGCACCATGGCCTGGTGACACTCCTGCGCCTGATCGCCCGTGTGCTCCTCGGGGCAGCGCTCGTCTACGCGGGGATCGGCCACCTGACGTTCGCCCGCACCGACTTCTACGCGCAGGTGCCGCCGTGGCTTCCGATTGACGTCGACTTCGTCGTCATCGCGTCGGGTGTCGTGGAGATCGCCCTCGGCGCGGCCCTGCTCGTGCTGCACCGCTGGCGAGTGCCGCTCGGCTGGATCGCCGCAGCGTTCTTCGTCCTCGTGTTCCCCGGCAACATCTCCCAATTCCTCACCCACACAGACGCATTCGGTCTCGATTCGGACCGCGACCGCGCCGTCCGGCTGTTGTTCCAGCCCGTCCTCATGGTCTGGGCGCTGTGGTCGACCGGCGCATGGGCGGCATGGCGCCGTCGCCGTACGGAAGGCGAGTCGCATGGACGAGCGTGACCGCGACGAGGCGGGCCGGCCCCGCAACAGCCGCCCGCGTGATGCCCTCGGCCGGCCACTTCCGCCGGGCAGCGAGGGCGTCGCCCGGATCCCCGACGATCTGCACCTGCCGCCCGACGAATCGCTGGCCTACGCCCAGCAACTCCTCGACGCCGGCCGCGCGTTCCACGCGCACGAAGTGCTCGAGGCGGCCTGGAAAGACGGCCCGGACGACGAGCGCCCACTGTGGCAGGGCCTCGCCCAGCTCATGGTCGGCGTCACCCACGTCCAGCGCGGCAACGTCGGCGGCGCCCGGGCGCTCCTGCGCCGCGCGAGGGCAGGGCTGACGGTCGCGCCGGTGCGGTACGGCGTCGACGTGCCCGGCCTGATCGATTACGCCGACGCGTTGGAGGGGGAACTGGACACCGGTCGCGAGATCCCCGCCGACCGGTTGCGGCCGACACTCGTCGTGCCCTGAAACCACCCATCGCTTACGCGGATAAGCGGTAGTCTCCCTCTCGCCATGGAAAGTCAGGTTTCCGCGCACGCCGCAGCGCCGACGGCGGCGATCCGCAAGGCGATCGCCGGCGCATCGATCGGCAACGCGGTCGAGTGGTTCGACTTCGCCATTTACGGATTCCTCGCCACGTTCATCGCCGCCAAGTTCTTCCCGGCGGGCGACGACACCGCCGCGCTGCTGAACACCTTCGCGATTTTCGCCGCGGCGTTCTTCATGCGGCCCCTCGGTGGTTTCGTCTTCGGTCCGCTCGGCGACCGCATCGGTCGCCAACGGGTCCTGGCCGTGGTGATTCTGCTGATGTCGGCGGCCACGCTCGGCATCGGCCTGCTGCCCACCTACGCGAGCATCGGCGTCGCCGCGCCTCTGCTGCTGCTGTTCCTGCGATGCCTGCAGGGGTTCTCCGCCGGCGGCGAATACGGCGGCGGCGCTGTGTATCTCGCCGAGTACGCGCGCGATCGCCACCGCGGGCTGACGGTCACGTTCATCGCGTGGTCCGGCGTCGTCGGCTTCCTGCTCGGTTCGGTGACCGTCACTGTCCTACAGGCGCTGCTGCCGGCGGCGGCGATGGACAGCTATGGCTGGCGCATCCCGTTCCTGATCGCCGCACCGCTGGGCCTCGTCGGCCTCTACATCCGGTTGCGCCTGGACGACACACCGCAGTTCGCCGCGCTCACCGAGACCGACCGGGTGGCGGCGTCGCCGCTGCGCGAGGCGGCCACCACCGCGTGGCGGCCGATCCTGCAGGTGATCGGTCTGTTCATCGTGTTCAACGTCGGCTACTACGTGGTGTTCACTTTCCTGCCGACCTACTTCATCAAGACCCTCGAATTCAGCAAGACGGCGTCGTTCGTCTCCATGTCGCTGGCCAGCCTGGTCGCGCTCGTCCTGATCCTGCCGCTGGCCGCGCTGTCCGACCACATCGGCAGACGGCCGCTGCTCATCGGTGGTGCGGTGGCCTTCGTGGTGCTGGCCTATCCGCTGTTCCTGCTGCTGAATTCGGGCTCGCTCGCCGCCGCGATCACCGCGCACTGCGTACTGGCGGCCATCGAGTCGGTGTACGTGTCCACTGCTGTCACCGCAGGCGTCGAGTTGTTCGCCACCCGCGTGCGCTACAGCGGGTTCTCGATCGGCTACAACGTGTCGGTGGCCGCGTTCGGGGGGACCACGCCGTACGTGGTCACCTGGCTGACCGCGACGACGGAGAACAACCTCGCGCCGGCGCTGTACCTCATCGTCGCCGCCGTCGTATCGCTCGTCACGCTGTTGACGTTGCGGGAGTCGGCCGGTCGGCCACTGGCCGGGATCGCGGCCGCTGACGTGCGACGATGACCAGGTGAGCGGTAGGGGAGCAGCAAGGCCGACCAAGGCCGACGTGGCCCGGTTGGCCAATGTGTCCACGGCTACCGTCAGCTACGTCCTCAACAACGTCGAGAGCCAACGCATCTCGCCCCGCACCCGTGACGCGGTGCGCAAGGCCGCCGAAACCCTTGGCTACCGGCCGAATCTGGCGGCGCGCAACCTCGCCGTCGGTGGCAGCGGGGTCGTGCTCTACATCGTGCCCCGCATGGCGCTGGGCGAACTGCCGATGGAAGTCGGCAGCAGGCTCACGACCGCGCTCGCGCGCCACGGCATCGTGTTGTCGCTGCAGTTCGAGACCGACGACGACCGCAACGTCGTCGACGCGATCAACGATCTGAACCCGGTCGCCGTCACCAGTGTGTTCCCGCTGACCGGTGCGGCGCTGGCGGCCGCCGACGCGGCGGGTATCCCGCAGATCCACGTCGGCAGCGCGCAGTTGCACGCGCTCGGTGAACTGCATCTGTCGATCGGTGACCTGCGGATCACTCATCTGGTGGACCGGGGCCACCGCCGGCTCGCGTTCGCCTACTCCGACGCCGACAAGCTGCGGCCGCTGGGGGACTACTGGCTCGACGGGTTGCGGGTGGCCGCCCGTGGGCACGCGCTGCCGGAGCTCGTGGTCGGCACCGTCGCGACCGACGGCAGCGACGCCGCGGCGGTCGTGACCGGGTGGGTGCAGCTGGGGGTGACCGCGGTGTGCGCACAGAGCGACGAGACGGCGTTCGTGGTGCTGCATGGTATCCGGGAAGCAGGTCTGCGGTGCCCGGCCGACCTGGCCGTCATGGGCGTCGACGCACGTCCGCTGGGTGCGGTGAGCGGACCGCCGCTGACCTCGGTGGGGTTCGATGCGAAGGAGATCGTCGACGTCGCGGTGGCGGCGATGATGACGGAACTGGGCTATCCGGTCGAGCCCGAGCCGAATGCCCGCAAGGTCGCGCGGCTGGTGCAGCGCGCGTCGACCTGAGCGTTACATCCAAACGAGAATTTGTTGCTTGCACCCTCGCTTACGCGTGTAAGCTCCTACCGCGTACAGAGAGGCGGATTTCCGTGACCGTGAGTGCCAGCCCCGACGTCTACTTCGATCCCTACGACGTCGGAATCAATGCCGATCCCTACCCGGTGTTCAGACGCCTCCGCGACGAGGCGCCGCTCTACTACAACGAGCAGTACGACTTCTACGCGGTGAGCCGCTACGAGGACGTGTGCAAGACGCTCGTCGACCACGAGACCTTCAGCTCCGCGCGCGGCGCGATCGTCGAACTCATCAAGGCCAACATCGACATCCCGCCGGGCACGGTGATCTTCGAGGACCCGCCGATCCACGACGTGCACCGCAAACTGCTCGCCCGCATGTTCACACCGCGCAAGATCAATGCGCTCGAGCCCAAGATCCGCGAGTTCTGCGCTCAGAGCCTGGACCCGCTGGTGGACGCCGGCCGTTTCGATTTCATCACCGATTTCGGCGCCCAGATGCCGATGAAGGTGATCAGTTCGCTGCTCGGCATCCCCGAGGACGATCAGGAGATGATCCGCGACTACGGCAACGCCCAGTTGCGCACCGAGGCCGGTAAACCGATGTCCGCCGCCGAGCAGGGCATGGTCACCGGCGAGGTGTTCGAGGCCTACATCGACTGGCGTCAGGACAACCCGTCCGACGACATCATGACCGAACTGCTCAATGTCGAGTTCACCGACGAGACCGGCACCGTGCGGCGATTGCGGCGCGAGGAGCTGCTGGTCTACCTCAACGTGGTGGCCGGTGCGGGTAACGAGACCACGACACGGCTGATCGGCTGGGCGGCCAAAGTGCTCGCCGAGCACCCCGATCAGCGGCGGGAGCTGGTCGAGAACCCGGCCCTGATCCCGTTGGCCGTCGAGGAGTTGCTGCGCTTCGAACCGCCCGCCCCCCATGTCGCCAGGTATGTGACCCGCGACATCGAGATCCACGGCCAGACGGTCCCCGAGGGTGCCGTGATGATGATGCTCATCGGTGCCGCCGTGCGTGACCATCGCCAATTCCCGCCCGACGGCGACGTTTTCGACATCCATCGGGAACCGCGTCAGCACCTGGCCTTCAGCGTCGGAACGCATTACTGTCTCGGCTCGGCGTTGGCGCGACTGGAGGGACGAGTAGCGCTGGAGGAGATCCTCAAGCGCTTCCCGGAGTGGGACGTCGATATGGCCAACGCCGCGCTCTCACCGACATCGACTGTGCGGGGCTGGGATTCGATGCCGGCGATCGTGCGATGACATCCCCGACGACCGGGACGGCGCTGGGGGTCCCGAAAGATTGGGACGACATCACACCCGAATGGATGACTTCCGCGCTCTCGGGCCGGCATCCGGATGCGGTCGTCGAATCGGTCAGCGTCGACCTGCGTGACGACGGCACCAATCGACGCGCGCGCCTGCGCCTGGCCTATTCCTCCGGATCAGGCCCGGAGACGGTGTTCGTCAAGGCGGTGGACCCCGCCCACCGCGACCTGGTCCGGCTCACCAGCGGCCTGTTCCACGAACCGCGGCTGTTCAACTCCGGTGTCGACCTGCCACTGGAGCACCCCACCGTGTTCGCCGCGCTGATCGACGAAGTGGGTGAGGACTTCATCCTGGTGATGGAGGATCTCACCGCGCGCGACGCCGACCCGCGGGATGCGACCCGTCCGCTGAGCATCGAGCAGGCGACGACGGGTGTGCGCGGCCTGGCACGAATGCACGGCCGATACTGGGGCGCAAGGGTTCTCGAGGAGTCCGCGCTCGACTGGCTGGAGCCGTTCGTACCCTGGGAGGGGATGGGCGCCGCACCGCTGTCCGAGGCCCAGGAACGGCTCGGCGACGGCGCGCCGGATGTCGTGATGGCGTTGACCATCGGCGAGCTCATCGAGGACATCTGGAAGCCGTACATCCGCAGCCTCACCAAGGCGCCGCAGACATTGCTGCACGGTGACCCGCACATCGGCAACACCTACCTGCTGCCCACCGGTGAGGTCGGATTCCTGGACTGGCAGGTCGCCCGCCGTGGCAACTGGTCGCTGGACCTGGGCTATTTCCTGCAGGGAGCGTTGACGATCGAGGACCGGCGTCGCGGCGAGCGCCACCTCCTCGAGGAGTACCGCGGCGCGCTCGGCCTGCCCGCCGACGAATTGCCGTCCCTCGGGGAGATCTGGTTGCGCTACCGCGCCTCGGTGGCGCACGGGCTCACGCTGTGGCTGTGCACGGCAAGCGCGGGGGAGCTCTGGCAACGCCCCGATATCGCGATCGCACTGGCGCAACGGTATTCGGCGGCCTATGCCGACCTGCAGACCGCCGAGGCGCTCGGGGACATCGACACCTGAGTCAGCGTCGCCGCCACGGGCCGGGCAGCAGGCTCACCGACACGGCGGAGATCACCGATACCGCGATGAGGTAGGCGGCGATCGCGTCGCTGGACTTCGTCGCTGCGTAGAGGGCGGTGGCGATGGTCGGCGCGAACGCCGATCCGACCACCGCCGACAGGGTGTAGCCCAGGGACACACCGCTGTAGCGCACGTCGGCGTCGAACGCCAGGCTGAACAGCGAACCTGTCACCCCGGCGGCCGGTGCCATCGCCAACCCGAACACCAGCACCAGGGCGACCAGGAAGAGCCGGGGGTCGCCGGTGTTGATCAAGGCGAAGACCGGTAGGACCGACGCGCCCATCGCGACGACCCCGGCGAGGAAGACCGGCTTGCGGCCGACGGCGTCGGACACCCTGCCGAACACCGGGTACATCACGACCGCCACCACGGCTGCCACGCAGACACCGAGAAGTGCCTGCGCGCGGTCGATTCCGGCCACCGTGGTCGCGTAGGACACCAGGTATGCCACACAGATGTAGGCGAACACCCCCTGGGACAGATAGGCCCCGGCGACGAGCAGGATCTGGCGCCAGTGCCTGTTCACGGCCACGGCGACCGGCAGCCGCACGAGCGCGGCCCGGGCCCGCACGGCGGCGAAGTCGGGGCTCTCGGCCAGAGAGAGCCGGATGACCAACCCGATGACGATCAGCACGGCGCTGGCGAGGAACGGGATCCGCCAGCCCCACGACAGGAACTGTTCGTCGGGCAAGAGGGATACCGCGTAGAACGCCAGCGTGGCGATCGCGGTGCCGGCCGGGGCGCCCATCTGCGGGAAAGCCCCGTACAGGCCTTTACGGTCCGGTGCGGCGTGTTCGACCGCCATCAGGGTGGCGCCGCCCCATTCCCCGCCGACGGCGAAACCCTGCGCCAACCGCAACAGCGTCAACAGGATCGGCGCCGCCACACCGATCTGCCCGTAGGTGGGCAGCGCTCCCATCAGCACGGTGGCGACACCCATGATCAGCAGCGAGTAGACCAGCATCCGCTTGCGGCCGATCCGATCGCCGAAGTGGCCGAACATGATTCCGCCCACCGGGCGCGCGACGAATCCGACGCCGAATGTCGCGAACGACAACAGCAATCCGGTGGCCGCCGACGCTGAAGGGAAGAACAGCTGTGGGAACACCAGCGCCGCCGCGGTGCCGTAGATCAGGAAGTCGTAGTACTCGACGGTCGTCCCGATGAAGCTCGCCGACGCGACCCGCAGAGGCGACGTGCCGACACCTGCGGTGGCACTGGTCGCTGCCATGGATGGACACTATCGGCCGATCGACGGCCCGGCAAGGGTTTTCGCGCCGGTCTCAGACCCGCATGCGCAGCGGCTGATTGGCGGTCTCGCGCATGGTCATGATGGTGGCCAGCGAGATGACGGCCGCGATGATCACGTAGTAGGCGGGGGCGAGCGGGTTCCCGGTGCGGTCGGCGAGCCAGGTCGCGACATACGGTGCGGTACCGCCGAACAGCGCCACCGACGTGTTGTATCCGATCGAGTAGCCGCTGGAACGCACCTTGGTGGCGAAGAGCTCCGCGCCCGCGGCCAGCGACCCCGCGACGAACACCGCTTCGAGCGCGGACAACCCCGCGTGCCCGGCGATCGCGCCCAGCAGTGATCCGGTGTTGAACAGTGCGAACAGCGGATAGGCCAGCACGGCGAAACCCACGGCGCCGGCGATCAACAACGGTTTGCGGCCGACGCGGTCCGAGAGCGCACCGAGGGGCAGGATGAGCACCAGTCCGACGGCGCTGGCCACGGTGATCGAGACGAACGCATCGGTTTTGGTGAACTCGAGCGTCTCGGTCATATAGCTCGGCAGGTAGGTGAACACGATGTAGAAGCCAACGTTGTGGATGATGACGAGGCCGGCGATCTGCAGGATCGGCCGCCAGGAGGTCGTGACCGCATCCTTGAGCGGCGACGTGGACACCTCACCGGATTCCTTGAGCTCTTCGAAATCCGGTGTGTCGCCGAGCTTCAGCCGGATGTAGAGGCCGACGCCGCCCAGCACACCGGCGATGAGGAACGGGATCCGCCACCCGTATGCGTTCATCGCTGATTCGCTGAGCAGCGCCTCGAGCACCGTTACCGTCACCGACCCGAGCAGGAACCCGACGACCACCGACCAGACCAGGAAACTGACCACGAATCCGCGGTGGCGGTCGGGGGCGAACTCGGCGAGATAGCAGGCACCGCTGCCGTATTCACCTCCGGCGGAAAAGCCCTGCACACAGCGCAGGACGAGCAGAAGCAGTGGCGCGGCGACGCCGATGGCGTCGTAACTCGGCAGCAGGCCGATCGCGAAGGTGGACGCCGACATCAGCAGGATGACCAGCGCCAGCACACGCTGGCGGCCGATCCGGTCGCCCAACGGCCCGAAGAAGAACCCGCCCAGGGGGCGCATGAAGAACGCGGCCGCGAAGATGGCGAAGGTGTTCAGCAGCGCGGCGGTGTCGTCGGCGGTCGGGAAGAACGTCTTGGCGATGTAGGTGGCCAGAAAGCCGTAGATCGCGAAGTCGAACCATTCGACGGTGTTGCCGATGGCGGCGCCCCGCACCGCCCGCCGCACCGCGTGTGGTTCGGCCTCGCGCGGGCGGTGTCCGTCGATGGTGGCCATGGTTGCTCCTCGATCGCGCACGCCGACCCCGGCACTGTTGGGTTCGAGCATTCCCGATCTTGTGCGGAGCTAATCCCGCGGCGGCGGGTCAGTCGCTGGCGGGAAGCGGCTTGGCTTCTTTGAGGTTGAGCGGGGTGGCGCCGATGGACAGGGTGCCCGCACCGGCCTTGGTGACGAGCACCTCGGCCCCGCTGTCGTCGACGTAGCGTTTGCCCATCACGTTGCCGCCCGACAACGACGGGTCCAGGGTCGCGTCGGACGCCTTCGCGGCATCCAGTGGCACCATCGGCGTACCGCCGGCGCGCAGGTCGTCGAGGCTCTCGGCGCTGCGCACCACGATCACCTGGGTGTCGCACACCTGGCTCTGCAGGCGGGTGCCGTTCTTGATCATGCGGGCTCCTTCTCGGGCTCGTCGGCTGCGGCATGGAGTTCTTCGATCAGCTCGCGGCGCAGCACCTTACCGGTGGCGTTGGTGGGTAGCTCGGCGCGGAACACCACCCGGTCCGGGGTCCGCGAGCCGCGCAGATGCCGGCGCACGTGGGCGCGCAGGTCGTCGGGATCGGGGTCGGCACCGGTGGCAGGCACCACGACGGCGACGATGATCTGTCCCCACTGCGGGTCCTCGGGACCGACGACGGCGACGTCGCGGACGTCGGGATGTTCGACGAGCACATCCTCGATCTCGGCGGGTGCGATGTTCTCACCGCCGCGGATGATCGTGTCATCGGAGCGGCCGCCGATGAACAGGTATCCGTCCTCGTCAAGGGAGGCAACATCTTTGGTCGGGAACCAGCCGTCCGCGTCGAGTACGGAGCCGATGTCGGTGTAGCGGCCGGAGACCTGATCGCCCCGGACGAACAGCTCGCCGGTCTCCCCGGGGCCGAGCACGCTGCCGTCGTCGGCGCGGATCTGCACCTCGATACCCGGCACGATCTGGCCCACCGAGCCGAGTCGGCGTATCACCGCGTCGTCTTCGGAGGCGCGTGCGGCGCGGTGGTCGTCGGGCCCGAGCACCGCGATGGTGGAACTGGTCTCGGTGAGGCCGTAGGCGTTGACGAAGCCGACGTCGGGCAGCAGTTCGAGCGCCCGCCGGACCAGCGGCAGCGCCACCTTCGAACCACCGTAGGCGAGGTTGCGCAAAGTGGGCAGGGCCACCGGCTCCTCGGACAGCGCGGACACGATGCGGTCCAGCATGGTGGGGACGACGGTGGCGGTGGTGACGCCTTCGGTGCGGACCAGCCGGATCCACTCGCGGGCGTCGAAGTGGCGCAGGTACACCATCTTCCGGCCGGCATACAGATTCGACATGGCGGCCCCGACACCGGCGATGTGGTAGGGCGGAACGCAGATCAGCGCAGCGTCCTCGGGCGAGGCAGAGGCGAACTCCACGGTGCCGGTCACGTAACTGGTCAGGTTGTTGTGGGTCAGCTCAACGGCTTTGGGCCGCGACGTGGTGCCCGAGGTGAACAGCACGACCGCCACCGCGTCGGGGTCGGCGAACTCGGCGGCGGGTTCGGCCGTTCGGGCGGCGGCGAGGAACTCCTGTGCGTCCAGCACCCGCTTACCCGTCCCGGCGACGACGTCGCGGTACTCCGCGTCGACGATCACCAGCGCGTCGGGGAGTCGCCCGATCAGTTCATGTAGCCCGTCGCGGCTGAGCCGGTAGTTGAGCGGGGTGAACGGAATGGCCGCCCTGGCGGAGGCGAACAGCAGCAGTGGCAGCAGCGCGCCACCAGTGCCGACGTAGGCGACGTGTGCCGCACCCGAATTCGCGATGAGGCCGGCGCCACCGTCGGCGAGCGCGGAGAGTTCGTCGACGGACAGCCGCAGGCCCTCCGAGACGACAGCGGTCCGGTCGGGGTCGGCCGAGACAGACATCTCCAGCAGCAGGGAGATGCTCATGTCTTGTCCACTGTCTCGTCCACTGCCTTGTCGACGAAGATGTCGAGGGTGGGGTGCTCGCCGCCACCGTAGCGGGACAGGTCGTCCACACCGGCCGACGTCAGCACCTCGGAATCGATGAAGCACTGACCTGTGGTCTCGCGGGCCGGCCGGGTCAGCACTTCGACCGCCGCATCGGCCATGATCTGTGGATCGCGCGACGCCTGGAGCGCCTTGTCGCCGTCCGCCATGTTGGCCACCGCGGAGGTGGCGATATAGGTCTCGGGCCACAGGCAGTTGAACGCGATGCCGGGGCCGCCCTGCTCTGCGCGGAACTCTTCAGCCCAGCCGAGCGAGAGCAGCGTCATCCCGTACTTCGACAGCGTGTAGGCGGGGTGGGCGCCCAGCCAGTAGGGGTTCATGTTCAGCGGCGGCGCCAGCGTGAGCACGTGCGGGTTGGGCGACTCCCGCAGATGCGGCAGGCAGGCCTTGGTCAGCAGGAAGGTGCCCCTGATGTTGATGTCCATCATCAGGTCGAACTTCTTGGCCGACAGCTGCTCGGTCGGGTCGGTGGCGATGGCGCTGGCGTTGTTGATGCAGATGTCGACACCGCCGAACTGTTCGACGGCGGTGCTGACGGCGCGCGCCACGTCGTCCTCCTTGCGCACGTCGCCGACGACCGCGACGGCTTTGCCTCCGGCGGCCTCGACCTCGGCGACGGCGGTGTGCACGGTGCCCGGCAGCTTGGGATGCGGCTCGCCGGTCTTGGCGAGCAATACGACGTTGGCGCCGTGGCGGGCCGCGCCGATGGCGATGGCCAGACCGATTCCACGGCTTCCGCCTGACACCACCAGGGTTCGATCGGTCAGCGCTCGCTGGCTGGGCACCCCTTGTTCGCTGGGCATGGGCCTCCTCGACTCAACTCGATGGTATTGCCATTCTCATTTTCTGCAAGTGTCGTATCCGGCGATTGTGTCGCAGGTACCCGTGCAGGTCGCCGCGGGGGTCCGCAGGCCGGCGCCGGCCCGTGGTGGCACGGGTCGAGGACGCGGGTGAACACGTTCACCTTCCCGAAGGCGGTATTGGCATTCTCATTCTTTGCAAGTACGTTATCCACTGATGAGCGACCTCGTGCAGACCTCCTCGGGCCTCCCGCTCGAGCCCGTCTACGGGCCGGGCGATCGGAACGGCGAACCCCCCGCGCCGGGCACCTACCCCTTCACGCGCGGGAACTTCGCGTCGGGATACCGCGGCAAGTTGTGGACCTTCCGGCAGTATTCCGGTTTCGGCACCGCGGAGGAGTCGAATCGCCGCTACCGGTACCTGCTCCACCAGGGCGGCACCGGTCTGTCTGTGGCGCTCGACCTGCCGACCCAGTGCGGGTACGACTCCGACGATCCGGAGTACGGCGAAGAGGTCGGTCGGGTCGGGGTCGCGGTCGACACCCTCGCCGATGCCGAGATCCTGTTCGACGGCATCCCGCTGGACAAGATCAGCACGAGTTTCACGATCAACGGCACCGCCGCGATCCTGCTGGCGTTCTACGTCGCTGCCGCGGAGAAGGCCGGGGTGCCCCGCGAGAAGCTCACCGGCACCATCCAGAACGACATCCTCAAGGAGTACGCCTCGCGCGGCACCTGGATCTGGCCGCCGGAGCCGTCGCTGCGCCTGATCGCCGACACCATCGAGTTCTGTGCGGCCGAGGTGCCACGCTTCAACGCGATCTCGGTGGCGGGTGCGCACTTCCGCGACGCCGGCGCCAACGCGGTGCAGGAGATGGCGTTCACGCTCGCCGACGGCGTCACCTACTGCGACACCGTGGTCGAGCGCGGCCGGATGTCCATCGACAAGTTCGCCCCGCAGATCTCCTTCTTCTTCTACACCCACGGCGACTTCTTCGAAGAGATCGCCAAATACCGTGCCGGACGGCGCCGTTGGGCCACGATCGTGCGGGAGCGTTACGGGTCGACCAGCGAGAAAGCGTCGATGTTCCGGTTCGGCTGTGTGTCCGGCGGAGCGTCGCTGTACGCGCCGCAGGCGCAGAACAACGTCGTGCGGATCGCATACGAGGCGATGGCGTCGGTGCTCGGCGGCGTGCAGTCGATGTTCACCGCCGCATGGGATGAACCGTTCGCGCTGCCCAGTGAGGATTCCGCGACCCTGGCGCTGCGGACCCAACAGATCCTGGCCTACGAGACGGGCGTGACCCGGGTGGCCGATCCACTGGGCGGCTCCTACTTCGTCGAGGCGCTGACCGACGCCACCGAGGCCAAGATCATCGAGATCATGGCCGACCTCGAGCAGCACGGCGGCATGGTCCGCGCGATCGAGGACGGCTACCTGCAGGGGCTCATCGCCGACGAGGCGTACAAGATCCACCAGGAGGTCGAGTCAGGGGAGCGGCCCGTCGTCGGGGTGAACAAATTTGTCACCGACGAACCGCCGCCGGACATCGACACCTACGAACTCGACGCCGAGGGACGCGATCTGCAGCTCAAGCGGCTGGCGAAGGTCAAGGCCGACCGAGATGCCGATACGGTGGCGGCCGCGTTGTCGGCGCTGGCCCGTGCCGCCGAAGGTGACGACAACCTGATGCACAAGCTGATCGACTGCGCAAACGCGTACTGCACTGTCGGGGAGATGGTCTCGGCGCTCAAAGCGGTGTGGGGCGAGTTCCGGCAGCCTGTCGTCTTCTAGAAGGGGAGTGTTCTAGATGCCCACTCGTGTCCTTGTCGCCAAACCGGGCCTCGACGGCCATGACCGCGGCGCCAAGATCGTCGCGCGCACGCTGCGCGACGCCGGTTTCGAGGTCATCTACACCGGGATCCGCCAGCGGATCGAGGACATCGTGTCGATCGCGCTGCAGGAAGACGTGGCGGTGGTGGGGCTGTCGATCCTGTCGGGGGCGCATCTGGCGTTGACCCGGCGCACCGTGGAAGCGTTGCGGGCGGCCGACGCCGGTGACATCGCCGTCGTGGTCGGCGGCACCATTCCGCAGGCCGATGTGCCGAAGCTGCTGGAAGCCGGTGCGGCGGCGGTGTTCCCCACGGGTACGCCGCTGGAGACGCTGGTCACCGAGGTGCGGAAGCTGACCAGCGAGGCCGCTCAGTGACGGTGTGTCCGCCGAACGTGCGCGTACTGCGACTTTTCGGCCGATTTCTCGCACTGACCGCACGTTCGGCGAAGGAGGGCTGACATGAGGCTGGGCGTGATGATCGGTGCCGAACGCGGAGACATGGAGCGCAAGGTCACCAAGCTGGTGTCCGACATCGAGTGGGCCGAGTCGGCGGGTATGGACACCGCGTGGATGCCCCAGGTGCCCAACGACTTCGACTGTCTGACGATGGTGGCGCTGATGGCCGCCCACACCTCGCGCATCGAACTGGGCACCGCGGTGGTTCCGTTGCAGGCGCAGCATCCGATCGCGCTTGCGCGCCAGGCGCTTTCCGTGCACGCCGTGGCGGGCGGCCGGCTCGCACTCGGCGTGGGCCCCTCACACCACTGGATCGTGCGGGACATGCTCGGCCTGCCGTATGAGAAGCCCGCTGCCTATACGCGGGACTACCTCGAGGTGCTCAACGCCGCACTGGCCGGCCCTGGCGACGTCGACGTGGAGAACAATTCCTTCACCGTGCATAGTCCGACCGTGCTGGCGCCCACCACCCCGATGCCGGTGCTGGTGGCCGCGCTCGGTCCGGTGATGTTGCAGCTCGCCGGTGAACTCGCCGACGGTACCGTGCTGTGGATGGCCGACGAGCGCGCGATCGGTGACCACATCGCGCCCAAGATCACCAAGGCGGCGGCGGACACTGGCCGCCCGGCCCCGCGCATCGTCGCGGGAATCCCGGTGTGTCTGTGCGCGAACTCCGAGATCGACGCGGCCAAGGAACGGGCCAATCGCATCCTGGCCGAGGCGGAGACCTCGCCCAACTATCAGAAGCTGCTCGACCGCGGCGACGCCCGCAACGTGGGTGATCTATGTGCGGCGGGCGACATGGAAACGATCCTGCGTCGATTCCGAGACTTCGCCGATGCCGGTGTCACCGATCTCTCGGTGCGGCTGTTGCCGATCGGCGACAACCGCGACGAGTTGATCGCGTCGAAGTACCGCACCCGTGAGGTGATCGCCGAGCTGGCCAAGCAGGTGCGATGAGCGCCTGCGCGAAGAGCCGAGGGCCGCGGTGACCGGCCCGCTGGCCGGGATCCGGATCCTGGAGGTCGGCGTGATGCTGGCCGGCCCGTACGCGACGATGATGCTCGCCGACCTGGGCGCGGAGGTGACCAAGGTCGAGCCGCCCGGCGGGGAGATCTCCCGGCAGGTCAGCGAGAGCTACTTCGCCAGCCTCAATCGCAACAAGCGCAGCGTCTGTCTGGATCTGCAGTCCGAACATGGCCAGCGGAGGCTGGGTGAACTGGTCGCGGAATCCCATGCGCTGCTGGTGAACATGAAGCCGTCGGTCATCCGCCGGCTCGGCCTCACCTACGAGGCGCTGCGGCGCCACAACGAGAAGATCGTCTGCGTGGCGATGACGGGTTTCGGGTTGGACGGCGGAGACGACCCAGCGTTCGACTATGTGATCCAGGCGGCCACCGGCGTCGCGGCGATGACCGGCGATCCCGACGGTCCACCGACGCTCCCCGGATACTCGTCGGCCGACAACTCGACGGGGCTGACCGCCGCACTCGGTCTGCTGGCGATGATCGTCGCGGGCCGGGGCGGGCAGGTCGACGTCTCGCTGCGCGATGTGATGCTCTCTCAGCTGAACTACCGGGCGGCGGCGTACCTGAACGACGGGGTGGCGCCGCGTCGCTATCCCAACGGCGCGCACTCGTTCTACGTTCCCGCGCAACTGTTTCCGACTGCCGACGGCTACCTGGCGCTGTTCGTCACCCATGACGGTTTCTGGCGGCTGTTCGCCGATGAGGCAGGCATCGAGGGCTTTTCGACGATGGCCGAGCGGGCCGCACGGCGCGAGGAGGTCCTCGCGGTCGTCACCGCGGCGCTCGCCCGGGACTCCGCGAAGGGGTGGGAGGCGCGGCTGCGGACGCTCGGCATCCCGGCAGCCGCGGTGCGGGAGCTGCCTCAGGCACTGGAGGAGACACCCGAGGCGCTCGTTACCGCGGGCGGCTTCCGGTTGGTCGGCAACCCGATCCGCATTGCCGGCTACGAGCCGGAGTACCGTCCGCCCCCGGCGCTGCCGGCCGTCGATCAGTCGTCGTAGGTGACCACCACGCGGGCGGTATCGGGAACTGCCTGGCAGGTCAGCACGTATCCGTCCGCCACTTCGTCGTCGTCGAGCGCATCGTTGATCCGCATGGAGGCGGTGCCCTCGGTGAGTTTGGCCATGCAGGTCCCGCAATTGCCGGCCTCGCAGGAGAACGGCGGCGACATACCGGCCCTGCGGGCGCTCTCCAGGAGCGTCTCGCCGGCGACCTGCGATACCGACAGGGTCTTGCGGTCGAGCACGATGGTGACCTCGGCGCCGGCCCCGCCGTCGGGCGCCGCGGACATCGGTTCGGCCGTCATATGACTCCTTCGGGCATCGGCATTCTGATTAACGGAGAACTCTATTCTCGCGAAATGATAGGCTCTTCTCAAGTGCAATGTACGGCGTCCAGGAGGGTCCGGCGGCGGTGAACGATGGCCGACACGTGACGGAGTCCGCTGCACTCGCATTCGGGGATCGCGAGTACTCCCTGGCGCAATTGGACGCGCTGGCCAGCGGTATGGCGACGGCGCTCGAGCAGCGGGGCGTCCGCGCCGGCGACCGGGTGGCGATGATGTCGTCGAACCGGCCCGAGTTCGTGGCGGCGCTGCGCGGCATCTGGCATCTGGGCGCCGCGGCGGTCCTGATCAGCCCCGCATGGAAGCAGACCGAGGTCGCGCACGCTCTGGAGTTGACCCGCCCCAGCCACGCCGTCGGCGATCATCCCGTACTCGCCGGGTTGATGCCGATGCTGCCTCTCGACGAACCCGTCGCCCCGGGGCGGCGCGAGTTCGACGCCGTCGATCCCGACACCGATGCGTTGTTCGTGTTCAGTTCGGGGACGACCGGTATGCCGAAAGCGGTCCGGCACACGCATCGGGCGTTCGCCGTGGCGGTCCGGCACTGGCGGGCTGCGCTGGAGTTGTCGTCGGCCGACCGGATGCAGATCATGACGCCGCCGTCGCACATCCTCGGCCTGCTCAACATCGTCATGGCGCTCGAGACGGGGACCTGGATCCGGTTGCACCCGCGGTTCGACATCGACACCATGCTGCACCACATCGAGTCCGACCGGATCACCATCGAGATGGCGGTGGCGCCGATCGCGCTGGCACTGGCCGCGCACCCGAAACTGGACAGCTACGACCTGTCGTCACTGCGCTATGTCATGTGGTGCGCCACCCCGGTCACCGCGAGCGTCGCAGACGGCGTCACCCGTCGCACCGGGGTGGAGTGGGTTGCCGCCTACGGGACCACCGAATTGCCCGTCATCGCAGCCAATCCCGTTCACGGTGCGCGGTTGGACACCGTCGGTCGGCCGGTGCCGGGGGTGCAGGTGCGGATCGTGTCCCTGGAGGACGGGACGCCACTGGGCGCCGACGAGGTCGGGGAGATCCAGGTGCGGTCGGAGTCGGTGATGGCGGGTTACCTTCCGCGGGAGGCGACGTCGACGGCGTTCGCCGACGGTTGGTACCGCACCGGCGACGTCGGACGTCTCGACGCCGACGGGTGGCTGCGCATCACCGACCGCTCCAAGGAAATGATCAAGGTCCGCGGGTTCCAGGTGGCGCCGGCCGAGGTCGAGGCCGTCCTGCACGGACATCCCGCGGTCGAGGACTGTGCGGTGTTCGGTGAACCCCATCCCGGTGACGGTGAGGCAGTGGTCGCCGCCGTCACCACCAACAGCGCCGTCTCCGCCGAGGAGTTGATCGACCTCGTCGCCGAGAGGCTGGCGTCCTACAAGCGGCCGAACCGGGTGATATTCGTCCCGGAGATCCCGCGCTTACCTTCCGGGAAGGTATTGCGCCGAGTGCTCAAGGAGCGGCATGGACGTACGTCTGACAGCTGAGCAGCAGCAACTGCGTGACGCCGCGGCCAAACTGGCCGACGATCTCGGACCGGGTTCGGTCGCCGATCTGGCCGACTCCGTCCGGCTCGCCCGCCTGGAGAAGACGGTCAAGTCGACAGGCTGGCGATCACTGCGCTCCGACGGGGCCTCCGGGGTCGAAGTAGCCGTGGTGGCAGAGGAATTCGGCCGCGGCCTGGTCGACGTGCCGTTCCTCGGGCCCGCCCTGTCCGACGATCTCGGCCGGCTGCTAGGCCGTGCGCCGTCCGCGGTGGCCGACGAGCCAGGAGATGTCGACCTGACGCGCAGCGGGGCCGGGGTGGTGGAGACACCCGCCGAACTCTCGGAGTTGTCACCCGAGGATGCCCAGCGGTGGCATGCGCTGGCGCTCGCCACGACGTCGGCCGACATCCTCGGCGCCGCCCGCGGAGCCCACGCCCTGGCGTGCGACTACGCGAAAGTCCGTGAGCAGTACGGTAAGTCGATCGGGTCGTACCAGGCCGTCGCGCACCTGCTCGCCGAGGGGCTCGCGCTGATCGAAGGGTCGGTGTCGATACAGCGCCATGCCGCATGGGCGGTCGACGAGCTGCCGGCCGCCGAGGCGGTGCGGGCCGGCCGGTACGCCAAGCTGTACTGCGCGCGCGCCGCGCGCACGGTCTGCGAGACCGCGATCCAGGTGCACGGCGGTATCGGCAACACCTGGGAATGCCTGGCGCACGTGTACTTGCGGCGCGTTCTGACCTCGACCGAATTGTGGCCGGTACGTCTGGAGGACATCGATCTTGGATTTTCGTGATTCACCCGAAGAAGCCGCCTTCCGGGACCGGCTGAGGAACTGGCTGGCCGACAATGCGGGGCAGTTCGCGGTCTCCGGCGACGACTACTGGACGCGTCAGGGGGAGTGGCATCAGGCGCTGTACTCCGCCGGGTTCTTCGGGACCTCGTGGCCGCGTGAGTTCGGCGGACAGGAACAGTCGCCGGTCTTCGACGTCATCGTCGACGAAGAACTCGCGCGTGCCGGCGCTCCGCCGCGACCGAGCCTCGGCTATCTCGTCGTCGGCCTGGGGCACCACGGCAGCAAGGAACTGCAACAACGGTTCCTGCCCGGCATGATCAACGGCACCGAGCGCTGGTGTCAGGGATTCAGCGAACCGGGTGCCGGCTCCGATCTGGCGTCGCTGACCACCACCGCCACCCGCGACGGGGACAACTACCTCATCCACGGCCACAAGATCTGGACCAGCTACTCCGATATCGCCGACTGGTGTCTGGTGCTCGCTCGCACGGACAAGAATGTCAAGCGACACAAGGGCATTTCGGCGTTCATCGTGGACATGCACCAGCCGGGGATCGAGCAGCGGCCGCTGAAGATGATCAACGGCGTGACCACGGAGTTCGGGCAGGTCGCCTTCGACGGCGCCGTGGTGCCCGCGGACCAGATGGTCGGCGCACCGGGGGAGGGCTGGGCGCTGGCGATGACGGTCGTCAGCCACGAGCGTGAACCGTCGACGCTGGGTTACTCGGCACGGTACGGAAAGCTGGTGCGACAGATGGCTGCTCGCGTCGACGGCAGGCCGCCGGAGGATTTGGTGTGGGCGACGGTGAAGGCCGAGATGCTGCGCCTGCACGTGCGTCGCCGGCTGTCCGAACAGCTCGACGGCATCACCCACGGGCCGCAGGGTTCGATCGACAAGCTGCTGATGACGTGGACCGAGCAGTCCGTGGGCCACGCCGCACTGGCAGTCAGCGGCACCAAGGACCCGGACCTGCTCAGCGCGTACCTCTACAGTCGCGCGCAGAGTGTGATGGGCGGGACGTCGCAGATCCAGAAGAACATCATCGCTTCACGAATTCTCGGATTGGGAGTCTAGATGTATGGCATGCCGGAGGAGATCACGGTCACCGCGGACGGTCCGCTGCGGATCATCACGCTCAACCGACCCGATGCGCTCAACGCCGTCAACGATTCCCTTCACGTCGGCCTGGCGGAGCTGTGGCCGCGACTCAACGAGGATTTCGACGCGCGTGCCGCGGTGATCACCGGTGCGGGACGGGCGTTTTCGGCCGGTGGCGACTTCGCCTACCTCGATGAACTGAGCAGGGATCCGAAGCTGCGGGCGAAGACGATCCTGCACGGCCGCGAGATCGTCCTCGGCATGACCCGCACCCGGATCCCGGTGGTGGCGGCGGTGAACGGGCCCGCTGTCGGGTTGGGCTGCAGTCTGGTGGCGTTGAGCGACATCGTCTACATGGCGCCGACGGCGTACTTCGCTGATCCGCACGTGCAGGTGGGTCTGGTGGCGGCCGACGGCGGCCCGCTGACGTGGCCGCTGCACATCAGCCTGCTGCTGGCCAAGGAATTCGCCATGACGGGCACCCGCATCCCCGCGCAGCGCGCAGCCGAGTTGGGGTTGGCCAACCACATCGTCGAGGATCCGCTCGCCGAGGCCATCGCCTGCGCCCAGAAGATGATGCAGATGCCGCGCCAAGCGCTCGAGGCGACGAAGCGGCTGCTCAACATCCACCTCGAGCGGGCCGTGCTGGCGAGCCTCGACTACGCCAACACCGCCGAGGAGCAGTCGTTCCAGACCGAGGACTTCCGCAACATCGTCGCGAAGCTCAACGCCAAGAACAACTGACGTCGACTCTGCGCTCACGGCGCCCGCTACTCGGACTTCTCCACCCTGGCCGCGGAGTCAACGCTAGAAGGCGAGCTCTTCGGAGCGCTGAATCGTTCCGGTGATGCCGCCGGCATCCTGCCCCGCCAGCAGTACGGCGGCGCGTGCCATGGCCTCCGGCGGCTCCACCATCTCCGGCGGGACCTCCATACCCGCCCCGCCGGCCTGCCAGCCTTCGGTGAGCACGACACGTGACGGGCTGAGGCAGTTCACCGCGATGTTGTCCTCGCGCAGGTCGGCGGCCAAGCCCAGATACAAGCGCTCGGCGGCGGCCTTGGACACCCAGTACGCGTTCGACCCCTGATCGGTCATCGCCACGCCGGTGGTGGTCACGGCGATCAGCGAGCCGCCGCCGCGGGCACGCACGTGGGGGATCACCGCCTTCGTCACCAGGAAGACACCGGTGAGGTTCACGTTCAGGCAGAGCTGCCACCGCTTCAGCGGCGTCGATTCGATCGGGCCGAGCCACAGCACACCGGCGTTGGCAACCAGTATGTCGATGCCACCGAACTCCGAAACCGTCGCCGCCACAGCGGCTTCCACGGACTCTTCGTCGGTGACGTCGCACGTCACCGGCAGTGCGCGGCCGCCCGTCGCCGTGATGGCTTCGGCCACCGACCCGATGGTCCCCGGCAGCTTCCCCGGTTGTTCCGAGCGTGCCGCCACCGCGACCGATGCGCCTTCTGCGGCAAGCGCTTTGGCCACAGTCGCGCCGATCCCGCGGCTGGCACCGGCGACGAACGCGACCTTGCCGGGGAGGGTCACTTGGGCGGGAACCGCAACGCTCCGTCGAGGCGGATGATCTCACCGTTGAGGTAGTCGTTCTCCACGATGCTCTGCGCGAGCTGTGCGTACTCCGTCGAGCGGCCCATGCGCTTGGGGAACGGCACCTGCGGAGCCCAGTACTGCTCGAGCTGGTCGGCGGCCTTGCCGTAGGCGGGGGTGTTGATCGTGCCGGGGGCGATGGTGACGACGCGGATACCGAGCGGCGAGAGGTCTCGCGCGGCCACCAGCGTGATGCCGAGCACGCCACCCTTGGCCGCCGCATAGGGGAGCTGGCCGATCTGGCCCTCGTATCCCGCGATGGATGCGGTGTTGATGATGACCCCGCGGGCTCCCTCGTCGAGCGGTTCCGACTTCGCGATCGCCGCGGCCGTCAGCCGCATCACGTTGAAGACCGCGGTCAGGTAGAACTCGATGGTCTTCTTGAACCCGTCCAGGTCGAGCGGTGTCCCGTCCTTGCCGATCAGGCGTCCGCCACTGGCCGGGCCGCCGTGGGTGTCCACCGAGATGCGCAGCGGGCCCAGTGATTCGGCCTCGGCGATCGCGGCGTTGACCGACTCCTCGGAGGTCGCGTCGGTGCGGACGTAGCGCACGCCGAGTTCCGCTTCGAGCGCCGCGCCCTTCTCGTCGGCGAGGTCGGCGACGACCACCTTGGCGCCGGCGCCCTGCAGGCGGCGCACCGTCGCCTCGCCGAGCCCTCCTGCGCCTCCGACGACGATCGCTGAACTCCCGGCGATTTGCATGCGCTTCCCCTTCTTGCAACTAGCACTCTCGTGCTGAGAGAATAACATTCTCATACGTCGCAGAAACGGAGTCAATCAATGCCCGAAGCCGTCATCGTCTCGGCGCTGCGCACGCCCATCGGGACCGCCGGGAAGGGGACGCTGCGCGACACCGACGCGCACCGGTTGGCCGAGCACGTCGTCGGTTCCGCGTCGGAAGACCTGCCCGCCCGTCAGATCGACGACGTCATCCTCGGAGAGGGCCTCTACGGCGGTGGCGTCATCGCGCGGCACGCGGCGATCACCGCCGGCCTCACCTCTGTACCCGGCCTGTCCAACAACCGCCACTGCGCGGCAGGCCAGGCTGCGGTGCAGAGCGCCGCGGCGAGTATCCGCGCGGGCATGGATCAGCTCGTGATCGCCGGCGGAGTCAACTCGGCTTCCACCACCCCGCGCTTCACGCGCCGGGCCAGCAGCGCCAAAGACGCCGCGATGCTCGACTGGTTCCCGCCCACTCACCCCGACCGCGCGGATGCCCCGAACATGGACATGTCGATCACCGTCGGCTGGAACGCCGCCGTCCGCGCCGGCGTCAGCCGCGAGGAGATGGACCAGTGGGCGCTCGATTCCCACCGCAAGGCGGTCAGGGCCATCGACGAAGGCCGCTTCAAGGAGGAGATCGTCCCCATCGAGACGCCCTTCGGGGTGTTCGACACCGACGAGCATCCGCGCCGCGACACCAGCATGGAACGGCTTTCCGCGCTCAAACCGCTGCACCCCGAGATCGACGGCTTCTCGATCACCGCGGGCAACGCCTGCGGCGCCAACGACGGCGCCGCGGTGCTGACACTGGCCAGCGATCGCCTCGGGATGCCCGCACTCGGCGTCGTCAAGTCCTGGGCCTCGGTCGGCGTCGACCCGGCCTTCACCGGTCTCGCCCCGGTCGAGGCGATCCCGAAAGCGCTGAAGCGGGCCGGCATCTCGATCGCCGACGTCGACCTGTTCGAGATCAACGAGGCGTTCGCGGCGATGTGCGTGGCGACTGTCAAGATGCTCGACATCGACCCGGACAAGGTCAACGTCAGCGGCAGCGGGTGCTCGCTGGGTCACCCCGTGGCCGCGACCGGCGCCCGGATGCTGGTGACGCTCGTGCACGAATTGCGCCGTCGCGGAGGGGGTATCGGCGTCGCGGCCATGTGTGCCGGTGGCGGTATGGGTTCGGCGACGGTGATCGAGGTGCCCGGGATTTAGGGCGGGACGCCTAGGGTGGGATGCCCATGGATGTAGACGAGCTGATCGCCGCGGCGCGCAACGGATCGACCCGCGCCGCAGGCAGGCTGTTGAGCCTGGTCGAAGGCACCCGTCGCGACGAGGTGCTCGCGGCGCTGCTTCCACACCAGGCGCGCGTCGTCGGGCTCACCGGGCCGCCGGGAGCGGGTAAGTCGACGACGGTCGCCGCGCTGGTGACCGCCTACCGCAAGCGCGGACTGCGGGTGGCGGTGCTCGCCGTCGACCCGTCCTCGCCCTACAGCGGCGGCGCGCTGCTGGGCGACCGCATCCGGATGGCCGCCCACATCAACGATCCCGGCGTGCTGATCCGGTCGGTGGCCACCCGCGGGCATCTCGGCGGGCTGGCGGCCGCCGTCCCCGCCGCCATCCGGCTGCTCGCCGCGCTGTCGTATGACCTGATCGTCGTGGAGACGGTCGGCGTCGGCCAGTCCGAGATCGAGATCGCCGCGATCGCCGACCCCACCGTCGTGGTGCTCAACCCCGGCGCCGGTGACGCCGTGCAGGCCGCCAAGGCGGGTCTGCTCGAGGTCGCCGACATCGTGGTGGTCAACAAGGCCGACCGTGAGGGCGCCGACCAGACCGTGCGCGACCTTCGGGGTGAGGTCGACGTGCCGATCCTCAAACTCGTTGCCGCACAGGGTGAGGGAGTGCCCGAGTTGATCGACGCCATCGACACACACCATCGCTCCGACACCCCCGAGCGGCGCGCCGCGAGAGCCCGGACCCAGATCCTGTCCCTGGCGCACGCCCTGTTGCGCACCCATCCCGAACTCGACCGCCTCGCCGGCTTCGTCGCCGAGGGCACCCACGACCCCTACACTGCGGCAGAAACGCTGTTCTCTAGTCCTCGCTGCGGCGAAGCACGGCCAAAACGGTGAGGGCCATGATCTTCACATCCAGCCACAAGGTCCAGTTCTCGATGTAGTAGTTGTCCCACTCGGCACGGCTGGCGATCGACGTCTGTCCGCGCAGACCGTGCACCTGCGCCCATCCGGTCACGCCCGCCTTCACCCGGTGGCGTTCGCCGTAGCGGCGGATCTGCATCTCGAACAACTCGACGAAGTCCGGCCGTTCCGGGCGGGGCCCGACCAAGCTCATCTCGCCTCGCAGCACGTTGACGAGCTGGGGCAATTCGTCGAGGGACGTCTGTCGCATCAACTTGCCGATCCACGTGCGGCGGTCGACGCCCTCGACACCGCCGGGAGCCGAGCCGGTCTGAAGCTCGAACTGCTCATCCGACGGCCGGGGCGGCCGCATCGAGCGGAATTTGAGGCAGTCGAACGGTTTCCCGTCGCGCCCGACGCGCTCCTGGCGGAAGAAGATCGGCCCGGGCGAACTCAACCGCACCAGCAGCGCCAGCGTGAAGAACAACGGTGAGATCAGCAGCAGACCCGCCGCGGCGACCGTGTGGTCCATGGCGTGTTTGATCGCGAACTGCCAGCCGCGCGGGTTGACGTCGGGCAGCGCCATCAGCGGCAGACCGCCCACGTGCTCGACCCGGGCGCGGGCGCCGACCGCATCGAACAACCGCGGGACCACCCACACCCGCATGCCCAGCCGGTGTGCGACGCGCACGACCGCGAGCAGTTCGGAATCGGGGAGCGGGCAGAACGAGACGACCAGGTTGGTGGCACCCGTGGCCCGGACGACGTCGGCGAGGTCGGCCGGGGTGCCGAGCCGCGGGACGTCGACGCGGAGCAGTTCGGGTAGGTGGTCGCCACTGCCCGCCGCCGGATCGTCGAGCAAGCCGACCGGGCGCATGCCGTACTCCGGCAGCTGCTGCAGATGATCCATCAGCTGGTGGGAGATCGGGCCGTCGCCGATGACCAGGGTGGGCGCCCCGGACCGGAAGCGGCGCCGCAGGTACCGCTGGACGACGGCCCTGACCAGGCGGACCGCGGGCACCAGCACCGCGGCGCAGAGCCAGCATCTCAGCACGAACTCACCGACCACATAGTTCTCGGTGAACACCAGCAACGGCATCAGCAGGCCACAGGCCGCCAACGCCACCGAAGCCTCGACCGGATGGAGTTCGTCGAGAAAATTACGCAGGAGGTGCGGGCGGTACATCCCCCGGCCGGCGAGCAGGGCGATCAGTATCGGCACGAACAACCACGGCAGCCACCCGGCGACGGATTGCGGGCCTCCGGTCGTCGACGTCTCCCAGAATCTGGCGAGCGCGACGGACGCCGAGGCGGAGATGACGTCGAGCAGCACGGTGACGGTGACGTGGACCCAGGGGACGATCAGCAACTCGGGTATCGACCGGCGTTTCCGTTCGGCGCGCGCGGTCGGTCCAGCCGGCCCGGTTCGACCCGGAGGCGGGGCTTCCAACCGCGTTTGACCAGTGGCCATCTGACGGCTCACACGTGATCTAGGTCGTTGTTTCCGGCACGGGCATACGGTACCCAACTGCATCCCCGAGCAAACTGGCGGTGCCATCGAACGATGGCGCAGTCGGGCGCCGGCTGCCCGGGTGTGCCCCGGTCAGTGCGGCAGCGACCGGCCCGTCGCCGCGGCATGACCGGCCCGGACCCCGAAAACCATTGCGGGACCCAGGGTTCCGCCTGCACCCCCGTACGCCTTACCGGTCGCACCTGCCATGGCGTTGCCCGCCGCGTACAGCCCGGGGATGGGCTCACCGCTGACATGCAGGACCCGCCCGTCGCGGTCGGTGCGGGGACCGCCCTTGGTGCCCATCGCTCCGATCCCCACCGGGACCGCATAGTACGGCGGGGTGTCGACCGGTCCCAGGGTCTGCAACGCGGGGGTGGGCGCATGGGGGTCGCCCCAGTAGCCGTCGTACACGCTTGCACCCCTGCCGAATTCGGGATCGCGTTCCTCGGCGACGTGGTGGTTCCAGTCATCCAGCGTGCGCGAGAGGCCGTCCGCGTCGATCCCGGTCTTCTCGCCGAGTTCGGCCACATCGGCCGACTTCGAATACCAGTCCGGGGCGGGGCCGTCGGGTTCCACCGCGAGGAAGCCGTACTTCTTGAGGTGCAGTGAGTCGAACACGATCCAGGCCGGGTCGTTGACGTAACCGTGTCTGGGGTCGAGGTACTGGAACGCCCCGGCCATCGAGTTGTACTCGCCGGCCTCGTTGACGAACCGCTTGCCGGACCGGTTGACGATGATGCTGCGGGGCCGGGTGCGCTCCAACCGGACGCTGCGGCTTCGGGGGTGGCCGTCGATGGTGTCGCCCGGGATCTGCACGATCGGCACCCACCAGGCCTCGCCCATGTTGGCCAGATCCGCGCCGTGCGCCATGGCCATCCGCAGACCGTCGCCGGTGTTGTTCGGCGGGGAGACCGCACCGCGCATCGGACCGCGCAGGAACGCCTCGGTGAGCGCGGTGTCCCATTCGAACCCGCCGGTGCCCAGGACCACGCCACGTCGGGCGTGCACCCGGATCTCGTTGTCGCCCTTATGGATCCGCACGCCGGTGATCCGCCCGCCGTCGGAGATCAGCTCGACGGCGCGGTATCCGGTGTGCGGGGTGACGCCGGCGTCGAGCAGCCCCCTGAGCAGGCCGGCGATCAGTGCCGTGCCGGCCACGCACGGATCTTCCAGCGTCTCGTCCACCGAGGCGTGGATGCGGGCGCGGGTCTCGGCGTCGATCCCCACGTTGCTGAAATCCGCGGGGAACGAGGTGATCCGCTCACGCCACGGCCCCAGCCTCGCGAGGTCGAACGGCGCAGCGGACAGCGAACGGCCGCCGCCCGGGCGGCCGCCCGGCAGTTCGGGTTTGTAGTCCGGGAAACCCTCGGCGACGGCGAAACGCAGTTCACTGTGGGCCTCGATGAAGTCGAGCATCCGAGGTCCGGTGTGCACGAAGGTCTCGACCAGGTCGTCGTCCATGACGCCGAGTGACTGCGCGCGCAGGTAGGCCAGGGCGTCGTCGACGGTCAACTCGTCAGCGGCCCTGTCGTGTGCGGGGATCCAGACGATGCCTCCGGACACCGCCGTGGTCCCGCCGACGGTCGGGGCCTTCTCGTACACCTCCACCGCGGCGCCGTGCACGGCGGCGGTCAGTGCAGCGGCCAGACCCGCGCCCCCGCTGCCCAGTACGACGACGTCGGTCTCGTGGTCCCAAACGCTCACTGCATCCTCCTGTCCGGGTGCCGTTCCTCGCTAGAGGACGGCGGCGAGTTCCTTGGCGGCGGTGATCACGGCGTCCTTCCCTCCCAGCACGACGTCCTCGCGGTGCGAGATGAGGTTGATGCACGTCGGCGGCGAGGGCGGCCGCCGGCGCACCGGCACCGCGAGGCCGTAGGTGTTGGGCTCGACCTCGCCGTGGGTGATCACCCAGCCGCGCTCGCGGGCATGGGGCACCAGCTCACGTTCGCCGGGACGCGGCGGCATGCTCGCCAGCAGCGCGATCCCCGCGGCGCCGCGATCGAGCGGATACCGGCTGCCCTCGTGGAAGGACAAGTGGTAGTAGACGTTCGTCGGGACGATGACCGCCACCGCCACCTGCTGATCGCCCTCGGCCACGAGCAGCGAGACCGTGGTGCCCAGCTCGTCGGCGAGCCCGCGCAGCACCGGCACGCTCAACGCGCGCACGTTGTTGTCGAACGACGAGCCGAGCAGCGCCAGGCCGGCCGCCGGGCGGTACCGGCCGTCCTCACCCTTGGCGACGTAGCGGAACTGGGTCAGCGTGCCGAGTAGTCGATAAGCGATCGTGCGGTGCACGCCAACGTATTCGGCAACCTGCTGCACCGTGAGGCCGGCGGGCGCGGTGGCCACCGCCTGCAGCGCCGACAACCCCCTCGCGAGGGTCTGGGATCCAGCCGCGAGTTTGTCGGGCACGTTTCCTTTGGTATCAGGGCCTTTGGTCTCAGCGCCTTTCGCTTCCATGCCGCCCGTTCCCTTGACAGACGTCATCGCGAGAGTGATGCTCTTAACATAGTGCACATTAGTGAGCGATATTAGCACTCGTCACTACCGGATAGCGAGAATGCGATTTCCGCAGCGAGGGGAGAGCGAGGCTCCGTGGCTGAGCACGAAAGTGTGTGGAGCGACCTGCAGGGTGTGGCCTTCTCGCAGGGGTATCTCGACGCCGGCGCGGTGCGCACGCGGTACCTGCACGCCGGAGAAACCGACAAACCGACGCTGGTCTTCCTGCACGGTTCCGGCGGGCACGCCGAGGCCTACGTGCGCAACCTCGAGGCGCACGCCGAACACTTCTCCACCTGGTCGATCGACATGCTGGGACACGGCTACACCGACAAACCCGGCCATCCCCTCGAGATCCGCCACTACGTCGAGCACCTGCTGGCCTTCCTCGATGCCATCGGGGCCGAGCAGGCCCACATCAGCGGTGAATCGCTGGGCGGCTGGGTCGCGGCCCGGTTGGCCGCCGACCACGGTGACCGTGTGGAGCGGTTGGTGCTCAACACCGCGGGCGGGTCCCAGGCGGATCCAGAGGTCATGAAGCGCATCGTCACGCTGTCCATGGCCGCTGCCGAGGACCCCAGCTGGGAGACCGTGCAGGCCCGCATCACATGGTTGATGGCGGACAAGAGCAAGGGTTACGACGACATCGTCGCCAGCCGCCAACGGGTATACCGCCAACCGGGATTCGTCACCGCGATGCGCGACATCATGGCGCTGCAGGATCCTGAGATCCGCGCCCGTAACCTCCTCGGCCCCACGGAGTACGGCGCCATCGCCGCGCCGACGCTCGTGGTGTGGACCAGTGACGACCCGACCGCCGACGTCGAGGAGGGCCGGCGCATCGCGTCGATGATCCCCGGCGCCCGGTTCGAGGTCATGCCCGGCTGCGGACACTGGCCCCAGTACGAGGATCCCAAGACCTTCAACCGCTTACATCTCGACTTCCTGCTGGGGCGCTGATGGCCGACCTCGCTGGACAAGACGGTGCCGGGCCGGACGGTACGGATGCCGACGTCGTCATCGTCGGCGCCGGGCCGGTGGGCCTGACGCTGGCGAACATCCTCGGACTGCAGGGCGTGCGCACCGTGATCGTCGAGGAACGGTCGACGCTCATCGACTATCCGCGCGGGGTCGGACTCGACGACGAGGCGCTGCGGACCTTCCAGGGCATCGGCCTGGTCGACAAGGTCCTGCCGCACACCGTGCCCAACCAGATCCTGCGGTTCTTCGACGGCAACCGCCGGCTGCTCGCGGAGATGGCCCCGCCCGACGCGCGATTCGGGTGGCCCAAGCGCAACGGCTTCGTCCAACCGATGGTGGACGCCGAACTCCTCGGCGGATTGTCCCGGTTCCACCACGTCGAGGTGCGATGGGGGCAGAGGATGGCGGGATGCCGCGAGACGCCGGACGGCGTGACGGTGGAGTTGCCCGGCGAGACCGTGCGCGCCCGCTATGTCGTCGGTTGCGACGGCGGGCGCAGTGCGACGCGCCGGCTGATGGGGGTGTCGTTCGACGGCACCACCTCGCCGACGCGCTGGCTGGTCGTCGACATCGCCAACGATCCGCTCGGCCACCCCAACAGCGAGGTCGGCGCGGACCCGGCCCGGCCGTACGCCTCGATCTCCATCGCGCACGGAATCCGGCGGTTCGAGTTCATGATCCACGCCGACGAAACCGACGAGCAGGCCGAGGATCCGGCGTTCATCAGTTCGATGCTGAGCCGCCTCGTGCCGCACCCCGAGCGCGTCGACATCATCCGGCACCGGCTCTACACCCACCACTCCCGCATCGCAGGCACGTTCCGCGAGGGCCGGATGTTCCTCGCCGGCGACGCCGCGCATCTCATGCCGGTCTGGCAGGGCCAGGGTTACAACAGCGGCATCCGCGACGCGACCAACCTCGGCTGGAAGCTTGCCGCGGTGGTCAACGGTCAGGCCGGTGACGCCCTGCTCGACACCTATGACGTCGAACGCCGCAAGCATGCCCGCGCCATGATCGACCTGTCGACGCTGGTCGGCCGCGTCATCTCGCCGACCAACCGCCACGTTGCGGGCCTGCGGGACAGGTTGATTCGCGGCGCATCGGTGGTGCCCACTCTCAAGCGTTACGTGCTGGAGATGCGGTTCAAGCCGATGCCCCGCTACGAGCAGGGCGCGGTCTTCCATCCTGAGCCGCCGTCGGCCACCTCACCGACGGGGACGCTGTTCGTCCAACCGCGAGTCGACACCCGCGATCAGCAGAATGTGCTGCTCGACGAGGTGCTGGGCACCGGCTTCGCGGTGTTGTGCTGGAACAACAATCCGCGTGCGCTGCTGGGTGCCGACATCTTCGACCGGTGGAAAGCGTTGGGCGCGCGCTTCATCACCGCGCGTCCGTCGACGCAACTGCACTGGACCGGTCACGACGACCCCGACGTCCGCGTGATCGGTGACCGCACCGGCGCGTTGAAGGGCTGGTTCGACGCGCACACCGAATCGGTGCTGTTTCTGCGCCCCGACCGCTGTATCGCGGGCGCCTGCATCGCCCAACGGGCGCCCGACGTGAGCACCGCACTGTTCGACGTGCTCCATCTCACCCAGGGAGGAGGCAATGGTCACCATGGCGCAGATCGCCCTGTGCTGCATGTCGCACAGTCCGCTACTGAACCTTCCGGGACCGTCGCGGGAACTTCTTGACGACATCGACGCGGCGCTCACCGGCGCCCGTGATTTCGTCGCCGAGTTCGATCCGGAGTTGGTGGTCACCTTCTCCCCGGACCACTACAACGGGTTCTTCTACAAGGTCATGCCGCCGTTCTGTGTCGGCACGTCGGCCCAGGGCGTCGGTGACTACGGCACCCACGCCGGTCCGCTCGACGTGCCGAAGAACCTCGCCGACGAGTTGGCCGCGGCGGTGCTCGAAGCCGATGTCGACATCGCGATCTCGGCGAGCATGGATGTCGACCACGGCACCGTGCAGCCGCTGCAGAACCTGTTCGGCGACCCGACCACCCGGCCCGTCATCCCCGTGTTCATCAACTCCGTCGCCACGCCGTTGGGCCCGCTGCGCCGATCGCGGTTGCTGGGCGCGGCGATCGGCGGCTACCTCGCGACGCTCGACAAGCGCGTCCTGGTGGTCGGTTCGGGCGGGCTGTCCCACGACCCTCCGGTGCCCACGCTGGCCACCGCCCCACCCGCTGCGCTCGAACGGATCGTGCACGGCGCCCCGATGAGCACTGAGGCGCGGATGGCCCGGCAGTCCGCGGTCATCGACGCCGCGCGCGCGTTCGCACACGGTGAGAGCACTCTGCAACCGCTGAACCCGGTGTGGGACCGCACGTTCCTGGAGATCCTCGACCAGGGCTGGCTGTCCGATCTCGACGGGTGGTCGAATCCCTTCATCGCCCGCGAGGGCGGTAACTCCGCCCACGAGATCCGCACCTGGGTGGCCGCGTTCGCGGCGCTGGCGGCCAGCGGCGAATACCGCACCGCGCAGCGGTTCTACCGGGACGCACCGGAACTGATCGCCGGTTTCGGCATCCGGACGGCGGTGCTTGCGTGAACTTCGACAGACAGGTCGACGTGCTGGTGGTGGGCTCCGGGGGCGGCGGTATGACGGCCGCGCTGACCGCGCAGTCCTGTGGGCTGGACACCTTGGTGGTCGAGAAGGCCGCGCATTTCGGCGGATCCACCGCGCTCTCGGGCGGCGGCATCTGGGTGCCGGGCGCCCCGTCGCAGCGCAAAGCCGGTTACACACCGGACCCCGAGAGCGTCTTCGGCTACCTCAAACAGATCACCGGCGGTCTGGTCAGCGATGCGCGTCTGCGCACGTACGTCGACGCCGCCCCGCAGATGATGGAATTCCTCGAGGACCTCAGCCCGTGGTTCGAATTCGTGTGGAAACCCGGCTACGCCGACTACTACCCGGAGCTGCCCGGCGGATCAGAACTCGGCAGCACGATCAACGTGCCGGCCATCGATCTGCGTGAACTCGGCGAGGAGGAGCAGCACCTGCTGCAGCCGCTCGCGTTGGCGCCCAAGGGAATCTGGTTCGCGCCCAAAGACCTTCGCCTCTTCTACCAGGTACGCCAGAACTGGCGGGGTAAGGCCGTCCTGGTCAAGCTGATCTGGCGGATGGTCAGGGCGCGGGTGTTCGGCGACCGGATGGCCGCCATCGGCCAGTCGCTGGCCGCGCGGATGCGCCTGGCCATGAAACAACAGGACATCCCGCTGTGGCTGGACACCCCGATGACCGAACTCATCACCGGTCCCGACGGTGAGGTGGTCGGTGCGGTCATCGAGAAGGACGGGCGTGCGGTCCATATCGGCGCGCGCCGCGGAGTGATCCTGGCCGCCGGCGGATTCGACCACGACATGGCGTGGCGCAAGCAGCACCTGCCCCTCCTGGAGAAGGACTGGAGCTTCGGGAACCCGGCCAACGTGGGCGACGGTATCCGTGCCGGCGAGAGGGTCGGCGCTGCAAGCGAACTGCTCGACGAGGCCTGGTGGTTCCCGGCGATGTGCTGGCCCGACGGCCGGTTGCAGTTCATGCTCAACGAACGCATGATGCCCGCCCAGTTCGTCGTCAACGGCGACGGCAGGCGCTTCATCAACGAGGCGGCGCCCTACATGGACTTCGCGCACGCGATGATCGACGGGCAGCGCTCCGGTGTCACGCACATCCCGTGCTGGCTGATCACCGACATCGCATCGTTCCACCGCTACGTCGTCGGCGGCCATCTACCCATCCCGAAGATCCCGTTCGCGCCCGTGCCCACCGGCTGGAAAGTGCCCAAGGCGTGGCTGGAGTCCGGGGTGGTCCACGAGGCGCGCACATGGGAGGAGATGGCGGGCAAGATCGGGGTGCCGCCGGAGCACCTGCGCCGGACCGCCGAGCGGTTCAACGAACTGGCGCACAAGGGCCACGACGACGACTTCAATCGCGGCGACAGCGCCTACGACAACTACTACGGCGACCCCACACTGCCCAACCCCAACCTGCACCCGCTGGGCAAACCGCCGTACTACGCGTTCCAGATCATCCTCGGCGACCTCGGCACCTCCGGCGGGCTGCGCACCGACGAACACGCCAGGGTGCTGCGCGCCGACGATTCGGTCGTGCCCGGCTTGTACGCGGTGGGCAACAACTCCGCGGCGGTGATGGGCCGCAGTTACGCCGGGGCGGGCGCGACGATCGGCCCCGCGATGACCTTCGGCTACGTCGCCGCCAAACACATTGCCGCACAACCCGTTGCCAGTGCGCCACCACACCAAGCTCAACCCAGTCCAGGGCCGTCACCCATCGGAGGAAGCACATGAAGATCTCGCTGTTCTACGAATTCCCGCTGCCGCGGCCGTGGTCGGAGGACGACGAGCATCAGCTGTTCCAGCACGGCCTGGACGAGGTCGAGGCTGCCGACAAGGCCGGTTTCTCGACGGTCTGGCTCACCGAGCACCACTTCCTCGAGGAGTACTGTCACTCGACCGCGCCGGAGATGTTCCTGGCTGCGGCGAGCCAGCGCACCAAGGACATCCGGCTGGGCTTCGGGGTCATGCACCTGCCGCCGTCGATCAACCATCCGGCGCGCATCGCCGAGCGGGTGTCGACGCTGGACCACCTCTCGAACGGCCGCGTCGAATTCGGCACCGGTGAAGGCTCGTCGGTCGCCGAACTCGGCGGCTTCAACATCGACCCCGCCGACAAGCGCGCCCAGTGGGAGGAGGCGCTCGAGGTGACTATCCGCTCGATGGTCGAGGCGCCCTTCACCGGGTTCAAGGGTGAGCACATCGAAATGCCGGCTCGCAACGTCATCCCCAAGCCGTTGCAGAAGCCGCACCCGCCGGTCTGGGTGGCGTGCACCCGCCCCTCGTCGGTCCAGATGGCGGCCCAGAAGGCCATCGGCGCACTGAGTTTCGCCTACACCGGTCCTGAGGCGCTCAAGGAGCGCGTGGACGGCTACTACAAGGAATTCGAGGCCAACGGCACGCCGGTCACCCCGGCCATCAACCCGAACCTGCTGGCCATCGGCGGTGACCTGTCGATGATGGTGGCCAAGACCGACGACGAGGCGCTCAAACGCCTCGGCATCGGCGGCGGGTTCTTCTCGTTCGGGATCATGCACTACTACCTGACCGGTATGCACACCCCCGGACGCACCGGGGTGTGGGAGCTCTACGAGCAGGCGGTCAAAGAGGATCCGACGCTCGCCTACGGCCCCGGGCGCGGTGCGATCGGCTCACCGGACACGGTGCGCGAGTTTCTGCGCGGCTACGAAGCCAGCGGCGTCGACGAGATCATCCTGCTGCTCAACCCCCGCAGCCATGAGGGCACCATGGAGTCCATCGAGATCATGGGCAAGGAGATCCTGCCCGAGTTCATCGAACGCGACGAGAAGGCGGTCAGGGACAAGGCGACGCGGCTCGCGCCGGTCGTCGAGAAGGTCGAGGGGCGCCGTCAGCACTCCGATGCGCCGCTCTTCGACGAGACGTACTCGTTCGGTGGCCTGCCCACCGGGCGCGGCGGCAAGTTCACCGCGGGTGAGATTCCCGAGGCGATGGCCGAGATCAACGAGGGCCGGGTCAAAGCTGCGGAACAAGAGAAGCAGGCCAGGGCAGTCAAGGAAGCGTCGGGCTAGGCCGACTCGCGTGGGCGACATCGATCAGCTGTGGCGCTACGACGGTAAGCGGGTCGTCGTCACCGGGTGCGCATCGGGTATCGGCGCGCACCTCGTACGGCAGCTGAGCGGTCTCGGCGCGAAGGTGGTGGGGCTCGACATGCGTCGTCCCGCCGTCGATCTCGATGAGTTCGTCGAGATCGACCTGTCCGAACAGGCGTCGGTCGAACACGCCGCGGCGACGGTCGGCGGCCAGGTCGACGCGTTGTTCAACGTCGCGGGGGTGTCGTCGGGCATCGGCGATCCGTTACGGGTGGTGACCATCAACTTCCTGGGCACCCGGTTGTTCACCGAGGCGCTGGTGTCGTCGATGCCACCGGGGTCGGCGATCGCCAACGTGTCTTCGCTCGCCGCATCGTCCTACCGGGAGAACGCCGCGGTCACGGCCGGGCTGCTCGACACCGCCACCGTCGACGAGGGCATCGAGTGGTGCCGGGGCAATCCTGAGGCACTCGCCGACGGGGGCGGGTACCGGCTGTCCAAGGAGGCGATCATCCTCTACGGCATGGCCCACGTCGCAGCGTTGGGCGCCAAGGGAATCCGGATCAACTGCACCGCACCCGGGGTCACCGACACCCCGATTCTCGACCAGTTGCGCACGGCCTACGGGCAGGAGTTCCTCGACTCCTTCCGAACACCCCTCGGCCGCGTCGCCGGTCCCGACGAGCAGGCCAGCGTGCTGGTCTTCTTGAACAGTCCGGCCGCCAGTTACCTCACCGGACAGGTGATCTGGGTGGACGGCGGCACCATGGGCGAGACGGACCTCGCGGATGCGGTGCCCCGACGATGAGACGGAGAAACCACACATGGCCACACTCGACGAGTTCCGCCGCGCGGGCGACGCCGTGCGCAACTGGGGGCGCTGGGGTGACGCCGACGAACTCGGCACGCTGAACTTCATCACCGCCGACAAGGTGGCCGAAGGCGCGGGCCTGGTCCGCCACGGCAAGGTGTTTGCGCTCGGCGTCGACTTCGGTTCGGCGGGCCCCCAGGGCGCATTCCAGTACCGGCCGAACCCGATGCACGTGATGACCGTCGACGGCGGCGACGCCCACACCCTGGTGCAGTACGGCCCGCAGTGGCTGAAGAACACTGTCGCCCAGCAGCTTGCCGGTTACTTCGTCGACAACCCGTTCCGGTTCAACGATGACATGATCATCATGCCGCTGCAGGCCGCCACCCAGTGGGATGCGTTGTCGCACGTCTACTACGACGACAAGCTGTACAACGGATTCCCGGCCGATTCGGTGACCAGCCAGGGCGCCTTCCACTGCGGCATCGACAAAGTCGACAGCAAGGGCATCACCTCCCGTGCCGTCCTGCTCGACCTCGTGCGCCATCGCGGGGCGGATGTGTACCTCGAACACGGTGAGCCGATCACCCCCGACGAACTCGACGAGGTGGCGCGCGCCCAAGGGGTATCGGTGGGCAGCGGGGACATCGTGCTGATCCGGACCGGTTGGTGGGACCGGTTCCTCGAGGCCGGTGACGGCACCGAACCGTACGCCGGGCTGGACTGGCGCTGCGCATCGTGGCTGCACGAGCGTGAGGTGGCGGCGATCGCCGCCGACAATCTCATGGTCGAGGATCCGGTGTCCGGCGTCGAGGGCACGATCCTGCCGATGCACATGCTGTGCCTGCGGGATATGGGCCTGATGCTCGGCGAGTACTGGGATCTCGGTGCCCTGGCCGCCGACTGTGCCGCCGACGGCGTCTACGAATTCCAGCTCATCGCACCGCCTTTGCGCGTGACCGGTGCGGTGGGCGCACCGCTGAACCCGATCGCGATCAAGTGACGGGGGAGGACATGACCGCACCGGATGATGCGCCATTGGTCGTCGGGCTGGGTGGCACGCTGCGGGCGAGCTCCTCGACCGAGCGGGCGGTGCGGTACTGCCTGGAGGCCGTCGAACGTCAGGGCGGCCGGACCCGGATGTTCGCGGGTCCGGACCTCGATATGCCGATGTACGCGCCGCATCAACTCGAGCGCACTCCGGGGGCACTGGAACTCGTTGCGGCGCTTCGGGATGCCGACGCGGTGGTGGTCGGCTCGCCGGGATACCACGGTGCGATCTCCGGACTGGTCAAGAACGCGCTCGACTACATCGAGGATCTGCGGGAGGACCCGCGGGTGTACCTCGACAACACCCCGTGGGGCTGTATCAGCTGCGCGTACGGGTGGCAGGCCGCGGTCAACACGCTCGGGCAGCTGCGTTCGATCGGGCATGCGCTGCGGGCCTGGCCGACCCCGCTCGGCGTCGCGATCAACTCCGCCGAGCCCATCTGGGATGACGGCGGTCAGCTGGTCGACGAATCGGTGCGCAACCAGCTCGACCTGCTCGCGAACCAGGTGCTGACGTTTGCCGCGGCGCACCGGACGGCGAAGTAAACTTGACTGGTCGCCTGTGCGCCAACGTATAGCGCTGTGCGCCAAGGTGCCTAGTTGTTGGTTGCGGGTGGTGGTTGGAAGGGTGTGTACCACCACCAGTCGGCGCGTTCGCCGCTGGTTCCGGGGTAGGGCGCGACCGCCGGTGGAGGTTGGGTGGGTGGACGCGCCAGCGATCCGTTGTGGAGTTGTTGGCCATGGCTGTCGGTGACGATGAGGTGGCCGGCGGGTCCGGTGATGGTGATGATGCCTTTGTGGTGTGCCCGGTGGTGGTACGGGCAGAGCAGCACGAGGTTGTCGAGGTTGGTGGGGCCGCCGTGTTCCCAGTGCCGGATGTGGTGGGCGTGGAGTCCGCGGGTGGCATCACACCCGGGGACTGCGCAGGTGCGGTCGCGGTGCTCCAGGGCGCGGCGTAGGCGGCGGTTGATCAGCCGGGTGGTGCGTCCGGCGCCGATGACATGGCCGTCGCGTTCGAACCACACCTCGCACGTGGCATCACAGGTGAGGTACTGCCGGTCGCCCTCAGGCAGCAGCGGGCCGAGATGCAGGGCGGCGATGCGGTCTTTGACGTCGACGTGCACGACGACGGTGGTGTGCTGGCTGTGCGGGCGGCGGACGGCGTCGGTGTCCCAGGCGGTGTCGATGATGTCGAGGAACGCATCGACGGTGGTGGGCATCGGGGGCCGATTCCCGGAGGGGGTGTCGCCGTGGTCGCGTTCCCATTGGGCGACCATGCCCTCGCGGCGGCTCGTCAGGGCGGCGTCGACTTTCGCTGACTCGGCGTGGGGGAGTGTGATGTGCCAGGTGGTGTGCTGGTCATCGGAGGTCGTGGTGATCGAGGACTCCGCCTCCGGCGGCGGATGCGGATCGTCTTCGTCTTGTTGGGGTTCGGGAGCGGGAGGAGGTTCGGGGCGGGGTGCGAGTTTGAGCGCGGTGCGTAGCTGGTTGACGCTGGCGTGTTTGGCCAATTCAGCGTAGTGCTCGTCGGATCCGGGGGCAGCCTTCTCGGCGATCAGCCCGACCTGATCCAGGGACAGTCGGCCCTCGCGCAGCTCTTGGACGCAGCGCGGGAATTCCTCGATCCGCTCGGCCACGGCGGTGATCGTCTTGGCGTTGGCCGTCGAGCATCCGGTCTTCCACGCCACCAGCGCGGAAATCGATCGCGCGCCGGTGATGCCCCCTAACCCCTCGCGGTCGATCTCGGCGGCGATCTCCACCATGCGGCCGTCGATCGCGTTGCGTTGGCCCGCCAGCTCCGCCACCTCCTCGAACAACACCTCGAGCCGCGCAGCGCGAGGCGCGCTGGGGACGAAAGACGGTGCGCTCGAGGGCATGACCCCATTCTGGCAGCGGGGTATGACAAATCTCGGGCCGCGCAAAGTCCGGCCGACAAGCGCACATTAAGCACTTCGGTCATTCCGGGCGTTAGAGAATCAGGTTCTCCTGGAGCGGGAACAACAGTATCGTGTGAGCCGTGACGTTTCAGCGCAAATCGGTCGCGGTCGACGGACTGACCACCGGCTATCTCGAAGCCGGACAAGGCGATCCGATGGTGCTCCTGCACGGTGGTGAGTTCGGGGCGAGCGCCGAACTCGGCTGGGAACGGACGATCGACGTGCTGGCGCAGCGCTACCACGTCCTCGCCCCCGACATGCTCGGATTCGGCCGGTCGGCGAAGGTCGTGGACTTCACCGACGGCCGCGGGATGCGGATCCGCCACATCGCGCGTTTCTGCGAAGTCCTCGGCGTACGGACCGCACACTTCGTCGGCAACTCGATGGGAGCGATCAACCTGCTCGTCGACGCCACCTCCGGGGCTCCCGCGCTGCCCGTCCGCAGCCTCGTCGCACTCTGCGGCGGCGGGACCATCCAGCGCAACGAACACGCGAACGCCCTCTACGACTACGACGCCACGCTCGACGGGATGCGCCGTATCGTCACCGCGCTGTTCGCCGACCCGTCGTATCCGTCCGATGACGGATACGTCCGCAGGCGCTACGAGTCGTCCATCGCCCCCGGGGCTTGGGAGTCGTTGGCAGCAGCCCGTTTTCGCCGTCCCGGCTTGGAACCGCCGCCCCCACCGTCGGCCACCCGACCTTATGAGCGCATCACGGTGCCCGCGCTCATCGTCGAGGGGGAGCGGGACAAGCTGCTCCCTCCGGGGTGGGCCGCCGAGATCGCCGGTCAGATCTCCGGTGCGCGTTCGGCCGTCATCCCGGCCGCCGGCCACTGCCCGCAGATCGAGCAGCCCGCCGCCGTCGCCGATCTGCTTCTCGACTTCTTCGCCGATGTGCCCCAACGAAAGGTGTCTGCCTGATGGCCAATGAACTGGACGGGCGAGTCGCCGTCGTCACCGGCGGGGCGTCGGGAATCGGGCGCGGCATCGTCGAACGGTTCGCCGCCGAGGGAGCCAAGGTCGTCATCGCCGACGTCCAGGACGAGCTCGGCGAGGCGCTGGCGTCGCAGGCCGGCCCCGATGCGCTGTTCCACCACACCGATGTGGGCGACCAGGAGCAGATCGGCGAGCTGGTTGCCACCGCGGTGGAGCGGTTCGGCGCCCTCGACGTGATGGTGAACAACGCCGGGATCTCCAGCCCGCTGCGGCGCGGCCTGTTCACCGAAGACCTGACGGAGTTCGACCGGGTGATGCGGGTGAACCTGCTCAGCGTCATGGCGGGCACCCGGGACGCGGGCCGGTACATGGCCGAACACGGCGGCGGGTCGATCATCAACCTGTCGTCGATCGGCGGTATCCAGGCCGGTGGCGGGGTTCCGGTGTACCGGGCGTCGAAGGCGGCCATCCTGCACTTCACCAAATGCGCGGCGATCGAGTTGGCGCACTACGACATCCGCGTGAACTGCATTGCGCCGGGCAACATCCCGACGCCGATCCTGCAGTCCTCGGCCACGGGAGAGGACCGCGAACGGCTCGAACGTTTCGAGGCCAGGATCCGGGCCCAGATGCGCGACGACCGGCCACTCAAACGCGACGGCACCCCCGAGGACGTCGCAGAGGCGGCGCTGTACCTGGCCACCGAACGGTCCCGGTACGTCACCGGCATCGTGCTGCCGGTCGAGGGCGGCACCATCGCCGGCAAGGTCATGGCGCGAAAGGCCGGTTCGGAGATCCCGGCCAACGGCGCACCGTCGTGAGTTTAAATCAGTCACTTGACTTAAGACCTGGGGCCGAGTTGACTGTGAGCGTGACCACAGCGAGGACCGCGCGGGCCGAGCGTGCCAACAGCACCCAGGAGGCGATCCTGCGGGCCGCCGAACGTCTCTACGCCGAACACGGCGTGTTCGCGGTCTCCAACCGCCAGGTCAGCGAGGCGGCGGGGCAGGGCAACAACGCCGCGGTCGGCTACCACTTCGGCACCAAGACCGACCTGGTCCGGGCCATCGAGTTCAAGCACCGCGGCCCCATCGAACGGCTCCGCGAGAAGCTGGTGGCCGATCTGGGGCCCGCACCCGATATGCGCGACTGGGTGGGGTGCCTGGTCCGGCCGCTCACCGAGCACCTGGCCGAACTCGGCAACCCCAGCTGGTACGCGCGATTCGCCGCGCAGGTGATGACCGATCCCGCCTACCACAGCATGATCGTGCGCGACGCACTGTCGTCGCCGTCGCTCGTCGAGGTCATCAACGGAATCGGCGCCTGCCTGCCCGACCTGCCGCCGGACGTCCGCGCGGAGCGCAACGTCATGGGCCGGAACCTGTTGATGCACAGCTGCGCCGAACGGGAACGCGGTCTCGCCGAGGGCATCGCGGTGCCGCGCGCCTCGTGGGCCGCCGCGGCGTCCGGGCTCATCGACGCGATCGTCGGTCTGTGGCAGGCCCCCGTCACCGAGGTGCCCTGATGAGGATCACCGTGGACCAGGACAAATGCGTGTCGTCGGGCCAGTGCGTGCTCAACGCCGCCGACATCTTCGACCAGCGTGACGACGACGGGGTCGTCGAAGTGCTCATCGACAGCCCAGCCCCAGAACAGAAGTCGGACGCCCACCGGGCGGCAGCCGCCTGCCCAGCCCTTGCCATCCACCTCGAGGAGTGATGTGTCGGACACGTTGACCGGAACCGCCGAAGTCTCCGCTGACATCCCCGACTATCCGATGGAGCGCTCCGCGGCCTGCCCGTTCGCGCCCCCGCAGCAGATGCTCGAGATGGGCGCCACCAAACCCCTATCGCGGGTGCGTATCTGGGACGGCAGCACCCCGTGGCTCATCACCGGCCACGCGGTGGCGCGTGAGCTGTTCGCCGACTCGCGCGTCAGCGTCGACGATCGCCTGTCCGGGTTCCCGCACTGGAACGAGCACATGCTCTCGACGGTCAACAAGCGCCCCCGGTCGGTGTTCACCTCCGACGCCGAGGAGCACACCCGGTTCCGCCGGATGCTGTCCAAGCCATTCACGTTCAAGCGCGTCGAGGGTCTGCGCCCAGTCATCCAGCAGGTCACCGACGAATGCATCGACGCGGTCCTCGCCGGTCCCCAGCCCGCCGACATGGTCGCGAAACTGGCTCTGCCGGTGCCCACCCGGGTGATCAGCGACATGCTCGGCGTGCCGTACGAAGACCACGAGTTCTTCCAGCACCACGCCAACGTCGGGCTGGCGCGCTACGCGTCCGCCGCGGACGGTCAGAAGGGTGCGATGAGCCTGCACCAGTACCTGATCGACCTCGTCGAGAAGAAGAGGGAGCACCCGGCCGAGGATGCGGTCTCCGACCTCGCCGAGCGGGTCAACGCCGGCGAGATCAGCGTCAAGGAGGCCGCGCAGTTGGGCACCGGACTGCTCATCGCCGGACACGAGACCACCGCCAACATGATCGGCATCGGCATCCTGGCGCTGCTCGAGAACCCCGCACAGGCCGAATTCCTACGCGACACCGACGATCCGAAGGCCATCGCCAACGCCGCCGAGGAGTTGATGCGCTACCTGTCGATCATCCAGAACGGCCAGCGACGCGTCGCCACCGACGACATCGAGATCGCCGGTGAGACCATCCGCGCCGGTGAGGGCATCATCATCGACCTGGCCCCGGCGAACTGGGATGCGGCCGCCTATCCCGCACCCGACAAGCTCGACCTGCGCCGTGATGCCGGCCAGCAGCTGGGTTTCGGCTACGGCCGTCACCAGTGCGTCGGCCAGCAACTCGCCCGCGCCGAACTCCAGATCGTCTTCCACACACTGCTGCGGCGTATCCCCACGATGCGCCTGGCCATCCCGTTCGACGAGGTGCCGTTCAAACACGACCGCCTTGCCTACGGCGTCTACGAACTTCCCGTGACCTGGTAACAGGTTCTCTCACAGCCCGATTGGAGTGCGAACAGTGTCAGCCCCCAGCACCACCCTCTATCCCCCCGAAGGCTTCGGTGCCCCGAAGCACCGGCACGGCCACTCCACCGGGGCGGTGACCGGTCTGCCCGCCGACATCGAGATCTTCTCGGCCGACAACCACATCTCGGTGGCCGACGACATCTTCTACGAACGCTTCCCCGAAGAGCTCAAGGGAGCCGCCCCGCGTATCTGGTACGAGGACGGCGCATACATGGTCGGTATGAAGGGCAAGGCTTGGACCGGAGGTGATTTCGGGCGCGTCCTCATGCAGTACGACGATCTGGCCGGCGCCGCGTCGAACAACATCGAGGCCCGCATCCGGGAACTCAAAGAGGACGGCATCGACAAGGAGCTTGCTTTCCCGAACGCTGTGCTCGCACTGTTCCACTACCCCGACAAGAGCCTGCGCGAGCGCGTGTTCCGGATCTACAACGAGCACATCGCCGACCTGCAGGAGCGCTCCGGCGGCCACTTCCATGGCGTCGGGCTGATCAACTGGTGGGACCCGAAAGGCACGCGCAGCACCCTCGAAGAGCTGAGGTCCCTGGGTCTCAAGACGTTTCTGTTGCCGCTGAATCCCGGCAAGGACGACGAGGGCAACATCTACGACTACGGCAGCACCTCGATGGACGCCGTCTGGGACGAGATCGAAGCCGCCGGGATCCCGGTGAGTCACCACATCGGCGAGACGCCGCCGAAGACGCCGTGCCAGAACAACAGCGTCGTCGTCGGCATGATGGTCAACGTCGACTCGTTCCGCGAACAGTTCGCCAAGTACGTGTTCTCCGGCATCCTGGACCGGCACCCGTCACTGAAGATCGGCTGGTTCGAAGGCGGGATCGCCTGGGTGCCAACCGCACTGCAGGACGCCGAGCACATGCTGGCCTCCTACCGGCACATGTTCAACCACGAACTCGCACACGATGTTCGGCACTATTGGAGCAACCACATGAGTGCGTCGTTCATGGTCGACCCGCTCGGCCTGGCGCTGATCGACCGCATCGGCGTCGACAACGTGATGTGGTCCAGCGACTACCCGCACAACGAGTCCACCTTCGGATACTCGGAGAAGTCGCTGGCCACCGTCGTGGAGGCGGTCGGTCCCGAGAACGCCGTCAAGATCGTGTCCACGAATGTGCAGAAATTCCTGGGACTGCAATGACGACGTCTACTCAATCCGGCGTCACCCAGATCGCCCGGACCGGGTACACGTGGCTGGACATCCCCGCGGAGCCGGATTTCGCCCGGATGCGCAGGGAGGTCGCTGCGCGTCTGCACGCCGCGATGACCGAACAGGGTGTGAAT
The DNA here is from genome assembly GCF_016313185.1 of Mycolicibacterium baixiangningiae. NCBI lineage: Bacteria > Bacillati > Actinomycetota > Actinomycetes > Mycobacteriales > Mycobacteriaceae > Mycobacterium > Mycolicibacterium baixiangningiae. The sequence goes on from NZ_CP066218.1 coordinate 1,952,028, forward strand.
GCGCTGGTGCTGCTGGGCAACAGCAACGTCATGTACGCCACCGGTATCAGCTGGCCGCTGGCCGACGCCGGCCTGTCACATGTCGAGCGGCCGGTGGCGGTCGTGCTGGCCGACGACGAGCACCCGCATCTTTTCCTGCCCTTCCGCGAGGGTGCCGCCATGGAGTCGGACCTGCCCGATGACCACCTGCACGGCCCGGTCTATCTCGAATTCGACGAAGGTGTCGCCCAATTCGCGACGATCCTGGCCGACCTGATCCCGGCCGGCGCGACAATCGCGACCGACGAGCTGACCGGGGCGATGCGGCGGGCAGGCACTGCGCTGTTCCCCAGCGCACCGGCAGATGCGGCCCCGGTGGTTGGGGCGGCGAAGCTGGTCAAGACGATCGATCAGATCGCGTGTGTCCGGCGCGCCTGCCAGATCACCGAAGAAGCGGTCGCCGAGGTCCAGAAGTCGCTCACCCCGGGTGCGCGTCAGATCGACCTGTCCGCCGAATTCGTGCGCCGCACGTTCGAACTCGGAGCCACCACGAACATGTTCGACTCGATCTGGCAGGTCATGCCGACGTCGAAGGCCGAGGGCACCTGGACTACGACCGGTGATCTGGCTCTGCCTCTGCTGACCACCGAGCGTGAGCTGGCACAGGGCGACGTCCTGTGGACCGACGTGTCGATCGCCTACCAGGGCTACTGCTCCGACCATGGCCGCACCTGGATCGTCGGTCAGGATCCGACGCCGGCACAGCAGACCCAGTTCGACAGATGGGCCCGGATCGTGGACGCGGTGCTCTCGGTGACCAAGGCCGGTGCCACCTGCGGTGACCTCGGGCGCGCGGCGACCGCGGCCGCCGGCGGGAAGAAGCCGTGGCTGCCGCATTTCTACCTGGGCCACGGCATCGGAACGAGCGCTGCCGAAATGCCGATGATCGGAACGGATCTCGGCCAGGAATGGGATGACAAGTTCGTCTTCCCGGCCGGCATGCTGCTGGTGTTCGAGCCGGTGGTCTGGGAGGACGGTACCGGTGGCTATCGCGGCGAGGAGATCGTGGTGGTGACCGAGGGCGGCTGGATGCCGCTGACTGCGTATCCGTACAACCCGTATGAGGTGTCCAGTGGGAATTGAGATCGAGGCCGACGGCCGGGCTCTGCGTTACAGCCGTCGGGAGCGTGCCCTCGCGCAGATGGAGATCCACGACCTCGACATGCTGGTGCTCGGCCGTCAGGCCAACGTCCGCTACATCTCCGGCGCCCCGCAGCTGTGGGTGGTGGGCACCCGCCCGTTCGGGCCGATCTGCGAGTTCGTGCGTGCCACCGGTGAGATCCACCTCAACAACACGTGGGACGAGGGCATCCCCGAGGAGATCCCGCACGAGAATCTGTACGGGTTCGCGTGGAACCCGATGACATTGGTCGGCATCCTGCAGAACATCAAGGGCGCCGACAGCTTCCGTCGAGTCGGAACCGATGCTCTGACACCGACGTTCGCCAAGCTGCTGCCGATGGCCTTCCCGAACGCGGAGCTGATCGACGCCGAGCAGGCCATGCAGGCTGCCCGCCGGATCAAGACCCCCGAGGAAGTGCAGGCGTTGCGTCGCGCGCTGGCGGTTGCCGAGGAGGGCCTGGCCGCGGGTGTTGCCGCCCTCGGTCCGGGCACCACGGAGAAGGCGCTCGCCGGTGCCGTGCTCGAGGCCGAGGCCGCCGGTGGGGTGAGTACCCCGGCGACCCAGGATGCCGCCTGGGTGACGTCGAAGGAGCATCCGTGGCGCCGCGCCGACGGTGACGGTCTGGTGCGGGACGGTGACCTGGTGGCGTTGTCGGCCGGGGTACTGGCGGACGGCTATGTCGCCGAGGTCGCCCGCACGCTCTATGTCGGTGAGCCGACCGACGCCGTGCGCGCGCTCTACCGGCGCCGAGACGACCTGTGGGACCGGTTGCTCGAGGCCTGCCGGCCCGGCATGACCGCAAGCGCGTTGCTCGATGCCTACCAGCAGGCCGGTGAGCGTCTGCCGGCGATGCCGGTGGCGCACGGTCTCGGACTGGGTTTCGACCCACCGGTGGTATCACCGACTCTGCGGGCGACCGCGGAGGCCGACATTCTCGAGGAGGGCATGGTGCTTGCGGTCACCGCATACGTGTGGGAACAGGGTGTCGGTGCGGTGTTCACCCGTGACGCGGTCTTGATCACCGCCGACGGTGCCGAAATCCTCTCGGCCGTTCCGGCTTACGGTGAGGCCGTTCATGGCTGACCGGCCGTCGCCCGAGGAGATCATCCTCTACGAGAAGGACCCGAAGACCAAGATCGCGACGATCACGTTCAACCGTCCGGAGTTCCTCAACGCGCCGACCTCATTGGCAAGGCTGCGGTACGCCGACGTGTTGCGGGCGGCCAACGCCGACAACGACGTGAAGGTGGTGATCATCCGCGGCGTCGGGGACAACCTGGGCAGCGGAGCGGATCTGCCGGAGTTCATGGAGGGCAACGACAATCCTACGGTGCGGCTCGCGGAACTGAGGCTGGAGGACGACGGGGTCGGCGAGGTGACGTACCCCCCGAAGGGGACGTTCCGCAACGGGGCCACCATCAGCGCCTGGTACGCCAACTCTCAGGCCGGCAACCGCGCGCTGCAGGATTTCAAGAAGATCAGCATCGTCGAAGCCAAGGGGTACTGCTACGGCTGGCACTTCTACCAATGTGCCGACGCCGATCTGGTGATCTCGTCCGATGACGCGCTGTTCGGTCACCCGTCTTTCCGCTACCACGGCTGGGGTCCGCGGATGTGGACGTGGGTACAGATGATGGGGTTGCGCAAGTTCCAGGAGATGGTTTTCACCGGCCGCCCGTTCACCGCCGCCGAGATGTATGACTGCAACTTCCTCAACAAGGTGGTGGCGCGCGACGAGCTGGAGGCCGAGACCCAGAAATACGCGCTGGCGTGCGCAAGGAACCGCCCGGTGGACACCGTCTTTCAGCAGAAGATGTTCTTCGAGATCTTCAAGCAGCAGCAGGGCGAATACATGGGCAGCCTGCTCAGCGCCTTCTTCGAGTCGATGGGCAACGGTGTCGCCAACGACAGCGATGACGACCTGGACATGTTCGAGTCGATCGATTCCGGGCTGTCCGCCGCGGTCAACGACAACGACAGCAAGTTCCCGCCCGAATTCCGGTTGAGCAAGCGCAACCGGGCCAAGCCGGACTAGTGATGACCACACCGCCACTCGACGGATTTCGCGTCGTCGACCTGTCGACCGGGATCGCGGGTGCCTACTGCACGAAGTTGCTCGCCGACGGCGGTGCCGAGGTGGTCAAAGTCGAACCACCCGAGGGCGATCCGCTGCGCGGGTGGTCGGCGTCGGGTGCCGGTACCGGCGGTGACGGGGCACTGTTCTCGTATCTGGCCTGTTCGAAACACAGCGTGGTGGCCGGTCCGTCGGACACTTCGTTCGCCGACGACCTGCTCGCGTCCGCCGACGCGGTGGTGTGGTCTCGAGGATCGTCGATCGCCGAGCACCCCGACCTCGCGCCGCAGACGATCCACCGGCGGCATCCGGGCCTGATCGTCACGGCGATCACGCCGTTCGGGCTGGACGGCCCGTGGACCGATTGTCCGGCAACCGAATTCACCCTGCAGGCGTGGTCGGGCGGGATCGTCGGGCTGGGCCGGGGCGCCCCGGACCGGGCACCGGTGTACGTGGGCGGACAGATCGGTGACTACCTCGCCGGTGCGTACGCCAGCGTGGCCACGCTCGCCAGCCGGGTCCGCGGCGTCGGCGAGCTGATCGACCTGTCGATGCTCGAGACCCAGATCGCCGGGCTGACCTACTACCCGGTGACCTACCACCGGATGCTGGACCGGCCGTGGCGCGACGCCCGCAAGCTCACCGTGCCCGGTATCGCCCGCGCCAAGGACGGCCTGGTCGACATCGGCTGCGGCACCGCTCAGCAGTGGTTCGACCTGTGCGCGATGACCGGACACGACGAGTGGATCGACGAGGACTCACCGCTGTCGATCACCGTGCAGGCCAACGAGAAGGCCGAGGAGCTCTACGCCTGGGTGGCCGAGCAGACCGTCGAGGAGGTCCGCGATCTCGCGTCGGCGTTCCGCATACCCAACGCGCCGGTGGCCAACGGCGAGAACATCACCGCGCTCGACCATTACGTGGAGCGGGGGTCGTTCACGACCAATCCCCGCGACGGGTTCACCCAGCCCGGCCACCCCTACCGGCTGAGCCCCGCGGTGCTGCGCGCGCCGCAGCCCGCACCCCGGCTGGGGGAGCACACCGAGGCCTACCGCCGAAACGGCATTCCCGGTCGTCGCGGCGACGCCTCAACGGCCGGGAACGCGGTTTCGCGAGCGCTGCCCTTCGAGGGGTTGCGGGTGCTGGACATGACGACGTTCTGGGCGGGCCCGTCGTGCACTCACATCCTCGCGCTGCTGGGCGCCGAGGTCATCCACGTCGAGTCGACGCGTCGTCCCGACGGCACCCGCCTGATCGCCGGCATCCCCGCCACCGAGGACCAGTGGTGGGAGCGGTCGCCGATCTTCTCCGGCCTGAACACCAACAAGAAGGGCCTGACGCTAGACCTGCACACCTCGCGCGGGCGGGAACTGCTGAACCGCCTGATCGCGACGGCCGACGTGGTGGTGGAGAACTTCACCCCCCGGGTGCTCGACCATCTCGGCCTCGACTTCGCCGCCGTGCAGGCGCTGCGGCCCGACGCGATCATGCTGCGGATGCCGGGCTTCGGCCTCGACGGGCCGTGGCGGGACAACCCGGCGTTCGCCTACGTGATCGAGGCGGCGGCCGGAATCAGCTGGCTCACCGGCTATCCCGACCGCAACCCCAACGAGCCCTATTCCGTGGGCGACCCCAATGCGGGTATCCATGCGCTCAACGGGCTGCTGCTGGCGCTCGAGCACCGCCGCCGCACCGGAAAGGGAGTGCTGGTGGAGGCCGCGATGGTGGACGCCGCACTCAACGTCGCCGCCGAACAGGTCATCGAATACACCGCCTACGGCGCGCTGCTGGGCCGATCGGGTAACCGCGGCCCCGTCTCCGCGCCCCAGAACCTGTACCGCAGCAACAACATCGACGAGTTCGGCCGTTCCGACAGCTGGGTCGCGATCGCGGTGAGCACCGATGCGCAGTGGGCCGCCCTGTGCACGGCCGTCGGTGCCGCGGACTGGGCGGCCGACCCGGCGCTGGATTGCGCCGACGGCCGTCGCGCCGCACACGACCACATCGACGAACGTCTCTCACAGTGGTGCGTGGAGCGCAGCGCCGATGACATCGTCGGCTGCCTGTGGGACGCCGGCGTCCCGGTGGCCAAGGTCATGCAGCCGCACCGGCAAATCGAACTGCCGCAGCTCGCCCACCGCGGCTTCTTCGAAGAGGTCGGGCACCCGGTGAACCGTCCCACGCCGCACAGCTCGTTACCCTTCCGGATGTCGGCCGGGCCGCAACGCTTCCACCGCCATCCGGCGCCGCTGCTCGGACAGCACACCGAAGAGCTACTCGCCGAACTCGGGCTCAGCGCGGACGAGATCGCCCAACTCGCCGCCGACAACGTGATCGGCCACACCGTCTGACTGGTTGACTGACGCCATGGCCATCGACCCCTCCGGCATCCTGCTCACCGGCCGCGTCGCCGTGGTCACCGGCGGCGGCGCCGGTATCGGCCTCGGCATCGCCTCGGGTCTGGCCGCGTTCGGTGCAGCGGTGGCGGCGGCCCTCGACCGGACCGCCGCCGAACTCGGCACCGTGACCGTCCTGGTCAACAACGCGGGCGGCACGTTCTCCTCGCCGCTGCAGGACACCTCCGAAAACGCCTGGGACGCACTGTACAAGGCGAACCTGCGGCACGTCCTGCTGTGCACCCAGCGGGTGGCCGGGCAAATGGTCGACACCGGCGTCGGCGGCAGCGTGATCTCCGTGACGTCCATAGAAGGCGTGCGGGCCGCACCCGGTTACGCGGCGTACGCGGCGGCCAAAGCCGGCGTCATCAACTACACCAGAACCGCGGCGTTCGAGCTGGCGCCGCACGGAATCCGGGTGAACGCACTGGCCCCTGACGTCATCGTCACCGAGGGGCTGATGGCCTTGTCGCCGGCCGGCCCACCCGCGGGCATCGGCGATGCGATACCGATGGGCCGCCCCGGCAGCGACGACGAGATGGCGGGCGCGGCAGTGTTTCTCGCATCAGATCTGGCCAGTTACATCACGGGGCAGACGCTGCACGTCGACGGCGGGACGCACGCGGCGGGCGGCTGGTACCGGCACCCGCGGACGGGTGCGGCCACCCTGGGCCCTGGTTAATGCGGCCGGTCGAGTCCGGGTTCACCGAGCCGGGAGCGGATCGCGGTCCACGGATCGGCGTACTTACCGGGAGCGTTCCGGTAGGCGGACTGGCGCGCGACGAACAGCCGCGCAAGCGGGGCGAGCAACCGCATCGGGTAGCGCATCACACCGGCCTGGCTGCTCATCTCGGCGAGCATGTCTGGCCACGAATGGTGTTGGAACGACAGGGCTTCCTGCGCTCGGGTGGCGTCCATCCAGTCGGTGATGAACCACGCGTCGTCGCGGTCGGGGTCACCGGGGCGCCCAGGCGGCAGCACGCCGGCCATTCCCCGCGCCCCGGCGAGCGCAGGCCCGACCTCACCCTGGCGCAGCTTGTGGGTGTCGTCGCCGGCGATCAGCAGGATCTCCCCGACGACGTCGGCGGTGGTGGCGGCCGCGAATGCCCACGCGACGTCGCGCACGTCGACGCTGTGGAGTCTGCCGTCGGTGGGCAGCGCGCTCTCGAAGAACAAAGCATCGGTGGTGAACGGCATCGCTTTCGGATCGACGCTCAACACACCGCCCAGGCGCAGGACCACCCATTCGAGGCTCGACGCGCGCACGAGTTCCTCGGCTTCGAGTTTGTGTCCGCCGTACAGGTCGGTCGGGTTCGGCGGGGTGTCGGTGGTGACCGGTGCGGGGAGCCGGTGCGGGTTGCGCGCGCCGTACACCGCATTGCTCGAGGCCTGGACGAACCGCGGGGGCGCGGGTAGCGCCTCGGCGGCGTGCACGAGCGTGGCGGTGGCGTCCACGTTGACCTTGCGGGCCAGCGCGGCGTTGCGGTAGATCGGCGGCGGAATCACCGCGGCGAGGTGGATGATCTCCGCCGGAGCCACCTCGGTGAGCAGGTGCTGGACCTGGGTGGCGTCGGTCAGATCCGCCCAACGCGCCTGGACCCCGTCCGGTAGCGCCGTCGCGGCCTTGCGGTTGGCGTCGGTCTGCAGATCGGTGGCCACCACGTGCCGACCGAGTTCGGCCAGGCGCCGCACCGTCTGTGAACCGACCAGCCCAAAACCGCCGGTTACGAGCACCGCGTCTGACATTGTTCTCCTAGGAGGTCGGTGCGCGAGGACATCGCGATTACGGAGTTCTCCTTTAGCGAGAGTAACTTATTCACCGTTCTGCGACGTAGCAGCAGCCACCAAGGGGAGCCGATGACGGACGAGGACAAGCACGGCGACGAGCGGGTGCCGCCCGACCGGCCGGAGGTCGCGAAGTGGGATCCGGAGTTCACCGCCCTGATCGCGAAGACGGCCGGGGCTGCCATCAGGCGGTACTTTCGCTCGGAGGTGCGCGGTCTGGAGAGCGTTCCCTCCGTAGGAGGCGCACTCGTCGTGGCGAACCACTCCGGCGGCATGCTCACGCCGGACGTCCTCATCTTCGCACCGGCGTTCTATCAGGAATTCGGATACGACCGGCCGCTGTACACCCTCGCCCACTACGGCGTGTTCGTGCCGCCGCTGGGCAGCCTGCTGCGCCGGGCCGGAGTGATCGAGGCCAGCCGCGAGAACGCAGGCAAGGCGCTGCGCTCCGGCGCGGTGGTGCTGGTGTTCCCGGGCGGCGACTACGACTCCTATCGACCCACGTTCTCGGAGAACAAGATCGACTTCGCGGGCCGGACCGGCTATGTCCGCACCGCCATCGAAGCCGGGGTGCCGATCGTGCCGATGGTGTCGACCGGGGGCCAGGAGACTCAGCTGTTCCTCGCCCGCGGCGACTCGCTGGCCAGGCGCCTCGGGCTCAAGCGGGCCCGGGTGGAGATCCTGCCGGTCAGCATCGGCTTCCCGTTCGGTCTCTCGCTGTTCTTCCCGCCGAACCTGCCACTGCCGTCGAAGGTCGTGACCCGGGTGCTCGAACCGATCGACATCGCCGCACAGTTCGGTGAGGATCCCGATGTGGACGAAGTCGATGCGCACGTGCGCGCGGTGATGCAGAAGGCGCTCGACGAGCTCGCGCGCGAACGCCGCTTCCCGGTGCTGGGGTGATCGCGGTGCTCAGTGAATCCGCCGCGAAGGTGGGCGCGAGCGCCGGGTTGATGCAGACCCTGTGGCGCGCCCGGCTCATCGCCCCGATGCGTCCGGACCGCTATCTGCGGATGGGCACCGCCGTGCGCAGAGTGGGGATGACCGCGACAGTCGGCTTCGCCATCGCGGCACAGCGCTGCCCCGACCGGCCCGGGTTGATCGACGAGCGCGGCACGTTGACGTTTCGGGAACTCGACGACGACTCGGATGCGCTCGCCACGGCGCTGCAACAACTTCCGGGTGGAACACCCGGCACGGTGGCGATCATGTGCCGCAACCATCGCGGGTTCGTCGAGGCGCTGCTGGCGGCCAACCGCATCGGCGCCGACGCGCTGCTGCTGAACACCTCGTTCGCCGGACCCGCACTGGCCGAGGTCGCCGAGCGGGAGGGCGCCGACGTCGTGATCTACGACGAGGAGTTCAGCGAGACCGTCGACCGGGCGCTGACCGGACTGCCCGACGCAGTGCGCATCGTCGCCTGGACCGACGCGTCCGCAGGCACCCGGACCACAGTGGATGCGCTGGTCGACGCGCACCGGGGGCAACGGCCCCGCCCCGCCGAGCGCAGCAGCGAGATCATCCTGCTCACCTCCGGTACCACCGGAACCCCCAAGGGTGCCAAGCGTTCCGCGGGCAGCGGCGGCGCCGGTGACCTCAAGGCCGTTCTGGACCGCACGCCGTGGCGCGCCGAGGAGACCACCGTCATCGTCGCGCCGATGTTCCACGCGTGGGGCTTCTCCCAGCTGTTGTTCGCCGGGCTGCTGGCATGCACGATCGTCACCCGGCGCCGCTTCGATCCCGAGGCCACCCTGGCCCTGGTCGACGAGCACCGGGCCACCGGCCTGGTGGTCGTCCCGGTGATGTTCGACCGGATCATGGATCTGCCCGACGAGGTCCGCTCCCGCTACAGCGGGAGGTCGCTGCGCTTCGCCACCGCCTCGGGATCGCGGATGCGGCCCGACGTCGTCACCGCGTTCATGGACCAGTTCGGCGACGTCATCTACAACAACTACAACGCCACCGAGGCCGGCATGATCGCCACCGCGACGCCGACCGACCTGCGCGCCGCACCCGACACCGCCGGAAAAGCCGCCGACGGCACCGAGATCCGCATCTTCGATCCCGACTTCCGTGAGCTACCCGCCGGTGAGACCGGAAGCATCTTCGTGCGCAGCGGAACATTGTTCGACGGGTACACCTCGGGGGCGACCAAGGACTTCCACGACGGCTTCATGGCCTCCGGGGATGTGGGCTATCTCGACGAGGCCGGCCGGCTGTTCGTGGTCGGGCGCGACGACGAGATGATCGTCTCGGGCGGTGAGAACGTCTACCCGATCGAGATCGAGAAGACGCTCGCCGCGCATCCGGGGGTGGCCGAGGCCACGGTGCTCGGTGTGGACGATGAACAGTACGGTCAGCGCCTGGCGGCGTTCGTGGTGCCCGCTGACGGGGCGTCGGTCACCGCCGAGGAACTCAAGGAGCACGTTCGCGGCAACCTCGCGAATTACAAAGTGCCACGAGAGATCCGGGTACTCGACGAGCTCCCGCGGGGCGGTACCGGCAAGGTGCTGCGCAACGAACTGCTCGCGCAGCTCGACTAAAGGGTCGCAGCGGTGGCGGGAGCCATCGCGCTCTCGACCGCACGGAGTTCGGCGGGCAGCCCCGCCGACTCGCGGATCTCGGCCAGCCCGTGCAGCATCGCGTCGGTGGCCTCGTGGATGTCGCCGAACGTGCAGTCGTCGGAGAGCACGGAGATGTCGACCTGGTCGACGTAACTCCACACCGTCATGTTGAACGCGCTGGCCGCCGAGAGCACCCCGACGGAGTAGATCTCCGTGACGTCGGCGCCGCCGATGTGCCCACGCTCGCGCGGTCCGGGCACGCTGGACACCGCGACGTTCATGATCCGGTTGTGCGCGGCGTGCTGCGATTGCCAGCGGAACGCGGTGGGCGCGACCTGCGGCGGCAGGTACTCCATCATCCGGCCCTGCAGGCGCGGGCCCATCAGATCCGAAACTTCCTTGGCGCGCTTGGTGGCCAGCGCGGTCAGCCGGACCCGGCGCAGCGGATCGTCGATGTGGACGGGCAGCGACACCGCGAGCCCGCTGATCTGGTTACCGGTCACCCGGTCGGGGGAGCGGTCGGTGGACACGGGTACCGACGCCAGCAGGGGTCGGTCGGCGCGACCGTCGTAGCGCAGCAACAGCTCCCGCAACCCGCCCGCGGCGACCGACAGCACCACGTCGTTGAACGTGACACCGAGGTGTTTGGCGGTCTCCTTCAGATCCGTCAGCGACACCGAGGCGGTGGCGAAGGTGCGCCCCGGCGACACCACGTGGTTGAGGAACGTCGGCGGCGTGTGGAACATCTTCGCCATCTCGTCGGCGCCGCGCCGATCCCGCGTGCGCCGCCGGACCCGGGCCGCCCCGCGCACCGCCTGGCCGACCAGGCCCGGGATTTCGACGGCCTTCTGCAGGTGGTCGCGGCTGGCTTCGGCCAGCAATTGCGGTTTCGTCGGCGGCGCACACGTGGTGTAGTCGTCTTTTTCGTCGGCGTCCGAGCCGGCCAGATCCATCAGGCGGGCCAACAGGTTCGCCGAGGCGACGCCGTCGGCCAGGGTGTGGTGCACCTTGCCGATCATCGCGAACCGGTTGTCAGCCATCCCTTCTGCGAAGTAGAACTCCCACAGCGGCTTGCTGCGGTCCAGCGGGGTGCTGGCGATGCGCCCGATGACCTCGTCGAGTTCCCGGCGGCCACCGGGGGAGGGCACCGATACGGTGCGCACGTGGTAGTCGAGGTCGATGTCGCAGTTCTCCAGCCACATCGGATGGTGGAACCGCAGCGGGATGTCGATCAGCCGGTAGCGCAACGGCTCGAGCAGGTGCATCCGGCGGGCAATGGTGCGGCGGAAAACCTCGAAGGCGTACGGAGTGTCGTGCGTGGCGTCATAGGAGGTGGCGTCGATGACCGCCACCTTGAGGGTGTGGGTGTGCAGGTTGGGCGTCTCGCTGTACAGCAGCATGGCGTCCATGCCGTTGAGTCGCTTCACGCCCACCTCGATCCTCGTCGCCCGTAGAGGAGCCATCCCCGCGAGTGCGTGACTTCATGCAACCACCCGGGCACCGGGGCGGCGGTCGGTTTCGCTGGAATGGGCGCTCGGCGTACGACGCGAACCGGGGACCCACCCGTGGTGAGGTCCCCGGTCGGCGGAGAGCGCGGGCTACTTCAGGCAGCTGCCGCCGTCGACAGGCAGTGTGACACCGGTGATGTAGCGGGCCTCGTCAGAGGCCAGGAACAGCACCGCGTTGGCGATGTCCTCCGGCTCGACCCAGCCGATCGGCAGGGTGTGCATCATTTCTCCGACGACCTTCATATCGTCGGGGCCCGGGTTCTCCAGATCGGGACGGAAGAGCCTCATGGTGCCGTCGTTCATGAACAACGGCGTGTTCACGTTGGTCGGATGCACGGAGTTCACGCGGATGTTCTGGGCGCCCAACTCGACGGCGAACGTCCGCATGAGACCCACCACACCATGTTTTGCTGCCACGTAGTGACCGGTGTGCGGGTAGGCCTTGAGTCCGCCGACCGAGCTGGTGAGGATGATCGAGCCGCCACGCCCGCCCGCCAGAAGGTGCGGCACACCGGCCTTGACGGTCTTCCACACGCCGCCCAGGTTGACGTCGATCATGTCTTCCCAGTCGCCTTCGCTGGTCTTGTCCAGCGTCTCGCCGCCGTTGCCGATTCCGGCGTTGGCCACGATGATGTCGAGCCGGCCGAACTGCTCGACGCCGGCGTCGACCGCGGCCTTGAGCCCCTCGAAGTCGCGGGTGTCGACCTCGGCGGTATAGATGCGGCGATCGAGGTTCTTGACCATGTCCGCGGTCTCGGCCAGATCCTCCGGCGTCGCGAGCGGGATCCGGACGCTGTCGATCTGCTTGCAGATGTCGACGGCGATGATGTCGGCACCCTCTTGTGCCAGCCGCACCGCGTGTGCCCGGCCCTGTCCGCGGGCCGCGCCCGTGATGAATGCGACCTTGCCTTCTACGCGTCCTGCCATCGGTTCCTCGATTCTCGTTCGTCACGTCTGGATCGGTCGCGCTGCGTGTCCGACCGGTCCGCTGGGCACCTGCTCAGCACTTTCTCACCGGCATACCATTGTGTCAATGTCACACTCGGATCGGGCAATTTGTACTATCCGCTTAGAAGAACGGCATTTCCGGGGAGAATGCACAAAGCACCGCGACGCCGATGAGGAAGGGTGGCGCGCGGGCGGTGGCGAGGCTTGTTAGATCCGGGCGAAACCGTGGGCGACGAAGTCCCAGACCTCGTCGGCGCTGATCGGATGGACGGATACGTCGTCGGCGCCGCCACTGGACTGGGCGACGAACATGACCGTCTGCATCGTCATCGCGGCCATCCGCTTCGGGTTGATGCCGTCGCGGAGCTCACCGGCGGCGCTGGCGTCCTCCATCAACTCGGCCAGCAGTACGAGGAGCGGGGCGTGGGCCACCTTCACCTCGGTGGGATGCGAGACCAGCAGGCGCGGGGCGAAGTCTGTGAACAGCGGCCGCTTGGCGGCGGGATCGGGGCGCGAGGTCTCGAAAAGCAGCTGGACGGCCACTTTGAGCCGCTCGATCGGATCGGTGTGGCTGGCGGTGGCCGCGCGGATCTGGTCGGCCGAGCGGCTCAGCGCATCCTCGAACAGCGCCAGAAGCAGTTCGTGCTTACCGTCGAACTGCAGGTAGAAACTGCGAAGCGACTGACGTGACCGGTCGACGACCTCCTGCACGGTGAAATCCGTGCTGCCCTTTTCGATGATGATCGCCTGGGCGGCATCGAGGAAACGCTGAACACGTTGCGCCGCGCGCAGTTTGGCGGTCTTGATCGACCGCTCGACAGCCCGCTGCTTCCAGGCCGGCTCTTCGCTGGGGGTGCTCACCGGCAGCTCGTGACCTGGCCGGGTAGGGAGAACATGAATGAACTGTACCGGAGAACGCCTTGGCATTGCGGTCCTAGCCCCCCTCGCGACCAACGTGCCTGAGATTGTGCCTTCCTCATGGCGAGAATAGTATTCTCGCATTGGGCATTAGAGAAGCGTTTCCCCAGAGAGTAAACCCGGGAGTGCCGTGCAGCTGACTTTCGACGCCGACGTCGAAGCGTTCCGGGCCGAGTTCGTCGCATTCCTGGACGCCCATCAGCCTGACGAGACCGAGGCGGCGCAGCGCCCGCGGTCCTCCGCCGACGTCCCGGACTGGGCCCGCGGCTGGCAGCGCCTGCTGTTCGACAACGGCTGGCTGCTGCCCGGCCACCCGCCCGAATTCGGCGGCAGGAACGCCACCGTCCTGCAGCAGTACGTCCACCAACTCGAACTGTCGCGGCGGCGCATCTACCACAGCTTCAACCCCCAGGGCGTGGGGATCATCGCGGCGTCGCTGATCTCCTTCGGCACGCCCGAACAACAGCAGAAGTGGGCGGTGCCGATCCTGCGCGCGGAGATCACCGCCGCCCTGGGGATGAGCGAACCGGGCGCCGGATCCGACCTCGCGTCGCTGCGCACCCGGGCCGTGCGCGCCCCTGGCTCCGGGCACTTCATGGTCGACGGTCAGAAGGTCTGGACGTCGGGGGCGAACGAGGCGGACGTGATCCTGACGTTCGTGCGCACCGATCCGGACGCGGCCAAACACCGCGGCATCAGCGTGCTGATGATCCCCACCGATTCCCCCGGTGTCGTCCGCCGTCCGTTCGCGTCGATCTGTGACGCGGAGGAACTCGATTTCAACGAGGTGTTCTTCACCGACGTCGAGGTGCCGGCGGAGAACCTGATCGGTCCGGAGAACGACGGCTGGCGGGTGGCGAACGGATCACTCGGGCACGAACGCACGATGCTGTGGCTGAGCTACGCCGATCGCCTGCAGGATCTGCTCGACGACTTCCCGGTCCGCACCCCGCTGGACCGTGACCACTACGCCACCATGGTCATGGACTCGATGGCGTTGCGGCTGCTCGGTTCGGTCGCGCTCGCCCGGGCCGCCAGGGGCGCCGAGGACGCGGCGGCACTGTCGGTACTCAAGCTGCTCGGGTCCGAAACCGGGCAGACGGCCACCGAACACGCACTGGCCGCGGCCGGGACGGACGGCCTGCCCCACCCCACCACCGTCGGGCCGTGGACCCCGCTCAACCTCGACGCCTACTCGTGCGGTTGGTTCGAGCGCTACACCCGCAGCTTCGCCGGCACCATCGCCGGCGGCACGTCAGAAATCCAGCGCAACATCATCGCCCAGCGACTGCTCGGGTTACCCAGGAGCTAGAGGAGACACGTGTACATCGACTACGAGGTCGCCGACCGGATCGCGACCATCTCGCTGAACCGGCCCGAGGTCGCCAACGCCCAGAACACCGAACTGCTCGACGAACTCGACGCGGCGTGGACCCGCGCCGCCGAGGACCCTGACGTGGTGGTGATCGTCTTGCGCGCCAACGGGAAACACTTCTCGGCGGGTCACGATCTGCGGGGTGGCGGCCCGGTGCCGGACAAGATCACGCTCGAATTCATCATCGCCCACGAGTCGAAGCGGTACCTCGAGTACACGCTGCGGTGGCGCAACGTGCCGAAGCCGTCGATCGCCGCGGTGCAGGGCCGCTGCATCTCCGGTGGGCTGATGCTGTGCTGGCCGTGCGACCTGATACTGGCCGCCGACGACGCCCTGTTCTCCGATCCGGTCGCGCTGATGGGCATCGGCGGCGTCGAATACCACGGGCACACTTGGGAATTAGGGGCGCGCAAGGCCAAGGAGATCCTGTTCACCGGGCGGCCGCTGACCGCCGAGGAGGCCGAACGCACCGGCATGGTCAACCGCGTGGTGCCCCGCGACGACCTCGACGCCGAGACCCGCGCGCTGGCCGAGCAGATCGCCGCGATGCCGCCGTTCGCGCTGCGGCAGGCCAAACGCGCGGTCAACCAGACCCTCGACGTGCAGGGTTTCTACGCCGCGATCCAGTCGGTGTTCGACATCCACCAGACCGGGCACGGCAACGCGCTGAGCGTGGGCGGATGGCCGGTGCTGGTCAACCTCGAGCAGATGAAGAGCACCGTCAAGTAGCGGGTCACCTCGCCGAGCGGCGACTACTTCTAGAGGTTCGCCAACCGGGGCGTCGAGCCTCGCGCCCGCAGCCCCGCTCCGGCCCTACGGGAGAGTTCCCTCGAGCTGCCCAGCAATCCGTCGAGCACCAGGGCTCGCTTCACATGCACATGGAGTTCGTGCTCGGCGGTGAATCCGATTCCGGCGAGCACCTGCTGGCAGTTCTTCGCCGCCGTCAGTGCCGCTTTCCCCGCGGCGGCCTTCGCCAGCAGCGCGGTCAGGTCGGGGTTCTCCGAGCCGGGCAGCTCCAGGGTCGCCTCGGCACCCTCGATCGCCACCAACGTCTCGGCCAGCCGGTGCCGCACCGCCTGGAACTGTGCGATCGGCCGGCCGAACTGCACCCGGTCCTGTGCGTGCCGGCAGGCCAGCGTCAGCATGGCCCGGGCGGATCCGACCAGCCACCACCCCACGGCGCGACGGGCATCGGGGAGGCGAGGATGCCCACCCTCCTCGACCCGGCGCAGCGGCAGCCCGCCGAGCGCCGTGCTGTCGTCCGCCGCGGCGTAATCCCATACGACCCATCCGCCTCCCGCGTACGGTAGCGCCGGGGTGCCGCCGGGCTCGCCGCTTGCGGTCAACATCACCACGTCGTTGAGAATCGATGCGTGCGAGCCGGTCTCGCCCAGTAGCCGGAAGACCAGCGGTATCGACTGCTCGGACATGTCCGACAGCATGTCCGCCCAGCCCATGTCGGCCAGCGCCGCGTCCAGCTCGGCGCCCGAGAGTGACAGCATGGTCTTGCGCAGGCCGTCCTCGAGCAATCCGATCGAGTCCGAATCCATTCCGGGGGCCATCGTCATTCCTTCCCGAGGTTCAGCAGGCGCCGGGCGATGATGTTCCGCTGCACTTCCGCGGTACCGCCGTAGATGGTCGCCGCCCGCGAGTACAGGTACTCGGTGCGCCAATCGGTGTCGTCCAGTTCGACGGTGCCGGGCATCAGATCACGTGCGACGTCGTAGAGCCGCTGTTCGGCTCCGGCGAGCAGCACCTTGTCGATGGAGGTCTCCGGCCCCAGCTTGTGCCCCTCGGCCAGCCGGAGCTGAGTGGCCCGGGAACGGCAGCGCAACGTGTGCAATGCCAGATACGCCTCGCCCACATCCGAATCCGCGGCCTGGCCGATTCCCTTGACATCCTGGACCAGCGCGTCGAGCCGCGAGTACAAATAGGCGATGCGCTGCCAGAAGCACGTCGAGCGTTCGTAGGGCAGCAGATCCATGGCCAGCCGCCAGCCGTCGCCGGGCCTGCCGAGCATGCGGTTCGCATCGACCGCCACGTCGTCGAAGTACACCTCGCAGAACTCGTCGACGCCGTGCATGGTGTGCAACGGGCGCACCGTGATTCCCGGCGTGTCGAGATCGACGAAGAACGCCGTGATCGCCTCGTGGTCTGGGGTGTCCGCATCGCCGGTGCGGGCGAGCAGGATGCAGCGGTGCGAGTACTGGGCGAAGCTGGTCCACACCTTCTGCCCATTGATGATGTAGCGCTCACCCTCCGCATCCTGTACTGCCCGGGTGCTCAGCGATGCCAGGTCGCTGCCGGCGCCCGGCTCTGAAAAGCCCTGACACCACTGCTCTTCGCCGCTGAGCAGTTTCGGCACCATCTCGGCGGCCAGTTCGTCTGACGCGTAGTCGATCATCGTCGGCGCCAGGACCTCGAGCATCGAATACGGGCCCGGCTCGGCCAGGCGGCGGCCAACCACCTCCTCGCCGACGATGGCGCGCAGAATCTCCGGCCCGCCGAGTCCGCCGGCCCGCTCGGGCCAGCCGTAGCGCATCCAGCCGGCGTCGTAGAGCGCCCGCTGCACCCGGGCGAACTGGCGCATGTGGCCGTGCAGCGAGTGGTCGGCGGGAGGGGAGGGCTCGACCATGTCCGAGTTCTCCTCGAGCCAGGTCCGAAGTGCCGTGCGGAATGCGGCCGGCTCCAACAGGTCTGTCATCCCGCCTCGGGCCTTCCTATTGCGTGGGGGCGGCCGGAGTCGTGGTCGCCGTTGCGCCGGATGAACGTCATCGCGCGGGTCCGCAGCCGCCAGCCGTCCTCGGTCCGGAGATAGGTGTCGTTGTAATAGCCGATGCGCATATCGTGTTGGGAGTGCTCGATGAAGCACAACGGTTGGGTGCCGGTCGCCTTGTCGGGGTCGTCGGTGTCGAGGTGTACCAGCGACGTCCCGGTCATGAACAGCCCCTTGGGCGCGGCGTCGACGAGTTCGGGGAAGCGGGCCAGCGTGTAGGTGGAGCCGAACGCGCTGTAGGTGCCGTCGGGGGTGAACACCGATACCAGGCCGTCGACGTCGCCCTGGGTGATGGTGACGGCGTACTTCGCCAGCACCTGCTGGATCTCGACGAGGTCTGCGATGCGTGACTCGCTAGTGTGCACTGTCATTCTTGAAGACCTTCCCGCCTTTCATGACGAAGTTGACGTTCTGCGTGACGGTGATGTCCGACAACGGATCTCCCGGTACGGCGATGATGTCGGCGAGCAGGCCCTCCGCCAGCCGGCCGCGGTCGGTTACGTTGATCAGGTCGGCGGCCACGACCGTCGCAGCCCGCAGCACCGCCGCGGGCGTCATACCCCACTCCACGAGGGTGACGAGTTCGTCGGCGTTGCGGCCGTGGGGGATCGCGGGCGCATCGGTGCCGACGGCGATCTTCACCCCGGCCTCATAGGCGGCCTTGATCGACGTCTTCGCCTTCGGGAACATCTCGGCGGCCTTGTCCTGCAGCACCTTCGGAGCCTTCGAGACGTCCATCGCCTGGGCCAGGCGGCGGGTGGTCACCAGGAAGCGGTCGTTGTCGACGAGCATCTGGATGGCCTCGTCATCCATCAGGAAGCCGTGTTCGATGCAGTCGATGCCGCACGCGACCGCATGCTTGACGGCTTCGGCGCCGTGGGTGTGGGCGGCGACGCGGAGCCCGCGCCGGTGCGCCTCGTCGACGATGGCCCGTAGTTCCTCGTCCGAATAGTGTTGAGCGCCTGCTTCTCCGGTCAACGACATCACCCCGCCGGATACGCAGACCTTGATCAGCTGCGCGCCGTGTTTGATCTGGTAACGCACCGCCTTGCGGACCTCGTCGACGCCGTTGGCGATGCCCTCCTCGACCGTCAACTCGAGTGCCCCGGGCATGAACGCGGCGAACATCGTCGGGTCGAGGTGTCCGCCGGTGGGGGTGATGGCGTGGCCGGCCGGAACCACCCGGGGCCCGTCGATCCAGCCGGCGTCGATGGCCTTGCCCAGCGCGACGTCGAGCAGGTATCCGCCGGTCTTGACGAACAACCCGAGGTTGCGCACGGTGGTGAATCCGGCGCGCAGGGTGCGCCGGGCATTGCCGACCGCCCGCAGCACCCGGGTCGGCGGATCGTCCTGCACCTGCGACAGACCCGGATTCTCCCCGCGTCCGCCCATCAGGAGGTTGACCTCCATGTCCATCAGGCCGGGCAGCAGAACCGAGTCGCCGAGGTCGATGACCTCGGCGCCGTCGGGCACATCGCCGCCCACGGACACGATCCGGTCGCCGTCGACGGTGACGACACCGGGCCGCACGATCTCGCCGGCGTCGACGTCGACGTATCCGGCTGCCTTGAGCGTCAGCATGTTCGCGCCGAGACTACGGTTGTTGACGCATTCCGGTCGATTTTCCTCAGAAACCGTAGTCTCGGCGATGCGGTGCGCACCTCTAGACCACCGGCTCCTTGATCAGCTTGATGTACGAGGCGCCGCTGTCGAGTACGCGCGGCTGCTTCCACACCTCGACGGGGAAGCTGACCATGACGATCGACTGGCCCAGATGCACCAGCGCCTTCGCGTCCTCCGGCATCCCCTTGAGCGGGAATCGCGCGTCGACGTAGACCATGATGTCCTCGAGACGCGCCATGCCTGCGTCGTACAGCTCCTGCATCTCGTCCATCGTCGAGGCCAGGCGCTTGGCGTACCGCTCCTCCTCGGTCGGCAGACACCAGTCGGCGAAGCGCTCCAGATCGGCGAACTCTTCGGGCAACTTAGACATGCGCTTCGTCCTTCGCTTCGGTCGCGGCGTGCTGTCCGTTCGTGACACTGCCGTTGGCCAGCGACGCCTTGTAGCGATCCACGTACTGGTGAGCCGTCATGTGCAGGTGACGCAGCAGGATCTCCTGGTCGCACAGCGGGAAGTCCATGACCACCCTGGTGCCGATCTGCGTCTGCGTGGCCTCGAGGGTGTTGGCGTCCTGGAACGCGTACTCCTTGAACGTCACCGCGGCGAGTTCCTGGGACAGCCGCTCACGGAGGTTCTTCGGCGGCACGAAGTAGAGGTCGGCCTCGAAGATGTGCTTGTCCACCGCGGTCGGCCAGTAGTTGTAGGTGAGGTACCAGCCCGGCGCCCAGAACAGCAGCGTGAAGTTGGGGAAGAACTCGAACGAGTCTGTGCCCCAGGTCTTGTGGCGGCCCGGATTGATCGCCGGCGGCAACTCTTCTGGCAGGATGCCCTTGATGTCGGGGCGGTCCCACGGACCGAACAGACCGCTGTGCAGGATCCGCTCGATGGGCTTGACCATGTTCAGATCCTTGGGTGGGCTCATCCCGCCCCACGACGAGACCATCGAATGGTCGCCCTTGATGTCGTAGGCCAGTGCCTCGAAGCCCCACTCCGCGAGCTTCTCGGCTTCCTCCTTCGCCGCCTGCTTCATGTGCAGGATCGGCGCGTGGTAGAACTCGGTGAACGCGTCGATGAACAGCTTCCAGTTCGCGTTGATCTCCGAGCGGTAGCTGTAATGCTCGGTCATCTCGTGGAACGGGTAGCCCTCGAGGCCCTCGGCGAAATCGCCCAGGTGCTCACGCAACGGCGCCGCGTCTTTGTCGAAGTTGATGAAGATGAAGCCTTCCCACACCTCGCAGCGGACAGGGACCAGACCGTACTGCGACTTGTCGAGGTCGAAGAACTCCCCTTCCTGCTGGACGAACGTCAGGTCACCTTTGAGGTCGTAGCGCCACGCGTGGTACTTGCACACGAACTGACGGCATGAGCCGGCCACCTCCTCGCCCGGGAAGTCCGACCACACCAGCTTGTTGCCGCGGTGCCGGCAGAAGTTGTAGAACGCCCGCACCTCGTTGTCGGTGCCCTTGACGATGACCACCGAGGTGCCAGGCCCGGCGCACGGCATTTCGCGGGTGAAGTAGCTGCCCTTCTTGGGGAGTTGCTCAACGCGGCCCACCTTGAGCCAGGTTTTCTTGAAGATCGCCTGCTGCTCGAGCTTGAAGTGCTCCGGGTCGACGGAGTCCTCGTAGTTCACCGGCGCGGTGCCGAGTTCCGGCCAATTCTCTGTCCAGCTACCGGCGGCCGGCTTCGGAAAATGTGCCACGGTTCGTTACCTCTCCTGGTCGGGTTCTACGCCGAATGTGTTGATCGCCATGGCGAGCGCGCCATAGCAGCCGATGGTGAAGACGAGATCCATGCGCTGGCGCTCGTCGAGATGGGCACTGAGTTCGGCCCACGTCTGATCGGAGATGTTCGCCTTCTGCTGCAGTTGGTCCACCGCGTCGAGAACCGCCTGGTCGAGTTCGTCGGCGCCGTGGCCGCCGGCGGCACCGGCGATGGCGGTGTCGGTCAGCCCGACCTCCTTGCCCATCGCGACGTGGTGTGCCCACTCGTACTCGGACCCGAGGAGGTGGGCGACGCGCAGGATCGCCAGTTCACGTAGGCGGGGCGGAAGCGTCGAACGGAACAGCAGGTGGACGTTGAAGCGCAGGAACGCACGGGTCAGGCTGGGGTGACGGGCGAGCGTCGACAACAGGTTCCCCGCGCCCGCCGGGTTGAGCCGCTCCTCGGGAAGCATCACCGACAGCGCGCGCCGCACGTCGTCATCCCACTGATCCGCCGGCAACGGGGCCAGGCGCACGGGCGTCTCCTCTCCCAGGTGAGAATCGGGTTCTCATTTCTGCCTAACAGGTTTTCACATCGGGCGTAGGATGGTCAATAGACCGGCTCTCGCCTGCCGTGGGTAGACGGTCGCGCCATCCGCCGCGGACTGCGGCAATTGTCCACCGACATTGATTCTCCTGCAGTGAGAAGATAGTTTTCTGAGCAGGAGAACGCTCGAGCACCGGGGTCGCCGCCCCAACGGAAGGACACCGCCGTGAAGCACGACGACATGATTCTCATCAGCGTTGACGATCACATCATCGAACCGCCGGGCATGTTCAAGAATCACCTGCCCGAGAAGTACGTCAACGACGCGCCGCGGCTGGTGCACAACCCCGACGGCTCCGACACCTGGCAGTTCCGCGACACCGTGATCCCCAACGTCGCGCTGAACGCGGTGGCCGGCCGGCCGAAGGAGGAGTACGGCCTCGAACCCCAGGGCCTCGACGAGATCCGCAAGGGCTGCTACGACCCGAACGAACGGGTCAAGGACATGAACGCCGGTGGCGTGCTGGCGACGATGAACTTCCCGTCGTTCCCCGGATTCGCCGCGCGGTTGTTCGCCACCGAAGACCCCGAATTCTCGTTGGCTCTGGTGCAGGCCTACAACGACTGGCACATCGACGAGTGGTGCGGCAGCAATCCCGGCCGGTTCATCCCGATGGCGATCCCGGCGATCTGGGATCCCGAACTGTGCGCCAAGGAAGTGCGGCGGGTTTCGGAGAAAGGGGTGCACTCGCTGACGTTCACCGAGAACCCCTCGACGCTGGGCTACCCGAGCTTCCACGATCTGGAGCACTGGAAGCCGTTGTGGGACGCGCTGGTCGACACCGACACCGTGATGAACGTCCACATCGGGTCATCGGGCAAGCTCGCGATCACCGCACCGGACGCACCGATGGACGTGATGATCACCCTGCAGCCGATGAACATCGTGCAGGCCGCGGCGGATCTGCTGTGGTCCGCGCCGATCAAGGCCTATCCGGATCTGAAGATCGCGTTGAGTGAGGGTGGCACGGGGTGGATTCCGTACTTCCTCGACCGGGTGGACCGCACCTACGAGATGCACTCGACGTGGACGCATCAGAACTTCGGCGACAAGAAGCCCTCCGAGGTGTTCCGCGACCACTTCCTGACGTGCTTCATCTCCGATCCGGTCGGAGTGAAGAACCGCCACATGATCGGTATCGACAACATCTGCTGGGAGATGGACTACCCGCACAGCGATTCGATGTGGCCCGGTGCGCCGGAGGAATTGATGGCCGTCTTCGACACCTACGAGGTCCCCGACGACGAGATCAACAAGATCACCCACGAGAACGCGATGCGGTGGTACCACTTCGAGCCTCACCAGCACGTCCCCAAGGAGCAGGCCACCGTCGGCGCCCTGCGTAAGGCCGCGGAAGGTCACGACGTCGCCGTCCGGGCACTGAGTCACCACCGTGATGGCGAGAAGACCAGCTTCGCCGACTTCCAGGCCAACGCCAAGGCGGTCAGCGGCGCCCGCGACTGACTCGCGGGTGCGTTCACCGGTGCGACCAGAACTGGCCGTGCCGGTGAATCGCTGTGCAGCAGTGCTCATCTGACGACAGAGGAGAATCACGTGTCGGGCGGTATGAATTTCGAACTGACCGAGGACCAGCAACTGATCTACAAATCGGTCAGCGAGCTCGCCGCGAGGTTCGACGACCAGTACTGGATGGAGAAGGACTCCAACCACGAGTTCCCCACCGAGTTCTACGACGCTGTCGCCGGTGGCGGCTGGCTCGGCATGACGATTCCCGAGGAGTGCGGCGGGCACGGCCTCGGCATCACCGAGGCCACACTGCTCGCCGAAGCGGTCGCGCGCTCCGGCGGCGGGATGAACGCGGCCAGCTCCATCCACATGTCGATCTTCGGCATGCACCCGGTGGTCAAACACGGTTCCGACGAGCTCAAGGCCCGCACCCTGCCCCGCATCGTCGCCGGCGATCTGCACGTGTGCTTCGGCGTCACCGAACCCGGTGCCGGACTGGACACTTCGAGGATCACCACCTTCGCGAAGCGCGACGGCGATCATTACATCGTCAACGGCCGCAAGGTGTGGATCTCCAAGGCGCTCGAGTCCGAGAAGATCCTGCTGCTCACCCGCACGACGCCGTACGACGAGGTCACCAAGAAGACCGACGGTATGACGCTGTTCATGACCGACCTCGACCGCGCGCACGTCGACATCCGGCCCATCGCGAAGATGGGCCGCAACGCGGTCAGCTCGAACGAACTGTTCATCGACGATCTGCGGATTCCGGTCGAGGACCGCGTCGGCGAAGAGGGCAAGGGGTTCTTCTACATTCTCGACGGGCTCAACCCAGAACGCATGCTGATCGCCGCCGAGGCCCTCGGTATCGGCCGGGTGGCACTCGACAGGGCCGTGCGTTACGCGAACGACCGGCACGTCTTCGACCGGCCGATCGGGATGAACCAGGGCATCCAGTTCCCGCTGGCCGACTCGCTGGCCCGGCTGGATGCCGCGGAGTTGATGCTGCGCAAGGCCACCTGGCTCTACGACAACGGCAAATCCTGCGGGCGCGAGGCCAATACGGCCAAATACCTGTGCGCGGACGCGGGGTTCACCGCGGCGGACCGCGCGCTGCAAACCCACGGCGGTATGGGTTACGCCGAGGAGTATCACGTCGCGCGCTTCTTCCGCGAGGCCCGGCTGATGAAGATCGCGCCGGTCAGCCAGGAGATGATCCTGAACTTCCTCGGTTCCCACGTCCTCGGCCTACCCAGGAGCTACTGACATGAGCAGCGGTTACTTCGACCTGACCGGACGCGCGGCGTTGGTCACCGGTGCGGGCGCGAGTGGCGGTATCGGCGCCGCCGTCGCCGCCGCCCTCGCGCAGGCCGGGGCGGCGGTCCTGGTCACCGACATCGCTGAGGACGCCGCCGCGGCGGTCGCCGAGCGCATCCGTGCCGAGGGTGGCAAGGCGGACTCGTGTGCACTCGACGTCGGCGACCGTGCCGCCGCGGACGCGGCCGCCGCACAGGCCGCGGGCCTCGGCGGCGGGGCGCTGCACATCCTGGTCAACAACGCCGGCGTCACCGCGCCGGCGATGTTCCCGAAGCTGACCGACGAGACCTTCCGCCTCACCTTCGACGTGCACGTGATGGGCACGTTCCACTGCACGCAGGCGGCGCTGCCGCACATCCCCACCGACGGCACGGGTCGCATCATCAACGTGACCTCGGCGGCGGGCCTCACCGGAACCCTCGGCCAGGTCAACTATTCGGCGGCCAAGGCCGGGCTCATCGGCTTCACGAAATCGCTGGCCCGCGAGCTGGCGCCGAAGAACATCATGGTGAACGCGCTGGCGCCGCTCGCCGCCACACCGATGACGGAGACCATCCGGACCAACGAGAAGTTCGCGGCCAACATGATGAACCGCATCCCGCTCAAACGCTGGGCCGGCCCCGAAGAGGTCGCCGGTGCGTTCGTTTTCATGGCGTCCGACGCCGCGTCCTACATCACCGGTCAGGTGCTTCCGGTCGATGGTGGCATGGTGATGTGATGGCTCAAGAGGCGCCGCTGCGCGGCATCACCGTCGTGGCGCTCGAACAGGCGGTGTCCGCACCGATGTGCACGCGCGTGCTCGCGGACTTCGGTGCGCGGGTGATCAAGGTGGAGAACCCGACCGGTGGTGACTTCGCCCGCCACTACGACGACGTGGTCAAGGGGCAGGCCGCCCATTTCGTCTGGGCCAACCGCGGCAAGGAATCGCTGACGCTCGACCTCAAATCCCCTGCGGGTATGGCCGTCCTGCACCGGTTGCTCGACGGCGCCGACGTGTTGGTGTCCAACCTCGCGCCGGGCGCGACGGCGCGCATGGGCATCGGTGCCACGGACCTCAAACACCGCCATCCGCACGTCATTCCGGTCGAGATCGACGGCTACGGCGCGGGCGGACCACTCTCGCACAAACGCGCCTACGATCTGCTGATCCAGGCCGAGGCGGGAGCCTGTGCGGTCACCGGATACCCCGACATGCCGGCCAAACCGGGTCCGCCCGTGGCGGACATCTCCACCGGGCTGTACTCGGCGCTGTCGATCCTGGCGGTGCTCTACGCGCGCAAGGGTGCGGCTGAACCGGGCGCCGGGCCCGCCCCTGCCGTCGCGGTGAGCCTGTTCGACACCATGACCGACATCATGGGCTACCAACTGGCCTACACCCAGCACTCCGGAATCGACCAGCAACCGCTGGGCATGAGCTCACCGGCCGTCGCGCCGTACGGGGCCTATCCCACCCGTGACGAGCAGACGGTGGTGCTCGGCACCACCAACGACCGGGAGTGGCAGCGGCTGGCCCGCGAGATCATCGAACGCCCGGACCTGGCCGGCGACCCCGCGTTCGCGACCAACGCCGAGCGGGTCGCGCACCGAGACATCCTCAACGATGCGATCGGATCCTGGTGTGCCCGGCACGATCTCGCGCACATCCAGAAGAAGGCCGACGATGCGGGCATCGGCAATTCCCGCTACAACCGGCCCAGTGAAGTCGTCGCCCATCCGCATCTGAGCGCGCGGGACCGTTGGCGTGCGGTCGAGACTCCGAACGGCGAGATCTCCGCACTGCTGCCGCCCCCGGTGATCGAGGGTTTCGAACAGTCCATGGGTGCGGTGCCCGGTCTGGGGCAGCACACGGACGCGATACTGGGCGGGCTGGGATTGTCCGTCGACGACATCTCCGCGCTGCGCGAGCAGGGCGCCATCGGCCCGGCGTATTCATAGTCGCCCCGCGTGAACGAATAACGCACGACGAACCAGGAGCACCCCATGCGCGAGACCGTGATCGTCGAAGCCGTCCGCACGCCCGTCGGCAAGCGCAACGGCGGCCTGTCCGATATGCACGCCGCCGACCTGTCCGCCGTCGTGCTCAACGAACTGCTCCTGCGGGCCGGTGTCGACCCCGATGTCGTCGACGACGTGATCTGGGGGTGTGTGTCCCAGGTCGGCGACCAGTCCAGCAACATCGGTCGGTTCGCGGTCCTGGCCGCGGGCTGGCCCGAGCACATCCCTGGTACCACGGTGAACCGGGCCTGCGGTTCCAGTCAGCAGGCGCTGGACTTCGCCGTGCACGCGGTCATGTCGGGACAGCAGGACATCGTGGTCGCCGGCGGGGTCGAGGTGATGAGCCGGGTGCCGCTGGGTTCCGCCCGCGCCACCGGCATGCCCTACGGGCCCAAGGTGCTCGAGCGGTACCGGGATTTCAGCTTCAACCAAGGTATTTCGGCCGAGTTGATCGCCGAGAAGTGGGGGTTCTCGCGGACCCGCCTCGACGAATACTCCGCACGGTCGCACGCCCTTGCCGCGGCGGCCCAGGACGACAAGGCCTTCAGCGCCCAGATCGTGCCGGTCTTCCCCGGCGACGGTGCGCCGGTGACCGCCGACGAAGGAGTACGCCGCGGGACGTCGGTGGAGAAGCTGGCCGGCCTCAAGCCGGCGTTCCGCGACGACGGCGTGATCCACGCGGGCAACTCGTCCCAGATCTCCGACGGTGCGGCGGCGCTGTTGGTGATGACCGCGGAGAACGCCGTGCAGTTGGGGTTGACGCCGATCGTGCGCTACCGCGCGGGAGCGGTGGCCGGCGCCGACCCGGTGCTCATGCTCACCGGGCCCATCCCGGCGACGGAGAAGGTACTGCACAAGGCGGGCGTCGGCGTCGACGAGATCGGTGCGTTCGAAGTGAACGAGGCGTTCGCGCCGGTGCCGCTGGCATGGCTCGCGGAGACCGGTGCGGCCGAGGAGCGGCTCAACCCGCTGGGCGGGGCGATCGCGCTCGGCCACCCGCTCGGCGCCTCGGGTGCGGTGCTGATGACCCGGATGGTGCATCACATGCGGGACAACAGCATTCGGTACGGACTGCAGACCATGTGCGAGGGCGGCGGCACAGCCAACGCGACCCTCGTCGAGCTCATCGCCTGAACATTTCCGACGACCAGGAGGACACCGCGTGCGCCGAGATCTGTTCACCGACGACCACGACGCCTTCCGGCAACTGGCCCGCGACTTCGTCGAGAAGGAGGTGGTCCCGCAGTACCCGCAGTGGGAGAAGGCCGGCCGCATGCCGCGCGACGTCTTCAAGCAGATGGGCGCACTGGGCATGCTCGGCATGGCGATCCCCGAGGAGTACGGGGGCGCCGGGATCGACGACTACCGCTACAACGTGGTGCTGCAGGAGGAGGCTGCCCGCGCGCTGGTGACACTATCGACGGTGCGCACCCAGCTCGAGGTGATCCTGCCGTACTTCCTGCACTACGCGAACGACGAGCAGCGGCGGCGGTGGTTTCCGGGGCTGGCCGACGGCACGCTGTTGACCGCGATCGCGATGACCGAGCCGGGCACCGGGTCGGACCTCGCCGGGGTGCGCACCACCGCGGTGCGGGACGGCTCCGGACAAGACGCGGACTACATCGTCAACGGCGCCAAGACCTTCATCACCGGCGGCATCCAGGCCGACCTCGTCGTCGTGGTGGCGCGCACCTCGACCGATCCCGAGAACCGGCGCAAGGGCCTGTCGCTGATCGTCGTCGAGGACGGGATGCCCGGCTTCGCCCGCGGCCGGGAGCTCGAGAAGATGGGGTGCAAGGTCCAGGACACCGCGGAGCTGTCGTTCACCGATGTGCGGGTCCCCGCGGCCAACCTGCTGGGGGCCGACGGCGAGGCCTTCAGCTACCTCGGCCACAACCTGGCTCAGGAGCGGCTGACGGTCGCAGTGGGCTCGGTGGCCCAGGCCCGCTCGGCACTGCACGCCACGATCGACTACGTCAAGAACCGCAAGGCGTTCGGCACACCGGTGGCCTCGTTCCAGAACACCAAGTTCGAACTGGCCGCGGTGTCCACCGAGATCGAGGCCGCGCAGACGATGCTCGACCGCGCCGTACTCGACCACGTCGACGGGGTGCTGTCGCGGGAGGACGCCGCCCGCGTGAAGCTGTTCTGCACCGAGATGCAGGCCCGCGCCGTCGACCGCTGCCTGCAGTTGTTCGGCGGCTACGGCTACATGATGGAGTATCCGATCGCCCGCCTCTACAACGACGCCCGGGTGGCGCGTATCTACGCGGGCACCAGTGAGGTCATGAAGGTCATCATCGCCAAGTCGCTCGGACTTTAAGCACTCTGCTGAGCGCCTGACCAGCAGTGTGACGCCGGTCTAAACCCAGTTGTAGTGAGACCCTTGTCACACTGGGAAAACCTACCTACTGTGTGTTCACTAGGTTGGTTTGAACGAAGGAGTTCGGTGTCCGCCCTGGAGTCTGCGAGGCCCTACGCCACACTGCTGGCAAAGGGCGAGGACCGCCGGCAGCGGATACTCGCGGTCGCCGAACGGTTGCTGGCCCGCAACGGATGGCGCAACACCTCGCTCGCCCAGATCGCCAGGGAGGCGGGCGTCACCCCGGCCGGGCTCCTGCACCACTTCGAGTCCAAGGAGCAACTGCTCAACGCGGTGCTCGACGCCCGCGACATGGACGACGCCACCCACGCCGACTACCGCACCGGTGACCTCTCCGAGCAGATCACCAGGGTCGCCCAGCGGTTCCAGCGCGCACCCGAACTCGTCGGGACGTTCACCGTGCTGCTGATCGAGAACATCGCGCCGGACGCCCCGCTGCACGACCGTCTGCTCGAACGCCAGAGGGCCGCCGCAGCCATCGTCGCCGACATCATCCGGCGCGGCCAGCGTGCCGGCTGCTACCGCCAAGACCTGAACCCGGTCACCAAGGCCGTGGAGATTCTCGCCTTCGTCAGCGGAATGGAGACCTCATGGTTACTCGACCCTTCGATACCGCTGGCCGAGGTGTTCCAGGAATACGCCGAGATGTTGGCCCGCGACTTCAGCCCCGAACCGACGCCGCACGAGGAGATCACCAGATGACCGAACAGCCCGATATGCGCTACCGCCTCGACATCGTCTCTCCCAACGTGCGGGATGCCGTGCGGTTCGCGGGCGGATGGCTTTA
The DNA here is from genome assembly GCF_016313185.1 of Mycolicibacterium baixiangningiae. Taxonomy (NCBI): domain Bacteria; kingdom Bacillati; phylum Actinomycetota; class Actinomycetes; order Mycobacteriales; family Mycobacteriaceae; genus Mycobacterium; species Mycolicibacterium baixiangningiae. Next base: position 1,981,415 of record NZ_CP066218.1, read on the forward strand.
CGACCGGTCGATGGCGGGGTGGGATGTCACCGTGCTGCTCGACAGCGAGGGGGAGGACGAGCGGCCGTTGGAGATCCTCGGGGCTACCGTGCTGCCGCTGCAACCGGTGCTCGAGTCGTGGGCCGACCGTCCGCATCCCCAGACCGTCGCGGTGGCGGCCGACCTCATCGAGGGCGACGAGCGGGTCCGTGCGCACGTGCGCATCGCGCTCGATCACGGCATGACCGAGGTGACGCTGTGGGGTGAGCGCTGTCCGGCCGACCTCGACAACGACGTGGACGCCGTCTGTCATGAACTGAGCGCGGCCGCAAGGGCATTCAAGGCCCAGGCGCTCGCCGCGGTCAACGACAACGAGGCCCACTTCGTCGGCCGCACCGAGACCTTCCGCTGCGGCATGATGACCTGCCCGTCGGTGGCGGCAGACCTCATTCCCGCCAGTTAGACCTGCGCTGACGCGAGCGACCAGCTGATCAACAGGTTCATCGCCTCGCGGGACGCCGTTCCCGCCCCTGTGGTGAACAGGAACAACGTCTGGTCGGCGTCGCCGGGCATCATGAACGTCTCGTAATCGACGGTGAATTCGCCGACGACGGGGTGGGACAGCCGTTTGGATCCGTTGGTGCGCTGGTACACCCTGTGCTCACCCCACCAGCTCCGGAACTCCTCACTCGCCGCGCTGAGCTCGTCGACGAGCGCGCGGGTGGTCGCATCGCCGGGGGAGTTCCCCATCTCGAGCCGCAGGTTCTCCACCGCCGCGCGGGCCTGAACATCCCAGTCCACGAACAGGTTTCGCGCTTCTGCGGTCAGGAACATCCAGCGGGCGTAGTTGCGGTCACGCGGTCGCATCCGGTCGAAGTCGGCGATCAGCGCCCGCCCGAGTCTGTTGGTGGCCAGCACATCGGTGTAGCGGCCGAGGATCATCGCCGGCGTCCCGTCCAGCGAGTCCAGCAGCTGGTAGAGGCCGGGCCGGACGCGCTGCACGGTCGGGGCGACACGACGGCTCAGCGGTGCGCCGACGAGGTGTCCCAGATGCGCGCGGCCCGTGGAGTCGAGATCCAGGGCGCGGGCGATCGCGTCGAGCACACCGGGCGAGGGTGTGATGCGCCGACCTTGTTCGAGTCGCGTGTAGTAGTCGGTGGACACACCCGCGAGCAGCGCGACCTCCTCGCGCCGCAGGCCCGCGACGCGCCGGATCCTGCCGTCGGCGGGGAGGCCGGCCCGCGCAGGGTCGACGGCGCCGCGCGCGTGTTTGAGAAAGTCCGCGAGTTCGCGATTGCGGGTGGACACGGTGTGATCTTCCCAGAATCTGTGGTGATTGCGCGTGGTCCTGTCAGTCCTACGTTCCCGCGACCGGGGACCCGCAGGGCAGGTCGTGGGCCGTTTCCGGCCTTCTGAGCGAGCGAGACTGGGTTCAGTCGGTGGGTTCACGCCGACTCGCCCACCCACTCACGAGGAGAGATCATGCCGTACCCCACTGCCACACCGGCCACCTGGTTCGTCACCGGAGCTTCCCGCGGCCTCGGCCTCGAACTGGTCCGTCAGCTGCTCGAGCGCGGCGAGAACGTCGCTGCCACAAGCCGTTCGACCGAACGACTCTTGGCCGGTCTCACCGACGTGAGCACCGAGAATCTGGAGCCGCTGGAACTGGACCTGGTGGACGGCGCCGCTGTCGATTCCGCGGTCGCCCGCACGCTGGAACGGTTCGGCAGTCTCGACGTGGTGGTCAACAACGCCGGATACGGCTACCTGGCGTCGGTCGAGGAGACGTCCGACGACGACGTGCGTCAGATGCTCGACGTCCAGGTCGTCGGTGCGTGGAACGTGCTTCGCGCGGCGATCCCGCACCTGCGCACCGCCCGCAGCGGGCACATCATCAATGTCTCGTCGATCCTCGGTCTGACCACCCTGCCCGGATGGGGTCTCTACAGCGCGGGCAAGTTCGCCCTCAACGGGATGAGCGAAGCGCTTGCCGGTGAGATGGCCGAGTTCGGTGTACACGTGAGCATCGTGGAGCCCGGATACTTCCGAACCAGCTTCCTGAATGCGGATTCACTCGTCCTGCCCGCGGCGACGGTCGACGCCTATCCGGCGATCCGGGAGATGACACGCAACCACCTCGACCTGCAGGGCCATCAGCTCGGCGACCCGGTCAAGGGCGCGGACGCGATCATCGGGATCGCTCTCGCGGGCAAGGGCCCGCTCAATCAGCTGCTCGGCTCGGATTCCTACCAGTACGCGCAGGCGCGGATCGCCGCGCTGACCGCTGATGTGGAAGACGGCCGCGCACTGGCGATGACCACCGACCACACGTGACGGGTGCTGCTCAGCGCGAGACGTCGACCACCACCTTGCCGACGGCGCGGCCGTCCGCCACTTGCCGCAGGGCGGCGGCCACGTCGTCGAGAGGGTAGACCCCGCCGATGTGCGGCCGTATCTCGTTGGTGGCCAAGAGATCGCGTAACTCGCGCTCGTTGCGGTCGAATTCGCCTGCCGAAATGTCGCCGAACTGGAAGCCCTGCACGGTCACACCCTTGATCAGCACCAGGTTCAACGGGATCCGCGGGATGACATCGGAGGCGAAGCCGACGGTGACGAAACGCCCGCCCCGGCGCAGCGAACGCAGCGCCGGTTCGCTCAACTCGCCGCCCACCGGGTCGATCACCGCCGCCGCTCCGTCGGGCACCGCGTCACGCAACGCGTCGCGCAGCGGCCGCAGCCGGTGGTTGATCACGTGGTGAGCACCGTTTTCCGTAGCGGCATCGAGCTTTTCGGACGAGGACGCCACCGCGATGACACGGGCGCCGAGGTGCGCCGCGAGCTGGACCGCGGCCAGGCCCACGCCGCCGCCGGCACCGAGAACGACGACGTCGTCACCGGGTTCGACCCGCACCACCGAGCGCAGCGTGTGGTGGGCCGTGCGGTGGGCCACTCCGAATGCCGCGGCCGTGCGATCGTCGATACCCTCGGGCACCCGCGTCAACCCGGCGGCGGGGACCGCCACCTCCTCGGCGAACGCGCCGTACATCCCGGTGCCGGCCACTCGGTCACCGACGGTGAATCCCGCTGTGTGTGGACCGATTCCGATGACCGTGCCGGCGAATTCGCTGCCCGGGACGAACGGGGTGGGCACGCTCACCTGGTAGCGGCCCGCGATCAGGAGGACGTCGGGGAAGTTCACCGCCGCCGCCCCGACCCGCACGGCGACCTCACCGGGCCCGGGCTCCGGTGACGGTAGTTCGCCGATCCGCACCGTCTCCGGCGGACCGTGGGCGGCGCAGACCGCGGCCCTCACCGATAGTCGCTGGACTCGGCGAGTTCGGCGGCAGAGGCCATCAGGCCGGTCACCACCGGCCCGAAGGCCAGCAGCTTCTCGTCGTCACCGGCGCGCTGGAAGCCCTGCTCCAACACGATCGCAAGCTTCCATTTGGCCAGCACCAGGTAGTAGTCCAAATCGTCGACCTGTCGTCCCGACACCTCGGCGTAGTGCGCCACCACGTCGTCGCGCGACGGCATCCCGCGCATATCGACGTAACTCATCTCGGATTCGGTGGCGTCACCGGTCGGCCAGCTCTGCACCATCCACGCCAGATCCAGCTTCGGGTCGCCGACAGTGCCCATCTCCCAGTCGACGATCGCGGCCATCGCCGCGGGCGCGCCGTGGTGGTACATGACGTTGGCGAACTGGTAGTCGCCGTGCATCAGACCGGGGATGAAGTCGAGGGGTTCGTGCGCGCGCAGCCACGCCGTCGCGGTGTCGAGCCCGGGCAGGTCACGCCGCTTGATCCGCGCGAGGAATCCGGTCCACCGGTCCACCTGCCGCTCGTGGAAGCCGTCGGGGCGGCCCAGATCCGCCAATCCTCGTGCGCGCCAGTCCACCTTGGACAGCAGCGCAATGCCCTCTGCCAACTGATAGCTCAGACCGGGGCGGGCGGACAGATCGCTGTCGAACGGTTCGGGCCATCGGCCGTGGGTGTCCATCGGCGACCAGCCGTCGACGAACCCCATGAGGTAGAACGGCCGCCCGAGCACGTCCGGGTCGGCGCACACCCCCACCGCGGCGGTGTGCGGGACGTCGGTGCCGTCGAGTGCCTCGATGATCCGCCATTCGCGCAGGATTCCCTTGTCCCGGTCCGGTGGCGCGCCGGGCGGCGGCATGCGCAGGACGCACCGGTGTTCGCCGCGGCGGATCTCGTAGATGACGTTCTGCGTACCGCCCGACAGGAACCGGGTCTGCAGCGGTTCCCCCTTGCCCGGCAACGCCGCCTCGTCCATCCACGCGGCGAGCCGGGCGGTGTCGATCGCACTCATAGATTGCCCACCTGGGCTTCGAGGTATTGCGCGTACTTCTGTTGTGCCGCCTCGCGTTTGCGGGGTATCCACTCGGTGGGCCAGGTGTCGGTGGTCGGCTGGTGGTCACGCAGCACCTGTTTGGCCACGGTGGTCTTGTGTACCTCGGTGGGCCCGTCGGCGAGTCCCATCACCGCCGCGCCGGTGACCATGCCGAGGAACGGCATCTCATTGGTCACGCCGAGCGCTCCGTGCACCTGCATCGCCCGCCACGCGATGTCGTGCAGCACCGTCGGCATCACCACCTTCACCGCGGCGATGTCCTTGCGCACTTTCTTGTAGTCGTTGTACTTGTCGATCTCCCATGCGGTGTAGAGCACCATCAGCCGGAACTGCAGCAGCTGCGCGTAGGAGTCGGCGATGTACCCCTGGACAAACTGCTTGTCCGACAGCCGGCTGCCCTGTGTCTGGCGGCTGAGCGCGCGTTCGCACATCATGTCCAGGGCCTTGCGGGCCAGCCCGATCGTGCGCATGGCGTGGTGGATGCGCCCTCCGCCCAACCGGGTCTGGGCGATCGCGAACGCCTGACCTTCGCCGCCGAGCAGGGCGTCGGCCGGCACGCGGACATCGTCGTAGTGGATCAGCGCGTGGCTGCCTTCGCCGTCGCGCTCACCGTAGAGGCCGACATTGCGCACGATGTTCACCCCCGGGGTGTCGGTGGGCACCAGGAACATCGACATGCCCTGATACGGGCTGACATCGGGGTTGGTCACCACCATGACGATCAGGAAGGCGGCCGTTGCGGCGTTGGAGGAGAAAAATTTCTGGCCGTTGATCACCCAGTCCGCCCCTTCCCCTGTACCGTCGCGCACCGCGCGGGTGGTGAACAACGTGGGGTCGGCACCCGCGTGCGGTTCGGTCATCGAATAGCAGGAGAACAGCTCACCGGACAGCAGCGGCTGCAGATACCGCTGCTTCTGTTCCTCGGTGCCGTAGTGGGCGATGATCTCGGCGTTGCCGGTGTCGGGGGCCTGACAGCCGAAGATGATCGGCGCCCACTGGGAGCGGCCGAGGATCTCGTTGAGCAGCGCCAGCTTGAGCTGGCCGTAGCCCTGGCCACCCAGTTCGGGTCCCAGGTGGGTGGCCCACAGACCGCGGCGCCGCACCTGTTCCTTGAGCGGATCGATGGCCCGGCGGCGTTCGCCGTCGAGCGGCACGAACTGTTGATGGGGCCACACCAGGTCGAGCGGTTCGACCTCCGTCCTGACGAATTCGTCGGCCCAGTCGAGGATCTCCTGGTACTCGGGGTTGGTGTCGAAATCCCACGCCATCGGGGGTTCTCCTTTGTTTCAGGTTCTCTCGCGGCTGACGCCGGCGAGCAGTGTTTCGATGTCGGCGCCCACCACCTCGGCGAACGATCGGTCGCCGAAGGCGCCGGCGGCCCAGTGCCGTGCCCCCTCGCTGACCAACGTGTGCGCCAGGTATGCCAGGTGGGTTACGTCGACGTGGGCGGGCAGCTTGCCGTCCCGCTTCGCCCGGTCGAACAGCGCGGTGAACATCCCGCCCTCGGCGGCTTCGCCGTCCTCGAGAGGTTCGTTGCCGGCGAGGATGCGGTGTTCGTAGCGGTAGCCCTCCAGGATCGTCGCGATGATCAACTCGGGCGGGTTTCGCGCCATCGACCGCTCCAGGTCGGCCAGCGCCGCGGCGATCACCGGCATGACCTGATATTGCCTGGCAAGCAGGACGTCGGCGGTGCGCCGGGCCGACCGGGTGGACAGCACGCCGACCTCGAAGAGGACATCCTCTTTCCGCGGGAAATAGAAGTAGAACAACGCTTTCGACACCCCGGCGGCGGTGCAGATGTCGGCGACGGTGGTGCTCGAGTAGCCGTTGGTGCGCCACAGCGCCATCGCCGCCTGCACGAGCATCCGCTTCGTCGCCCGTGATCGCTCCTGTTGCAGCGACGTCCTGCGCTGACTGCGGTCAGCGCGGTCCGGGCTGGTCGCACGGGGCATGATCCGGACGCTACATGGCTATACGCGGTAACGGAATAGTTGACTCGTGACTAACTTCGGGCCTACGGTCGGGCGATGGACGCTTCACGGGCGTCGGCGCCCTTTCCCGGACCGGTCCGCCAGTTCGGTTACGTCGTCGACGATTTCGACCGCGCGCTGCAGGGATGGCTCGCCGCCGGGGTGGGCCCCTGGTTCGTGCTGCGCGATTTGGCCCAGCACGGGTCCTACCGCGGCGCACCCTGCGACGTCACGTTGTCGATCGGCATGACCAATATCGGTGACATGCAGGTCGAGGTGATCGCCCAGGACGACGACGTGCCGTCGGTGTACACCGAGTTCCTGGCGGGCGGGGCCGGTGGATTTCACCAACTCGCTTGGTGGGTGGACGATTTCGAGGCGGCGCTGCATAGCGCCGAGGCGGCGGGATGGCCGGTGGTGTGGTCGGGCGGTGACGACGGGGGAGTGCGCTTCGCCTACGTCGAGCCCACGGCGGGCCCCGCGACGATCTACGAGATCACCGAGAGAACGGAAGTGCTCGACGGCATGGACGCGATGATCCGCGGCGCGGCGGCCGCCTGGGACGGCGCCGACCCGATCCGGGTGCTCGGGTGAGCGGCCCGCTGCAGGGTCGCCGCGTCCTGGTGACCGGCGGGGCGAGCGGCATCGGTGCGGCCGCGGTGGCAGCCCTGACCGGAGCAGGGGCAACCGTCGTCGCGACCCATCACCGGACGCCGCCGCCTGCCGGTTCCGATGTCACGTGGTTGCCGTGCGATGTGCGGGATGCCGCCGCCGTCGACGCGATGGTCGACGCCGCCGCCGCCACGATGGGCGGACTCGACGTCCTGGTCAACGCGGCCGGCCTGTGGCAGCCCGGGATTCCCGGCGCCATCACCGCCGAGGACATCGACTTCCTCGTCGACACCAACCTCAAGGCGACGATCTTCACCAACCAGGCTGCCTACCGGGTGATGCGCACCGAGGGCGGCCGCATCATCAACTTCGGCTCGGGTGAGGCGGTGATGGGCAGTCCCATCGCCGCGGTCTACGCCGCCACGAAGGGTGCGGTGACCGCATGGACCCGGTCGATCGCGCGGGCGTGGGCGGCGGAGAAGGTCTCAGCGATCGCGCTGGCCCCCGCGGTGCAGACGCCAGGCGCTGACCGGCTGCGGGACTTCGTCGGTCCCGAGGGTGTCAAGGTGCTCGACGAACAGATCGCGACCTCGATCCCGCTCGGCGGAGCGCTGGGTGACCCGGCAGACGACCTGGGCCCGGTGTTGGTGTTCCTCGCCGGTGAGGGTTCGCGCTTCATGACCGGCCAGCTGATCGCGGTCGACGGCGGCATGGTGATGCTCGGCGCGTGAAGGCTCACGGCACATAGCGGTCCCATTCGTGGGGCACGACGGGATGGAACGGCGCAGCGAACAGCGGGGTGACACCTGCGTCGCTCCAGCGCTTCTCGAGCGCAGGCCGGAGCCGGCCGGCGGTGCCGACCGGATCGTCGTCGAGAAAGCAGTACGAAATCCTCTGCCCCGCAGGGGCGCTGGCCAGTCGCTCTCCGACCGGCAGTGACGTGGCGGTCCACACCCCCGCGACGCCGTCGACATCGAGCAGGTCCGTCGGCGCCGAGGCGCCCGACTCCAGGAGCAGGTACACACCGCGCACCGGCCACCACGGCAGGACATCGGCGCCGACCTTGACCCGCGGGGCTGCCACCTTCTCGTCGACGTCGTACACGCCCCGCTCCACCGGTGGCAGTAGCGGGAGTTTTCGGTCCGCATCGCCGAGCGCCGTGGACAGCGCCAGAAACGATTCCATTCCGCCGGGGTCGGTGAAGAAGTACGTCATCACGTGGTCGATGGCGTCATAGGGGCCGGCGCTCGACGCGCGTGCGGACCGGCACGCCGGCGTCGACACCAGCCGCAACGAGGCCCGCACGGCCGACAACCGGTGCTGTTCGGGTCGGTGGTCGAGGGTGTGCCAGCGCAGGTAGTCGGCGTCCGCGCCGTCGGGATGCCGTGTCGCCATCGACACGAACAGCGTGCCGATGTCTCCGCGGCCCTGGGTGAGGACGTCGGCCACGTCGTCGGACGGTGTGCCGGGTAGCTGCATGGGGCGCCCTTCAGGCTGTCGTCGGATCGTGCTCGGGCAGCGGGAGTTCGGGATGCCGTGCTGCGATCATGCGCCGCATGCCGTCCCGCCACGGCACCGTCGTACGGCCGAGCACCTCGTGCATGTGGGTGATGTCCGGCCACAGCGGCGTATGCGCCGCGGGCGTGTACTCGAGGATCGGCTCGACGCCGACCAGTTCGCCCAGGTAGGCGCAGTAATCCTCCACGCTGACCGTCTCGCTGCCGGCCCAGTTGACCACGACCGGCGGCGTGTCGGCCACCTCCATGGCTCGGATTCCCAGCGCGACGTAGTCGTCCTCGTAGATCGGGTTGTAATTGTTCGGCTTGTCGGGATGGAGGCGGATCGGCCTGCGCGCCAGGATTATCTCCAGCCGATCGGCCGGCGCGCCGCCCTCCGGACCGTAGGTCGAACAGATCCGGATGATCGTCAGCGGTATTCCGTTCTGCTTGGCGACCCATGTGCAGACCGCCTCCGCGGCGATCTTCGAGAAGCTGTAATTCGCGCGAAGCGGTACGCCGGGAGGGTCGCTCTCTCGCAGCGGTCGCCGGCCCTGGTAGCCATAGACCGAACCGGTGGAGCAGAAGACGAAGCCTCTGGCGGTGCGGCAGTGGTACAGCAGCTCGCCGGATTTCTGCGCGTTGGTGTCGACGCATCGGGACCAGTCGCCGGCACCGCTGTCGACGGCCGCGTGGAACACGTAGGTGAAATCGTCCGGCAGTTCCGAGAAGTCGCCGGTGCTCATGTCGAGCGCCATCGGTGTGACGCCCGCGGCTTGGAGTCTGTCCCGGTCGCCCGGAGCCCGCAGGCGGGCGGCGCCCCACACCTCGTTGCGTTCGGCGAGCGCACGCGCGATCGGGAAGGCGATCTTGCCGGTCGCCCCGGTGATCAGGACCTTCTCGCCAGTCAGCATCCCCTCAGTTGTAGCGTACAGCGACCCAGATGTTGAGTGCTTGACACTTTTGGCCGACGGATGCCCGGCTACGGGCGAGCGGGACGTCTCCGCCGCCGATTTCGCCTCGACCACTGGGCCGTCATGCGAGGATGAGAACCGTGACTGTGGTTCTGGTGCATGGCAATCCGGAGACCGACGCGGTGTGGGGTCCCCTCGTCGATGCCCTCAGGCGCACGGACGTGGTGCGGCTGTCGCCGCCCGGATTCGGTTCCCCGTTGCCCAGTGGCTTCTCGGCCACCTTTCTCGCTTACCGCGATTGGCTTGTCGACGAGCTGCAGCGTATCGATGGACCTGTCGACCTCGTCGGACACGACTGGGGCGGAGGTCACGTGGTGAACGCGGTGATGCACCGACCCGACCTCGTGCGCAGCTGGGCCAGCGACGTCGTCGGCCTGTTCGACCGCGACTACGTATGGCACGACATGGCGCAGGGGTTCCAGACCCCGGAGACCGGCGAGCAGCTGGTCGCGATGATGCAGGACGGTTCGGTAGAGGACCGGGCACAACAGCTGGTCACGTACGGCATCCCCGCAGACGTGGCGACGTCGTTCGCCGCAGCGCAGGGTCCGGAGATGGGTCAGGCGATCCTGGCGCTGTACCGCTCCGCACGCCAACCGGCGCTGGCCGATGCCGGACGGGCACTCGAGAACGCCGCGGCCCGGCCGGGACTGTCGCTGTCGGCCACCGAGGATCCCTTCGTCGGCACCCAGGAGATGCGGCGTCGGGCGGCCGAGCGAGCCGGCGCTCGCACCGAGGTGCTCGACGGGCTGGGGCATTGGTGGATGGTCGAGAACCCGGCCGCCGGCGCCGCGGCCCTCACCCGGTTCTGGGAATCGCTCGAGCGCTGAGGGTGCGTCCGTCGAGCCTCAGACCCTCGTCGGTTTCGGCGCCGCGAGCTCGGCGAGCGCTGACATGAACAGCTCGTCCATCTGCGGGCTCAGATCGCTCAAGACCGGGGCGCTGGCGAAGCTGGCTGCTCCGAAGACTCGTTCGAGCACATCGGTTTTCGTGGACGCGCCGATGGCAAGGCACAGGCACGCAACGCCTTCCGATCGGAGCTCTTCGAGGGCCTTGCTGGCGTCGGCTTCCGCGTAACGACCCTCGTAGCCGTCGTCGTAGGGGAAGCCGTCCGAGAGCACGATCAGCATCCGGTTGGGGGTACCGGCCTGGTCCTTGAGAACCTCACCGGCGCCCCGAATTCCGGCGCCGAGACGCGTGTAGCTGCCTGGCTCAAGCTGGTTCAGTCGGGCCCGTCCAACGGCGCTGAAACTCTGGTCGAAGGTCTTGATCGCCGGCAGATGGACGGCGTGGCGACCTTGCGACCGGAAGGCATAGACGGCGACGCGGTCACCGAGTTCTTCGAGCGTGACGGCCAGGGTGGCGGCCGCCCCACGCTGGTGGTCGTGCACCGCCAGGCCGTCGGCATCGGCGTCGACGGCAGACCCGGAGGCGTCGATGAGGATGAGTACGCCGAGATTGCGGGAAAGTTTGCGACGTTCCAGGTAGACGTGCTCCGGTGCGGAGAAACCGGATTGCAGATCGACGAACAGATCGATCAACGCCTCGATATCGAGGTCGTCCCCGTCAGCACGGGCGCGCAGCACCTTCGGGCCGAGCCCGACGCGAGCCAGCCGGCGCCGTAGCACGTCGTCGCGGGCGACACCGGCATCGGAGACGTCGGCATTGGCGGTCAGTGGGAAATCGATGACACGGCACCAGTCAGGTTTGTACCGGTCGTTGAAGACGTCCCACTCCGGATACAGTGCGCCGCCTACGCCGAGCGCAGCACCGGGTTTGCCGTCATCGGTGAATTGGATCCGAGTGGGCAGGGGACGGGCGTCGGGCCCGATTTCCCGTACCTTCCGGGTGGAGCGAACTGTCATCTCCGCGCCCGCGGCACCCTCGCCAGGCGAACGTGAACCGCCGAACATCTTTCGCATGTAGTCGGACATCGACTGGTTGTTGAAGATCGGGCTCTCGAACAGCTTGAGTATCTTGCTATCCCCGGACTTTCCGCCGTCCTCGTCCTCGTCTTCGTCGTCCTCTTCCGACTCCGGCATGTCGATGGGATCGAACTGCAACTTGAGGTCTTTGTTGGTGGCCTTCCCTCCCGGGCCCGCCGGCGCCGCCAGCAACCGGGAGACTTTGATGGCACCGAACCACTCCGGCGGATCGGCAACCGTCGCGCGGCTCCTGGCCACCTCGAGTGACTCGTCGGCGGTCGCAGTGCTGGGCGCTGCGTCACCGAGGAGTCCCGCATCGAGCGGGATCTGCGCGGCGAGTTCGGCGAGAACTCGCTGACCTTCGAGCGCCAGGTAGCGGCGGGCCAGTGTGGCCCGCGCCCGCAACCCCTTGACCAATCGCGGTTCGAGACTTCCCGCGCCGAGAAGTGCGGCCTGAACCAGCATTTCACGGCGCTGCTCTTCGACGGCACCGCCGGACGAAACGAAGATGAATTGGCCGTTCGTGTGCGCAGGCTGGCCGGCCGGTGCCTCCATGACTTCGACGGACCTGCCGGCGATGTAGGTGGCGAGGAACCGGAACCGGTCCGGGTTCGAATTCCCGGTCACGTCTTTGGCAGTACCGTGTCGACGAGTTCATCAAGGGCGCGGATCACATCGTGATCGTCGGAGAGGACCTGGACGACAGCAGCATGAACGGCGCTGCGCAGGTTGAGCCCCTCAGCAGCGAGGCCGCCCGCGAGAATCAACATGCGAGTGGAGGACACTTCGCGCAACGGCGACCCAGCGAGATTTCGAATGGCGTATGCCAGTCTGACCAGAGCGCTCGCGGTCTCGACATCGATCCCGGCTTCGTAGGCGACCACCTCGGTCTCGATCTCCGCGGACGGATAGCCCAACTCGATGGCGACAAAGCGCTGACGGGTCGACTCCTTGAGATTCTTGAGCACGCTTTGGTAGCCCGGGTTGTAGGAGATCACGAGCTGGAATCCAGGCGCTGCCTGAAGTGTCGTGCCCAGGCGGTCGACGGGCAGTTCACGGCGGTGATCGGCGAGCGGATGGATGACAACGGTGGTGTCTTGGCGGGCCTCCACGACCTCGTCCAGATAGAAGATGGCGCCCTCGCGCACCGCGCGGGTCAGCGGCCCATCTACCCAGACCGTCTCGCCGCCCTTGAGCAGGAACCGACCCACCAGATCGGCCGACGTCATGTCCTCGTGGCCGGCAACGGTGATCAGGTCACTGTTCAGCTGGTGGGCCATCGCCTCCACGAATCGCGTTTTCCCGCAACCTGTAGGGCCCTTCAGCAGCACCGGCAGCCCTCGGCGGGCCGCCGCGCGGAAGACCTCCACCTCGTCGCCAACCGCACGGTAGAACGGCGCGCTCGAAACGGGGGTCACCACCGCAGAATTGCTGTTCGACATTTACTCTCCTCGCTCGAGCGGAACCTTGTTGGGAAGCTCGACACCCTCGGGAAAGACGAGCTCGCCGTCGTGGTTGATGTAGCCGGAATTCGTCAGGGGCATCGGCAGCGCAGGGTTTGGGCACGGCCGATCGGTGTCTTCACCGCAGATGCCCATCAGGAAGTACGAACGCTTCAGGATGTCCTCCGGCCACGGGTCCTGATGCATGGCGAAGAACTGCGCCGGAATGTTGTAGAAGACGAAGAAGAAGGTGCTGCAGGCGGCGAAGATCGCCAGGAAGCGGGTGATCTGCTGTTTGACGGCACCGCCTCGGACCTGGTCGAGCCCCCGCTCGACGAACGTCCGACCACGGTCGTCGGTGAAGTACCGCATGCAGCAGAGGCCGGCCTGGACGCCGCCCCACATGAGCCCCTCATACAGTGGCCACTGGTAGTAGGTGCCGGCATTGACCGACAGGGCCTGGATGGCGCCCGGGTAGGTGAACAGCCCCATCGGCATGAGGAACAGGCCCTCGATGACGAAGTCGAAGAAGAACGTCCAGGCGATCACGACGCCGATCAGGCCGAAGGTGTTGATGTTGGGGAACCGCTTCTTGGCCAGGCGCATGACCCAGCAGCCCAGCATCGTGCACAGCAGGACGAAGAAGTAACCGGGGGCGTTCATCAGGACGGGCTCTGCCATCATGGCGCCCGGTTCCCCGTATGACACCCAACCCGGAATGTCCTGGACCCACGAGCCCATGTTCCACATCCAGGTGTTGTAGGTGCTCCAGGTGCTGAAGTAGTTCAGCAGCGGGTCCTGGAACCACAGCAGCCCGCAGCTCACGAAGAGCATGCCGTCGAGGGTGATTCGCCTTTCCCGACGCCACGGCCGGATGAGGAACCACCAGATGGCGACTGGCAGGCCCACCACGATCACGGCTGTCCAGGTGAACAGGATCGCCTTCATGAACGTCGGTGGGTCGGTGGGGCCTGCGGGTACCCGCTCGAAGTGGGGTCCGGTGACCCATTTGCCCCAGACGAACAGCTGGAACGCGAGGATTACACCGCCGACGGCGGCCCACACGCGTACCGGCGTGATCTTCTTCTGCGGCTGCGCACCGAGTGTCGCGTCGCTGAGCGACTCGGTGAGAACCGGCTTCTTCCTGCTCGACAGATCACTCACGACACCGTCTCCTCCGCACTTGTCGATCCCCATAGACCTCAGAGCTCCCCTTCAAGGGTGGCCGATGCGTCGAAAATATACCAGTGAGTATCTGGATGACCAAGGGTTCGAAAAGAATCTGTGGCAAAATTGCCGCATGGTCGAGCCGATGACGCGCGAGCGACGCCTCGAGCGCACGCGCACGCTGCTGCTGGATGCCGCAGAACAGGTATTCGCCGAAAAAGGTTTCATGCCAGCGACTCTCGACGACATCGCCAAGGCGGCCGGCTACTCGAAGGGCGCGATCTACAAGTATTTCGCCACCAAGGAAGAACTGTTCCTGGCTGCCAGCGACCGGTATTGGCGGCGGTACTTCGACAAGTTCGCCGAGGTGATGTCGTCGTCCGACCACATCGGGGCGCGCGAGCTAGAGGACATCGGTGAGCGGTGGCGTCAGCTGAGTCGCGACCGCGGTGCCGAACATTCGGCACTGGGTCTCGAGTTCAACCTCTACCTGTTGCGCAACCCGGAGGCGCGGGAACGCGTGGCCGCCAAGCGATCAGAGGTCGTCGATCAGCTCGCCCGCTACATCGTCGAGGGCGTCGAGAGCCTGGGCGCAACCCTGCTGATCCCGGCGGTGACGTTGGCTCACATCATCATCGCCACGACTGACGCCGTCGAGCTGGGCAGCCACCTCGACGACGTCGACCTCTACCAACCGGTCGTCGAGATGTACGTGTCGGCCGTCAAGATGCCCTGATCCGTCACCTACCCACCTGGATCGGAACAATCGGTGGCACCTCGACGCCTTCGTGGAGTACCAGTTCGCCGTCGTGGTTGATGTAGCCAGAGTGCTTCGTCGGCAGCGGCAGATCAGGGTTCGGGCACGGCCGGTCGGTCCCCTCGCCGCAGATGCCGGGGTTGAAGTACGAGCGCTTCTGCACGTCTTCCGGCCAGGGGTCACCGTGCATGCCGAGCCAGGTCGCCGGGACGTTGTAGAAGAGGAAGAAGCATGCGCTGACACCGCCGAAGATCGCCAGGAAGCGAACGAACTGTTGCTTGACGGCGCCGCCTCGGATGCTGTCCAAACCACGTTCCACCAACGTGCGTCCTCGGTCATCGGTGAAGAAGCGCAAGCAGCACAGCGCCGCCTGGACGCCACCCCACATCAAGCCCTCGTAGATCGGCCATTGGTAGTACGTACCGGCGTTGAACGACAGAGATTGGATGGCACCGGGGTAGGAATAGAAGCCGATCGGCAGCATGACCAAGGCCTCCATGACGAAGTCGAAGACGAAGGCGATCGCATAGGTGACCAGCACCAGCCTCAGATTGCTGATCTCCGGCCAACGGTTCTTGATCCTGCGCATGACCCAACATCCGACGATCGTGATCAGCAGCACGCCGTACATGTAGCCGGGGATGTTGGTCAGCAGCGGTTCGGGCACGGTATGGCCCGGTTCCTCGTGCGCCACCCAGCCCGGGATGTGCGGCGCCCAGGATCCTCGGTTCCACAGCCAGGCGTTGTACGTGCACCACGTGCTGTAGTAGTTGAGCATCGGATCCTGGAACATCATCAGCCCCATCGAGACGAGCAACATGCCGTCGAGCGTGATGCGCTTCTCTCGCACCCAGGGCCGGATGATGAAGAACCACAACGCGAATGGCAGGCCGATCCACAGCACGACGGCGTTGGCGATCAAGGGGATCTTCATGTACAGCGGGGGATCGCTCGGGCCGCCCGCCACCGGTTCGAAGAAGGGTCCGCTGACCCACCGGATGAACACATAGGCGGTGTACGCCAGGAACACGGTGCCGACGGTCGCCCAGATCTTGATGGCGTTCGACGATCGCGGGGTTCCCGCACCTAGGCCGGCGACACCACTCACTGTTTCGGTGACTGCAGGTTTCTTGTTCGACAGCTCGCTCAACACGCCCTCCTGGACCTCCGCGTCCGCACGCGGCTCATAGCGAAGATACCAGCGAGTATCTGAATATCTATAGGGTTTCTCAGATTCTGTGGCACACTTTTGGCATGGTCGAGCGGTGGACGAGGGAGCGACGTCTCGAACACACGCGCTCGCTGCTGCTCGACGCGGCGGAGGATGTGTTTGCCGAAAAGGGTTTCTCCCCAGCTACTCTCGATGACATCGCGCATGCGGCGGGCTACACGAAGGGTGCCATCTACAAGCACTTCGCCACCAAGGAGGACCTCTTCCTGGCGGTGAGTGATCGGTACTGGCGCCGCTACTTCGACAACTTCGCCGAAGTGATGTCGTCGGCCGCGCAGGTCGGATCGCGCGAGCTCGATGAGATCGCGGCGCGGTGGCGACAACTGAGCCAGGACCGAGGCGCCGAGCACGCCGCGCTGGGTCACGAGTTCGCGCTCTACCTGCTTCGTAACCCGGAGGCGCGCGAGCGCGTGGCCGAGAAGCGGTCAGAGGTCGTCGAGGCGCTCGCCGCGTTCATCGTCGAGGGCATCGAGAGGCTCGGGGGCACCCTGCTCATTCCGCCGTCGACTCTCGCCCAGGTGCTCGTCGCCACCAGCGACTCGGTGGTGTTGGGCAGCGAACTCGACGACGTCGACCTATACCGGCCGATCGTCGAGATGTACACCTCGGCGATCAAACTCCCCTGACGCGAGGGCGAAAACCTCTGCTCTCGATCGGCGTGCGCTGAGGTGACGACACGGGCCGGCGCCGCCAGTATTCATATACGTACTTGTATATGAAATGCGAGTCCGTATACTAGTGATCGTCATCACCATCGGATCGCCGGAACCTCGGGGGATCTGACCCAGTCACTTCGCGGTGCAGCAGTCGCGCGTTGCGGGATGGATCTGGCGCGGGCAGGCGAACGTGAGGAGCGATCCGTCATCACAACGACACAGCCGGCGCGAGGAGGCTCAGTGCGCTCGACGGCTGCGGGGGCGTTTCGGCGCGGCAGGTTTGGGCGCGACGTTGGCCATGACCATCTGCAGGAACGGGCCGTAGAGGTCCTCACCGTCGATGTGCCCGAGGATGGTGACGCCCTCGTGGCTGGCAATCAGCAGCCGCGCAAGGGTTTCGGCGGGCATCTGGAGTTCGCCACCCAGTCGGTCGATGTGGCCGGTGACGTAGTTCGCGAGCGAGTTGACCGCCTCCTCACGCTGGGCCGTCACGCGATCGCGCGCATCCGGATTCCGCAGCAGGAACAGCGAGAACTCGTAACCCAGCGCGGCGCTGTTCGGACCGGCGATGGTCAGGTCACGCCATTTCTGGGCCAGCTTTTCGATGTCGAGTGTGTCCAGTCCCTCGAAGGATTCGATCACGTCGGCGAAGCTGTCCAGGAAGCGATTGATGTGGCGTTCGATGACGGCGAGGAAGAGTTCCTCCTTGGTGCCGAAATGCGAGTAGATCGCCCCGCGCGTGTAACCGGCGACCTCGGCGATGTCGTCGAGCGCGGAACCTCCGAACCCTTGCTTGGCGAACACTTCCTCGGCCGCATCGAGCAGCAGGCCGCGGGTGTGCTCCATGCGCCGCTGTCGCGTCCATCGTTCTGCCACGGCTTCATCTTCCCAGGTTGCGATCCGAATGGCGCAATGACATCACCCCGCGTATACGAATGTGCATATGATAAACGATCCTGTATGTGAAGGAGACGGGGCGCGGTGTCTCCGTGCGCCGGCCCCGCTGCACCAGCTCTGGATCCGCCGAATTCGCAAGCATCCCAACGGATTAAAAGGAGAACTCCTGCAATGAAGCTGGAAGCGCGCATCGCAAAGCACCGCCGGATGGCGGAGAGCTACCGCGACAAGTACGTGTTGCAGAAGGTCCAGGAAGGCGAATCCTACGACGAGTGGGTGTTCACCGACGATGCCGTGTACACCTCGCCGTACTTCGTCGCCGGCCAGGAATTGGTACTCAAGGACGTGGCGACCCACTGGGACACCGCTGCCACGGTGGAAGCGAAGGCCTATGGCATCACCTTCCCCGATTGGAAGCCCGTGGACTACAAGTGCTGGCCGGCCGAGAACGGGTTCGTCATGCGCTATCGCTGGGAGGGTACGAACGTCAACGACGGAAAAGTCATGGGTTTCTACTCGATCAGCTTCGTAGACACCAACGAGGACGCCGAGATCGTGCACTGGTCGACGTATGTGAACGACGAAGAATACGGCCCGTTTCTGGAGGCGGCCATCGGCGCGCGAGGTCCGTTCCACGGCGACGGGTACATGCAAGCTCTCGCAAAGCACTTCGAAGCCCACGGCCTGAGTTTCTGAGAGACGTTGTGACGATCACCGCGAACGGCCTATTGAACTACGACCCATGGGATGCCGAGCTCAATGCAGACCCGTATCCCATGTTCAAGCGTTTACGCGACGAAGCACCGCTGTACTTCAACGAGGTTCATGACTTCTACGCGGTGAGCCGGTTCGATGACGCCAGCCGCATCCTGGTAGACCACCAGTCATTCAGCTCGGCTCGCGGTGCGGTTCTCGAGATCATCAAGTCGGGCATCGAAATCCCGTCGGGGCTGTTGGTTTTCGAGGACCCGCCGGTCCACGACTTCCATCGGAATCTGCTGTCGCGGGCCTTTACGCCACGCAAGATCAACAGTCTGGAACCGAAGGTCCGCGAGTTCACCGCGCGGTGCCTGAATCCGTTGGTAGGTGGCGACCACTTCGACTTCGTCAAACATCTCGGTGCGGTCATGCCACTGCGGGTGGTCGGAATGCTGTTCGGAATACCCGAGGACTACCAGCACCTAGTGCAGGAAGACGGCGACAAGTTCGTGCGCACCGAGCGCGGTGGTCAGATGACCGACAACCCCGACGGCGTGATTACAGATGGCGAAGTTTTCGCAGACTTCATCGACTGGCGGATTGATCATCCGGCCGACGACCTGACGACCGAGCTGCTGAATGCGGAGTTCGCGGACGAGACGGGCAGCATCAGAAAACTGCGACGCGACGAACTGCTGATGTTCATGAACCTCGTTGCGGTGGCAGGCGCGGAGACCACCACCCGATTGATCGGCTGGGCAGGCAAGCTGCTGTCCGAACATCCCGCGCAACGCAGGCGGTTGGTCGCCGATCGCACACTGCTGCCAGGCGCGATCGAGGAGATCTTGAGATTCGAACCACCCGCCCTCCAGGCCGCCCGATACGTCACCCACGACATCGAGCTCTACGGCACGAACGTGCCCGAGGGCAGCAGCATTCTGACGTTGATCGGCGCGGCCAACCGCGACGAACGACGTTTCGGAGAGAACGCGGACACTTTCGATGTCACGCGCTCACCCCGTCAGCATCTGTCGTTCGGAATAGGTGCCCACTACTGCCTCGGCAACGCTTTGGCGCGCATCGAGGGCCGGATCGCGTTGGACGAGATCATGAACCGCTTTCCGGACTGGGAAGTCGATCTCGACAGTGCGGTGTTCTCCTCGTCCTCCACAGTGCGCGGCTGGGACAGCATGCCGGCACAGGTATGACCACGAAGCACACCATGGATCGAGAGGGAGCATGACATGCCCGGACGGGTAGAGGGAAAGGTCGCATTCGTCACAGGTGCCGCCCGCGGACAAGGACGAAGCCACGCGCTGAAACTCGCTGAAGAGGGCGCCGACATCATCGCCATCGACATCTGCAAGAACGTCGACCATTGTCAGCTCGAATTGGCCTCACCCGGGGATCTCCTGGAGACCAAGGAGAGGGTCGAGGCGCTCGGACGCCGGATCATCGCCGAAGAAGCCGACGTCCGCGACTTCGACGCCATGAAGGCTGTCGTGGACCGCGGCGTTGCCGAATTCGGCAGGCTAGACATCATTTTGGCCAACGCAGGCATCGGCAACGGCGGACAGACCATCGAGACTCTGGAAGAGCCCGTGTGGCAGGCGATGATGGACATCAACCTCACGGGCGTATGGAAAACCGTGAAGGCCGGGATCCCGCACATGATCGCCGGAGGGCGGGGCGGATCGATCGTGTTGACCAGCTCGGTGGCAGGGCTGAAGGCCTATCCGCAGATGGGTCAATATGTTTCGGCCAAGCACGGTGTCGTCGGCCTGATGCGCTCCTGCGCGGTCGAGCTGGGCCAGCACATGATCAGGGTGAACAGCGTGCATCCCACGCACGTCAACACCCCGCTGGTGATGAACCAGCAGACCTTCGATCTCTTCCGGCCGGATCTGGAGAGCCCCGGCCCCGACGACATCGCACCCATCTGCCAGATGTTCCACACCATGCCCAGACCATGGGTCGAGGCCGAAGACATCACCAACGCCGTGATGTTCTTCGCCTCGGACGACTCGCGCTTCGTTACCGGCGTCGCCATGCCGATCGACCTGGGCAGCTGCCTGAAGTAGGACGCGCTACCTCGGCGTCGCCGCTCGCCGGGTCAGAAAGTCGATCTGCAGATAGATCGAATAGAGCACCAGGGCCGGCAGGATGATGAACGGGACGTTCTCGGCGATGAATTTGAACCAGAGCCCGAAGGCGCCCTGTCCGATATCGCCGAAGCCGGACCGGACCTCGGAAAGGAAGTACACGCCGGTGCTGCTCGCCAGCATCGCGACGCCTGCGAACGCCAGCCACAGGTTCTTGATGCGGGACTCGGTGGGCAGGTCGGGCCGGATCAGGCGGGTCCAGACCAGGAACACCGTCACGCCGACGGCGACACCCACCAACTCCAGGCCGAAGATCCAGTTGTTGCCGCTGGTGTAGCGGGTATCGGCCAGACCGTACTGCCACCACAACCACTTCCAGCCGGGATCGTCGGTCGGGGTCCACAGGTTCAGGGGATGGCCGATCAGAAAGATCAGCTCGTAACCGATCTGGCTCCCTGCCGTGTAGGGGAGGTAGAACAGCGTGAGTTCGGCGGCCTTGTCGACGCGAGTTCGGTTCTCTCCGGGTGCATTCCAGAGGAGAACGAAGGGGAGCAGGATCACGGGGATACCGAACAGCAGGTTGGCGACGACGTCGACGGTGAACGTCGGGGGCAGAATTCCGACACCGACGCCGACCACCACGAGAACGAAGGCCGCACCGGTGAATGCCGCCGCGGCCAGGTAGATCCGCCGCCGGTGCGGCGCCCAAGGCCTGGCGAAGTTCGGCTCACCCCCACCCGGCCGGGGGGAGATCTGTGTCGATATCTGCTCTGGCATGCCGGTTTACGTTCCTTTGCTTCCTGCCGCGATCGAGATCGACTTGGTGTCGGTGTAGCCGTCGAGGCCCTCGCGGCCGAGCTCACGTCCGTAGCCGCTGCCTTTCACACCGCCGAAAGGCGCGAACGGGTCCATGGTGTAGCCCTGGTTGACGCCGAAGGTCCCGGTCCGGATACGGGCGGCGACGCCGAGTCCGCGCTCGGTGTCCTCGGTGAACACCGACCCCGCGAGGCCGTAGTCGGAGTCGTTGGCGATCGCCACCGCCTCGTCCTCGTCGGAGAACGGGATGACGGTCAGCACCGGACCGAAGATCTCCTCGCGGGCGATGCGCATGTCGTTGGTGGCGTCGGTGAACAGGGTCGGACGGACGAACCACCCCTTTTCGACGCCGTCGGGCATCTCGGCCCCGCCGGTGACCAGGCGTGCACCTTCTTCCCGGCCCGTGTCGATGTAGCCGCGAACCCGCTGCTGCTGGCGTTGCGCGACCAGCGGGCCGACCTGGGTGGCACTGTCCGTCGGGTCACCGATCACCAGCGACGCCATCTCGGCCGCGAGTGCGTCGGTGAACTCGCCGGCGCGGGCTGCGGGCACCAGGATCCGGGTGAGCGCGTTGCAGATCTGACCGCTGTTGCTCAGGCTGGCCGACCGCACGCCTGCCGCAACGGCGGCGGGGTCGGCATCGTCGAGCACGATTGCGGCGGACTTGCCGCCGAGTTCGAGGCTGACGCGTTTCAGACCGGCCGCGCACGCCGCGGCGACACTCTTACCCGCAGCCGTCGAGCCCGTGAACGAAACCTTGTCCACCCCCGGGTGCTTCACCAGATACTCGCCGAGCGACCCGTCGCCCGGCAGCACACTCACCACGCCTGCCGGCAGATCCGACTCCGCGATCATCTCGGCCAGCAGTAGCGCGTCGAGCGGTGACTCCGGCGCCGGCTTGAGGATGACGGCGCAGCCGGCGAGCAGGGCGGGGATCAGCTTGGTGACGATGAGGAACTGCGGCATGTTCCACGGCACGATCGCGGCGACCACACCCACCGGCTCACGGCGGATGTGGATGTCGGCGCCGTACCTCCCCGGGCGCGTTTCGCGGAACGGGTAGTCCTCGGCCAGATCGCAGAAGGCGGTCATCATCGTCCACGGCAACGCGACCTGCGCGCGCTGCGCGAAGCTGATGGGTGCACCGATCTCGGAGGTGATGGTCTCGGCCATCTGGGAGCGTCGTTCGCCGTAGAGGGCGGCCAGGCGCCGCACGGCCGCGATGCGTTCGGCGGGATCCATCCGCGGCCACGGGCCGGATTCGAACGCCGTCCGCGCGGCGGCGACCGCCGCCTCCACGTCGCCGGGGCCCGCCGCCGCGACATGCGCGATCGGTTCCTCGGTATGCGGGGCGATGACTTCGATCCATTGCCCGGCGGTCGGGTCACACCACCTGCCACCGATGAAGAGCTCATCCGGACGCACCTGTTCGACTTCCTTCCGCCGAGGCGACGACCCGGCAATATCAACTACTTGCGATTGATCGGACGAGCATATACCGTCGGCCATGCGGGCTCTGCGAAATGACGAAAAGGCGTCTGCGCCTGATTGTTTGCCTGAGCCACTCGAATCGGCACGTCGCCGAGGCGGGTAGCGCGGCACGAACACCGGTCAACAGGAGACGACAATGGCCCGATTTCCCAAGCCACCCGAAGGCAGCTGGACCGAACACTACCCGCAACTGGGGACGGGACCGGTGTCCTACGAGGACTCCATCGACCCGCAGTTCTACGAGATCGAGCGCAAGGCGGTGTTCAAGCGTGCCTGGCTCAACGTCGGTCGGGTGGAACAGATCCCCCGTAAGGGCAGCTACTTCACCAAAGAGCTGAAGGTCGCCAACACCTCCATCATCGTCGTGCGCACGACCGCCGGTGAGGTGAAGGCCTACCACAACATCTGCCGGCACCGGGGCAACAAGTTGGTGTGGAACGACATGCCGCTCGAGGAGACCAGCGGTGTGTGCCGGCAGTTCACCTGCAAGTACCACGCGTGGCGCTACGACCTCGACGGAAACCTGACCTTCGTGCAGCAGGAGGGTGAGTTCTTCGATCTGGACAAGAGTCGCTACGGCCTGGTGCCCGTCCACTGCGACGTCTGGGAGGGGTTCATCTTCGTCAACTTCGCCCAAGAGCCCGAGCGGACGCTGCGAGATTTCCTCGGTCCGATGATCACCGACCTGGAGGGCTATCCCTTCGGCAGGATGACGTCGCGGTTCCACTACCGGTCGGACGTGAAGGCGAACTGGAAGCTGTACATGGATGCGTTCCAGGAGTTCTACCACGCACCGGTACTGCATGCGAACCAGTCACCGACGGCGTATTCGAAGGCCGCCGCGGAGGCCGGATTCGAAGCGCCGCACTATCGGATCGAAGGGCCGCACCGACTGGTGAGCACGTCAGGCATACGGGCCTGGGAGATGGCCGACGAGATGCGCAAGCCCATCGAGGACATCTGCCAGAGCGGGCTTTTCGGCCCCTGGGACAAACCGGATCTGGGGGAGATGCCGGCCGGCCTCAACCCCGCGAAGTGCGAGCCGTGGGGCCTGGACTCGTTCCAGCTGTTCCCGAATTTCGTGATCCTCTTCTGGGGGCAGGGCTGGTACCTGACCTACCACTACTGGCCGACGTCGCACAACACGCATGTCTTCGAGGGCACCGTGTACTTCCCGCAGCCGCGTACGCCGCGGGAGCGCATCGCCCAGGAACTGGCCGCCGTGTCGTTCAAGGAGTACGGACTCCAGGACGCCAACACGCTGGAGGCGACGCAGACGATGGTCGAATCGCGCGTTCTCGAGAACTTCGTGCTCTGCGATCAGGAAGTGCTGATCCGGCACCTGCACAAGGAGACGGCCGCCTGGGTCGAGGAATACCAGCGCACAACGGCGGCGGGGGTGTGAGCATGGCGGGTGTGAGCACCGCGCAGACCACGACGGCGGAGACCGCGGCGAAACTGCCTCCTGAGTTCGCCGACCTCGAGGAGTTCTCCGATTGGTGTCTCGGCTCCGAGGCTGAGCGCTACGCCAAGCGGCTGGCCTCGTCGATGCGTGAGATGCAGGCGTTCTACGACGCCGTCACGGCGCGGGCGGAGGAGGCGATCTCCTACTGCGACAAGTTCCCCCTCGACGACTTGCCCGAGGACGTGCTGAACCTGATGCATCTGCTGTATTCGATGATCCAGGTGTCGTTCCCGGTCGAATGCTGGAAGCAACCGAAGGTGCCCGACACGGGCGCGACGAGCCTGGACTGCGACTCCGAGCCCAGGCCGTGACGCAGCCGGGTCCCGGCACGAAGACGGTGTTGCGCGCGGCCCGCTGGGCCGATGTTGAGGCCCAGCAGGTGCGGTCCCCGGCGGTGATCGTCATCGACGGCAACAGGATCGAGTCGATCAATCCCGCCGAGCCGCCCGCTGATCCGGACCTGGACATCGACCTCGGCGACGTCACGCTGCTGCCGGGGCTGATGGATATGGAGCTCAATCTCCTCATCGGCGGTCCGGGCGGTCCGGAGGGCCTGCCCAGTCCGATGCACGGAGTGCAGGACGACCCGGCGTACCGCACACTGCGGGGCGCGGTGAACGCGCGGTCCACGCTCGATGCCGGATTCACCACCGTGCGCAACCTCGGCCTGATGGTCAAGACCGGCGGCTACCTGCTCGACGTGGCCCTGCAGCGTGCGATCGACCAGGGTTGGCACCCCGGGCCGCGGATCTATCCGGCGGGTCACGCCGTGACCCCGTACGGCGGGCACCTCGACCCGACGGTCTTCCAGCGTCTCGCACCGGGGATCATGCCGCTGTCCGTCGCGGAGGGCATCGCCAACGGCGTCGACGAGGTCCGCGCCTGCGTGCGCTACCAGATCCGGCACGGCGCCAAGCTCATCAAGGTCTCGGCATCCGGGGGCGTGATGTCGCACAGTACCGCCCCTGGTGCGCAACAGTATTCGGACGACGAATTCGCCGCCATCGCCGACGAGGCGCACCGTGCCGGGGTGCGGGTAGCCGCCCATGCGGTGGGCGACAGCGCCATCCGGGCCTGTATCCGGGCGGGCATCGACTGCATCGAGCACGGCTTCCTCGCCACCGACGACACCATCCAGATGATGGTCGACCACGGCACCTTCCTGGTGTCGACGACGTACCTGACCGAGGCGATGGCGATCGACCGCATCGCACCCGAACTGCGCAAGAAGGCCGAGGAGGTCTTCCCGCGCGCCCAGGCGATGCTGCCCAAGGCGATCGCCGCGGGCGTCCGCATCGCCTGCGGCACCGATGCTCCCGCGATTCCGCACGGGCAGAACGCCAAAGAGCTGCGCGCCCTGGTGGCACGCGGCATGACGCCGATGCAGGCCATCCGGGCGGCGACGGTCACCAGCGCCGAACTGATCGAGGCCGACGATGAGCTGGGCCGGCTGGCGCCCGGGTACCTCGCCGACATCATCGCCGTGCCGGGTGACCCGTCCCGGGATATCGAGACCACCCTCGATGTGCGCTTCGTGATGAAGGACGGCGTCGTCCAGGCCACGACGGCTAACGTTTAGGCATGGAGGCGCGTGACGTGGCAGGTATGGAGCTCACGGACAACATCCTGTGGCTGCTCAAGCAGGCGTTCTACTTCTCGCTGACGACGGTGAACGAGGCGGTGAGCGAACACGGCGTGAGCACCGCGCAGATCGGCGTGCTGCGTCAGCTGTCAAACGAGCCTGGCTTGTCGGGCGCCGAACTCGCCCGCCGGTTGCTGATCAGCCCGCAGGGCGTCCAGCTCGCGCTGACGGCGCTGGAGCGGCGCAATCTCGTTGAGCGCAAGCAGGACCCGCAACACGGGCGGATTCTGCAGGCCTTCCTGACCGACCAGGGCCGCAAGGTCGCGGGCACGGTGGTCAACGACGCGATCGCCGCGCACGAGAAGGTGTTCGGCGTGCTGAGCAAAGCCGAGCAGAAGACGTTACGCGAACTGCTCGCGCGGGTGGTCGAACAAGGCACGGGCCACGAACTGCACGCCGACCACGTCGAAGGCTGACCACGTCGAAGGGTGTGACAAGTACTTGATATTAATGACAAGTACTTGATATCGTTGCCGTGATGGTGGACGACGGTAGCTCTGACGGATTCGCGCCGCTGCGTATCAAGCGGGTGGTACGCGAGACGTCGGACGCTGTGTCGCTGGTGCTCGACGTGCCCGAACACTGTTCGCACCGGTATCGCTATCAGGCCGGGCAGTTCCTGACCCTGCGCGTGTGCGTCGGCGGACAGCATCTGCGCCGTTGCTACTCGATGTCGTCGGCTCCGGTCGAGGACGAGCTTCGAATCACCGTCAAGCGGGATCCGGGCGGCGTGGTCTCCAATTGGCTCAACGACAGCGCCACCGAGGGCGACGAGTTGCTCGCGATGCCCCCTGAGGGGAGATTTGTTCTCCGGCAGGAGGTTTCCGCATCGGCGGAGCTGATCGCCTTCGCCGGTGGCAGCGGGATCACCCCCATCATGTCGCTCGTCCGGGCAGCGCTGGACGGCACGTCGCGTCCCGTCAGGCTGTTCTACGCCAACCGCGCGCGCGGATCGGTCATCTTCTCCGAATCGCTGGCCGGCCTTGCCCAGGCACACCGCGACCGACTGGTCGTCGAGCACCACTACGACGAGGACGGCGGGGTCGTCACCGCCGCGGACGTCGAGACTTTCATCGCCGGCGCCGACGACGCCGACCACTACATCTGCGGGCCCGCGCCGTTCATGGCGACGGTCGAGACCGCGCTAAAGGCGGCCGGTGTGGCGAAGGAACGGCTGCACCTCGAGCGGTTCACGACGGTCGAGGCCCCGGCGCCTGCTGTCGGCACCACCGCCACCGAGGCCACCGAAGAGGTCGTGATCGAGCTGGACCGCCGGAAGACCACGCAGCCCTACCGCGACGGCGACACGCTGCTGCAGACGGCACGCATGGCGGGCCTACGGGCCCCGTCCTCGTGTGAAACAGGTTCCTGCGGAACGTGTATGGCGCGGGTCGTCTCCGGAAGCGCGCACATGCTCAACAACGACGCCCTCGAGGACGACGAGGTCGAGGAGGGCTGGGTCCTGACCTGTCAGGCAATGCCCACCAGCCGCACGGTGCGCGTGGTCTACGAGTAGGAGCGAGGTAGTGATGGGGCATATCCGATGAACCGGGTCGCGGTGGTGACCGGGGGCGCGTCCGGGATGGGCGAGGCGACCTGCCACGAGTTGGCCAGGCGCGGACACAAGGTCGCCGTGCTCGACCTCAAGGGTGAAGCGGCGCAACGGGTCGCCGAGAACCTGCGGGCCGAGGGCGCGTCGGCGCTCGGTGTCGCCGCGGACGTCAGCAACCGCGCTGCCGTCGAGGAGGCTTTCGCGAAAATCCGCACCGAACTCGGACCGGTGCACATCCTGGTCACCAGCGCCGGCCTGGTGGATTTCGCGCCGTTCACCGAGATCACGCCGCAGGCCTGGCAGCGTCTCGTCGACGTGAACCTGACCGGCACCTTCCACTGCTGTCAGGTCGCGGTGCCCGACATGCTCGAGGCGGGTTGGGGCCGCATCGTGATGATCTCCTCGTCGAGCGCCCAGCGCGGGTCACCGGGGATGGCGCACTACGCCGCATCCAAGGGTGCGCTGCTGTCGCTGACCAAATCGCTGGCGCGTGAATACGGGACGTCGGGGATCACGGTGAACAACGTCCCGCCGTCGGGTATCGAGACCCCCATGCAACACCAGTCGCAAGCCGCGGGAATGCTGCCGTCCAACGAGCAGATGGCGGCCAGCATTCCGGTCGGTCACCTCGGCACCGGTGAGGACATCGCGGCCGCGGTCGGCTTCCTGTGCTCGGACGAGGCGGGTTTCATCACGGGTCAGACCCTGGGTGTCAACGGCGGATCGGTGATGTGATGACAAGGACGAAAAACACGACAGCACAGGGAGGTTCGCATGGCGAGGTGGCCTAAGCCCGCAGAGGGCAGCTGGACGGAGCACTATCCGGATCTCGGTACCGGACCGATCTCGTTCCGCGATTCCATTTCGCCGGAGTTCTACGAACTCGAGCGCGAGGCGGTGTTCAAGAAGGCGTGGCTCAACGTCGGCCGGGTGGAGGAGGTGCCGCGGGTCGGCAGCTACTTCACCAAGGAGATCGAGGTGGCAGGAGTCTCGGTGATCGTGGTGAAGGGCCGCGACGAGACGATCCGTGCCTTCTACAACGTCTGCCGCCACCGCGGTAACAAGCTGGTGTGGAACGACTACCCGGCAGAGGAGGTCAAGGGCACCTGCCGGCAGTTCACCTGCAAGTACCACGGGTGGCGCTACGGCCTCGACGGTGAGCTGAAGTTCGTCCAGCAGTCCGGTGAGTTCTTCGACCTGGACACCGAGAACCTCGGGCTCGCACCGGTGCAGTGCGACGTCTGGAACGGGTTCATCTTCATCAACCTGGACCCCGAACCGCGGTGGGGTCTGCGAGAGTTCCTCGGCCCCATGATCACAGCACTGGACGACTATCCGTTCGGGCTCATGACCGAGCGGTACGAATTCGAGGCGCACAACAACAGCAACTGGAAGATCTTCGCCGACGCGTTCCAGGAGTACTACCACGTACCGTCGCTGCACAGCCAGCAGGTGCCCAGCGAGGTGCGCCAACCGAATGCGACCTTCGAGTGTGGGCATTTCCAGATCGACGGACCGCACCGACTGGTGTCCACCGCGGGGACCCGCCGGTGGTTGCTCGCGCCGGAGTACATGTATCCGGTCGAACGGGCCACGCGCAGCGGGCTCGTCGGACCGTGGCGGACCCCCGAGACCCACTTCAGCGCCGGCCTGAACCCGGGAAACATCGAGCCGTGGGGCATCACGAACTTCCAGATCTTCCCGAACCTGGAGATCCTCATCTACCACGGCTGGTACCTGCTCTACCGGTACTGGCCGACGTCGCACAACACCCACAGGTTCGAGGCCTACAACGCGTTCCATCCGGCGCGCACGGTACGTGAGCGCATCGAACACGAGGTCGCCTCCGTGGTGCTCAAGGAGTTCGCGCTCCAGGACGCCGGCATGCTCGGCGGCACGCAGGCGGCGCTGGAGTACGGCCTGGGCGAGCCGGTAGTCGACGACTACCCGCTCAGCGACCAGGAAATCCTCGTCCGCCACCTGCACAAGGTGTCCGTCGACTGGGTCGAACGCTACAAGGCCGAACGCGCACCGGTGGGGGTGTGACCATGACGGAATCGCGCCTACCCAGCGCCTTCGCCGAGTTCGAGCCGTTCGCCGAGGCATGGTGTCTGGCAACTGAAGCCGAGCGGTGGGCGACACGGCTGGCCACGCCGATGCCGAAGATTCGGGAGTTCTACGACGCATTCTCGCCCCGCTTCGAGGAGGCGATCGACTACTGCGACAAGTTCCCGCTCGACGACGTGCCCGACGACGCGCTGAACCTGCTGCACCTCATCTACTCGATGGTGATGGTCTCGATGGCCGTCGAGATCTTCGGTACGCAGAAACCCGCCGACTCGGCCGACGCTGTGATGCACCGCGTCAGCGCGCCGGTGCCGTGACCAACAGGGTGCAGTGACCAACAGGATGGAAACCATGAGTCTGCTGACGATCAACAAGCTCACCGCATCGGTCGGTGCGGAGGTGACCGGACTCGATCCAGAGGCGCTGGCCGCCGACGACGCGCTCGCCACCGCGGTGCTCGATGCGCTGGAAGACAATGGGGTGCTGGTCTTTCCGGGCCTTCACCTCCAACCGCAGGCGCAGGTGGAATTCTGCCGGCGCCTCGGCGGCATCGACCATTCGTCCGACGGGCACCACCCGGTCGCCGGGATCTACCCCGTCACCCTCGACAAGTCGAAGAACTCCTCGGCCGGCTATCTGCGGGCGACGTTCGACTGGCACATCGACGGATGCACGCCCACCGGCGACGAGTACCCGCAGATGGCGACGGTGCTCTCCGCCCTGCAGGTGGCCGAACAGGGCGGGGAGACGGAGTTCGCCAGCTCCTACGCCGCCTACGATCACCTCGGCGCGGACGAGAAGCAACGGCTGGCGTCGCTGCGGGTGGTGCACTCGCTGGAGGCCTCGCAACGCCGTGTCACCCCCGATCCGTCACCGGAGCTGTTGGCGCGGTGGCGGTCCCGGCCGACGCACGAACATCCCCTGGTGTGGACCCACCGCAGCGGCCGCAGGTCGTTGGTGCTCGGCGCCTCGGCGGACTACGTCGTCGGTATGGAGGTCGAGGAGGGCCGGGGACTGCTGGCCGACCTGCTCGACCGCGTCACCCAGCCCGAGCTGGTCTACAGCCACACGTGGTCGGTCGGTGACACGGTCATCTGGGACAACCGCGGCGTGCTGCACCGTGCGGCACCGTATCCGGAGAATTCGCCGCGGGAGATGCTGCGCACCACTGTGCTCGGCGACGAACCGATCCAGTGACGCGCCTGGCGCCGCTGCCGCCCGACGACTGGGACGACGACGTCCGCGAGGCGCTGAGCCCGTTGCTGCCCGCCGAGCGCGCCAATCCGCGCGACGCGGGCAACGTCCTGGCGACGCTCGTCCGGCACCGGCCGCTCACACGCGCCTACCTGGAGTTCAACGCCTACCTCCTGCGAGATTCGACGCTGAGCGCGCGTATCCGCGAGGTGGCGCTGATGCGTGCGGTCCTCTGGCGTCGATGCGACTACCTGTGGGACCACCACGTCGAGCTCGCACAACGGGCCGGCCTGACCGCGGCGGAAATCGACGGCATCGAGCGTGGCGCCCTGGGGGAGGGACTCGACGGGCTGGTGATCCGGGTGGTCGACGAACTCGAGCGTGACAGCACGATCTCCGACGACACGTGGGCGTCGCTGGGTCGGCACCTCGACGACCGCCAGCGGATGGATCTGGTGTTCACGATCGGCGGGTACAACCTGCTCGCCGTCGCGGTGAACGCTTTCGGCATCGAGCCCGAAGACAAGTGAGCTCGCCCCTCGTTGACGGGGCACTGCCGGTATGAAAACCTGATACGCAAAGATGAGAATCACGTTCTCGCTTCTGGGACCGAATGGAGCAGCGCATGGCGGAGGACCTCACCGCGGTTGACTTCTTCCGAGACGGCCGTCTGACCGAAGATCCCTATCGGTTCTATGCGGCGCTTCGCGACAAGTGCCCGGTCGCCCGCGAGGACCACTACGGCGTCACCATGGTGACGGGGTGGCAGGAGGCGGTCGACGTCTACAACGACGCCGAGGGTTTCTCCTCGTGCATCTCGGTGACGGGACCGTTTCCCGGTTTCCCGATATCCCTGGAAGGTAGGGAAGGGGAAGACCTCACTGATCTGATCCAGAAGCACCGCGACGAGATCCCCTTCAGCGACCAGTTGCCGACGCTGGACCCCCCGACGCACACCAACCACCGTGCCCTGCTGATGCGGCTGATCACGCCCAAGCGCCTCAAGGAGAACGAGGATGCGATGTGGCAGTTGGCCGACGACATCCTCGACGACTTCCTCGCACCGGGCGAGGGTGAGTTCATCAAGGGCTTCGCGGCGCCGTTCACGCTGCGGGTGATCGCCGATCTGCTCGGGGTGCCCGAAGAGGACCGGCCCGAACTCCTCGAGCGCCTCGCGCGCGGCACCCACGGCGGTGCGCTGGGCAGCGCCGAGAAGTCGTTGACCAAGACGCCGCTGGAGTACCTCTACGAGATCTTCGCCGAGTACATCGAGGACCGGCGGGCACAACCGCGCGAGGACGTGCTGAGCGGGCTCGCGACGGCGACGTTCCCGGACGGCACCATGCCGGAGGTCGTCGACGTGGTGCGGGTCGCGACCAACGTGTTCTCGGCCGGCCAGGAGACCACCGTGCGCCTGCTGTCGACGGCGCTGAAGGTGATGGGGGACCATCCCGACATCCAGCGCGCGCTGCGCGAGGACCGCAGTCTGCTGGCGAACTTCATCGAGGAGTGCCTGCGCATCGAGAGCCCCGTCAAGGGGGACTTCCGGTTGTCGCGGGTGCCGACCACCGTCGGCGACGAGTCGCTGGCCGCCGGGACGACGGTGATGGTGATCAACGGTGCGGCCAACCGGGATCCGCGCCGCTTCGAGGATCCGGACACCTTCGACCCTCAGCGCAAGAACGCCCGTCAGCACCTGGCCTTCGGCCGCGGTATCCACAGCTGCCCGGGTGCGCCGCTGGCCCGCGCCGAGACGCGCGTCGGCCTCGAGCGGCTGCTCGACCGCACGACGGACATCCGCATCAGCGAGGCGCACCACGGCCCCGCCGGCGACCGTCGCTACGGCTACATCCCGACCTACATCCTGCGCGGCCTCACCGAACTGCACCTGGAGTTCGATGTGGTGGGGGAGCAGGCGTGAAGGTCACGGTCGACGAAGACCGCTGTCGCGGCCACGGTATGTGCCTGACGCTGTGCCCGGAGGTGTTCCAGATGACCGACGACGGTTACGCCATCGCGGACCCGGCCGAGGTGCCCGGCGGGCTCGAAGAGTCGGCCAAGGACGCCATCGCGAACTGCCCTGAACAAGCCATTCTCGAAATCAGCTGAACGACAAGGAGACACAGTGCCCAAGGGTTACATCCTCATCACCGAGGACGTCAAGGATCCGGCCGGTATGGCCGAGTACGGCAAGCTGGCCGCACAGACGATGGCCAACTCGACCCTGCTCTCGTTCGACTCGAAACCCGAAGTGCTCGAAGGCGAATGGCACGGCACACAGACGGTGTTGGTCGAGTTCGAGTCCGTCGAAGCCGCCCGCGAGTGGTACAACTCCGACGCCTATCAGGAGGCGATCAAGCTGCGCCAGGCCGCCGCCGACTGCCACGGCGTCATCCTGCACGGCCTCGGCTAGCCCGCCGAGCAGACGCAAAACTGCCCATTCTCCGCGGAAAATGGGCAGTTTTGCGTCTGCTCGCGGGGCTACCGCCATGTGCTCACGGGTCTGGATGCTGGACATGACCAGCCACGGCCGGCTCCTCTGCGCGAATTTCACATCGATGTGGTCTCCAGCGCTTCATACATCCTTGTATCGATGATACGGGTGTGTATAAAGTGAGTCTCGTCACATGTAGTGGGCGCAGGTTCCGCTCCATCACAGCAGGCGTGGGGTTCCCCAGGCAGGCCCTTGTCCGGACGAAGGCCCCGGCACCGTGAGCGCCCCTCGACACAGGAGGACTACCTTGATGCCGGCAACTCGCCCCGGAGAATGGCTCGATCCCGCTTCCGGTCTCGGCTTGGGTCTCGACGACGTTGCGCCCGGGACGTTCAACATGACCATCCCCACCGACCGTTACACCTGTCCCGATTACGCCGCGCGCGAGCGGGAAGTGATCTGGATGCGGGCCTGGCAGATCGCGGGCCGCGTCGAGGACCTGCCGAAGCCCGGCGACTGGAAGAAGTACCAGATCCTCGATCAGTCCTTCATCATCGTCCGCGGGAAAGACAGCGCGCTCAGGGGTTTCGTCAACGCCTGCAGGCACCGCGGCAACGCGCTGTGCGTCACCGAGACCGGCAATGCCAAGCGCGGATTCCTCTGCCAGTACCACCTCTGGTCCTACGACCTGGAGGGCAGATTGAAGGGACTGTTGCGCGAGAACCTCGCCGGCCCGATCGACAAGACCGAGAATTCGCTACTCCAGGTGTCGGTCGACACCTTCGCCGGCTTCATCTTCCTCAACCCGGACCCCGACGCAGAGCCACTGCGTGAGTACCTCGGCGAGGATGTGGTCGCTCTGCTGGAGCCCTACAACATCGAGCAGTTCACCACCGTCATGGACGTCACCGAGGCCATCGAGTGCAACTGGAAAGTCGTCATGGATGCCTTCGAAGAGGGCTATCACATCAACGGCATCCATCCCCAGTTGCTGCAGGTGCTGCACATCAATCCGAGGACCGCGCGGTACCGGTTCTTCGAAAACCACAGCGTCGCGATGGCTCCGTTCGAGGTGGTGGGCGCCGGTGTGCAGGATCAGGTCGCGGGGATCCTGGCGCTGCCCGAGACCTTCCCCGGGACAGTCGCGGTGATCCCGCGGTTCCAGGAACTGATCGCTCCCTACCAGGACGCGGAGGGGAACGTGGCGTTCCCGGACGGCGTCACCGCCCGTGTCCTGTTGCAGCAGGCCACCCGCGAAGTGCTGACCGGGATGGGTCTCGACGTCAGTGGTCTGACCGATGGTCAAATGGTCGACAACCAAGGGTGGGTGCTGTTCCCCAATTACTTCATGACAGTGCGTGCAGGCGAATGCCACGTCATCATGTCGGCGCCGCATCCGGACGGTGATCCGAACCGGTGCATCTGGCATGTGGCCAGCTACATGTATCTGCCGGAGGAGTTCCGTGACGCCGTCCGGGCCGAGGCGATCGTGGTCGACACGCCGGGAAGTCACAAGTACTTCGAGGCGCTCCAGCAGGACTACGAGCAGATGCCCCGCCAGCAGAAGGGCCTGCGTAACGACCGGCTCGACCACATGTCGCTGGTCAAAGAAGAGGTCGTCATCGCTCACTACCACTCGGTAGTGGACCGCTACATGGCCGGCGCCGCAAAGCGCTGATCTGGACCATCGCAACCGAAAGAAGGACACGTTGAACCTGCAGCAACGTATCGCCCATCAGGTTCGGATGGGCGAGGCCTATCGCGACGCGTGGAAGTTCGCCGAGGACGGGGTGTACGTCTCGGCGTACTTCGCCGCCGCGGGGGTGGCGGCGTGACCACGATCGAGGATGTCATCGGCGAGAGCACCGGACGGTCACGGGCGGTTCTGGAGTACAGCCAGACGATGAGCGCTCTGGTGAAAAGTGCGAAGGAGCCTGGCTTCTCGGTCGGGAGCTGGGCCCCGCTGGCCGAGTTGGTCGCGGTCGACGAATTCGTCCGCATCGGCCCGTTCAAAGAGGTGATGAACTGGGACGAGTACGCCGAGTTCCTCACCAACTGGGCGAAGTCCTCGGACTGGGACTGCTCGTTCAAGCGCCTCACCGAAGCAGCGGACGTGGCGTTCCTCGAACTCGAGGAGCGCAGTCGGATCGGTGACTTCAGCAGCGTGGTCAACACCGCCTCGGTCTTCGAGTTCAACGCAGACAACAAGATTCGGTACATCGCCGTCTACCTGCAGATGCAGCTCCCCGACCCGGCCACGCTGCCCGACTTCCAGGGCGCCGGGGGCGCTGAGTGACGGACCAGCCGACCTCGACCGACATCGACGCGGCCGACTTCTTCACCGACGACACGGTGCGGCACGACCCGTATGAGTGCCTGGCGGCTGTACGCGACGCTGTCTACAACGGCAACTTGCCCTTCTCGTCGTGCACCGCTGACGTGAGCGGAGAGTCGGCGACGGTGCGGCCCATATTCTACAACCCCATGCAACTGCCCCGGCATGCCCGACTTCAGCTCTTGCGGCGGCTACTACCACCACGAACTGGTGCGCACCCCCCACGGCCGGCGCAGCAGACAGCTGCGCGAAGAGAACATCTGGTTCACCGATCCGTTGACGACACGGCCGACTGAGGACTCCACATGCAGATCTGGACCGGCACCGCGTTCATGCACACCACCGAGGCTGTCCCCGTCGCGCGCATGCTCGACGAGGCGGGCTTCGACGGAATCGTGGTCTCCGACCACATGATCTATCCCCGTAACCTGGCCTCACCGTATCCATCACCCACGGGTAAGCCGATGTGGACACCGGAGACCGCCTGGCCGGACTCCTGGGTGCTCATCGGCGCGATGGCCGCGGTGACCCAGCGGATCCGGTTCACCAACGCCGTCTACATCGCCCCGGCCCGCCCCTTGCTCGAGGTCGCCAAACAAGTGGCCACCGCCGCGGTCATCTCCGAAGATCGTGTGGCGCTGACGGTCGGCGCCGGGTGGATGCGCGAAGAGTTCGAGTTGATGGGTCAGGACTTCACCAACCGCGGCCGACGACTCGACGAGATGATCCAGGCGCTGCCCGCCCTGTGGCAGGGCGGCTGGGTGTCGTGGATTGGAAAGTACTACCAGGTACCCGAATTGATGTTGGAGCCGCACCCGCAGAAGCCTGTCCCGGTCATGTGCGGCGGAGAATCTGAAGCGGCGCTTCGCCGGGCCGCGCGGTTGTGCGACGGCTGGGTCGGTAACGCCTATACGTGGGAAGACGCGGCACAGAAAATCACCACACTCAACGCGATGCGGCGCGAATACGGACGCGACAACGACCCCTTCGAGATCATGCTCGCCATCCGCGATCTGCCCTCGGTGGAGATGTTCAGACGCGCCGAGGACATCGGCGTCACCGCGGTGATGTGCAGCCCGTGGGCCATGGCCGACGACGTCGCCGCCGGCGCCCACGACGGTTTCAAGTTGACCGCGGACCGCTACCGGGAACCCATCGAACGGTTCGCCGAGAACATCCTGGCCAAGATCTCCTGACACCGAGAATCGAGATGACGAACGTCGCTGCGGCGCAAACCGTCCCGCGGCCACCCGAACGGGGACTGGCTGGACACAGCGTACCTGCGGTTCACCCCTGAGGGTCCGTTCGCCCCTGGTGGCGACATGGGTGAAGCGCTCTGGTGCCCGACGACACAGCAGACAACGCAGCGACCTTGCTCGGCGGCATTGCTGCGGTTCATGCGACGTGAAAACCACCGTGCACCAGCACGAATCGCATCGGGCTAGGTCAGCACGCGCACCGGGACATGCGACCAGCCCGCAACGTTCTGCATGGCCACCCGGCGACACTCGTCCCACCGCACCTCGTAGCGGGGCATGAAGTCGAGCAGACGCTCCAGCGCGATCGCGCTCTCCATCCGGGCGAGTGCGGCGCCCAGGCAGCTGTGCACGCCGTATCCGAACCCGAGGTTCTGCGCCTCGGTGCGGTCACGGTCGATGTCGAACGCATCGGCGTCGGTGAACGCCTCCGGATCCCGGTTGGCCGACCCGCCCAGCAGGAAGACCGGCTTACCCTCTGGGATCGTGACCCCGTGCAGGGTGACCTCTTTCATCGAGCGGCGAACGTTGTACTGCACGGGCCCGTCGTAGCGCAGCAGTTCCTCCACCGCCGCGGGGATCTTGCTGCGATCGTCGAGTAGCTTCTGCCACTGGTCGGGATTGCGGGCGAACGTCACCGCGGCGTTGCCGATCAGCTTGGTGACGGTCTCGGCGCCGGCGCCCCCCAGAAGCGTGGCGAAGCCGGCGATCTCGAAATCGTCGAGGCGTTCCATCTGCCCGTCTTCGCGTTCGATCTCGGCCTGCACGAGGCGGCTGAACATATCGTCCTGCGGTTGCGCCCGCCGCTGCTGAATCAGCTCGAAGTACAGCCCCATCGCCTCCGCGATGGCCTGCAAACCCTCCTGGGACATCTCGACCTGTCCGGGCTCCCGGTGTAGTGAGGTGTCCACCCACTGGCGCACCTGCTGCCGGCGATCCTCGGGGACCCCGAGCATCCGGGTGATCACCTCTACCGGAAAGAACGCGGAGAACTCCTGGACCACGTCGAAGTTCTCGGGATCGGCGGCGCGAAAGCACTGATCGATCGTCTCGACGACCATTTCCTTCAGGTTCGCGATCGCGCGCGGCGTGAACACCTTGTTGACCAGGCTGCGCATCTGCCGATGCTCGGGCGGGTCCATGAGGATGATCATCTTCATGGGTAGCGGTTCGCCGGACTTCACCATCGCCAGGTCGAGTCCGTAGGCCGACGAGTACGTCTCGTAGTCCTTGAACGCGGCCGCCACATCCGTGTGTCGAGAGAGCGCGTAGAAGTCCTGTTCCTCGTTGTAGTACACCGGCGCCTCTTCGCGCATGCGCCGGTAGAGCTCCCACGGTCCGTTGAAGAACTCCTCGGAAAAGGGGTCGAACACGAGCTTCGATGTGGTCACTGAATCTCTCTCTGCGTGGTCATTCGTCGCGGATGGCGATGGCCTGTCGCGGGCACTGGCGGACGGCTTCTCTGACTTGCTGTTCGTTGTCGGGTGTGACGTCTTCCTGCAGTACGTGCAGGTAATCGTCGTCGTCGAGGTCGAAGACCTCCGGGATGATGCCCATGCACACCCCGTTGCTTTCGCAGAGCCCGAAGTCGACTTCGATCTTCTCGGTCACGTCAACACCTTCACGGGGACGTGGTGATAACCGGCGACGTTCTGCATGTTGGTTCGCTGCAGACCGTCGACATCGACCTCGTAGCGCGGCATGAAGTCCAGCAGGTGATCGAGTGCGATCGCGCACTCCATGCGGGCCAACGCGGCGCCGAGGCAGCTGTGGATGCCGTAACCGAGTCCCAGATTCTGGGCCTGACTGCGGTCACGGGTGATGTCGAACGTCTCGGCGTCATCGAATGCGCGCGGATCCCGGTTGGCAGCGGCGCCCATCAGAAAAACCGGTTTCCCGGCCGGCACCGTGCCATTGGGCAGTTCGACGTCCTTGATGCTGAACCGGACGTTGTACTGCACCGGCCCGACGTAGCGCAGCAGTTCTTCGACCGCGGCCGGAATCAGGCTGCGGTCGTCGAGCAGCATCTGCCACTGCTCGGGGTGCTCGGCGAAGACGACCGTGGCACTGCCGAGCAGTTTGGTCACGGTCTCGGCGCCCGCACCGCCCAATAGCGCTGTGAAGCCGGTGATCTCGATGTCATCGAGCATGCGCGTGCTGCCGTCGGGGCCGGAGATCTCTGCCGCGATCAGCCGGCTGATCATGTCGTCCTGCGGGTTCTTCCGGCGCTCCTGCACCAGACCGTAGTAGTAGACGCCCGATTCGACGTTGGCCTCCATTGCCTGGTCGCTGAGTTCGTTGAGTCCCGGCTTGCACTCCAGGCCCTTGTCGATCCAGTGCCGGACCTGCTGGCGGAACTCCTCGGGGACCCCGGCCATTCGGGTGATCACCTCGACGGGAAAGGGGCCCGAGAAGTCCTGCACCACGTCGAAATTGTCGGGATCGACCCTGCTCAGGTAGTGCTCGACGAGATGGACCACGGTCTCGCGCTGCGACTGGATGGCCCGCGGGGTGAAGGCCTTGTTGAGAAGGCTGCGCATGTGCCGATGGTCCGGCGGGTCCATGAAGATGATCATCTTCTGCGGTTCCTCGCCGGAGCGGATCTGCGCCAGATGGCACCCCCGGGCGGACGAGAACGAGTCATGATCCTTGAACGCCGCCGCCACGTCGGCGTGCCGGGTCAGCGCGTAGAAGTCCAGTTCGTCGTCGTAGTAGATCGGGGCTTCGTCACGCATCCGCCGATAGATCTCGTACGGGTTCTCGAAGTAGTCCTCTGCCACGGGGCTGAACACCAGTTTGGGCTTAGTCACTGCGTCCTCCTCGGCGCCGCTCTCAGAGCCGGAAACGTTACGGAAAGGTGTTTCCCTGTAACGGATCCAGTATGCGACACATGGTCTCGAAAGTCAGCTGATTCGGCAATGCGGAGGCGGCGCGTCACGTTCCCGCGCCCGCCACGAGGGATTCGAGCTCGCCGAGGTCGCCGCCGAGTTCGGCAACGGTCTGGCGCACCACCGCGACGTCCTTGCCGATGAACTCGCCCACCGCGGACTTGAACCGGTCGGCTGAGCCCGCCGACGCGATCATGGACAACACCCGGCTCTGCGCGCTGCCGTGGTTGAGCGCGTTCAGCAGTGCACCTTCCTCGATGCCGAGCCGCCCACCGAGCCGCACGCCCTCGGCGACCAGCCCGATCTGTGCCGCGAACAACGCGTTGTTGACGAGCTTGACCACCTGACCGGAGCCCGTGGGACCGGCGTGCAGGACCGGGTCGGCGTAGCTCGCCAGCACCGGCCGCACACGGGTCACGGCATCGTCGGCACCGCCCACAAAGACCGTGAGTGCGCCGGCGGCGATGTCGTGTGGGCCGCCGCTGACCGGTGCGTCGACGATCTCCACCCCGTACTCCTGCGCGCGTGCGGCGATGTCCCTGGCGGTGACCGGACTGCCGGTGGTGTGGATCACCAGCGTGGCGCGCGGCGACATGGCCTTGAGGAGGCCATCGTCGAGGCACAGGGTGCGCACCTGGTCGTCGGTGAACACGCAGACGATCACGACGTCGGCCGCGGTGGCGACGTCGGACGGTTCGGACACCGCGCCGGCGCCCAGTTCGGTTGCTGCCGTGCGCTTCTCCTGGGTCCGGCCCAGCACGGTGACGGTGTGCCCGGCGTCGACGAGCCTGCGCACCATCGGGGCCCCCATCCGCCCCGCCCCGACGAAACCGACCTTGCTCACCGCGGGTGGTCCATCGACGCCAGTGCGGTGTCGGCCGCGGTGAACACCGACCCCTCCGGTGCTGAGGCGGTTGCCGCGATGCTCGCGGCGTGTCGGACGTCCTTCCGTAGCAGCGCACCCGCGATCGGTGCGAGGCCCTCGACGGTTCCGCCGAACATGCTGATGCTGCCGAGCGCCTTGCTGGTGGCCGATCCGCCGTTGAGTACCTCGGCCAGGCGGACCCGGGGGATGCCCAGTGATTCGCCGAGTTCCAGTGTGCTCAAGGCGCTGCCGAGGTTGGCGGTGAACAGCAGGTTGTTCAGGATCTTGGTCACCTGACCGCTGCCCAGGGGGCCCAGGTGCACGATCGGGTCGGCGTAGGAGGCGAACACGGGGCGCGCCTTCTCGACGTCCTCCTCCTCGCCACCGGCCATGACCAGCAGCGTGCCCTGTTCGGCCGCGGGTGCGCCGCCGCTGACGGGGGCGTCGATCACCGAAACGTTCTGTGCGGCGGCCTTCTCCGCGATCTCCCTACACGTGTCCGGGTGCACGGTGCTGTGGATCGCGATCATCGCCCCGGGTGTCAGACCCGCCAGCACGCCGGTGTCGCCGTAGACGACGTCGCGGACGTCGTCGTCACCGACCACGCACAGGCACACCAGATCGCTGGCCGCCGCGAGCTCGGCGGGACTCCCCGCGACCTTCGCGCCGGTGTCGGCGAACGGTTCGACCGAGGCGGGTCGGCGCGCCCACAGCGTCAGCTCGTGACCGCCCTCGGCGATCCGCCGCGCCATCGGCGCACCCTGGCTGCCCAGGCCTATGAACCCGACGCGCATCTAGCCCACCTCCACATCGACTCGGCCCGCGCGCTCCCGCGCGGTCACACATTCTTCGGCGAACGACAGCACCTTCAGGTGGTAAGCCGCGGCCGTCACACCCAGGCTCAGGTTGTGCCCGGCGTCGGCCTGCTCAGCGATCACGAAACGCGGTGCCGCGGCGAAGATCCCGGCGATCTGATCCAGCGCCTCGGCGTCGGAACACCAGACCCGCTCGTGTTCGGCGTGGCTGAACCGCACCGGTGTCCGCACCCGGCCGGCCAGCGCCGGGAAGTCGCGCTGCGGCCAGTCCCTCACCATCGCCGCCTCGTACGGCGCACCCGTCGAGGAATTGGTGATCCCCGTCAGCACCTCGGCGGGATACAGGTCGGCGGGCTCCCAGAGCAGCTGCCGCAGCCCGGGAGGCCGTCGCGTCGGGCCTGCATCGCGGAGGATGTCCAGCGCCGCGTCCTGATAACGCAGCCCGGTGCCGGCCAGCTCCAACCCGAGGAGTCCGGCGCCGCGGTCCTCGGCGGCCATCCGCAGTGCGAGCTCACACCCGTTGGAGTGTGCGACGACGAATACACCTGCACCCCGCGGCCTTTCGCTGAGCATCGCGTCGACCGCACCGTAGGCCAGCGCCACCCGTTGCTCGGGATGTTCGAGCGCGTCGGGATACGGCGCGGAACTGCCGTAGCCCGGCCGGTCGAGGGCGATCATCGTGAAACCCAGCTGGGCGCCCAGCCGCAGCAGTGACAGCCGCGGATGGCCTGGGCAATCGAAATACGCTGCGGTGCTGGCACCGCCGTGCAGGGCGACGACCACCGCGCGCGGCTCGTCGGCGGCCTCGGCCATCAGGCCCGACATCGGCACGCCGTCGACCATGACCACCCGGGGGCGCGGTGCGGCGGTCATGCGTCGGTCCGCAGCAGGAGGACACCACTGGGTGTGAGGCCGCCGCTGCTGACGACGGCGACGTGCGCGTCGGCCACCTGCCGCTCACCGGCCTCGCCGCGCAGCTGACTGACGGCTTCGTGCATCAGGCCCATCCCGTGGGTGCGGCCGTGCGAGAGCTGGCCGCCGTGGGTGTTGAGTGGCAGCACGCCGTCGCGGGCGATGTTGCGACCGCCGTCGAGGAACTCCTTCGCCTCGCCGATTCCGCAGAATCCCAGCGCCTCGATCCAGGACAGGCAGTTGAACGTGAAGCCGTCGTAGAGTTCGGCAACGTCGACGTCGCTGGGCCGCAACGAGGTTCGGGTCCACAGGTGGGCGGACTGGCCGAGCACCTGCGGTTCGTGGGTCAGTGTGGTCTGGTCCCAGTCGGTGCGTTCGAGTATCTGGGTGCCGACGGCCTCGACGAAAACAGGCGGCTTCGGCATGTCCCGGGCAACGTCGACAGCGGAGACCACGACCGCGACGGCGCCGTCGCAGGGCACATCGCAGTCGTAGAGGCCGAACGGCGTGGTGATCGGCCGCGCCGACAGGTAGTCCTCCATCGTCATCGGATCCCGGTAGATCGCCGTCGGGTTCAGCGCGGCGTTGGCCCGCTGGTTGAGCGCGATCCAGCCCAGCGTCTCGCGCGTGGTGCCGTAACGGTGAAAGTGCCGCTGCGCGTTCAGCGCCAGGGTGTGCGCCGCCGAGGTGGCGCCGAACGGCATCTGCCAGCTGGTGGTCCGCCCGCCGCCGGGGGGCGCCATCTTGCCCTCTTTGAGCAACTGGCCGAAGGTCGCCTCCCAGAGCGTGCGGAAGCAGAGCACGTGGCGCGCCATCCCGGTGGCGACGGCCATCATCGCCGCGATCACCGAGCCGCCGGGCCCGAACGTGTCCATCCCGCCGTTGATCCACGTCGGCCGCAGACCCAGCGCGCCTTCGAGTGCGGTGACCCCGCCCTCGCCCATACCCGCGACATCGAGACCGGGATAGGTCGACAGCCCGTCGATGTCGTCGAATGTCAAACCCGCATCGGCGACGGCGGCCTCACACGCCTCGATGGTCAAGGACAGCGGCGGCACCATCAACCGCCGACCGAGCCGCGACGCGCCGATGCCGGTGATCGCCGAATGCTCTTCGAACTTCTCCCGGCGCAGCATCGGCCGGACGTGGTCGCCGAACCGTTCCGGTGCGATCTCGTCTGCCGGCAGTTCCCCGGGCTCGTCGGCCACGGGGGTGAACAGCGGCAGCCAGACGTCGTCGGCCTGCAGGAAACTCACCTGCACCGGCTGGCCGAGCGCGAGCGTCTCGGGATCGCAGTCGACGATGTTGGTGGTCAGCCGGACCCGCGGATCCTCGGTGATCGCCACCTGCGCCACCACGTACGGCGGTGGCAGGTCGGGAAAGCCGAAGCGGTGGTTGACGGTGAAACCCGCCAGGATGCCGCGACCCGACACGGCGCGCACGCCGAGCTTCTGGCTACGGCAGTACCGGCAGATCGGTTGCGGCGGGTGGAT
Organism: Mycolicibacterium baixiangningiae; assembly: GCF_016313185.1. NCBI lineage: Bacteria > Bacillati > Actinomycetota > Actinomycetes > Mycobacteriales > Mycobacteriaceae > Mycobacterium > Mycolicibacterium baixiangningiae. Next base: position 2,024,918 of record NZ_CP066218.1, read on the forward strand.
CAGCGACTCGCAGTCCTGACATTGCTGGATGCGCAGTTGGCCGTCCGCGCCTGCGGTCCAGAAGAATTCGTTCTGCGCGGTCAGCCGCGGCAGGGGCCGGCCCGGGATGTCCGCCACCCCTACAGCCCCGGCAGCATGTGCTCTTCGCGCACGGCACCGGAGTGGTCGCCGTTCGCCCCGTCGTCAGCGGCTATCGCGCGTGCAGACGGCTGGGAGGGCTGGTCGCGCACCGGTTCTCCTTCATGCATCTCAATGATGGCGTGCACCGGGCAGTCCATCAGCGCCCGCAGCACCGCGGGCTGATCCGCCTCGGGTACGGTGCCGTTGCCGATCAGCGAGGCGTACCCCCAGTCGTCGAGGGAGAAGTACTCCGGCGCGTGCTTGGCGCACATGCCGAAGCCGTCACACATGGTGCGATCGAGACGGATCCTCACGCGCTCACCACCGCCTCCACCTCGTAGGGTCGTCGGACGTCGAACACGTCGACGGCACAGCTGTCACAGCTGCCCTGCAGATGGCGTGCCACCACCTGCGGGAAGGCGGTGAGCAGGCTGGCCGCGACGTTGGCGGCGGCGTCGAGGGTCGCGCAGGCACCACGGCCCCGCAGCACCACCGACCAGCGCTCCAGCCGGGCCAGATCCTCGTCGGTGGCCACGCCCTCGCGCAGCGCCGTGGCGACCGCGGACATGGCCGCGGTGCCGTTGAAGCACGACCCGCACTGTCCGGCGTTCTCCCGGTCGAAGTAGGCCAGCACCGACGCGGCGACCGCGACCGGGCATTCGTCGGTCAGCACCCCCACCGCGCCGCAGCCCAAGCCGCTGCCGAGGCGGCGCAGCGCCTCGTGGTCGAGCGTCGCGTCGAGCACGTCCCGGTTGAGCAGCCCCGTGAAGTAACCGCCCATCAGCACACCACTCACCCGATCCGTCGGAATGCCGTGCCACGTCAGCAGATCCGCCAGCGCGACGCCGTGCGGCAACTCGTAGAGTGCCGGTGGCAGGCCGCCGCCGGTGACGGTGGCGAGAAACGTGCCGGGGGAGGACGGCGTGCCCGCCGCCCGATAGGCCCGCGCGCCGTGCCGGTGCAGGTACGGCAGGTTGGCCAGCGTCTCGACATTGCTGACCAGCGTGGGCAACCCGCCCACCCCCTCCTCGAACGGGCGTGGCGGTTTGTCCGTCGGTTTGGCCGGGCCGCCGTTGACGGCGCGCACGGCAGCGGTCTCCTCACCGGCGACATAGCCGGCGTCGACGCACATCACGCTCACCGACACCCCGTCCAGTACGGTCGAATCAATCTGTGTCAGAGCGGTTTCCACGCTGTGCGCGGACTCCGGATCGGAGACGTAGACCACGGCACGGTCGGCGCCGACGATGCGGGCCGCCAATCGCAGGCCGTCGAGCACGAGATGCGGACGATGCCGCAACAACCAGCGGTCCTTGATCGACGCGGGCTCGCCCTCCTCACCGTTGGCGATCGCGACGGTACCGCCGCGCGTCCGGCCGTGGTCGCGCACCGAGCGCAGTTTGACCGCCATCGGGAACGCGGCCCCGCCGCGACCGAGCAGACCGGACAGCTCCACGTCTTCGAGAAGCTGATCCGGTTCGGGCAGCGCACCATATCCGCCCGACTGGGCGTAATCGGCGTAGTCCTCGCGGCCGCTCGGCACCTGGAGCAGCCGCGGGGTGCTGCCGGGCCATGCGGCGGTGTTGAGATCGGTTGCGGCGGTGGGGTTCATCAGCTTCTACTTCGTCTTGAGCGGATAGGCTGCCGACATGAGGACTGCGGTGGTGCGGGTGGGTGTGGACCCGACGGGCGAACTGACGCCCGCCCGGCTAGCCGACGGCATGACGCGCCTGCGCGAACTCTGCGGCGCGGCGGGCGCCGAGGTGGTGGACAACAACCTTCCGGTGATGCCGGCCAGTCGGCGCGAAGCCGAGCTGCTGATCGTCGGGGACGACCCGGACGCCCTCACACGTCTGGCGGTCGGCCTGTGTGCGGAGGCGTTCGGCACCGAACCGGTCGCCGGGGTGCTCACCTACATCAGCCGCGGCACCGACGACGACGCCTACGGCGTGCTGGCCGGCTTCGGGCTCACCGGCGACATCACCAGGACCGCCGACGACGACGGCTGGGACGTCGTCCACGTCACGCTGCGCAAGGCGGACCTCGAACGGATCCCGGAGAGCCGCATCCACACCGCTCTGGAGGCCTCGCTGAACTGCGAGGTGCACATCCGCATCGTCTGACACGCTCACCGTCTCAAGAAGTCGAGGATGGCCGGCGCCGCCTGCACCCAGGTGTCGAACATGTTGAACCGCTTGACCTTGCCGGACGCGCGCTTCTCGCCGGCGCGTTCCCAGGCGTCCTCCGGCCACGGCGGGTCGATCACCGTCGAACCCTTGATGAGGCAGCTGACCTCCAGCGACGTCCGCTTGGGGTGGTCGAGGTCGTTCTCGCCGCCGCGGACGATCAGCGTCGGCACCCTGATGTTGTCGAACATCTCGTCCTCCACACCCGGGATCGTCTGTCCGGGTTTGGGAACGAACGCGTTGAGCCAGCGCAACATCAGCTTGAGGAAGTCATCGGGGTCCAGGCGCAGGATCCGGTCGCGGTTGGCCGGGTTCTCGGCGATCCGCTCCTGCCACTCGGAGACACCGACGACGCCTTTCATACCGGCCCCGCGGACCGCGAGGATGCTCGGCACGATGTAGTACGAGCCCAGCACGAACGAGCCGTACACGCCGCCGACGATGTTCCACACGACCAGCTTGGTGACGATCTCGGGATAGAGCATCGTCGTGAGCATCGAGTCCCGCGCACCGCCGGACCCGCCGGCCAGGATGCACGGCCCGATGTCGAGGGTGGTGATCAACTGGTACAGCGTCTCGGCCCGCATGTGGGATTCGCTCTGACCGTAGAACTGCACATCGGACTTGCCGCAGTTCGGCCGGTCCCAGAGCAGCACGCGGTAACCGCCCTTGACCAATGCCTGTGCCAGCGGCCGCAGTCCCGGAATGTCCTTGCTGAAGCGCCCGCCCGGAGTGAGCGCGATGAAATCGCCGCTTTTACCGAGGATTTCGTAGACGACCTGCCCGCCGTTGATCTCGATGGTCTTCTCGCCGCGTTTGAGCTGCGGACCCTGCTGCGTGTCGGCGTCCTCGGTGGTGGTCACGCCATCACCAGCACATCGTCGCCGACCACGCGGACCGGATAGGTGCGGATGCTCCACTCGGGTTTGACCGCCGTGGTTCCGGTCGCCAGCTCGAAACCCCATTGGTGCCAAGGGCAGAAGATGTACTCCTTGTCCCGCACCATCACCGCATCGCCGGGCACGCTCTCGTCGACGATATTGCGGCCGCGGGCGCGTCCGGAGCACAGAGGACCGCCTTCGTGCGGACAGTAGTTGGCGATGGCGTAGAAGGTGCCGTTGACGTTGTAGACACCGACGCCGTGGCGTCCGATGGGGACGACTTTGTGTGAACCGGGCGGGATCTCGTCGACGGTGGCGACGATGTGTTCACGCCCCTGTGCCAATCTCTTAGGGCCGGCCGGGGGCGGTTTCGGGTGTTCTGTCATTGCCGTCAGAACACCCGCACCTGTCCCTCGAGAGCCGGAACGGTCTCGGGGAGGTGGTAGGTCTCGATCCCGTTGCGGAACATGATCGCCTCGCGCGCATGCTCGGGAAGGTGCTTGACCAGCCAGCGGGGGTCGTCGAACGTCCAGTGCGGGTAGTCGCTGCTGAACAGCAGGATCTTCTCGCACTCCATCCACTCGAACGCCCGGGTCAACTCCGTTTTGTCCTCCGGGTAGTCCAGCGGTTGGGTGGTGAACTTGATGTGGTCCTTGACGTACTCGCTCGGTTTGCGCTTGATGTCCAGCCACGACTTGCGCGCCTCGTAGATGGCGTCCATCCGCCACATCAGCGGCAGAATCCAGCTGAACGCGTGCTCGACGAAAACGATGCGCAGCGTGGGGTGCCGGTCGAACGTGCCGTCGAAGATCAGGCTCATCACCTGGTTGGCGGCGAGCAGCGAGTACGTCACCATGAAGTCGTGGTTGTAGCTGGGCAACCCGACCGGTGGCATCGGCAGTTCGTCATAGTGGCTGCGGGACAGGTGGCAACTCACCGTGATGTCGTGTTTGGCCGCCGCCGCCCAGATCGGATCGTATTTGGGGTTACCCCATGACGGCCGCGGTTCGGCCTTGATCAGGATCTGCGCCATGTAGGGGTGTCCGGCCCAGCGCTCGATCTCTGCGACAGACTGCTCCGGCTCCTCGATCGCCAGGCAGATCGACCCGCGCCAGCGTTCGTGCCAGTTGTTGTGGCTGTCCAGCCAGTGGTTGGCCTGCCAGTCGTTGAGCGCGCAGTTCATCGCGTGGTTCGCTTCAGGAATCCGCGCCGGGTAGGCGGCGGGCTCGAGGATCGCGATGTCGGCGCCCGCCTCCATGATCAGCTGTCGAAACGCCAGATCGGGATCGCTGCAGGCGAACTCGCCGTCGGGCGGGAAGGCGTCGACGCGCATCGCGTAGGTGTGGGCGTAGTCGGGCGCGTCGTAGTAGATCTGGTCGCCGACCTTGTGATTCCCGAAATACCTGCTGCGCCATGGCTCGGGGATGTACTGGCCGAGTTCGCCGGTGCGGGGCGCCGGATGGACGTCGCTGTCGACGCACCTCACCGGGATGCGCTCGGCCGCGGGCTTGCGCTCCGTGGTGGTCGTCGTCGTCACTTCGGTAGTCATCTCGGACATCCCTTCATCGAAAGCTCCCGCTCCTAGAGTGCGCCGACACCGGCACCGACGTCTATGCCGTACAGCTGCGCGGCGTTTCGCCAGCACAGCTTGTCGCGCTGCTCGGCCGAATAGGCGCTCGGTACCCGGAGCTCGTTGAGTTGCCAGTGCGGATAGCTCGAGCCGAACATCACCATGTCGTCTTTACCGGTGAAGCCGGCCCATTCACCGGCGAATTCGACATCGCCGGGGCCGTCGAGGGCACCCTGCACGAAGTACACGTGATCCGGTAGGTAGTCGCTGGGCATCTTCGGCGCCCACGGGGTCTGCTCGAGGTGCGGCCTGCCGAAGCAGTCCATCCGCCACATGAACGGGGTCAGGAGATCGGCGGCCCCGTCGGCCCAGACGAACTTGAGCGCGGGCATCCTCTCGAAGACGCCTTCGGCGATCATGTTCATCAGGTGGTAGAGGAAGTTCAGCGCCGTGAACCCGACGTACTGCTCGTAGGTGCGGGTCAGTCCGTTCGGGGTCGGCGGCAGGGCGACACCGGAGCCGACCTCGAAGTGCACGGCCACCGGAAGGTTCGCCTCGACGGCCGCCTCCCACAGCGGCCAGTACTGCGGTTTCCCATACAGCTCGCGGGACTGCAGCGGAATACCGATCTGCACCACGCGGGGATGGCTCTTGTACTTATCGATCTCACGCAGGGCGCCGGAGACATCGTCGGGGTTGACCCGGATGGTGCCGCGGAACCGCTCACCGAACTCGGCGTGATCGAGCCAGCGGGACACCATCATGTCGTTGTGGGCCGAGGCGATGGCGGTGCCGAGGTGGCGGTCGGGCATGACGCCGCGGGTCATGGGGTGCAGGATCGCGATGTCCACGCCCCGCTTCTCGAACAGGTGCTGTGCCGCGACGTCCGGATCCGAGCCGGGGTACTGCCCGTCGGGACCCTCGGTGCCCTTCGCGTACTCGCCGCCCGGTGCGCCGTACCAGTCCATCTCGTAGTCCGGGAAGCCGCGACTGCGGAACGGCTCGCGCATGAACGTCTGCCGCAGGTCCTTGTTGGACTTGCAGAAGATGTGCACGCTGGCATCTACGACGGGGGTGACAACGGGGGTGACGACGGGGGTGCTCGACCCGTCCGGATGCTGCATGACCAAGGCTGTCCTCCGCTGTCGTCCGGCGTGGCTGCGCGCGCAGACGTCTCCCGAGCGTGCGCGGCGGTGCCGTACACAACCACAGTGTAGATCGAAGTTCTTCGATCGCAAGAACCGAGTTCTCCGGCCGTCTTGTCAGCATCGGTGCAGGTGAGCCTATGTGCTGGTCGGTCGCGCAGCACGGTGCTTACGAAACCCGGTACTTGCTCTCGGAGAGCGCGTGGCTTTTTTGTGAGAATGCTATTCTCGCATCGTCGTGACCCCGCACCAGGAGGCGCCGGATGCTACTCGAGTTCGATGCCGACCAGCGGCTGTGGCAGGAGACCGTGCGCGATGCGGTCACCAAGCAGTGCCCGGCCTCACTGGTCCGCGAGATCGCCGAAAACGGGGTCGATCCAACGCCGCTGTGGAAGAGCTACGTCGACGCGGGATGGACCGAACTCACCGATCCGGAGAACGCCGTCGAGTTGGCGATCGTGCTCGAGGAGATGGGGCGCGTCACCGACCCGACGCCGTTCCTGGCCACGATGACCCAATATGCGCCGCTGGCCGGAGACCGGTTCGACCCGCAGCACGCGGGCGCGGCGATCTACGACGGGATCACCGCCGTCCGCGAGGCCGACGGCTGGGTGCTCGACGGTTCGGCGCGCTTCGTCCTCGACGGCGACCGCGCGGACCGCCTCGCGGTGGTCACCGATGCCGGCGTCTTCGTCGTCGACGCCGCCGTCGCGGTCAGCCGCCGCAGCCCGGTGTTCGATCCGGTGCTGCACATCGCCGACGTGTCGTTCGACGCGGTCCGCGTCGCCGACACCGACCGGGTGCGCACCGACTCCGAGCGGGCACGCCACTTCGCGCTGACCGGGATCGCGATCACCACCGTCGGCGCCTGCCAGCGGATCCTCGACCTCGCGCTCGACCACGTCAGACAACGCCACCAGTTCGGGGTGCCGATCGGTTCGTTCCAGGCCGTCCAGCACAAGGCAGTCGACATGCACGTGGCCACCGAACGCGCCCGTGCACTTGCCTACTTCGCCGCGCTCACCATCGCCGCCGACGATCCGCGGCGCCGGCTGGCCGCGTCGATGGCGAAGGCGGCCGCGGGGGAGTGCCAGTCACTGGTATTCCGGCACGGCCTTCAGCTCTTCGGCGCGATGGGCTTCACCTGGGAGAACGATCTGCAGTTCGCACTGAAGCGGGCGAAGGCCGGCGAGTTGCTGCTGGGTGGTGCCGCCGAACACCGGGCGATGATCGCGGAGGAATACAGGGGGACCAGTGCAGCTCACTTTTGATTCCGACGTCGAGCAGTTCCGCGACGAGTTCGCCGCGTTCCTCGACGAACACCTGCCGCCGGAGACCGACACCCTGGAACGCCCGCGGTCGGTGTCACACATGCCGCAGTGGGCGCGCGACTGGCAGCGCCTGCTGTTCGACAACGGGTGGCTGCTGCCCGCCCAGCCGCCGGAGTTCGGCGGCCGCAACGCCACCGTGCTGCAGCAGTTCGTCCACCTCGACGAACTGTGCCGGCGCCGGATCTATCACAGCTTCAATCCGCAGGGCGTCAACATCGTCGCGGCGTCGCTGATCACATTCGGCAGCGACGAGCAGAAGCACCGCTGGGCCGTGCCGGTGCTGCGCGGCGAACTCACCGCGTCACTGGGTATGAGCGAGCCGAGCGCCGGATCCGACCTCGCGTCGCTGCGCACCAGGGCCGTGCTCGTTCCGGACGGCGACGAGCCCCATTTCGTGGTCAATGGTCAGAAGGTGTGGACCTCCGGCGCGCACGACGCCGACTACCTGCTGACATTCGTGCGCACGGATCCGGATGCGACCAAACACCGGGGCATCAGCGTGCTGATCATCCCGACCGATACGCCCGGGGTGGTGTGCCGGCCGTTCGCCGATCTGTGCGGCGAGGAGAACAAGGACTTCAACGAGGTCTTCTTCACCGATGCGCGGGTGCCCGCCGAGAACCTCGTCGGCCCGCTGAACCAGGGCTGGAAGGTGGCCAACGGCTCGCTCGGCCACGAGCGAACCATGATGTGGCTGGGTTTCGCCGACCGGATCGACAACGTGATCGCCGACTTTCATCCCAGCACGGAGATCGAGCGGGATCAGTACGCGTCGATGATCATGGACTACCAGGCGCTGCGCGCGATGGGGTCGGCGGCGTTGGCACGCGCCGCGCGCGGTGAGATGGACACCGCTTCGGTGTCAGTGCTCAAACTGTTCGGCTCTGAGGCCGAGATGCGCGCCGCCGATGCGGCTCTCACGGCATCCGGGCCCGCCGGGTTGGTGCACCCCTCGACGACGGGGCGGTACGCGCACATGAACCTCGACCACTACTTTGCCAGCTGGTTCGAACGCTACGCCCGCAGTTTCTCCGGCACCATCGCCGGCGGAACCTCGGAAATCCAGCGCAACATCATCGCCACGCAGGTGCTGGGGTTGCCGCGCGGCTGACAGTCAGCCGCGCGGCCAGCGCTCAGTAGTTCTTGCAGGTGCTCGCGACGTTCGAGATCGGTCCGAAGTACGCCTGTGCGGTCGGGTTGCCCTGGAGGAACGCAACCGTCGCCTGCCGCTGCTGGGGGGACGAGGCGAGGAAGCTGCGAACCGCCTGCTGACCGCTGCGCTGCTGGGCGAACTGTGCGGCCAGGTCGGGATGCTGGTCGTTGAGTGCGGCGATCACCTGGTCGTAGCTGCAGGTGGTGTTGATGATCGGCCCCAGGTTGGGCTGCGCCGACGCGACACCTGCGGAGAGCGGTATCGCCACGGCGAGGCCGCCGAGCGTGACAGCCAGTTTCGTGCGCGACAGCTTCAGCATGGGTACACCCTCTTCTCGGAAATCCAATTGTCCAAACGAGCTTTGCCGGGCTCAAGATCACCCGACAGCAGATACATCGACAGTAACAGCGAAACTGTTACCTTTTCATCCCGTAAGCAAACATCTCCGCCGTCAGTGCGGACGGCTACAGCCTCTGCAGCTTGAATGTCCAGAACTGGGTTCCGGGTGGGCCGTTGAAGCAGCCCACGTTGTAGGCCGACGTGATGGTGCCCAGGAGTGAGACCTCATCCCACTCGTAGGTCTCTCGGGCCGGCATGACATGTCCCGGGCAGCGCAGGCCGTCGGGCACGTCGACGTTGAGGGTGTAGCGGCCATTGACGAGGTGGGCGAATCCGTCGTAGTACGCGCCGCGCTTCGGCCGCGGGATTGCGCTGACGTCCACGCAGTCCGGCTTCTTGTCCGGGTAGCACGGCGTGACGAACCACACCCACGATGCGTCGGTGTAGCGGTTGGTCCACACCTCGTAGTTCCCGTGCGTCATCATGGCGTTCGCAGGCGGGGTGATCGTCGCCGCGGCCGCGATGAGCACGGCGGCCGCAGTACCGGCCTTGATGAACTTCATGGTGGTCCCTCCTGTTCGCCCGACTGTTCACTCCGGCAGGGGCCTCATCAAAACACCTGGCGGCGGTTATTGTTGGGCATCAATCGATTACCGCCGGATCCTTGCGTTCGGTGATGGGCCGCGCGAGTTCCTGTTCGTCACAGATGCGCTGCAACTTCACCAGTGTTTCGTCCAGGCCGGGGCCACGTGGTTCGGCGGGAGTGAACGTGGCAGGCAGGTTGCGCATGCCCTGGATGACGCCGATGGTGTCGTAGTGCACGGTGCCCTCCGGGTCGCACACGTAGTCCGGCATTCGGTCGAGTACCGCGGTCAGCATGGACTTGAACACCGTGCGGGCCACGTTGGAGCCCACGCAGCGGTGCACACCGATACCGAAGCTGAAGTGGCGGTTGCCCTTCCGATCCAGGACCACCTCGTTGGGCTGGTCGAACACCGACGCGTCGCGGTTGGCCATGGCCCAGGAGAGCCAGAGCCGTTCGTACCTCTTGAACTGCTGACCCTCCAGCTCGACGTCGTCGGCGAAGGTGCGGCCGTCACCGGGTGCCGGGGTGAAGAACCGCAGGAACTCCTCGGTGGCGGGATGCAGCAGCGTGTCGCGCTCACGGCTGAGACGCTCACGCTGGTCGGGATGTTCGCCGAGCCATTCCAGCGCGTGCGCGGTGAGCGCGGTGGTCGTATCGAAGCCCCCACCGATGATCAGGCCGAGGTTGCCGAGGATCTCCATGTCCGGCGCGGGCTCACCGTCGATACGCAACTGCACCAGCGCATTGACCAGACCCGGGCGCGAATTCTGCCGGATCTCCATCATATTGGTGATGAGGTCGATGCCCATCTCACGATGCTGCTCGTTGATCTTCTCGCGTTCGGGCGAGTGTTCGGGGGTGTACACCGAAGCGTGTGTCGGCTCGCTGTAGACGTTCCACTTCTCGAGGTCGATGCCCATCATCGCCAGGGTGAACACCGCGGGCACCACGTTCGCCAGGTGCTCGACGAAGTCGATGCGACCCGACTCGATGTGTTCGTCGAGTGCGGCGCGCGTGATCTCGTCGACGAACGGCTCCCAGCGCTTGATCGCCGCGGGGGACAGGTAGGGGTTCAGCGCGCCGCGGTACGCGCTGTGTTCCGGTTCGTCCATCTCCAGGATGCCGCCGCGCACGACGGTGGCGCGGCTGGCCTTCGGGACGGTGATCCCCTGGAAGGGCGTCTCGCCGCTGATGTCGTGGTGACTGGACACCACCGGGCAGCGGGCCAACTCGAACACGTGCTTGCTGTCGGCCGCGACCCAGTGGCCGCCATAGGTTTCGGTCCACGCCATCGGGCACTTGGCGTGCATCTCCTCGGTGATCCTGTCGAACTGCTCCCGGTATTCCGTTGTGTGTCTGTCGAAGTGGTAGCGGTTCTTCTTGCGATCACTGTCGGCCTGGTCGCCGCGGAGATCGTCGACGGGTCTCACGTCGTTGGCTCCCTGAGTCATTGGCTTGTGGAGGTCAGTCGTCGATGGAGATGGCTTGCTCGGGACACGACGACACCGCCTCGCGGACCGCGTCCTGCTGATCGTCGGGGACGATGTCGCTGACCGGCGACGCGGTGCCGTCGATATCGCTCAGCTCGAAGGAATCGGGCGCGATCATCGCGCACAGCGTGTGCCCCTGGCAACGGCCCGAATCAACCCTTACCTTCACTGCTCTCCTCAAAATATCTCGGGGTCAACGGCTTTCGGGCTAGACGTGGTAGTCGTACCACTTGAGGTAGCCGCCGGCGTCCACGCGTAACTGCATGCCGGTGACGAAGCGTGACTCGTCGGAGGCCAGCCACAGCACCGCGTTGCTGATGTCTTCGGGCTCGATGAACGGCACGGGCATGGCTTGCTGGACGCCGAAGGCGAGTTCGGCGTCGGCGCGCGTCGGCTTCTCGAGATCGGGCCGGAACGAGCGGTACATCGGCTCGCTCTGCAACATGTCGGTGTTGCAGTTGGTGGGGTGGATGACGTTGGCGCGGATGTTGCGCACGGCCAACTCGGTCGCGAGGTCGTGCACGTACTGGGAGATGAGGCGTTTGGAGGTCATGTAGCCCATCCCGCCGGGGTCGGCGCCAGGGCGGTCCTTCTTCGAGGCGTCCATCAGCGCCGCGGCGGAGGCAGTGGCGATGATGGAGGCACCCTCCTTGAGGTGGGGCAGGGCCACCTGGATGGCGTTGATGGTCCCGACGAAGTTCGTGTTGATGCCGTCGGTCCACGCCTGCATCGGCGGGGCGCCCTTCATCGCCGCGATGCCGGCCTGGGCGACAACGATGTCGAGGTGTCCGAGTTCGGCGACGCCGTTGTCCAACGCCGCCTTGAGCTGGGCGGCGTCCCGGACGTCGGCCTGGGCGATGACGGCTTTGCGGCCGGCCTTCTCCACGTATTGGGCCGTCTCCTCGAGATCTTCGGGCGTGGCCAGCGGGTAACCCACGGTCTCGATGTCAGCGCAGATGTCCACGGCGATGATGTCGGCGCCTTCCTCGGCCAGCCGAATGGCGTGGCTGCGGCCCTGCCCGCGCGCCGCGCCGGTGATGAAAGCGACCTTTCCTTCTACGCGCCCCACAGCTTGTCCTCTCGTCGATCCGGTTGATTCCATCGGTGATGCATGACCGTCAGGTGTTGCGGCCGCCGTTGACGCCGAGGATCTGACCGGTGATGTAGCCGGCCTCCTCGCTGATCAGGAACGCGCACGCGGCGGCGATGTCCTCGGGTCTGCCGATGCGCCGCACCGGCGTTGCCGCGATCGTCGCGTCGATGTCGCCGAGATAGCCGCGCTCGGCCGCGGCCCGCAGCATCGGTGTGTCGATGAAACCCGGCGGGACGGCGTTGACCGTGATGCCGCTCGGGCCGTATTCGAGCGCAAGCGATTTCGTCAGGCCGTTGACCGCGGACTTGGCCGCCACGTACGGCGACATGTACGGGGCACCCGAGTGCGTGCTGGACGACGAGATGTTGACGATTCGCCCCCACCCCGCGTCGATCATGTCGGGCAGTACCGCCTGGATGGTGTGGAAGACGCCGTTGAGGTTGACGTCGATGACCTTCTGCCAACGGTCGAAGGACACGTCGGTGAAGCGTTTGAAGCAGTCCAGCCCCGCGGCGTTGACGAGCACGGTGACCGGGCCCAGTTGGTTCCGGATTGCGGTGAACGCGGCCTCGACGGCACCCCGGTCGGTCACATCGGCGGTATGGGCGAAGTCGCCGTCGCCGGGCTTGAGGTCGATCGTGGCGACGTCGATCCCGTCCGCCCGCAACCGCCGCACGATGGCCAGCCCGATCCCCGACCCACCGCCGGTGACGACGGCGGTTTTCACAGGGTCTCCACCAGTACGGCGGCCAGGTCCAGGACGGTCGTATCAGGCATCAAGAATCATCCTTCCGATTATGAGAACCGTACTCTCGACGTTGATCATTCTGCAAGAAATCGCACACACGCGCTCAGCTTCGCCCTATGCTCCGCTCCGGCTCGTCAAGGCCATGACTAGCCACTCTAGGTTTCCTTGAGTTCTCCGAGGGCGAATGTATGATTCGCCTGAGATGAGAATGGAATTTCCATCGCACTGAGGAGGATGATGGCCCAGACGCCCACGGTGACCGATGATCGTCGGTCTACCGCCGACCCGCAGGCCAATGGTGCCCCGGCGGATCGGCGGCTGTTGATCGACGGACGACTGGTCGACACCGGACGGGTGTTTCCCTCTCTCAATCCCGCCACCGGCGAGGTGCTCGGACACGCGCCGGACGCGACCGTCGAGGACGCCGCCGCCGCCGTCGCCGCAGCCCGGCGCGCATTCGACACCACCGACTGGTCGACCGATGTCGAGCTGCGGGTGCGCTGTCTCGGCCAGTTGCACACCGCGCTCGTCGAACACCGCGACGAACTGGCCGCGCTGACGATCGCGGAGGTGGGTGCCACCGAGGCGCTGTGCCAGGGCGCGCAGCTGGATCAGCCCATCGAGATCGTGCGCTACTACGCCGAGCTGCTCGCCGGCTACCCGATGACCGAAGACCTCGGCAACATCGAGAGCCGGGGGATGCAGCACCACCGCTGGGTCGAGAAGGAAGCCGCCGGAGTCGTCGCGGCGATCATCGCCTACAACTATCCCAACCAGCTCGCGCTGGCCAAGCTCGCGCCCGCGTTGGCCGCCGGCTGCACCGTCGTCCTCAAGTCGGCACCGGATACTCCGCTGATCACCCTGGCCCTCGGCGAGCTGATCGCCGAGCACACCGACATTCCGGCCGGCGTGGTCAACGTGCTCTCCGGTGCCGACCCCGAAGTGGGGGTGGTGCTGACCACCAGCAACGACGTCGACATGGTCACCTTCACCGGGTCGACGCCGACAGGCCGGCGCATCATGGCCGCGGCCAGTGAGACGCTCAAGAAGGTGTTCCTCGAACTCGGCGGGAAGTCCGCCGCGATCGTCCTCGACGACGCCGACTTCAACACCGCGGCCTTGTTCTCGGCGTTCTCGATGGTCACCCACGCCGGCCAGGGCTGCGCGCTCACCTCGCGGCTGCTGGTGCCCGCCCGGCACAAGGACGAGATCGTCGAGCTGATCAAGAACAACTTCGGGCACGTGCGCCTCGGAAATCCAGTCGATCCGTCCGTTTACATGGGTCCGCTCATCAGCGAGAAGCAGCGCGACAAGGTCCACGACATGGTCGAAAGGGCCGTCGCCGCAGGGGCATCGTTGGTCACCGGCGGCGAAAAAGTCGACCCCGGCTACTTCTACACACCCACGCTGCTCGCCGACGTCGATCCCGACAGCGAGATCGCGCAGGAAGAGGTCTTCGGACCGGTTCTGGCGGTGATCGCGTACGAGGACGACGACGACGCGGTGCGCATCGCCAACAACTCCATCTACGGACTGTCGGGAGCCGTATTCGGCAGCGAGGACCGCGCGCTGGCGGTCGCCCGCCGGATCCGCACCGGAACCTTCTCGATCAACGGCGGCAACTACTTCAGCCCCGACAGCCCGTTCGGCGGATACAAGCAGTCCGGCATCGGCCGGGAGATGGGGACCGCCGGGCTCGAGGAGTTCCTGGAGTCCAAGACGTTCGCCCGGGTGCTGACAGGAGAGCAGGCATGAGTCGACCGCTCGAAGGCGTCCGCATTCTCGAGGTGGCGATGTACGGGTTCGTCCCGTCCTGCGGTGCGGTACTGGGTGAGTGGGGCGCCGACGTCATCAAGGTCGAGCATGCCGTGACCGGTGACCCGCAGCGCGGGCTGCGCCAGACCGGTCCGCTGCGTGTCGAGGGCGACCCGAACCCGAACATCGAACACGCCAATCGCGGCAAGCGCAGCATCGGGCTCGACATGTCGGTACCCGAAGGCCGGGAGGTGCTGCTCGACCTCGCGCGCCGCGCCGATGTGTTCCTCACCAGCTTCCTGCCCGGCCACCGGACGAAGTTCGGCATCGACGTCGACGACATCCGCGCGGTCAACCCCGACATCATCTACGCGCGCGGCAGTGCGCTGGGACCGCGTGGCGAGGAGTCGGTCAAGGGCGGCTACGACATGACCGCGTTCTGGTGTCGCGCCGGTACGGCCGCCACCATCACCCCGCCGGGAATCGACGGCATGATCGCCCCGCCGGGACCCGCCTACGGCGACACCATCTCCGGAACCAACCTGGCCGGCGGCATCGCGGCCGCGCTGTTCAAGCGCGAACGCACCGGTGAGCCGTCGGTCGTGGACGTGTCGCTGCTGGGCAGTGGCCTGTGGTCGATGGGGCACACCGTCGCGCTGACCACCCACCTCAACCAGTTGATGGTGACTCCGCCTCCGGGGGTGCACGGTTCGCCGATCAACCCGCTGGTGGGCGTCTATCCGACGGCCGACGACCGCTACATCTCGTTCGTGATGATGCAGCCGACGAAGTTCTGGGCGGACGTGTGCACGCACATGGATCTCGACGACTACGCCGACGATCCGCGCTTCGCCACCGCCGAATCCTTCGCCGAGAACACCCCGGCCGCCGTCGAGATCCTCACCGAGGCGATGCGCAAACGCCCGCTGCCCGAGTGGAGTGAGCGGTTCGCGACGCTCGCCGGTCCATGGGCCCCGGTCCAGGACACCCTGCAGGCCGCGCAGGACGCGCAGGTGCGGGCCAACGAGTACATCGTGCGGGCCGGTGAGCTGGAGTTGGTGGCCAACCCGGTGCAGTTCGACGTCGCCGCCCCGCAGACCGGTGCCGCACCGGGTTTCGCCGAGCAGACCGACGACATCCTGGTCGAACTGGGCCTGGACTGGGACCGCATTATCGAGCTCAAGACGGCCGGCGCCGTCACGTGACAGTGGGGATCTGAATGCCGTTCATCGCTTCGATCGGGACGTACCTCCCGTGTTGGGGCACACCGCATCACCGCATCGCCGGTGACGACGAGGACGCCATCACGCTCGCCGTCGAGGCCGGATGCGCCGCGCTCAGCGCGGGTGGGACGGTGGAACGCGTCGTCCTGGTCAGCCGCGATCTGCCGCTGACCGAGAGCAGTAACGCCGCGGTGCTGCTGGCCGGCCTGGGCCTGGACCCCGAACTCGAGGTCGACGAACGGCTCGGCGGTGCGCCGGCGACGCTGGATGCGGTCAGCTCCGCCCGGCCGCGGTCACTGGTCATCGGCGTCGATCTGGAACCGGCGGGCGCGGCGGCGATCTTGACGTCTGACCGCGGTAAGCAGGTCCGCACCGCCGCCCGTGTCGCGCGCAGCCTGCCGGTGCGCACGCGCAACGCCGTCGGCGTCGTCCACGACTACGGCGACCCGCGTCTGCTGCACGAACGCGGACTGCTGGCCTCGCTCTCGGCGGCGTGGCTGGACACGCCGGTGGTCGTCGCGGGTGTCGAACACGACAAGGTGATGTCGCTGTGCATCGGCGAACCGCCCCGCCTGCCGACATCCGGAGCAAGTTCTGGTCTGTTTGCCCTCGCAAGCCTCACCGAGTCCCATACGATGGGCCCCTTGGTTGCGGTGGAGCAGGCTAGCCTGTCCGGCATCACCGTCACAGGCGGTGAGGCACAAGTGATTCGACGTGAACCGGCGGCACGGCTGCTACCCGAGGGGACGGTCACCCCGGGTGCCGACCTGGCGATTTCGCTGGCCGCCTACGAGCGCGCATTCGAGGCGAAGGTGCGCTGGGAGGCCGGCAAGCACACCGACAGCGACGTTCTGGATTTCCCGCCGCGCTACCGGGTCGGTGCTGACTGTGCACTGGACACCGACTACGAGTTGGTGCCGTTACCGCGGACCGGCACCGTCTACACCGAGGCGACCGTGCGGATTCCGGTGCCGGGGATGCGCTCGCCCTACTCGCTGGTGATCGTGGAACTCGACGGGACCGACGTGCGCGCACTGGTCAAGGTGACCGGCGCCGAACCGGGGTCGGTCGACATCGGCGCCAGGGGACAGATGGTCCTTCGTCGTGTCGCGGTGCGCTCCGGCGTGCCCGACTACGGTTACGCGTTCGAACCGGACGCGGCATGACCGCGCCGGAGTCGGAGGCGCCATGCGCAAGGTAGCAATCGTCGGTGCGGGCATGACGCCGTTCGCCGAGCACTATGCCCTCGGTATCAAGGACCTGCTGCCGATGGCGTTCGCTGAGTGCGCCGCCAGCGTCGACAAGGGCATGATCAAAGATGACATCGATGCGGCATGGTTCGGCGCCATGGGCACGACGGACGGCTTCCCCGCAGGTGTGCTGGCTGACACCCTCGGACTGCAGGATCTGCCGGTCACCCACATCGAGAACTCCTGTGCCACCGGCAATGACGCAGTGCGCAACGCGCTCTACGGGATCGCCTGTGGCGCGGCGGACGTCGCTCTGGTGATGGGTGCGGACAAGCTGCGCGAGGTCGCCACCAAGGACATGATGTGGGGCTGGGAGGCCACCACCCGCGATATGGCCTGGGACTACCCGCTGGGGCTCGTCGCACCTGCCGGCTTCGCACTGCATGTGCGCCGGTACCTGCACGAGTCACCGGCCACCCGTGAGCATCTGGCGATGATCGCGGTCAAGAACCACCGCAACGCCGTCGACAACCCGAAGGCCAGGCTGCGGTTCGAGATCACCGTCGAGCAGGCGCTGGCCGCACCGATCGTCGCCGACCCGTTCGGGATCTACGACTGCGCACCACAAAGCGACGGCGCCGCCGCGCTGATCCTGGCCGCCGAGGACGTCGTCGACCGTTTCACCGATCGGCCGGTGTGGATCCGCGGCGTCGGGCTGGGACTCGATTCGGTGATGTACCCGCACAAACCCGATATGACGACGTTTCCGGCGACGGTCCGCGCGGCCAAGCGCGCCTTCGGTATGGCCGGTGTGACACCGGCCGAGGTCGACGTCGCCGAGGTGCACGACTATTTCACCGGAATCGAGCTGATCAGCTATGAGGATCTCGGCTTCGCCGACCGTTTCGGTGCGTACAAGCTGGTCGAGGCCGAGGTGACCAGCATGGGCGGCGCGCTGCCGGTCAACCCCAGCGGCGGACTCAAGGCGAAGGGCCACCCGCCGGGCGCGACCGGTGTCGCGCAGTGCGTCGAGTTGTTCGAACAACTGCGCGGCGAGGCCGTCAATCAGGTCGATGGGGCGCGAATCGGTCTGGCGCACAACATCGGTGGTCCGACAGCGGTAGCGGCGGTCACCATCCTGGAAGGAGCCCGAGCCCATGGCTGAGCGGTGGACACCCGGGATTTCGCTGGGTAAGGGCATCTCGACACCGATGCAGGCGGTGGGCGGGCTGTTCTCGATGTCTGCCGACGCCTTCCGCTTCATCTTCCGCCGGCCGTTTCAGTGGCGGGAATTCCTCGAACAGTCCTGGTTCGTCGCCAAGGTCTCACTGGCACCCACTCTGCTGGTAGCGATTCCGTTCACGACGTTGGTGTCCTTCACGCTGAACATCCTTCTCCGCGAACTCGGCGCGGCTGACCTCTCGGGCGCCGGAGCGGCGTTCGGGGCGGTCACCCAGCTGGGTCCGATGGTGACCGTGCTGATCGTCGCAGGCGCGGGAGCGACAGCGATGTGCGCTGACCTCGGATCCCGCACCATCCGCGAGGAGATCGAGGCGATGGAGGTGCTCGGCATCAACCCCGTGCAGCGGTTGGTGACCCCTCGCATGCTGGCGTCGGGTCTGGTTGCCCTGCTACTCAACAGTCTCGTGGTGATCATCGGCATCCTCGGTGGCTACGTGTTCTCGGTGTTCGTGCAGGACGTCAACCCGGGCGCTTTCGCGGCCGGTATCACGCTGCTTACCGGGCTTCCCGAGATGATCATCTCGTGCGTGAAGGCCGCGTTGTTCGGGCTGATCGCCGGGATGGTGGCGTGCTATCGCGGCCTCACCATCACCGGCGGCGGAGCCAAGGCCGTGGGCAACGCGGTCAACGAGACGGTGGTCTACGCGTTCATGGCGCTGTTCGTCATCAACGTGCTGGTGACCGCCATCGGCATCCAACTGACGACGGGCTGACGCATGGGAACCCTGACCGTACTGCGATCGACCTATCCACGCGTCGCCAGGCAGTTCAGCCGCCCGGTGTCGTTGCTGAGCCGCATCGGTGACCACACGATGTTCTACGGGCGGGCCCTTGCCGGGATTCCGCACGCCACAATGCACTTCCGCAAGGAAGTCATCCGGCTCATCGCCGAGATATCCATGGGCGCGGGCACATTGGCGATGATCGGCGGCACCGTGGTAATCGTCGGATTCCTGACACTGGCCACCGGCGGGGTCCTGGCGATCCAGGGGTACAGCTCGCTGGGGAACATCGGCATCGAGGCGCTCACCGGCTTCCTGTCCGCCTTCATCAACGTCCGCATTGCAGCGCCGGTGGTGGCCGGCATCGGGCTGGCGGCCACGTTCGGCGCCGGAGTGACCGCCCAGCTGGGCGCCATGCGGATCAACGAGGAGATCGACGCACTGGAGAGCATGGGTATCCGCCCGGTGGAATACCTGGTGAGCACACGGATCGTGGCCGGGATGATCGCGATCACGCCGCTGTATTCGATTGCCGTCATCCTGTCGTTCGTCGCCAGCCAATTCACCACGGTGATGCTGCTGGGCCAGTCCAGCGGCCTGTACAAGCACTACTTCGACACGTTCCTCAACCCGATCGACCTGCTGTGGTCATTCCTGCAGGCCATCCTGATGGCGCTCACCATCCTGCTGATCCACACCTACTTCGGCTACTTCGCCTCGGGTGGCCCGTCGGGAGTCGGTGCCGCGGTGGGTAACGCGGTGCGCGCCTCCCTCATCCTCGTCGTGTCGGTGACACTGCTGGTGTCCCTGTCCGTCTACGGCTCCAACGGCAACTTCAATCTTTCGGGATAGGGGCTGAGTTGACGAGTAACCGTGCGAAGGCACTGGCCGGCCTGGCCAGTGTGGTGGTGTTCGGTCTGATCATCGCGCTGGCGATCGGCCTGTTCCGCGGCAGCTTCACCAAAACCATTCCGGTGACAGTGCTCTCGGACCGGGCCGGGTTGGTGATGAACCCCGACGCCAAGGTCAGGATGCGCGGTGTCGAGGTCGGCAAGGTGTCGTCCATCGAGGAACGTCCCGACGGCCAGGCCGCACTGCACCTCGCCATGGATCCGTCTCAGCTGCGCCTGATTCCATCGAATGTGGGCGTCGACATCGCCTCGTCGACGGTGTTCGGCGCCAAATTCGTGGAGCTCAACGCACCGGCTGACCCGTCGCCGGAGACGTTGCGCGCCGGGCAGGTGCTGCAGGGCGAGCACGTCACGGTCGAGATCAACACCGTGTTCCAGCAGTTGGTCACGGTGCTGGACAAGATCGACCCGGCGAAACTGAACGAGACGCTCGGTGCGATCGCCACCGCGTTCAACGGCCGCGGTGAGCAGTTCGGTCAGACGATGTCCGACTTCAACGCGCTGCTGGCCAAGCTCGAGCCGAGCCTGCCCAACCTGAGCCACGACATCGAGGCGGCGGTACCGACGTTCAACGCCTACGCCGACGCGGCACCCGATCTGATGAGGACCTTCGACAACGCCACACAGGTCAGCCGCTCGATAGTCGAGGAGCAGCAGAACCTCGACGAATTCCTGGTCAGCTCAATCGGTTTGGCAGACCTCGGCAACGAGGTCATCGGCGGTAACCGAAAGGCTCTCACCGACCTGGTGCACGTGCTGGTGCCCACCACCGACCTGCTCGCCCGCTACCACGACTCGGTGCGGTGCGGCATCGGTGGCCTCGTGCCGTTCTCGAAGTCCCCGCCGCAATACAACGGGATCATCGTCTCGGCCGGCCTCACGCTCGGCGTCGAGCGGTACCGATATCCGACGGATCTGCCGAAGGTCGCGGCCAAGAGCGGCGGCTACAACTACTGTGAGGCACTCGGCCTGCCCGAGCTGCCACCGGACTTCGTGCCGCCGTTGATCGTCGGCGACGTCGGCTCCAACCCCGCGCAGTACGGGAACTCGGGCATCTTGCTCAACTCGGACGGACTCAAACAGTGGCTCTATGGGCCGCTCGCCGGGCCACCACGCAACAGCGCACAAACGGGACAGCCAGGATGACGAAACTCACGGGCACGCTCATCAAGCTCATCACCTTCGCGGTGGTGATGGTAGTGCTGACAGCCTTTCTGTTCCTCGTCTTCAGTGACGGGCGAACCGGTGCGACAAACGGTTACTCGGCCGTCTTCGCAGACGCGTCGCGGCTCAAGTCGGGGGACGGCGTGCGGGTTGCCGGCGTCCGGGTCGGCACTGTCCAGAAGGTGTCCCTGCAGGGCGACAGGCGGGTCTTGATCGATTTCGACACCGACCGCGGCATCGTGCTGACCACTGCGACCAAGGCGGCGATCCGTTACCTCAACCTGGTCGGCGATCGCTATCTGGAACTCGTCGACACACCGGGTTCGACGAAGATCCTCCCGACCGGGGCGCAGATACCGCTCGATCGGACGGCGCCGGCGCTGGACCTCGACCTGCTGCTCGGTGGTCTCAAACCTGTGATCCAGGGACTCAATCCGCAAGACGTCAACGCGCTGACCTCGTCCCTGATCCAGGTCCTGCAGGGCCAGGGCGGAACGCTGGAATCGCTGATGTCGAGGACCTCGTCGTTCACCAACTCGCTGGCGGACAACGGCCAGGTCATCGAAGCCTTGATCGACGATCTGCGAACGGTGCTGGCGACGCTGGCCGAAGACGGTGACGAGTTCTCCGGCGCGGTCGACCGACTCGAGAAACTCGTCAATGGGCTGTCGGCCGATCGCGACCCGATCGGCACTGCCATCGAGTCGTTGGACAACGGCACGGCGTCACTGGCAGATCTGCTCGGTAGGGCCCGACAGCCGCTGGCCGGCACGGTCGACCAGTTGAACGAGCTCGCCCCGATCCTCGACAACGACAAGCCCCGGATCGACGCCACGCTTCAGAAGTTGCCCGAGATCTATCGCAAACTCGCACGGGTGGGCTCCTATGGCGCCTTCTTCCCTTATTACATCTGCGCTGTCACGTTCCGCGCCAGCGATCTTCAGGGACGCACGGTGGTCTTCCCGTGGATCCGGCAGGAAGCGGGAAGGTGCGAGGAGAACTAGATGCTGAAGTACCGCGGATCGCAGCTGATCAAGTCCGGCGTCATCGGCCTCGTCGTGATGATCCTCATCGTCGCCGTGGGCCTGGCACCGGAGCGCCTGATCTCCATGGCCACCGCACTGCGATACCAGGCGCTGTTCACCGAGGCGGGTGGCATTGCCACCGGTAACGATGTGACGGTCTCCGGCATCAAGGTCGGCTCGGTCACCTCGGTCGGTCTCGACAATGGCGACGCGCTGGTCGATTTCACCGTCGACAGCAGGTACGCGCTGGGCTCCGACAGCACGGCCGATATCCGCACCGGAACCCTGCTCGGCGAGCGGGTGCTGGTGCTGAAGCCGGCGGGCAGTGGCAACCTGTCGCGCACTGCGCCCATCCCGACGTCCCGAACGTCCTCGCCGTACTCGTTGTCGGATGCGCTCGGCGAGCTCACCACCAACACCGCCGGCACGAACACCGACACGCTCAACCAGTCGCTGGACACGCTGGCCGCGACGCTCGATCAGATCAGTCCTCAGCTGGGTCCGGCGTTCGACGGGCTGTCGCGGCTGTCGAAGTCGCTCAACAACCGAAACGAGAGTCTGTCGGAGCTGCTGAAGACGGCCGGCGACGTCACCGGGATCTTCGCCGAACGCAGCAAGCAGGTCAACGCGCTGATCCTGAACGCCAACGACCTGCTCGCCGTGCTCAATGAGCGCCGGCAGGCGATCGTGAGCCTGCTCGCCAACATCTCGGCGGTCTCACGTGAACTCAGCGGCGTGGTCGCCGACAACGAGCAGGAACTGGCGCCGACTCTGGAGCGGTTGAACTCGGTCACCGCGGTGCTGGAGAAGAACCGGGACAACCTGGCCAAGATGCTCCCCGGGGCGGCCAAGTACTACCTGACACAGGGCGAGATCGTCGCGAACGGCGCGTACTACAACGCCCTGGTCCCCAACCTCGCATTCGGACAGCTGCTGCAGCCGTTCCTGGACTACGCGTTCGGGTTCAGGCGAGGCGTCAATGCCGGTCAGCCGCCGGACAACGCCGGGCCGCGGGCCGAGCTGGAATTCCCCGTCAACGGCATCCCGCAGCCAGGAGATCTCCCTGATGATGGAAACCCGTAAGCGATTGGCGGCCGGCACGGCGTTGCTGCTGGTCGTCCTGCTGTTCGTCGGTGCCGCGTTCGTCGTGCGCCAGGTCTTTTTCGGGCCCACCACGGTCAGCGCGTACTTCCCGACGGCGACGGCGATCTACCCCGGTGACGAGGTGCGGGTGGCGGGCATCAAGGTCGGCACCATCGACGCCATCGAGCCCGAGGGCACGGAGACCAAGCTGGTGATGAAGATCGACCATGGCGTTTCGGTCCCGGCCGAGGCCAAGGCGATCATCGTCGCTCCGAACCTGATCGCCGCCCGCTACGTTCAGCTCACGCCGGCGTACCGGACGGGAGCAGGGCCGACGCTGGGTGACGGCGCGGTGATTCCGAGGGACAGGACCGCCGTACCGGTCGAGTGGGACGAGGTCAAGGACCAGTTGATGCGGCTGGCAACAGAATTGGGACCCGGTACCGGTCAGGATTCCAAGGTGTCCGGCACTTCGGTGTCGCGCTTCATCGACAGTGCCGCGAACGCGTTGGAGGGCAACGGCGACAAGCTCCGGCAAACGCTGGCTCAATTATCCGGCGCAGCACGGATTTTCGCCGAAGGCAGCGGCAACATCGTCGACATCGTCAAGAACCTGCAGATCTTCGTCAGTGCGCTTCGGGACAGTAAAGAACAGATCGTCCTGTTCCAGAATCGACTGGCCAGTCTGAGCAGCGTGTTGAACGACAACAGGGACGAGTTCGACGGCGCGCTGTCCGACCTGTCGGTCGCCATCGGCGAAGTGCAGCGGTTCGTCGCGGGGACCCGCAACCAGACCGCAGAGCAGATCCAGCGGCTGGGCAACGTCACTCAGGTCCTGGTCGACAATCGTCTCGCCCTCGAGAACGTTCTTCACATCACCCCGAACGCCATCGCCAACTTCAACAACATCTACTACCCGAACGGCGGGTCGGTCACGGGCGCCTTCTCGATCGTGAACTTCTCGAATCCGGTGTGGTTCATCTGCGGCATGATCGGCGCCGTCGCCAACGTCACCGCACCCGAGACGGCGAAACTCTGCGAGCAATACCTGGGTCCGGCGTTGCGGCTGGCCAACTTCAACAACCTTCCGCTTCCCGTCAACCCCTACCTGCGGCCTGCGGTGAATCCGGACCGGATGATCATCACCGATCCGAAGCTGGCCCCAGGCGGAGCCGGGCCGGGTGACCCACCCGAACCACCGCCGACCGTGTCGGCCTACACCGGCGCCGGAGACGTGCCACCGCCCCCTGGTTGGAGGGCTCCGCCCGGGCAGCCGGGACTGTACGCACCTGACAGGGATGCCCCGGCCATTCCGTCGCCGGCCCTGTTCCCGGGCGCGCCGCTTCCCGGACCGCCCAACGTGATGTCGAACGTGCCTCCGGGCCCGTCGACCGTCGAGGGGATGTTGCTTCCGGCGACCCCGCCGCCGCCGCCGCCGCCTCCGGATGCACCGCTGTTGCCGGCAGAAGGGATGCCGCCCTCATGATTCAGGCGACGAAGAGGTTTGCCGTCGTCGGCTCGTGCGTTGCCCTCACGCTGACGGGTTGTTCGTATCAGGGCTTGAACTCGCTGCCGCTGCCGGGGGCACCCGGGCGGGGATCCGACGCGGTCAGCTACCACGTGGAGGTCGCGAATGTGGCGACCCTGGAGTCGAACGCACCGGTGCTGATCGACGATGTGGTCGTCGGCAGTGTGGGCAAGATGACGGTGCAGAACTGGCACGCCGACGTGGAGATCTCGGTCAAGCCGGACGTGGTGGTGCCTGCCAACGCCGTGGCCACCGTCGGTCAGACCAGCCTGTTGGGATCCATGCACCTGGCACTCAATCCACCGGTCGGTGAAGGGCCGAGTGGTCGATTGCAGCCCGGCGCCACCGTCGCGCTGAACGATTCGTCGACCTACCCGTCCACCGAACGGACGCTCTCGTCACTGTCCGTCGTCGTCAACGGCGGCGGACTCGGCCAGGTGGGCGACATCATCCACAATGCCAACATCGCGTTGTCCGGGCGCGCGCCGGAGTTCCGCGAACTGCTCGGCCGGCTCGACAGATTCGTCGGTGTGCTCGATGGACAGCGGGACAACATCATCAGTGCCATCGAAGAACTGAGGCGCGTCTCCGGTACGTTCGCCGGCCAGCGCGACGTGATCGACCGTGCACTCAAGGACATCCCACCGGCACTCGACGTGCTGATCAAGGAACGCCCCCGGCTGACCACCGCGCTGGAGAAGCTCGGGCGGTTCAGCGACACGGCCACCGGTCTGGTCAACGACGCGGGTGATGATCTCGTGACCAACCTGCGGAACCTGGAGCCGGCCCTCAAGTCGCTGGCCGATATCGGACCGGATCTGTCTTCTGCGCTGATCTGGGCGACGGCCTTTCCCTACGGCCCGGCGTTCGCCGACAAGATCACCAAGGGTGACTTCATCAATCTGTATGCGATCTTCGACCTCACCTATCCGCGACTGAAGAAGACGATGTTCCTCGGTACTCGGTGGGGTGACGAGAACGCCAAGCTCATTCCCGCGCCGGGGGACCCGTATTACCTGAACTACTCCTACGATCCGATGCTGAGCGCCGCCACGCCGCCGCCACCGCAGTCGCCCTCGGACGCGGCGGCCGAACAGCTGCTGGCGCCCGGTCAGGATTCGCCGCCCGCCGGCGCGATGCCACCGGTGACCGAGCCGCTCGTGCCGGTGGTTCCGCCGCCCGCCGCGCTGCCCGGGATGGGGGTGCCGGCAGTCACCACGTCGTCGCAGATCTTCGCCGGACCGTACGGTCCGGGAGCCTCTGCTCCACCTGCCCCTGCGCCGCCGCCGAACGACGCCCAATCGACACCTGGAGGCGGTGGCTGATGCTGACACGCTTCGTCCGAACCCAACTCGTCATCTTCACGATCGCGTCGATCGTCGGTGTGGGTGTGATGGTCTTCGCGTACATGAAGGTGCCGACCCTGCTCGGTATCGGCAAGGTGAACGTGACGCTGGAGCTGCCGACCGGCGGCGGCCTCTACCAGTTCAGCAATGTGACCTACCGCGGTGTGCAGGTCGGCGAGGTGACGGCAGTAGAGCTGACCGAGAAGGGTGCGAAAGCCACGCTGCTGCTGGACATGTCGCCGGAGATCCCCGCCGATCTGGAAGCCGCCGTCCGCAGTGTGTCCGCGGTGGGGGAGCAGTACGTCGATCTGCGTCCGCGCACGGATTCCGGCCCGTACCTCGAGGACGGATCGGTCATCACCCAGGAGAACGCGACGGTCCCTCAGGCGGTGGGGCCGATGCTCGATCAGGTCAGCAAACTGGTCGACAGCATCCCGGAGGGCCGGATCAGCGACGTGCTCGACGAGACGTTCAAGGCGTTCAACGGTGCGGGCCCGGATTTCGCGTCACTGCTGGACTCCGCGAGCAAGGTGACCAAGGACGCCAACGGTGTCTCCGACCAGATGCGGGCGTTGATCGACGACAGCGGACCACTTCTGGACTCACAGGCGGAGACCACCGACGCCATCCGGGCCTGGGCGCGCAGCCTGTCCGGGGTCAGCGAGCAGCTTGTGCAGAACGACCCCGAAGTGCGCGCGATCCTGCAGCGCGGACCCGGCTTCGCGCAGGAGGTTTCGCAGCTCCTGAATCAGGTGAAGCCGACGCTACCGGTGCTGCTGGCGAATCTGACCACCGTCGGCCAGACCCTCGTCACCTACAATCCCTCCCTCGAGCAACTCCTCGTCATCTTCCCGGGAATCATTGCGGCACAGCAGTCATTCGGGCTTCCGCAGAACAATCCGACGGGGCTGCCCTCGGGTGATTTCGCGATCACCATCGGCGATCCCCAGCCGTGCACTGTCGGCTTCCTCCCGCCGTCGCAATGGCGTTCACCGGAGGATACGACGACGCTCGACACACCGGATGGGCTGTACTGCAAGCTGCCGCAGGACTCGCCGATTGCGGTCCGTGGTGCCCGCAACTACCCCTGCATGGGACACCCGGGAAAGCGCGCGCCCACGGTCGAACTCTGCAATGACCCCAGGGGATTTCAGCCGCTGGCGATGCGCGAACACTCACTTGGGCCGTACCCATTCGACCCGAATCTGGTCTCCCAGGGCATCCCGCCGGACGATCGCGTGGACTTCAGCGATCGGATCCATGCGCCGACAGGGGGCACACCACTGCCCCCGGGCGCGGCGCCCGGCACGGCGCCGCAGCCCCCCTCACCGGTGCGGAGCACGCCGGCGCCGATCGCGCCGCCGAGCGCTCCGGCGCGGCCGGTGCCCCCACCGCCGCCGGCCGGCAACTCCATCAACGGCACGCCCCTCCCGGCGGCGCCGCCGGTGTCGCCGCCTGCCGGCAACGGTGCCGTACCCGCCACGCCGAGTGCCTTCAACGGCAACGACTCTGGTGGTCCCTCCGTCGCCGTCGCGCACTATGACCCCGGAACGGGTGAATA
Source organism: Mycolicibacterium baixiangningiae (assembly GCF_016313185.1). Classification (NCBI taxonomy): domain Bacteria; kingdom Bacillati; phylum Actinomycetota; class Actinomycetes; order Mycobacteriales; family Mycobacteriaceae; genus Mycobacterium; species Mycolicibacterium baixiangningiae. The sequence continues at coordinate 2,052,310 of NZ_CP066218.1, forward strand.
CATCTCGCCCGACGGTCAGCTCCAGCAGCTGACGAATGTGCGCGCCGGGGCCGAACCGAAGTCGTGGAAGGACCTGCTTCCGATCTGAGGCCCGCGCGGGCCCGCCAGGTCAGGTCAGCTTCTCCACCCGGACGGGAAGCTCCTTGACGACTTGCTCGTTCCTGCCGCAGGCACCCTTCGCACCTTTGGTGATGTTGCGTCCCGCCAGGAGGGTGGTGATCTTCACGTCACGGTGGTTCGCGACGGGGTTGATCCCCCAGATGAGGAACTTCTGTTCGCCGGAGGCGAAGGTGCCGTCGGGGCACGGCACCCAGTTCGGAATCTCGTGCTCTGCAGTCCAATAGGAGCCCTCGAAGGTCATCGGGGCGGTCCAACCGACGTTGCTTCTGATCTCACCGGTGCACTCGATCGGGCTGACGCAGCTCGATGTGATCGTCCAGATCTCCTCCGTGGACTGTTCGTCGAAATAGACCTGGTTACGCTGCGCCCATTCGCCGTTCGAGATCGCCCGATACGTGCCGTTGAGTTCTACTCCGAAGTTCGAGGCGTGCGCGGACGGTGCTGCGCCCAACGCTCCGATGAGGGTGATTGCCGCCGCCGCTACGCCTGTCAGACCCACTTCTCGCATGTGTGCCAGCCTAACGGCGCTCGAAGCGATGTTCTCCAAATGCGAGAAGATCGTTGCCGGAACATGTGACAATATGTCGGTGCGAGCCATGGTGGCAGTGTTTGCTGCATTTTTGATGAGTGTTGCGATGGCGCCCGCCGCGCCACGCGCTGCAGCCCAGCCCCCGGAGTGTCACGACCCCTCCTGTACACCGGGCATCGCCCCGAACATCGTTCTGGGTTCCTACTGCAGCACCACCACCCACTACGTTTTCGGCGTGACCTCGTGGGGACGCCTGGTCTTCTGCGGTTCCCCGCGGCGATATGAACCCCGGTGGTTCCGCTCGCCGGAGATGCACGGGATCAAGAACGAGAACGACGGGTGCTCCACGCTCGAAGGCGGAGTCGCCCAGGCGCCGGACGGCCTGTTCCTGAGCTGTGTGGTGGCAGGCGACCCGGGCCGCGCCTATTGGACACGCGGCGATACCCCGCCTCGGTCGGGCGATACGTAAGACGTCACCGGCGCACCGGGACGCCGTCGGCCCACGGCGGCTCGGCACGCGCGGGACGGGGCCCTTCCGGGCCCCCGGCACTCACCCGACCGGTGTGTACTTGATGTGGAGGTCGGTGAGGCCGCGCAGGATGAACGTCGGCTCGTAGTTGTAGACGCGCTCGCCGGCGGGCCCGTGGTACTCCTCGTCGATCGTGATGTCGGCCATCCGGTCCAGGAGCCGCTCGATCGACACCCGGCCCTCGACGCGGGCCAGCGGCCCGCCCGGGCAGGAGTGCACGCCGCGTCCGAACGCGATGTGTTCCCGGACGTTCTTGCGGTCGAGGTGGAACTCGTGGGGGTCCTCGAAGCGGCCGGGATCGCGATTCACCGCACCCGGGCACACCATCACGATCGTGCCGGTCTTCACGTCGACGTCGCCAATCGTGGCGGGCCGCTTGGCCAACCGGAACTGGCTCTTCACCGGCGCGTCCATGCGCAGCGACTCCTCGACGAACGTGGGGATGCGGCTGCGGTCGTTGCGCAGGGCCTCCTGGATCTCGGGGTGGTCGCCCAGGACGCGCATCGACGCCGACAGCAGCTTGGTGGTGGTCTCCTGGCCCGCGGCGAACAGGAACGTCGCCGAGCGGGCGACCTCGATGAGCTCCGGAGTCGACTCGTCCGGGTACTTCGCGGTCGCCAGGGCGGTCAAGACGTCGTTACGGGGGTTCTGCCGGCGATCGGCGAGATAGCCGATGAACTTGTCGTCGAGCCATTCCAGGGGGTTGGTTCCGACGTTCGAGCCGTCGAGGCGGCCGACCTGTGCCTCGGGCCGGGGGGCGCCCAGCACGTTGCGGAACTCCTCGTGATCCTCCTCGGGCACCCCGAGCAGATCGGCGATCACCAACAGCGAGAAGGGCTTGGCGTACGCGGAGAGGAAGTCACACTTTCCTGCGGAGACGAAGTCGTCGAGGACTTCGTCGGCGAGGCGCCACATGAAGTCCTCGTTCTCCTTGAGACGCTTGGGCGTCAGGAGCCGGTTCAACAGGGAGCGCGCGTAGGTGTGTTCGGGCGGGTCCATGGTGACCATGTGCTCGAACATCGGCAGGTGCGAGCGGTGCGCGGCGATCTGCTCGGTGAGGTCCTCACCTTCGGGCGTGAACGGCAGCGGCGGGAACGGCCCGCCGAGGGCGATACACGACGAGAAGGTGTCAGCGTCTTTGAGGACCGAGTTGGCCTCCTCGTAACCCGTGACCGCCAGCACGCCGTAGTGCGGCTCCGGTTGCACCGGGCACTTACTGCGCAGGTGGTCGTAGTACGGGTGCGGGTCGGGGACCAGCGACGGGTCTGTGAAGTAGTCGATGGAGTCGTAGTCAGTCGCCATGGGTGTCGCTTCCTCCCGAAATCGGTGTCCGCCGAATTGGATTGGCGGCGGGCTTGGGCCGCCTGGACCCGAGAAGTGAATATGCTGAGCATCTGCTTAGCATGGGGGTTGAGTCGTGGTCAACCTCACACGGCGGGTCGGCGTCTACGATCTGCGGGTTGGGATGCGCGCAGGCGGACAGGAGAGGGTTTCGATGGCTTCGGGGCGACGGATCGGCGCACCGGACGCGAAGAACCGCGTCGTGCTGCTCGACGCCGCCCAACAGTTGATGCTGGACGAGGGGTACGCCGCGGTCACGTCGCGCCGCGTGGCCGAGCGAGCCGATCTGAAGCCCCAACTCGTGCATTACTACTTCCGCACCATGGACGAGCTGTTGCTCGCGCTGTTCCGCCGCCTGGCCGATCAGGGTCTGGCGGCACAGGCGGCGGCCCTCGAGACGGCCCAACCTCTGTGGACGCTGTGGCGGCTGATGACCGACCCGTCCTCGGCCCGGCTGACGCTGGAGTTCATGGGGCTGGCCAACCACCGTAAGGCGCTGCACGCCGAGATCGCGCTCTACGCGCAGCGCGCGCGGGAGCAGCAGACCAAGGCCATCGCCGCCGTCCTGCAGCGCTACGGCGTCGACATGGCCGACGTGCCGCCGGTGGTGTGGACGTTCTTCGCCACCGGTGCCTCCCAGGTGCTCGTGATGGAACGCGGCCTGGGCATGACCGAGGGGCACGACGAGATCGTGAAGTTCGTGCACGCCTGGCTGGGCCGACTGGAGGGCGAGCCCCTCTCGGCGGACGGCGTGGCTTCGCCGAACGATCACCAACTGCGAATGGAGCAGAGCGCACCTTTCGGGCCGGCGTCGGTGGCAACCACAACCCCGTCCACCGCGAGAACGCAATGAATGTTGGGCGCCTGCGTTGACGGTCCGCTTGTCGCCGTCACCATCGCCCACTGCTCGGGGTCGGCAAGGGTGACGTCGAGGATCCATTGCGCGTCGGGACCGACGTCGGCTTTGGCCTTGGGGCTGAAGACATACGGGTTGTGGCTGTACTCGGCCCAGTTGGGCGGGTCGATCTCTCGGTAGTAGATCGTCACCGGGAACGGCCGTTCGGCCCACACCGTGTACTTGACGTTCAACGGACGCGGGGGCTGGGCGCCCGCGGTCGGCGCCGACGAGAGCACGCTCGCCATCACGACCAGCACCGCGGTACCGACGGTCAACGACGGGGGGCGGGCCGGGAATCGCATTTTCATATTCTAGAACGACGTTTTTCCCAGTGGCGAAGATTGGTCAACTCCGGATGCGGTGCCTCAATACAGGTAGATGCCGAGCACCGCCGCCCACAACACGATGAGCCAGGCATCGGTGGACACCTGCAGCCAGCGCGGTGCGTGCCGCACCTCCATGAAGTAACGAATGATCAAGCGTCCCTTGACCACGGCGAGCGCCGCCACCGCAAGCGTGATCGGGACGCTGGTGGTCGCCGGCCCGCCGGAGTGTCCGGGCGCCAGCCACCAGGACACGACCGTGATGGCGGCGAGTGCGAGCCAGACCACGGTGACTGCGCGCTGCGCGGCGGCGGGGTGCGCGGGTGTGGTGGCCATCGGTCACCTCATCACGTAGAGCAGGGCGAAGATGACGACCCACAGCAGGTCCACCATGTGCCAGTAGGTCGCGCCGGACTCCACCATCGACATGCGCCGTCTGGTCCGCAATTCCCGCGCCGCGATCCCCAGGATGAGCAGGCCCAGCGCGAGGTGGAAGAGGTGGACGCCGGTGAGCATGTAGTAGAAACCGAAGAACTCGCCGCTGCCCAGCGAATACCCCTGACCGATCTTCGCCGACCATTCGTAGACCTTGATGCCGATGAACAGCACGCCGCAGAGGCCGCCCGCGTAGGTGAGGCGCAGTGCGGTGGTGTGGTCACCGGCGCGTGCGGCCAGCACGCCGCGCGCGACAAACCACGAACTCGTCAGCAGGACAAGGGTGTTGAGAACACCCGCGGTAAGGCTGAGGTGTTGTTGTGCGGCGAGGAAGGCCTCCGGTGCCATGGCGCGGTGGACCATGTAGATCACGAAGTAGGCGCCGAAGATGATCAGGTCGCCGAGCACCATCACCCACATCGCGCCGTCGCCGGGGAGGTGAGTCTCGGGGCGGGCGGGCGACGCGGAGGGCGCCTGTCGGGTCTCGGTCATCGGCGTCAGTCCAGCGGTGTCTCGGCGGGGGACTGTTGTTCGTTTGCCCTCTTCAGGAAGTAGATCACGCACGACAGCCAGAATCCGAAGACGACCGTCCCCGTCCAGAACGACATGGAGCCGTTCCACGCGAACGGGCCTGCGGTGGTGACGAAGATGGGAATAGCCATGATCTCGGTGACGATCTGCCACACCGTCACGTACGCCAGCCATTTCGGGAAGATCCCGTTGCGGTCGAGCAGGATGGCCACCGCGAAGCCGACATACGCCGCGGTGAAGCACCCGAGCGATCCCACGTAGGACAGACAGCCGAGGTCGTAGAGCAGCGACAGCAGTTCGGGGTCGCGGTCGGGGCGGTACACGGCGGCCAGGAAGCAGAAGGCGACCAGCAGGCAGCCCGGCAGCGCGCCCACCGCCATCCCGCCGAGATAGATGTAGGCGCAGACGGATCCGGTCGTCATCCGTTTCATGTGGTAGACCACGATGCCGTTAGCCACCCCGGCGCCGCCGACGATGAGGATCAGCAGTCCGAAGCCGATCTGGATGGTCGGTCCGTGGGCGGCGAAGAAGTCCACCTTGCCCGCCGTCGTGACGTCCGGTCGCGGCGGCGGCATCACCCGCGCGAGCGCGAAGAAGATCGCCCCGAACGCGGCGTAGAAGGCGGGCACGATCCAGAAGACGATCCAGATGTCGCGCGTTCCTGCGGGCCGGGTGCCCGATGCCGTCGTCTGGTCGGATACCAGCGCGCTCACGGCGCGGCGCCTTCCTCGGCCGCCTGGCGCCGCAGCGCGGTACGCAGCGCGAAGAACATCACGACGACGAAACACAGGAACGCGCCGTTGCGCAGCCAGAACGACACGGCGCCGTCCCATGCCAGCGGACCGCTCGAGACTGCCGCCGCGCACGCCGCGGGCGCCATGGCCAGCGCGGTGACCAGGGCCACGAGCCCCACCCACCGCGGGAAGACCGGGCGGGGGCCGTTGTCGAGATGAATCGCCAACGCCAGCAACAGATTCTGGGCCACCAACATGCCGACCGGGGCGACGAAGATGATCCACGCCATGTCGTTGAGCAACTGGACCAGTTCGGGACTGCGGTCCGGGCGGAATGCCGCGACGAGGAAGAAGATGTCGGCGAGTGCGAAGATCGTCGCCCCGCTCACCGCTGCGGTGAGATAGCAGTACGCCAGCACATGGCTCTGGGTGGCCATCCGCTTCATCTGCACGACGATGACCATGAAGAACGGCAGCACCATGATGCCGCAGATATTCCAGGTGATCATGGTGGCGCGCACCAGCGCGGCGTTCTCCCGGTAGAAAGCGGCGACCTCGTCGGCCGGCATGGCCGGTGACATCGGCGGGAAGAAGCCGGGGTAGATCAAGAACCCGATGAGGACCACGACGCCGGCGCACAATCCCGTCCACAGGCCGATGGTCTGTGTCCTGACGTCAGCCGACGCTGTCGTCTCGGCGCGGGCGGTCGTCATCGCGTCGGTTACACGGACAGGATCGTCGCCGAGGCGGTGCCCGGGGCGCCGTATACCTGCGCCAGACCGACTTTCGGCTCGCCTGGCACCTGCCGTTCGCCGGCCTCGCCGCGCAGTTGCCGCACGATCTCGTGCACCTGGCGCAAGCCGGACGCACCGATGGGCTCGCCGTTGGCGATCAGCCCGCCGTCGGTGTTGACCGGTATTGAACCACCGATTTCGGTGGCGCCGTCGGCGAGCAGCTTCTCCTGCTCACCGTCGGCGCAGAGCCCGGTCTCGGCCATGTGGATGACCTCCGCGCCGGCGTCGGTGTCCTGTAGCTGGGCGACGTCGACGTCCTCGGGCCCGATTCCGGCGATCTCGTAGGCTGCCCGCGCCGCGTAGACGGTGGGGGAGGGGTCCTCGTCGAGCGGCGCGGAGGTGGCGTGCACCTCGTAGGCGCCGAAGGTGCGGGTACGGATCTCGCTGGCGCGCAGGAACACCGGCTTGTCGGTGTAGCGGTGCGCGATGTCACCGCGGCACATGATGACCGCGGCCGCGCCCTCATCCGGTGCGCAGAACATGTACTGGGTAAGCGGGTAGTTCAGCACCGTCGAGTTGAGGATCTCGTCCTCGGCGATCGGCTTGCGGCGGAACGCGTTCGGGTTGATGGCACCGTTGCGGAAGTTCTTGGCCGCCACCTTGGCCAGCGTGGCCTGCGAGATACCGTGCTTGTGCAGGTAGTGGTTGGCCTTCATCCCGAAGAACTTGGTGGTGACGAACTGGCCGTTCTCCGCATACCACTGCGGCAGCGCCAGTTTGGCGGGATCGTCGGTGAACGCACCGCGCGGATGCTTGTCCAGGCCGATGGCGATACCGATGTCGTACTTGCCCAGGCGGATGGTGTCGGCGGTCTGCTGGATGGCGCTTGCCGCCGTCGCGCAGGCGTTGAATACGTTGGTGAACGTGATGCCGGTCAGGCCGACCAGGCGGGTGACCGCATCGGGATTGGACACCTCGTAACTGCCGCCGAAGCCGAACTGGATGTCCTTCCACTCCAGTTTGGCGTCGGTGAGCGCGAATTGAATCGCCTCGGCGCCCATCTGCATCGCGGTCTTGTCGAACCTGCCGAAGGGGTGCAGCCCTACGCCGATGATCGCTACGTCGTTCATGATTCGACTGTTCCTCTCGTCGGCCGGCTCAGATCGGCTGGAAGGCGAAGGTGATGATCTCCTCGCCGTCGTCGTCCTTGGCGAACGGCACCATGGTCAACTCGACCGCCATGCCGAATTCGAGTTTGGCGGGGTCGTTCTCGGTGAGCCGGCCCTCGACGCGGATGACGTCATCTAGTTGGACCAGACCGACCCCGAAGGGGACGAAGTCCTTACCGGTCGGCCCCTTGTAGGGCGCTCCGGGCGGGAAGCCCTGGGTGGTCCAGGCGATCAGCGTGCCGCGGCGGGGAAGCAGCACGTCGGACATCTCCCCGGCGCTGCACTTCGGGCAACGGTCCTGCACCGGGAAGGTGGTGGCCGCGCAGCGCCCGCAGCTGCTGCCGATCAGCTGAGGTTGGTCCTCGGGCCAGGTCGAAATCTCGGGCGCAAGCGCCTTCGCCATGCGTCGTCCTCCGTGTCCGGGCAGGCCGCAACCAGGCGGGCCTGCACAACGGTGACCCTAGTGGGAAATGGCATTCTCGTCTAGAGAGAATCGAAGCGGCAATGCCCGTCACTTGGGTCGCTTCATGACCCTGTCCGCGGCCGCCCAGTGTTCGTCGGCGACCCACAGGCGTGCGAACGCCGACACGGCCTCGGTGGTCGGCACCCCGTCGATGACGCGTTTGATCTCGCCGGCGGGCCGGCCGGCAAGCGAGCGGGCGATCGTGCGCCAGCCCTCGTCGAAGCCCTCCCTGGGCAGGACCAGGTCCACCAGGTTCAGCTCGAACGCCTCGGCGGCGGTCAGGATGCGGCCGGTGCCTGCCAGTAGCAACGCCCTGCTGTTGCCGACCAGCGCGGCCAGGCGTTCTGCGCCGCCCCATGCCGGCATGATCTCCAGCGATACCTGGTTGAAGCCGATCCGGATGTCGTCCGCGGCGAGCCGGATGTCTGCGGCCACCGCCACCTCTGCACCGCCGCCCAGCGCGTGGCCGTTCAGGGCCGCGACCACCGGACCGGGGAATTCCGCGATCCGGTCGCAGATCGTGCGCATCCGCAACGCCATGGCCGATGCCTCGGCCTCGGTGCGCAGCGCGCTGAGTTCCTTGAGGTCGCCGCCGGAGACGAACGCCTTGTCGCCGGCGCCGGTCACGACCAGCGCCCTCGCTCCACCGACGCCGTCGAGCGCCTTCTCCAACTGCCCCATGGTCTCCAGGGAAATGGCGTTGCGGGCATGTGGACGATCGATCGTGATGACAGCCAATCTGTCCTGGATCTCGAGGTCGACCATCAGACGTTCTCCCGTTACGGTATTGGCATTCTCGGTTGCGGAGAATAGCATCACCGACGAGGGCGCCGGTGCGGTGAGCGCGCGGTGCACCTCTTGCCGCCAAGAGTTTGGGGACCATGCGCGAGATTCCGGTTGAGCTGATCAAACGGTACGAGCACGAGGGGTGGTGGACACCCGAAACGCTCGGCGAACTCCTGGCGCGTCACCTGGAGCGGGGGCCGGACACCGGCTTCTACGTGCACTCCGACGTGCGTCCGTACCGCGGCACCTTCGCCGACGTCGAACTGCAGGCCCGCCGGCTGGCCGCCGGCCTGAGGCGGCGCGGCGTGGGTCCGGGCGACGTGGTCGCGCTGCAGTTGCCGAACTGGGCGGAGGCCGCGATGACGTTCTGGGCCTCGGCGTTCCTCGGCGCGGTGGTGGTGCCCATCGTGCATTTCTACGGCCGCAAGGAACTCGGCCACATCATGGCGACGGCGCGGCCCAAGGTGTTCATCACCACCGCGGAGTTCGGCCGGATGGCGTTCCAGCCGGATCTGTGCGCGGACGTGCCGATCGTCGGCCTGGTCGGCGACACCAGCTTCGACGACCTGCTCGACGGCGAACCGATGACCGATAACGTCCATACCGATCCGGCCAGCCCTGCTCTGATCGCGTTCACATCGGGCACCACCCGAGATCCGAAGGGCGTCGTCCACAGTCACCAGACACTGGGATTCGAGACCCGTCAGCTGCTCGAGAACTACCCACCTGACCGCGGCCGCCAGTTGACCGCCACGCCGGTCGGACACTTCATCGGCATGGTCGGCGCCTTCCTCATCCCGGTGCTCGAGAACGCGCCGGTCGACCTGTGCGACGTGTGGGACCCCGGCAAGGTGCTCGCGCTGATGGAGACCGAGGAGTTGTCGATCGGTGGCGGCCCCCCGTACTTCGTCACCAGCCTGCTCGACCATCCCGACTGCACACCCGCCCACATCCAGCGCTTCTCCACGGTCGGCCTCGGCGGCTCGACGGTCCCGGCGACGGTGACGCGGCGGCTGGCCGACCTCGGACTGTTCGTGTTCCGCTCCTACGGCAGCACCGAACATCCGTCGATCACCGGATCGCGGCCCGGCGCGGCGGAGGACAAGCGCCTCTACACCGACGGCGATCCGCGTCCCGGTGTGGAGATCAAGCTCACCGACGACGGCGAGATCCTCTCGCGAGGACCCGATCTCTGCCTCGGCTACATCGATGAGGCGTTGACCGCCAAGGCATTCGACGAGGACGGCTGGTACCACACCGGTGACGTCGGCGTCCTCGACGAAGACGGGTACCTGACCATCACCGATCGCAAGGCCGACGTGATCATCCGCGGTGGCGAGAACATCAGCGCGCTCGAGGTCGAAGAGGTGTTGCTGGGTATGCCGGCCGTCGCCGAGGCGGTGGTGGTCTCGGCGCCGGACGCCCGTCTCGGCGAGCACGTGGCCGCGGTGCTGCGTATCAGGAACGGCCATCCGATGCCCACGCTCGACGACGTCCGCGCGCATTTCGCGCGTGCCGGCGTCGCGCGTCAGAAGTGGCCCGAGGAACTGCAGCGGATCCCTGAAGGGCAGGACTATCCCCGCACCGCCAGCGGAAAGGTGCAGAAAGTGCTGATGAGGGAGCAGGTTCGCCGCAGCGCGAAGCAGGGCGTTGCAGCCGTGACAAATTGAGAATACGATTCTCGCAATAAGAAAAGGAGTGTTTCATGGGGCAACTGTCGCATCGGGTCGACATACCGTTTCCGCTGTTCGACGCGGACAACCATCTCTACGAGCCGCCGGAGGCGATGACCAAGTACCTCCCGAAGGAGTACAAGGACGTCGTCCAGTACGTCGAGATCAACGGGCGCACCAAGATCGCCCTGCGGGGCCAGATCAGCAACTACATCCCGAACCCCACCTTCTCCGTGGTGGCCCAGCCGGGCGCCTGGGAGGAGTACTTCAAGTTCGGCAACCCCGACGGCAAGAGCAAGCGTGAACTCTTCGGCGAGCCGATGCGGGCCATCCCGGCGTTCTTCGAGCCCGCTCCGCGCCTGGAGAAGATGAACGAGCTGGGTCTCGACCGCACACTGATGTTCCCGACGCTGGCCAGCCTGATCGAGGAACGGCTGTCCGACGACCCAGTCGCCATCCACGTGATCGTGCACGCGCTCAACGAGTGGCTGCACGAGGTATGGGGCTTCAACTACCAGAACCGCATCTTCACCACCCCGGTGATCACGCTGCCGATCGTGGAGAAGGCCATCGAGGAGCTGGAGTGGGCGGTCAAGCGCGGCGCCCGCGCCATCCTGATTCGTCCGGCTCCGGTGCCCGGCTTCCGCGGTCCCCGGTCGTTCGCCCTGCCCGAATTCGATCCGTTCTGGCAGAAGTGTGTGGAGTACGACATCTTCGTCGGGATGCACTCGTCTGACAGTGGCTACTCGCGGTATACCTCCGAGTGGGACGGCGGCGCGCAGGAGATGCTGCCGTTCCAGACCAACGCGATGTCGATCCTCAACGAGTGGCGGCCGATCCAGGATGCGGTGGCCTCGTGGGTGATTCACGGCGCGCTGTTCCGGTTCCCCACGCTCAAAGTCGGAATCGTCGAGGCCGGGTCGAAGTGGATGTTCCCCCTGCTCGATTCCATGGCCGAGGTGTACAAAAAGGCGCCGGAAGCCTTCGCGGGCAACCCGATGGAGGAGATCAAGAACCGCATCTACGTCAGCCCGTTCTACGAGGAGGGCATCGACGACCTGATCAACCTGATCGGGGTGGACCAGGTGCTCTACGGTTCGGACTGGCCGCATCCCGAGGGTCTGGCCGAGCCGACGCACTACGTGACCGCGCTCGAGCACCTCGCCGTCGAGGACCAGGCGAAGATCATGGGCGGAAACCTCGGGCGTCTCGTCACGACGTGACCTACCAGCCCCGCTGGGACACCATCCCCGAGATGGTGTGCAGCGCAGCGGACCGGTTCGGCGACGCGGAAGCGGTCGTCGACGGTCCGCTGCGCTTGTCCTTTTCGGAGGTTGCCGACCGAATCCATTGTGCGGCAGGCGCGTTCGCCGAGTTCGGAATCGGAAAGGGCGACCGCGCCGCGATCTGGGCGCCGAACTCCGCCGAATGGATCATCGCGGCGTTCGGCCTGTTGACCGCCGGCGGCGTCCTCGTACCCGTCAACACCCGGTTCAAGTCAGAGGAGGCGGCCGACGTCATCGGCCGCAGCGGTGCGAAGGCGGTGCTGGTTCAGCAGGGTTTCCTGGACCAGGACTACGCATTGCCTTCCTCGATGCCCGGCCGGGTGCCGCCGGTGATCGACGTCAAATCCGACTTCCTTTCCAGCGGAGGCCCTTTCGAGCAGCGGGTCGAGGGCTCCGATATCTCCGACATCATCTTCACCTCCGGTACGACCGGCAGGCCCAAAGGTGTGATGATGAACCACCGGCAGAACCTGCGGCTGTACGAGGAGTGGTGCGACCTCGCCGATCTGCGGCCGGGCGACCGCTATCTGATGGTGAATCCCTACTTCCACACCTTCGGGTACAAGGCCGGGCTGATCGCGTCGTTCATCCGTGGCGCGACGATGGTGCCGGTTCCGGTGTTCGACGTGGACCGCGTCGTCGACCTGATCGCGGCCGAACGCATCACCATGCTGCCCGGTCCGCCGACGCTCTATCACTCCCTGCTGGCGGTCGAGGACAAGACGAAGCTGGCCACGTTGCGTGCCGGTGTGACGGGGGCGGCCGACATCCCGGTCGAACTGGTGCGTCGGGTCCTCGAAGAGCTGCCGTTCCAGACGCTGGCGACCGGATACGGGCTCACCGAGGCGGGTACGGCCACGTTGTCGCGGCCCGGCGACTCGTTCACCGACATCGCCACCACGGTCGGTACCGCGTGCGACGGGGTCGAGGTCCGCATCGCCGATGACGGTGAAGTGCTGGTGCGCGGTTACAGCGTCATGCAGGGCTACCTCGACGATCCGGCGGCGACCGCGGAGTCGATCGATGCGGACGGCTGGTTGCACACGGGGGATCTCGGCACGCTCGACGACGCCGGCCGCCTGCGCATCGTCGGCCGCAAGAAGGACATGTTCATCGTGGGCGGATTCAACGCCTACCCCGCCGAGATCGAGGGTTTCCTGCTCGAGCATCCGGCTGTCGCCCAGGTCGCCGTCATCGGTGTGCCCGATGAACGGATGGGTCAGGTCGGCAAGGCGTTCGTGGTGCCACAGCGCGGTGCGCCGGCGCCGATCACCGCGGACGAGCTCGTCGCCTGGAGTCGGGAACGCATGGCAGGATTCAAGGTCCCGCGGTATGTAGAGTTCCTCGAGGGGCTGCCGCTCAATGCCACCGGTAAGGTCATGAAGAGCGAATTGCGCTGAGCGCACGCACAGCGCGTAAACCGCATTTCCGCAGGAAGCGCTGCGTCTGAACCCCATTACCGATGCGCTATCGTCGGTATCATTACCGAAAACTGAAAATGCCGTTCTCGCGAAGAAGTACTCCCAGACAGGAGGTCGCATGCCGTTCCGCAAGCGCGCCTCGCCCCTCCTCGGCGGCGATCAGGTAGACGACGAGCGTGTCGATGGGGCCGAGGTGGTCGACGACGACGCGACGGCGCTGGCCGAGGAAGCCGAGGCCGAGGCCGCCGAAGCGGAGGCGATGGCCGCCGCCGCCCGTGCCCGCGCGAGGGCGATCCGGTTGCGCCGCGCCGCCTCGGCGCCCGCGCCTGTCGAGGCCGAGGCGAAAGACCCCGAACCCACACCCGTTGTGGCCGCCGAACCGGACGCAACGACCGACGCTGATACGACCGACGCTGATACGACCGACGTCGAACCGGTTGACGAAGCCCCGGCCGATGAGCAGCTGCAGCGTCGGGCGCGACCCCCGGTGTGGAAGGTCGTCGCTGCGACGGTGGCGGTGCTGTGCACCCTGGCGCTGCTCACCGTCAGCGGACTGATGATCTGGCAACACACCGAGACCGAGAAGCACAACCGGACCGCGGCCGAATTCGAGGCGGCGGGGCGTCAAGGCGCGGTGACACTGATGTCGTTGAACTTCAATTCCGCCAAGGACGACATCCAGCGCATCATCGACAACACCACCGGACAATTCAAGAAGGACTTCGAACAGCAGGCGGAGGATTTCAACCAGGTGGCACAGGAGTCGAAGGTGGTCACCGAGGTGACCGTCAAGGGCGCCGCCGTGGAATCCATTGCCGACGACGCCAACTCGGGCGTGGTCCTGGTGGCCGCCGAGACCAAGGTGACCAACGCCGCCGGCGCCAAGCAAGAGCCCCGCGCGTGGCGACTCAGCGTGAATCTGGCCCGAGAAGGTGACCAGCTCAAGATGTCGAAAGTGGAGTTCGTGCCGTGAGCGCAGACGACAAGCCCGACACCGACACCGCCGCCGAGGCCGGATCGCCGGCCGTCGAGACCGACGCCGTCGAGACCGACACCCACGCCGACACCGCGGAGCCGGCGCCCCCGACCCGCACCCGACGCACCACGCGAGTCAGCATCACCGCGATCGTGCTGGCGGTCGCGTTGGTGGCTTCCGCGGCGTTGACGGGCTGGCTGTACTTCACCCAGTACCGCCCCGACCAGCAGATCAGCCAGGCAGTCAGTGATTCGGTGCTCACCACGGCCAAGGACGGCACCGTCGCGCTGCTGTCGTATTCGCCGGACAGCCTCGAACAGGATTTCACGGCGGCCAAGTCGCGGTTGACCGGTGACTTCCTTTCGTACTACACGCAATTCACCCAGGACATCGTCACTCCGGCGGCCAAGCAGAAGTCGGTGAAGACGACAGCGGCGGTGGTGCGTGCCGCGGTGTCGCAGCTGACGCCGGGGTCGGCCGAAGTGCTGGTGTTCATCAACCAGAACACCACGAGCGCGGAGAACCCTGAGGGCGCCTTCGCGATGAGTGCGGTCCGGGTCGGCTTGACCAGGATCAACGGCGCTTGGCTCATATCCTCGTTCGACCCGGTCTAGAAAACGGGTCACCCCCCCGCGCGGTGAGAATGTAGCCGCACGCCAGGGAGAAGAGGGACACGTGAGCAACGTCGAGTCAACCGTCGGCAGCCCGACACCCGCGCACCGGCTGCGCCGCATGGTGGGCCGCGATCCGCACGAACCGCACCGGACGGCCACACCGCTTGAACTTCTGTTCGACCTCACCTTCGTCGTCGCGTTCGGCATCGCCGCGTCGCAGTTCGCGCACCTGCTCGCCGAAGACCACCTCGGCGCGGGCCTGACCGGATTCGCCTTCGCCACGTTCTCGATCTGCTGGGCGTGGATCAACTTCAGCTGGTTCGCGTCGGCCTACGACACCGACGACTGGGTCTACCGGCTGTTGACGATGCTGCAGATGGTGGGCGTGATCGTCCTCGCGCTCGGTCTGCCGCAGATGTTCGCCTCGCTCGAACACGGCGGACAGGTCGACAACGCGGTCCTGGTGGCCGGTTACGTCGTCATGCGGATCGCGCTCGTCGCACAGTGGCTGCGGGCAGCCGCCCAGGATCCCGCGCGGAGATCGGCCTGCCTGACCTACGCCGCTGCAGTGACAGTCGCGCAGATCGGCTGGGCCGCACAGATCTTCATACCGACCTCGGCTGGCGTGTTCTTCCTGTGCGTCGTGGTTCTGGTCGCTGTGGAGTTGTCCGGGCCGGTGGTCGCGGAGCGCCGGATGAGCGGAACGCCGTGGCACGCGCATCACATCGTCGAGAGGTACGGGCTGCTGGCGATCATCGCCCTGGGCGAGGGCGTGGTCGGCACGGTCGCCTCGATCTCGGCCGCCGTAGGGGCGCAGGGGTGGTCGACGGACGCCGTGCTCGTTGCGGTTGCGGGCACCGGTCTGACGTTCGGGATGTGGTGGGTGTACTTCCTGGTGCCGCACGCCGATCTTCTGCATGCCGACCGCGCCGCCTCGTTCTGGTTCGGCTACCTGCACATCCCGGTGTTCGGCGCGATCGTGGCGACCGGGGCAGGCCTGCACGCCGCCGCGTATTTCATCGAGCATCACTCGAAGCTGAGTTCGGTACTGACCGTCGCGACGGTCGCCGTGCCGGTCGGGGTCTACCACATCGGCCTCTACATCCTCTACGCGTTGCTGGCGCGGTCGGTCAACGCCTTCCACGGATCTCTCGTCGTCGGGACGGTCGCGGTGCTCGTCGGGGCGGTGTGGCTGGCCGCCGGCGGGTTGCCGATGGCGGTGTGTCTGGTGATCGTGACGCTGGCACCGGTGGTCACAGTGCTCGGATACGAGGCGACCGGTCGTCGTCACCTCAACGCTCGCGCGGGCGAGGGTGCCTAGCGCCCTGCTCAGCCGGGTTTAGCCGATGTGCCCGTGGGCAAGTCCCTCGGTAGCCGACGGACATGGGAGGCCGCGATGCCGAAGACCACCAAGGGCGGTCAGGCCAAGAAGAGTGAACTGCCCAGCACCCTGAAGAAGTCGGACGCCAAGGCTCAGCGGACGTTCGCCAAGGCCCACGATTCCGCCGCCGACGAGTACGGCGATGCCGAACGGGCGCACCGGGTGGCGTACAGCGCGCTGAAGCACAGCTACGAGAAGGTCGGCGACCACTGGGAGCCCAAGGACGAGAAGGGCCCGTCGGACACGCGGGCGGAGAGTGGCGGACCGAACGCCAAGGGTGAAACCGCCGAAGGCGTCAACGCCAACGCGTCGAAGAAACATCTCGTCGAGGTGGCCCGGCGCCTCGACATCTCCGGCCGCTCGACGATGACCAAGGACGAACTGGTCGCCGCGATCAAGAAGGCCAACCGGCGCGAGTCCGCCCGCAAGCGTTAGCGATCCGCGCGCGGCGCGAGATTGGCGTCGAAGCCCTCGAGCAGTATGCGCTCCTGTTCGAGCTTCATCACCCGGCGCGTTTTACGGCGGGTGATCAGGATCCCGGCCGTGGCCAGCGTCCACACCGCGTACTGCGCCGTCCAGGCCCACCGGAACGTATCGAACGAGTAACCACCTGCGGCGTCCAGGATCTGGCCCATCGCCTGCATCAACAGCAGCGAGGCGAGGAAGCCGCCCATGTTCACCATTCCCTGGGCGGTGCCCAGGGTGGCGCTCGGGTTGAAGGTGCGCGCGAAGTCGAAGCCGACCATCGATCCCGGTCCGCCGACCGAGATGACGACGACGAGCGTCACCAGCAGCCACAGCGGGGCGGGGCCGGGCAGGGCGAGCACGATGGCCCAGATGAGCGCATTGGAGCCGATGATGCCCAGCACCAGCCACGATCTGCGGTGCGGGTGCCTGCCGGTGAAGATGCCGATCGCGACGCCGGCCACGATGGCCGCCAGCACGGAGACCGACAGCAGGGAACCGGCCGCCGACCTCGACAGGCCCTGCGCGGCCGTCAGGTAGGGAACTCCCCACATCAGGGCGAACACCGTGACCGAAAACTGCGTACCCATGTGGGTGAAGAAGCCCAGCCGGGTCCCCGGCCGCAGCCACACCGTCTTGACGCTGCGCAGAGTGTCGCCGATGGAGTTCGTCGATTCCGGGACATGCCGCCCGGACGGGGTGTCCTTGACCAGCGCGAGCGTCAGCACCATGGCCACCAGGCCGAATGCCGCCGCCGAGGTGTAGGCCGTGGTCCATCCGGCGACGCCGAGGATCGCCAGGAACGGCACCGCGGAGAGCACCTGGCCGAGCTGTCCGCAGAAGCCGGTCAGCTGCGTGACGAGTGGAACCTGTTTCGGCGAGAACCAGTGCGGAACCAACCGGAGCACCGAGATGAACGTCAGCGCGTCGCCGAGACCCAGGACCGCCCTGGCTGCGATCGCGGCAGGCAGTGACTCACTGACCGCCAGGGTTAGCTGACCGGACGCCATCAGCGCCGCTCCGAGGACGATCAGCACCTTGGATCCGAAGCGGTCCAGAAGGAGGCCCGCGGGTACCTGCGCACCGGCATACACCACGACTTGCAGGACGACGAAGGTGGCCAGGACGCTCGGAGTGGCGGAGAACCGCTCGCCGGCGTCGAGGCCGGAGACCCCCAGGGTGGTGCGGTCCATCACCGCGACGATGTAGGCCAGCAATCCGGTGGCCCACACGATCCAGGGGCGCACTCGGAAACCCTCCGTCGATTGGCTGATGTCTGCGTTCCATCGTGTCCCAGGCGCTGGGCCGTTGACGACTCCGTGGACTGTGACATTCGCTGCGGCCGGCCGACGGAGGCCTGGGCCGTTGACCTCGGAGTTGGCTGAAAATGCACTTTTATGTTCAGTGGTGCGCATGAGGTTTGATGTTGTTCCTGCTCATCGGCTGTAGTGAGCCTGACGACGGAATTACGGCACAAGATCGGCTGAGTTCGCTCGTTTCGCCGCACCGCGGGTACAGTGACTTGTGCCGCGGTTCGATGCACGACGCGCGCGAAAGGAGGAGCGTGGACGTGATCGAGTACCGGCTGAACGAGTTGGCTCGGATCTCAGGGGTCAGTACGCGCAATATCCGCGCATACCGGGAGCGCGGGTTGCTCGACCCGCCGCGCCGTCAGGGCCGCTCGGCCTTCTACAACGCCTATCACCTGGCTCAGCTCGACACGATCAACCAGCTCCTGCGCCGGGGATTCAGTTCCGCCCACATCGCGGAGTTCTTCGCGAGCATGCGCGCCGGTGCCGACCTGGCCGACATCCTGGGCTTGCAGCGCTCGCTGTTCGCCGCCGAGGGTGGGCACGACGAGCAGCCGCCGACGGCTCGCGCCCTCGACGTCGACGCCACCTGCGAGGAGGCGGACCAACTGGTGGCTTACGGCCTCGCCGAGATCGTCGAGGGCAGCCTCGTGTTCCTGGATCCGTCGATCGCCGAGATCGTCAGCCGCGCACCCGATCCGATGCTCTACATTCGGGCCATCGTGCGCATCGTGGCATCCACCCGGCGCGACGTTGACACCCTGGCCGGGGTCGTGGCCGAGGCGCTGCAGGAGTGCATCGAGGCCCGCTTTGGACCTGATCAAACACCGGAGCCGCTGGAGATGCACCGGATGGTGCAGGACTACCGGGAGCTGGCCAACAGGCTGGTCGCCCGTCACCTCGACGAGGCGCTGCACGCCCAGATGTCATGGCCGTGCGGCGACGAGCGCATCGCAGGCAGTGCGCGGCCGGCACCTCCGCAGGCGGTCCGCGAAGGAAACTGATACGAGAGTGGCCAGTGGCGTTGATGTGAAACGTGAGGTCGCCGTCGTAGTCTGTTTCGCGTGTCGATCTCGCGGCGTGAGGTGTTGAAAGCGGCCGCTCCCGCCGTCCTCGGCATGAGTGCCGGCCTGCACGCCGTCGCCTCGGCGCTGGCACCCCCGGCCGCGGCGGCCCCGCTCGGGGTGCTTCTCGACTATGCCGCCGGCGTGATCCGCGCGGCCGACATCCGCGCCTCCGGGGCCATCGGAGCTATCCGCTACGTCTCAGACCGCCGACCGGGCGGGGCATGGATGCTGGGTAAGCCGATCCAACTGCCCGAGGCCCGCGATCTGTACCAGAACGGCCTCAAGATCGTGTCGTGCTACCAGTTCGGGAAGGCCGACTCCGCCGATTGGCTGGCCGGGCAGAGCGCGGGGGTGGCGCACGCCAAACGAGGCTGGGAACTGCACGTGGCTGCCGGCGGTTCCTATGGATCGCCGATCTACGCATCGATCGACGACGACCCCACCTTCGAGCAGTACAAACAGCAGGTGGCGCCGTATCTGAAGGGGTGGGAGGCGGTGCTGGGCCGTCAGCGGGTGGGCGTCTACGCCAACTCGAAGACCATCGAGTGGGCCCTGCAGGACGGCATCGGCACCTACTTCTGGCAACACAACTGGGGTTCGCCGGGACGCGTCGCACACCCTGCCGCGCACCTGCATCAGGTGGAGATCGACAAACGTCAGGTCGGCGGTGTCGGCGTCGACATCAACCACATCCTGCGGCCGCAATTCGGTCAGTGGGATTAGAGACCCTACCGATCAGTAAGTAGAAGCAGCAAACATTCGCACCCCCGGGGCGGCTCCGACTGGACAGATCGGGCGCTCCTGTCGACCCGTCACAGGGTCTGACCACGCACTTCGGAAGAATGGAAAGTTAGATAACGATTTGGTAACGATACTGCCGTGATCAGGGCAGTTGGAGCTACTCGACCGTAACCACCTGCCAGCAGGACGTTTGTCCCGGCAGCCGGTCGCGCCCTCCGAACGGCGTGTTACCCAAGCGCGGGTTACCCGAGCGTAGAACTCGCCAGTAACCAATTCGGTCACCCGGGGGCCGCCTCCTCTTATGCCACTCTTAGTGGGGCTGGGTTGTCTCCCCGCGGATGGAACCACGGGTCCGCTCGCGACGCGACCGGCCGGATTCGACGCCGAATCGCCGTCGGCTCGCCGCAGTGCAGCGCGGGCCGCCGCCGGAGACGACCACCCGACACACCGACGTTCGCCAGCAATACGTGCGAGCGCCAGAGCATCACCGAGGAGATAACGACACGTGACGATCTACGAGCATGACAGGGTGTCCACCGGCTGGGGCGACGAGTCCGGAGCCAAGTCCACCCATGCACTGGTGGATCGGCTGACCGCGGGCGAGCCGTTCGCGGTGGCCTTCGGTGGGCAGGGCAGCGCGTGGCTGGAGACGCTCGAGGAGCTGGTGTCCTCGACGGGCATCGAATCGGAGTTGGCCACGCTCGCAGGCGAGGCGGAACTGCTGCTGGAGCCCGTCGCCAAGGAGCTCGTGGTCGTCCGCCCGATCGGCTTCGAACCGCTGCGCTGGGTGCGCGCGCTCGCCGCCGAGGAGCCCGTTCCGACCGCCAAGCAGCTGACCTCCGCTGCGGTGTCCGTGCCGGGCGTGCTGCTGACCCAGGTCGCCGCGGTGCGCGCGCTCGCCCGCCAGGGCATGGACCTGTTCGACACGCCGCCCGTCGCGGTGGCCGGCCACTCCCAGGGTGTCCTGGCCGTCGAGGCGCTGGCCGCCAAGGGCGCCAAGGACGTCGAGCTGCTCGCGCTGGCCCAGCTGATCGGCGCGGCGGGCACACTCGTCGCCCGTCGTCGCGGCATCACGGTCCTCGGCGATCGCCCCCCGATGGTCTCCGTCACCAACGCCGACCCCGAGCGCATCTACGAACTGCTCGAGGAGTTCTCCTCCGACGTGCGTACCGTGCTGCCCCCGGTGCTGTCGATCCGCAACGGCCGCCGCTCCGTTGTCATCACCGGCACCCCCGAGCAACTGTCGCGCTTCGAGCTGTACTGCAACCAGATCGCGGAGAAGGAAGAGGCCGAGCGCAAGAGCAAGCTGCGCGGCGGTGCGGTCTTCGCGCCGGCATTCGACCCGGTGCAGGTCGAGGTCGGCTTCCACACCCCGCGCCTGGCCGACGGCATCGACATCGTCGGCCGGTGGGCCGAAGCCGTCGGTATCGACGTCGAGCTGGCGCGCCAGATGACCGAGGCCATCCTCGTCAGCCAGGTCGACTGGGTCGACGAGGTCACCGAGCTGCACGACGCAGGCGCGCGGTGGATCCTCGACCTCGGTCCCGGCGACATCCTCACCCGGTTGACCGCCCCGGTGATCCGCGGGCTCGGTGTGGGCATCGTGCCCGCCGCCACCCGCGGCGGCCAGCGCAACCTGTTCACCGTCGGCGCCGTCCCCGAGGTGGCCCGCCCGTGGTCGAGCTACACCCCGACCGCCGTGCAGCTGCCCGACGGCTCGGTGAAGCTGTCCACCAAGTTCACCCGCCTGACCGGCCGCTCGCCGATCCTGCTGGCCGGGATGACCCCCACCACCGTCGACGCCAAGATCGTCGCGGCGGCGGCCAACGCCGGCCACTGGGCCGAACTCGCCGGTGGCGGCCAGGTCACCGAAGAGATCTTCGACGACCGCATCGCAGAGCTCACCACGCTGCTCGAACCCGGCCGTGCCATCCAGTTCAACTCGCTGTTCCTCGACCCGTACCTGTGGAAGCTGCAGCTGGGCGGAAAGCGGCTGGTGCAGAAGGCCCGCCAGTCCGGCGCCCCCATCGACGGCGTCGTGGTCACCGCGGGGATTCCCGACCTCGAAGAGGCCGTCGACCTGATCGACGAGCTCAACGGCATCGGCATCAGCCACGTGGTGTTCAAGCCCGGCACCGTCGAGCAGATCCGGTCGGTCATCCGGATCGCCGCCGAGGCGCCCACCAAACCGGTCATCGTCCACATCGAGGGCGGCCGAGCCGGTGGCCACCACTCGTGGGAGGACCTCGACGACCTGCTGCTGACCACCTACTCAGAGCTTCGGTCGCGCTCCAACATCACCATCTGCGTCGGCGGCGGGATCGGCACGCCAGAACGTGCCGCGGAGTACCTCAGCGGCCGGTGGTCGCAGGTCTACGGCTTCCCCGTGATGCCGGTCGACGGCATCCTCGTCGGCACCGCGGCGATGGCCGCGCTCGAGGCCACCACCTCACCGGCCGTCAAGCAGCTGCTGGTAGACACCCAGGGCACCGATCAGTGGGTCGGGGCGGGCAAGGCCCAGGGCGGCATGGCCTCCGGGCGCAGCCAGCTCGGCGCCGACATCCACGAGATCGACAACGCCGCGTCGCGCTGCGGCCGGCTGCTCGACGACGTCGCCGGTGACGCCGACGCCGTGGCGGCGCGCCGCGACGAGATCATCGCCGCGATGGCCGCGACGGCCAAGCCGTACTTCGGTGACGTCGAAGACATGACGTACCTGCAGTGGCTGCGCCGTTACGTCGAGCTGTCCATCGGCGACGGGGACAGCACGGCCGACACCAGCACGGGCGACTCGCCGTGGCTGGACGTCACCTGGCGTAACCGGTTCGAGCAGATGCTGCAGCGCGCTGAAGCCCGCCTGCACCCGCGGGACCACGGCCCGATCGACACGCTGTTCGCCTCCGAGGAGCTGCTGGAGGACCCGGAGGCGGCGCTCTCCGAGTTGTCGAACCGCTATCCCGACGCCGAGACCGTGAAGCTGCACCCGGCCGACGTGCCGTTCTTCGTCCAGCTGTGCAAGACGCTGGGCAAGCCGGTCAACTTCGTGCCGGTCATCGACAAGGACGTGCGCCGCTGGTGGCGCAGCGATTCGCTGTGGCAGGCCCACGACGCCCGCTACACCGCCGACCAGGTGTGCATCATTCCCGGCACCTCCGCCGTCGCGGGAATCACCCGCGTCGACGAGCCCGTCGGTGACCTCCTCGACCGGTTCGAGCAGGCCGCGGTCGACGAGGTGCTCGCGCGCAACGGCGACCCGCAGCCGGTGAGTAGCCGCCGCAAGGGCCGCGCCGACGTGGACGGACCCCTCGCGGTCCTGCTCGACGCGCCCGACGTGCTGTGGGCCGGTCGCACGGCGGTCAACCCCGTGCACCGCATCGCCGCCCCCAAGGCCTGGCAGGTGCGCGACGAGGGCCGCACCGCCACCCACGCGTCCACCGGTGCCCGGCTGGAGGTGGCCGACGAGCAGGTCCGGCGGGCAGGAGCGGAGCGACCCGGGGATCAGCATGTGGTGCTGAGCGTCCCGCTGTCGGGCACGTGGATCGAGATCCGCTTCACCCTCACCGACGTCATCCGCACCGGCGGCGCGCCGCTGGTCACCACCGAAGACGCGGCCACCGCGATGCGTGCGGTGCTGGCGATCGCGGCCGGTGTCGACGGCCCCGACGCGCTCCCGCCGGTTCAGGACGGGACGGCAACCGTCACCGTCACCTGGGACCCCGAGCTGGTCGCCGACCACACCGGTGTCACGGCGACGTTCGGCGCACCCCTGGCCCCGACGCTGACGGTGGTGCCGGACGCGCTGGTCGGCCGGTGCTGGCCCGCGGTGTTCTCCGCCATCGGATCGGCTGTCACCGACAGCGGCTTCCCCGTCGTCGAGGGGTTGCTGAGCCTGGTGCACCTCGACCACGGCGCCCATCTCGTCGCGGCTCTGCCCCAGGAACGTGCCGAGCTGACCGTCACCGCGACGGCGGGTACGGCCACCGACACCGAGGTGGGCCGCGTCGTGCCCGTGTCGGTGTCCGTCACCGGTCCGGACGGCACCGTGCTGGCCACCCTCGAGGAGCGCTTCGCGATCCGCGGCCGTACCGGCCCGGCGGAGCTGAGCGACCCCGAGCGTGCGGGCGGCGCGATCTCCGACAACGCCACCGACACCCCGCGCCGTCGCCGGCGTGACGTCACGGTCGGCGCGCCGGTCGACATGCGGCCGTTCGCCGTGGTCTCCGGCGACCACAACCCGATCCACATCGACCGCGCCGCCGCGCTGCTGGCCGGGCTCGAATCGCCGATCGTGCACGGCATGTGGCTCTCGGCCGCCGCCCAGCACGTCGTGACCGCCACCGACGGTAAAGCCGTTCCGCCGGCCCGCCTCGTCGGCTGGACTGCCCGATTCCTGGGCATGGTGCTGCCCGGCGACGAGATCGACTTCCGCGTCGACCGCGTCGGAATCGACGTCGGCGCCGAGGTGCTCGAGGTCACCGCGAAGGTCGGCACGGATCTGGTGATGTCGGCGACCGCCCGGTTGGCGGCGCCGAAAACCGTCTACGCCTTCCCCGGTCAGGGCATCCAGCACAAGGGCATGGGCATGGAGGTCCGCGCCCGCAGCAAGGCCGCCCGCAAGGTGTGGGATTCGGCCGACAAGTTCACCCGCGAGACGCTGGGTTTCTCCGTCCTGCATGTGGTGCGTGACAACCCCACCAGCCTGATCGCCTCCGGGGTGCACTATCAGCACCCCGAAGGCGTGCTGTATCTGACGCAGTTCACCCAGGTCGCGATGGCCACCGTCGCTGCGGCACAGGTCGCCGAGATGCGGGAGCAGGGTGCGTTCGTCGAGGGTGCGATCGCCTGCGGTCACTCGGTCGGCGAGTACACCGCGCTGGCCTGTGTGTCGGGCGTCTACGAACTCGAGGCGCTGCTCGAGGTGGTGTTCCACCGCGGCAGCAAGATGCACGACATCGTCCCGCGCGACGAGCACGGCCGGTCCAACTACCGGCTGGCCGCGATCCGGCCGAGCCAGATCGACCTCGCCGACGACGACGTCACCGCCTGGGTCGCCGAGATCGCCGAGCGCACAGGTGAATTCCTGCAGATCGTGAACTACAACCTGCGGGGCTCGCAGTATGCGATCGCCGGCACCGTGCGCGGTCTCGAGGCCCTCGAGGAGGAGGTCGAACGCCGTCGCGAGATCAGCGGCGGTAAGCGCTCGTTCATCCTCGTGCCCGGTATCGACGTGCCGTTCCACTCCTCGGTGCTGCGGGTCGGTGTGGCCGACTTCCGCCGCTCACTGGAGCGGGTCATGCCGCGCGACGCCGATCCCGAACTGCTCATCGGCAAGTACATCCCGAACCTGGTGCCGCGGCCGTTCACGCTGGACCGCGACTTCATCGAGGAGATCCGGGATCTGGTGCCGGCCGAACCGCTCGACGAGATCCTCGCCGACTACGACACCTGGCGCAACGAGAAGCCGCGCGAGCTCTGCCGAAAGGTCGTCATCGAGCTGTTGGCCTGGCAGTTCGCCAGCCCGGTGCGGTGGATCGAGACGCAGGACCTGCTGTTCATCGAGGAGGCCGCAGGCGGACTCGGTGTCGAGCGGTTCGTGGAGATCGGCGTGAAGTCGGCGCCGACGGTTGCCGGCCTGGCCACCAACACCCTCAAGCTGCCCGAGTACTCGCACAGCAAGGTGGAGGTGCTCAACACCGAGCGCGACGCCGCGATGCTGTTCGCGACCGACACCGATCCGGAACCGGAGGCCGAGGAGTCGGAGCCGGTCACCGAGTCGGCTCCCACGACGACGGCTGCCGCGGCCACGGCTGCGCCTGCCGCTCCCGCCGCCCCGTCCGGCGGCCCGCGTCCCGACGACATCACGTTCGACGCCGCCGATGCCACCGTCGCGCTCATTGCGCTGTCGGCCAAGATGCGGCTGGACCAGATCGAGGGACTCGACTCCATCGAGACCATCACCGACGGGGCGTCGTCGCGACGCAACCAGATGCTGGTCGACCTGGGGTCGGAGCTCAACCTCGGCGCGATCGACGGTGCGGCGGAAGCCGACCTCGGTGCGCTCAAGGGTCAGGTCACCAAGCTGGCCCGCACGTACAAACCGTTCGGTCCGGTGCTCTCCGACGCGATCAACGACCAGTTGCGCACGGTGCTCGGCCCGTCCGGTAAGCGTCCGGCCTACATCGCCGAACGTGTCGGTAAGGCATGGGAACTCGGTACCGGCTGGGCCAAGCACGTGACCGTCGAGGTGGCGCTGGGTACCCGTGAGGGCAGCAGTGTCCGCGGCGGCAGCCTCGGTGGCCTGCACGACGGTGCGCTGGCCGATGCCGCGACCGTGGACAGGGTCATCGACGCCGCGGTGGCCGCGGTCGCCGCCCGCAAGGGCATCGCGGTCTCGCTGCCCTCGGCGGGCGGTGGCGGTGGCGGCGTCGTCGATTCGGCCGCGCTGAGCGAGTTCGCCGAACAGGTCACCGGCCCCGACGGCGTGCTGGCCTCGGCGGCCCGCCTGGTGCTGGGTCAGCTCGGTCTCGACGCGCCGGTGGCGGCGCCGGAGACGGCGACCGACGCCGAACTGATCGACCTGGTCACTGCCGAATTGGGTTCGGACTGGCCGCGCCTGGTGTCGCCGGCGTTCGACGGGCGCAAGGCCGTCGTGTTCGACGACCGGTGGGCCAGCGCGCGTGAGGATCTGGTCAAGATCTGGCTGGCTGACGAGGACGACGTCGAAGCCGACTGGCCGCGACTGTCCGAACGCTTCGAAGGCGCCGGCCATGTCGTTGCCACGCAGGCCAACTGGTGGCAGGGCAAGGCGCTCGCCGTGGGCCGCAACGTCCACGCGTCGCTGTTCGGCCGCATCGCGGCGGGTGCGGAGAACCCGGGCCGTGGTCGCTACAGCGACGAGGTGGCGGTGGTGACCGGTGCCTCGAAGGGTTCGATCGCCGCAGCCGTGGTGGGCCAGCTGCTCGACGGCGGCGCCACGGTCGTCGCGACCACCTCTCGCCTCGACGACGCCCGGTTGGCGTTCTACAAGGCGCTCTACCGCGACAACGCCCGCTTCGGCGCGAAGCTGTGGGTGGTGCCCGCGAACATGGCGTCGTACTCCGACATCGACGCGCTCGTGTCGTGGGTCGGCACCGAGCAGGTGGAAAGCCTTGGGCCGAAATCGATTCACCTCAAGGACGCACAGACCCCGACGCTGCTGTTCCCGTTCGCCGCACCGCGCGTGGCCGGCGACATGTCCGAGGTCGGCTCGCGCTCCGAGATGGAGATGAAGGTGCTGCTGTGGGCCGTGCAACGGCTCATCGGCGGGCTGTCGTCCATCGGCGCGGAGCGCGACATCGCCTCGCGGCTACACGTCGTGCTGCCCGGTTCCCCGAACCGCGGCATGTTCGGCGGTGACGGCGCCTACGGCGAGGCGAAGTCGGCACTCGACGCTCTGGTGACCCGGTGGAGCGCGGAATCATCGTGGGCGCAGCGGGTTTCGCTGGCGCACGCGTTGATCGGCTGGACCAAGGGCACCGGGCTGATGGGGCACAACGACGCCATCGCCGGTGCGGTCGAGGAAGCGGGTGTGACGACGTACACCACCGCGGAGATGGCCTCCATGCTGCTGTCGCTGTGCGATATCGAGTCCAAGGTCGCCGCGGCCCGTGAGCCGATCAAGGCCGACCTGACCGGCGGCCTCGGTGACATCGAACTCGACATGGCCGCACTCGCAGCCAAGGCCCGCGAGGATATGGCCGCCAACGCCGCCGACGAGGACGCCGACGCACCCGTGCCGGGCACCATCGCCGCGCTGCCGTCGCCGCCCCGGGGCTTCTCGCCCGCGCCGGCGCCGGAGTGGGCCCCCCTCGACGTCGACCCCGCCGACCTGGTGGTGATCGTCGGCGGCGCCGAACTCGGCCCGTACGGCTCGTCGCGCACCCGCTTCGAGATGGAGGTCGACCACGAACTGTCGGCCGCCGGTGTCCTCGAATTGGCTTGGACCACAGGCATGATCAAGTGGGAGGATGATCCGAAGCCCGGGTGGTACGACGCCGCAAGCGGTGATCTGGTGCCCGAGGAGGAGCTCGTCGAGCGCTACCACGACGCAGTCGTGGAGCGGTGCGGCATCCGCGAATTCGTCGACGACGGTGCGATCGACCCCGATCATTCGTCGCCGCTGCTGGTGAGCGTGTTCCTCGATAAGGACTTCAGCTTCGTGGTGTCCTCCGAGGAGGAGGCGCGCGCGTTCGTCGACTTCGATCCCGAGCACACCGTGGTGCGACCGGTCCCGGAGTCGTCGGACTGGCAGGTGATCCGCAAGGCGGGCACCGAGATCCGCGTCCCGCGTAAGACGAAGCTGTCCCGCACGGTCGGCGCGCAGATCCCCACCGGCTTCGATCCGACGGTGTGGGGCATCACGCCCGACATGGCCAACTCGATCGACCGGGTGGCGCTGTGGAACATCGTCGCGACCGTCGACGCGTTCCTGTCCGCAGGCTTCACGCCGACCGAGTTGATGCGCTGGGTGCACCCCAGCCTGGTCGCCAGCACGCAGGGCACCGGCATGGGCGGCATGACCTCGATGCAGACGATGTATCACGGCAACCTGCTCGGCCGCAGCAAGCCCAACGACATCCTGCAGGAGGTGCTGCCGAACGTCGTTGCCGCACACGTGGTCCAGTCCTACATCGGCTCCTATGGCGCGATGATCCACCCGGTCGGCGCATGCGCCACCGCGGCGGTGTCGGTCGAGGAGGGGATGGACAAGATCCGGCTCGGCA
This sequence comes from Mycolicibacterium baixiangningiae, assembly GCF_016313185.1. Taxonomy (NCBI): domain Bacteria; kingdom Bacillati; phylum Actinomycetota; class Actinomycetes; order Mycobacteriales; family Mycobacteriaceae; genus Mycobacterium; species Mycolicibacterium baixiangningiae. The sequence continues at coordinate 2,080,598 of NZ_CP066218.1, forward strand.
AGGCCGAGTTCGTGGTCGCCGGCGGCTTCGACGACATGACGCTGGAAGCCGTCATCGGCTTCGGTGACATGGCGGCCACCGCCGACACCGCGATGATGCGGGCCAAGGGCATCAGCGACGGAAAGTTCTCCCGCGCCAACGACCGTCGGCGTCTCGGCTTCGTCGAGGCGCAGGGCGGCGGCACCATCCTGCTGGCCCGCGGTGACCTCGCGGTCAAGATGGGTCTGCCGGTGCTCGCCGTCGTCGGATATGCGCAGAGCTTCGCCGACGGTGTGCACACCTCGATCCCGGCTCCCGGGCTCGGTGCGCTGGGCGCCGGCCGTGGCGGCAAGGATTCGGTGCTGGCCCGTTCCCTGGCCAAGCTGGGGGTGGGTGCCGACGACATCTCGGTGATCTACAAGCACGACACGTCGACACTGGCCAACGACCCCAACGAGACCGAACTGCACGAGCGGCTCGCCGATTCGATGGGCCGGTCCGAGGGTGCGCCGATGTTCATCGTCAGCCAGAAGACCCTGACCGGCCACTCCAAGGGCGGCGCCGCGGTCTTCCAGATGATGGGCCTGTGCCAGGTGCTGCGCGACGGGGTCATCCCGCCCAACCGCAGCCTCGACTGTGTCGACGACGAGATGGCCACTTCCGGGCACTTCGTCTGGCCGCGGGAGACCCTGCGGATGGGCGAGAAGTTCCCGCTCAAGGCCGGTCTGGTGACCAGCCTCGGGTTCGGTCACGTCTCCGGGCTGATCGCACTGGTGCATCCGGCGGCGTTCCTCGCGACGCTCGACGCCGAGCAGCGCGACGATTACCAACGCCGGGCCGAGCAGCGCACGCTGGCCGGTCAACGGCGGCTGGCGTCGGCGATCGCCGGTGGGCGGCCTATGTACGAGCGGCCCGACGGCCGCCGGTTCAGCCCCGACGCGCCGGAGAAGCGCCAGGAGGCGGCGATGCTGCTCGACGCGTCGTCGAGGCTTGGCGACGGTGACGTGTACGTCCGTTAGGGTCACTGCGTGGCGATAGTCGGCGTGGGCATCGATCTGGTATCCATTCCGGATTTCGCGGAGCAGGTGGACCGTCCGGGGACGGTGTTCGCCGAGACGTTCACCCCCGGGGAGCGCCGCGACGCCGCCGACAAGAGTTCGTCGGCGGCGCGGCACCTCGCGGCGCGCTGGGCGGCGAAGGAAGCGGTCATCAAGGCGTGGTCGGGGTCGCGGTTCGCCAAGCGGCCCGCGCTTCCGGAAGGTATCCACCGCGACATCGAGGTGGTCACCGACATGTGGGGCCGGCCGAAGGTGCGGCTCACCGGTGACATCGCCGAGCACCTCAGGGAGGCGACCATCCATGTGTCGCTGACGCACGAGGGGGATACGGCGGCGGCTGTGGCGGTCATCGAGGAGCCCTGAGCCGCGCGGCCGCTTGACCATTCGCGCATCGGGTACCCCTGCGGATCGTGACACCGAACCGTGAGGATCCATCGTGAGCGAGACCAGCCAGCGCGAGCTGGGTGATTCGGACAGTCCCATCGAGGACGCGCTCGAACACGCCTTCCAGCGCATGGTCGACGAAGGCACCCAACGGTTGCACCGCAACTGGCGGGAAGTGTTGATCACCGGATTCTTCGGCGGCACCGAGATCGCCGTCGGCGTCCTCGCCTACCTGTCGGTTCTGCACGCCACGCACAATCCGCTGCTGGCCGGGCTGGCGTTCTCGGTCGGTTTCCTCGCACTGCTGCTGGGTCGCAGCGAACTGTTCACCGAGGGCTTCCTGGTGCCCGTCACCACCGTGGCGGCCAAACGCGCCGGCGTCGGGCAGCTGCTCAAACTGTGGAGCGGCACGCTGGTCGCGAACCTCGTCGGCGGCTGGGTGCTGATGTGGCTGATCATGACGGCGTTCCCGAAGTTGCACGCGCAGACCATCGAGTCGGCCTCCCACTACGCGACCGCACCGCTGTCGGCGGAGACGTTCGCCCTCGCGCTGCTCGGCGGCATGGTGATCACGCTGATGACGCGGATGCAGCACGGCACCGATTCGGTGGTCGGGAAGATCGCCGCGGCCGTCGCGGGCGCCTTCCTGCTGGCCGGGTTGCAGATGTTCCACTCGATCCTGGACTCGCTGTTGATCTTCGGGGCGATGATCGCCGGCGATGCGCCGTTCGGTTACCTCGACTGGCTTCAGTGGTTCGGTTACACCGTGGCCGGCAACATCCTCGGCGGGCTGGGCCTGGTGACGCTGTTGCGGCTGCTGCGCAGCAAGGACCGGCTGCAGCAGGAGCGCAGTGAGGCGGACGCCGAGTCGGACTGAGAATTCCCCCGCGAGCAGACACAGAATCGCCCTTTTCGACGCCGCGGAGGGCGATTTTGCGTCTGCTCGCGGGGGAGGGCGACCTACTACGCTCGTGTCCATGAGCGACGTGGTGGCACGGGTGCAGGAGGTTCTACCGTCGGTCCGATCCGATCTGGAGGATCTGGTCCGCATCGAGTCGGTGTGGGCCGATCCGGAGCGGAGGGACGAGGTGCAGCGCAGCGCGCAGGCGGTGGCCGACCTGCTCGGCGCGGCCGGTTTCGACGACGTCCGCATCGTCGCCGAGGGTGGAGCGCCCGCGGTGATCGCCCGTCATCCCGCGCCTCCTGGTGCGCCGACGGTGCTGCTGTACGCCCACCACGACGTGCAGCCGGAAGGCGATGCGGGCCAATGGTCGTCGCCGCCGTTCGAACCCACCGAGCGGGACGGGCGGCTGTACGGCCGCGGGACGGCCGACGACAAGGCCGGTATCGCCACGCATCTGGCGGCGTTTCGCGCTTTCGGTGGTCAGCCGCCGGTCGGGGTGACGGTGTTCGTCGAGGGCGAGGAGGAGTCCGGCTCACCGTCGTTGGCGAATCTGCTTGCCGCGCACAAGGATCTACTGGCCGCCGACGTGATCGTCATCGCCGACTCCGACAACTGGAGCACCGACCGGCCGGCGCTCACCGTCTCGCTGCGCGGCCTGGCCGACTGCGTGGTCGAGGTGGCCACCCTCGACCACGGCCTGCATTCGGGGCTGTGGGGTGGCGTGGTGCCCGACGCGCTGAGCGTGCTGGTCCGGCTGCTGGCCAGCCTGCACGACGACGACGGGAATGTGGCGGTCGCCGGTCTGCACGAGGATGCGGGGCCAGCCGACTCCGGAATCAACGCAGACCGCGGCGGGGCCTGGGTGCGCGAGGAGTCCGGCCTGCTGCCCGGGGTCGGCGAAATAGGTTCGGGCTCAGTGGTGCAACGGCTGTGGGCCAAGCCGGCGATCACGGTGATCGGTATCGACACCACTCCGATCGGGAAATCGTCGAACACGCTGATCCCGCGGGCGCGGGCGAAGATCAGCATGCGGGTCGCGCCGGGCGGTGACGCGCGGGCACACCTCGAGGCACTGACCCGCCACCTCGAAGCGCGCGTGCCGTGGGGTGCGCAACTGACGGTGACACCGGGCGACATCGGCCAGCCGTACGCGATCGACGCGTCCGGACCGGTGTACGACGCGGCCCGCGCCGCGTTCACCCAGGCGTGGGGCGCCGACCCGGTGGACATGGGGATGGGCGGGTCGATCCCGTTCATCGCCGAGTTCGCCGCCGCGTTCCCGGACGCGACGATCCTGGTCACCGGTGTTGAGGATCCGGGGACGCAGGCGCACAGCGTGAACGAGAGCCTGCATCTCGGTGTCCTCGAGCGTGCGGCCACCGCGGAGGCGCTGCTGCTGGAGAAGCTCGGAAAGGGCTGAGCAACCCGGGAAATAATCGCGTGCCGATGACGCCGCGTTTTTGTATGGTGCAGCCGTGGGGAACACGAACATGGCAGTGACCAGGATCCGCCGCTTCTAGCGGCGGAGAGCAATTTTCACCAGGCTCCGCCGCATTCAGCACCTTCAGTTGCTGGGCGGCGTACTCATGCTGCCCGGGCCATCCCACCATCGCCCGGAGTTCCCATCCCATGCCTACCTACCGTCCCGGACGTCACGAGCTCGGCCAAAACTTCCTCACCGACCCCGAAGCGGTCGACACGATCGTCAGCCTCATCTCGCAGACAGCCGGGCCGATCGTCGAAATCGGCTCCGGGGGAGGGGCTTTGACGCTACCGATGCAGGCTCTGCGGCGACCGATCACAGCGATCGAGATCGATCCGCGGCTTGCGCGAACGCTTGCGCGCCGAGTCGATCCGCCCACGACGATCGTGCCCGGCGACTTCATGCACTACCGGCTGCCGCGCACGCCACACGTCATCGTGGGAAACCTGCCGTTCCACCAAACCACCGCGATACTGCGGCACCTCCTCCACGCCGACCACTGGACGGCAGCGGTCCTGCTGCTCCAGTGGGAGGTCGCGCGCCGCCGCGCCGCTGTCGGCGGGGCGACGATGATGACCGCGCAGTGGTGGCCGTGGTACGTCTTCGACCTGGCCGGCCGTGTGCCCGCGGCGGCGTTCACGCCGAGACCCGGCGTCGACGCAGGCCTGCTGAAGATCACCCGGCGCAGCGATCCACTCGTCGATGCCGCGCGGCGTCGCCGCTACAAGGCCTTCGTTCACAGCGTGTTCACGAGCAAGGGCCGTGGGCTGCACGAGATCCTGCCGAGAGTCGCCGGCTCCTCGGCCAAGGCTGCGGTCCGGAAGTGGCTGGCCGGCCAACGCTTCCGGGGCACACCGCTGCCGCGCGATCTATCCGCCCCACAGTGGGCCGAGGTGTTCGCGATCGTCGATCGATATGGCTAGACCTTGATGTCGCGGCGCAGTTTGGCGACGTGGCCGGTGGCGCGCACGTTGTACTGCGCCTCGGCGATCTTGCCGTCCTCGTCGACGAGGAACGTCGACCGGATGACGCCCTGGACGGTCTTGCCGTACATCGTCTTCTCCCCGAATGCGCCCCAGGCGGTGAGGACTTCTTTGTCGGGGTCGGACAGCAGTGGGAAGGTCAGCTTTTCGGTGTCGCGGAACTTAGCCAGTTTGGCCGGCTTGTCGGGGGAGATGCCGACGACGTCGACCCCCGCGCCGTTGAGTTCGGTCAGGCTGTCCCGGAAATCGCACGCCTGCTTGGTGCAGCCGGGCGTGGACGCAGCGGGGTAGAAGTAGACGATCACCTTGCGGCCCTTGTAATCCGCCAAGGAGACGGTGTTGCCGTCGGCGTCGGGCAGGCTGAAGCCGGGTGCGGTGTCGCCCACCGACAGGCGAGGGGTCTGGGGCATGCCTTGAAATCCCTTCTGGTCGACCGGTGCCGTCCGGGTCGCACCGGCTGATCTAGGGTAGTTCGGCAAGACGGGAACCAGACTGGGGACCCAGCACGGACTTGGAGGACATGACGTGGCGGACCGGGATCCCGATGCCATCAAGAAGGACATCGACGTGGCGCGCGACCAGTTGGCGCTGACCGTCGACTCCCTGGCGGAGCGGGCCAACCCGCGCCGGCTGGCTGACGACGTCAAGACCAAGGTGATCGGGTTCGTGTCCCAGCCGCCGGTGGCGGCCTCCCTGGCAGGCGTCGCGCTGCTCATCGTGGTGGTGGCGTTGCGGCGGTCCCGCCGCTAGGGCTCCTCAGCGCCGACGAGACGGCAGGAGCCAGTCGGCGAGCGAGAGGCGCGGGGGGTTGGCGCGCCGGCCCAGCCGACTGCAACTCACCACTGAAAGCGGTCCGTGTGCAGCAACGTCGCCGCCCGGCGTCGAGTCGGGGGTGCGCGGAACGCGTGCTGTGGACATCAGCTAAGACCCCATTCCGTCGGTGCGTGTTGTGCCGCAAACTTGCCAGCTAACGACTGACGGTACCAGTCATCTCCGCAATGTGCCAGCTTGTGATGCGAAAATGTGGGCCACGCCATGCTACAAGCAACCTCGCCAGCGCCGAGTGGCACACCCAGAGTGGCTTCGTAGTGTGAAAGCAGCACATCGGTCGTCGCTGGGCGGAGGAGCGGGGCCGGCCACGGTGCTGCCGGTTGCACGCCGCGCGTGCACGCCGGGCGCGGAAACGAAACTACGTTGGCAGGTATCGAGCTCTGTGGTGCTCCATGTCAGCTCCGGTCACGATGAAACTGCGCGGCTTGCTCTGGCCGCGCTCGCGCCCCGGCCAACTGTTATTCGCGCGTGACAGAGCGCCGACGGGGATCGAATTCGTGACCGTCAAATCCGGGCACGCGCCGAGGTTCGAGGGCGATGACCATCGGCGTATAAACGCCTGGGCATGCGGCGGTCTGCCAGCGACCATCACGGTGTGTCTCCCCGCTTCGCGTACACACGGAACGAGTAACGATCACTGGCACCAACGGGTCACCAGCAGGAGCCGCGACGGGACGGGACGGGACGGCGGAGTCTGTCCCCGAGAGCAGCCGGCAGGGACCATTCAGGCCAAAGGAAGCGGCTGGCCGATCCGACGGGGGTGCCGCGGCCCTTGAGCTGCGGTGCGACACGCTTGAGGGGCCGGTTCACCGACTACGGTCGCTCCTCGCTGTGCCGCACCGGGCGGGTAAGCGGCCGTGGGCCTGGGCCATTAGTCATCGTAGCGCTGTGCTACGCGTAGCGTACCGACGCCTTCAATCTCGACGTGCTTCGCCTCGGACACAGCGCGGAATTCTGTGACGGGAGTATCGGTCAACACTGAGGAAGCGACCCCGCCGGGGGCGTCTTCGACGATGCGCACACGGAGGGTGTCAGCATCGCTTCCCGACTCCTCCAAGTGCGCCGCGTATCCCGTCGTGGGGCAAACTCCCTCGCCTCTGACAACCACGTACGGACCCATTCCGTCAAGGACAATGTGCGAATATGCTTCAAACTTATCGAGTGACCATTGACATTTCAAATTGTTCATTTTACCTCTAATGTCGGTCTTGCCGTTCGATCGGATTGTCACGAACCAGATTCATGCGGACGCATTCAGTGCACGCACTTGACATCGATTGTCTTGCCCTCGACGGCGTCCCCTTCCGGACTGCCGAGGACGGTGAATGCCACCTGCTCATACTCGAAATCCGTTTCCTCGGTCCACGTCACATCGATCGTGGTCAGAGCCTCGGGCGACCCACCGTCGTGGGTTGCTTCCAACTCAAGTAAAAGCATCTTCGGGTTGATCCCTTGAGGCTCACTCCTGCGCACTGCAACCGACCAGCCTTCCGTCCGAAATTGCGCTTGTCCGCTGGCTGTCAGTGTCTTGGGCTTCCCTGGCATGTGGTCGTGGAAGGCAGTCCATTCCCCGATTAGCTCCATCTTCGTTGCTTCCTCCCCGCAGAGTTTTATGACCAGTCGATACTGACACCGACGGCGCATGTCTGTAGGCAAATTGACGAGTCTACATATGAAAGTTCCCGTGGGGCATTTTGTTAGCGCACGGCTGCGAGTGGAGACGGATAAAATTGGTGACCGCCCGCCGTTTGTCGCCGTCCGCCTTGAACCCAAGCCCCTCGCTCAAAGCGCGGAGGGTGACACGGAAAGTGAACGGCTGGTCAACGGCGCCGTCGGGTGATCGTGTGCCCTGTGTGACGGCGCGAAAGGTGTCTCGAAACAACGAAACCCCGCCGAAGCAGGGCTTTCGTTGTGGTGCGCCGTCAGGGTTTCGAACCCCGGACCCGCTGATTAAGAGTCAGCTGCTCTACCAACTGAGCTAACGGCGCGCGGGAGAGACATTAACAGGCCACCGGCCGGGACGTGAAATCGCGGCCTCAGAAGGGTCCCGAGCGAATCTCGGCGGCGCGCCCCATGTCGGACCTGCCAGTAGACTGTGGCCGACGAATCCGCGCGAAGTAGAACTCTGGGTGTGAGGTGGGGAAGACAATGTGGCAGGTCGGTTCGGTGACCCGTCCGCGTCGGCAACGAGCCTGGTGGGCGGGCATGCTGGTGGTTCCCGCCGTCGTGCTGGGGCTCACCTCCTGCTCGAGTGGCTCCGAACCGGAGACCCCGCAGGTGATCTCCGACAAGGGCACCCCGTTCGGTGACCTGCTGGTGCCGAAGCTCACTTCTTCGGTGACCGACGGCGCAGTGGGTGTCGCGGTCGACAGCCCGGTCACCATCGGCGCCGAGGGCGGCGTGCTCGGCTCGGTCACGATGGTCAACGAGGACGGCGACGCGGTCGCGGGCAAGCTGAGCCCGGACGGTCTCACCTGGGCCACCACCGAACCGCTCGGCTACAACAAGAGCTACACGCTGACGGCGAAGTCGATGGGCCTCGGCGGGGTCGCCAGCCGGCAGATGACGTTCGAGACGCATTCGCCGGAGAACCTGACGATGCCCTACGTACTTCCCAACGAGGGTGAGGTTGTCGGGGTGGGCCAGCCGCTGGCCGTCCGGTTCGATGAGAACATCTCCAACCGGTTGGCCGCGCAGCGCGCGATCACGGTGAAGACCGAACCGCCTGTCGAGGGCGCCTTCTACTGGCTGAGCAACCGGGAAGTCCGCTGGCGTCCCGCCGAGTACTGGCAGCCGGGCACGAAGGTGTCGGTGGCGGTCAACACCTACGGCGTCGACCTCGGTGACGGTCTGTTCGGCCAGGACAACGTCAAGACCGAGTTCACGATCGGGGACCAGGTCATCGCAACCGCCGACGATTCCACGAAGACGCTGACGGTCCGGCGCAACGGCGAGGTCATCAAGACCATGCCGATCTCGATGGGCAAGAACAGCACCCCGACCGACAACGGCACTTACATCATCGGGGACCGGTATTCGCACCTGGTGATGGACTCGTCCACCTACGGGGTTGCTGTGAACTCGCCCAACGGCTACCGCACCGAAGTGGACTGGGCCACTCAGATGTCCTACAGCGGCATCTATGTCCACGCCGCGCCGTGGTCGGTCGGCAGCCAGGGTCACAGCAATGTCAGCCACGGCTGCCTCAATGTGAGCCCGGCGAACGGGAAGTGGTTCTACGACAACACCAAACGCGGCGACATCGTCGAGGTCGTGAACACCGTCGGTTCGGTGTTGCCCGGCACGGACGGTCTCGGCGACTGGAACATCCCGTGGGAGCAGTGGAAGGCCGGCAACGCCGGAGTCTGAGCCGCCCCGCCGCATACGAAGAAGCGCCTCACCCTTGCGGGGTGAGGCGCTTCTTCGTACTGCGGGTGGCTGACGGGACTCGAACCCGCGACAGCCAGGATCACAACCTGGTGCTCTACCAACTGAACTACAGCCACCATCGCTGCTGACCCATCGGGCCGTGCAGCGACGTCGATCTTAACCGGTCGGGTGCCCTCAGGCCGAATCGGTTTCCGTCGCGTCGCTCCCGGGCGGGCCGAGCTCGGCCGCGATCGCGGCGATGTCGCTGGTCGACGGGCCCGGGGGAGCGACGAACGCGGTCTGCCGGTAGTACTTCAGTTCGCGGATCGACTCGTGGATGTCGGCCAGCGCCCGGTGCGAAAGCCCCTTCGCCGGCTGACCGAAGTAGATCCGCGGATACCACCGGCGGCACAGCTCCTTGATGGAGCTGACGTCGATCATCCGGTAGTGCAGGTACTCGTCGAGTTTCGCCATGTCGCGCGCGATGAACCCGCGGTCGGTGGCGATCGAATTGCCGGCCAGCGGCGCCGTCTTGGCCTGCTTGACGTGTCCGCGGATGAAGTCGAGCACCATCTCCTCGGCCGTCGCGAGGTCGACCGTCGACGCGCGCACTTCCTGGATCAGACCCGACCGGGTGTGCATATCGGTCACCACCGGGATCATGGCGTCCAGCGCCTCGTCGGGCGCGTGGATGACCACGTCAAGTCCCTCGCCCAGGATGTTCAGGTCGGCATCGGTGACCAGCACCGCGATCTCGATGAGCCGATCTTTACTCAGATCCAGCCCGGTCATCTCGCAGTCGATCCACACCAATTCGTCACGCACAGGGCCTCAGGGTATTCGCCCCCGCTGAATCCGCACGCGGACACCCGCCGCTAGTCGCCGCGAAACAGCGTCCAGGGTCATCAAGACGCGTGCTTGGTGACCGGGAATGCTGTTTCGCGCGCGGCGCTCAGTTGTCGCCGCCGAGCTTCTTGTAGACCGCTCCGACGATGGGCGTGACGATCGCGCGCGGGGCGTAACCGCTGGCGACCGACATGGCTTTCGACGTCACCCCCGGCACCACCCGCATCTTGTTGCGTTCCAGGCTGTCGAGCGAGAGCTTCGCCGTGTATTCGGTGGAGATCCACAGGAAGTCGGGAATGATCTTCTCCACCAGCGACTGCTCGTGTTCGTCGGGCAGCGTCTCGCGCACCGGGCCGGGCGCCAGCACCGTCACGTGGACACCGGCGCCCTTGAGTTCGCCGCGCAGCGATTCGCTGAACGTGTTGACGAACGCCTTGCTCGCCGCGTAGGTCGCGTTGTTGGGGATCGGGGAGTTCCCGGCCGCCGACCCGGAGATCAGGATGCCGCCGGCCCCACGCGCCACCATCCCCGGCACCACGGCGAGCACCAGGTCGTGCACGCCCAGCACGTTCAGCTGCACCTGAGCCTTCTCGCCCGCGGGATCGAGCTTGGCGACGGGGCCGAACGTGGCGGTGCCCGCGTTGGCGCACAGGATGGAGATCTCCCGGCCGGCCAGCTCGTCGCACAGTTCGGCGCGCGCCGTCGGGTCGGCCAGGTCGACCGGTCGCACCTCGACGGTGACGCCGTAGCGCTCGGTCAGCCGTTGCGCCAGCGCGGTGAGTACGTCCTCGCGGCGGGCGGTGATGATCAGGTGGTGTCCGCGGGCGGCCAATTCGGTGGCCAGCGCTTCGCCGATGTTCTGAGAGGCGCCGGTCACGACCGCGCGGGCATCGGGGCGGGGGGCGGGTACTGGCATGCGCCGGACTATATCGTGGGCGAGCGTGACCCAACCTGCACCGGCCAGCCCACCATCGGCGCCGGTCGCCAGCCGATCCCGGGTGCTGGCGTGGGCGCTGTGGGACTGCGGCAACACCGGTATGAACGCGATCGTCGCCACGTTCGTGTTCGCGGTGTATCTCACCGGTGCGGTGGGATCGGATCTACCGGGGGACACCTCGGCCACCAGTTGGCTCGGCCGCGCGATGACCGTGGCGGGTCTGGTGGTGGCCGTTCTGGCGCCGGTGACCGGGGTGTGGGTGCAGGCCCCGCGGCGACGACGCGCTGTGCTGACGGTGCTGACCGGCGCCGCGGTGCTGCTGACCGCGTCGATGAGCCTCATCCGCGACGACCACCGCTACCTGTGGGCGGGGCTGGTGCTGCTGGCCTGCACCGCCGCGTGCGGCGATCTGGCCAGCGTGCCCTACAACACAATGCTCCGGCAGTTGGCCGGCCCGCAGACTTCGGGCCGGATCTCCGGATTGGGCTGGGCGGCGGGCTATCTGGGTAGCGTCGTCCTGCTCTTGCTGGTCTACCTGGGCTTCGTCGCCGGCGACGGTGACACCCGCGGTCTGCTCGGGCTGCCGGTCTCTGACGGCCAGAACATCCGCGCGGCCATGCTGCTGGCCGCCGCCTGGTTCCTGCTGTTCGCCCTGCCGCTGCTGCTCACCGTGCCGCCGCACGTGCCCGGGCCCGACGATGACGAAGCGCCCCCCACCGGGGTGTTCTCCGCGTACCGCAAGCTGTGGACCGAGGTCGTCGGCGAATGGCGGCGCGACCGCAACGTCATCTACTACCTGCTCGCCAGCGCGGTGTTCCGCGACGGCCTTGCCGGGGTGTTCGCGTTCGGTGCGGTGCTCGGCGTGAGCGTCTACGGCATCTCCGAGGCCGACGTCCTGCTGTTCGGGGTGAGCGCGTGCGTGGTCGCCGCGGTCGGTGCGGCGATCGGCGGTCTGCTCGACGACCGGGTCGGCTCCAAACCGGTCATCGTGGTGTCGCTGATCGCGATGATCGTGGCCGGTCTGACGCTGCTGAGCCTGTCCGGTGCGTCGGCGTTCTGGGTGTGCGGGCTGCTGCTGTGCTTGTTCATCGGGCCCACGCAGTCCTCCGCGCGCACGCTGATGCTGCGCATGTCGGCCGCGGGCAAGGAGGGCGTCGCGTTCGGGCTGTACACCACCACCGGCCGCGCGGTGGCGTTCCTCGCGCCGTGGCTGTTCTTCATGTTCATCGACTTCTTCGGCAGCGACCGCGCGGGCATGGGCGGATTGTGTGTGGTGCTGGCCGTCGGACTGCTGGCCATGCTGGCGGTGCGGGTCCCGCGTCGCGAAACGTCAGCGCATGCCGACGCAGAAGGTCAGCCCTGACCCGGTGTTCTGCTGAATCTGCGCGCCGTTGATCGCCACCGAGCACGTGACGTCGCGTCCGACGTTGATGATGCTGATGCGCGCCGAGCTGCGGGCCGGTGACGGCAACTCCACCTGCTTGCTCCACGGCAACGCCACGTTGAACTCCGTCTGCGGCACCCCGCCGGTGTCGGTGTAGGTGATGTTGATGACGCGCCCCTCCCCGATGACGTCGTAGGTCACGGTCTCGGTCGTCCCCGACGGCGCCGAGGTGGGCGGGGCGGATGACGGTGGCGTGGTCGGCAGGGGCACCACCGGGGTGGGCGTGCGTGTCGGGGTGGTGGGGCGCGGGGAGGTCGTCGCAGTGGGCTCCGGCATCGACGGTGCGGGTGCCACGACCGTCTGCTGGCGTGAGCTGTTGGCGATGACGAGCGCGATCACCAGCGCGACGACGAGCAGAACCACCGCGCCCGCGAGGACCCACAACCACATCGGGGATTTGGGGCCTTCGGGAGGCGGTTGCTGCGGCGCGCCGGGGGGATACCCGGGCCCGTACTGCCCGGTCGCGTACGGGTCGTATCCGTACTGGCCGTACTGGTAATACGGCGACAGCCGCTCGGTGGGATTCGGCGCGGCGGGAGGCTGGTACGGCGGACCGTACGGGGGCTGGTTGGCATACGCCGGGTCCGGCGGACCCTGGTAGTTGTTCCCCCGCTGTTGGGTCGGCTCGGCGCCGTCACGACGTGGTGACTCGGTCATACCCACCTCATGGTCGCAGGGTACCTGCGGATCCAGTCGCGCCGTCGCGGTGTTGGGTGTGCCGGTGCTTGCAGACGCCGATACCGTCGGGTGGGTGGCCGTCCGGTCACCGTGGCAGAGACGATGGAGAATCAACGGGTGAGACGTCAGGTGCGGGCGAACTACGGTGCCTCGCTATCGCCGGATGCGACGGCGTTCGCCCACCTCGTCGACGACGGCGGCTTCCCGCGGGCGGTGCAGCGGTTCCTGCTCGGCTGGAGGGCGAGTTCCTCGCGAGACGTCGAACTCCCGGTCGAGGGCCCGGTCGTGCGGGTTCTGCACTCGGCCGATGGGCACTGGCTGGCCTGCCAGGTCGCCCCCGCCGGTAGTGACCGATTCCAGATCTGGGTCGTCACAACCGATCCCGACGATCGCGATGCACGCCGGATCGACTCCTGGCCCGAGGGGCACCCGGAGGGCAGTGCCGAACTCATCGGCTGGGACGGCACACAGGTCGCGGCCATCCTCACCGGTGAGGACGGTGTCGGCAGCTCCTGCCTGATCAACCCGGCCGACGGCTACGCCACCGTCTTGGACCGCCGCTCGGGAGGCCGGTTGGTCGACGCCTGGGCCGGTGCAGCACTGGTGCGGGTCGGGCCACGCGGCTACCGGGATCTCATCATGCTGCGCGGGCAGACCGAGATGGCGCTGCTGCCCTACGATCCCGGGTCGACCACCGACATGGGTTTCATCCTCGACGACCACAGCCCACGGCGTCTGCGATCGGGTCCGGCCGGTGAGACGTTCGAGCTGTACCACCCGGCCAAGGACTACGGACTCAACAGTTCCGAGGGCTACGTGCGGGCGTTGATCCGCAGCGACAACGGCGGTTCGCACACCCGCCTGATCGAGGTCACCGCCACCGAGGGGGGCGTGTCCTATCACGTCGTCGCCGAGAAGCCGGGCTACGACCTCGACGAATTCGTGGTCAGCGACGATCTGTCGACCGTCGCGATGCTGTGGAATCTCAACGGCTGCAGCGAACTCCAGATTCTCGAGTACCTGGACAACACGCTGTCGGGTCCGATCCCGCTGCCCGGGCTCGTCGCGACCGAACTGACCATCAGCGCAGGCGGTTCCATGGTGGCGATGACGGTCGAGAGCCCGTCGCTGCCGCCGACCGTCGAGCTGGTCGACCCGCGCTCGCGGGAATGGCAGCGGGTCGACCGCGAACCCAGTGAGGGCCCGTTGACGGCGGATCCCACGCTGGAGGTCGTCGTCGCGCGCGACGGGATGGAGCTGACGGGCTGGCTGTACCGCCCGCCCGCACCGGTCGAGCCCGTCGGCGCGATGATCTTCCTGCACGGTGGCCCGGAGGGGCAGTCCCGCCCCGGCTACAGCGAGTACTACCCGGCGCTGCTGGCGGCCGGGATCACCGTGTTCACACCGAACGTGCGGGGCTCAGGTGGATTCGGCCGTGCCTTCATGCATGCCGACGACAAGGAGTTGCGGTTCGCGGCCATCGACGACGTCGCGGACTGTGTGCACTATCTGATCGAACGTGAAGCGGTACCCGCCGACCGGATCGCATGCACCGGCTGGTCCTACGGCGGCTATCTGACGCAGGCGGCGTTGACCTTTCACCCCGAGTTGTTCGCCGCCGGCATCAGCATCTGCGGGATGAGCGATCTGAACACGTGGTATCGCAACACCGAGCCGTGGATCGCCGCGGCCGCCTATCCCAAATACGGGCATCCGGTCGGTGACCGCGACCTTCTCGAGCGGCTCTCACCGCTGTTGCGTGCCCCCGCGCTGACCGCACCGCTACTGCTGGTGCACGGCGGTAACGACACCAACGTGCCGCCGAGCGAATCGCAGCAGATGTTCGAAGCATTGCGCGCTTTGGACCGCACCGTGGAACTGCTGGTGTTCGACGACGACGGTCACGACATCGTCAAGCGGGAGAACCGCGCCGCGTTGGTCAATGCGATGACGGCATGGCTACTCAAGGCGTTCGCGCCGACCGCTGTGCACTGACTCAGGCGCTGCAGCCGCGGGTTTGGAGGATTTGCCCTCGGGGTAACCTCTGCTGCGCGTCACAGCGGCGCGGACAGGATGGAGGCACGGCATGAGAGGCATACTCGGCGTCATTGTGCTCGTCTGGTTGCTGATCGGCGTGGTGGCCGCCTTTCAGCGCGATTATTTCAAATCAGGGGACGCGAATTGTGCGACGGCAGCGAACGTGGCACTGACCGTCGTTGCGGGCCCGCTCAACTATGCGGGCGTCAACCCCAAGGTGAACTGCGCCGAGGTGCAGATTCCGCAACCCAGCCAGTAATGACTGGTGCCAACAAGTAAGTGGAGAGGGAGTAGACAGTGATTGTTCTCGGAATCATCTTGGTGGTGCTGGGATTCGTCTTGGGCATGAACATCCTGACGACCATCGGTGCGGTGCTCATCGTAGTCGGAGCGGTCTTCTGGATCCTCGGAGCGACCGGACGCGCCGTCGGAGGCCGAAAGGTCTGGTACTAACGCTTTTCAGCCATCACGGCGACCGGCCGGGGCCAGCGCCGCTACTGTCATCGCTCGCAGGACAGTGCGGAAGCTGGCCTCGGCCGCTTTGTTGGCACCGGGCTTGACGCTGTGCGGTGTCGAGTTGAGCAGACCGAACGCGGCGTGGGCCATCAGCCGCGCCTCGGCTTCCTCCAGCGTGGTGTCCAACCCGCGTAGCACCTCCACCCAGATCTCGACGTACTGCCGCTGCGCCCTGCGCACCTGACGCTTGGCCGGGTCTGGCAAGTGGCTCAGATCGCGGTCCTGGATCCGGATCAGGTCGGACTCCCCGAGCGCGAAGTCGAGGTGGAAGTCGATCAGCCCGTCGAGGGCTTCCGCGGCGTCGGCGGAACGGGCGAGCACGTCACGCGCGCCGGCGAGCAACCGGGTGCTGATCCCCACCAGCAGTTCGACGAGCAGCGCCTCCTTGTTGGGGAAGTGCCGGTAGATCGCGGGCCCGCTCACCCCCACCGCCGCGCCGATGTCCTCGAGGCGCACCGCGAGGTAACCCTTCTCGGCGACAAGGCGTTCCGCGGCGCCGATCAGCTGGCTTCGGCGGTCCGACTTCGCCTGGCTGCGGCGGGTGCTCGCGACGGAGGTCGACGCCATGGAAAGCCTCTACGGTCGGGGGTGGACATTTTGGGTTAATCGCGATTAACATACCATGAGTTAGTCGTCATTAACTCAAATGAACGGGTCATCGATGGCACCGCGGGCATCACATCGTGGCGAGCACACAGCACTCGTCGAGGAGTTGCGCACGAAGCTCGCGGTGGCGGCGCTCGGAGGGCCGGCCACATCGCGCGAACGCCACGTCGGCCGCGGCAAACTGCTGCCGCGCGACCGGGTCGACGGGCTACTGGACCCGGGTAGCCCCTTCCTCGAGATCGCCCCGCTGGCCGCCGACGGCATGTACGACGGCGAATGCCCCGGCGCAGGCATGATCGCCGGCATCGGGCGGATCTCCGGACGCGAGTGCGTCATCGTGGCCAACGACGCGACGGTCAAGGGCGGCACCTACTACCCGGTGACCGTCAAGAAGCACCTGCGCGCCCAGGAGATCGCAGGGCAGAACCGGTTGCCGTGCGTGTACCTGGTCGACTCCGGCGGTGCGTTCCTCCCGCGTCAGGACGAGGTGTTCCCGGACCGCGACCACTTCGGCCGGATCTTCTACAACCAGGCCACGCTGAGCGCCCAGGGCGTCGCGCAGATCGCCGCCGTGCTCGGATCCTGCACCGCCGGTGGGGCTTACGTGCCGGCGATGAGCGACGAAGCAGTGATCGTGCGCAATCAGGGCACGATCTTCCTCGGCGGGCCACCGCTGGTGAAGGCCGCCACCGGGGAAGTCGTCACGGCCGAAGAACTCGGCGGCGGGGATCTGCACTCCAAGACCTCCGGTGTGACCGACCACCTCGCCCACGACGACCGCGACGCGCTGCGCATCGTGCGGCGCATCGTCGGGACGCTCGGACAGGCACAGAAGCCGCCGTGGGATGTGGCCCCGACCGTGGACGCGGTGGCCGATCAGTCCGAGCTCTACGACGTCGTGCCGGTGGACTCGAAGGTTTCCTACGACGTGCACGAGGTCATCACCCGCATCGTCGACGGCGGCGAGTTCGCGGAGTTCAAGGCCGAATACGGCACCACCCTGGTCACCGGCTTCGCGCGCATCCACGGCCATCCGGTCGGCATCGTGGCCAACAACGGCGTGCTGTTCGGCGAGTCCGCGCAGAAGGGTGCGCATTTCATCGAACTGTGCGACAAACGCGTGGTGCCGTTGCTGTTCCTGCAGAACATCTCCGGATTCATGGTCGGCCGCGACTACGAGGCCTCGGGCATCGCCAAACACGGCGCGAAGATGGTCACCGCGGTGGCGTGCGCGCGGGTGCCGAAGCTCACGGTCGTCATCGGCGGCTCCTACGGGGCGGGCAACTACTCGATGTGCGGCCGCGCGTATTCGCCGCGCTTCCTGTGGATGTGGCCGAACGCGCGGATCTCGGTGATGGGCGGGGAACAGGCCGCCTCGGTGCTGGCCACCGTGCGCGGTGAGATGACGCCCGAACAGGAGCAGGAATTCAAGGCGCCGATCCGCGAGCAGTACGAGCGTCAGGGCAACCCCTACTATTCGACGGCGCGGTTGTGGGATGACGGCGTCATCGACCCCGCGGATACCAGAACCGTTGTGGGGTTGGCTCTTTCCATCGTCGGACAGGCACCTCTCGAGCCTGTCTCCTACGGCGTCTTCCGGATGTGATCGCATGACCTCGAATATCTTCGATACCGTTCTCGTTGCCAACCGCGGCGAGATCGCCGTCCGCGTCATCCGCACCCTGCGTGCCATGGGTATCCGATCGGTGGCGGTGTTCAGCGACGCCGACGCCGGGGCGCGCCACGTCACGGAAGCCGACGTCGCGGTCCGCATCGGACCTGCCGCGGCCCGGCAGAGCTATCTCGACATCGACGCGGTGGTGGCCGCCGCGCGCCGCACCGGTGCGCAGGCCGTCCACCCTGGGTACGGATTCCTTTCGGAGAACGCCGAATTCGCCGCTGCTCTGCAGGCGGCGGGCATCGTGTTCATCGGTCCACCGGTCCCGGCGATCCAGACCATGGGTGACAAGATCGCGGCCAAGGCCGCCGTGTCCGCGTTCGGAGTCCCCGTCGTGCCCGGCATCTCGCGGCCGGGCCTCACCGACGACGACCTCATCGCCGGCGCCCCGGATGTCGGCTTCCCGGTGCTGGTGAAACCGTCGGCAGGCGGCGGCGGCAAGGGGATGCGCGTGGTTCACAACGCCGCTGACCTCCCCGCCGCGCTGGTCTCGGCCCGCCGCGAGGCGGCCGCCGCGTTCGGTGACGAGACGCTGTTCCTGGAACGGTTCGTCCTCAACCCCCGCCACATCGAGGTCCAGGTTCTCGCCGACGGCAACGGCGACGTCGTGCATCTCGGCGAACGCGAGTGCAGCCTGCAGCGCCGCCACCAGAAGGTGATCGAGGAGGCGCCGTCTCCGCTGCTCGACGTGGCCACCCGCGCCAGGATCGGCACCGCGGCGTGCGACACCGCGCGTAGCGTGGATTACACCGGGGCAGGCACGGTCGAGTTCATCGTCTCCGCTGACCGCCCCGACGAGTTCTTCTTCATGGAGATGAACACCCGCCTGCAGGTCGAGCACCCGGTGACCGAGATGGTCACCGGCGTCGACCTCGTCGAGCAACAGGTTCGCATCGCGGCGGGGGAGAAGTTGCCGATCGCCCAGAGCGACGTCGTCATGCGTGGGCATGCCGTCGAGGCCCGCGTCTACGCCGAGGATCCGGGCCGCGGCTTCCTGCCGACCGGTGGCACCGTCCACGGGCTGTCCGAACCCACCGGGACCGGTGTCCGGGTCGATTCGGGACTGCGCCGCGGCGCGGTGGTCGGCAGCGACTACGACCCGATGCTGGCCAAGGTGATCGCCCACGGGGCCGACCGGCCCGCGGCGCTGCGCGCCCTCGACCGCGCGCTCGCACAGACCGTGGTCCTGGGCGTCGACACGAACATCGAGTTCTTGCGGTTCCTGCTCACCGACCCCGACGTCCTCGCCGGCCGGCTCGACACCGGTCTGCTCGACCGCCGCGCGCCCGACTACGCCTCCGCGCCGGTGAGCGACGAGGATCTGATCGCCGCGGCCGCGTACCTGTGGCTGCGGGCGTGGCCGTCGCCGGGCGGTGACCTGTGGGCGGTGCCGTCGGGGTGGCGTATCGGCGACCACGCGCCCACGACGCATCGTCTGCAGTCCGGTGAGCGCACGGAACACGTCCACCTGACCGGTACGCCGCAGGCGGCCACGGCGAGGATCGAGGACGGCGAGAATCGTTCTTTGACAGTCGCTCTCGTCGAGGACCGGCTCGTCGTCACCCTCGACGGCCTGCGTGCGGAGTACCTCGTCGCTGCCGATGGCGAGCAAATGTGGCTGGCCGGTGCCGGCCGGACGGTGGCGGTCGCCGAGGTGCGCGAGGCCCCGGTGCGCGAGGACGACGCCCACAGCGGTGACGCGGAACTGACCAGCCCGATGCCCGGATCGGTCGTGGCGGTCGGCATCGAAGCTGGGGCGACGGTGACGTCCGGCACCGTCGTGGTCACCGTGGAGGCGATGAAGATGGAACACGCCATGACCGCACCCGTCGACGGCGTGGTCGAACTGCTCGTCGCGGTCGGTGACCAGGTCAAGGTGGGCCAGCCGCTGGCACGGATTCTCGCTACCGACAAAGGAGACCAGTCATGACCGACTTCCTGTCGTCCGGCACGTTGCCGGACCACTATGAACAACTCGCCAAGACCGTCCGCGACTTCGCCCGCAGCGTCGTCGCCCCGGTGGCCGCCAAACACGATGCGGAACACTCGTTCCCGTACGAGGTGGTGCGCGGTATGGCCGATATGGGGTTGTTCGGCCTGCCGTTCCCCGAGGAGTACGGCGGTATGGGCGGCGACTACTTCGCGCTGTGCCTGGCGCTCGAGGAACTCGGCAAGGTCGACCAGAGCGTGGCGATCACGCTCGAGGCGGGGGTGTCCCTGGGCGCAATGCCGGTGTACCGGTTCGGCAACGACGCCCAGAAGCGGGAGTGGTTGCCGCAGTTGACCAGTGGGCAGGCGCTGGCGGCGTTCGGGTTGACCGAACCCGGCGGCGGCAGCGACGCCGGCGCCACCAAGACCACCGCCCGCCTCGACGACGGGCACTGGGTCATCAACGGCAGCAAGCAGTTCATCACGAACTCCGGCACCGACATCACCACACTGGTGACCGTCACCGCCGTGACGGGTGAATCCGAGGGTCGCAAGGAGATCTCGTCGATCCTCGTTCCGGTGCCGACCGAGGGATTCACCGCGGAACCGGCGTACAACAAGGTGGGCTGGAATGCCTCCGACACCCATCCGCTGTCCTTCGACGACGTCCGGGTGCCGCAGGAGAACATGCTCGGTGAACGGGGCCGCGGGTACGCCAACTTCCTGCGCATCCTCGACGAGGGCCGGATCGCCATCGCCGCGCTGTCGGTCGGCGCCGCGCAGGGGTGTGTGGACGAGAGCATCCAGTACGCCAAGGAGCGCGAAGCGTTCGGCCGCCCCATCGGCGCCAACCAGGCCATCGCGTTCAAGATCGCGCGCATGGAGGCGCGGGCCCACACGGCGCGCACCGCGTACTACGACGCCGCGGCGCTGATGCTGAGCGGTAAGGCGTTCAAGAAGGAGGCCGCCATCGCGAAACTGGTGGCCAGCGAGGCCGCGATGGACAACGCCCGCGATGCCACGCAGATCTTCGGCGGCTACGGGTTCATGAACGAGTTCACCGTCGCACGGCACTACCGCGACAGTAAGATCCTCGAAATCGGTGAGGGGACAACCGAAGTGCAGCTGATGCTGATCGCGCGGCAGGCCGGGCTGTGAGCGCTCCGAAACGTGTCGTCGTCCAGCGCGGGCTGTGGTTCGAGGAGTTCGAGACCGGCGTGCTCTACCAGCACCGGCCCGGACGCACCATCACCGAGGCCGACAACGTGCTGTTCACCACGCTGACCATGAACACCCAGGCGTTGCATCTGGATGCCGCGTTCTCCGACGCGCTGCCGCCGTTCAACCAGCGGCTGGTCAACTCGATGTTCACGCTGTCCACGCTGGTGGGTCTGTCGGTCGCCCAGCTCACCCAGGGCACGATCGTCGGCAACCTCGGGTTCGGCGAGGTCGCGTTCCCCAAACCGCTGTTCCACGGGGACACCCTGTACGCCGAGACCGAGGTGCTCGAGAAGCGGGAGTCGAAGAGCCGTCCGGGTGAGGGCATCGTGACGTTCTCCCACGTGGGCCGCAACCAGCACGGTGACGTCGTCGCCACCGCATCGCGAAAGACCATGGTCCGCAAGCAACCCGCCGAGGAGGCCTGATGCTGGCCAACGCCGGACCCGGGTGGCTGTTCTGCCCGGCAGACCGCCCCGAGCGCTTCGAAAAGGCCGCCGCCGCAGCCGATGTGGTGATCCTCGATCTCGAAGACGGGGTGGCCGCCAAGGACCGGGAGGCGGCCCGCAAGGCATTGATCGACACGCCGCTGGATCCGGCGCGGACGGTGGTGCGGGTCAACCCGGCCACCACTGCCGACCATCAACTCGACCTGCAGGCGCTCGCGCGGACGGACTACACCACCGTGATGCTGGCCAAGACCGAGGCCGCCGAGCAGGTGCGCGGACTTGCCCCGCTCGACGTCGTGTCGCTGATCGAGACGCCGCTGGGGGCGCTCACCGTGGTCGAGTCGAGCCGCGTGCAGAACTGCGTCGCGGTGATGTGGGGCGCCGAGGATCTGCTGGCGGTGCTCGGCGGGACGGCGAGCCGGTGGCCCGACGGCTCCTACCGCGACTTCGCCGTGCACGTGCGGTCCCAGGCGCTGCTGGGCGCCAAGGCCTACGGACGGATGGCGCTGGACTCGGTCTACCTCGACATCAAGGACCTCGACGGCCTGCGCGCCGAGTCCGACGACGCGGTCGCGGTCGGGTTCGACGCCAAGGTCGCGATCCACCCCACCCAGGTGGCCGTGATCCGCGACAGCTACCGCCCCACCGATGAACAGGTCGACTGGGCCCGCCGCGTGCTGGACACGGCGCGCGATCAACGGGGCGTCTTCCAGTTCGAGGGCATAATGGTGGATGCCCCAGTGCTGAGACGGGCAGAGCGCATCGTCGCACTAGCGCCACACCCCGGCAGCTAGCCGACAACCCCTACACCAGGGGACCTGCTCCGACCGCCACACACTGAGCACCTCACGTCGTCGGACGGCCAAACATGCCGTCGATGCGACCAACAGGAGGCGGTATGGCAGGCGTTGATCTAGACCTCGTGCAGCTGGTGGGTGCCGACGGCACGCCGACCGCACAGTTCCGTGACAGCCGCGACCTGCCTCCTCCGGAAACCCTCAGCTGGCTCTACGAGACGATGCTCGTCACCCGCGACCTCGACACGGAGTTCGTGCATCTGCAGCGCCAGGGTGAACTCGCCCTCTACGCCTCGTGCCACGGCCAGGAGGCCGCCCAGGTCGGCGCCACCGCATGCCTGCGCAAGACCGACTGGCTGTTTCCGCAGTATCGGGAGATCGGCGCGTTCCTGCTGCGCGGGATTGCCCCGGCGCAGATGGCCGCGGTGTGGCGGGGTAAGTGGCACGGCGGCCTGGAATTCACCGCGAAGTGCTGCGCACCGATCTCCATCCCGATCGGCACCCAGGGGCTGCACGCGGTCGGCGCCGCGATGGCCGCCCAACGCCTCGGCGAGGACTCGGTGACCGTGGTGTTCCTCGGGGACGGGGCCACCAGCGAAGGCGACGTGCACGAGGCGATGAACCTCGCCGCGGTCTACCAGGTGCCGTGCGTGTTCTTCGTGCAGAACAACCAGTGGGCCATCTCGGTGCCGGTCGAGCGTCAGGTGGCAGGACCGTCGATCGCTCATCGAGCCGACGGCTACGGCATGCCGGGTGTGCGTGTCGACGGCAACGACGTGCTGGCCTGTTTCGCCGTGATGTCCGAGGCGGCCGCGCGGGCGCGGGGTGGCGGTGGGCCGACGCTCATCGAGGCGGTGACCTACCGGCTCGGGCCGCACACCACCTCCGACGACCCCAGCCGGTACCGCGACCAGGACGAGGTGGACCGGTGGCGCGCGCTGGACCCGCTCCCGCGATATCGCGCCTACCTGCAGGGCATCGGGGTATGGAGCGAACGCCTGGAGGAGCGGGTGGTCGCCAGGTCGAAACGGCTTCGCACAGAGCTGCGGGACGCGGTGGTGGGTGCGCCGGACTTCGATGTCGCCGACGTGTTCGACATGGTCTACCACGACATCACCCCGGATCTGGCCGAGCAGCGCGACCGGTTGCTCGCCGAACTGGCGAGGGAGGCGTGAGATGACGCAGCTGATCGAGCGGCCCGCCGGCGCCGGCGGCGATGACCAGCCGTTCTTTGCCGCCGTCCCCGCCGTCACCGAGCTGACGATGGTGCAGGCCATCAACCGCGCGCTCCACGACGCAATGGCCGCCGACGAGCGGGTGCTGGTGTTCGGTGAGGACGTCGCGACCCTGGGCGGGGTGTTCCGGGTGACCGAGGGGTTGGCCGGGACTTTCGGTGAGCAGCGGTGTTTCGACACGCCGCTCGCGGAGTCGGCGATCGTCGGCATCGCGATCGGGATGGCGATCCGCGGTTTCGTCCCGGTCCCGGAGATCCAATTCGACGGGTTCGCGGCGCCGGCGTTCGACCAGGTGGTCAGCCATCTCGCGAAGTACCGCATGCGGACCCGAGGCGACCTGGACATGGCGGTGACCGTGCGCATCCCGTCGTTCGGCGGAATCGGTGCGGTGGAACACCATTCGGAGTCGACGGAGTCCTATTGGCTGCACACTGCCGGTCTCAAGGTCGTGACGCCGTCGAGTCCGTCGGACGCGTACTGGTTGCTGCGGCATGCGATCGCGAGCCGTGACCCGGTGATCTACCTGGAACCCAAGCGCCGGTACTGGGCGCGCGAACCGGTGGACACCGCGCGGCCGGGTCTGCCGATCGGCCGGGCGGCGGTACGCCGGGAGGGCGCCGACGCCACGGTGCTCACCTACGGGCCGCTGGTGGCGACGGCGCTGGCGGCCGCCGAACATGCTGCCGCAGAGTCGGGCTGGTCGCTGGAGGTCGTCGACCTGCGCTCGCTCAACCCGCTCGACTTCGAGACGGTGGCCACCTCGGTGCGCAAGACGGGGCGTGCGGTGGTGATGCACGAGGGTCCACGGACGTTGGGTTTCGGGGCCGAACTGGCCGCGCGGATCTCCGAGGAGTTGTTCTACGACCTGGAGGCACCGGTGCTGCGCGCCACCGGATTCGACACCCCGTATCCGCCGGCGCGGCTGGAGAAGCTCTGGCTGCCGGGTGTGGACCGATTGCTGGACTGCGTGCAGCGGACGTTGGAGATGCCATGAGCGTGCAGGATTTCCTGGTACCGGACCTGGGTGAGGGTCTGCAGGACGCGACGATCACCTCATGGGCGGTCGATGTCGGCGACGAGGTTGAACTGAACCAGACGCTGTGCACGGTCGAGACGAACAAGGCGGAGGTGGAAATCCCGAGCCCGTATGCGGGCCGGATCGTCGAGCGTGGGGGAGAAGAGGGGCAGACGCTCGATGTGGGCTCTCTCCTGGTACGGATCTCCAGCTCCCAAGCTGTTGGCACGCAGCGTAAACCGGTGCTGGTCGGGTACGGCGCCGATGATGCGATGGATTCGAGTCGGCGATCTGCAGGGCGGCCGCGAGCCAAGCCGCCGGTGCGCAAAATGGCGGCTGAGTTGAACGTCGATCTGGCCGCGGTGAGCGGTTCGGGTCCGGACGGGGTGATCACCCGCGAGGACGTGCAGCGGGTGGCGGGCCCAGCGAACGTGGACACCACGGCGGTACGCGGGGTCCAGGCCGAGATGGCACGACGAATGGCGTTGTCGCGCCGCGAGATTCCGGATGCGCATGCGAGTGTCACGGTAGACGGCAGCGCGCTTCTGCGGCTGCGGGACCGGCTGCGCGACACGGATGTTCCGATCACGCCGTTCGTGCTGGCACTACGGCTTCTGACGGTGGTGTTGAGGCACCATCCCGCGCTCAACGCGACATGGATCGAGACGGCGGATGGGCCGCAAGTGCACCGGCACAGTGCAATTCATCTGGGCGTCGGGGTGGCTGCCCCGCGTGGGCTGTTGGTACCGGTGATCGCCAACGCGCAGGACAAGACGACCCGCGAGCTGGCGGCCGCGGTGGCGCGACTGGTGGAAGAGGCGCGTGCGGGACGGGTGCGGCCCGCCGAGCTGTCGGGGTCGACGTTCACCGTGTCGAACTTCGGTGCTCTCGGGTTGGACGAAGGCGTGCCGGTGATCAACTATCCAGAGGCCGCGATTCTCGGGATGGGGTCGCTGAAGCCCAGGGCGGTAGTGGTCGACGGGGAGGTGGTCGCCCGCCCGACGATGACGCTGACCTGCGCCTTCGATCACCGGATCGCTGACGGGGCCACCGTGGCGGCGTTCCTGGGTGAGCTTCGGGAACTCGTCGAGACGCCTGAAGTAGCGCTGCTCGACCTGTGACGGCACGGGCGAGCGCAGGGCGACGAAATCGTCGACCTGTATCCGCACGGCGCCAGACCAGCTATTCGGGCTCGTCATTCTCGCCGTCCGGGTCTTTGTGGTCGGTGAGGTAGCGGTGGGGGTGGAAGTAGTTGTTGACTCGGGGTTGGCCGGTGTCGAGGTGTTTGGGGGGGATCCAGTGGGTGCGGCCGTTGCCGGGGCGCACGGTGGTGTATCCGGTTTTCTCGACCATGAGGTTGCCGGGTTGGCAGGCCAGGGTGAGGTCGGGGATGTCGGTGCGCCCGCCTTTGGCGTGGTCGTGGGTGTGGTGGGCTTCGGTCCAGTAGAACGGCACGGTGCAGTGGGGGTGGGTGCAGCCGCGATCCCGTGCGAACAGGGCCAATCTCTGGGCGGTGGTGGCGTTGCGGCGGGCGCGGCCGAGGTAGAGGATTTCTTCGGTGTGGTCGTCGAACACCGCCAGGTAGTGCCGTGATGTCGCGGCCATCCGGATCAGATCCCGGATGGGGAGTTTGTTGCCGCTGCCGGTGTCGGCCCACCCCGCGGCACGTTCGAGTTCGTTGACGGTGGTGGTGGCGACGATGGTGGCGGGTACCCCGGCGATCTGTCCGAGGGTCCCGGATTCCACGGTGTCACGCAGGACCCGTTTCAGCGCGTCGTGGTGGCGTTGTTCGGGGGTGCGGTCATCGCGTCCGGTGTGGGTGTCGTCGTGGGGCAGGTTGACCCCGGGGGCGGCGTGTTTGGCGGCGGCCACATCCCATAGGGCGCGGGTTTCGGCGTCGATGTAGCCCTCGACGCGGCTCATCCCATCGGATTGTTGGGGTCCGACTTTGAATTCGCGGCGACGTCGTTGAGTTGCGTAGTCGGGTTCGGTGCCGTCCTGGTCGATGAAGTCCAGCAGGGCTTTGGCGGCCTTCTTGAGCTGGTCGGGTCGCAACTCCTTCGCGTGGCCGACCAGGGTGTGTTCGTAGTCGTCGCGGCGGGCGAAGGACACCCAGACGGGGAGTTTCTTGACGAACTCCTGGATGACGCGCACATGGGCGTGCCCGATCTCCCCGCGGGCCACCGCAGCGGCCGTGCACGCGAGTTCGGTGCCCACGCGTTCCCCGGTCAGGGTGTAGCGCGGTCCGAGTTGGCGGGCGTCGGTGAGGCGTTCACCGGCGTCTTTCTCCGAGATCCGTAACCGGTCGGCGAGCAGTTTCTTCATCGACGTCGCACCCAGGTCGTGGGGGTTGGCTTCCTCGACCAGCCGCGCGGTCAACCGGTGTTCCACGCTGGGCACCGCCCACACGGCCTGCTTGATCCGATCCAACTCCGCCACCATCTGGGGGCAGGTCAGGTCAGCGATGGAGGCGACCTGCAGATCGCCGACGGCCGCCATGAGGCGATCGACCGTGGTGCTGAACTCCCCATCCATACATCGAACACTAGTTCGAACATCCGACAACAATAGCTGAGTTGTGACCACTGTGACCAAAGAGGCACAGGTTGTTCAACAGCCTGCCGGGAGGATGCGCAAAACTGCTGCGTCAGTGGACCGGCATCGTCATCGACGACGCGAGTATTTGAGATACAGGTAGTCGGCGTGGGTGAGCGCGTGGTCGAGGCGCATCGTCCGCGGTGATGTCAGCGCACCGCTTCCGCGGCCGATGTCCTGGACACCGGCGAGCGTCGGCGACAGCGTCACGCAGATCTCGTCCACCACATCAGCGGCGACGAGTTCGTCCAGCAGCGTCGGGCCGCCTTCGCACAGGACACGTGGACACCCGCGCTCCCGGAACTGAGCCACCACATCGGACACGTCGACGGTGTGCTCGCCGGCGATGAGGACGTCGCGCCGCTCATCGGCCGTCAGCCGGTGTTCGTCGGCCGCGCGCTGCGTGGTCACCAAGATCGGCCGCTGCGTGGGATCGGCGAACAGCGAATCGGGCAGGACGCCGGACAGGCTGACGACGGCGATCGGCGGGATCGGTCGGCCGGACGACCAGCTGCGCGACTTCGCGTTCGCCCGCACGGGACCGTAGTGCTCGGCGCGCACGGTTCCGGCCCCGACCAACACCACGTCGGCGAAGCCCCGGAGTTCGCGGAGTAACGCCTGATCGAGCGGATCGGACAATGGGCCGGCCCGTCCGGCGAAAGCGGCGGCGCCGTCAGCGCTGAAGATCATGTTGGCCCGCACGCCAGCGGGAGATGTGCGGTAGTACTCGAGCAACTCGTCGAGGTCGGCGACGGCTGCGAGGTGCACCACGGCTATGCCTCGTGTCCAGGGGTGAGGTCGCGGACGTCGGCGAAGGTGGTCCAGTCCGTGAAATCGTCGGGTGCCTGACCCGCGATCGGCTCGAGGAGGTGACCGACGTGATCGCCGACTTCGAAGCGGCGGTCGATTCGCCCGACGAACCAGGCCCCGGCGTCGTCGAGAATGGGCATGCCTTCGGGCCCGCTGTGCCACTTGCAGCGGTCGAATTTGTTGATCTCGTCGCCGGTTTCACTGCCGAAGAGGCGTGCCAGGTCGATGTGCTCACGCGAGACGACGTGGACGGCCAGGTGCGTCGCGTCCCGGGCCACCCGAAAGGTGAGGTTGCGCTTGGACAGCCCGATCAGGAAGCGCGGCGGGTTGATGCTCGTCTGGCTGGCGAAGCCGACCAGACATCCCGACATGGCGTCGCCGGCGCGGGTGGTGACCACGAACATGGGGTAATCCAGCAGCCCCACGAGCGCCTCGAACGATTCCGCTCCCGATTCCGGCATTGTCACAGTGTCCCTGGCGCGAGGTCGTGACGCAGACCCACCCAGGCCGAAACCGGCAGAACGCCGCAGTGTGCGCTATTCGTCCACGCCTTGGTAGTGCGGAAGTCCCGCCTCACGGAAGCGGCGCCCGGTCATCTTCTGCGCCTCGATGCGGATGAAGTGGTCGCGCCGACCGTCCACCCACGGCTGCAGGAAGGTTCCGGACACCTCGACCAGTTCGTCGACGTCGGTGATGGGATGTGCCGTTCCGACGATGGTCACACTCCACCCCGTGCGCAGATCCGCGTCGAGCTCGTCGGCCTCGAACGCTACGACGGAATTCTCGTTGGCGGCCGCGAGCTTTGCGCCACCGGCCACCCGGATGATGACGTCGTCGCGCTTCATCCGGAAGTTGACCGGCTGTACGGCGGGCAGACCCTCCTCGGTGAACACCAGGCGGCCCACCCGTACTCCCTGCAGAAGGTCAAGACACTGCCTGCGATTGAGGACGTCGAGTTCGTGTCCCTTGGGCATGGTGATCGATCTCCCTGTGCGAGTGGAGCGGCATTCGGTTGGCGTGACTGCGTGCGCCAGTGTCCGCCCCGCGGTGCCGTCGCGGAAGGGGCAGTGGTGTCTTCGTCGCCGGATTCCACAGAATTTCCAGGAGTCCAAAGTCCCTACGCCGTTCCTGGTCGCCAGCCCATACTAAAGACATCCAAGGCGTCAACGGTGACGACTCGAAGGGTGCTCCGAGGAGGCCCGGAAAGGACAATGATGTCCACTGCGCTCTCACCCGGCATCGTCGTGGCGGTCGACGGGTCCCCGGATTCTTCTGCCGCCCTGCGCTGGTCGGCGCACGAGGCGGCATTGCACCGGCTCCCCCTTCTCCTCGTGCATGTGCTGTCCGCGGACGTGACGGTTGCCTGGGCGACCGCTGTTCCGGCTGTACCGCTGCCGACCGAGTACTTCGAGGGCCAGGAAGAACAGGCGCGCGCCGTGCTCGCCGACGCCGAAGCGCTCGCGAAGGATGCCGGCGCCACGGAGGTCACGACGAAGGTGATCCAGGCCGCGCCGGTTCCCGCTCTCGTCGACGCCTCCCGGGAGGCAGACATGGTCGTGGTCGGAAGTCGTGGACACAGTGCGGTGAAGCGGCTGCTGCTCGGATCGGTGAGCACCGGGCTGCTGCACCATGCACGATGCCCCATCGCCGTGGTGAGCGCGGACGCGGACCTGGACCGGCCCGACGCTCCCGTCGTGGTGGGCGTGGACGGTTCGAGGGCTTCGGAACCGGCGGTGGGGATCGCCTTCGAAGAGGCGTCGATGAGGGGCGTCGAACTGGTCGCACTGCACAGTTGGAGTGACCGCAGTGAAACGCTGCATCCCTACGTCGAGTGGGAGGGCGTACGGGCCCAGGCCGAAGAGACGCTCGCGATCAGCCTGGCCGGGTTCGGTGAGCGCTATCCGGATGTGACGGTGCATCGGGAGGTGGTGTTCGACCGCCCGGCCGAACATCTGCTCGAGCGCTCGGAGTCGGCCCAACTTCTCGTCGTCGGCAGCCACGGCCGCGGCGGATTCGCCGGCATGCTCCTTGGATCGGTGAGCACGGCCGTGGTTCAGGCCGCGCGCACGCCGGTGATCGTGGCGCGGCGCCGGTGACCCTTCGCGCGACTCCACAAGATCCAGATCGAGGTGGCGCCCCTGTTGAGCTTCGGCTGATCTTGACGGGTTGACTTCGGTTGATCCTTGACACTCGGTGTTGGTGGTTATGGCGGGTGCGCAGGGCCCGTTTGTTTCTTACCTCGCCGGTGCTGGTCCGGGGCGGCGGTGTTGACCAGAACATCGCTGTAGAACAGCACCCACTCGTCGAAAGCCTGCTGGGCCACCTCGATACTGCTGAAAGAACGGCAATCGCACAGGAACCCAGTGCACACACTGCGGTGGAAGCGCTCGATCTTCCCGGTCGTGGTCGGTGATCGGGGCTGGGTCAGGATGTGGTCGATGCCGTGCTGGCGGCAGATGGCATCAAAGAGCACCTCGACGAAATGTCAGCCATCAGCCGACGTAATACAACCCAGGTGGCGCCCCCGGCAGGGATCGAACCTGCGACCAACCGCTTAGAAGGCGGCTGCTCTATCCGCTGAGCTACGGGGGCAGCGGAGCCACCTTAGCTCAACAGCTGCTGACCGAGTGATGGGCCGTCCCTTAGTCTGGGTAAGTCATGACGCACCATACGAAGGACAAGGGCGATCTGGGTGTCGCCAAGGTTCATGCCGACTTGGTGAGTAAAGGGTTCACGGTGTTGTTTCCAGCGACGGAACACGCTCCCTTCGATCTTGTGGCGTATGCCGGGGGCGAGTTCCACCGGCTGCAAGTCAAATACCGGTCCGCCAGGGCGGGTGCCATCAAAATCCAGTTCCGATCGATGTGGGCCGACCGCAACGGGACGCATTCGACGCCGACGGACAAGGCGGCGATCGACACGGTCTGCATCTACTGTCCGGAGACGGACGAGTGCTACTACGTCCGTCCGGCTGCACATGGCACGTCGGTCACGCTGCGTATCACTCCCAGCAGGAACGGTCAGCAATCGGGAGTGCTGGATGCCGCCGCATTCCGCGAGATGCCGCCTGCAGTGGTCAGTGGCTGACACCCCACCCGACCGATTCAAACGCCGTCCCCGTGGGGCAGCCGCGGACTAGCGTGGTGTCAGCAGTCACAGTCGACGGGAGGGGACCGCGTGGCAACGAGCGACGTGCCGGAACTGGATGCCGCGGGGTTGCCGGAGGAGCTCAGCCCGTTCGACCAGATCCTGCACCGCGGGGAGGCCAATCCGCGCACGCGTTCGGGGATCCTGACTCTGGAGATCCTCGACACCACGCCGGACTGGGACATGTTCCGCACCCGCTTCGAACACGCCTCCCGCAAGGTGCTGCGGCTCCGGCAGAAGGTCGTGACACCAACCCTGCCGACGGCGGCGCCCCGGTGGGTCGTCGACCCCGAC
Organism: Mycolicibacterium baixiangningiae; assembly: GCF_016313185.1. NCBI lineage: Bacteria > Bacillati > Actinomycetota > Actinomycetes > Mycobacteriales > Mycobacteriaceae > Mycobacterium > Mycolicibacterium baixiangningiae. Next base: position 2,111,820 of record NZ_CP066218.1, read on the forward strand.
TTCAATCTCGACTTCCACGTCCGCCGGGTCCGCATCCCGGAACCCGGCACCATGCGGCAGTTGATCGACCAGGCCGAAATCGCCCTGCAGTCACCGTTGGACATCTCGCGCCCGCTCTGGACGGCCACCCTCGTCGAAGGTCTGCAGGGCCGTCGCGCCGCGACGATGCTGCACTTCAGCCACGCGGTGACCGACGGCGTCGGCGGTGTGGAGATGTTCGCCAGCGTCTACGACCTGGAACGCGACCCACCGCCGGGCGAGGTGCCGCCAGTGCCGATCCCGCAGGACCTCTCGCCGAATGACCTGATGCGACAAGGGCTCAACCGGCTGCCCTTCTCCATCTTCGGCGGCGTCCGTGGCGCGCTGGGCGGCGCGGCCAACGCGGTGGGCAAGGTGGTCCGCGACCCCATCTCGTCGGTTGGCGGGGTGGTCGACTACGCCCGTTCCGGTGTGCGCGTGGTGGGCTCGGCCGCCGAACCGTCACCGTTGTTGCGCCGGCGCAGCCTGTCCACCCGCAGCGAAGCGATCGACATGTCGCTCGGCGACCTGCACAAAGCCGCCAAGGCAGCCGGCGGATCCATCAACGACGCCTATCTGGCGGCTGTGTGCGGGGCGCTGCGGTTCTATCACGACGCGTTCGGCGTCCCCGTCGCGACGCTGCCGATGGCCGTACCCGTCAGCCTGCGCTCGGAGGCCGACCCTGCGGGCGGTAACCGGTTTGTCGGGGTGAACCTGGCCGCCCCGATCGGTGTCGCCGACCCGCGTGAACGCATCATCAAGGTGCGCGAGCAGATGACGCGGAAGCGGGAGGAGCGCGCGCTAGACATGGTCGGCGCCGTTGCCCCCGTCGCGAGCCTGCTGCCCGACACGGTGCTGGAGGCCATGGCCGGCTCCGTGGTCAACTCCGACGTCCAGGCCAGCAACGTGCCGGTGTACGCGGGCGATACCTACCTCGCCGGTGCGAAGATCCTGCGGCAGTACGGAATCGGACCGCTGCCCGGCGTCGCCATGATGGTGGTCCTGGTGTCCCGCTCCGGCTGCTGCACAGTCACCGCCCGCTACGACCGCGCGTCGATCAGGGACCAGGAGCTGTTCGCCGGATGCCTGCTCGCGGGATTCGACGAGGTGCTCGCCGTCGGCGGTCCCGGCCGGGCGAACCCGGCGTCGGTCACCGAGCAGTCCGAAGCGTCGTCACCGAACCGGATTGCGCCACAATGAGTTCGGACGACGGTCAGCGGGGCGGGGTTCGTGCCATGCGCCTCCCGGGGTCGGTCGCGGAGATCCTCGCCTCACCGGAGGGACCCCAGGTCGGCGCGTTCTTCGACCTCGACGGCACGCTGGTGGCCGGCTTCACCGGGGTCATCATGACGCGGGACCGGTTGCGCCGCAGGCAGATGAGCGTGGGCGAGTTCATCGGCATGGTCCAGGCCGGGCTCAACCACCAACTGGGGCGGTCGGAGTTCGAGGACCTTATCGGCAAGGGTGCGCGCATGCTGCGCGGCAGCTCGCTCAGCGACGTCGACGAACTCGCCGAGCGTCTGTTCCTGCAGCACATTCGCGATCGCATCTATCCGGAGATGCGCGAACTGGTGCACGCCCACATGGCCCGGGGCCACACCGTCGTGCTCAGTTCGTCGGCGTTGACGGTGCAGGTCGAGCCCGTCGCGCGCTTCCTCGGCATCCAGAACATGCTGAGCAACAAGTTCGAGACCGACGACGACGGGTGCATCAGCGGTGAGGTGGTCCGGCCCATCCTGTGGGGACCGGGCAAAGCCCGCGCGGTACAGGCATTCGCGACCCGCAACGGCGTCGACCTGTCTGAGAGTTACTTCTACGCCGACGGCGACGAGGACGTGGCGTTGATGTACCTCGTCGGCAATCCGCGTCCGACCAATCCGGCGGGCAAGCTCGCCGCCGTCGCCGCCAAACGTGGCTGGCCCGTTCTGAGGTTCACCAGCCGCAGTGGGAGTAGCCCGTTCTCGCAGCTGCGGACGGTGGCCGCCATCGGGTCGGTGCTCCCGGTCGCCGCCAGCGCCGTCGGCGTGGGCCTGCTCACGCAGAACCGGCGCGCCGGGGTGAACTTCTTCACCTCGAACTGGACCAGGCTGCTGCTGGCCACTGCCGGCATCAGCCTCAACGTGCTCGGACGCGAGAACCTCACCGCGCAGCGGCCTGCGGTGTTCGTCTTCAACCACCGCAATCAGGTCGACCCGTTGATCGTCGGCCGGCTGATAGAGAAGGATTTCACCTCCGTCGGCAAGAAGGAACTCGAGAATGATCCGCTGATCGGCACCATCGGCAAGGTGATGGACGCCGCGTTCATCGACCGAGACGATCCCGAGGCCGCGGTCGAAGGTCTGCGCAAGGTCGAAGAGCTTGCGCGCAAGGGTATTTCGATTCTGATCGCACCGGAGGGCACCCGGCTGGACACCAACGAGGTCGGAGAGTTCAAGAAGGGGCCGTTCCGCATCGCCATGTCGGTGGGGATCCCGGTCGTGCCCATCGTGATCCGCAACGCGGAGGTCGTCGCCGCGCGGGATTCGAGCACCTTCAACCCGGGCACCGTCGACATCGCCGTCTATCCGCCCATCCCCACCGACGACTGGACGCTGGAAGACCTACCGGACCGCATCGCCGAGGTCCGCCAGATCTACCTCGACACCCTCAAGGCGTGGCCGCAGGACAAACTGCCCATCCCGGCGCTGTACAAGCGGTCACCGGGTGAGACGGTCGAGCCCCGCAAGGTAGCGGAGACGGCGCCCGCCAAGACCGCGAAGAAAGTGCCCGCCAAGAAAGCGGCCAAGAAAGCGGCCAAGAAGGTCGCGAAAAAGGCTGAGCCACAACAGAAGGCTGAACCGAAACAGAAGGCCGCGCCCAACGGTAGGTCGCGGCCCGGGGTGAAGGGCCGGCAGTGAAGCCCCCCGACGATTACTACGCCAGCTTCACCACCACCGACGATGCGCTGGTGCTCGCCGCCGCGTCCTCACCGGCCGAGGTCGAACGCCTCGACGAGTGGCTGGCCGCCCAGCGCCGCGACAGCCCCGACGTCAACGTCGAGGTCCTGCAACTACCCGTCGACGGTGAGCCGTCGCCGAGCGTGCTCGCTCGACTGGTCGAGGAACTCCAGGCCGACGAGGACCGCACCGTCGTACCCGTGCGCGTGTTCTGGGTGCCCGCCGGTCTGCCCACCAGGTCGAAGGTCGTGGCGCTCATCTCGGGCCGGGACACCTACCGTCCGCCGCAGGTGCTCCAGCGCCGCATCCTCAAGAGCGACCGGACCCGTGCCCGCGTCATCGCCGGTGAACCCGCGAAGGTCTCCGAGTTGCGGCAGCAGTGGCACGATCACACCGTGGCGGAAAACCCCCGCGACTTCGCCCATTTCGTCATCCGCCGTGCCGTACTGGCGATCGAGCGGGTCGAGTACCGGCTGCTGGGCCCGGAGTACAAGTCGCCCCGGCTGGTGAAGCCGGAGATATTGTCCTCGAACAGGTTTCGCGCCGGGTTGGAGATGATCCCCGGTGCGACGGTCGACGAGGCCGGCAAGATGCTCGACGAGCTCGCGACCGGGTGGAGCCGGGTGTCGGTCGACCTCATCCCCAACCTCAGCCGGTTGATCACCGGGCGGGGATTCGACCCCCACTTCGACTACGACCAGTCCGAGATCGCGAGGCTGCGAGACGATCTCGAGAATCACCCGGCGGTGCTGCTGTTCTCGCACCGGTCCTACCTCGACGGCGCGGTGGTCCCGGCGGCGATGCAGGAGAACCGCTTGCCACCGGTGCACATGTTCGCCGGTATCAACCTGTCGTTCGGGTTCATGGGCCCGCTGCTGCGGCGGTCGGGCGTCATCTTCATCCGCCGCAACGTAGCCGGGGACCCGCTCTACAAGTACGTGCTGAAGGAGTACGTCGGCTACGTCGTCGAGAAGCGGTTCAACCTCAGCTGGTCCATCGAGGGCACCCGCTCGCGCACCGGCAAGATGCTGCCGCCCAAACTCGGTCTGCTGGCCTACGTCGCGGACGCTTATCTCGCCGGACGCAGCGACGACATCCTGCTGCAACCGGTGTCGATCAGCTTCGACCAGTTGCACGAGATCGCCGAATACGCCGACTATGCCCGCGGCGGCGAGAAGACGCCCGAGGGGCTGAGCTGGCTCTACAACTACATCAAGGCCCAGGGCGAACGCAGCTACGGCAAGATCTACGTCCGCTTCCCCGAGGCCGTCTCCATGCGGCAGTACCTCGGCGAACCCGGCGGGCCCTGCGCCACCGACGAGGCCGCCAAACGGTTGGCGATGCAGAAGATGGCCTTCGAGGTGGCCTGGCGCATCCTGCAGGTGACGCCGATCAACGCGACCGCGCTGGTGTCCGGCCTGCTGCTGACCACCCGCGGCGTGGCGCTCACCCTCGACCAACTGCACCACACCCTGCAGGACGGGCTCGACTACCTGGTGCGCAGACAGATGCCGCTCACCAACAGCGCGCTGCGGCTGCGCACCCCCGACGGCGTCCAGTCCGCGGTCGACGCGTTGTCCAATGGTCACCCCGTGACGAAAGTGGACAGTGGACGTGAGCCGGTCTGGTACATCGCCGCCGAGGACGAACACGACGCCGCGTTCTACCGGAACACGCTCATCCACGCGTTCTTGGAGACGTCGATCGTGGAGCTGGCGCTGGCGTATGCCGCGCGAGCGGACGGCGACCCGCTGGAGGCATTCTGGGCGCAGGCGGCTCGGCTGCGGGACCTGCTGAAGTTCGACTTCTATTTCGCCGACTCGGCGGCTTTCCGCGAGCACGTCGCCGAGGAGATGTCCTGGCACGAGGATTGGGAGTCGCACGTCGCGGCCGGCGGCCAGCAGATCGACGCGCTGCTGCGCGCGAAACGGCCCCTGATGGCAAGCGCGATGTTGCGGCCGTTCTTCGAGGCCTACGAGATCCTGGCCAGCGCTCTGCGTGACGCACCCGCGGAGATCGACGAGAAGGAGCTGACGAAGCGGGCCATGGGGCTGGGCCGCCAGTACGTGGCGCAGGACCGGGTGCGCAGCAACGAAGCGGTGTCGGCGCTGCTGTTCGTCACCGCTCGACAGGTCGCCGCGGATCAGCAGCTCCTCGAGCCGGGCGCCGACCTCGAGGCGCGGCGCAGGGCGTTCTGCGGGGAGATGTGTGGCGTCGTGGCCGACATGGACAAGGTCGACCAGTACGCGCGTGAGCAGTTCGTGGCGCGCGAAGCCGAACGCCGGAGCGCGAAGGCCGGGTGAACCGCCCGCCGGGGTGACGCCGCACACGCCATACCCTGGGAACATGAGCACGGTCGCGGTGAAGGCTCGCAGCAGCCGCCGAACCAGCCCGGCATGGCCGGTGCTGGTGGGTGTCGCGGTACTGGCCGGCGTCACCGCCGCCGGCATCGGAGCCCTGTCGCTCGCCGACGCGCTGACGGTGACCGGCCTGCCCGACCCGGGCCCCGTCACCACCTTCGGGCTGCCGTTCATGCGCGCCGCGGGCGAGATCGCCGCGGTCACCGCCGTGGGAGCCTTCCTGTTCGCCGCATTCCTGGTGCCACCCCAGTCCAACGGCGTGCTCGACGTTGCCGGATACCGGGCGCTGCGGGTGGGGACGGCGGCTTCGGCGGTGTGGACGGTGTGCGCGGTGTTGCTGGTGCCGCTGACCGTGTCGGACGTGTCCGGGCAGCCGTTGCTTGACCATCTCAACCCGCTCGAGATCTGGTCGGTGGCCGGCCTCGTCGACGTGGCGGGCGCGTGGCGGTGGACGGCGCTGCTGGCTGCCGTGGTGACACTCGCCAGCTTGCCGGTGCTGCGGTGGGCGTGGACGCCGCTGCTGTTCGCCGGGTCGCTGCTCACGCTGATGCCACTGGTGCTGACCGGACACTCCTCGTCCGGAGGCGCACACGACCTGGCCACCAACAGCCTGCTCATCCACCTGGTCGCGGGCGCGCTGTGGGCCGGCGGTCTGCTGATGCTGCTGGTGCATGCGCTGCGCGGCGGTGAGCACGGCGACGTCGCCGCACGCCGGTTCTCCGCGCTGGCGCTGTGGTGTTTCGTCGCGATGGCGTTCAGTGGCGTGATCAACGCCCTGGTGCGGCTGTCGCCCGCCGATCTGTTCCGCACCGAGTATGGCGCCCTGGTGCTCGCCAAGGCGGTGGCGCTGACGCTGCTCGGGGTGCTCGGGTACCTGCAGCGGCGCAAGGGTGTCGCCGGTCTGCAGGCCGAACCCACAGCACGCGGTCCGCTCGTGCGGTTGGCGCTGACCGAAGCCGTCCTGTTCGGGTTGACCTTCGGTATCGCGGTCGGCCTGGGCCGCACACCACCGCCTCCGCCGGGCAGCGAGCCCACCCCGGTCGAGGTCGAAATCGGATACGACCTCGCCGGACCGCCGACCGTCACGCGAATCCTGTTCGACTGGCGGTTCGACCTCATCCTGGGCAGCGCGGCGATCGTGCTCGCGCTGGTCTACCTCGCCGGGTGGTGGCGGCTGCGGCGCCGCGGTGACGCGTGGCCCGCCGGCCGGACGGTGGCGTGGCTGCTCGGCTGCGCGACGCTGCTGATCACCACGTCCTCGGGTCTCGGCCGCTACATGCCGGCGATGTTCAGCGTGCACATGGTCGCGCACATGCTGTTGTCGATGCTGGTGCCGATCCTGCTGGTGCTCGGGGCGCCGGTGACGATGGCGCTGCGCGCGGTGCCCGCGGCGGGCAAGGGGCAGCCGCCCGGCCCGCGGGAATGGCTGCTGGCCGCCCTGCACTCCCGGGTGTCGCGCTTCCTCACCCACCCGATCGTCGCGCTCATCCTGTTCGTCGCGGGGTTCTACGGGTTGTACTTCGGCGGTCTGTTCGAGGCGGGGGTCGACGATCACGCCGCGCACATCCTGATGAATGTCCACTTCCTGCTCAGCGGTTACCTCTTCTACTGGGTGGTGATCGGTGTCGATCCGACACCGCGGCGCATCCCGCAGCTCGCGAAGCTAGCGATCGTGTTCGCCTCGCTGCCGCTGCACGCGTTCTTCGGCGTGGTGCTGATGGGGATGCAGACGGTGCTCGCCGAGGGGTTCTACCGGTCGTTGCAGCTGAGCTGGCACAACGATCTGCTCGGTGACCAGAAACTGGGCGGGAGCATCGCCTGGGCGGCGGGGGAGATCCCGCTGGTGCTGGTGCTGCTCGCACTGCTCATCCAGTGGCGCCGCAGTGATCAGCGCGACGCCAAACGCCTCGACCGGGCCGCCGAGCGCGATCACGACGCCGATCTGACCGCCTACAACGCGATGCTGGCCGAGATGTCGCGCCGCGACGGCCGCTGACCGGTTCATCCCCAGCGCCCGTTTGATCCACAACCCGCCGCGCGCCGAGCAGCGGACGGCTCCCCGCGTCGGTGCCTGCGCGGTGAATGGCCCTACCGGCGGGATCACGCCGGCCAGTGGATCAGACACGAATCGAGGCACACCATGTTCGAGACCCCCATCACCGTCGTCGGCAACATCGTCAACAACCCGTTCCGGCAGCGCGTCGGCGACCAGGAGGTGATCCGGTTCCGGATGGCCAGCAACTCGCGACGCCGCACCCCGGAGGGCGAGTGGGAGGCGGGTAACTCGCTGTTCGTGAGTGTGAGCTGCTGGGGCAGACTGGTGACCGGGGTAGGCGCCTCGCTCGTGAAGGGGGATTCGGTGATCGTCGTCGGGCAGGTCTACACCAGCGAATACGACGACCGTGAGGGGGTTCGCCGCTCGTCGGTGGAGGTGCGGGCCACCGCGGTCGGCCCTGACCTCAGCCGCTGCGTGGCGCGGATCGAGACCCTGCGGCGGTCCGACACCGCGAGCACCGTCGACGCACCGGAGGAGGCGGAATCGGGTGACCACGGCGACGACGTCGGGGCCGACCCCGCCGACCTGGGCGACGCCGCCGGCACGGAGGCGCTGCCACTGACCGCCTAGCCGCATCCGGCCACGCCTAGGATGGGGCCCGCGGCAACACCAGCACGCTTTCAGAAAGGCAACACCACGGCAATGGCCGAATTCATCTACACGATGCGCAAGGTCCGCAAGGCGCACGGCGACAAGGTCATCCTTGACGACGTCAATCTGAACTTCCTTCCGGGCGCGAAGATCGGTGTCGTCGGTCCGAACGGGGCCGGTAAGTCGAGCGTCTTGCGGATCATGGCCGGCCTGGACACCCCGAACAACGGTGACGCCTTCCTGGCGCCCGGGGCCAGCGTCGGCATCCTCATGCAGGAGCCGCAGCTGGACGAAGACAAGACCGTCCGCGAAAACGTCGAAGCCGGCGTGGCCATCAAAGGCAAGCTCAACCGGTACAACGAGGTCGCCGAACTGATGGCCACCGACTACACCGACGAGCTGATGGAGGAGATGGGCCGGCTGCAGGAAGAGCTCGACGCCGCCGACGCGTGGGACATCGACAGCCAACTCGAGCAGGCGATGGACGCGCTGCGGTGTCCGCCGCCCGACGAGCCCGTCACCCACCTCTCCGGTGGTGAGCGCCGCCGCGTCGCGCTGTGCCGGCTGCTGTTGAGCAAGCCGGACCTGCTGCTGCTCGACGAGCCGACCAACCACCTCGACGCCGAGAGCGTGCTGTGGCTCGAGCAGCACCTCGCCGCCTACAAGGGCGCCATCCTGGCCGTCACGCACGACCGGTACTTCCTCGACAACGTCGCCGAGTGGATCCTCGAACTCGACCGTGGCCGGGCGTACCCGTACGAGGGCAACTACTCCACCTATCTGGAGAAGAAGGCGGACCGCCTCGCGGTGCAGGGCCGCAAGGACGCCAAGCTGCACAAGCGTCTGCAGGAGGAACTCGCCTGGGTGCGCTCCGGCGCCAAGGCCCGCCAGGCCAAGAACAAGGCCCGGCTGGGACGGTACGAGGAGATGGCCACCGAGGCCGAGAAGACGCGCAAGCTCGACTTCGAGGAGATCCAGATCCCGACGCCGCCGCGCCTCGGCAACGTCGTGGTCGAGGTCGAACACCTCGACAAGGGCTTCGAGGGCAGGACGCTGATCAAGGACCTGTCGTTCTCGCTGCCGCGCAACGGCATCGTGGGCGTGATCGGACCCAACGGCGTCGGTAAGACCACCCTGTTCAAGACCATCGTCGGCCTCGAACAGCCCGACAGCGGCACGGTCAAGGTCGGGGACACGGTCAAGCTGAGCTACGTCGACCAGAACCGGGCCGGGATCGACCCGAAGAAGAACGTGTGGGAGGTCGTCTCCGACGGTCTGGACTACATCGAGGTCGGGCAGAACGAGATCCCTTCGCGCGCCTACGTTTCGGCGTTCGGATTCAAGGGGCCCGATCAGCAGAAGCCCGCGGGCGTGCTGTCCGGCGGTGAGCGCAACCGGCTCAACCTCGCGCTCACGCTCAAAGAGGGCGGAAACCTGATTCTGCTCGACGAGCCCACCAACGACCTGGACGTGGAAACCCTGTCCTCGCTGGAGAACGCGTTGGAGAAGTTCCCCGGCTGCGCCGTGGTGATCTCCCACGATCGCTGGTTCCTGGATCGCACCTGCACGCACATCCTGGCGTGGGAGGGTGACGACGACAACGAAGCCAAGTGGTTCTGGTTCGAGGGCAACTTCGGGGCCTACGAGGAGAACAAGGTGCAACGTATGGGCGCCGATGCGGCCCGTCCGCACCGGGTGACCCACCGCCGCCTGACGCGGGACTAAGGTCGCTCCTGCACGGTCCAACGGCGGGCGGTGCGCGGGTGTGAGTCAGGAGTGATCCGCATGACGGGAACCGGCGCGGACGGTGAGCGCGACCCTTCGACGGAGACGCTCGACGAATTGGCGAAGGCCTACGTCGAGACGTATCGCGGTCCGCAGCATGGTGAGTCGGAAGCGGACACCGCGACCACGGGTCCGGCGGATCCCACCGACATGCTGTCGTCCAGCGACCTGGTGGGCGCCCATCACCGGCTCGCCCAGCGCAGGCAGCAGGGGGAGACCCTCGTCGCCGTGTACGACGAGAACGAGCCCGACGGCGTGGGTCCGGCACTGCAGGTGGTGACCGACCAGGCGCCGATGCTCATCGACTCGGTGACCGTGCTGCTGCACCGGCTGGGCGTGGCATACCGGGCGATCATGAATCCGGTGCTGCGGGTGCGCCGGGGGTCCGACGGAGAATTGCTCGACGCGCATCCCGCCTCCGAGGGGACCGGCGAGGACGGCGTTGATGAGGACGGCGTTGATGAGGACGGCACCGACGAGGCGTGGATCCACATCGAGCTGTCCGAATCCGCCGACCGTTCGGCGGTGGAGGCCGCGAAGCGGATGTTGCCGCGCGTCCTCGACGACGCCCGCCAGGTGGCCGTGGACAGCAGCGCCATGGTCGCTCGGCTGCAGTCGCTGGCCAACGACGTCGAAGCCGACGCCGACGGCCACTTCACCGCCCCGGAGCGCAAGGACGTCGCGGCGCTGGCGCGGTGGCTCGCCGACGGGCACTTCGTCCTGATCGGCTGTCAGCGGTGTCCGGTCACCGACGGCTCGTCGTCGGTCGAACCCGGCAGCCGGCTCGGTGTGCTGCGGCTGCGTGAGGACGTTCTGGCGCCGCTGACCCGCGAGGGCGACCTGCTGTCGCTGGCGCAGGCCACGATCCCCAGCTACGTGCGCTACGGCGCCAACCCGTACATCGTCGTCATCCGTGAAGAAGTCATCCGTGAAGAGGTCAGCCGCGAACAGGGTGCCGGAGGTGACGAATACGACGCCGTCGAACACCGCTTCGTCGGCCTGTTCACCGTCGCCGCGATGAACGCCAACGTGCTGGCGATCCCGTTGATCTCGCGACGTGTCAACGAGGCCCTGGCAATCGCGCAGCGCGATCCGAGCCATCCGGCGCAGCTGCTGCTCGACATCATCCAGACCATCCCGCGGCCGGAACTGTTCGCGCTGCGCGCCGACGAACTGCTCGACATGGCGATGGCGGTCATCGATCTCGGGTCCCGACGGCGCACGCTGCTGTTCCTGCGCGCCGACAGCCTCGCGCACTTCGTTTCCTGTCTGGTGTATCTTCCGCGCGACCGGTACACCACCGCGGTCCGGCTCACGATGCAGGACATCCTGGTCCGCGAACTCGGCGGCGTGGACATCGACTACTCCGCCCGCGTCAGCGAATCACCCTGGGCAGTAGTTCATTTCACCGTCCGGCTGCCCGAGGGTTCCCGTCCCGGCGACATCGACATCTCACCGGAGAACGAGGAGCGCATCCAGGGCAGGCTCACCGAGGCCGCCCGCACCTGGGCTGACCGGCTGCGGGGCGCGGTCCCGTCCGGTGACCTCGAGCAGGAGGTGGCGGAGCACTACGCCGGCGCGTTCCCCGAGGACTACAAGCAGGCCGTCGCGCCGGCCGAGGCGATCGCCGACATCGCGATCATCGAGGCGCTGGAAGACAATTCGGTCAAGCTGCTGTTCGCCGAGGGTGGCGAGGACCGCATCGGCAAACTCACCTGGTACCTCGGCGGCCGGTCGGCGTCGCTGAGCCAGCTGCTGCCGATGCTGCAGTCCATGGGTGTCGTCGTGCTCGAGGAACGGCCCTTCACCGTGACCCGCGCCGACGGCCTGGCCGTCTGGATCTACCAGTTCAAGATCCGGCCGCACCGCACCATGCCGGCGACCAGCGGTGACAAATCCGAGCGCGATGCGACCGCCGCGCGGTTCGCCGAGGCGGTGACCGCGATCTGGAACGGCCGCATGGAGATCGACCGGTTCAACGAACTGGTGCTGCGCGCCGGGCTGACGTGGCCGCAGGTGATGGTGCTGCGTGCGTACGCGAAGTACCTGCGGCAGGCCGGTTTTCCGTACAGCCAGTCCCACATCGAATCGGTGGTCAACGACAACCCGCACACCACCCGGTCGTTGGTGGACCTGTTCGAGGCATTGTTCGACCCGACTGACGGCGCGGGGGAGCGCGACGCCCAGGCCGCGGCCGCCGCCGTCGCCGCCGACATCGACGCACTGACGAGCCTCGACACCGACCGGGTGCTGCGCGCATTCGCCTCGATGATCCAGGCCACGCTGCGCACCAACCACTTCGTGACCCGCGCGGAGTCGGCGCGTGCGCGTGACGTGCTCTCGATCAAACTCGACCCCGGTCTGATCGACGAACTCCCGTTGCCCAGGCCCAAATTCGAGATCTTCGTGTACTCGCCCCGGGTGGAGGGCGTGCACCTGCGGTTCGGCTACGTCGCCCGCGGTGGCCTGCGCTGGTCGGATCGGCGGGAGGACTTCCGCACCGAGGTCCTCGGACTGGTCAAGGCGCAGGCGGTGAAGAACGCGGTGATCGTGCCCGTCGGCGCCAAGGGTGGGTTCGTCGTCAAGCAGCCGCCGGTACCGACCGGCGACGCGGCAGCCGACCGTGACGCCCAGCGCAGCGAAGGGGTGGACTGCTACAAGCTGTTCATCAGCGGGCTGCTGGACATCACCGACAACGTCGACAAGGTCAGCGGCGACGTCATCACACCACCCGAGGTCGTCCGCCGCGACGGGGACGACGCCTACCTCGTGGTGGCCGCCGACAAGGGCACCGCGACGTTCTCCGACATCGCCAATGAGGTCGCCGTCTCCTACGGATTCTGGCTGGGGGATGCCTTCGCGTCGGGTGGGTCGGTCGGTTACGACCACAAGGCGATGGGCATCACGGCCAAGGGCGCCTGGGAGTCGGTCAAACGCCACTTCCGTGAGATGGGCGTGGACACCCAGTCCGAGGACTTCACCGTCGTCGGCGTCGGCGATATGAGCGGTGACGTCTTCGGCAACGGAATGCTGCTGTCCGAGCACATCCGGCTCATCGCCGCATTCGACCACCGGCACGTCTTCCTCGATCCCGACCCCGATGCGGCGACCTCGTTCCGGGAACGCCGGCGGCTGTTCGACCTGCCCCGGTCGTCGTGGGAGGACTACGACCGCGAGCTCATCAGCGAGGGCGGCGGTGTGTACAGCCGCCAGCACAAGTCCATCCCGGTCAGCCGCCAGGTGCGCGATGTGCTCGGCCTCGACGACAGCGCCGAAGAGATGACGCCACCCGCGCTGATCCGGGCGATCCTCAAGGCGCCGGTCGACCTGCTGTGGAACGGCGGCATCGGCACCTACGTCAAGGCCGAGGCCGAATCCGACGTCGACGTCGGCGACCGCGCCAACGATCCGGTCCGGGTGAACGCAAACCAGGTGCGCGCCAAGGTGATCGGGGAGGGCGGCAACCTCGGCGTCACCTCCCGCGGGCGCATCGAGTTCGATCTGTCCGGCGGCCGGATCAACACCGACGCCCTCGACAACTCCGCGGGCGTCGACTGCTCCGACCACGAGGTCAACATCAAGATCCTCATCGACTCGCTGGTCACGGCGGGCAAGGTGAGCGCCGACGAACGCACCGACCTGCTGCTGTCGATGACCGACGAGGTCGGCGACCTGGTGCTGTCGGACAACCGCGACCAGAACGATCTGATGGGCACCAGCCGCGCCAACGCGGCGAGTCTGCTGCCCGTGCACGCCCGCATGATCAGCCACTTCGTCGCAGAGCGGGGGATGAACCGCGAGCTCGAGGCGCTGCCCTCGACGAAAGAGATCCGGCGCCGGCTGGAAGCCGGAATCGGGCTCACCTCACCGGAATTGGCGACGCTGATGGCCCACGTCAAGCTGGCGCTCAAAGCCGACCTGCTCGACAGCGAGCTACCCGACCAGGAGGCGTTCGCCAACCGGCTGCCGCGGTACTTCCCGTCCACGCTGCGCGACCAGTTCGCCGCCGACACCCGCTCGCACCAACTGCGCCGCGAGATCGTCACCACGATGCTGATCAACGATGTCGTCGACACCAGCGGGATCTCGTATGCCTACCGGATCACCGAAGACGCCGGGGTGGGGCCGGTGGACGCGGTTCGGAGCTTCGTCGCGGTCAACTCGATCTTCCGGATCGGGGACGTGTGGCGGCAGATCCGCGCCACCGACCTGCCGGTGTCGGTCAGCGACCGGATGACACTCGACCTGCGCCGGCTCGTCGACCGGGGTGCGCGCTGGCTGCTCAACCACCGGCCGCAGCCGCTCGCCGTCGGCGCCGAGATCAACCGATTCGCCGACAAGGTGGCGGCGCTGACCCCCCGGATGGAGGAGTGGCTGCGCGGCGACGACGAAGCGATCGTCGCCAAGGAGGCCGGCGAGTTCTGCTCGCACGGGGCGTCGAAGGAACTGGCGTACACGGTGGCGACCGGGCTCTACCAGTTCAGCCTGCTCGACATCATCGACATCGCCGACATCGACGACCGGGACCCCGCTGAGGTCGCCGACACCTACTTCGCGCTCATGGACCACCTCAACACCGACGGCCTGCTGACCGCGGTGTCCCAGCTGCCGCGGGGTGACCGCTGGCATTCGCTGGCGCGCTTGGCGATTCGCGACGACATCTACGGCTCTCTGCGGTCGCTGTGCTTCGACGTGCTGGCGGTCGGCGAACCGAACGAGAGCGGCGAGGAGAAGATCGCCGAATGGGAGATGACCAACGGGTCACGGGTCGCACGCGCGCGCCGCACACTCACCGAGATCTACGAGGACGACGAACGTGACCTGGCGACACTGTCGGTCGCGGCGCGCCAAATTCGCAGCATGACACGAACGAGTGGAACGGGGTCTTCCGGGTGACAGTAGGTTTTGTGGCGCCGGTGCATGTGCGGTGGTCCGACATCGACATGTACCAGCACATCAATCACGCCACGATGGTCACCATTCTCGAAGAGGCCCGTATCCCGTTCCTGCGTGAGCCGTTCGAGGCGCGGATCACCGACATCGGTCTGCTGATCGCCGACGTGCACATCACGTACAAGGGACAGCTGCGCCTCATCGACTCGCCGTTGCAGGTCACGATGTGGTCCAAACGCGTGCGCGCGGTGGATTTCACGATCGGTTACGAGGTCCGCTCCGTGGGTGCAAAGGCGGACTCCAAACCGTCGGTCATCGCCGAAACCCAGTTGGCTGCCGTGCACATCGAAGAGCAACGGCTGGAACGGCTTTCGCCGGAGCAGCGCGATTACCTGCAACGCTACCTGCGATGACCGGCCCGGAGCGCGGGCTGTGGCTGGCCGATTCCGGCCACCGTGACGACCTCGCGACGTTCGCCGAACGGGCCGTGCGGCTCGACGATGCCGCGGTGGTGCGGCTGCGGGAGCGCGCTGGCGGCGACGTGGTGGCCTACGTCGCAACGGGTTTCGACGTGCTGGCCTGCCGGGTGGTGCGGGGACGGCTGCGCCCCAAGGACCTCTGCGCCGGCGCGGACGCCCTCGCGGCGGGTCTGGCGGATATGGACGGGTCGGGATTCGTCGACACCGGCTTTCCGATGGACTCGGCCTGGCGGGGTGCGGTGCCGCCGGACACGGGGTTCACCCATCTCGACGACGTACCGGCCCGGGTGATGCTCGACCTGGTGTCGCGTGGCGGCGCACTGGCGCGTCAGCACAGCGGCTCCCACGGCCCGCCGTCGTCACTGCTGGACCAGGAGGTCATCGCGGTGAGCGGGCCCGACGACAGCGTCGGGGTGCCGATGCGGTGCGTATTCGCGCTCACCGCAATGGGTTTCCTGCCGCAGACGAGCGAAGCGCTCGGCGCCGACGACATCGTGCGGATCCGGGTGTCGGCGACATGGCTGCGGATCGACGCCCGGTTCGGCTCGGTGCTGCGTCGCCGCGGCGACCCGGCGCTGGTGTTGCGCTAGAGCACCCACGCGGCCGCGTCGGCCGGGAGCCTGCTGTCCTGCAGGGCGGCGCTGGCGATCAGCACCTCACCGGCAGGCAGATCCACCGGGTGCGCGCCCGCGTTGAGCACACACCTCAGCCCGCCCTCGGTCTGCACCGTCAGCACCCCGTCCTCGGACGAGAGCCCGATCAGCCCCGCACCCACGACGCCGGAGCGGTCCCGGCGCAGCCGTAGCGCCCGGCGGAAGAAGTGCAGTGTGGACTCGGGATCGGCCAGCTGGCGTTCGACGGTCGACGACGCCCAGTCCGCGGGCATCGGCAGCCAGGTGTCCGCGGTCGTCGAGAACCCGAACGGGGGAGCGTCGCCGCTCCACGGCAGGGGCACGCGGCAGCCGTCACGACCGCGCTCGGTCCGATCGGAACGCTCCCAGACGGGGTCCTGCAGCACCTCGTCGGGCAGGTCGACGTTGGGCAGGCCGAGCTCCTCACCGTTGTAGACGAACATCACGCCGGGCAGCGCCAGCATCACCAGGGCCATCGCGCGGGCCCGCGCCAGTCCGAGCAGCCCTCCGCCGTACCGGGTGACCTCCCGCTCGACGTCGTGGTTGGACAGCGTCCAGGTCGGCGTCGCGTCCTGCAATGCGACGGCGGCCAGCGAGTTCTCGATCGCATCGCGGATCTCGTCGGCGCCGAATTCCGCGCGCACCAGCCGGAAGTTGAACCCCAGGTGCAGTTCGTCGGGTCGCAGGTACGCGGCGAACGCGGCGTTGTCGTACACCCACACCTCGCCGACGGCGACCGCGTCGGGGTAGTCGTTGAGCACCGCGCGGATGTTGCGGTGGATGTCGTGGACGCCCTCGTGGTTGAACCGGGGGTCGCTGTCCATGTCGGCGAGAAGTTTGTTCTCGGCGAGTTGCATGTCGGGCAGGTCCGGGGGTTTGGCCATACCGTGCGCGACGTCGATGCGAAATCCGTCGACCCCCCGGTCCAGCCAGAACCGCAGTGTCTTCTCGAGATCCTCGAACACCTCGGGGTTGTCCCAGTTCAGATCGGGCTGCTCGGGATCGAACAGGTGCAGGTACCACTGACCGGGCGCGCCGTCGGGTTCGACGACCCGCGTCCACGCCGGCCCGCCGAAGATCGAGATCCAGTTGTTCGGCGGATTCACACCACCAGGGCCGGTGCCGTCCCGGAAGAGGTAGCGCGCCCGCTGCGCGCTGCCGGGACCCGCGGCCAGCGCCGCGGCGAACCAGGGGTGCGCGGAGCTGGTGTGGTTGGGCACCAGGTCCATCGTGATGCGGATGCCGCGCTCGTGGGCGGCGGCGACCAGCCGGTCCAGCGCCTCGATCCCGCCGAACAACGGGTCGATGTCGCGCGGGTCGGAGACGTCGTAGCCGTGGTCGGCCATGGGGGAGACGGTGACCGGGTTGAGCCACAGGGCGTCGACGCCGAGGTCAGCCAGGTAGTCGAGACCGGCGGTGACACCGTCGAGGTCGCCGACACCGTCGCCGTTGCTGTCGCGGAACGAGCGGGGATAGACCTGGTAGAACACCGCGCGTGACCACCAGGGGCTCGGATCGGTCATTGCGCCCATTGTGGTCGCCGGCGCTCAGAACGGCGAATTGACCATCGACTGCGCCGCCATCTCGAGATAGCCCAGCAGCTCCCTGCGATGCTCGTCGTCGAGGGTGGCCGAGTCGATCTCCGCGACGGCGGTGTGCATACAGCGCAGCCACGCGTCGCGCTCGATGTAGCCGATGCGGAAGGGGGCGTGACGCATCCGCAGCCGCGGATGTCCCCGCTGGTCGGAGTAGGTGCGCGGACCGCCCCAGTACTGCTCGAGGAACATGCGTAGCCGCACCTCCGCGGCCTCGAGTTCGTCGTCGGGATACAGCGGGCGCAGGATCTCGTCCTCGCGCACCAGCTCGTAGAACCGCCCCACGATCACGCGGAACGTCTCGTGGCCACCGACTTCGTCGTAGAACGACCGTGCGGGTTGCGTCACCGTTCCATTGTGGCCTGTCGCCCGCCGCCGCCCGGCACCCACAGCGACGTCACCGGATGTTCACGGGACTGACCTGCGTACACGTGCCGAATTGCCGTGCGGTGGCCGCCGATCCATGGTGGACTATCTCCTCGGAGGACGTATGGCGCAACGCAAGAAAAGCCCGTCGAGACCGGCTGGCCACAAGCGTGCGGCCGCGGCCGGCCCCCAGGGCCCCGCGGCGAGCGCCCGCGTCCTGCACAGTGTCGAAATTCACGGCGGAGAACCCGCCGCTGCGGTTCACGACGGTTCGCTGTGGGGCCGCCGCCGGGTTCTGTTGCTCAACTCCACGTACGAACCGCTGACCGCGCTGCCGTTGCGGCGGGCGGTGGTGATGTTGATGTGCGGTAAGGCCGACGTCGTGCACGACGACCCGGCCGGTCCGGTGATCCATTCGGCCAGCCGCAGCATCACCGTGCCGACGGTCATCCGGTTGCGGAATTTCGTCCGGGTGCCGTACCGGGCCCGGGTCCCGATGACCCGCGCGGCGCTCATGCACCGCGACCGGTTCCGCTGCGCCTACTGCGGCGCCAAGGCCGACACCGTCGACCACGTGGTGCCCCGCAGCCGCGGCGGCGACCACTCGTGGGAGAACTGCGTGGCCGCGTGCGCGCCGTGCAATCACCGCAAGGCTGACCATCTGCTCAGCGAACTGGGCTGGACGCTGCGGTCGGTGCCGTTGCCGCCCAAGGGGCAGCACTGGCGGCTGCTGTCGACGGTCAAGGAACTCGACCCCGCCTGGATGAGATATCTGGGTGAGGGAGCGGCCTGATCCCCGCGTGGGATACGGTTTCACACCGTGAGCACCCCCGTGATGCACTCTCTCTTCGTCCTCGTGCCGTTGGGACTGACCGCGGTCCTCGCCCTCATGATCTGGCGGGGCAAGGGTCCGCACCCGGCGAGCTACAAAGTCTCCGAGCCGTGGAAGCATTCGCCGATCCTGTGGGCGGCCGACGAACCGGCGGCCCACCACACGGCCACGACCGGGCGCAGCGTTCAGGCCGACTCCGCCGCAGACGGTGGCAATGTCGGTGAACATCACGAGAACACCGTGACGATTGGAGGCGGCGCAAGTGGCAAGTGGTGAAGTCCAGGTCACCGGTCACCGCGCGGCGGTCGAACGCCAGGGACTGCCCCGCGGCTGGGCGATGACCTCGAGCGGACGGCTGTCCGGGGTGACGGAGCCCGGCACCCTGTCGGTGGACTACCCGTTCGCCACCAAGGACCTCGTCGTGCTCGACGACGCGATGAAGTACGGGTCGCGGGCGGCCAAGGCCCGGTTCGCGGTGTACATCGGCGACCTCGGAGCGGACACTGCCGCCACGGCGCGCGAGATCCTGTCTCAGGTGCCGACGCCCAACAACGCGGTGCTGCTGGCGGTCTCGCCGGAGCAGCATGCGATCGAGGTGGTGTACGGCGTCGACGTGAAGGGCCGCGGTATCGAGACCGCCGCTCCGCTGGGCGTCTCGGCGGCCGCCGCGTCGTTCCAGGAGGGCAACCTCATCGACGGACTGATCAGCGGCATCCGCGTGCTCTCGGCGGGCGTCTCACCGCGCTGATGTCTCGGCGGGCGCATCGTCACGCGCCTGCAGCAGCGCTCCGCGGATCTCGATGTAGCGCGTCAGGAATGCCCGCTCGTCGAGGCGCTTGCGGCGCATCCACCCCGTGACCTCGTCATTGCACTTGCTGGTGTTGCAGGACGCGCAGGCGGGCACGACGTTGTCGAGCGTGTACCGCCCGCCCCTGGAGATCGCCATCACGCAGTCGCGCTGCATGGCGCCGTCCGTCGCGCCGCAGTAGGCGCATCCGTTCCACGCGTCCTTGAGCGCCGCCCATTCGGCGGCGGTGAGATCGTTGACCACCCGATCCATCCGGAGTTTGCGCTTGCGCGCGGCGCGTGCCCTGCGAGTTCGTTTGACCGCCACCGCATGAGGATGCCGCGCGAGCGTGCGCAAACCGCCGCACGACGCTCGGTGTGTCGTGTGTGGACGCGCACGCTCGCGGGACTCAGCTGATGTCGTACCGCCGCGCTCGCAAGGAGCGCTCCACACCCGCGCGGCCTTCGAGCACCAGCCGGCGCAGGGCCGGCGGCACGTCTCCGTCGAGGAAGCGATCCGCGGCTGCCAGCGCGTCGTCGCTGATGTCCCACGACGGGTACAGGCCGACCACGACCGTCTGCGCGACCTCACTCGACCGGCGCTCCCACACCCCGGCGATGGCCGCGAAGTACTTCTCCGTATACGGCGCCAGCACGGCCTGCTGACCCGGCTGCACGATTCCGCCGACGATCGACCGGGTGGTGATGTTGGCGAGCGTGTCGTCCTCGAGAACCTGTTGCCACGCAGCCTCTTTCACCGCGGGCTGGGGCCGCGCCGCCGACGCCGCCGCCGCGTGGCGCCGGCCGGCCGCGGTCCGGTCGCGCTGCGCCTCGGCGTCGATGAAAGGCGTCTCGGGGCCGTCGGCGTCGATGTCGCCGCTGGCGGCCAGCGCCGTGACGATGCGCCAGCGCAGGTCGGTGTCGAGGACCAGCCCCGGCAGGTTGACCTCGGCGGGCTCGTTGTCGAGCAGTGTCGCCAGCACGGCGACCTGGTTGCGCGACAGCACCGAATTACACAGCGCGTTGACGAAGGCCAGCTGGTGGTCCGAACCTGGGGCCGACTCGCGCGCCAGGTCCAGCAGCCGGTCGGTGAACGCCGGCCACCCGTTCTCCTTCGCCCACTCCGGATCGGCGTAGGAGTTCAGCGCGGTCTGCGCCTGCAGCAGCAACCGCTGCGCCACACCCACCTCGGTCTCGGCGTGCACACCGCTCATCACTAGGGCCACGAAGTCGCGCGCCTTGAGCTCGGCTTCGCGGGTCATCTCCCAGGCCGCCGACCAGGCCAGCGTGCGCGGCAACGGTTCGGCGATGTCGGCGATCCGGGTCAGCACCGTCTGCAGCGAATCCGGATCCAGCCGCAATGCGCAGTACGTCAGGTCGTCGTCGTTGACCAGTACCAGCTTGCCGCGCGGAACCCCTTGCAGCGCAGGAACGTCGGTGCTCTCGCCCTCGACGTCGAGTTCCTCGCGGTGCACCCGCACCAGCTTGCCGGTCGTGGCGTCGTCGTCATACACGCCGACCGCGAGCCGGTGCACACGGGTCTCCCCGGCGCCCGGTGCGGCGCCGCTCTGCGCGATCGCGAAGCGCGTGAAGCGGCCCTCGCCGTCCACGTCGAATTCGGCGCGCAGCGTATTGAGCCCGGTCGTCTTGAGCCACTGACGGCCCCACCCGGACAGGTCGCGGCCCGACGACTTCTCGAGGGCACCGAGCAGGTCGCCGAATGTCGCATTGGCGAACGCGTGGTCGCGGAAGTAGTCCCGCAGACCGGCGAGGAACGACTCCTTCCCGACGTAGGCGACGAGCTGTTTGAGGACGCTGGCGCCCTTGGCGTAGGTGATGCCGTCGAAGTTCACCTCGACCGCATGCAGGTCGGGGATGTCGGCGGCGACGGGATGCGTCGAGGGCAACTGGTCCTGGCGGTAGGCCCACGACTTCTCCGCGTTGGCGAAGGTGGTCCAGGCCTGGTCGTATTCGGTCGACTCCGCCTGGCACAGCACCGAGGCGAACGTGGCGAACGACTCGTTGAGCCACAGGTCGTCCCACCAGGTCATGGTGACCAGGTCGCCGAACCACATGTGCGCCATCTCGTGCAGCACCGTCTCGGCGCGGCGCTCGTAGGAGGCGCGGGTGACCTTGCTGCGGAAGACGTAGTCCTCCAGGAAGGTCACCGCGCCGGCGTTCTCCATCGCGCCCGCGTTGAACTCCGGGACGAACAGCTGGTCGTATTTGCCGAAGGCGTACGGCACGCCGAAGTTGTTGTGGTAGAAGCCGAATCCCTGCTTCGTCTCGGTGAACAGCCGCTCGTCGTCCATGTACTCGGCCAGCGATTTGCGGCAGAACAGGCCGAGCGGGATCTCCCCGTGCTCGTCGCGGTACAGGTCGTCCCAGCGGGCGTAGGGGCCGGCGATCAGCGCGACGAGGTAGGTGCTCATCCGCGGGGTCTGCACGAAGACGTGCGTCTTGCTGGCGCCCGACGAAGCTGCATCAGTGCGGCTTCCTTCCAATGCGCCGTTGGACACCACCTCCCAGTGCGCGGGCGCGGTGACCGTCACATCGAACGTCGCCTTGAGGTCGGGCTGGTCGAAACAGGCGAACATGCGCTTGGCGTCGGCGGTCTCGAACTGCGAGTACAGGTACACCTCGTCGTCGACCGGGTCGACGAAGCGGTGCAGCCCCTCACCTGTGTTCGAGTACCGGCAGTCGGCGTCGACGACGACTTCGTTGCGCCCGGCCAGGCCGGTCAGCGGGATGCCGGTCGATTCGTCGTAGCCGGACACGTCGATGTCGTGGCCGTTGAGGGTGGCCGCGCGGATGGTGTCGGCCGCGATGTCGATGTAGCTGTCGGCGCCGGCCGTCGCGTCGAACGTGACGGTGGTCTTCGAGCGGAACGTCTTCTCACCGGGTGCGCCGGCACCGTCGGTGAGGTCCAGTTCGATGCGGTAGTTGTCGACGGTGATCAGCGCCGCGCGCTCGACGGCCGCCTCGCGGGTCAGGTTGGGAAGTGCCACGCCTCCCAACCTATCGGGCTCCGGGGAACCTCGTCGTCTGCAGCCAGTTCAGGAACGTGCCGTTGCCCACCGAGGACATCATCTGCGGGCAGTACATCTGGATGGCGATGCCGGCGAAGAACGCCGCGAGGTCGGGTGGGACGCCGTCGTTGCGGACCGTCGAAACGACCTTGACGAAGTCCTTGCCGGGCTCGACGAGCATCGGGCAGACCCGCTTGCCGAGTGCGACGGTGTCGACCGGATTGTCGTATCGGAGCCCGGCCCTGTTGAGCGCGTTGAGGAAGGCTTTGTCGTTCGGGTTGAGCGGGTCGGCGCCTGCGGGCGTCGCGGTGATCATGGCGCCGGTCATGAAGGTCGCGGCGGCCGCCGCGGCCATCCACCGGGTTCGAGCTGTTGCGGACATGGTGCTCCTCGTCTGTCCACTGTCACACTGGTTTACTCAGGTCACAGGAACAACACGGTTGGGTCAAGGTTGACCCACGGGCGTGTGCCGCGCAGGCCGGCGTGGGGGATGGCGTGTTGGGGAACACGGGGGACGAAACTGAAGTTGTGCCGCATAGATCTGTGTCCTCGTCACCGAAAGGATCCCGCTGATGGCTGAGAAGTCGAAGGCCGATTTCTGGTTCGACCCGCTGTGCCCGTGGTGCTGGATCACCTCCCGCTGGATCCTCGAGGTGGAGAAGGTCCGCGACATCGAGGTGACCTTCCATGTGATGAGCCTCGGCGTGCTCAACGAGGGGCGCGATCTGCCCGAGCAGTACCAGGAGGCGATGAAGCGGGCATGGGGTCCGGTGCGGGTCGCGATCGCCGCCGAACAGGCCAAGGGCCCGGAGGTGCTGGCGCCGCTCTACACCGCGATGGGCACGCGCATCCACAACCAGGGCTACGGGGAATCCGATCCCGAGTTCACCGCGGTCATCTCCGAATCGCTGGCCGAGGTGGGCCTGCCCGCGGAACTGGCACAGGCAGCGACGTCCGACGAGTACGACGACGCGCTGCGCAAGAGCCACCATGCGGGCATGGACCCCGTCGGCGACGACGTCGGCACCCCGACCATCCACGTCAACGGGGTGGCGTTCTTCGGTCCCGTGCTGTCGAAGATCCCTCGTGGCGAAGAGGCCGGGAAGCTGTGGGACGCCTCGGTGATCTTCGCGTCCTATCCGCACTTCTGGGAGCTCAAGCGCACCCGCACCGAGAAGCCGTCCTTCGACTGATCTTCGGCGTGGGCCGCGTATCGAAACGGCGCGGACCGGGTATGAGTGTGCAACCATCGATGACGCCCAGCCAGGGGCGGAGTCGAATCCCGCCCTCGAATCCCGGAGACGACGATGTCCATCGATAGCCAAGAGCGGTCCGGCACGACCTCTGCGAACGTCGCCACGATGTTCTTCGACCGTGTCGAGAAGTCGGCCCAACGCGAGGCGTTCCGCCGGCTCGAAGACGGCAAGTGGGAGTCGCTGACATGGGAGCAGGCCGCCGATCAGGTCGAGGCGCTGGCTGCCGGTCTGCTCGCGTTGGGCATCGAATCCGAACAGCGGGTGGGCATCGCGTCGAGTACCCGGTACGAGTGGATCCTGGCGGATCTGGCGATCATGTGCGCCGCGGCCGCCACCACCACCGTGTATCCGACGACCAACGCCACCGATACGGCCTACATCCTCAGCGACTCGGACTCGCGGTTCGTGTTCGCCGAGGACGAGGCGCAGCTGGAGAAGCTGCGGGAGAAGCGTGACGAACTGCCGGACCTCGAGAAGGTGGTGCTGTTCGACGGTGACGGTGACGGTGACTGGGTGCTGGGCCTGGCCGATGTCATCGAGCTGGGCAGAAAGCACCTCGAACAGCAGCCGTCGGCGGTGCGTGAGCGTTCCGCGTCGATCGCCCCTGACCAACTGGCGACGCTGATCTACACCTCGGGCACCACCGGAAAACCCAAGGGCGTCAGGCTCGCTCACCGTGCCTGGGTGTACGAGGGCGACACGATCGCCGGCTTCGGGATCCTCGACGAGAGCGATCTGCAGCTGCTGTGGCTGCCGCTGGCGCACGCGTTCGGCAAGGTGCTGATCTCGGCTCAGCTGGCCTGCGGATTCGCCAGTGCCATCGACGGCCGGGTCGACAAGATCGTCGAGAACATGGGGACGCTGAAGCCGACCTTCATGGGCGCGGCGCCGCGGATCTTCGAGAAGGCGCACGCCAAGGTGGTCAGGTCGCAGAGCGGCGTCAAGGAGAAGCTGTTTAACGCCGCGTTCGCGGTCGGCCGCGAGGTGAGCCGGCGCCGGCGGGCCGGCAAGTCGGTACCGCCGCCACTTGCCCTGGCGCACAGCGTGTTCGACCGCCTGGTCTTCAGCAAGGTGCGCGACGTGTTCGGCGGCCGCATCCGGTTCATGATCTCCGGCTCGGCGCCGTTGAACCGCGACATCGCGGAGTGGTTCCACGCCGCCGGCCTGCTGATCCTCGAGGGCTACGGCCTGACCGAGACCGCGGCAGGCGCGTTCATCAACCGGCTGGAGAACTACCGCCTCGGCACCGTCGGCCAGGTTTTCGACGGCAGCGAGGTTCGGCTCAGCGACGACGGCGAAGTGCAGATCAAGGGCCCCTGCGTGATGGACGGGTATCACAACCTGCCCGACAAGACCGCCGAGACGCTGACCGAGGACGGCTGGTTGCGCACCGGTGACCGGGGCCAGCTCGACGACGACGGTTTCCTCACCATCACCGGCCGGCTCAAGGAGTTGTTCAAGACCTCCGGTGGCAAATACGTTGCGCCGCCTGCCATCGAGGGCAGGTTCATGGCGCTGTGCCCGTATGCCGGCCACATGCTGGTGTTCGGCGAATCCCGCAACTTCTGCGTAGCGCTGGTGACACTGGACCCCGATGCCATCTCGGGGTGGGCCGACGAGAACGGCATGGGGGACAAGTCCTACGCCGACCTGGCGAAGTCCGATGCGGTGCGCGAGTTGATCGGTGAGTACATCGAGCGGCTCAACTCCGAGCTGAACCGGTGGGAGACCATCAAGAAGTGGGCGATCCTCGACCACGACCTCTCCATCGAGAACAACGAGCTGACACCGTCGTTGAAGGTCAAACGGTCGGTCGTGCAGGAGAAGCAGCAGGATCTTCTCGACTCGTTCTACTCCGGCTAGCTCCAGACGCGGTTCGACCGTGCGGTGTCGATCCGGTAGTCGGTGACGCGGATGTCGAACAACCGGCCGCCGAGGTCGCGGGCGCGTGCCAACGGGTCGCTCGGATCGTGGACGATCTCGCCGCGGCTGTTGGCGTTGCCGACGACGATGCCGACGAGGTTCTGGTTCAGGTACCGGGTCAGTTCCTGAAACTGGGCGGCCACGCCGTGCGTGGCGCCGACGTAGCTCTCCTCGCAGGAGATCAGCACGCCGACCGTCTTGCCCGCGATCCCGTTGACCACGGTCTCCTGCTCCGGCGCGCTGTTGGCGGTGTAGCAGAACAGCCGGTCGAACACGGTCTTGAGCCGGCCTGGCATGCCGTAGAAGTACAGCGGCATCGCGAACACGATCCCGTCGGCAGGCAGGATCTTGTCCAGCAGCAGCTCGGAGTACCGGTCGTCGAGTGAGCACCGGCCGTCCTGAGGGCTTCGGCACAGCCGGCAGTTGCCGAGCAGTCGATCGACGTAGTCGTCGAGGAACAAGTGCTCCACGTCGTTGCCCGCGGCGCGCGCACCGTCGATCGCCGCGTCGGCCAGCGCATGGGAGTTGCCGTCGTGGCGGGGACCGGCACTGATCACGAGAACCTTCACGACACCTTCAATGCCGCTGGGCGCCGGTTTGTTTCCGGATGTTTGCTCCGGTTGCGGTCGCGCTCGGTCGATACGAGGGTATGACGGTGACGATCGCCGAACCGTCCCCGGTGTTACCTTTGGCTGTGCCATCTTCAGCTCCCCTGACCAGCGTTGCCACCATGCTCGACGTCGCCTATGCCGAAGCCCGAAAAGGACTGTCGCAAGGTGGTATTCCTATCGGTGCCGCGCTCTTCAGCGCCGACGGCGTGTTGCTCGGCAGTGGCCACAACCGCCGGGTCCAGGACGACGATCCGTCGGTGCACGCCGAGACCGATGCCTTCCGCAACGCCGGCCGCCAGCGTGACTACCGGTCCACCGTGATGGTGACGACCCTGTCGCCGTGCTGGTACTGCAGCGGACTGGTGCGACAGTTCAACATCGGCGCCGTGATCGTGGGGGAGAGCCGCACCTTCACCGGCGGCCACGAGTGGTTGGCCGAACACGGTGTGAAGGTCACCGTCGTCGACGACGAGCGCTGCGTGTCGATGATGAGTGAGTTCATCAGCGCCCAGCCGCAACTGTGGAACGAGGACATCGGAATCGCCGAGGGCGTGGCCGAGTGATCGCCACCGTCGATCTGTCCCGCTGGTACGCCGGGGGAGCCGAGGCCGATGCGGTCGCCGCCGAGGTCGACCAGGGGCTGCAGCAGGCCGGGTTCATCCTCGTCACCGGGCACGGGGTGGACCCGCTGCTCGCCGCCGACGTCCGCGCCGCGGCGCGCGCCTTCTTCGCCCAACCCGGCGACGTCAAGGCGCGCTACTCGGTGCCGGTCGGCGGACACGGCTGGATCGGCCCTGGAGCCGAGGCCAACGGCTATGCCGAGGGCACCGAGACACCGCCCGACCTCAAGGAGAGTTTCAGCCTGGGGGCCGACACCGCGACCGGCGACCCGGACGTCGACCGGATCTGGTTCGCCCCCAACGTGTGGCCCGACGAGGTGCCCGCACTGCAACGGCTGGTCACCGCGTACACCGCGGAGATGCGCCGGGTCGCCGACGACCTGCTCGCGCTCTTCTCCCACGCGCTGCGATTGGCGGCCAACCCGTTCGAGCGGCTCGCGAGCAGGCCCACCTGGACCATGAACATCAACCACTATCCGCCGGTCAGCGTCGTCGGCGAGCCCGAGCCCGGACAGTTCCGCATCGGCCCGCACACCGACTTCGGCACCGTGACCATCCTCGATCGTGAGCCGGGAGCCGGTGGGCTGCAGGTGTTCTCCGACGCCGACGGGTGGACCGACGCGCCGTACCGGCCGGACGCGCTGACGGTGAACATCGGTGACCTGCTGGAGTATTGGAGCGGACGGCGCTGGCTGTCGGGCCGGCATCGGGTGCTGCCGCCCCAGCCCGCCGCCCCCGAGGAGGACCTCGTCTCGCTGATCTACTTCTACGAGGCCGACCACGACGCGGTCATCACGCCGCTCGGCCCGCCGATCGGCAGGGTGTCCGGTCTGGGACCGGTCACCTCGTCGGCCTTCATCAAGGAGCGCCTCGACGCCATCACCGTCGGCTGAACCTGTCACAATGGCCGCCATGCGCGTCTACCTGGGAGCCGACCATGCAGGCTACGAGCTGAAGCAGGTGATCATCGATCATCTCCGCAGCACCGGGCACGAACCGGTGGACTGCGGCGCGTTCGGCTACGACGCCGAGGACGACTACCCGGCGTTCTGCATCGCCGCCGCCGAGCGGACCGTCGCCGACCCCGGCAGCCTCGGCATCGTCCTGGGCGGTTCGGGCAACGGTGAGCAGATCGCGGCGAACAAGGTGCCCGGCGCCCGCTGCGCCCTGGCCTGGAGCGTCGAGACCGCCACGCTCGCGCGCGAGCACAACAACGCGCAGCTCATCGGGATCGGTGGCCGGATGCACTCAGAGGCCGACGCGCTCGCGATGGTCGACGCCTTCCTCGCCACGCCGTGGTCGAAAGCCGAACGCCACCAACGCCGTATCGATATCCTTGCCGACTACGAGCGCACCCACGAGGCGCCGCCGGTTCCCGGCGCACCTTCATAGCGGATGCCCGAAGGCCACACGCTGCACCGGCTCGCCCGGCTGCACCAGAAGCGGTACAAGGGCCATCGGGTGCGGGTGAGCAGCCCGCAGGGCCGGTTCGCCGAGGGCGCCGCGATGGTGGACGGCCGCACCTTCACCGGTGCCAGCGCGTGGGGTAAGCACCTGTTCCACCACTACCGCGGTGGCCGCATCATTCACGTCCACCTCGGCCTGTACGGGCGGTTCGACGAATTCGCCACCTCGCCCGACGAGCCGGCGCCCGATCCGGTCGGGCAGGTGCGCATGCGCATCGCCGGCCCGGACTACGGCACCGACCTGCGTGGCCCCACCGCCTGCGAGGTCGTCGACGAGGCGCAGGTGTCGGACATCCTCGCCCGCCTCGGGCCCGACCCGCTGCGTCGGGACGCGGACCCGGCGCCCGCGTGGACCCGGCTGAACCGCTCGCGACGGCCCGTCGGCGCGCTGCTGATGGATCAGACGGTGATCGCCGGAATCGGCAACGTCTACCGCAACGAACTGCTGTACCGCCACCGCATCGACCCCTACCGGTTGGGCACCAACGTCGAACCCGGCGAGTTCGACGCAATGTGGACCGACCTCGTCGAGTTGATGAAAGTCGGTGTGCGGCGCGGTCAGATCGTCACCGTACGGCGCGAGGACGACCATGGCGCCCCGTCGTACCGCACTGGCCGCCCCCGCACCTACGTCTACCGCCGGCCCGGTGAGCCGTGCCGGATCTGCGGCACCCCGATCAGCACCGCGGTGCTCGAGGGTCGCAACCTGTTCTGGTGCCCGACCTGCCAGAGCTGAGGTAACGCGGCGCCGGTCGGCGTTTGAGGCGACAATCTCCCGGTGGAACTGATCCTCGTCGTCGTCGGCGCCATCGTGGTCACCGCCATCGCCCACCGCCGCGGTCTCGAGCCGGCCCTGGTTCTCGTCGTCGTCGGGTTCGTGGTGTCCTTCGCCCCCGATTTCAACGGCGTCGAACTGGAATCCGAGGTGCTGCTGTCGGTGGTGCTGCCACCGCTGCTGTACTCGGCGGCGCTGAGCTTCTCGTTCCCCACGTTCCTGCGCAACATCAAACCGATCCTCGGCCTCGGCGTCGGACTCGTGGTGATCACCACCTTCGCCGTCGCCGGGCTGGCGTCGTGGCTGGTGCCGTCGCTGACCTTCGGCACCGCCCTGATCCTCGGTGCGGTGGTGGCGCCACCCGATGCGGTGACCGCGGTCGCGGTGGGCCGCAGGCTGGGGCTGCCGAAGAAGGTGATGGCGATCCTGACCGGTGAGAGCCTGGTCAACGACGCGGCCGCATTGTCGCTGTTCTCGATCGCGGTGGCGCAGGTGGCGGGCAGCCGGGCGTTCATCGAGAACCCGATGCTGCTGTTCGGCTACAGCGCGCTGCTCGGCCCGCTCGTCGGCGCCGCGCTGGGCTTCGTCACGCTGTGGATCCGGCGCAGGCTGGCCAACCCGGGGCTGGAGACGATCCAGGGCCTGGTGGTGCCGTTCGCCGCGTTCATCTGCGCCGAGCACCTGCACGCCTCCGGGGTGCTCGCGGTGGTGGTCGCCGGTTTCGTGGTCGGTCACGGTTCGCTGGACGCCGGCTATCAGACCCGACTGCAGGAACGCTACGTGTGGAACTCCGTCGACGTGATGCTCGAGGCGTTCGTATTCGCCTACATCGGGTTACAGCTGCGGTTCGTCATCGAGGATCTCAACGAGGCGCACGAGTCGCTTGCCGAGGTGGCGGTGGCGTCCGGCGTCGTGCTGCTCGTGGTGCTCCTGATCCGGCCGGTGTGTGTGTTCGTGATGTTCGGCCGCGGGGTGCTCTCACGCAAAGTCGAGTCGAAGTTCAGCGTGCCGGTACCGGAGGAGGGCGGTCGCGGCGCGCTGGGCGTGCGCCGACGTGGGAGTCCGGGCCGGCTCGCGGCGCTCGCCGACCGGAGGGCGCTGACCTGGCAGGAGAACGTTGTCGTGTCCTGGACCGGCATGCGGGGCGTGGTGACGTTGGCGGCTGCGTCGGGCATCCCGCTGATGACGGTCGACGGCGAGGCGTTCCCCGAACGCGCCACCATCCAGGCGATCGCCTTCATCGTCAGCGTCGGCACCTTGCTGGTGCAGGGCTGGACGTTGCCACTGCTGATCCGCTGGCTGCAACCGTCGTTCGAGGCCGACCGGCAGTCCGACGAGACCGAGACACGCAAGGCCGAAGAGGTGGTGCACACAGCGGCCGACGACGTCCTCACCCGCTTCGCCGACTCACCGCCGCCCGGGCTCGACGCCGCGACGCTGGCCAACATCCGGCAGACGATCGCCCGACACGCCCAGGATGCCGACGAGATGCCCGATCCGGAGTCCCACACGCCGCGCGCCGAGGTGTTCTCCAAGCTGTACCGCGATGTGCTGTGCGCGCAACGAAATGCCCTGATCGCCGAACGTGACGCCGGGCGCATCGAGGACGAGGCGGTGCGCGCCATGCTGGAGCGGCTGGATCTGCAGGAGGCCGGGGTCTCGGCGCGGCTCGAGAGCCGGATCTGACCTAGAACCCGCCGAAGTCGCCCCCGCCGAAGTCACCGCCACCGAAGTCGCCCCAGCCGCCGGCGGAGTCGCCGCCGTCGAAACCGCCGCTGTCGCCGCCGGCGTCGCCCCCGCCGTCGGATCCGGGGTCCTGGCCCTCGTCAAAGCCCTGCGCGAAGCCCTGTTCGTATCCGGTGCCGTGCATGCCGGAGAACATCGCGTCGAACAACAGCACCGAGCCGAGACCCCACGCGCCGGCCACCAGCGCGGGCTTCCACCACGGCTCGGAGTACCAGCCCGCGGGCACGGGACGGCCCGCCACCCGGCCGCCGGGGTAGTAGTTGGGGGTGCGCTGCGAGGGGGCCGGCGAGGCCTCGATCTCCCGGCCCTCGAACTGCACACGCCGGTCCTCGCTGACCGCGCCGGCCGCGCGCTGGCCGGCCAGCGTCTCCAGTTCCGGGCCCGGGTCCATGCCCATCGCGATGCGGGCGGCCCGCACGTAGTAGAGCCCCTCGAGCGCGCTCTCCTTGGCCAGCAATGCCTGCTTGTCGGTGGTGGCCTGGTCGATCTGCGACGACGCGGCGGTGTAGCGCTCCGATGCGTCCGCCATCGCCTGCTTCGACGCCTCGTCGCTGCCGCTCAGGTTGAGCACCTGGCCGCCGAGTCGCTCGATCACCCGCCGGGCGTCAGCCTTGGCGTCGGCCAGTGACGCCGCAGTGCGCTTGCCTGACGCCTTCGACGAGCTGTAGACCGCCAGCGCGAGCGCAGCGACGACCACGATGATCAGAATTAGCAAGAGGCCGTTCATGCGTCCAGCCTACCGACGTGATCGACCCTTTTCGCGGGGCGCGAAATCAGCGGACGCCCACACCCGGTGTGCGGCGGCGGGGCAGGATCCAGAGATCGCGGCTGCCGTCGAGTCACAGCAGCTTAATGTCCGTGCAATTACCGGGCCACAATCCTCGTCCTAACTGGTAGCACCACCTCAGCCCAGGAGGACCCCGTGAAGGAACTCACCATCGTGCGTGGCGCATGCCCGCACGACTGCCCTGACACCTGCGCCATGCTCTACCACGTCGAGGACGGCAAACTCGTTGACGTCCAAGGTGATCCGAACCACCCGATGACCAGGGGCAACCTGTGTGTCAAGGTCAAGAACTTTCACGAACACCACTATCAGTCCGATCGGCTGCTCTACCCGATGCGGCGGGTGGGGGCGAAGGGTTCCGGTGCGTTCGAGCGGATCTCGTGGGACGAGGCGCTCGCGGAGATCAAACAGCGGTGGACGGCGATCATCGACGAGTACGGCAGCCAGGCGATCATGCCGCACGCCTACCTCGGACACCAGGGTGTGCTCAACGGGTTGACCGCAGGCGACGCGTTCTTCAACCGGCTGGGGTCGACGGTGGCGGAGAAGACGTATTGCGAATCCGGCTCGTCGACCGCGTGGCACATGACCGTCGGCGGGTCGGGCGGTCTCGACGTCGAGTCGATGGCGCATTCGAAGTACATCATCGTGTGGGGCATGAACATGACCAGCACGAACCTGCACGGCTGGCCGTTCCTGCTCGAGGCGCGCAAGAAAAACGGCGCGAAGATCGTCGTCATCGACCCGGTGAACAACAGGACTGCGCGCCAGGCTGATTGGCACATCCGGATCCGCCCCGGCACCGACGGGGCGCTCGCGCTGGGGATGATCCACGAGATCATCGCCCAGGGGCTGACCGATACCGATTACGTCGAGAAGTACACGGTGGGCTTCGCCGAACTCGCCGCCCGTGCCGCGGAATACCCGCCCGAACGGGTCGAGGAGATCACCGGTGTGCCCGCCGAGGACGTCCGCACGTTGGCGCGCGAGTATGCGACGAGCCAGCCCGCGGCGATCCGTCAGGGCGTGGCGCTGGAGCGTAGCCGCGGTGGGGGACAGGCGATTCGGGCCATCACGTGTCTGCCCGCACTGGTCGGCGCGTGGCGCCACGTCGGTGGCGGCACGATGGAGATGCCGATCTGGGAGTTCCCCACCCGGTTCGACAAGATCTGCATGCCGGAGTGGATTCCGGAGGGCACCCGCGTGGTCAACGAGCTCGACCTCGGGATGGCACTGACCGGTGAACTCGAACTCGACCCGCCCATCAAATCGCTGTTCGTCTACAACTCCAACCCGGTGTCCCAAGGCCCCGCTCAGGAGAAGACGATGCGCGGGCTGATGCGCGACGACCTCTTCACCGTCGTCAGCGAGCACTTCATCACCGACACCGCCAAGTACGCCGATCTGGTGCTGCCGGCCACCATGCAGGCCGAACAGCTCGACATCATGGTGACGTGGGGTCATCTCTACATCTCGCTCAATCAGCCGGCGATCGCACCGCCGGGTGAGTGCATACCCAACGTCGAACTGTTCCGGCGGCTGGCCCGGACCATGGGCTTCGACGAGGAGTCGATGGTGTACTGGAACCGCACCGACCGGGAAATGCTCATCGACTTCCACGACTGGGATGCCCCTGCACTGGAGGGCATCACCTACGAAATGCTCGAAGAGCTCGGCTGGATGCGCTTGAACGTCGGCACCCCGGATGTGCGGGCGCCGCACGCCGAGGGCAACTTCCCGACGCCGTCGGGTAAGTGCGAGTTCAAGTCCAGCCTCGCCGAGGGCGGCAACTTCGTGGTGCCGGTGTGGCGGTCCATGTATGAGGGGATGCAACCCGGCGAGTACGTGGACCCGGTACCCGACTATGTGCCCCCGTTCGAATCACCTCAGTCCAATCCAGAACTCGCGCAGTGCTATCCGTTGAGCATCATCTCGCCGAAACCGCACGCCTTCCTCAACAGTCAATACGGCAACGCGCCGGACAAACAACGCGTCCAGGGCGGCCAGCGGGTGTTCATCCATCCCGAGGACGCCACCGCACGCGGGATCGCCGAAGGGGAGATGGTGCGGGTGTTCAACGACCGCGGATCCTTCGTCGGCCCGGCCACCTACGAGCCGGACCTGATGCCGGGCCTGGTGATGGCCAACGTGGGGCACTGGCAGGGCGCCGGGTCCGGGACGACGGTCAACGCGATCACTGCGGACCGGCACTGCGGGCTGGGCAACGCCGGTGTGTACGGCGACAACCTCGTCGAGGTCCAGAAGGTCGCGAGCGAGGCCGTCGCCAGTTAGGCGAGCTGGTCGCGGCGAATGAGTCAGCGGGCGGACGCATTTGGGAGTTCGTTCCGACGTTTCTCCCGCGCCATCTGTGTTGATGTTGACTGGTTCGGATACCGTTTGTCGGATGACCGGCTCTCTGACAGGGTTCGACGAGTTTCTCAACCGGCTGCTCGAAGAATGCGCGCGCGACGCGGGCGAAAACGTCGTCTCCTATGTGGCCCGCGCTGTGGGCTCGCAGATGGTGGCTGATCTGAGGCGTACCGGGGGTGGCTCGGTCGAGGAGCTGATGGCGCACCTCAACGAGTGCATGGTGTTTGCCGAGACGGAGATGCCGAGTGTCGAGGCCGAGATAACCGACCCGGATCGTCTGCACGCGTTGTATGCCACCGGGCTGCTCGACTCGCCGCCGGAAGAGGACTACGACCGCATCACCCGTGCGGCCGCCGCCGCGCTGGACGCCCCGTCGGCCGCCATCTCCCTCATCGACGTCGACCGGCAGTTCTTCAAGAGTTCGGTGGGGATGGGCACATCCGGAGAGGACCGCCAGACGCCACTCGACCGGTCCGTGTGCCAATATGCGGTGGCAAACGGTGCGGCATTACTTCTCGAGGACGCCCGGACGGACCCGGTATTCCGGAACCACCCGGCGGTAATCGACGGTTCCGTGGTCGCCTATCTCGGCATACCGTTGATCGACGATCACGACAACGCCGTCGGAACGCTGTGCGTATTTGATGACAAGCCGCGGTTGTGGGGTACCGGCCATGTTCAGATCCTCAGTGACCTCGCCCATTTGGCCGCCGAGCGAATGTTCCGGTCCGGCGGTTCCCGATAAGTGCTGATCGACCCGCCGCCTGACGGCTGACACACCCGCCGGCAAATTTCCTCGGGACGCGTCGCTGATCTCCTTCCGTCCTACCCCTGGCTAATTTATGGTTGAATGCGCAAGGGAGTGTCGGGGGGGAAGTGGCACATGCATTCAGACGTGCGGCCGGTGAACGATGACCTCTAGCGGTCAGATGGTGGTTCCGCGTCAGCGGGCCGCTGTGACGTCGGTACGCAGCCGCGTTTCCGCCCCGCCGCGCTGGCTTCTCCGCATGCGCGACGAGTCCGGGTACATCGCGCTCACCGTGTTGCTCGACGTCTGGGCCGGTGTCTGGACGGTGGTGCTGGCGCATCTGTGGATCGGCAATCAGTCGGACAACCGCAATATCCTCCTGATCTCGTGGCTGTTCGTGCCGATCCTGGTGATCGTCCTGGCCACTCGGGCGATGTACAAGCGGAAGCTGAATCGCAGCTTCCTCGACGAGCTCGAACCGGTGGAGACGGCGGTGGCGGTCTCGGCGCTCGCGACGTTGGCGATCATCACGGTGCTCGTACCACCGTGGCAGCCGGGCGAGACGGTGACGGACCACGTCCGCCCCAGCGACGTGATGATTCGGGTGTGGCTGTGCGGTGCCGC
This sequence comes from Mycolicibacterium baixiangningiae, assembly GCF_016313185.1. Taxonomy (NCBI): domain Bacteria; kingdom Bacillati; phylum Actinomycetota; class Actinomycetes; order Mycobacteriales; family Mycobacteriaceae; genus Mycobacterium; species Mycolicibacterium baixiangningiae. The sequence continues at coordinate 2,147,104 of NZ_CP066218.1, forward strand.
CGTCGTGCCGGCGGTGCGGCTACTGAGGTCCGTCGCCCAGCGTTATCTGCGGCGCAAGTACCGATTCGGCACGCCGGCGCTGATCGTCGGCTCCGGCCCGATCACCCATCAGCTGATCACCCGGATGGCTCAGGTGCCCGACTACGGTCTGCGTCCGGTCGGTGTGCTCGACGACGTGCGGCCCAGCGACGCGGATCTGGTCGACGTGCCCTACCTGGGGACCATCGAGAACTTCGAGGTGGCCGCCCGCGCAACGGGCGCCGAGGACCTCATCGTCGCACCGTCAGCCGTCCCCGGTGAGCAATTGTCACGCTGCGCCCAGGAGGCGCAGAAGCTCGGGATGCGGGTGCGCGTCGTACCGCGGATGATGGAGGTCGTCAACGGCAACGCGCGGATCGAGCACCTGGGCGGAGTCCCTCTGATGGTGCTCTCGCCGGTCGATCCCAAGGGATGGCAGTTCGCGCTCAAACACAGCTTGGGCCGAGCCATCGCCGCCCTGGTGATTCTGCTGATCTCACCGGTCCTTCTCGGCCTCGCGCTCCTGGTAAAGCTCAGCTCACCGGGGCCGGTCTTCTTCCGTCAGCCACGCGTCGGACGCGACGGCAACGTGTTCGACTGTCTGAAGTTCCGCAGCATGCGGCCCGCCGCCCCGGCCGACGCCGCCTTCGAACTCCAGGAGGGGGCAGCCCCGGGCGGTGTGGAGGGCGACGACCGGCGCACGCGAATCGGCAAGATCATGCGCAAGACGTCGCTGGACGAATTGCCCCAGCTGCTCAACGTGCTCAAGGGCGATATGACCTTGGTCGGGCCGCGTCCGGAGCGTCCGGAATTCGTCGAATTGTTCGAGGTGCACGTGCGGCGCTACGGCGAGCGGCACCGGGTGAAGGCGGGGATCACGGGATGGTCCCAGGTGCACGGACTGCGCGGACAGACCTCGATCGCCGACCGTGCGGAGTTCGACAACTACTACATCGAGAACTGGTCGCTGCTCCTGGACTTCAAGATTTTGATCTTGACCGTTCTGGCCGTCCTGCGACCGACGGAAGAATAATCGCCGACGTATCCGGCTGATTGGCTGAGCAATTCGGGTACTCTCTATAAGTGGGGTTATTGCCGAGGGTCGAGCCGGCACACGTGGGGTTGATTCCGGACGGGCTGCGGCGCTGGGCGGACGCCAATGGCACCACTTTGACCGACGCCTATCGACGGGGGGCGGAGAAGGTCGTCGAAATTCTTCTCGCGCTGAAACGACACGATGTGCGGACAGTGTCGGTGTACAACTTGAGCCGGGCGAATTTGGCGCGACGCGGCGACGAATTGGCGGCGGTTTATGCGGCCTCCATTCATTTCTTCAGCACGCTGATTCCCGCTAATTTCGACCCCGCCGTCTGCAGTGTGAAACTGCACGGCGACCGGACGCTGCTGCCGGCCGATTACCTCGCGGCCGCGGTCGACCTCGAGAAGGCGATGCGCGGCGACGCCTTCCGGATCAACATCCTCGCCGCGTACGACGCGGGCGACGAACTGCGTGACGCCTGCCGGCGGGCGCAGCGTGAGAGGTGTGACATCACCGCCGCATTCGAGATCGGGGACGTCGACCTGGTCATCCGCACTACTCCGGAGCCGTTGCTCAGCGGCTTTCTGCCGCTGCAGTCGCAATACGCCCAACTCGTCTTCCTCACCACACCGCTCAACGACCTAGAACCCCGACAGGTCGACGACCTCCTCGCCGAATACTGTCGCTTCCCCCAACGCCGCGGAAGGTGACGCGGTGTCCACCAGGAGTCCGCTGATCATCGGCGCCGGGCCCGCCGGGCTGACCGCGGCACTCGAACTGGTCAACAGGGGAGTGACGCCGCGACTCTACGAGGCGTCGGGAAATGTCGGCGGGTTGGCCCGCACGCCCTGCGTTGACGGTTGGCGCGTCGACCCCGGGGGACACCGCTTCTTCACGAGAAACCAAGCCGTCCTGGATATCTGGCGATCTCTGCTTCCCGCCGACCAGTGGGTCGAGGTGCCTCGGCGCTCCGCCATGCTGGTCGACGGGCGCCATGTGCGGTATCCGCTCGTGGGCCGGGATCTGATGACCCAGCTGGGTTTCGGAAGCGGACTCCGCGGTGTGGCCTCGCTGGCATTGGCGAGAGTACGTCGCGGGATACGACGCGACCCCGATTCTGAAAGCTTCCGGAACTGGGGCACAGGGGAATTCGGTCGGCACTGGTACGAGCTGTTCTTCGACGGCTACGTTCGCAAGACCTGGCTGGCGGAACCGGCCGACCTGACCAGTGACTGGGCGAACCAGCGGATCCGGCCGATCCGCTGGCGCAAGGCGGAGGAATTCGCCGCGCGCGACGTCTTCCTGTACCCCCGCCGAGGACCCGGTCAACTGTGGGAGGCCGCCGCCGCGGCATTGGCCCACAACGGGGTGGTCGCGTCGCTGAACTCACCGGTCGTGGCCGTGCGGTCCGACCGTGCCGGGTGGACGGTCGAACTGGAGAACGGGGACACCGCATCCGGGGATGCGGTGTTCTCCAGCATGCCGCTGCGGGTGCTGGTGAATGCACTGCAACCCACACCGCCCGAACACATCCGGACCGCGGCTGCCGCCCTCAAACACCGCGCACTGATCACCGTCGGGATTGCGTTCCGCGAACACCTCGAGCTGCCCTACAACTGGGTGTACACCCCGAGCGTGGAGATGCGGGTGGGCCGCATCCAGAACTACACCAGGTGGTCGGCCGAACTCTCACCCGCGCACTGGCGCGGCACCCACCTTGGCTTGGAGTACTTCACCAATTCCGACGGTGACCTGTGGACGGCCGGCGACGAAGCCATGGCCCGGATCGTGCAACAGGATCTTCGCACGCTGGGGGTCGGTGACGTCGCCGTCGAGACGATGTCGTTCGTCCGTTCGCAGTTCGCCTATCCCGTCTACGATCCGGCCCGGGAGGCGAGCGTCGCCCTGATTCGGGACTATCTGCGCATCCACCACCCGTCGATTCGGCCCATGGGGCGCAACGGTATGCACCACTACGACAACCAGGATCACGCGATGTTGAGCGCGATGGGCAGCGTCGCCCGGTACTTCGGTGACGACATCGATCCGTGGCAGGTCAACAAGGACCTGCGGTATCAGGAGTTCGGGCTGCTGAGGATGTGAGCGGCCGGTGTGGTGTCGCCCAGCAGAGCCGAACGCCACTGCGGTGACGCCTCGCCCTGGTGCAGCCAGGTGACGTTGATGTACCAGTTCACTGGACCGTACGGCCCACCCTGGACGAAGATGTCCGAACCGGTGGCGTCACGTTCGGTGGTGTAGGTCAGGTTCTCGATCCGCACACCGTCGCCGGCGATGTTCTCGGTCGGGTTGCCGCCGCTGAGTTCCACTGCCAAGAACGATGATCCGATGTGGTCGTCGATCGTCACCACGATGTTCGCCACGTCGATGTCGTAGACCTGCAGGAACCGCACCCCGTAGCCTCCGCCGGAGCCGCGGCCGGGCAGATTCGCCGTGATGGTGTCGAACGAGGCGTTCTTCACGCGGAAGAGTTGCACGGCATCGCTGTTGGCCCCGTGCGATTCCACGTTGCCGAACTGCACACCGGCGATGTCCTGGATGAGGATCCGGCCGGGGCCCTCGAGGATCAGATCATCGATCGTCAGATTCGACGACGGCAGGTCGGCGACGCTGTAGTGATCGCGGATCCGCGACGCGCCGAGGATGTTGATGTTGCTGTCGTGGACCGAGACCAGCCGCACATTGTCGATCACCGAATCCCGCAGTGAGCCGAGCAGTATCCCGCCGTTGCCACCGCCGAGCGGGCCGACGTTCCCGTCCACCTCGGCGTAGATGTTGCGCAGGGTGAGGCCGGCGAACTTGCTGGTGGTCGTCCACGGTGTTTCGACGGCGATCGACCAGTTGCTGGAGTTGTGGATCGTGACGTCGGTGATGGTCAGGCCCGAGAAGTCCCACCACATGGAGTCTTCTGTGCCGTCGATGTTGTTGGTGCCGAGCACGATTCCGGTCTGGGCGCCGGTGATGGTGACATCGGAGATGGTGATGTTTCGCGATGCCAAACTCGTCCAGTCACCGGGACCGGTGGCCTTCGCGGAGTTGACGTGGAAACCGAAATCCTTGCCCGTCACCGTGACATCGGTGATGGTGATGTCGTAACCGCCCTGAACGCGGAAGCCGTTGGCCCGGCCGCCGGTCACCGTGATGTTCGAGGCGACCGAGCCGCCGTTGTTCCACTCACCCAGGCCGGGCTGATTGAACGGCCCGTCGGTCGGACCGTACGTCCACGGCAGTGTGGGGTCGTAGTAGGTGACGAACGCCAGGCCGTCGTCCCCGTTGTTCTGTGCGACGAGCCCGTTCACGGTGACCCGGCGGTTCGAGTTGAAATGCAATCCGTCGGCCAGTGTGCCGATCGCGGTGAAGTTCGTGACGGTCACATCGGAGGCGCCCATGAAGACCGCTCCGGCCTGCGGTGCGTTCACCACGCGGGCGTTGATGAGCGAGACGTTCGACACCGTTCCCGTCGATCCCGTCCAGGTGGGCGGGGGCGGGGTGTTCGACGCCCAGCCGAGCACCGAGATCCCGTCGCCGAAGCTGCGCGCCGACGGCCTGGTCTTCCACTCGATCCTCGCGTTGAGGAGCGTCACGTTCGACGCGGCGCCCTCGACGCGGATGCCGTGGCTCGTGCCGTGGCCGTTGGCGCCGAGGTTGTCCATCAGCAACCGGGCGCCGGGCGCGAACTCCACGGTCACGTCGGACAGGCCCTTGAGCAGGACGGCAGCGTTGCCGGCGGGGTTCTGCTGCGCGAACCGGTAACTGCCCTCGGGGAAGTAGAGGCGCTGGCCGGAGGTCAACGCGGCTTCGGCGGCTTTGATCGCCGCCGAATCATCGGTGATGCCGTCGCCGACCGCGCCGTAGTCCTTGACGTTGATGGTCGTGATCGGCGTGGTCGACGACGATGACGACGGTGTGGTCTGCCGGACAGGCGCGGTGGTGACCGCCGTGCCGAGGAACTGGCGACGCGCCCACGCCAACACGGCCCACATCGCGGGGTTGTCGACCGGGGCGGGCGTCCCGCCGACGCCGAAGGCGGTCGCCAGTTTCGCGACGACGCCCTGCGGTTGGGCGGGCTTGTCGGCGGCCGCCGGTGCTTCGGGTGTGGCCGGTGCTTCGGCCTCGGGCAGCGGCGCCGCCGCGGGCAGGTCGTCGGCGGGGGCCTCGACGACGGGATCCTCGTCCTCGACAACATTCACCGGGAGGTCGATCACGACCTCGTCGTCTGCAGCCGGGACCTCTTCAGCCGGTTCGTCGGATGGTTGTGGGGTGGATACGGGATCGGTGTCATCCGAGCCGTGGTCGACGGTGTCTGCGTCGGCTTCGTCGTCGGCTTCGTCGTCGGCTTCGTCGTCGGCCGGTTCTGCCGGCGCCTCGACGTCGTCTTCGAGCGCCTCGTCGCCCTCGACCTCGTCCTCGAGCGTCTCGCCGGCGTCAGCATCGTCGGTCTCGGTGTCGGCGTCCGCGTCCGCGTCGGTCTGATCGGCCGGTCGCGTGTCGGTCGATGCGTCGGCGCCGGCGGATACGCCCGCTCCCGGGGTGTCGGCCGCGGGCTCCGCTCCCGCGATGCCCGGCGAAAGAAACAGCCCGACGCCGACTGCCAACGCTGCGCCGCTCACGCGGCATGCCTGATTACCCACGGTTATGTCCCCCCGAATTTTCACTCGCGTCAACGAGTGCCGTGGACAGGATATATGCAGAAACGCATATTTGAAATAGCAACTTTCTGCGGCGGCAGGAGGTAGACCGGTGGTCGGTCTCTCGCAACCGGGGGTCGCGATCACGGAGGGGGTGACGATCACTGCCGTGTTCTGGCGTTGACCGCGACGTAACAGGCCCGCCATGAGGTGTTCCTAGGGTTGGCCGGTCCCGTCCGCGAAATCGATTGCGGACGCAAGCGGGAGAAGGAAGTCCATTGAGCGGAAACTCGGTCCGACTGCAGGCGATCCACAAGGTCGAGGCGTACGTGCCTCCGGCGATCAGCTTCGACCCCTCCGAGGCGCCCGGTGAGGTGTTCGGTTCCAACGTCTTCACCAAATCCGTCATGCAGCAGCGGTTGCCGAAGTCGGTCTTCAAGTCGGTGACGGCCACGATCGAGAAGGGGGCCATGCTCGACCCCGCGGTCGCAGATTCCGTGGCGTCGGCGATGAAGGATTGGGCGCTGGAGAAGGGTGCTACCCACTACGCGCACGTCTTCTACCCTCTGACGGGATTGACCGCGGAAAAGCACGACAGCTTCCTGGAGCCGGTGTCCGACGGCGCGACGTTGGCCGAGTTCGCGGGTAAGACGCTGATCCAGGGTGAGCCGGACGCGTCGAGCTTCCCCAGCGGCGGTCTGCGCAACACCTTCGAGGCGCGCGGTTACACCGGCTGGGATGTCACCAGCCCCGCCTACATCCTCGAGAACCCCAACGGCAACACGCTGTGCATCCCCACCGTGTTCGTGTCGATGACCGGTGAGGCTCTCGACCACAAGACGCCGCTGCTGCGCAGCCAGCAAGCCATGGGTGGGCACGCCGAGCGCATTCTGAAGCTGTTCGGGCACAGCAACTTCGACCACATCGTGTCGTTCTGCGGTCCCGAGCAGGAGTACTTCCTGGTGGACCGGCACTTCTTCCTGGCCCGCCCGGACCTGCTCAACGCCGGCCGCACCCTGTTCGGCGCCAAGCCGCCCAAGGGCCAGGAGTTCGACGACCACTACTTCGGCGCGGTGCCCGAGCGGGTGCTCGGCTTCATGATGGACACCGAGCGTGAGCTGTTCAAACTCGGCATCCCGGCGAAGACCCGGCACAACGAGGTCGCGCCCGGCCAGTTCGAGATCGCCCCGATGTTCGAACGGGCCAACATCGCCTCAGACCACCAGCAGCTGCTGATGACGACGTTCAAGACCATCGCCAAGAAGCACGGCATGGAGTGCCTGTTCCACGAGAAGCCCTTCGACGGTGTCAACGGGTCGGGCAAGCACGTGAACTTCTCCCTGGGCAACGCGCAGTTCGGCAGCCTGCTGGTGCCCGGTGACACCCCGCACGAGAACGCCCAGTTCCTGGTGTTCTGCGCGGCGGTCATCCGCGCCGTGCACAAATACGCCGGCCTGCTGCGCGTTTCGGTGGCCTCGGCGACCAACGACCACCGACTCGGCGCCAACGAGGCGCCGCCGGCCATCATCTCGATCTTCCTCGGCGACCAGCTCGCCGACGTGTTCGATCAGATCGCCAAGGGTGCCGCGACGTCGTCGAAAGGCAAGGGCACCATGATGATCGGTGTCGACACCTTGCCTCATCTGCCGACCGACCCGGGCGATCGCAACCGCACCAGCCCGTTCGCGTTCACAGGCAACCGATTCGAGTTCCGCGCCCCCGGTTCTGGTCAGACGATCGCCGTGCCGATGGTCATGTTGAACACGATCATGGCGGAGTCACTGGACTACATCGCGACGTCGCTGGAGAAATCCGTCGAGGGCGGCGAGGACTTCGACATGGCCGTGCAGCAGTTGCTCACCGAGATCATCACCGAGCACGGGGCGGTGGTGTTCAACGGCGACGGTTACTCCGACACCTGGCCGATCGAGGCGGAGTCGCGCGGTCTGGCGAACCTGAAGACGACACTGGACGCCCTGCCCGAGCTGATCAAGCCGGAGTCGCTGGAGCTGTTCGCGAAGTACAAGGTGTTCAACGACCGCGAGATGCACAGCCGTTACGAGGTCGGGCTCGAGCAGTACGCCCTGACCATTCAGGTGGAGGCGAAACTGTGTCTCGAGCTCGGCTCGACGGTGATCCTGCCGGCTGCGCTGCGCTACCAGACCGAGGTCGCCCAGAACGTCGCCACGCTCAAGGCGGCCGGGCTCGAGCCGAGCACCTCACTGCTGGAGGATGTTTCGGCTCCGATCGCAGAACTCGTCAGCGCGCTCGCCGACCTGAAGAAGGGACTGGAGGACCACGCGGGGTCCAGTGCCCTCGACGAGGCGTCGCATGCACAGAGCCTGCTGCCGGCGATGGCCGCGGTGCGCTCCGCTGCCGACACATTGGAGGGCGTCGTGGCCGACGACCTGTGGCCGCTGCCGACCTACCAGGAGATGCTCTACATCCTGTGAGAGACGTCGCCGAGTGTGGGGGGACCCGTCCCCTGAGGCGGGCACTGGTAACCGCACCCCCACACTCGGCGATCTCGCAACGCCGTGCGGATGTCGGCGCTGCCACTCGAGCGTTGCGCACACCAACCGCACGCACGGACGCGGCGCACTCGCGGGCGCGCAGCGGAGGTACGACCAGCCGCCCGATCTGCCGGGCGACCTGCAAAACGCTCTCATCAGGGCTAATCGTGGAGCGGGCGACGGGAATCGAACCCGCGTAGCTAGTTTGGAAGACTAGGGCTCTACCATTGAGCTACGCCCGCACGGTGCGCAGTGGATCGTACCGGCGCGCACCGGGTCAATGCCAATTGGCTGCCTCGCGCGCGGCCGCCCTGTGCGGAAGACGTAGTATCTCCCGTGGTCAGCGCCACGCGTCAGCGCGCGGCGAGGACCGCGATGGCGCGGGGTGTAGCGCAGCTTGGTAGCGCATCCGCTTTGGGAGCGGAAGGCCGCAGGTTCAAATCCTGTCACCCCGACAACCAGCACCGATACAACCCGCAACGATATGAATCAGTACCCAGACATGAGGAGAGAACCGCAGTGAAGAGCACCGTCGAGAAGTTGAGCCCCACCCGGGTGCGCATCAACGTGGAGGTGCCCTTCACAGAACTCGAACCGGACTTCGACCGGGCGTTCAGCGAGCTCGCCAAGCAGATTCGACTGCCCGGATTCCGGCCCGGTAAGGCGCCGCGCAAGTTGCTCGAGGCCCGCGTCGGCCGCGAGGCCATGCTCGACCAGGTGGTCGGGGAGGCCGTTCCGGGTCGCTACACCGAGGCGGTCACGACCCAGGCCGTGCAGCCGCTGGGCCAGCCCGAGATCGAGATCACCAAGAAGGAGTACGGCGAGGACCTCGTGTTCACCGCCGAGGTCGACGTCCGTCCCGAGATCACGCTGCCGGACCTCGCCGCGTTGACCATCACCGTCGACCCGATCGAGGTCGCCGACGACGAGGTCGACGCCGAACTGGAATCGCTGCGCGCCCGCTTCGGGACACTGACCGGTGTCGACCGCCCCGCGAAGGACGGCGACTTCGTCTCGATCGACCTGTCGGCCACCGTCGACGGGCAGGACGTCCCTGAGGCCAAGACCGAAGGCCTGTCCCACGAGGTCGGCTCCGGCCAGTTGATCGAGGGTCTCGACGACGCGATCATCGGCCTGTCCGAAGGTGAGAGCAAGGAGTTCACCACCACGCTGGCCGCCGGTGAGCACGCCGGCAAAGAAGCACAGGTCACCGTCACGGTGAAGTCCATCAAGGAACGCGAACTGCCCGAGCCGGACGACGAATTCGCCCAGCTCGCCAGTGAATTCGACACCATCGACGAGCTCAGGGAGAGCCTGGTCGAGCAGGTCCGTCGGGTGAAGCGCGTGCAGCAGGCCGAGCAGATCCGCGACAAGGCGCTGGAGCTGCTGCTCGAGCAGACCGAGGTGCCGCTGCCGGAGAAGATCGTCCAGGCTCAGATCGACGACACGGTGCACAACGCGATCCACGGCCTCGATCACGATGAGGACCGCTTCGCCGAGCAGCTGGCCGAGCAGGGCAGCAGCCGTGAGGAGTTCGACGCCGACACGCGCACCGAAGCGGAGAAGGCCGTCAAGACCCAGCTCCTGATGGACGCGCTCGCCGATCAGCTCGAGGTCCAGGTCGGCCAGGGCGATCTCACCGAGCGACTGGTCCTGATGTCGCGGCAGTACGGCATCGAGCCGCAGCAGCTGCTGCAGGTCCTGCAGCAGAACAACCAGCTGCCCGCGATGTTCGCCGATGTGCGGCGCGGCCTGACCATCGCGGCCGTCGTACACGGCGCCAACGTCAAGGACACCGACGGCAACGAGGTCGACACCACCGAGTTCTTCGGCCCCTCGGGCGGCGCCCCGGCCGAGGGCGAAGAGGCCACGGAGTCCGACGAGAGCGACTCCGACGAGACTGACTCCGACGAGACCGAAACCGACGAGGCCAAGTGACGCTGTGAGCGAAAGCGCGCCCGTCAGGGAGTGCACGCTCACGCAGGTTGGTTAGTGTCGGTACGAAGACCACATCGACGAACACACCGACGAACACACCGCGAACTGGCGGACCCAAGACGTAGAAGAAAGCAGGTATCCAGTCGTGACTGTTATGCGTGGCGGGGCGGCGGGCCTCACGCTCCAGGATTCTGTCTACGAGCGGTTGCTCGCTGAGCGCATCATTTTCCTCGGCTCACAGGTGGACGACGACATCGCCAACCGCCTCTGCGCCCAGATCTTGCTGCTCTCGGCGGAGGACGCGACGAAGGACATCCACCTCTACATCAACTCGCCCGGCGGCTCGATCAGCGCCGGCATGGCGATCTACGACACGATGGTGCTGGCACCGTGCGACGTCGCCACCTACGCGATGGGGATGGCCGCCTCGATGGGTGAATTCCTGCTCGCCGCGGGCACGAAGGGCAAGCGTTATGCCCTGCCCCACGCCCGCATCCTGATGCATCAGCCGCTCGGCGGCATCACCGGTGGCGCGGCGGACATCGCGATCCAGGCCGAGCAGTTCGCGTCGATCAAGAAAGAGATGTTCCGCCTCAACGCCGAGTTCACCGGGCAGACCATCGAGCGCATCGAGGCCGACTCGGACCGCGACCGCTGGTTCACCGCCAAGGAAGCTCTCGAATACGGATTCGTCGACCACATCATCACCAGCGCCAGCATCAACGACGGAGTGGCCCCCTAATGAGCAACCAGACCGACCCCCGCCTCCAACCTCAGGCGCGCTACATCCTGCCGTCGTTCATCGAGCATTCGAGCTTCGGCGTCAAGGAGTCCAACCCGTACAACAAGCTGTTCGAGGAACGCATCATCTTCCTCGGCGTGCAGGTGGACGACGCGTCGGCGAACGACATCATGGCCCAATTGCTGGTGCTGGAGTCGCTCGATCCCGACCGTGACATCACGATGTACATCAACTCCCCGGGTGGGTCGTTCACCTCGCTGATGGCGATCTACGACACCATGCAGTACGTGCGTGCCGACATCCAGACGGTGTGCCTGGGCCAGGCCGCGTCTGCCGCCGCCGTGCTGCTGGCCGCAGGCACGCCGGGTAAGCGCCTCGCGCTGCCCAACGCGCGCATCCTCATCCACCAGCCCGCGCTCGGTGGCGTCATCCAGGGCCAGTTCTCCGATCTGGAGATCCAGGCCAAGGAGATCGAGCGCATGCGCACGCTGATGGAGGACACCCTGGCCCGCCACACGGGTAAGGAGAGCGCGGTCATCCGCAAGGACACCGACCGCGACAAGATCCTGACGGCCGCAGAGGCCAAGGACTACGGGATCATCGACACGGTGCTGGAGTACCGGAAGCTGTCCGCGCAGAAATCCTGACCGTCAGCGCCTGATTCGGCCCGGGGCCGGCAACGCCGTGTGCGGTGTTGCCGGCCTCGGTCGTTCGCTCCGGTAACGGTGACGACACGCCAAGGACATGGCGACGCGTGGCACGCGGCAACCGGACGAATCAGGCGCTATGTTGCACCGACAGCTGAATACCACCAGCGCGATTCGGCACTAACGGTCGCACCGCGCGGGAGATAACGGGTAGCGTCGGGAACAAGGCCCCATCAGGGTCCGATCAAAACCCCGAAGCGACCCACTGATCCGAGTGGCCGACGTCGAACAGGAAAGTAGGACCCCAGAACCATGGCACGCATTGGAGACGGCGGTGACCTGCTGAAGTGCTCGTTCTGCGGGAAGAGTCAAAAGCAGGTCAAGAAGCTGATCGCCGGCCCCGGCGTGTACATCTGTGACGAGTGCATCGACCTCTGCAACGAGATCATCGAAGAGGAGTTGGCCGACGCCGACGAGGTGAAACTCGACGAGCTGCCGAAACCCGCTGAGATCCGCGAGTTCCTCGAGAACTACGTCATCGGACAGGACACCGCCAAGCGCACCCTGGCCGTCGCTGTCTACAACCACTACAAGCGCATCCAGGCCGGCGAGAAGAGCCGTGATTCGCGCTCGGAGCCCGTCGAGCTGACGAAGTCCAACATCCTGATGCTGGGTCCGACCGGGTGCGGTAAGACCTACCTCGCGCAGACGCTGGCCAAGATGCTCAACGTGCCGTTCGCGATCGCCGACGCCACCGCGCTGACCGAAGCCGGCTACGTCGGTGAGGATGTCGAGAACATCCTCCTCAAGCTGATCCAGGCCGCCGACTACGACGTCAAGCGCGCCGAGACCGGCATCATCTACATCGACGAGGTCGACAAGATCGCCCGCAAGAGCGAGAACCCGTCGATCACCCGCGACGTCTCCGGTGAGGGTGTGCAGCAGGCGCTGCTGAAGATCCTCGAGGGCACGCAGGCATCGGTGCCGCCGCAGGGCGGCCGCAAGCACCCGCACCAGGAGTTCATCCAGATCGACACCACCAACGTGCTGTTCATCGTCGCGGGTGCGTTCGCCGGGCTGGAGAGAATCGTCTCCGATCGCGTCGGCAAGCGCGGCCTGGGCTTCGGCGCCGAGGTGCGGTCCAAGGCCGAGATCGACACCCAGGACCACTTCGCCGAGGTCATGCCCGAAGACCTGATCAAGTTCGGGCTGATCCCCGAGTTCATCGGCCGTCTGCCCGTGGTGGCGTCGGTGACGAACCTCGACAAGGAATCGTTGGTCAAGATCCTGTCGGAGCCGAAGAACGCTCTGGTCAAGCAGTACACCCGCCTGTTCGAGATGGACAACGTGGAGCTGGAGTTCACCGAGGACGCCCTCGACGCGATCGCCGAGCAGGCCATCCATCGGGGCACCGGCGCCCGTGGCCTGCGCGCCATCATGGAAGAAGTTCTGCTGCCGGTGATGTACGACATCCCCAGCCGCGACGACGTCGCGAAGGTGGTCGTCACCAAGGAGACCGTGGAGGACAACGTGCTCCCGACGATCGTCCCGCGCAAGCCCGCCCGCCCGGAGCGGCGCGACAAGAGCGCCTGACCCTCAGCTCGAATGCACTCAGGGTCGTGATCCTCGCGGATCACGACCCTGAGTGCTTTCTCGGCCGCACGTCAGTGCGTGAGCATGGCGTCCGATGCCGGCTTCAGGAATCGGTCCGGCAACGCGTATTTGTGGATCGTCCGGAACGTCTGCAGATACTGAACGGGCAGCGGACCCGTCGTGTACGGCAGGTCGTACTTGTCGCACAGTGCGCGCACCCGCTGCGAGATCTGGGCCAGCCGATTGCTCGGCAGATCAGGGAACAGGTGATGTTCGATCTGGTAGCAGAGGTTGCCGCTCATGAATGCCATTGCGGGGCCGGCATTGAAGTTCGCACTGCCCAGCATCTGCCGCAGGTACCACTCACCTCGCGTCTCCTCGTCGAGGACCGCGGCGTCGAATTTCTCGGCGCCGTCGGGAAAATGCCCACAGAAGATGACCACGTACGCCCACATGTTGCGCAGCACATTGGCCGCGGCATTGGCCGCGAGTGTCCGCCGGAACCGGCGCCCACTGAGGGCGGGCACGAGGACGTAATCCTTGGTGAGCTGCTTGCCGATCTTGCCGAAGAGTTCCCGGCCGCCCTTCGATCCGCCGGTCACGAGTGCGCGGTCCCGGGCTGCGTGCAGACCGTGCAGGGCGATACCCCACTCGAAGATCAAGGCCAGCAGGACATTTCGTAGGGGCGCAGCGAGGTAGTCCGGCTTCCATTCCTGGTCGGGGGACACTCGCAGCACGCCGAATCCGAGGTCGTCGTCGACACCGATCACGTTGTTGTACACGTGATGGGTGTAGTTGTGCGAGTAGCGCCACTGCGACGACAACCCCGCCATATCCCACTCCCACGTCGTGGAGTGGATCTCGGGATCGTTCATCCAGTCCCATTGACCGTGCCCGACGTTGTGGCCGATCTCCATGTTCTCGATGCTCTTGGCGACGGCCAGCGCGGCGGTGCCGAACAGCCACCCCGCCTTTCCGCGGGAACGGTGAATCACGATGCGCGCGGCCACGTCGAGCAGGCGCTGAGCGCGGATCGTGCGTCGGATGTAGGCGGCGTCGCGGGCGCCCAGCGACGCCTCGACGTCGGCGCGGATCGCGTCAAGTTCACGCGCGAGCGCCTCGACGTCCGCTTCACTCAGATGCGCGAAGGCAGCGACCTGTCTGATTGCCACATGAGTCCTCGGGTCGACGGGGGAGTGCGCACCTCGGATGCGCGCTGAGCCCCTTTGCTCAGGACCGGCTCCTGCAGGCTGAGTCTACGGGTCCGGCGTCCGCGCCTCGTCACTCGCAGAGATCGCGCTCAGGCAGGAGTGCTCAGCGGACGACGCGGTCTGGGCGGGTGTAGACGTTCATCGACTGGCCCCGCAGGAATGCCACCAGGGTGAGCCCGGACTGGCCGGCGAGGTCGACGGCCAGCGACGACGGCGCCGATACGGCGGCGAGCAGCGGTATCCCCGCCATCACCGCTTTCTGTGTCAACTCGAATGAGGCGCGGCCGCTGACGAGCAGCACCGTCCCGGTCAACGGGATGCGGCCGGCCTCCACCGCCCAGCCGATCACCTTGTCGACCGCGTTGTGCCTGCCGACGTCTTCCCGGACGACGAGCATCTCGCCGTCGGCGGTGAACAGCGCGGCGCCGTGCAGCCCGCCGGTGGTGGCGAACACCTTCTGCGCGGCCCGCAGACGGTCGGGCAGCGCCGACAGGGTGCGGGCACCGACCCGCACCGGGTCGTCGCCGGGCCCGTGCCTGCTGATGAGCTGGACGGCCTCCAGCGACGCCTTTCCGCACACCCCGCACGACGAGGTGGAGTAGAAATTGCGCCGCAGGTCCGGGCTCGGTGCGGGCACGTGCGGCGCCAACGCCACGTCGAGCACGTTGTAGGTGTTGACGCCGTCGTCGTCCGCGCCCCGGCAGTACCGCACCGTCAGCACGTCGTCGCGGTGGCCGATCACGCCCTCGGTGAGCAGAAACCCTTGTGCCAGTTCGACATCCGAACCCGGCGTGCGCATCGTGACGGTGAGCGGTTCGCCGCCGACACGAATCTCGAGTGGCTCTTCGACCACCAGCGTGTCGGGCCGCGCGACGCTCGCGTCGGCGGTGACGTGGTGGACGCGCCGTCGCGCAGTGACACGACCCATGCCTCACAGCCTAGGAGGTGACGTCGATGATCTGTACGACGCCTCCGGTCAGCCCGGCGACGAACAGCCTGCCGGTGGGCGGATCGACGGCGACGGTGTAGGGATTCTGGACGGTGGGGAACCGCGCCACCTCACGTGGCGTCGGCTCGGCCATGTCGTACCCGACGACCTCGTTGGTGCCCGAAGACGTCACCCATACCCGGTCGCGGGTCGGGTCGTAGGTGATGCCGTAGGGCCCTCCGGGCTGGGCCACCACCCCTACCTCGCGTGGTTCAGGCAGCGGGGTGAACACGCGCACCGCATCACCGCGGGTGTCGGTCACGATCAGCCGTCCGTGCCTGTCGGCGACCTGATGGGTGGGCCCCTCGCCGGCGGGCGTCGCGCCGACGATCGTCAGTGCGCCGGTGTCGTAGACGGTGAGGTCGTTCTTGCGGACGTCGAGCAGGCCCATCGCGTTGCCGACCGGGGCCAGTCCGGCGGGTTGGACACTGTCGGTGAACGCCTTGACGATCTCGTCGCCACGCAGCACGGTCACCGTGCCGCCTAGTTCGTTGGCCACGAAGACCGTCCCGTTGGCGGCCTCCGACGCGTCGTGCGGGAAAGTGCCGGTGACGATCCGCGACTGCGCCTCACCGTCGGGCAGTGCGACGCGCACGAGCGCGTCGGAACTCTCCACGGGAACCAGCACCGGTCCGCCGGGGCGCGCCAGTTGCAGGTGACGCCCGAACCCGGGCAGCGTGGTGCGACCGGTGACCTCTCCGGTGTCGGCGTCGAGCAGCACCAGTTCGTTCGGCTGACGTTTCAGGACGGCGACGGTGCGGGTCCGTGCGTCGGCGACGATGCCCTCCGGCTGGGCTCCGACCGGAATCGTGCGCCCGGGCAGCGGTGCCGTCGGGGCCGGCGCCCGCTGTGGTTCGGCCGGCGGCGGCAGACCCGCGGTCGGTGGGCGACTGCCCTCGGTCGGCACCCCGGGCGGGAGCAGTCCAGTGGTCGTCGGGGCGGGCGCGGACGTCGGGGGCGCGTCGGGTTCAGCGGTGCAGCCGCCGATCAGCACGACGCCGAGGACGGCCGCCGCGGCGGTGAGCGATCGCATGAGTCCGGGTACCCCGCGCGCCGTTGTGCCGCCGGCCGATCCGGTGACAGCACGGTGACGTGCCTAGGTCCGGGCCGGCTGCAGGTAGGTGACGATCGCGTTGGTCAGCCCGCGGCGGGCGAGGTCCAGGTCGTAGTACGACCCGAGTTGGCGCTCGGAGACGAGGCCGCGCATCGCGCCGGGGATGAACGAGGCGACTTCGCGGACGCGCTCCGGATCGACGTTGACGTCGGCGAATGCGGTCTGGCAGGCCTCGATCCAATTCCGGCCCCAGGACTGCAGTTCGGCCGCTGTCTTCGGGTAGAGCCGTTCGAGGTCGGCGGCGTCACGCGGGAGCGCCGCGCGCAGCGTTTCGATGGCCCGGGAGTCGGGGGAGGACAGGCCCTCGAAGAGCACGTCGATGATGGCGGCGACGCGGTCGCGCAGGGGTGCCTCGGGCGCGGTCCTGGCGATCAGTGCCCGCGCGAACAGCGACGGCGCCAGTTGACCGCGGCGCTCGGCGGTGCGTGTGAGCACGGCCGCCCACAGTCCGTCGATGGCTCCGAACTGGTACTTCACCGCACCCCAGGTGGCGCCGGCGTCCTTGGCGATGCGGTTGGCCGACGCGGCGGTGGCGTCACCGGTGGCCAGTGTCCGCAGCGCGGCGTCGAGCATGCCCTCGCGGGTCGCTTGTCCGCGCCGGTTCGTGCGCCGCGTCACCTCCACCACTTGACGAATCGTAGAGCCCTCTGTGATTCTCGTCCAATGGCGAAGCCGCCGTTGTCGATGAAGCCGACAGGCTGGTTCTGCGTGGCGTGGTCGGACGAGGTCGGCGTCGGCGACGTGCGCGCCATGCGGTACTTCGGCGAAGAGATGGTGGCCTGGCGGGGGCGCTCGGGCGCGATCACCGTGATGAACGCCTACTGCGAACACCTCGGAGCGCACCTCGGTCACGGCGGCCACGTCGTCGACGACGTCATCCAGTGCCCGTTCCACGGGTGGCAGTGGAGCGCCGAGGGCCGCAACGTCTGCATCCCGTATCAGGACCGGCCGAACCGCGGCAGACGGATGACCACCTACCCCGTGCTGGAGCGCAACGGCGCGATATACATCTGGCACGACGCCGAGGGCCGCGAACCCTTCTTCGACGCCCCCGACGTCTTCGCCTCCTTCGCCGACGGCAGCGGCGCCGCCGACTACTACCCGCAGCAGCGCCTGCTCCGTCAATCGCTGGAGATGCATCCGCAATACGTGCTCGAAAACGGCGTCGACTTCGCGCATTTCAAGTACGTGCACCAGACTCCGATCGTCCCGGTGTTCACCCGCCACGACTTCGCCGCACCCGTCTCCTACGTCGACTTCACCATCACCTTCGAGGGGGACGAGGGGCAGTCGATCGACGACGTGCGCAGCGGCGTCGAGGCGATCAACGGCGGACTCGGTATCGCGGTGACCAAGAGCTGGGGCATGGTCGACAACCGCACCATCTCGGCGGTCACCCCGGTGGACGAGCGCACCTCCGACATCCGGTTCATGGTGTACATCGGGCGGACGCCGGGCAGGGACGACCAGCGCGCCGCGGACAAGGCGCGAAGTTTCGGTGAGGAGGTCATCCGTCAGTTCGCCCAGGACATCCACATCTGGAGCCACCAGCGTTATTCCGACCCGCCGGCACTCGCCACCGCCGAGTACGAGGGGTTCACCGCCATCCGCACGTGGGCCATGCAGTTCTATCCCGACGGCCGCGGCGGCAGCGCGGCGGGCCTCGCGTCAACCAACGAGAAGGGCTGAATCATCATGTCCGACGGGCATTCCCCGATCCGGGTGTTCCAGGTCGCCACCGGCAACGTCGGCACCGAGATGATCAAGCGGATCAGCAGCCACCCCGACCTCGAGCTCATCGGATTGCACTGTTACACACCGGAAAAGGTCGGGCGCGACGCCGGGGAGATCGCCGGCCTGGCGCCCATCGGCGTCACCGCGACCGGTTCGGTCGAGGAGATCATCGCCGCCCGTCCCGACGTGCTGACCTTCCACGGCGTGTTCCCCGACGAAGACCTCTACGTGAAGGTGCTCGAAGCGGGCATCGACATCGTCACGACCGCCGACTGGATCACCGGCTGGCACCGCGACCGCAACCACCCACACCCGTCCGGAAAGCCGGTCAGCCAACTGCTCGCCGACGCCTGCGAGAAGGGCGGGGCCACCTTCTACGGCACCGGCATGAACCCCGGCGTCAACCAGATCCTCGGCATTGCATGCTCGGCGGACGTCGCCGAGATCGAGAACGTCACCACCATCGAATCCGTCGACGTGTCGTGCCACCACTCCGCCGACACGTGGAAAGAGGTGGGTTACGGCCGGCCGGTCGACGATCCCGAGGTTCCGGCCATGCTCGAAAAGTACACGCGGGTGTTCGCCGACAGCGTGCTGCTCATGGCCGACTGTTTCGACCTGGAACTCGACGACGTCACGTTCTCCTACGAACTGGGCGCCTGCACGAAGGACGTCGACCTCGGCTGGTACCAGCTGCCCAAGGGCTCGCTCGGCGGCAGCTACATCAAGTACCAGGGGACGGTCGGCGGCGTGCCGAAGATCGAGACCCACCTCGAATGGCAGATGACCCCACACACGGATCCGAGTTGGGACATCAAGGGCTGCTACATCACGCAGATCGCGGGCGACCCGTACATCTACAACAAACACATGATCTTCCCGAAGCCCGGCGTCGACCTGTCCGATCCCGCCTCGTTCGCGTCGATCGGCATGACCGTGACAGGGCTGCCCGCGCTCAACGCGATCGCCTCGGTGGTCGCCGCCCCGCCCGGGCTGCTGACGAGCGCCGACCTGCCGCTGCGCGGCTTCGCCGGCCGGTTCAAGAAGTGAGGACGGCGCCGCTATCGACTGTTCACCGATTCGATGCCGATATCACATCCGCGCTGGCGTACCGGCCGGCGGCGGATCTGCACAATGAACGCATGGACGTCGATCCACGCACGCCGGCCTGGCGTGACCCCCTGTCGGTCGGGTGGCGTGCACACCGCCAGATCCTGATGCTGCGCTTCCGGTGGCACGAACGCCGCGACTCGACGGCTCGCCACGGCAGGCGGGGCTAACGGTGCTAGCACAGAGCTACCGGGCGGTAACCAATTCTTAGGAGAATCGCGTTCTCCAAACGTGACGAAGACCACACATCGTCGGTGCGGAGGTCGGGTTCACCCCGCTGAGCAGCGCATACTGTGAACCCAGTCCGGCGCGATAACACAAGGTGTGGTACCGCGTTACCTAAGAACAGTGCAATAATCGGTACTAAGAGTGACATCTAACTTTGATCGGGACGTATGTGGGTCGTCCACCCGCGGCGCGCCGTCGCGGCCGCGAACTGGTGGACCCGCTGCTGACAGTGGGAAAGGCAGGGGATGGGGCTGAACGGCAACGGGGCCGCACCGCGGCAGAAGCTCGAGAAGGTCGTCATCCGATTCGCCGGTGACTCCGGTGACGGTATGCAGCTCACCGGTGATCGCTTCACCTCCGAGGCGGCCCTGTTCGGCAACGACCTGGCGACTCAGCCGAACTACCCGGCGGAGATCCGCGCCCCTCAGGGCACCCTGCCCGGCGTCTCGTCGTTCCAGATCCAGATCGCCGACTACGACATCCTCACCGCGGGCGACCGGCCCGACGTGCTGGTGGCGATGAACCCGGCGGCGCTCAAGGCCAATGTGTCCGACCTGCCCCGCGGCGGTCTGATCATCGCCAACTCCGACGAATTCACCAAGCGCAACCTGGCCAAGGTCGGCTACGACGCCAACCCGCTGGAGACCGACGAACTGTCCGACTACGTCGTGCAAGCCGTGCCGATGACCACGCTGACCCTCGGGGCCGTCGAGGAGATCGGGGCGTCGAAGAAGGACGGCCAGCGCGCGAAGAACATGTTCGCGCTCGGCCTGCTGTCGTGGATGTACGGCCGCGAACTGCACCAGAGCGAAGCCTTCATCAAGGAGAAGTTCGCCCGCAAACCCGATGTCGCCGCCGCGAACGTGCTGGCACTGAAGGCCGGGTGGAACTTCGGCGAGACCACCGAGGCGTTCGCCACCACCTACGAGGTGTCCCCGGCGAAACTCAAATCCGGCGAATACCGGCAGATCTCCGGTAACACCGCGCTGGCCTACGGGCTCGTGGCCGCCGGCGTGCTGGCCGATACGCAGGTGATGCTCGGCACCTACCCGATCACCCCGGCGTCGGACATCCTGCACGAGCTGTCCAAGCACAAGAACTTCAACGTGCTGACCTTCCAGGCCGAGGACGAGATCGCCGGAATCGGCGCCGCCATCGGCGCGTCCTACGGCGGTGCGCTCGGCGTCACCAGCACGTCGGGACCCGGCGTCGCCCTCAAGTCCGAGGCCATCGGCCTGGCGGTCATCACCGAGCTGCCGCTGGTCGTCGTCGACGTGCAGCGCGGCGGCCCCTCGACGGGGCTTCCCACCAAGACTGAACAGGCCGACCTGCTGCAGGCGCTCTACGGCCGCAACGGCGAGTCGCCGGTGGCGGTGCTCGCCCCGCGCTCGCCGTCGGACTGCTTCGACATCGCGGTCGACGCCGCCCGGATCGCGCTGACCTACCGCACGCCGGTGATCATCCTGTCCGACGGGGCGATCGCCAACGGCTCGGAGCCGTGGCGGATCCCGGACATCGCCGGATACCAGCGCATCGACCACACCTTCGCCCAGCCCGGCGAGGACTTCGCGCCGTACGCGCGCGACCCGGAGACGCTGGCCCGCCAGTTCGCGGTGCCCGGAACCCCGGGCCTCGAACACCGCATCGGCGGTCTGGAGAAGGCCAACGGGTCGGGCAACATCAGCTACGAGCCGAAGAACCACGACCTCATGGTCCGGTTGCGCCAGGCCAAGGTCGACGGCATCGAGGTGCCCGACCTGGAGGTCGACGATCCCACCGGCGACGCCGACCTGCTGCTGATCGGCTGGGGCAGCTCGTACGGTCCGATCGGCGAGGCCTGCCGCCGGGCCCGGCGCAAGGGCATCCGGGTCGCCCATGCGCACCTGCGGCATCTCAACCCCTTCCCGGCCAACCTCGGTGAGGTGCTGGCGCGGTATCCGAAGGTCGTCGCGCCGGAGATGAACATGGGTCAGTTGGCGCTGTTGCTCCGGGCCAAGTACCTGGTGGACGTGCAGCCGGTCACCAAGGTCGAAGGCATGGCATTCCTGGCGGACGAGGTCGAGGGCATCATCGATGCGGCGATCGACGGCACGCTGGGAGACAAGGAAAACGAGAAGGCCACGTTCGCGCGACTGGCTGCGGCCACCGTGGGAACTGGCGTGGGAGCGAGCGCATGACACGAGCGAGAAGCGGAGCGGATCGCGCATGACTGAGCTGATCGGTACCGATCTGAGCCTGACCCCCCTGTCCAAGACGGCGGGGGTGCCCACCACCGACCAGCCGCAGAAGGGCAAGGACTTCACCAGCGACCAGGAGGTGCGCTGGTGCCCCGGTTGCGGTGACTACGTCATTCTCAACACCATCCGCAACTTCCTGCCCGAGCTGGGGCTGCGCCGCGAGAACATCGCGTTCGTCAGCGGTATCGGCTGCTCGAGCCGGTTCCCGTACTACCTGGAGACCTACGGGTTCCACTCCATCCACGGCCGCGCGCCGACCATCGCCACCGGTCTGGCGCTGGCGCGTCCCGACCTGTCGGTGTGGGTGGTCACCGGCGACGGCGACTCGCTGTCGATCGGCGGCAACCACCTGATCCACGCGTTGCGCCGCAACGTCAACATCACGATCCTGCTGTTCAACAACCGGATCTACGGGCTGACCAAGGGTCAGTACTCGCCGACCTCCGAGGTCGGCAAGGTCACCAAGTCCACGCCCATGGGTTCGCTGGACTACCCGTTCAACCCTGTGTCCCTGGCGCTGGGCTCCGAGGCTACCTTCGTGGGCCGCGCGATGGACTCCGACCGCAAGGGGCTCTCGGAGGTGCTGAGGGGCGCGGCTGCGCACCGCGGCGCCGCGTTGGTCGAGATCCTGCAAGACTGCCCGATCTTCAACGACGGTTCCTTCGATGCGCTGCGCAAAGAGGGTGCCGACGAGCGGCTGATCAACGTCCGTCACGGTGAGCCGATCACCTTCGGCGCCGACGGCGAGTACTGCGTCGTGAAGTCCGGCTACGGCCTGGAGGTCGCCAAGACCGCCGACGTGTCGACCGACGAAATCGTGGTGCACAACGCCGAGATCGACGACCCGGCGTACGCCTTCGCGCTGTCGCGTCTGTCCGAGCAGAACCTCGAGCACATGGTGATGGGCATCTTCCGGCAGGTCAGCAGGCCTACTTATGACGATGCCGCCCGCGAGCAGGTCCGCTCGGCGCGGGATGCCAAACCGCACGACACCGCTGCACTGCAATCGCTGCTTCGCGGCAAGGACACCTGGACCATCGACTAACGTCACCCAGGTGACGTCACCCGTACCGTTGGCCGCGGTCGTGCTGGCGGGCGGGGCGTCCCGCCGCATGGGACGCGACAAGGCGACGGTGGTCGTCGACGGCTCCACGCTGGTCGAGCGCGTGGTCGCCACGGTGAGTGAACGCAGCTCGCCGGTGTTCGTGATCGCCGCCCCGGGTCAGCCCCTTCCGGAGTTGTCCGCGCAGGTTCTACGCGACGAGGTGCGCGGCGTCGGGCCGCTGTTGGCCACCGGGCGTGGCCTGCGCGCCGCCGCGCAGGCCGGCCACCGATGGGCGTTCGTGTGCGCCGTCGACCTGCCGCATCTGACGATGGATTTCGTCGACGATCTCGCGGTGCCTGCCGCACGGCTCGGCGTCGACGTCGTGCTGCCCTGGGACGGCCGCGACCACTACCTGGCGGCCATCTACCGCACGTCGCTCGCGGATCACATCTCGACCCTGGTGGCCGCCGGAGAGCGCAGTATGCGGGCTCTGGTGGACACCGTCGACACCCAGCGGATCGTTATGCCCGAACAACGGGCGCTCACGAACGCGAACACCCCGGACGACCTACCCGTCGCGCCCTGACGTGTTCAGCAAATTGTGGTCATAGACTAATTAGTTAGTCTATATTGTAATGCGTCGGTATTGGTCGCGGAATCCGCCATTTATCTGCTCGTGATCTTGAGCGTCGAATTATGCGTCGAGCCACATCAATTGCGACCATTGTCGGGATAAATGGGATCGGATCCGTTCGCGCCGTGCGGATCTCGGTGTCGGAATCCACCGGCACGCCCGTCTCCGTATTCAGTGGAAGCCGGCCCGATCGGGAAAATGGGCCGGTACGGGCCTTTTCGCGCGCGTCAAACTCAACTGGGGTTCGCAGGACGACCGGAGGCTCGGTGGTCCGATCCTGCCGTGGCAGAAGATAATTGGCCCATCTAGCGCATCTGGCCGCGACGCACGTGGACGGCGCGAGAACACGAATCACTTTGCACCGCAGTTCATTTCGCTTTAGTTCGGCAGTCGCCGGCGTTCGTACTCGCAGCGAACCGCTTCCCGATGAGATCTTGATGACCCGCCCCGGCGGCCTGCACTAACCAGCTTTCTGCAGGTCAAACCTATTGAAGGCGTGGTCCACCTCACAAAAAGACCGTGATTTGACTCACGAAATGGCGTCACCACGCGCACTGGCGACGCGCGCGTAGATAACTAGCTGACCTGCGTAATCGCACTGATGTAGGCGTCGTGATCAAGCTGTTATCTGCGGTGACCCCGGCGTTTGGCGGATATGACTTCTGCGCGGGCGCTTTGTACGGTCCTCATCAGTTCCTCACCCGGAGCAAATAAATTCACAATCAAGACCAGCACGTGAGTGGGGCCGCGGACGGCGTGATCGCCCAGCGGCCGTCGGGCCGATGCGCCCGGCGGAGCAGTCGAGCTCCCCCTGTCGCACCTGACCGAGACGGTGCGACCCAGCCCTCCCTGCCTGTGACCCAGGCGGTGCGCCCGCATGCCGGGCGTCAACGGCGCGTGCTTGGCGAAAGGACAGAAGTTGAAGAACATCCGCAAGACGTTTGGGCTGGCCACCTTCGCCGGGGCTCTCGCTTTGGCTCCGATGGCGCTGGGCACCGGCGCCGCCAATGCGGACAGCGGCGTCAACTGGGACGCCGTCGCCGCCTGCGAGTCCGGAGGCAACTGGTCGATCAACACCGGCAACGGCTACTACGGTGGCCTGCAGTTCGCCATGAGCACCTGGAAGTCCCACGGCGGCTCGGGCTCGCCGCACAACGCGTCCCGCGAAGAGCAGATCCGCGTGGCCGAGAACGTCATGAACACTCAGGGCATCGGAGCGTGGCCCGTCTGCGGCGCGCGTGGCTGATCTGGTCAAAGCCATTTGAGGGGGCGGCGCCGGTCCGGCGCCGCCCCTTCGGCTTTCTCAGAGACCCATTACGCCAGATAAGTAACGATTAAAACTTCCGCAACCCTGGTAACACGTGATCTTCCTCACCCGACACACTGATCAACCGCATCGGGAGAGCGTTCTTCCACCGCGGGCCTTGTGTCACACGGTCGGGGAAGGACCGCACCATGATGAACATCCGCAACACTCTCATCCGAGGAATCTGGCTCACCGCACTCGGCGCGGCCTTCGCGCTGGTCCCGATGTTCCTGTCATCGGCCACCGCGACCGCGGACTCGGTCAACTGGGACGCGATCGCCGAATGCGAATCCAACGGCAACTGGTCGACGAACACCGGTAACGGGCATTTCGGCGGGCTGCAGTTCAAACCGGCCACCTGGTCGTCCAACGGTGGACGGGGTAACCCGGCCGCCGCATCGCGCGGTGAGCAGATCCGCGTCGCCGAGCGGGTGCTGGCCACCCAGGGGCTCAAGGCGTGGCCGAAGTGCGGTCCGCGCGGCGTCGCCGCCAGCGCCGCAGTGTGGAACACCACGCAGGCTCCGCGGACCGCGCCGCGTCCGACCACCGGTTGTGCCGCGGTCCGACCGGGCAGCCTGCTCGGCATCGTCGACCTCAGGCAGCTGTGCTCGATGGTGCTCAGCCCCCTGGGCGCATCGGCGCAGCCGCGCTGAACTCGTTGCCCTGCGGATCGACCAGGGCGCCGTCGGACAGGCGCGTCGCACCGGCGGCCAGCAGGTCGTCGGCTGGCGCCGTCAGTGACCAGCGCCAGCGGTTCGGCCCGGCGCGCGGGTCCTCGACGCGGACGAATTTCCAGACGATGTCTCCCCAGCCGGCGCAGTCGTAGAGCCAGCGGGGTGTCTGATCCGGACCCGGGCCGATCCGGGCCCCCACCCGCGCCGCCCACCATGAGGCCAACTCCTCCGGCCGGTCGCTGTCGGTGCACACCGCGAAGACCCGCGCGGGAGCCCGGCCCCCCGCCGGCTTGCCGGGGAACGCGCAGAACTCGTTTCCCTCGACGTCGGCAAGTGTCACCCAGTCGGGAAGGTGCTCGGCGAGTACCCGGGCGCCGAGGGCGAGCAGCCGATCGATGGCCTGATCGTCCGGGCCGACCGCCACGTCGAGGTGTACCCGGTTCTTCACGGTCTTCGGGCCGCGCTGCGGCACGAACCGCAGCAGGCGCCGCTGTTCGTTCGAGCCCAGGACGGCCGACCAGAACGCCCCGACGGCGGCGGGGTCGGCGGCGTCGACCACCAGCGGGCCCAGCGTGGCAGTCATTCGGGGAGGGCGAACGCCGAGCGGGCGGCGATCGACGCGAGGTGCCGGCCCACGACGGCTTCGGGAACCAGCACCGTCGCCCGGCTCGCCAGCGCGCTCAGGACGGCGGGGCGGAGGTTGACGACGCGTCCGATCAGCTGGGACTCCCTGACGAGTGCCTGCACCCGGGGGCGGCGGAAGCGCGCGAACCGGGCGAACGCGGTCGGGAGGTCGTCGTCGACCTGCGCCACGAACCGAGCCAGGACCGCGGCGTCTTCGAGGCCCTGACATCCGCCCTGGCCCAGGTGTGGCCGCATCGGATGCGCCGCGTCACCGACCAGCGTGACCGGGCCCCGCGACCACACCCGCACCTGGTCGCGGTCGTAGAGGTCGTTGCGCAGCACGTCGCCGGCACCGGTGGCGGCCAGCAGGGACGGAATCGGCTCGGCCCAGTCGCGGTACTTCCCTCGTAGGTAGGCCAGCTCGCCCTGAGGCATCGCGCCGCCCTCGGCGGTGCGTTCGGTGGCGAACCAATAGGTGTGGTCGGGTCCCAGGGGGACATGGCCCACCTCGGTGCCCACGCCGAGCGTTTGGCCGGCCAGCTCGGGTGCGAGGCGGTGGGCCGCGATGCCCCGCCATGCTGTGTAGCCCGCGTACCGGTGCCGCAGCGGGCCGTTGAGATGGCGGGCCACCGTCGAGCCGACGCCGTCGGCCCCGATCAGCCCGGCCGCTTCGTGCACCGAGCCGTCCGACAGCGTGACCCGCACTTCGCCTGCCGTCGTCGTGGTGATGTCGCGGGCCGCGACTCCGCTCCGGACGGTCTCGGGTGCCAGCGCGCCGGCCAGGATCCGGGTGAGGTCGGCGCGCCGGGTCACCACCAGCGGTTCCCCCAGCGCGCGCACCATCCGGTCGGCCGACGGCCGGCGCAGCCACGCGCCGTCGTGCCACCGCACTGCGCCTGCGGTCACCCGGCCGCCGGAGGCGCGCACCGCATCACCCAGGCCGAACGCGTCCAGGGCCGCGAGCGCGTTGGGCCAGATGCTGATGCCCGCGCCGGCAGTGGTGTCCGCCTTCTCCTCGACGACCGTGACGGTGTGACCGAGCTGCTGCAATGCCACCGCGGTGGCAAGGCCGGCGATGCCCGCACCCACGACGAGGATCTGCTGCGACATCGGTCGAACCTAACGCGGTTGTGCTAATCACATGTCATGGCGGCTTCCCCCTCCTCACCGTTCGCGGATCTAGACACCTATCTCGCGCTGCCGCGGGTGTCCGGGCTGGCGGTCTCTCCCGACGGGTCGCGGGTGGTGACGACGATCAGCGAACTCGACGACACGCGTACGGCATTCGTCACCGCCGTCTGGGAACTGGACCCCGCCGGGGGACGCCCCGCCCGCCGCCTCACTCGCGGCGCGAAAGGGGAGCGGACGCCTGTGTTCACCGCGGGCGGCGATCTGCTGTTCCTCGCGTCGCGGCCGACCAAGGACTCCACCGTGGACGGGGATTCGCCGCCCGCGGCACTGTGGCGACTGCCCGCGGCCGGGGGTGAAGCGGTCGAGGAGTTCGCCCTGCCCGGTGGCGTCGGCGCGGTGCGCTGCGCGCGCTCCGCGGCCGTCACCGTCGTCGGCGCGCCGCTGCTCGCCTCGGCCACCGACCTCGACGACGACAAACGACTGCGTGCGCTGCGCAAGGACAACAAGGTCTCCGCGGTCCTGCACAGCGGATATCCCGTGCGCTACTGGGACCACGACCTCGGCCCCGATCGACCGCATCTGCTCGACGCCGCAGATGGCCGTGTCCTCACGCCCTCACCCGGCGACAGCCTGCGCGAAGCCGAGTCCGACCTCAGCGACGACGGCCGTTTCCTCGTCACCTCCTGGCACGACCCGGCTCCCGGCGCGGCGATCCGCGGGACGCTGGTGCGCGTCGAGGTGGGCACCGGGGAGCGCACCACGGTGGCCGACGACCCCACGGCCGACCTGGGGAGTCCGGTGATCTCCCCGGACGGCAGTGCCGTGGCGTTCACCCGTGAGACCATCTCCACGCCCCTGCAGGCTCCGCGAATCACGCTGTGCTGCTTGAGGTTCGGCGCAGACATCCGGGAGTTGACGGCGGGCTGGGACCGCTGGCCGGCGTCGGTCACCTGGACGCGCGACGGGTCGGCGCTGGTGGTCACCGCCGACGACAACGGCCGCAGGCCGATCTTCCTCGTCGACCCGGACACCGGCGCGGTCACCAGGCTGACCGACGACGACTTCACCTACACCGACGTCACCACCGCGCCCGGCGGCGTCATCTACGCGCTGCGCGGCAACTACGCCGCACCACAGCATCCGGTGCGCATCGACCCCGACGGCACCGTCACCGCCCTGCCGACCGTGGACGCCCCGCCGCTGCCGGGAACGCTGAGCGAGGTGACCGCGACCGCCGCCGACGGCGTCGCGGTGCGGTCGTGGCTCGCGGTCCCCGAGGGCGCCGACGAGACGAACCCGGCGCCGCTGCTGCTGTGGGTGCACGGTGGGCCGTTGGGCAGCTGGAATGCCTGGCACTGGCGGTGGAATCCGTGGCTCATGGTGGCGCAGGGGTATGCGGTGCTGCTGCCCGACCCGGCACTGTCCACCGGCTACGGCCAGGACTTCATCCAGCGGGGCTGGGGTGCCTGGGGCGCTGCGCCCTTCACCGACCTGATGGCGGCGACCGATGCGGCGATCGCCGACCCGCGCGTCGACGGGACACGCACGGCGGTGATGGGTGGGTCGTTCGGCGGTTACATGGCGAACTGGATCGCCGGGCACACCGACCGGTTCGACGCGATCGTCACCCACGCGAGTCTGTGGGCACTCGACCAGTTCGGCGCCACCACCGACGGCGCCTACTGGTGGGCGCGCGAGATGACTCCGGAGATGGCCGAACGCAATTCGCCGCACCTCTTCGTGGAGAACATCGCCACGCCGATGCTGGTGATCCACGGCGACAAGGACTACCGGGTGCCGATCGGCGAGGCGTTGCGGCTCTGGTACGAGTTGCTCACCAGGTCGCGGCTGCCTGCCGCGGACGACGGGGCAGGGCCGCACCGTTTCCTCTATTTCCCGTCGGAGAATCACTGGGTGCTCGCCCCGCAGCACGCCAAGCTCTGGTACCAGGTCGTCTTCGCCTTCCTGGCTCGCCACGTGCTCGGGCAGGACGCCGAGTGGCCCGAACTGCTCGGGTAGTGTCGAAATCATGAGCCCGGCAGCGCAGCGTGAATTCGACATCATCGTCTACGGCGCCACTGGTTTCGTCGGAAAGCTGACCGCCGACTACCTGGCCCGCGCCGGTGGCGGCGCCCGGATCGCGCTGGCCGGCCGATCGCAGGACAAGTTGCTCAAGGTGCGTGACTCGCTGGGGGAGAGGGCCAAGGACTGGGAGCTGATCGCCGCCGACGCCTCGCAACCCTCGACGCTCAATGCGCTGGCCGCCCGCACCCGGGTGGTCATCACCACCGTCGGCCCGTACACCAAGTACGGTTTGCCGCTGGTCGCCGCATGCGCGGCCGCGGGGACCGACTACGCCGACCTGACCGGTGAGACCCCGTTCATTCGCGACAGCATCGACGGATACCACAAGCAGGCACTCGACACCGGTGCGCGAATCGTGCACTCGTGCGGATTCGATTCCATCCCTTCGGATCTCACCGTCTACGCGCTGCACCGCCGCATCGCCGACGACGGCGCGGGGGAGCTGGGTGACACGAGCCTGGTGGTGCGCACTTTCTCCGGCGGCGTCTCCGGCGGCACGCTCGCCTCGATGCTCGAGGTCATGAATACTGCGTCGACCGACGCCGAGGTCCGCAGGCAGATGAACGACCCCTACACCCTCACCCCGGACCGCGGCGCCGAACCCGATCTGGGCGCCCAGCCCGACATCCGTTGGCGGCGCGGGTCGGAGATCGCCCCGGAACTCGCCGGCTACTGGACCTCGGCGTTCTTCATGGCCGGGGTGAACACGCGAATCGTGAGGCGCAGTAACGCCCTCTTCGGCTACGCGTACGGCCGGCGGTTCGAGTACTCGGAGGTGATGAGCGTCGGCCGGTCACCGGTGGCGCCCGCCGTCGCCGCCCTGGCCACCGCCGGCAACGCCGCCGTGATGGGGCTGGGTTCGCGGTACTTCCGCCGCCTGCCGCGCAAGCTCGTCGACCGGGTGATGCCCGCTCCGGGCACCGGGCCCAGCGAGCAGGCGCGGGAGAAGGGGCACTACACGGTCGAGACCTACACCACCACGACCACCGGTGCCCGCTACCTGGCACGGATGAGCCAGCAGGGTGACCCCGGTTACAAGGCCACGTCGGTGCTGCTGGGTGAGTGCGGTCTCGCGCTGGCGCTCGACCGCGACAAGCTGTCCGACCTGCACGGGGTCCTCACCCCGGCCGCGGCGATGGGCGACGCGCTGCTCGCGCGGTTCCCCGGTGCGGGTGTGTCCCTGGAGACCTCGCGGCTGGCGTGAGCAGGGGTTGGGACCCGGGCGGTACGCAGCCTCGCCGCTCCCTAGAATTGACCGGTGACCGCCACCCCTGACGCCCACGCCGAATCCCTGCCCAAGTCGTGGGATCCCGGCGCCGTAGAGGCGGATATCTACCAGGGCTGGGTGGAGGCCGGGTACTTCACCGCCGATCCCGCCAGCACCAAGCCGGCGTACTCCATCGTGCTGCCGCCGCCCAACGTCACGGGCAGCCTGCACATGGGCCACGCGCTCGACCACACGCTGATGGACGCGCTGACCCGGCGCAAGCGCATGCAGGGTTTCGAGGTGCTGTGGCTGCCCGGGATGGACCACGCAGGGATCGCCACGCAGACGCTGGTGGAAAAGCAACTCGCGGCCGACGGCAAGACCAAAGAGGACTTCGGCCGCGAGCTGTTCATCGACAAGGTGTGGGACTGGAAGCGGGAATCCGGCGGCACCATCGGCGCCCAGATGCGCAGGCTCGGTGACGGCGTCGACTGGAGCCGCGACCGGTTCACCATGGACGACGGACTGTCCCGCGCCGTGCGGACGATCTTCAAGAAGCTCTACGACGCCGGGCTGATCTACCAGGCCGAACGGCTGGTCAACTGGTCGCCGGTGCTCGAGACCGCGATCAGCGACCTCGAGGTCAAGTACGAGGACGTCGAGGGTGAGCTGGTCTCGTTCCGCTACGGCTCCCTCTCCGACGACGAACCGCACATCATCGTGGCCACCACCCGGGTGGAGACCATGCTCGGCGACACCGCGATCGCCGTGCACCCCGACGACGAGCGCTACCGCCACCTGGTCGGCACCACGCTGGCCCACCCGTTCTTGGATCGTCGCATCATCATTGTGGCCGACACCCACGTGGACCCCGAATTCGGAACGGGCGCAGTCAAAGTCACCCCCGCGCACGATCCCAACGACTTCGAGATCGGGGTGCGGCACTCGCTGCCGATGCCTTCGATCATGGACACCAAGGGCCGGATCGCGGACACCGGCACGCAGTTCGACGGTATGGACCGCTTCGAGGCGCGTGTCAAGGTGCGCGAGGCGCTCGCCGAGCAGGGCCGCATCGTCGCCGAGAAGCGCCCCTACCTGCACAGCGTCGGGCACTCCGAACGCAGCGGGGAGCCGATCGAGCCGCGGCTGTCGCTGCAGTGGTGGGTCAAGGTCGACGCCCTGGCCAAGGCCGCCGGTGACGCGGTGCGCAACGGCCACACCGTGATTCACCCGCCCAGCCTGGAACCGCGCTGGTTCGCCTGGGTGGACAACATGCACGACTGGTGCATCTCGCGGCAGCTCTGGTGGGGCCACCGGATCCCGATCTGGCACGGACCCGACGGCGAAACCGTCTGTGTCGGGCCCGACGAAACCCCACCGCCCGGCTGGGAGCAGGACCCTGACGTGCTCGACACGTGGTTCTCCTCGGCGCTGTGGCCGTTCTCGACGATGGGCTGGCCCGACCGCACCCCCGAACTGGAGAAGTTCTATCCGACCACCGTGCTGGTCACCGGCTACGACATCCTGTTCTTCTGGGTGGCCCGGATGATGATGTTCGGCACCTTCGTCGCCGACGACCCTGCGATCACCCTCGACGGGCAGCGCAGCGCGAAGGTGCCGTTCGAGAACGTGTTCCTGCACGGGCTGATACGCGACGAACACGGCCGCAAGATGAGCAAATCGCGTGGCAACGGTATCGACCCGCTCGACTGGGTGGAGGCATTCGGAGCCGATGCGCTGCGCTTCACGCTGGCTCGGGGTGCCAGCCCCGGCGGCGACCTCGCGATCGGCGAGGACCACGCCCGGGCGTCGCGCAATTTCGCCACGAAGTTGTTCAACGCCACGCGATTCGCGTTGATGAACGGCGCCAGCCCGGCGCCGCTGCCGGACACCGCGGCGCTCACCGACGCCGATCGCTGGATCCTCGGCCGGCTCGAAGAGGTGCGCGCGGAGGTCGATTCCGCCCTCGACGCCTACGAGTTCAGCCGGGCATGCGAAGCGCTCTACCACTTCGCCTGGGACGAGTTCTGTGACTGGTACGTCGAGCTAGCGAAAGTGCAACTCGGAGAAGGAGTTTCGCACACCACGGCGGTACTCGCCGCGGTACTCGACGCCCTGCTCAAGCTGCTGCACCCGGTCATGCCGTTCGTCACAGAGGTGCTCTGGAAGACGCTGACCGGCGGTGAGTCACTGGTCGTCGCCGACTGGCCGGAGCCGTCCGGGTTTCCGCTCGATATCGCTGCGGCACAACGCATCTCGGACGCCCAGAAGTTGATCACCGAGGTGCGTCGGTTCCGCAGCGACCAGGGCCTCGCCGACCGGCAGCGGGTGCCGGCCAGGTTGTCCGACATCGGCGCCGCCGGATTGGACGAGCACGTTCCCGCGGTACGCGCGCTGGCCTGGCTGACCGATCCGGGCGAGGGTTTCACCCCGTCGGCGTCGGTGGAGGTGCGGCTGTCGGGCGGGACCGTCGTGGTGGAGGTCGACACGTCGGGCACCGTGGACGTCGCCGCCGAACGCCGCCGGCTGGAGAAGGACCTCGCCGCCGCGCAGAAGGAGCTGTCGGGTACCGCCGCGAAGCTGGGTAACGACGCGTTCCTCGCCAAGGCCCCCGCGGAGGTGGTCGACAAGATCCGCGCCCGCCAGCAGGTGGCGCGCGAAGAGGTCGACCGGATCAACGCCCGCCTCGCCGGACTGCCGTACTGATGAGTCGACCCGAGCCCACCCCCGACGAGATCGCCGCCCTGCTGCAGGTCGAGCACCTGCTCGATCAGCGATGGCCGGAGACCAAACTCGAACCGAGCACCGCGCGGATCAGCGCGCTGCTCGAGATGCTCGGTTCACCCCAACGCGGGTACCCGTCGATCCACGTCGCCGGGACCAACGGCAAGACCTCGGTGGCCCGGATGATCGACTCACTGCTGAGGGCACTGAGCCGCCGCACCGGCCGCACCACCAGCCCGCACCTGCAGTCGGCGGTCGAGCGCATCGCGATCGACGGCGAGGCGATATCGCCCGCCCGATACGTCGAGGTCTACCGCGAGATTGAACCGTTCGTCCTGATGGTCGACCAGCAGTCCGAAGCGGCGGGCGGACCGAGGCTGAGCAAGTTCGAGGTGCTCACGGCCATGGCCTTCGCCGCGTTCGCCGACGCACCCGTCGACGTCGCGATCGTCGAAGTCGGCATGGGCGGACGGTGGGACGCCACCAACGTCGTCGACGCCCCGGTTGCCGTGATCACCCC
The DNA here is from genome assembly GCF_016313185.1 of Mycolicibacterium baixiangningiae. Taxonomy (NCBI): domain Bacteria; kingdom Bacillati; phylum Actinomycetota; class Actinomycetes; order Mycobacteriales; family Mycobacteriaceae; genus Mycobacterium; species Mycolicibacterium baixiangningiae. The sequence continues at coordinate 2,180,812 of NZ_CP066218.1, forward strand.
GATCGGCATCGACCACGCCGACTACCTCGGCGACACCCTCGCCGAGATCGCAGGGGAGAAGGCGGGTATCATCACCCGCCAGCCCGACGACCTCGTCCCGACCGACACCGTGGCGGTGATCGGCCGCCAGGCGCCCGAGGCCATGGAGGTGCTACTGGCGCAGGCGCTCCGTGTCGATGCCGCGGTGGCCCGGGAGGACTCCGAGTTCACCGTGCTGTCCCGTCAGGTCGCCGTCGGCGGGCAGGTACTCGAACTACAGGGTCTCGGCGGTGTGTATCCGGAGATCTTCCTGCCGCTGCACGGCGAACATCAGGCGCACAACGCGGTGCTCGCACTGGCGGCGGTCGAGGCGTTCTTCGGCGCCGGTGCGCAGCGGCAACTCGACATCGACGCGGTGCGTGCCGGTTTCGCCGCCGCGTCCAGCCCCGGCCGGCTCGAGCGGCTCCGCAGCGCGCCGACGGTGTTCATCGACGCCGCGCACAACCCCGCCGGCGCGGCCGCCCTGGCCGACGCGCTGCAGTCCGAATTCGACTTCCGCTTCCTCATCGGGGTGGTGTCGGTGATGGGTGACAAGGACGTCGACGGCATCCTCGCGGCGCTGGAGCCGGCGTTCGACCAGATCGTCGTCACCCACAACGGGTCTCCGCGGGCACTCGAGGTCGAGGCGCTGGCCGTGCGGGCGGAGGAACGGTTCGGCCCCGAGCGGGTCATCCGGGCGGCCACGCTGCCCGACGCGATCGAGACCGCGACCGCTGTGGTCGAAGATTCCAGCAGCGGTGGCGAGGGACTTTCCGGAGCGGGGATCGTCATCACCGGTTCGGTCGTCACCGCCGGGGCCGCACGCACCCTGTTCGGACGGGACCCGCAGTGATCGATCAGCCACCGAGCGATCAGCCACCGGGCGATCAACCGCCGGGCGACCCCCAGCGGCCCGACCCGTGGCGCAGCTTCCGCGGCGTGATGGCCGGGACGTTGATCCTGGAGGCCATCGTGGTGCTGCTGGCGCTGCCGGTGGTGTCCCTCTCCGACGGCGGCTTCAAGGCGACGAGCGGCGGCTTCCTGATCTGCTTCGCCGTCGTGCTGGTGCTGCTCTGCGGTGTCCAGGGGCGGCCCTGGGCGCTGTGGGTGAACTTCGGGCTGCAGGCGGTGCTGATCGCGGGTTTCCTGGTCGACGCGGCGATCGGCTTCATCGGGGTGGTGTTCGCCGCCGTCTGGGGGCTGATCGTCTACCTGCGCGCCGAGGTCAGACGGCGTGAGCAGCGCGGGCTGCTGCCTGGCCAGCAGAGCGCCCAGGACTGACCGGCCCGCGTGCTGCAGTACGCTGTGCGCCGTGACTGAGCGGACCCTGGTTCTGATCAAGCCCGACGGCGTGCAACGGCACCTCGTCGGGGAAATCCTCGGACGGATCGAGCGGAAGGGCCTGACCATCGCGGCTCTCGAGCTGAAGACGGTCAGCGACGATCTGGCGCGGAGCCATTACGCCGAGCACGAGGGCAAGCCGTTCTTCGGTTCGCTGTTGGAATTCATCACCTCCGGGCCCGTGGTCGCCGCGATCGTGGAGGGCCCGCGCGCCGTGGCCGCGTTCCGTCAGATCGCCGGCGCCACCGATCCCGTAGAGAAGGCCACACCCGGCACCATCCGCGGTGACCTGGCCCTGGTGACCCAGGACAACCTGGTGCACGGCTCCGACTCGCCGGACTCCGCGGTCCGCGAGATCGAACTCTGGTTCCCCGGCCGCTGACGTTGTGGCGGCGCCTGGTCGGCCGGCGCCGCGTCGTATGGGATACTGGTCGCGGGTAGCCGGACTTCAACCAGAGTTCGTCGCCCGAATGAAGACTTAGACGTGCGCGACCACCGCTACCGCGGTGCGGCGCCGACCGTCCAGCCGTCATTCAGCCAGGCACTGAGTGGGTTCTGACCTGGGGCCCCTTGGAGCGAGACCACACAAGCCCGGGGAAGTCCTACCGGGTACAACAGCGGAAGCCCTCGCGTGGCCGCGTCGATACGACGCGCCCGGGGGCTTGAGGAGAATACGTGGCCGACAGTGAAAATACTCAAGCCCAAGACTCAACGGACTCTTCACAAGAGGCTCAGCCTCGAGAAAGACTTCCCGAACGCCTGAGGGTGCATTCGCTGGCCCGCGTGCTGGGCACCACCAGCAGGCGTGTCCTCGACGCGCTGACCGAACTCGACGGACGCGCACGTAGCGCGCACTCGACGATCGACAAGACCGAGGCCGAGAAGGTGCGCGAAGTGCTCGCGGCCAACGGGGACACCCCGGCCGAAGCCGTCGCCGTAGAAGCCCCGGCTGCTGAAGCCCCGGCCGTCGAGGCAGCGGCCACCGCCGAGGCCCCCGCGGTCCCGGAGATCTCCGAAGTGGCGGTCGAGACCGTCGAGGTGTCGGTCGAGGTCGCCGCCGACGACCAGCCCGAACCCGAAACCCCCGACGCCGACGGTCTGGACGCCGACGAGGAGCCGGAGTCTCGGCTGATCCTCGAGACGGCCACCGTCGAGCGGGCGGACTACCTGCCGCTCTTCGTCGCGCCCCAACCGGTGCGGTTCGAACCCGTCGACGAAGACGACGACGACGAGGATGAGGACGACGACACGGGCGCGTCGGCCGACTCCGACGACGACGACGAATCCGAGCGGCCTGCCGCACGGAGGCGTCGGCGCGGACGCCGCGGCCGCGGGCGTGGCCGTGGTGAGCAGAGCGACGAAAACGGCGATCTCGACGCCGCCGACGGCGCTGAGCCGAAGACCGACGGTCAGGCCGAGTCCGACGAGGACACCTCCGACGACTCCGACGACTGCGACGACGAAGGATCCGACGAGGACGCCGCGGGCGGTGACGGCAGCTCGCGCAGGCGGCGCCGTCGGCGGCGGCGCAAGTCCGGCGCGTCGGACGACTCCGACAACGCCTCACCTGACGATCCGCCCAACACCGTCGTGCACGAGCGTCCGCCGCGCGAGCGCGGCAGCAAGTCGACCGACAGTGGCGACAACGAGATCCAGGGCATCAGCGGTTCGACGCGGTTGGAGGCCAAGCGGCAGCGCCGTCGTGACGGTCGCGACGCGGGACGGCGGCGCCCGCCGATCTTGTCCGAGGCCGAATTCCTCGCCCGCCGCGAAGCCGTCCAACGCGTCATGGTGGTGCGCGACAAGGTCCGCACCGAACCGCCGCACGAAGGTGCGCGCTATACCCAGATCGCGGTCCTCGAGGACGGCGTCGTCGTCGAGCACTTCGTGACGTCGCCGGCGTCGGCGTCGCTGGTCGGCAACATCTACCTCGGCATCGTGCAGAACGTGCTGCCCTCGATGGAGGCGGCGTTCGTCGACATCGGCCGCGGCCGCAACGGCGTGCTCTACGCCGGTGAGGTGAACTGGGAGGCCGCCGGCCTCGGGGGCCAGAACCGCAAGATCGAACAGGCGCTCAAACCCGGCGACTATGTCGTCGTCCAGGTCAGCAAGGATCCCGTCGGACACAAGGGCGCCCGCCTGACGACGCAGGTGTCGCTGGCCGGCCGCTACCTCGTCTACGTGCCGGGCGCATCGTCCACCGGGATCAGCCGCAAACTGCCCGACACCGAGCGGCAACGGCTCAAGGAAATCCTGCGCGAGGTGGTGCCCACCGACGCAGGCGTCATCATCCGCACCGCGTCCGAGGGTGTCAAGGAAGACGACATCCGCTCCGACGTGAACCGGCTGCAGGAGCGGTGGACGCAGATCGAGGCCAAAGCCACCGAGATCACCGGTAAGAAGGCCGGCGCGGCCGTCGCGCTGTACGAAGAGCCCGACGTGCTGGTCAAGGTGATCCGCGACCTGTTCAATGAGGACTTCTCCGGGCTGATCGTGTCCGGTGACGAAGCCTGGAGCACCATCAATTCCTACGTCGAGTCCGTCGCCCCCGACCTGATGCCGCGGCTGACCAAGTACGAACCGGCCGGCGGGAATGACGGACCGGACGTGTTCGCCGTGCACCGCATCGACGAGCAGCTCGCCAAGGCCATGGACCGCAGGGTGTGGCTGCCGTCGGGCGGCACCCTGGTCATCGACCGCACCGAGGCGATGACGGTCGTCGACGTCAACACCGGCAAGTTCACCGGGTCGGGCGGCAACCTCGAGCAGACCGTCACCCGCAACAACCTCGAGGCCGCCGAGGAGATCGTCCGCCAGCTCCGGCTGCGCGACATCGGCGGCATCATCGTCATCGACTTCATCGACATGGTGCTCGAGTCGAACCGTGATCTGGTGCTGCGGCGGCTGACCGAGGCGCTGGGCCGTGACCGCACGCGCCACCAGGTGTCCGAGGTGACGTCGCTGGGCCTGGTCCAGTTGACCCGTAAACGCCTGGGCACCGGACTGATCGAGGCGTTCTCCACCCCGTGTCCGCACTGCGGGGGCCGCGGGATCGTGCTGCACGGCGATCCGATCGACAATGCTTCGGCGGGCAACGGTCGCAAGTCCGAACCGGGCACCGGCCGGCGCAGTAAGCGCGGCAAGAAGGCTGCCAAGCCCGAGGAGGTGCCGGTGGTCAAGGTCCCGCCGCACCCCGCAGGTGAGCACCCGATGTTCAAGGCGATGGCCGCCGCCACCGGCGGACATCCCGAGGACGACGAGGACTCCGACGACGACTCGGCCGACGAGACGCCCCGCATTCTCGAGGCCGACGCGGAGAAGGTGCACGACGCCGTCGCCGAAGAACTCGACGACGAGGACTTCGAGGATTCGGACGAGGATTCGGACGAGGATTCGGACGACGACTCCGATGAGTCCGAGGACGACGAGATCGAACTCGACGACGACGACGATGAAGACGACGAAGACGACGACATCGAGGTCATCGACGACGACGAGGACTCCGAGGACGATGACGAGGACTCCGAGGACTCCGAGGACGACGCGCCTGATGAGTCTGATGACGAGCCCGAGGAAGACGACGAACTGGAGGAACCCGAGGTGATCGCGGCGCCCGTGCGGCGTCCGCGGCGGCGTGCTGCGGCACGTCCGGCGGGTCCGCCCAGCGGCGAGTAGGCGGTTTGACCCTTTACCTGCTGGTCACGTACCCTTGACCAGTTGCCGCCAGGCTCACTGCCGGCGGCGGTGGGATCGAATCGACACCCGCACCCAGACCCGCGCACGCAACCTCCGGGTAAGGCAGTGCGCGTAACGGCTACGGAAGAGGACTAGGACACGATGGCGAGCTACGCAATCGTCAAGACCGGCGGCAAGCAGTACAAGGTCGCCGTTGGTGACGTGGTCAAGGTCGAGAAGCTCGACACCGAGCCGGGCGCGTCGGTGTCGCTGCCGGTCGCTCTGGTCGTCGACGGGGCCAACGTCACCACCAAGGCCGATGACCTGGCCAAGGTCGCGGTCACCGGTGAGGTGCTCGAGCACACCAAGGGCCCCAAGATCCGGATCCACAAGTTCAAGAACAAGACCGGCTATCACAAGCGTCAGGGCCACCGTCAGCAGCTGACGGTCCTGAAGGTCACCGGCATCAAGTAGCGGAGGCGTAGACATGGCACACAAGAAGGGCGCGTCCAGTTCGCGCAACGGTCGTGACTCCAATGCCCAGCGCCTCGGCGTCAAGCGTTTCGGCGGCCAGGTCGTCAAGGCCGGCGAGATCCTCGTGCGGCAGCGCGGCACCCACTTCCATCCGGGAGTGAACGTCGGCCGCGGCGGCGACGACACGCTGTTCGCCACCGCTCCGGGCTCTGTCGAGTTCGGCAGCCGGCGCGGCCGCAAGACGATCAACATCGTTCCGGTCGTTCGGGACTGACACCACCCGGGACTTACGCCAATGTGAAGCTGCTGCGAATTTCCCCCGGGATACTCGCAGCAGCTTCACGTTCGGTGAGAGGTAAGTCCTGATGCCCCGGTTCGTCGACCGCGTCGTCATCCACGCGAAGGCGGGCAACGGTGGCAACGGCTGCGCCTCTGTGCACCGCGAGAAGTTCAAACCGCTCGGGGGTCCCGACGGCGGTACCGGTGGACGCGGCGGCAGCATCGTGCTGGTCGTCGACCCGCAGGTGCACACCCTGCTCGACTTCCACTTCCATCCGCATGTCGTGGCCCCGTCCGGTAAACAGGGCGCGGGCAGCAACCGCGACGGCGCGGCCGGCTCGGATCTCGAGGTCAAGGTGCCCGACGGCACCGTCGTACTCGACGAAGAGGGCCGCGTGCTGGCCGATCTCGTCGGCGCGGGCACCCGGTTCGAAGCCGCGGCCGGCGGTCGCGGCGGCCTCGGCAACGCGGCGCTGGCCTCCCGGTCCCGCAGGGCTCCCGGGTTCGCGCTGCTGGGCGAGAAGGGTCAGATCCGCGAACTCACCCTCGAGCTGAAGACGGTCGCCGACATCGGCCTGATCGGTTTCCCCTCGGCGGGTAAATCTTCACTGGTCTCGACGATCTCGGCGGCCAAGCCGAAGATCGCCGACTACCCGTTCACCACGCTGGTGCCCAACCTCGGCGTGGTCTCGGCAGGGGAGCACACCTTCACCGTGGCCGACGTGCCCGGCCTGATCCCCGGCGCCTCCGAAGGACGTGGGCTCGGCCTGGAATTCCTGCGCCACATCGAACGCTGCGCGGTGCTGGTGCACGTCATCGACTGCGCGACCATGGAACCCGGCCGTGACCCGGTCTCCGACATCGAGGCGCTCGAAGCCGAACTGGCTGCCTACCGCCCCACATTGCAGGGCGACTCGACGCTGGGCGACCTCGCCGATCGCCCACGTGCGGTGGTGCTGAACAAGATCGACGTGCCCGACGCCCGGGAACTGGCCGACTTCCTCCGCGACGAGATCTCAGAGCGGTTCGGCTGGCCGGTGTTCGCGGTCTCCACCGTGACGCGAGAAGGTCTGCGGCCGTTGATCTTCGCGCTGTGGGACATGGTCAGCGCCTACCGCGAGGCGCAGCCGCCGGTCGTGCCGCGCCGCCCGATCATCCGGCCCATCGCCGTCGACGAGACCGGATTCTCCGTTCAGCCCGACGGGGAGGGTGGGTTCGTGGTGCGCGGCGCCCGCCCCGAACGGTGGATCAACCAAACCGATTTCGACAATGCCGAGGCCGTCGGCTACCTGGGCGACCGGTTGGCCCGCCTCGGTGTCGAAGACGAGCTGCTGCGGCTCGGCGCCAAGCCGGGATGCGCGGTGACGATCGGCGACGTGACATTCGACTGGGAACCGCAGACACCGGCCGGCGTGGATGTGCAGATGTCCGGGCGCGGCACCGACCTCCGGCTCGAGCAGACCGACCGCATTTCGGCCGCCGAACGCAAGATCGCCCGGCGGGAGCGCCGCCAGTCCGGCGACGAGCCCGGCGGTGAGGAGTGACCGACGCGCCTTCCCGGCACCGCGAGGCCGTCCGCACCGCGCGTAGCGTCGTCGTCAAGATCGGCACCACCGCGCTGACCACCCCCAGCGGGGTGTTCGACGCCAACCGGCTGGCCACCCTGGTCGAGGCGATCGAGAAGCGGATGCGGGCCGGTTCCGATGTGGTGATCGTGTCATCCGGCGCCATCGCCGCGGGTATCGAACCGTTGCGGCTGTCGAAGCGGCCGACGGATCTGGCGACCAAACAGGCCGCCGCCAGCGTGGGGCAGGTCGCGCTGATCAACTCGTGGAGCACCGCCTTCGCCCACTACGAACGCACCGTCGGGCAGGTGTTGCTGACCGCACACGACATCTCGATGCGCGCACAGCACACCAATGCTCAACGCACGCTGGACCGGCTGCGGGCCCTGCACGCGGTCGCGATCGTCAACGAGAACGACACCGTGGCGACCAACGAGATCCGGTTCGGCGACAACGACCGGCTTTCGGCGCTGGTGGCCCACCTCGTCGGTGCGGACGCGTTGGTGCTGCTCTCCGACATCGACGGCCTCTACGACTCCGACCCTCGAAAGTCCAACGCGCGCTTCATCTCCGAGGTGGCCGACCCGGGTGACCTCGATGGGGTGGTGGCCGGGCGCGGCAGCACTCTGGGAACCGGTGGCATGGCCTCGAAGCTGTCGTCGGCACTGCTGGCCGCCGACGCGGGCGTCCCGGTGCTGCTCGCCGCTGCCGCCGACGCCGCCACCGCACTGTCCGACGCGTCCGTGGGCACCGTGTTCGCCCCACGCGCCGAACGGATGTCGTCGCGGCGGTTCTGGGTGCGGTATGCCGCCGAATCCGCCGGTGCGCTCACCCTCGACCAGGGGGCGGTCAACGCCGTTGTGGGACAGCGGCGTTCACTGCTTCCTGCGGGCATCACCTCGGTGTCGGGGCGGTTCTACGCCGGCGACGTCGTCGAGTTGCGGGCGCCCGATGCGACGATGGTGGCCCGCGGGGTGGTCGCCTACGACGCGACCGAACTCGCCACCATGCTGGGCCGTTCGACCTCCGCGCTACCCGCCGACATGCGCAGACCGGCTGTCCACGCCGACGACCTCGTCGCGGTCTGACCGGACCTCGACGCCGTGTGACTCGGCGGTCGCGATGAGGGCGTTGCGCACCGCGGGATCGGCGAGCAGAACCGTGGCGAGCATGCCCGGTGCCAGCGTCCGTTCACGCAACAGCCCGCGGTAGTGCACCTCGGCGGGGATGGCCACGTCGAACGCGTCGCGGAACACACCGTCGACCGTCGCGACGATCAGCGTCAGCACGGCCTGTGATGCGACGCCGAGTGCGACACCGCGGAACGGGAACCAGGGCAGCGGGAGCTTGCCGATCTGCTTGTCGAGGGCGCCGGAGAGCAGATAGCCGGCGAGCTTGTGCGTCTCGATCTCCTTGACGTCCGACCACTGCGCGGCGTCGCCGTCGAACTCCATCTCCTCCCCGCTGATGGCCACCCCGCCGAAGTGGTTCAGCAGCCGAAGCAGGTCGCGGAGCGGTTCGGGTCCCGGTGTCAGCCGGGCCAGCGCGTCGCCGATGCCGGCCGCCCATCGTCCGTCGATTGCGCCGGGGCCTGGTCTGAGTTGCTCGAGAAGTGCGGGCACCCCGCCCATCTAAGCCGAACGCGCCAGCGCGGGCAGTTCGTCGGCCAGCAGCGCCAGCATCGGTGAGCAGCCGTTGTCGAGTTTCACGGTGGCGAGGTCGTCCCCGCGGGTGGGGCCGCGGTTGACGATCGCGATCGGCATCTGGCGGGCCGCGGCGTGCCGGACGAACCGGTAGCCGGAGAACACCGTCAGCGACGAGCCCGCCACCAGCAGCACGTCCGCGTCCTCGACCATCGCGAAGGCCTGCTCCACCCGCGGTTTGGGCACGCTCTCCCCGAAGTAGACGATGTCGGGTTTGAGCATGCCGCCGCAGGCCGGGCAGTCGACGATGCGGAAGCTGCCCGTATCGCCGATCACGGCGTCGGCGTCCGGCGCGACCGCGATCCCGCCCACCGCTTCTGCGCGCTCGAGGAAGCCGGGGTTGGCCGCCTCGAGCAGTTCGGCGAGAGCCGCGCGCGCCATGGTGTGGCTGCAGTCCAGGCAGATCACCCGCGCGTACGTGCCGTGCAGGTCGACGACGTTCCGACTGCCGGCCTTCGTGTGCAGCAGATCCACGTTCTGGGTGATCAGCCCGCTGACCACCCCGGAGCGCTCCAAGGCGGCCAGCGCACGGTGGCCGGCGTTGGGCAGGGTGGCCGCCATGTGCCGCCAGCCGACGTGATTGCGTGCCCAGTACCGCTGGCGGAACGCCGGGTCGGATGTGAACTGCTGGATGGTCATCGGATTGCTGGGCGGGGAGTCGGGTCCGCGGTAATCCGGGATACCGGAGTCGGTCGACATTCCCGCGCCCGTGAGTACCGCGACGCGGCGGCCGGCGAGCAGCGCGACCAGTTCCGGTGATTCCACCCTGTCCAGACTACGGCCGGCCTTTCGGCGGGGCGTCAGTTCAGACAGTCCGCGGCCGGGATCAGCTCGGCGCTCATGTTCTGCTCCATCATCTTCAGCGCGGCCTCGCCCAGGCCGTCGTCGATGTGGGCGACCGCGTCTGGGGGGACGACCACCTGGAAGTGCCGGACATACGCGTCGAGCGCGGTGTAGAGGATGCACTGCTCGGTGACCTCACCGGTCAGGACGACACGCTCCGGCTGGAGCTGCCTCAGCAGATAGGCCAGGGGGGTGGCGTAGAACGCGCTGTGCCGGACCTTCGTCATCAGGCGGCTGCCCGGCTGCGGGACGATCGGCTTCACCAGATCGGGCCGTGCTCCACCGAGGGCCGAGTCGACGATGTCGGTGAACTCCGCGCTGAAGTCGCCGTAGTTGTCGTTGACGTAGATGAGGTCGACGTCGTCCCGGTGGTGCGCCTCGTCGACCAGCCTGGCGATCGGATCGACGATCTCGGCAGCGTTCGGGATCAGCTTGTCGGCGTCGGGATGGTCATAGGTGTTCATCATGTCGATGATCAATACGGAGGTCCTACTCATGGCGCCCGCATACCCCGAACTGATGGCGGGCAACAATGTGGCATGAACTTTTTCTCGGCTTACCGGCACGGCTTCGTGCGCGTCGCCGCGTGCACCCACACGACCGCTCTGGCCGACCCGGCGGGCAACGCCAAGTCGGTGCTGGCATTGGCACACGCGTGCCATGACGACGGTGTCGCTCTGGCGGTGTTCCCCGAGCTGACGCTGACCGGCTACTCCGTCGAGGACATCGTGCTGCAGGACGCGCTGCTCGAAGCGGTCGAGTCGGCGCTGCTCGACATCGTCGGCCGGTCGGCGGACCTGCTGCCGGTGCTGGTGGTCGGCGCGCCGCTGCGCCACCGCAACCGGGTGTTCAACACGGCGGTGGTGATCCACCGCGGCCGGATCCTGGGCGTGGTGCCGAAGTCCTACATCCCCAACTACCGCGAGTTCTACGAGAAGCGCCAGATCGCCGCGGGCGACGAGGAACGAGGCGAGATCCGGCTTGGTGGTGACGAGGTGCCGTTCGGGCCGGACCTCCTGTTCGCGGCCGCTGATCTGCCCGCGTTCGTCCTCCACGTCGAGATCTGCGAGGACATGTGGGTTCCGGTACCGCCGAGTGCCGAGGCGGCGCTGGCCGGGGCGACGGTGCTGGCCAACCTGTCCGGCAGTCCGATCACGATCGGGCGGGCGGAGGATCGCAACCTCTACGCGCGCTCGGCGTCGTCGCGGTGCCTGGCGGCATACGTGTATGCCGCGGCGGGGGAGGGCGAGTCGACGACGGACCTGGCCTGGGACGGGCAGACGATGATCTGGGAGAACGGCGTGTGTCTGGCCCAGTCCGAACGGTTCCCGAAGGGGGTGCGGCGTTCGGTGGCCGATGTCGATGTCGAACTGCTGCGCAACGAACGCGTCCGGATGGGCACGTTCGACGACAACCGGCGCCACCACCTGATCGACGAGGACTCGTTCCGGCGGATCGAGTTCACGCTCGACCCACCGGCCGACGACATCGGGTTGTGCCGCGAGGTGGAGCGGTTCCCGTTCGTGCCGGCCGACCCCGCGCGGCTGGAACAGGACTGCTACGAGGCCTACAACATCCAGGTAGCCGGACTCGAACAGCGTCTGCGCGCGCTGGATTTCCCGAAGATCGTGCTGGGACTCTCGGGCGGGCTGGACTCCACCCATGCGCTGATCGTGGCGGCGCACGCGATGGACCGCGAGGAACGGCCGCGCAGCGACATCCTCGCATTCACGTTGCCGGGGTTCGCGACCGGTGAGCGCACGAGGAACAACGCGACGCGGTTGGCTGCGGCGCTCGGTGTGACGTTCGAGACCATCGACATCAGGTCGACTGCCGAACTGATGCTCAAGGAGATGGACCATCCGTTCTCGCGCGGCGAGAAGGTCTACGACGTCACGTTCGAGAACGTCCAGGCCGGCCTGCGCACGGATTACCTTTTCCGCCTTGCCAATCAGCGAGGCGGCATCGTGCTGGGCACCGGTGACCTGTCCGAGCTGGCGCTGGGCTGGTCGACCTACGGTGTGGGTGACCAGATGTCGCATTACAACGTCAACGGCGGCGTACCGAAGACGTTGATCCAGCACCTGATCCGCTGGGTGATCTCGTCGAAGCAGTTCGACGACACGGTCAACGACGTACTGCAGTCGGTACTCGACACCGAGATCAGCCCGGAGTTGGTGCCTGCCGGTGAGGACGAGGAGATCCAGAGCAGCGAGGGTAAGGTCGGACCCTATGTCCTGCAGGACTTCTCGCTGTTCCAGGTCTTGCGGTACGGTTTCCGGCCGTCGAAGGTGGCGTTCCTCGCCTGGCACGCGTGGAGCGACGCCGAGCACGGGGACTGGCCGACGGGGTACCCGGAGAGTAAGCGGCCGACCTACTCGCTCGGTGAGATCAGGCACTGGCTGCAGGTGTTCGCCCAGCGGTTCTACTCGTTCAGCCAGTTCAAGCGGTCGGCTCTGCCCAATGGCCCCAAGGTATCCGCCGGCGGCTCACTGTCCCCGCGCGGCGACTGGCGCGCGCCGTCGGACATGTCGGCACGGGTGTGGCTCGACGAGATCGAGAACTCGATCCCGGAGAGCTGATGGCGTTGACGCTGCGCTGAGGGCGCAAGAGTGCGAGTGGTGTGCGCCCTGCGCGCAGAGTCAACGGCCGTCGCGCAGGCCCCGATCACCGGTGCGGCCATCAGCAGCACGCGTCCCCGCGCCAGGCGTTCACGCCCTCGCGCACCGCGATCGCCGCGATGCCCAGAGCGGCCACCGGGTCGGCCCACTGCCAGCCGAGCGTGCTGTTGAGTACCAGGCCGATGAGCAGCACCGCGGACAGGTATGTGCACAGCAGAGTCTGTTTGGAATCCGCGACGGCAGACAGTGATCCGAGTTCCCGACCGGCGCGACGTTGTGTCAGCGACAGCACCGGCATGATGAGCAGGCTCGCGGCGGCCAGGACGATCCCGATCAGTGACGGGCGCGGCTCGCGCATGCCGAGCAGTGACAGCACCGCGTCGACGGTGACGTAGGCGGCGAGGGCGAAGAACGAGAAGGCGATGAAGCGCAGCGCGGCCTTCTCACGCGTCTCGGGGTCACGTGCGGCGAACTGCCACGCGACAGCGGCCGCGGACGACACCTCGATCACCGAGTCGAGGCCGAACCCGACCAACGCCGACGACGACACCCGCACGCCCTCGGTCAGCGCGACGAGCGCCTCGACGACGTTGTAGGCGATTGTGGCGGCGACCAGCAGACGCACACGCCGCGTCAACGTGGCACGACGAGCCGTCGAGGTGGCCATCAGCAGCACGCCTCGTCGTCGGCGGTCGGACAGCACGCGGGGTCGACGGTCAGCACCAGGCCGAGTAGATCGTCGAGCGCGTGGGCGATGCGCGGGTCGGACAGTTCGTAGCGGCTTCGACGGCCCTCGGGTGACACGGTGACCAGCCCGCATCCGCGCAGGCACGCGAGGTGGTTGGAAAGGATCTGACGGGACACCCCGATGCGATCGGCGAGTTCCGACGGGTAGCCCGGGCCGTCCCGCAGAATCAGCAGGATCTCCGCGCGCGTGGCGTCCGACAGCGCACAACCGAATCTGGACAACGCATCGCTGCGGATGACCGTCTGCATGCCCCCGGATAATACATCGGAACATGAATTCAGGTAATGCTGAACTTCACGAACTCGGGGCGACTGCCTGCTACCGGGTAGCGGCGAATGGAGGGCAGCGTCGATGACATGCCTCAGTGCGGCAGCGACTCTGGAGTCAGAGAAGAAGACAGCGTTTCGACAGGAGTGACCATGCGTAACAGGAAAGTGATGCGGACGGCGGTGCTGACGATCGGCATCGCCATGTCGGTCTTCGCGGCGCCGTTGGCGAACGCGGCGCCGAGCGGACCGACGTGCTCGGCAACAGCGCTCTCCACGCTGTGTCAGTCACCGGGCAACGCTCAGGTCGTCGCCAGGCCGCCGGTGGTCGACTACCAAGCGCAGCTGCCGTATTACGGCGGATACGGGTTCTACCCCTTCGGAATCGGCAGAATGCACAGGTGAGCGACGGCGGACGCCTACAAGCGCCCGTCCACTCGCAACGCCGGATGCACCCACTCGGGTGAGCGCCGCTCCTTGAAGGCCATGAACCCTTCGATCGACTCCGGTGCGCCCAGGCTCGACTGCATACCGATGCGGTCGTAGAGGCCGATGTAATTGTCGATGCTGGACTTGATCACCGCCCTGGCCTTGGGGGCCGTGCGGCAACACTGCGTCAGCACCTCACGTGCGGCGTCGTGGAGGTCGTCGTGCGGGACCACCCGCGCCACCATGCCCCAGTCCAGCGCCTCGGCGGCCGACAGCGTGCGGCCGGTGAACATGAGGTCGCGGGTGCGCACCGGCCCGATCAGCCGCGCCAGCATGTGGCTGTAATAGGTGTCGGCGATGCCGCGGTAGAGCTCCGGCACCCGGAACGTCGCACGATCGCTGACCACCGCCATGTCGGCGCACAGCGCGATCTGCAGCCCGCCACCCTGACAGAGCCCGTTCACTGCTGCCACAACGGGTTTCGCGGACTGGCGCAGGGTGTCGAACGGCAACGCATCCATACCCAGCGCCGTGCCGAAGGTCAGCCAGTTGTCCGCGCCGCCGCCGCCCATGTCGCCGCCCGGCGCGAATACGTCGCCCGTCCCGGTGATCAGCAGACCCGCAAGGTCGGGATCCGTCCCGACATGGTTCACGGCGTACTTGATCCCGAAGTACATCGCGGGTGTCATCGCGTTCCGCGCCTCGGGCCGATCGAGCGTGCACAACCCGAAGGCGCCCTCCCGGGTGAAGCGCAGAAACTGCGTGCCCAGCCAGTCGCCGTCCGGCGGGCGGGGTGTGCCGTGCTCCGACCCCTTCGTCTCTGACCCCTCTTTTTCTGACGTCGTCGTCATCGCTTCTCCTGTCGTCTCATTGCATCGTCGATCGCATCAGCGGTGGGGGCGCAGTCACCGGCGCCGGGTACCAGGGTGGCCAGCGCTCCCGCGGTGCACGCGCGGCGGAGCGCATCTTCAGGGCCGGAGCGCCAGTGCGCGGCCAGCACTCCTGCGAACACGTCACCGGCGCCGGTGCTGTCGACGGCCTCGACCGTCGGTGCCGGGATGTCGAACCGCTCACCGTCGCCGATGTAGCTGGCGCCACGGGCGCCGCGGGTGATCACCAGATGCGGTACATGCCAATGCCATTCGCCGGCCTCAGCCTGGTTGACCACCACGACGTCGGTCGCTTCGGCAAGCCTCAGCAGTTCGTGGGGCGGCGCGCCCGCGGGCGAGGCGTTCACGATGACCAACGCTCCCGCGGCACGCGCCACCCGGGCCGCGTCGTTCGCGGTGGCCAGGGGGATCTCGAGCTGCAGCAGAACGACATCGGACTCCGAGATCACCGCGCGCACCGCGGGGGAGTTCAGGGTCAGGTGTGCGTTGGCGCCGGGTGCGACGACGATCGTGTTCTCGGCCGCGGAGTCGACGGTCACGACGGCCGATCCGCTGGGGCCGGGCATCGTCGCGACACCGTCGAGGCCGACACCGTTGTCGCGCAGGTGACTGCGCAACTGCCCGGCGGCCGCGTCGTCACCCAGCGCGCCCACCAGTCGCACGTCGGCGCCCGCGCGTGCTGCGGCGATCGCCTGATTGCCACCCTTGCCGCCGGGAGAGGAGGACATCGAGGAGGCGAGCACGGTCTGGCCGGGCCTGGGCAGTGACGGCACCGTGAAACGCAGGTCGGCGTTGATGCTGCCCACCACGCAGACTCGCGCCGCCACCATGGGCCCACGCTAGACCAGCCGTCGGCCTGACATGCGTCGAGTGGCCGCGTCACCTTCGATACGCTGGACTGATGAGTGTGCACGCCCCCGCAGTGCCCGATCTGCGCACCGAGGTCCACGACGCCGCCCGCCGGGCCCGGGTCGCCTCGCGAGCGCTGGCGACGCTGTCCACCGAGACGAAGAACCAGGCACTGCGCGCGGCAGCCGACCGGGTGCTCATGGACGCGCACCTGATCATCGCGGCCAACAAGCGGGACCTCGAGAAAGCCGAGGCTGCGGGTACGCCGGCCGCGATGCTCGACCGACTGGCGCTGGACCCCCAGCGCATCGACGGGGTGGCGGCCGGGCTGCGCCAGGTCGCGAGCCTGCCGGACCCGGTGGGTGAGGTGCTGCGCGGCAGCACGTTGGTCAACGGCCTGCAGCTACGTCAGCAGCGGGTACCGCTCGGCGTGGTCGGCATCGTCTACGAGGGTCGCCCCAATGTCACCGTCGACGCATTCGGGCTCACGCTGAAATCGGGCAACGCGGTGCTGTTGCGCGGCAGTTCGTCGGCGGCGCACTCCAACGCCGCGCTCGTCGACTCGCTGCGCGCCGCCCTGATCGCCGAGGCCCTCGACGCCGATGCGGTGCAGCTGCTGCCGAGCCACGACCGCGCCAGCGTCACCCACCTCATCCAGGCCCGCGGCCTGGTCGACGTGGTGATCCCACGCGGCGGCGCCGGCCTGATCGACGCCGTCGTCCGCGACGCGCAGGTGCCCACGATCGAGACCGGGGTGGGCAACTGTCACGTCTACGTGCACTCCGCGGCCGACCTCGACATGGCCGAATCCATCCTGCTCAACGCCAAGACCCGACGGCCCAGCGTCTGCAACGCCGCCGAGTCGCTGCTCGTCGACGCCGCCATCGCCGAGCACGCCGTACCCCGGCTGACCAAAGCGCTGCAGGACGCGGGGGTGACCGTCCACGCCGACCCGACCGACGAAGAACTGCGCACCGAATTCCTGTCGATGGACATCGCGCTGGCCGTGGTCGACGGCGTCGACGCCGCGATCGCGCACATCAACAAATACGGCTCCGGGCACACCGAGGCCATTGTCACGACGGATCTCGCTGCCGCGCAACGGTTCTCCGAACGCGTGGATGCAGCCGCGGTGATGGTCAACGCGTCGACGGCGTTCACCGACGGTGAGCAGTTCGGTTTCGGCGCCGAGATCGGGATCTCCACCCAGAAGTTGCACGCCCGCGGGCCGATGGGTCTGCCAGAATTGACGTCAACCAAGTGGATTGTGTGGGGAGACGGCCACACCCGCCCTGCCTAGATCGGAGCATTTCTTCGTGAGTGTCCCCGCACGTCCGGCCCCGCTGTTCGCCGACATCGACGATGTCGCGCGCCGGCTGGCCGAGACCGGATACCTACCCGACACCGCGACGGCCACCGCGGTGTTCCTGGCCGACCGGCTGGGCAAACCGCTGCTCGTCGAGGGGCCCGCGGGTGTCGGCAAGACCGAACTCGCCCGTGCCGTCGCGCAGACGACCGGCTCCGAGCTGGTCCGGCTGCAGTGCTACGAGGGTGTCGACGAGTCCCGGGCGCTCTACGAGTGGAACCACGCCAAGCAGATCCTGCGGATCCAGGCCGGTAACGCCGCCGACGTGGGCGATTGGGACCGCACCAAGCTCGACGTGTTCTCCGAGGAGTTCCTGTTGTCGCGGCCGCTGCTGACCGCGATCCGCCGCACCGACCCGACCGTGCTGCTGATCGACGAGACCGACAAGGCCGACATCGAGATCGAGGGTCTGCTGCTCGAGGTGCTCTCGGACTTCGCGGTGACCGTGCCGGAACTGGGCACCATCAAGGCCGAACGCACCCCGTTCGTGGTGTTGACGTCGAACGCCACCCGGGAGCTCTCCGAGGCGCTCAAGCGGCGGTGCCTCTTCCTGCACATCGACTTTCCAAATGCCGACCTCGAGCGGCGCATCCTGCTCTCGCGGGTGCCCGAACTGCCCGAGCACATCGCCTCCGAACTCGTCCGCATCATCGGCGTGCTGCGCGGGATGCAGCTCAAGAAGCTGCCGTCGGTGGCCGAGACCATCGACTGGGGCCGCACGGTACTGGCGCTCGGTATGGACACCATCGACGACGCGATGATCGCCGCCACCCTCGGCGTGGTGCTCAAACACCAGTCCGACCAGCAGCGCGCCGCCGGAGAGTTAAGGCTGAACTGATGCCGCCGCGCCGCGTCCGACCGCCACAGCCGCTCGCCCCGCACGGGATCCCCGGCCATCTGGTCGAGTTCGTCGAGGCGCTGCGCAAACAAGGCATCTCGGTCGGTCCGTCCGAGACGGTCGACGCCGGCCGGGTGATGGGCGTGCTCGGTCTCGGTGACCGGGAGGTGCTGCGCGAAGGCCTCGCGTGTGCGGTGCTGCGGCGGCCGGATCATCGCGACACCTACGACGCGATGTTCGACCTGTTCTTCCCGGCCGCGATGGGCGGTAAGACCGTGCTCGCCGACGAGGACGCCGACCCCGACGGGCAGAGCCTGCCGCCCGAGGACGTCGAGGCGATGCGCGAGGCGCTGGTGAAGCTGTT
The DNA here is from genome assembly GCF_016313185.1 of Mycolicibacterium baixiangningiae. Classification (NCBI taxonomy): domain Bacteria; kingdom Bacillati; phylum Actinomycetota; class Actinomycetes; order Mycobacteriales; family Mycobacteriaceae; genus Mycobacterium; species Mycolicibacterium baixiangningiae. The sequence continues at coordinate 2,199,081 of NZ_CP066218.1, forward strand.
GACCGACAACCCCGAACTCGCCGAACTCGACGAACGGCTGACGGCGATGATCGCCCAGATCGTCGAGTCCTACGGCCGCTACAACTCCAGCCGGGGTCCGTCGTATTCGTCGTATCAGGCGCTCAAGGCGATGAGCCTCGACGACCTCGAGGGCCGCCTACTCGCCGGGTTGCTGGCGCCATACGGCGACGAACCCACACCCACTCAGGAACAGATCGCCAAGGCCATGGCCGCGAGACGGATATCGCAGCTCCGGAACATGGTCGAGGGGGAGACCAAACGGCGGACTGCCGAGCAGCTCGGGCGCGACCATGTGCAGATGTACGGGGTGCCCCAGCTCGCCGAGAACGTCGAGTTCCTGCGGGCGTCCGGTGAGCAGCTGCGCCAGATGCGCCGGGTGGTCGCCCCGTTGGCACGGACACTGGCCACGCGGCTCGCCGCGCGCCGCCGCCGTTCCCGGGCGGGAGAGATCGATATGCGCAAGACACTGCGCAAGTCGATGTCGACCGGGGGAGTGCCCATCGACGTCGTCCTCAAGAAGCCGCATCCGGCGCGGCCGGAACTGATCGTGCTGTGCGACGTGTCGGGGTCGGTCGCCGGGTTCAGCAACTTCACGCTGATGCTCGTTCACGCGCTGCGCCAACAGTTCAGTCGGGTTCGCGTCTTTGCCTTTATCGACACCACCGACGAGGTGACCCAGTTGTTCGGGCCCGACGCCGATCTCGCGGTCGCGGTGCAGCGCATCACCCGTGAGGCCGGCGTGTACACCCGCGACGGGCACTCCGACTACGGCAACGCCTTCGTGTCGTTCCTGCACAAGTATCCGGCGGCGCTCTCCCCGCGCAGCTCGCTGCTGGTGCTCGGCGACGGACGCAACAACTACCGCAATCCGGAAACGGAGTTGCTGGCGCGGATGGTCAACGCCAGCCGCCACGCGCACTGGCTGAACCCGGAACCGAAACACCTGTGGGGAAGCGGTGATTCGGCCACACCGCGGTACGAGGACATCATCACCATGCACGAGTGCCGGTCGGCCAAACAGCTGGCCGCGGTGATCGATCAGCTACTGCCCGTCTGACCGACTTCGTCAGGCGGACACCGCGTTACCCACCATCTCGATGAGTGCGCGTCTCCGTCGGGCAGTGTCTTCGGCGGGATCGCTACGGGTTGCCGTGTAGGACAGGCTCGCGGGCGACCACGCCAACGCCATGGCCATGATCATCGTCAACACGTCGTGAGGGTCCAACCGCGGGTTGACGAGGTTGTTGGCTTGAGCCTCCGCGATCGAACGCACTTTCTTCTCGGTATCCGCTCGCAGTTCCACGGCGAACTCGCCGGCCTGCACCCGTTCCAGCCGCGCCCATGTCGAAAGGCGCACGATGTCGGGACTGTCGAGACAGGTATCGAAAAGGCTTGCAGCATAACCGGGTAGGTCCTCAGGGGTGAACGGCACCGCATTCATGATCGTCTGGGCGAGCTCACCGAATACCTGATCGAAGAGCCCGTCCTTGTTGCCGAAGTAGGCGTAGAGCCGGGCTTTGTTCGCCTTCGCGTTCGCCGAAATGCGGTCGACGCGGGCACCGGCGATCCCGTAGGCCGCGAATTCGGCCGCCGCCGCGTCGAGTATGCGGCGTCGCGTGTCCGGACCGTCCCTCATGCGATCACTGTAACTAACTGGTTTGTTTGACACATCACCTGTGCGGGGGTTAACGTCAGGGTGTAGAAAAACTAACTAGTTAGTTTGGCGTTCATGTTGGCGCCGAGGTCGGTCCGATCCACATGCCGGCCACTCACCTTCTGGAAGGAAACCCATGCGTGTCAATGCTTTTGCGGCAACCAGTGCCGGCGCCGAACTCGCCCCGTACCAGTACGAGGCCGGCGAGCTCGGCCCACTCGAAGTCGATGTCGACGTCACCCACTGCGGGATCTGTCACAGCGATCTGGTGATGATCGACAACGACTGGGGCTACGCGAACTTCCCGTTGGTCGCCGGCCACGAGGCCGCGGGCGTGGTGTCGGCCGTCGGGACGATGGTCGACCCCGAACGGCTCGCGGTCGGCCAACGTGTAGTGGTCGGCGCCATCGCGGGTTCGTGCATGAGCTGCGAGTTCTGCCTCACCGGTCGTCAGCAGCTTTGTCTCAGTAGGGACGACACGGTGCTGCGCGGCGACCGCGGTGGCTTTGCCTCCTCGGTGCGAGCCAGCGACTGGCGCTTCGCCTACCCGCTCCCCGAGGCCATCGAACTGCAGGACGCCGGCCCGCTGCTCTGCGCAGGCGTCACGGTGTTCGCGCCGTTCCTCAGGCACGGCGTCAAGCCCACCGATCACGTCGGCATCGTCGGCATCGGGGGACTCGGTCACCTGGCGATCCAGTTCGCCAGGGCCTGGGGTTGCGAGGTCACCGCGATCTCCTCCTCATCCGGCAAGCGGGACCAGGCCGTGGGACTGGGTGCCGACCACTTCATCGGAACCCGTGGCACCGACGAATTAGACCGGGCAGCAGGCACATTCGACTTCATCCTGAGCACCGTTTCCGGCGACATCCCCTGGGATGACTATCTGGCCGCCTTGAAGCCGCAGGGGACACTGTGCGTGGTCGGCATGCCGGAGAGCGCGATCCAGATCGGTCCGCTGTCGCTTCTGGTCTCGGAGAAGACGATCTCCGGAGGGGTCCCGGCGTCGCGTCAGGAGACCATGCAGATGCTCGAGTTCGCCGCTCGCACGGGCGTGCGGCCGTTGGTCGAGACCTTCCCCATGGGCGACATCAACCGGGCGATCGAGCGGGTGCGATCAGGTGACGTGCGTTTCCGGGCCGTCGTGGCAGCACAGTAACTTTCTTCTCGCGAGCAGACACAGAATCGCGTGATTCGTTGCCGGAAAGGGCGATTCTATGTCTGCTCGCGCGGGGAGAGATCAGGCGAACGACACCGTCACGTCGCCGCCGTTCGGATCCGCCCGCGCCACCAGGGACCACGGTGCGCGGAAGACCCGTCCCGGCGCCGCCGGCCACGGCGTGCGTGCCGTCGCCAGCATGCGCCCGTCCTGCACCGCCCGCAGCTTCGGCAGTCGGCGGTACTCCTCGACCCAGAACAGTAGATCGCCACGCGACGCGGTGCCGCCGTTGGGGGTGATGAGCTGCGGGGCGACCCACGTGAACGGCCCGTCGGTGCGGATGCGCACACCGGTCTCCGGGGCCTGGTGGCGTTGCAGCCAGCCCCGCACCGCGGCAGCGACGTGCCGGCCGTCGAGTGCGGCGCCGTCGGCGGTGTCGACGGGGTGGAGCAGGTTTCCCACCGCGAATACCCCTGGCGCACTGGTGCGTAACGCGGCGTCGACGACGGGCCCACGGGTACCGGCGTCCATCGTCAGACCTGCGGTGCGCGCCAGTTCGTGGTCGGGAATCCAGTCGCCGGTGAACACGACGGTGTCGCACTCGACGGTGGTGCGCTCACCGGTGCCGAGGTGCTCCACCACCGCGCTTCGGACCCGGTCCTTGCCGTGGATGCTCACCAGTCGGCTGCGTGTGAGCACCGGCCCCTCTGTCAATGTGCGGCCCGGAATGCGGAACGCCGCATACGATTCCGAACGCGGGTGGCTCGTGATCATCGCGACCGTGGCGCAGCCCGCCTCGCGCAGCGTGAGCACCGCCGACCAGCTGACCAGTTCGGCGCCGACGATCAGGGCGCGCGCGCCGACCTGCGCACGGTGCAGGTGCACCAGGTTCTGCAGTTGCCCGGTGGTGTACACCCCGTCGGGTCGGTCACCCGGAATCAGCCGGGCCGGCCGGGGGCGTTCGCGTGCACCGGTGGCGAGTACCACCGCGTCGGCCGACACCGTCCGAACGCCGCGCGGTGAGGTCACCTGCAGCAGGCGCTCACCACCCCACCCCGTCACCATCGCCTCGGTCTCGAGCATGGCGCCGGCGTCGAGCGCTTTCACGGTCAGTCGCCGCGCGTAGGCGGGCCCGGACATGAACCGGTGGAGGTCGCGCATCCCGTAGCCGGGATGGTCACTGTGCCGGGGGATTCCGCCGAGCTCCGCTTCCCGTTCGAGGACCAGGACGTCGACGTCGGGGGCGAGGGCCGCCGCAGCGGTGAGCCCAGACGGGCCGCCGCCGATGATCGCCACCGCGACCTTCTGAGTCGGCACCGTCATTGCACTGCGCCCACGTCGTAGGTGTCCTCGACGCCGTGCGACTCCAGCAGTGCGCGAGTGTGCGCACCGCAGTAGAACCCCTGGCAGCGCCCGTTCATCACCCGCGTCCGCCGTCGCAGCCCGTCGAGATCGGCGGGCGGAATCGTCGAGGAGAACGCGTCACGGATCTCACCGGCGGTGACGCGCTCGCAGAAGCACACGATGCGCCCGTAGGCGGCGTCCGCGGCGATGCGGCCGGCATCCTCGAAGGGACGTACCCCGACCTCGCCGATGTTGGGCATCAGCGGCGGGTCGGGTAGGTCGGCGCGGGCGGTGACGTCGAGATCGGTGTCGGCGAGCAGGCCCATCACGTGCTCGGCGATCGCCATGCCCGACGTCAGACCGGTCGAGCGGATACCACCGACCAGCACATAGCGCGCAGCGTCGTCGACGTCGATCAGGTAGTCCTCGGAGTCGATGGCCGCGCGCAGACCCGCATAGCTGGCGGTGACCTCCTCCTCGAACAGCGTGGGCATCAACGCGCGCCCCTTGGACAGCAGGAAGTCGAACCCCTCCTCGCTGGTGTCGGTGGCGGTGCGGTCGGTCAGGTTCTCCGATGTCGGTCCGACCATCACGTTGCCGTAGATGGTGGGGCTGACGAGCACGCCCTTACCTCGCGACGACGGCACCGCGAGCACGATGAGCGGCACCATCGGCCGGGTCAGCTTGTCGAACACGAGGAGTTCCCCGCGGCGCGGTGTGACCGTGAAGCGGTGATGGCCGAACGCGGCATCGAGGTGATCGGCGCCCAGGCCCGCGGCGTTGATGATCCAGCGGCCGCGGATGTCACCGGCGGTCGTGCGAAGCGTGGTGTGGCCGTCGCCCGATTCCGCCTGCAGGACACGCGCATTCCGGACCAGCCGCGCGCCCCGCTGCACGGCGTCGGTGGCCAGCGCGAGGTTGGTGGTCCAGGTGCAGATGAGTGCCTCGCCGGGCACGGACAACCCCGCCAGCGCTCCCGGTCCGAGGTCGGGCACCAGCCGATACACGGTTGCGGCGTCGACGATCTCGCATGCGGTGTAGCCGTTGCGCACGGCCTTGTCCTGAAGACCCGGTAACGCGTCGCGCTCTTCGTCGGTCCACGCGACCAGCAACGCACCGGTGCGCTCGACGGGAATGCCCACCTGCTCGGCGTAGGCGCCGAGCAGGTCGTATCCGCGGGCCACCAGCCTCGACTCCAAGGTGCCGGGTTTGGCGTCGAAGCCGGTGTGCAGCAACGCCGTATTCGCCTTGCTGGTGCCGTCGCCGACATCGCCGCGTGCTTCCAGCAGCGTCACCGACGACGTGGTGCCGGCCAGGGCGCGCGCGATCGCGCTGCCCACGATGCCCGCACCGACCACGACGACGTCGCTGACGTCGGGGGTACTCATGACGTTTCTCCTCGGTTCCGAAGGGTCGATTCCGCCGTGCGCCGCCAGCGGCTCATATGGTCGGTAGCTCGCTCGGCGGGCCATTGGGGGTGGTAGGTGTGGACGGGGGTCCACGGGCCGACGGCTTCGGCGGGCGTGAGCGCGGGGTCCATCGCCATGCGCGCACACGCGGCGGCGCCCAGTGCGGTGGCGTGCAGGGACGGATACACGTCGACCGGGATCTGCGCGAGATCGGCCTGGGCCTGCATCAGCACCGTCGAGCGGGTGAGTCCGCCGTCGACCCGCAACCGGGTCAGTGGCCGGCCGAGATCGGTGGCGACCAGGTCGGCCAGCGCGGTGACCTGGGCGGCGATGCCGTCGAGCAGTGCCCGCACCAGATGTCCGCGCCCGCTGGACAGCGTCATCCCGGTGAACGACGCCGTCGCACCCGAATCCCACCACGGCGCAGCCAGACCCGCCAGCGCGGGGACGCACAGCACGCCGTTGCTCGAGTCGGCGGCCACGGTGTCGAGTTGGTCGGCGGCGGGCACCAGTCCGAGATCGACTGCCCACCGCACGGCCGACGCCGCGGTGTACACCTGACCGTCGGCGCAGTACGACGTCTGCCCGCGCAACCGCCATGCCACCGACGTCGTCAGGCCCGATGACGACAGCGCCGGGGTGGCGCCGAGTTGAGCAAGCAGGAACGCCCCGGTGCCGTAGGTGCATTTGGCGGCGCCCGGTTCGAGGCAGCTCTCGGCGAGCAGTGCGGCCTGCTGGTCGACGATCAGCCCGGCGACCGGGATTGTCGGTCCGAAAACATCTGTCTCGCCGACGATTTCGTCGCAGTCGACGATCGTGGGCAGCGTCTCGCCGGCGAGCCCGAACAGCTCGAGCAGCTCACCGTCCCACGACGGCGAGTCCAGCGCGGTCAGCAGTGAGCGGCTGGCGGTGGACGCGTCGGTGACGAAGGCGCCGCACAATCGGTGCACCAGCCACGTGTCGGTGGTGGTGACCACGCCGGCACCCGTCAGATTCTTCCGCAGCCACGCCATCTTGGGCGCCGAGAAGTACGGGTCGAGCACCAGACCCGTGCGCTGGGCGACGCGCTCGGCCGAGTCGGCCAGCGGTGCGCACACCGACTCGGCCCGACGGTCCTGCCACACGATCGCCGGGGTGAGCGGTCGGCCGGTGTGGCGGTCCCAGGCCAGGACCGTCTCCCCCTGATTGGCGAGTGCAACCCCGTCGACACTGACTCCCGCCTGCGCCAACGCTTCTCGGCCCGCCTCGACCACAGAATCCCACAGGGCCTCCGGGTCTTGCTCGACGGCGCCGCCCGCGAGGTACTGCGGTCGCAACGCGACCTCGGCGACCGAGCGGACATGACCGGACCCGTCGGCGCCGTAATCGACGACGATGGCTTTCGTCCCCGACGTGCCCTGATCGATGGCGAGCAGATGTGTCATCAGTCGTTCGCGGCCTCACGGTCGAGTTCGGCGTCGATCGAGTGCATATCGGGCATCGACAAACCGTGGCGGCCGCGGGTCGCCAGCAGATAGCCGAGGTAGAGAGCACCGATCACGACCATGACGATGACGTACGACCACGCCTCGGAGAAACTGGAATCGCGGAACAGCGCCAGTTCGAAGACCAGCCACACCACCGACACCACGACGATCGGGATCTCCCAGGCGCCGAGGTCGAACTTGCCGTTGGCAGGCAGTGACTTCCGCTTGACCAGGTACAGCACAACGGTTGAGGCGTACATCACCGCGGGCAGCAGCGTCGCGGCGCCGAAGAGGGTGAACAGCGCGGTCTCGGAGCGGGAGAACACCGCCAGGATGAGTTGGGCGACGACGAAATAGAGCACCGCGGCCTTGAAGGGGGTGTGGAACCGAGACGAGATCTGGTCCCACTGCTGCCAGCCGGGGAAGCGCTTGTCGCGCGACATCGCCCAGGTGACCCGCACGCCGGTGATCATGATGACCAGACCGCACGCGAAGATCGCCAGCACCACCATCAGCAGCAGCAGCGTCGCGACAACCGAACCCAACGTGGACTCGATGACGTCGGCGATAGGGGTGCCGGATTCGGCGAGGGCCACCGGATCGCCCGCCGCCAGCGTCACCGCGACGAGGAACAGGAAGCCCAGCACACCGGAGGCGAGGACGGCCTGGCACATCGCGCGGGGCACGACCCGCTCGGGGTCGTGGGTCTCCTCGGCCAGGTTGGCGGCCGATTCGAAGCCCACGATCGTGAAGGCGCCGAGCAGGAATCCGAGCATCCAGGGCCCGGCCGACGTCCAGTCGCCGAAGCTCCAGAAGCCCTCGGGCGGGACAGCGCCGCGGCTGAACAGGTTGCCGAAGTCCATGTCTCCGCGGATCGCGGCGACCACGAGCAGCAGCACGGTCAGCGCGACCATCCCGATCAGTTCCAGGGTGACGAAGCTGTTGTTGACCCGCTCCGCCCAGGGTGTGGAGAACGCCACCAGCAGGAACTGCGCCAACAGCACGAGCGCGGTCACCAGCCAGGCGATCGTCGACGTCCCCTCGTAGTTCAGCAGCACGGGCAGGATCGTCGAGGCGATCGTGTAGTCGACGGCGACGACCACGATGGCCAGGAACGTGAACGAGATCCAGCCGATGATCCAGCCCAGCACGGGGTTCGCCAGCCGTGACATCCACTGGTAGTGGTATCCGGTCACCGGGATGCGCGAGGCCAGCGCGCCCAGCACGAACGCGACCGCCAATTGTCCGACGACCGCGATGGGCCACGTCCAGATGCCGATCGGCCCCGATGAGTTCAGCACCGCGCCGTAGGTGGTGAAGATGCCGGTCGCGATGGAGACGAACGCGAACGCCACCGCGAACGACGCGAACTTCCCGGTGCGCCGCTCCAGGGATTGCGAATATCCGAACTGCGCGAGGTCGGCGGCGTCCCGGCCGGCGGGAACAGGACCGGGCATAGTTCCTCCAGTGGTATAGACCATGTGGTTGAACCGTAGTATGAATCTGAGCCGCATCATCGTCAACCCGGTTACCGAGGCGTTCACCCCGGAGCATGGCCTAGACCACGTGGTTATCGCTTCGGACTACGCTGCACACATGCCGGCCGCCGCGAGGAAGAGATCGCCGCCGGGCGGGGGCGACCCGCCGCGCTACCTGGCGATCGCGGCGGTGGTACGGGACAGAATCGTCACTGACCAGCTCGGACCGCACACGCTGCTGCCGTCGGAACGCGAACTCGCCGACCAGCACGGCGTCAGCCGGATGACCGCCCGTCAGGCGTTGTCGCTGCTGGAGAGCGAAGGAGTGGTCTACCGCAGACCACCCCGCGGCACATTCGTCGCCGAACCGCGGGTGCGGTTCCACATCGGCAGCTTCTCCGAGGAGGTGTCGCGGCTCGGACGCCGGCCCGCCGCCCGCCTGCTTTGGGCCGAGAAGCAGCAGCCGACACCGGCCGTGCGACTGGCGCTCGGGCTCGCCGACGGGGCAGCGGTGCACGTGTTCCACCGGTTGCGCAGCGTCGACGACGCGCCCGTCGCACTCGAAACCACTTTCCTGCCGGCCGACCTGACGCCGGGCATCCTCGACGCACCCGAAGAGGGTTCGCTGTGGGCGGTGCTGCGCGACCGGTACGGAGTGCGGCTGGCCCGGTCGACCGCGGTGCTCGAGTCGATCGTGCTCGACGACGCATCCAGCTCCGCGCTTGCCGTACGCGCCGGATCGGCAGGCACCCTGCTGACCCGCCGCACCGAGGACGAGGCCGGGCGCTGCGTGGAGTTCGCGCGCGACGTCTACCGCGCCGACCGCGCGGCGTTCGAGGTCTCCGAGGTGCTCACGGCCGACCGCGCACCGGTCTGAGGGCAGCTCGGCTGCCGTAAGCTCGCTGTTCGTGCAGTCTGGTCCGATGAGCCGCTCGCGCGAAGAGCGGCGCCCGCGGAGGCTGGGCGTGATGGGCGGGACGTTCGACCCCATTCACAACGGACACCTGGTCGCCGCCAGCGAGGTGGCCGACCTGTTCGAACTCGACGAGGTCGTGTTCGTGCCGACCGGACAGCCCTGGCAGAAGGACGACCGCCAGGTCACCGCCCCGGAGGACCGGTACCTGATGACGGTCATCGCCACGGCCTCCAACCCCCGGTTCTCCGTGAGCCGGGTGGACATCGACCGGGGCGGCCCGACCTACACCAAGGACACGCTGCGCGATCTGCACGAGCAGAACCCCGACGCCGACCTGTACTTCATCACCGGAGCCGATGCTCTCGGGTCGATCCTGTCGTGGCAGAACTGGCAGGAGATGTTCTCCATCGCGCGGTTCGTCGGGGTCAGCCGACCCGGCTACGCGCTGGACGGCAGTCACATCTCGGCCGCCCTTCGGGAACTTCCCGTCGACGCGCTCTCGTTGGTCGAGGTGCCCGCGTTGGCGATCTCGTCGAGCGACTGCCGTAAGCGTGCCGGTGAGGCACGCCCCATCTGGTACCTGGTGCCCGACGGAGTGGTGCAGTACGTCACCAAGCGCAGGCTCTATCTCCCCGAACCGCTCGAAAGCTGAGGACCCACATGACCGCCACCGATGAAGCCATCCAGATGGCGACCATCGCCGCCCGCGCGGCGTCGTCGAAACTCGCCGACGACGTCGTCGTCATAGACGTCTCCGGCCAACTCGTGATCACCGACTGCTTCGTCATCGCCTCGGCGAGCAACGAACGCCAGGTGAACGCGATCGTCGACGAGGTCGAGGAGAAACTGCGGCTGGCCGGTTACAAGCCGGCGCGCCGGGAGGGCACCCGCGAGGGACGGTGGACGCTGCTCGACTACGTCGACATCGTCGTCCACATCCAGCACCAGGACGAGCGCAACTTCTACGCACTCGACCGGCTGTGGCGGGACTGCCCGCTGGTTCCGGTCGATCTGGAGGCCGATGAGCCGCTCGCGCGAAGAGAATCAGACAGCGATGAGCCGCTTGCGCGAGGTGAGGCGGGCGACGAATCGTGAGGGTGCGCCGGCTGGTGCTGTTGCGGCACGGCCAGACCGACTTCAACGCCGGCCGGCGGATGCAGGGCCAACTCGACACCGAACTGTCCGAACTCGGGCGCGAACAGGCGGTCGTCGCTGCCGAGGCGCTCGCCAAGCGCCAGCCCCTGCTGATCGTGTCCTCGGATCTGCGCCGCGCCCTGGACACCGCCCTCGCGCTCGGCGAGCGCGCCGGGTTGCCGGTGTCGGTGGACCCGCGGCTGCGGGAAACCCATCTGGGCGACTGGCAGGGGATGACCCACCTGGAGGTCGACGCCGCCGCGCCGGGTGCGCGGCTGGCCTGGCGGGACGACGCCCGGTGGGCGCCGCACGGCGGGGAGAGCCGCGTCGACGTGGCGGCCCGCAGTCGGCCACTGGTCGCCGAATTGGTTGCTGGACAACCGGAGTGGGGATCAGATACCGACGGAAACGCCGACCGTCCCGTGGTGCTCGTCGCACACGGCGGGCTCATCGCGGCGCTGACCGCGGACCTGCTGGGGCTGCCGGTGGACAACTGGCCGGTGTTGGGCGGGATGGGCAACGCCAGTTGGGTACAGCTGTCGGGGCATTCGCCGCACGACGCCGGCCTCGACGACATTCGTTGGCGGCTGGATGTGTGGAACGCCTCGGCGCAGGTAGGCCATGACGTCCTCTGAGCCTGTCCCCGGCCGCCGAACGCTGCTGGTCTTCGCCGATTCGCTGGCCTACTATGGCCCGGGCGGCGGACTGCCGTCGGACGATCCGCGGATCTGGCCCAATCTCGTTGCCGACCAGCTGGGTTGGGATCTCGACCTCATCGGCCGCATCGGCTGGACATGCCGCGACGTGTGGTGGGCGGCGACGCAGGATCCGCGGGCGTGGGCGGCGCTGCCCCGCGCCGGTGCAGTCGTCTTCGCCACCGGCGGCATGGACTCGCTTCCCTCGCCGCTGCCCACCGCACTGCGCGAGTCGATCCGCTACGTGCGGCCGCCGTGGTTGCGCAGGTGGGTGCGCGAGGGCTACGGCTGGGTCCAACCGCGGCTGTCACCCGTCGCGCGGCCCGCGCTGCCGCCGCACCTGAGCGCCGAGTACCTCGAGATGACTCGCGGCGCCATCGACTTCAATCGCCCCGGCATCCCGATCGTGGCGTCACTGCCGTCGGTGCACGTGGCCGAGAGCTACGGGAAGGCCCATCGCGGCCGGGCCGGTACGGTGCGGGCGATCACCGAATGGGCAGGCCGACACGATGTTCCGCTGGTGGACCTCAAAGCCGCCGTGGCCGAGGAGGTCCTGAGCGGGCGGGGCAACCCCGACGGGATCCACTGGAATTTCGAGGCGCATCAGGCGGTTGCCGGGCTGATGCTCAAGGCGCTTGCCGAAGCCGGTGTCGCACAGAGCATTTCGGGTAGCTGATCCATGCCGGTGGTGGTGGTGACCGATGCCTCGTCGCGGTTGTCCGCAGATGAGCTGACCCGCTGGAACATCCGACAGGTTCCGCTGCATGTGCTGGTCGACGAGCACGATCTGCGCGACGGGGTGGACGTCGTGCCCAACGACATCCACGAGCGGGCCCACGTGACGACGTCGGGGGCGACGCCGGGTGAGCTCGGCAAGGCCTACCGGCGGGCACTGGACGACAGCGGGGGTGACGGCGTGGTCGCGGTGCATCTCTCAGCGGCGTTGTCGAGCACTTTCAGCTCGGCGGTGATTGCGGCCCGCGAGTTCGGACCGCTTGTGCGCGTGGTCAACTCGCGTTCGGCGGCGATGGGGGTCGGCTTCGTCGCACTGGCGGCGGCGCGGTGTGCGGCCGACGGCGGTGACCTCGACACCGTCGAGGCCGCGGCGCGGTCGGCGGTACCGCGCGGGTCGGCGTTCATCGTGGTGCACCGGCTCGACAACCTGCGGCGCAGCGGACGGATCGGCGCGACCGCCTCGTGGCTGGGGACCGCGCTGTCGCTGAAACCGCTGCTGCGCGTGGACGTCGACGGCAGGCTGGTGCTCGCCCAGCGCATCCGCACCGCGTCCAAGGCGCACGCCGCGCTCGTCGACCAGGTGGCGGAGTTCGTCGGGGATCGCCGCGCCACCGTCGTCGTTCACCACGTCGACAACCACGACGCGGCGGACGCGGTCGGCGCGGCGCTGACCGAACGGCTGCCGCAGATCGAGACGCTCACGGTCACCGACATGGGCGCCGTGCTGGCGATACACGTCGGCGCACAGGCCGTGGGAGTGTGTGTGAGCCTGTCGAACTGACGTGTGCCCCGCCGACGCTACGGTTGTTGACGGATTTCACGCGATACGCGTCAACAACCGTAGGGCGAGGGCGAGGGCGAGCTAGCCGATGCGACCGGTGACCGGTGGCAGATCCTTGAGTGTCACGATGCCCGCAGGCGCGGCGACCACGGCCGGGACCGCGTTGGTCACCGGCATGGCGGTGTAGATCATCCCGAGGCCCATGAAACCCGGTTCGGTCCAGTCCCGCGGCGGAAGACAGTGCAGCACCGTTCGCATATTGGGGATCCCGAACACCTGGATGACGTGACCGTGCTCGAGCGGTTTCGGCGGGGTGACGTGATCGCCCATGGTCCAGTTGAACCCGACGCTGACGACATTGCGCTCTCCGACCCAGCCGCGGTGGTAGCCGTAGACCCCCGCGACGGTGCCCGCCGGGATCTGCATGAACCCCAGGTCGGTATGGCCAGTGGCGGTGGTGAATTCGACGTCGAAGGTCATGCGGTCGAGCGTGGCGCCGATCGCATCGGCCATCATCGCCGCGGATTCGGCGAACACCTCGCTCTCCCGGCGGACACTTTCGGCCAACCCCGGCGTCCCGGGGTCCTGCGAGAATCCCATCGCAGTCTGCGTACCTGCCGATTCGTAGGTCGAGCAGTCCACCGACTCGGTGATGCGGATCTCGTCGACGCGCTCGCAGGCGCCGGACAGGACCATGCCCACCATATTCGTCATACCGGGATGTGCACCGCTGCCGAAGATCGTGGAATTGCCTTTCTCGCAAGCTTTCCGGATGCGGTCGAGATCCTCGGTGGACTGCTTGCCCCCGGTGATCCACGCCGCGCTGGAGCACACGTTGATCCCGGCCTCGAGCAGTCGGGTCAATTCGTCGATGTCGGGCCACAGCGGGTTGTAACAGCAGGCGTCGGGCCGCAGCGCCACCAGGGCCTCTATGTCGTCGGTGGCGGTGACACCGGTCGGCTCCGGCAACCCCGCGAGCTCGGCGGCGTCCACCCCGACCTTGGCGGCGCCGTGGGCGTAGACGCCCACCAGCTCCATGTCGTCGCGGCCGATGATGGCGTGCAGTGACCGCTTGCCGATGTTGCCGGTGGTCCACTGGATCACGCGCAGGGGCGTGGTCGCTGTCGTCATGGGCGAGCCTCCTCGTCGAGCCTGCGGTTCGCTCCTAGACACTAGGGGTGATGACGATCCGATCTTTCACTTTCACACCGGCCGACGGCGTACCTCCCGCGGTGGCCCCCTTCGCCCACGCCACGGCCGCAGCGCAGACGCTGTACGTCACCGGCCAGATGCCGACCGACCACAGCGGCAATGTCGTCGGCACGGCCATCGAGGAGCAGACCGATCAGGTGATGCGGAATCTGCTGCAGGTCACCGAACTGTGCGGTGGCGGCCTGGACGACGTGGTCTCGGTCCGGGCGTACCTGCTCGACTGGGCGGAGTACGCGGCATTCAACGCCGCCTACGCCGCGTGGTTCCCCGACCGCCTGCCGTCGCGCACGTGTGTCGGGGTCACCGGTCTCGCGGTCGGCGCCCGGGTCGAGATCGACTGGACGTGCTGGCGCGCCGACGGCTGGGGGAACTGAAGGTTCTCCACAGCGCGGCGCCTGTCCACAACCACACCCGCTGCGGCGCGGATCCCGGCTGACCCGACGGACGGCGTCCCTACCGTCGGGCGCATGCGGACCGAAGAGCCGGCCGAGCGGCTGCAGCGTCGACTCGGCGCCGAGGAGGAGCCCGACCACGACGAGGCGCGGCCCGACACCGCCCTGTCCCGGTGGCTGCCCGATACGGCGACACAGGAGAGGCCCGGCTGGGTGGCGGCGGTGCGCGCCGACCCCGGACGCGCCGGCGTCGTCGGGCTGGCCGTCGTGGGCGTCGTCGCCGTGCTGGTCACCGTGTTCACCCTGTGGCGCGACGATCCGCCACCGGTGGTGGCAGCGAAACTGCCTGCGGTCGAGATGGTGTCGTCGGCGTCGCCCAAGCCGGGTCCACCCGCGGCAGACCAGCCGGTGGTGGTCAGCGTCGTCGGGCTGGTGCACCGGCCAGGCCTGGTGACGCTGCCCCCGGGCGCCCGGATCGCCGACGCGCTGGAGGCCGCCGGGGGAGCGGTCGACGGCGCCGACCTCATCGGGCTGAACATGGCGCGCCGGCTGACCGACGGTGAACAGATCATCGTCGGCATCGCCGCCGCCCCCGGCCAGCCGACCACCATGGGCAGTTCGACGACCGGCGCCCAAGACGGTGGCGCCGCACCACCCGGCACCGCGCCCGACAGCCCAGGCGGCGGACCGGGGGAGCCGGTGAACCTCAACACCGCGACCGTCGAACAGCTCGACACGCTGCCGGGCGTCGGTCCCGTCACCGCGGCGGCGATCGTCGCCTGGCGGGATGCCAACGGTGCGTTCGGCAGCGTCGACCAACTCGGCGAGGTCGACGGCATCGGCCCGGCACGGCTGGCCAAACTGCGTGAGCTGGTTCATGTGTGAGCGACGAGGCGGCGCCGCTCGACCTGAGGCTGGTGCCTGCGGCCTCGACCGGTTGGGCGGTGACCGCGGCAGGCATCCACTGGCACACCGCCGCCGCGATTCTGGTGCTGCTCGGAGGGGTCGCAGTGACGGCGGCGGCAGCGGTGTGCGGTGGTGGCGGCAGGACGGTCACCGCGGCGGTGCGCTCGGCGGCCGCGGGCATCACGGCCGTCGCCGTCCTGGGCGGGGCGTTCGCCCTCGCAGTGAGTGTGCGGGTCGACCAGGTTCAGAACCACCCGATCGTCGCGCGTTACGGCACCACGGCGGTCGTGACGGTCACTCCCGGCGACAGCCCGCGACCACTGGGCGGCGCCCGGCTGATGTTCCGGGCCGTCGTGCACGACGTGGACGGCCGGCCCATGTCGGGGCGCGTCGTCGTCTTCGCGTCCATGAAGGGCTTCTCGGAGGTGAGCGCGGGCCGCCCGGCTGCGTTTCGCGCGCGGATCAGCAGGCCGACGCGGCGTGACCTCAGCGTGGCCGTGCTGTCGGCGACGGGCGACGCCACCGTGGGGGAGGCCGCACCCGTGCATCGGGTGGCCCAGCACATCCGCACCGAATTCGCCGGCGCCGCACGCGGTGTGCTGCCGTCAGAGCAGGCCGCGATGCTGCCCGCACTGGTGCTCGGCGACACCGCGGCGGTGCCCGCCGACACCATCGCGGACTTTCGCGCAGCTGGACTGACCCACTTGACCGCGGTGTCGGGCGCGAACGTGACCATCGTGTGCGGCGCGGTGCTGCTCAGTGCGGCGGTGCTCGGCCCGCGGGCAGCGGTGGCGCTGGCCGCTGCGGCGCTGATCGCTTTCGTCGTGGTCGTGCAACCGTCCGCCAGCGTGCTGCGTGCCGCGGTGATGGGCGGTATCACCCTGGTCGCGATGGTCACCCACCGCCGCAGGCAGGCCATCCCCGCGCTGGCGGCCAGCGTGCTGCTGCTCCTGATCGCCGCGCCCGAACTGGCCGTCGACGCCGGCTTCGCGCTCTCGGTGGCGGCGACGGCGGGTCTCGTGGTGATCGCGCCCGTGTGGTCGCGACGGCTGAGCGCGCGGGGCTGGCCCAAGCTGCTCGCCGACACCGTGAGTATCGCGATGGCGGCGCAACTGGTGACCGCGCCCCTGGTGGCGGGTATCTCCGGCAGCGTCAGCCTCGTGTCCGTACTCGCCAATGTGATTGTCGCCCCGGTCATTCCGCCCATCACGGTGATCGGCACCGCGGCCGCGGCGCTGTGCCCGCTGTGGCCGGCAGGTGCGGGGCTGCTGATCCGCTTCACCGGACCGCAGCTGTGGTGGCTGCTCCGCGTGGCCGAATGGGCGGCGGCCGTGCCCGGCGCCTCCGTGCCGGTGCCGTCCGGCTGGGCCGGGGTGGGGACGGTCGCGGTGTGCGCCGTCGCAGTCGTGGTGTCCTGGCGATGGCGATGGGTGCGGGTCGCCGCAGGCGGTGGGATGCTCTGTCTTTTGGCGTGGGCGTTGTCCGGCCACGCCGCGCTCGGCGGTGTCGGGGGCGCGTGACACCATCGTCGGGTGAGCGGACAGGTCGCAGCCCTACATCTGGTTCTGGGGGACGAGGAACTGCTCGTCGAGCGCGCGGTGGCGACTGTGCTGAAAAGCGCGCGCAAGCTCGCCGGCACCGACGACGTCCCGGTCAACCGGCTGCGCGCCGGTGAGGTGAGCACCAGCGAACTGGCCGAACTGCTCAGCCCGTCGCTGTTCTCCGACGAGCGGGTGGTGGTGCTCGAAGCGGCCGCCGAGGCGGGTAAAGACGCGGTCTCGCTGATCGCCACCGCGGCCGCCGACCTGCCGCCGGGCACGATGCTCGTCGTGGTGCACTCGGGCGGGGGCCGCGCCAAGGCGCTGGCCGATCAGCTCAAGAAGCTCCACGCCGAAGTGCACCCCTGCGCCAAGATCGTCAAGGCCGCCGACCGGGCGGATTTCGTGCGCAAGGAATTCCGCGCGCACAAGGTGAAGGTCACCGACGACACCGTCACGGCGGTACTCGACGCGGTCGGCTCCGACATCCGCGAACTGGCCGCAGCGTGCTCGCAGCTGGTCGCCGACACCGCGGGAGAGGTCAGCGCGGCGGCCGTGCGCCGGTATCACTCCGGCAAGGCTGAGGTGAAGGGGTTCGACATCGCCGACAAGGCGGTGACCGGCGATGTCGCCGGGGCCGCCGAAGCGCTGCGCTGGGCGATGCTGAGCGGTGAGCCGCAGGTGGTGCTGGCCGACGCGCTGGCCGAAGCGGTGCACACCATCGCACGGGTGGGGCCGCTGTCGGGTGATCCCTACCGGTTGGCCGGCGAGCTGGGAATGCCGCCGTGGCGGGTGCAGAAGGCACAGAAACAGGCGCGGCGGTGGTCGCGGGCGTCGGTCGCCGAGGCGATGCGGCTGGTCGCGGCACTCAATGCCGACGTCAAGGGCGCAGCCGCCGATGGCGACTACGCCCTGGAGTCAGCGGTCCGCAAAGTCGCCGAACTGGTCGCCGACTAGCGAAGGGACGTGCTCAGAGCTTGTTGAGCGCGACCGTGAGCGCCGACTTCTTGTTGGCGGCCTGGTTCTTGTGGATGACGCCCGCGCTGGCTGCCTTGTCCAGCTTGCGGGTGGTCACAGCGAGCAGCTCGGCGGCCTTGTCCTTGTCGCCGGAATCCAGCGCCTCACGGAACCCGCGCACGGCGGTGCGCAGCGCGGACTTCACCGACTGGTTGCGCAGACGGCGACGCTCGTTGGTACGGATGCGCTTTTCCTGCGACTTGATGTTGGCCACGTTTAGAGCTGTCCTTCGTCAATCTCGGTGGATGATGCGGAGTCTTCGGCCGCGCCGAACCGGCGGGCAGCGACTGTTCAGGTTACCAGCGCGCCACCGGATCGACCAAAGTGAGCCCCGCTAACCTGCCGGAAGGACACGCGTGGGGCAAAGTGTACGCGTGAGCCTGCGCACCCTGCCGCCCGAATCCGCCCGATCCTCCCGCGCCAACGGTGCGCGCAGCAAACGACACGAGGGGATCTTCGCCGGTTACAACAAGATGGGCGGCTACGACCGGGCCTTCGACGAGATGTTCGACAGCCAGGGCAACGTGCGCGGCCCGTATAAGGGCATCCACAACGCAATGGCCCCTTCGGACGCCTCCGATCTGCACGCCCGCACCGACGCGCTCGATCGCGCGCTCATCAACCAGGGCATCACGTTCTCGCTGTCCGGCCAGGAGCGGCCGCTGCCGCTCGACCTGGTACCCCGGGTCATCTCTGCCGCCGAGTGGACGCGGCTGGAGCGGGGCATCTCCCAGCGCGTGCGGGCGATGGAGGCCTACCTCGACGACATCTACGGTGAGCAGCACATCCTTCGTGACGGCGTCATCCCGCGCCGGCTGGTCACGTCCTGCGAGCACTTCCATCGCGAGGCCGTCGGGATCAGGCCGCCCAACGGCGTGCGCATCCACGTAGCCGGCATCGACCTGATCCGCGACGACCAGGGCAACTTCCGTGTCCTCGAGGACAACCTGCGGTCCCCGTCCGGGGTGTCGTACGTGATGGAGAATCGCCGCACGATGGCGCGGGTGTTCCCCAACCTGTTCGCCACCCACCGGGTGCGGGCGGTCGGCGACTATGCGTCGCACCTGTTGCGGGCGCTGCGCAACGCGGCCGCGTCCAACGAGGCCGATCCGACGGTGGTGGTCCTGACGCCGGGGGTCTACAACTCGGCCTACTTCGAGCATTCGCTGCTGGCGCGGCAGATGGGCGTGGAACTGGTCGAAGGCCGTGACCTGTTCTGCCGCGACAACACCGTGTACATGCGCACCACCGGCGGTGAGCGGCAGGTCGACGTCATCTACCGCCGCATCGACGACGCGTACCTCGACCCCATGCAGTTCCGCCCCGATTCGGTGCTCGGGGTGGCCGGACTGCTCAACGCCGCCAGGGCAGGCAACGTCGTGATCTCCAGCGCGGTCGGCAACGGCGTCGGCGACGACAAGCTCGTCTACACCTACGTGCCGACGATCATCGAGTACTACCTCGGCGAGAAACCGCTGCTCGCGAACGTCGACACCTTCCGCTGCTGGCTCGACGAGGAGCGCGAAGAGGTGCTCGACCGCGTCACTGAGCTGGTCATCAAACCCGTCGAAGGCTCCGGCGGCTACGGCATCGTCTTCGGACCCGACGCCTCGGAGAAGGAACTCAACACCATCTGCAAGAAGATCCGCAACGATCCCCGCGGCTGGGTCGCCCAGCCGGTGGTCCAGCTGTCGACCGTGCCGACGCAGATCGGCGACAAGTTGGCGCCCCGCCACGTCGACCTGCGGCCGTTCGCGGTCAACGACGGCGACGACGTGTGGGTGCTGCCCGGCGGGCTCACCCGCGTCGCGCTGCCGGAGGGTTCGCTGGTCGTCAACTCCAGCCAGGGCGGAGGGTCGAAGGACACCTGGGTGCTCGCATCGCGCACATCGGTCGCCGATCGGGAGCTCGCCGCCGCCGAGGTGGTGCGATCGCTACCCAAGCAGCCCAAGGCCACCAAGACGGAGAAGAATGCGGACACCCAGACAGCCGAACAGCTGCAGCAACAACAGCAGCAGCAACAGTGAGGCGGTGAGTCAGTGATGCTGGCACGCAACGCCGAATCCCTGTACTGGATCGGCCGCTACGTCGAGCGGGCCGATGACACCGCCCGCATCCTCGATGTCACGGTGCACCAACTGCTCGAGGACTCGAGCGTCGACCCCGACCAGGCGTCGCGGACGCTGCTGCGGGTACTCGGCATGGAGGCGCCCGACCATGCGCTCGACGTGTGGTCGCTCACCGACATCGTCGCGTTCACCCGCGACAGTGCGGGCGGCACCTCGATCATCGACGCGATTTCAGCGGCGCGTGAAAATGCCCGTGGCGCACGTGAAGTCACCTCGACCGAGATCTGGGAGTGCCTCAACACGACCTACAACGCGCTTCCCGAACGCGAACGCGCCGCAAAACGTCTGGGGCCGCATCAGTTCCTGTCGTACGTCGAGGGTCGCGCTGCGATGTTCGCCGGGCTGGCCGATACCACGCTCAGCCGCGACGACGGCTACCGATTCATGGTGCTGGGCCGCGCGATCGAACGCGTCGACATGACGGTGCGCCTGCTGCTCTCGCGGGTGGGGGACAGTGCGTCGTCGCCCGCGTGGGTCACGCTGCTGCGCTCGGCCGGCGCGCACGACACGTATCTGCGCACCTATCGCGGTGCGCTCGACGCCGGCCGCGTCGTCGAGTTCATGTTGCTCGACCGCCTGTTCCCGCGGTCGATCTTCTACTCGCTGCGGCTGGCCGAGCACAATCTCGACGAACTGCTCCACCGTCCGCACGACCGCCTGGGCGCCACCGCCGAAGCGCAGCGCCTGCTGGGCCGGGCGCGCAGCGAGTTGGAGTTCATGCATCCCGGTGTCCTGCTCGACACGCTCGAGCAGCGGCTGGCCGCGTTGCAGCAGATGTGCAGTGACCTCGGAGAAGCGTTGGCGCTGCAGTACTTCCACGCCGCACCATGGGTGGCGTGGACCGACGCCGGCCGCAATACGCTGGTCATCGAAGAAGGCGAGATCTAGCGCCGATGAGCGCTCGCGCGAAGAGGAGACACTGATGTGGCGGATGCGGGTGGTGCACGCGACGGGCTATGCCTACAAGTCGCCGGTCACCGCGTCGTTCAACGAGGCAAGGTTGACGCCCCGTTCGGACAATCGACAGAACGTGATCCTCAACCGGATCGAGACGGCACCGGCCACCCGGCAGTACCGCTATGTCGACTACTGGGGTACGGCCGTGACGGCGTTCGACCTGCATGCACCCCACCTGGAACTCGAGGTGACCGCTTCCTCGGTCGTCGAAACCGATGTCGGTGAGCACCCCGCGGAGACGGTGACGTGGGAGGATCTGCGGTCCGAGGCGGTCATCGACCGGTTCGACGAGGTACTCACCCCGACGGAGTACACGCCGCAGAGCAGGCGGATCGCGCGGGTGGGGGAGCGCATCGCCAAGTACCACGACCCGTACGAGGCAGTCACCGCGGCGGCCAACTGGGTGCACAGCGAACTCGACTACGTCACCGGGAAGACCGGGGTGTACTCGTCGGGGCTCGACGCGCTTCGTTCGGGTAAGGGCGTGTGCCAGGACTTCACACACCTGTCGCTGATCCTGTTGCGCAGCATGGGAATCCCCGCGCGTTACGTGTCGGGGTATCTGCACCCCAAGAGTAAGGCCAAGGTCGGCGACACCGTCGAAGGCGAGAGTCACGCGTGGATCCAGGCGTGGACGGGCGGCTGGTGGAACTACGACCCCACCAACGACGTCGACATCAACGAGCAGTACATCAGCGTCGGCGTGGGGCGCGACTACGCCGACATCTCACCGCTCAAGGGCATCTACTCCGGTGAGGGGTCCACCGACCTCGACGTGGTCGTGGAGATCACCCGCCTGGCCTAGTTTCCGGCGCATACCTATTCCGTCCACAGCGAATCCGTCCTAGCCTGGTGTGAGCCCGATCACAGAGGCGGAGGCGGCGATGCGGATAGCGGACGTGCTGCGCAGCAAGGGGTCGGCGGTGGCCACCATCACGGACACGACGACGGTCATCGGCCTGTTGGCCGAACTGGCCACCCACAACATCGGGGCCATGGTCGTCGTCGGCGCAGACGGCATGGTCGGCATGGTCTCCGAGCGCGATGTGGTGCGCGAACTCCATGTGCGCGGCGCCGATCTGCTGCGCCTGCCGGTGGCGGAGATCATGACCGCCGTGGTGGTGACGTGCACGCCCGACGACCCCGTCGACGACCTGTCAGCGCTGATGACGAACAACCGCGTGCGCCACGTGCCAGTACTCGACAACGGTCGGCTGGTCGGGATCGTGAGCATCGGCGACGTGGTCAAGACGCGGATGGAGCAGTTGCAGTCGGAACAGGAACACCTGCAGGCCTACATCACCGGCGGCTGACTCACCGGAGACAGGTGACTGTGCGATCGTGTCCGAATGGTTGCCGCAGCCGTGCGTCCCGGGCGTAGACCGGATGTCGGGCCCTTGGCCGAAGTGCTCGGCCGGGCCTTCCACGACGATCCGGTGATGACGTGGGTGCTGCCCGACGATGCGGCGCGCACCCGCGGTCTCCAGCGCATGTTCGCCACCATGGCCCGCCACCACTTCCTGCGCGGCGGCGGCGTGGAGGTGGCCGAGGCCGGCGACGGCGTCGGCGCGGCGGCCCTGTGGGATCCACCCGGTCGGTGGAAGCAGACGCGCCTCGAGGAGTGGCTGATGATGCCGGGTTTCGTCCGCGCCTTCGGCAGCCGCGTGGCGCACGGCCAGCAGGTGGCCGAGCTCATGAAGGAACACCACCCGGAAGAGCCGCACTGGTATCTGGCGATCATCGGCAGCGATCCGGCTGTGCGTGGAACCGGTTTCGGGCAGGCGCTCATGCGCTCGCGGCTCGACCGCTGTGACGCCGAGTACGCGCCGGCCTACCTCGAGTCCAGCAATCCCGACAACATTGCGTACTACGAGCGGTTCGGTTTCGAGGTCACCCGGGAATTGACGCTGCCCGACGGCGGCCCCACGCTGTGGCCCATGTGGCGGCAGCCGCGATCGTCATAGACCGCGAGCAGACGCAAAACTGCCCGAAATCGGCGGAAAATGAGCAGTTTTGCGTCTGCTCGCGAGAGGAAGTCAGCTCCAGGAGTATTCGGCCCGCAACCGGGCGGCGACGGCTTCGAACCGCTCGCGGTCGAGGATCGCGCCCTCACGGCGGATGCCTTCCTCGGGTACGTCGAGCACCCGGTCCAGCCGCACCCAGCTGACCCGGCCGTCGTAATCCCAGTTGCCCGCACCGATCGCGACCCAGTTCGGATCGTCGTGGTGATGATCCTGGCTGGACAGCATCAGACCGAGCAGCGTGCGGCGGTCCCGGCCGACGACGAGCACCGGGCGGTCCTTGCCGCGGGTCGGGTCGTCCTCGTAGACCACCCAGGTCCACACGATCTCCCCGGGGTCGGCCCGCCCGTCGAGATCGGGCGCGTAGACGATCTTGCGGGCCCGGTGCGCGGTGGGCACGCTGTTGTCCGTGACCGGGCGGCCCGTGGTGAGGGCGGGCGACGCCGTGCTGGCGGCGGCACCGGCCAGCGCCGACAGGCCCACACCAATCCCGATCTTCAACCCCTGCTGAAGGCCCTGCTGCACGGTGCGCGGCCGGTTCTCCGACTGCTGTAGCTGGCGGATCACCTTCGGTGCTTCCTGGAACACCAGCTTCTCCGCCAACCGCTGAAACGTCTTCCACTGCGACGCCATGTTTCCGAGCATAGGGGAGGACGGCCGGGCGCGATTGTGCCGCTCGGCACCACGCTCGATACCCTTGAGGTGCGCACCACGCGCCCCGTTGCGACGCTTACCAGGAGATTCCCATCAGCAGTTTCGCCGACAAGACCTTCACTGCGCCGGCGCAGATTCGGAACTTCTGCATCATCGCCCACATCGACCACGGCAAGTCGACGCTGGCCGACCGGATGCTGGGGATCACCGGTGTGGTCGCCGACCGCGACATGCGCGCGCAGTATCTCGACCGGATGGACATCGAGCGCGAACGCGGCATCACCATCAAGGCGCAGAACGTGCGGCTGCCCTGGACGGTCGGAGACGAGCAGTTCGTCCTGCACCTGATCGACACCCCCGGCCACGTCGACTTCACCTACGAGGTGTCCCGCGCGCTGGAAGCCTGCGAGGGCGCCGTGCTGCTGGTCGACGCCGCCCAGGGCATCGAGGCACAGACGCTGGCGAACCTGTACCTGGCGCTCGACCGTGGGCTGACCATCATCCCGGTGCTCAACAAGATCGATCTGCCCGCCGCCGACCCCGACCGCTACGCCGGCGAGATCGCCCACATCATCGGCTGTGAGCCCGACGACGTGCTGCGGGTCTCCGGCAAGACCGGCGTCGGCGTCCGCGAACTGCTCGACGAGGTGGTCCGTCTGGTCCCCGCCCCGGTGGGTGACGCCGACGCGCCCGCCAGGGCCATGATCTTCGACTCGGTCTACGACATCTACCGCGGCGTGGTCACCTACGTCCGCGTGGTGGACGGCACGCTCACCCCGCGCGAGAAGATCAAGATGATGTCCACCGGCACGACCCACGAGTTGCTGGAAGTCGGCATCGTCTCACCCGAACCGAAGGCCACGCAGGGGCTCGGCGTCGGCGAGGTGGGCTACCTGATCACCGGGGTGAAGGACGTCCGCCAGTCCAAGGTCGGCGACACCGTGACCTCCGCCCGCAACGGCGCCACCGAGGCGCTGACCGGGTACCGCGAACCCAAGCCGATGGTGTACTCCGGCCTGTATCCGGTCGACGGCTCCGACTACCCGAATCTGCGTGACGCCCTGGAACGGCTGCAGCTCAACGATGCGGCGCTCACCTGGGAGCCGGAGACGTCGGTGGCGCTGGGGTTCGGGTTTCGCTGCGGGTTCCTCGGGCTGCTGCACATGGAGATCACCCGCGAGCGCCTGGAACGCGAGTTCGACCTCGACCTCATCTCGACCGCGCCGAACGTGGTGTACCGGGTGGTCAAGGACGACGGCACCGAACTGGTCGTGACGAACCCCTCGGACTGGCAGGAGGGCAAGGTTCGGGCCGTGTTCGAGCCGATCGTCAAGGTGACCGTCATCGCGCCCAGTGAGTTCATCGGCACCATCATGGAGTTGTGCCAGCAGCGCCGCGGCGAACTGGGCGGCATGGACTACCTGTCACCCGAACGCGTCGAACTGCGGTACACGATGCCGCTCGGCGAGATCATCTTCGACTTCTTCGACTCGCTCAAGTCGCGCACCCGCGGATACGCCAGCCTCGATTACGAGGAGGCAGGCGAGCAGGAGGCCGATCTGGTCAAGGTGGACATCCTGCTGCAGGGCGAGGCCGTGGACGCGTTCAGTGCGATCGTGCACAAGGACTCGGCCGCCGCCTACGGCAACAAGATGACCACCAAGCTCAAGGAACTCATCCCGCGCCAGCAGTTCGAGGTACCCATCCAGGCGGCGATCGGCTCGAGGATCATCGCCCGCGAGAACATCCGGGCCATCCGCAAGGACGTGCTGTCGAAGTGCTACGGCGGTGACATCACCCGCAAGCGCAAACTCCTGGAGAAGCAGAAGGAGGGCAAGAAGCGGATGAAGACCATCGGACGGGTCGAGGTGCCGCAGGAGGCCTTCGTCGCCGCACTCTCCTCCGACGCGGCCAGCGACAAACCGAAGAAGTAGGCCGAACGGTCGCAGGCGCGGCGTCCGCGTGCTAGAGAAAAGCATGCGCGCACCACGCCTGGCGTCGATCCTGGCCGGCGGGTGTCTGCTCGCGGCAGGATGCACGGGCACGGTCGACGGTGTGGCGGTCGACCAGTCGCCGGCCGCCGTACCGGCGCCGGCGCGGGCGCTCGACACGGTGCTGCCGACGAACCAGGAGCTCTCCGCCGCCCTGGGCATCGCCCCGACCGGTCTGATGGGTCAGCTCGTCGAGGGCGGCGCCGACACCCTGCTGCGCGGCGTCGACCGGGCGCACGCGACGCCGGTGGAATGTGTCAGCACCACCTACCGGCTCCAACAGGTCGTCTACGGCGCCAGCTCGGTGCGGTCGGTGGCCAGCCGATCGTGGGCGGCAGGAAGTGTCGACGGTCCCGCGCTGAGCGGGTTCTTCGGCGTGGTGCAACTGGCCTCGGCCGATGATGCGGAGGCGTTCTTCTCCGCCGCGGCAGGAAACTGGCAGCAGTGTGACGGCCGCACGATGGTGCTGCGGCGTGGCGGGGCGGGCGCCAACGAACAGAGCCGCATCGCCGACGTGCGCGTCGGTGAGCACGTGGTGTCGGCGGTGGTCGTCCACGAGGCGGGGCAGGGCACCAGGATGCCGATTCAGCGGGCGCTGGGCGTGGCGGGTGACTCGATCGTCGACGTGGAGATCACCGACATCGCCGACGCGAGATCGGGGGGCGCCGGCGGTGCGGTCGACGTCGCGCAGATCATGCTCGACAAACTGACCGGCTGACGGCGGGCGGCGACATGCGGACGGGCCGGGTCGCGGCGGTCGCCTTGGCGGTGCTGGTGGCCGGATGCGCGAACACCGTGTCCGGCACGGCCGTTCGGCCGGCCACCATCGCTCCGGTCGACGTGCCGCTGCTGGACGAGTCGCACGTGGCCGAGGTACTGCTGCCCATCAGTGAGCTCAACGGCATCGTCGGCACCACGCGGTTGGCCGTCACCAGCGATCTCGAGGAGATGACCGACCACTCCGGCGACGTCTCCGACCCGGCGTGCCTCGGGGCGATCTACGGCGCCGAGGAACCCGTGTACGCCGACAGCGGGTGGACGATGGTGCGCGACCAGGTGGCGCGTGACCCCGGCGAGGACAACCAGCACTGGGTCGAGCAGACCGCGGTGCTCTATCCGTCGGAGACCGAGGCCCAGCGCTTCTTCGACACGTCCCGCACGATGTGGGAGGGCTGCGCGAGAGTTGACCTGACCGTCGACGACGGCGTCGTGCACTCGGTGTGGGACATGGCGTCGGTGATCGAAGACGGCCCCCTGCTGACGCAGATGTCGGTGCAGCGGGACGCCGACGGATGGGGCTGCCAGCACGCGCTGTCGGTGGTGTCGAACCTGACCGTCGAGGCGTGGGCGTGCGCGTTCACCCTCACCGACGAGGCGGCCACGATCGCGACCGAGATGGCGGCCAACGCCGCCGAGGCCGCGCGTTAGGCACAGTTAGGGCGCCGGCGTCAACCGGGCCCGCGCCACCAATTCGCCCCAGGCGTTGAACGCCTCGGCGTGGTCGGGCCCCGCCGAACCCTCCGCGAGCGCCACCAGACCGGTGGCGACACTGCCGATGCCGAGCCCGGTCCGGTTCACGATCTCGACCAGTTCCGAGAACGCCTCGCGCTGCGAGCACCCCCGCAACCCCACCAGGATGCCGACGGCGGTGTCGATGACCCGTCGGGACAGGTCTGTGTTGGTGCGGTACTCCATCTTGTCTCCCTCCCTGGAACACCAGGGTGTGTCAGGCGTTCTCGTTGGACAAGACATCGATACACCGTGAATCTGACGGCGAGCTGAACGCTTTCCTACGTCGGCGCGTTCGCGGGGACGAAGACTCCCGAGCTGTCGGCCTCCTCCTCGGCACGGATGACGTGCACCACCGCGTTGATCAGCGCCAGGTGGGTGAACGCCTGCGGGAAGTTGCCCAGGTGGCGGCCGGTGCGGGGCTCGATTTCCTCGGCGTAGAGATGCAGCGAACTCGCGAACGACAGCAACCGTTCACACAGCCGCTTGGCGCGGCTGACCTCACCGATCTCCACCAGCGCCGACACCAGCCAAAACGAGCAGATGGTGAATGTGCCTTCCTCGCCCGCCAATCCGTCGTCGGTCTCCTCGACGCGGTAGCGCAGCACCAGGCCGTCCTCGGTGAGTTCGTCGGCGATCGCCAGCACGGTGTTGCGCACCCGCTCGTCGTCGGCCGGCAGGAACCGGACCAGCGGCACCAGCAGCAGCGAGGCGTCCAGCGCGTCGTCGCCGTAGCGCTGGGTGAACACGCCGCGGGAGTCCACGCCGTGGGCCAGGATGTCGGCCTTGATCTCGTCGGCGATCTCCCGCCACTGCTGGGCGTAGCTCTTCTCACCCTCGAGTTCGGCGAGCTTCGCGCCGCGATCGAGCGCCACCCAGCACATCACCTTCGATGAGGTGAAGTGCTGAGGTTCGCCGCGGACCTCCCAGATGCCGCGGTCGGGTTCCTTCCAATGTTTGATGGCCTCTTCGACCTGGTTCTTCAGCACCGGCCACAACGCCTCGGGGATCTGCTCGCGCGATTTGGTGTGCAGGTACACCGAATCGAGCATGGTGCCCCAGATGTCGTGCTGCATCTGGTCATAGGCGCCGTTACCGATGCGCACCGGGCGCGCGCCGTCGTAACCCGACAGGTGGTGCAGTTCCTCCTCGACCAGACTGCGCTCACCACCGACGCCGTACATCACCTGCAGCGGGTGGCGTTCACCGTTGTTGGCGCCCGACACGTCGGCGATGAACGCGAAGAAGTCGTCGGCCTCACGATCCAGGCCGAGTGTGTACAGCCCCCAGAGGGCGAACGTCGAATCCCGCACCCACGCATAGCGGTAGTCCCAATTGCGTTCGCCCTGAGGCGTTTCCGGCAACGACGTGGTGCTCGCCGCCAACAGCGCGCCGGTCGGGGAGTAGGTGAGGCCTTTCAGCGTCAGCGCACTGCGCTGCAGGTACGACCGCCAGGGGTGGTCCGGGAAGTCGCCGACGTTGATCCACTGCCGCCACGCCTCACTGGTCTGCCACATCTTGTCGGCGGCCTCGTCGTAGTTCTGTGGTGCCGGGTGCTTCGACCACGACAGCGCCACGAACACGTTGTCGCCCTCTTTGAGCCGGGTCCGCGCCCTGGCCTCGCGGCCCTCCAGTCCGATCCGGAGGTTGGTGGTCAGCCGCAGCGTCGGATGCGAGTCGGGGTTGCGGTTCGCCCGCGCGATCGCCTCACCGTAGGCAGGCCCCGAGTACTCCCACTCGGCGCTCACCCGGTGGTAGTCGAACGACGGTTCGCAGTTCATCACCAGCTCGACGGTTCCGCTGACGCACCGCACGGTGCGCAGCAGGATGTGTTCGGCATCCCAGTCCATCGGGGTGCGGCGGTGGGTCCGTGACCGCGCGTCGAGGTCGTGCCAGGGTCCCATCACCAGCGCGTCACGCACGATCAGCCAACCGGTGTGGGTCTGCCAGGTGGTCTCGAGGATCAGGCTGCCAGGCAGGTAACGCCGCGCCGCGGGGACCGTCACGCCGTACGGGCCCAGCCGGAAGTGACCGGCACCCCGGTCCAGGATCGCGCCGAACACGCTCGGCGAATCCGGTCGCGGCACGCACAGCCACTCCACGGACCCCGCCGAGGAGACCAGACACGTGTTCTCGCAATCGGACAGGAAGCCGTAATCGGCGATCGGCGGGAACGGGTTCCGCAGGCCCCCGGCCGGCGCGAAGGGCACCGGCGCCGTCACCGTCAACGGGGTGTCGGGCAGAAAGGAGGGCTGACCGATCGGCGCGGCCTCGCCGGTGGGCTCGGTGTGTTGCAGAACCATCCCGACATCATCGGCTGCCGACCTGCTCGGCGTCTACTCAAAGGAGCATGTCGGGCGTTGCTGGGCCGGGGGTGCGCCCACGGCGGGGCATCAGGGGTTCGGGGTGATCGCATAGTCTGGCGCGGTGGACGCATTCCTGAGTTGGTGGGACGGCGTCGAACTGTGGCTGACCGGGCTGGGATTCGTCGCGCAGACCGCGGTGGTGATGCCGGTGGCGTTGCTGCTCGCCTACGGCGTCGCGGTGGTCCTCGACGGTGCGCTGGCGGCGGGTGTGCGGGTGCTGCGGCGCGTGCGCCACGAGGGGCAGGAGCCGTCATGACCGGCCTGCCGCGTTCACGGGTGACCCTGATCCTGGTCGTGCTGGTCCTGCTGGTCATCGTCGCCTGGTTATTTACTCGCTGACCACTCGGTGTTATTTACTCGCTGACCACTCGGGCTGAGCCAGGGGCCCGGCTCTGTTATTCTTCGCGCCATGCATCCGGCGTCCGGCAATAGCGAGTGCCACATCTTGGCGCTCATTGCCGTGGGTTCCTGCGCGGTTGCTGACGTTCACTGTTGTTGCTGAACCCACCCGTTACACGGTTGGGGGCTCGGCGACGGCATTTTTCATGCTGCCCTTTCGTTGCCACCAGCGTCTGCGTGTGACGGGACACGTCCCGAAATCCACAGAAATCGAAAGGCCATCGATGCTCAGCTCAGTCAGGTCCCTCACACGCTGGCGGGTCGCCGCGGCGCTCGCCACCACGGCCTCGCTCCTGGCGGCCTGCGGGGGCGGCGCCAGCGACGTCGCCGGTGAAGACGGCGGCTCGACCGCAGAGACGACGCTGACGCTGGTCGCCTACGCCGTGCCGGAGCCGGGCTGGGCGAAGGTGATCCCCGCCTTCGCGGCCACCGAAGAAGGCAAGGGCGTCGGCGTGACCGCGTCCTACGGTGCGTCAGGGGATCAGTCCCGCGGCGTCGACTCGGGTAAGCCCGCTGACGTGGTGAACTTCTCGGTCGAACCCGACATCACCCGCCTGGTGAAGTCCGGCAAGGTCAGCGAGGACTGGAACACCAACGCCACCAAGGGAATTCCGTTCGGCTCGGTGGTGAGCCTGATGGTCCGCGAGGGCAACCCCAAGGGCATCCGTGACTGGGACGATCTGCTCAAGCCCGGAGTCGAGGTCATCACGCCCAGCCCGCTGAGCTCGGGTTCGGCGAAGTGGAACCTGCTGGCCCCGTACGCGGTGAAGAGCGACGGCGGCAAAAACCCGCAGGCCGGCCTCGACTACATCAACAAGCTCGTGAGCGAGCACATCAAGCTGCGCCCCGGTTCCGGGCGCGAGGCCACCGACGTCTTCCTGCAGGGCAGCGGTGACGTGCTGCTGGCCTACGAGAACGAGGCGATCAACTCCCGCCGCCTCGGCCACAAGTTCGACTACTTCAACCCGGCCCAGACGTTCAAGATCGAGAATCCGGTCGCGGTGGTCAACTCCAGCCGGCATCTCGGACAGGCGACGGCGTTCGTGAACTTCCAGTACACCCCCGAAGCGCAGAAGCTGTGGGCCGAGGCCGGTTTCCGTCCGGTCGACCCGACGGTGGCCGCGGAGTTCGCCGACGAGTTCCCCGCGCCGCAGAAGCTGTGGACGATCGCGGACCTGGGCGGCTGGCAGAAGGTCGACAGCGAGCTGTTCAACAAAGACACCGGCTCGATCACCAAGATCTACACCCAGGCGACTGGATGATCACTGCCGTCGACGGCGACAACGGCCGGGCGCCGGGCGGTCTCGTCCGGCGTCACGGCACGGCGTCCCTTCGGGTCGGGGTCGCGACCATCTGGCTCAGCGTCATCGTGCTGCTGCCGCTGGCCGCAATCCTCTGGCAGTCCGTCGGCGGCGGCTGGGAGGCGTTCTACCGCGCGGTCACCGGCAACGCGGCGCTCGAGTCGTTCCGGGTGACGCTGACCATCTCGGTCGGGGTGACCCTGGTCAACGCGGTGTTCGGGCTGCTGGTGGCGTGGGTTCTGACGCGTGACGACTTCCCGGGCAAGCGGTTGGTGGATGCGGTCATCGACCTGCCCTTCGCCCTGCCGACGATCGTCGCCAGCCTGGTCATGCTCGCGCTCTACGGGCCGGCCAGCCCCGTCGACCTGCATTTGCAACACACCAAATGGGGTGTCGGGATCGCGCTGCTGTTCGTCACGCTGCCGTTCGTGGTCCGCTCGGTGCAGCCGGTGTTGCTGGAACTGGACCAGGAAGTCGAGGAGGCGGCCGCCTCGCTGGGGGCCAACAACTGGACCATCCTGACCAAGATCATCCTGCCCGCGCTGCTGCCGTCGCTGCTCTCGGGTGCCGGGCTGGCGTTCTCACGCGCCATCGGCGAATTCGGTTCCGTGGTTCTCATCGGTGGTGCGGTGCCGGGGGAGACCGAGGTGTCCTCGCAGTGGATCCGCACCCTGATCGAGAACGACGACCGTACGGGGGCCGCCGCCATCTCGATCGTGCTGTTGCTCATCTCGTTCGTCGTCCTGCTGATCCTGCGCGCACTCGGCGCGCGGGCGGCCAAGCGGGAAGAGACGGCGAGGTGATCCGATGACGCTGTCACCGGTGGTGCGCCACCTGCTGCGCTACGTCGCCCTGGCCTACATCCTGGTGCTGGTCGTGGTGCCGGTGGGCCTGATCCTCTGGCGGACCTTCTCGCCGGGTGTCGGTGCGTTCGTCGCCTCGATCGGCACACCGGCGGCCATCAGCGCGCTGCAGTTGTCGCTGCTCGTGGTGGCGATCGTGGTGCCGCTCAACGTGCTGTTCGGGGTACCGACCGCACTGGTTCTGGCCCGCAACAGGTTTCGCGGAAAGAGCGTGTTGCAGGCCGTCATCGACCTGCCGTTCGCGGTGTCGCCGGTGGTCGTCGGCGTCGCGCTGATCCTGCTGTGGGGTTCGGCGGGGGTCTTCGGATTCGTGGAGAACGACCTCGGCTTCAAGATCATCTTCGGGCTGCCGGGCATCGTGCTGGCGAGCATCTTCGTCACCGTCCCGTTCGTCATCCGCGAGGTCGAACCCGTGCTGCACGAAATCGGCACCGACCAGGAAGAAGCCGCCTCGACGCTGGGCTCGCAGTGGTGGCAGACCTTCTGGCGGATCACGCTGCCGTCGATCCGCTGGGGCCTCACCTATGGCGTGGTACTCACCATCGCCCGCACACTGGGTGAGTACGGCGCGGTCATCATGGTGTCGTCGAACCTGCCGGGCACCTCGCAGACCCTGACACTTTTGGTGTCCGACCGCTACAACCGGGGCGCCGAATACGGTGCCTACGCCGTATCGACACTGCTCATGGGGGTCGCGGTGATCGTCCTGGTGTTCCAGGTGATCCTCGACGCCCGTCGGGCCAGACAGCACAACTAAAAAAGCCCGGACAGCCCCGGGGCGACCAAGGAAGCGAACAGTCATGACAGACGCGATCATCGTGCGCGGCGCCAACAAGCACTACGGCGACTTCGCGGCGCTGGACAACATCGACTTCGAGGTTCCCGCCGGTTCGCTGACCGCGCTGCTCGGCCCCAGCGGTTCGGGGAAGTCGACGCTGCTGCGGGCGATCGCCGGTCTGGATCACCCGGACACCGGCACGATCACCATCGACGGCCGCGACGTGACCAACGTGCCGCCGCAGCGCCGCGGAATCGGCTTCGTCTTCCAGCACTACGCGGCGTTCAAGCACCTGTCCGTGCGGGACAACGTCGCGTTCGGGTTGAAGATCCGCAAGCGGCCCAAGGCGGAGATCAAGGAGAAGGTCGACAACCTGCTCGAGGTGGTCGGGCTGGCCGGCTTTCAGAACCGCTACCCCAACCAGCTCTCCGGTGGCCAGCGGCAGCGGATGGCGCTGGCCCGCGCGCTGGCGGTGGACCCGCAGGTGCTGCTGCTCGACGAGCCGTTCGGTGCGCTCGATGCGAAAGTGCGTGAGGATCTGCGGGCCTGGCTACGCCGCCTGCACGACGAAGTGCACGTCACCACGGTGCTGGTCACCCACGATCAGGCCGAGGCGCTTGACGTCGCCGACCGCATCGCCGTGCTCAACAAGGGCCGTATCGAACAGGTCGGCTCGCCGACCGAGGTGTACGACACCCCGGCCAACGCGTTCGTGATGTCGTTCCTGGGTGCGGTGTCGTCGTTGAACGGCACGCTGGTGCGGCCGCACGACATCCGCGTCGGCCGCAACCCCGAGCTGCCGATCTTCGAGAACGAGTCGGTGCAGTCCACAGGCGTGGTCAAGGCCACCATCGACCGCGTCGTGGTGCTGGGCTTCGAGGTCCGCCTCGAGCTGACCAATGCGGCGACCCACTCGCCGTTCACCGCGCAGATCACCCGCGGGGACGCCGAGGCGCTCGGGCTGCGCGAAGGCGAGACCGTCTACGTGCGGGCCACTCGGGTGCCTGAGATCCCCGGCGCCGAGCTGCCGAAGGCCGACGAGGACCAGTCGCTGACCAACGCGTGAGTTTGCCGAGTGTGTGGTGTCATCCGCGACGCGCCGCACCCGCCGTACGAGAGTGCACAGTGGGCGCCCGGTGTGCTCAGTCGGCGAACGTCAGGCCGCTGCAGTCGGGAGCAGCCGGTGCAGCAGATCGGTCAGCGTCAGCAGACCCCGGCCGGTGGGGCCGTCGACGACGACCAGATGGCTTCGCGTCTCCCGCATGGTGCGCAGCGCTTCGTACACCGGCGTGTTCTCGGACAGCGTGAGGACCGGACGCATCAGCGTGCGCGCGGTGCCGGACCCCGGCAGGCTGTCGCGAACATGGACAACTCCGACGGTGGCCGTGCCGTCACGCACCAGAAGCCGCAGATGTCCCGTCGCGTGCGCGGTCTGCTGAATCTCCGCGGGCGTGGCCTCGGGTCGGACGTGGCTGTAAGCAGCCGCGCGGCGGGCCACCTGCCCGACCGTCAGCGCCTCGAGTTTCAGCGCGCTGGTGAGGTTAGCGTGGTAGCGCTCGTCGAGTGTGCCGACCGTCGCCGAGTGCTCGACGAGCTGACGCAGGGCATTCGGGTCCTGGGTGTCGGCCAGTTCGTCGACCGGGGTGACGCCGACACGTCGCAGACACCAGTTGGCGACCTGGTTGAGGCCCCGTAGCAGCGGACGGGTGACGAACATGAATCCGCGCATCGGCAGGGCGAGCAGTGTCGCGGAGCGTTCGGGGTGCGCGATGGCCCACGACTTCGGCGCCATCTCGCCGACCACGAGGTGGAGGAATGTGACGATCGCCAACGCGAGGACGAAGCCGCCGCCGTCGGCAGCCCACGACGGCGCGCCGAGGCTGGTCAGCAGCGGTGTGATCGCATGGTGCACAGCGGGTTTGGTCACCGCGCCGAGCATCAGTGTGCACACCGTGATGCCCAGCTGGGCGCCGGCGAGGAGCACCGAGAGTTCGCCGGCGCTGCGCAGCGCGGCCCTGGACCCGGCACTGGTGGCAGCCGCATCCTCGAGTCGATTGCGTCGTGCGGCGATCAGCGCGAACTCCACGGCGACGAAGAACGCGCTCAGACCGATGAGCGCGACGGTGATCGTCGCGACCACCCACGGGCTACTCATCGTCGGCCTCCCGATCCGGTGCGCTGACGGTGACGAACACGCTGGCCGGCACGCGCCGTTCGACCGCCCGCACCTGCGCGACGATCTGTCGCTTGGGTGGGGGGCCGTCGCTCATCAGATCCGCGTTGTCAGTGGGCAACTCGATCGTGACAGCGTCACCGACGTCGGGCAGGCCCGCGGCCTGCGCGATGACCATGCCCGCGACCGTCTCGTAGTCGCCCGCGGGGAGCGTGAGCCCGAGGGTGCGTTCGGCTTCGTCGAGTGGAAGGTCGCCGGCCAGCATCCAGCCGCCGTCACCGGCAACGGCGTCCGCTGCGGATTCGGTGTCGTGCTCGTCGTCGATCTCGCCTACCAGTTCCTCCGCTAGGTCCTCGACGGTGACGATGCCGGCGAACCCGCCGTATTCGTCGATGACGATCGCCATCTCGTTACCCGCCTGCGCCAGCTCGCGCACCACGTTGGGCAGCGGGAGGGTCTCTGGTACGACCACCGCGGGACGACAGTGCGCGCGGGCGGTGCCGGTTCGGGCTGCCGGGCCGAGCAGGTCGTGTAGATCGATCACGCCGATGACGTCGTCGGGACCCGACCCGATGACGGGGTAGCGGGTGTGGCCGGTGGCCATTCGCTCCAGCACACCGGCCACCGGTTCGTCGGCTGCGACGTGGTCGACACGGGAGCGCGGGATCATCGCGTGTTCCGCAGTGCTGGTGGGGAAGTCGAGGATCCGGTCGAGCAGCGCCGACAGATCCTGCGGGATCTCGCCGGCCTGCCGGGACGCGGCGACGATGTGCTCGAGGTCCCGCGGTGTCGCGGAATGCTCGACGTCATGCACCGGTTCGATGCGAAGCAGCCGCAGCAGCGCGTTCGAGGACTGGTCGAACAACCAGATCAGCCAGCCGAACAGCTTGAGGTAGATCGTCGTCGACAACGCCAGCCAGCGTGCCAGCGGTTCGGGTTTCGCGATCGCCAGGTTCTTCGGGAACAGTTCCCCGAACACCATCTGCACCACGGTCGACACCGCGATCGCCACTACTCCGCCGACGCCGACCGCCACCACGGTGGGTGTTCCGGCGCCGTTGAGCAGCACCTCCAGACCGTGACCGATCAGCGGTTCGGCGGCGTAGCCGACGAGCAGGCCGGTGACGGTGATGCCCAATTGGGCACCCGACAGCATGAACGAGGTGCGGCGGGTGACGGCCAGCGCACGTGCCGAGGCCTGGTCACCTGCTTCGGCGCGGGCCTTGAGCCGGGACCGGTCCACCGCCATGTAGGCGAATTCCTGCGCGACGAAGTAACCGGTCAATGCGGTGATCGCCAGCACGACGAGGAAGCCGATGAGAATTCCGAGCGCGGCGGTCAGCATGCGACCGCCCTGGGTATGTGAGGTTGCATCAGTCCTTGCTCGGTGGAGGTGCGGAAGTATCCGTCGGTGTCCAGAGTACCGACGCTGTGCGAGTGCTGTGTGCCGTCAGCGCGCACTCGACGAACGTCAGGCCGCTGCGCGCGCCCCGGCCACCTCGTCGAAGCGGTCGAGCACCGTGGCCGCCACCAGATTGTGCGACCCCAGTGGCTCGGCCATCGAAATATCCTCGCGCGCAGCGAAATCCGCGACGCGGTCGGTGATGCGGCCGTGGGCGAGGAACCACGGCACGATGACCAGCCGGCGGGCCCCCGACCGTCGCAACTCGACCGCGGTCTCGGCCAGGTTGGCGTGCGGACCGGTGGCGAACGCCACCTGCGCGCCGGCCCACCGGGTGCCGTCGGACAGCGCCGTGGCGACCGTCGACGTCTTCGCGTTGGCCGCCGCACGCGACGACCCGACCGCGACGACGATCACCCCGAGACGGTCGTCGTGGGGCGACACCCCCGCCTCGGCCAGCCGTAGCCGCGCCACCGCCAGCAGCGCAGGATCCTCGCCGAGCACATCGGCGGTCCGCACGCGCCGGCCCAGCCCGTCGATCACCGCGGGGATGTCGACACGTGCGTGGTAGGCGTCGGCCAGCAGGAACGGGACGACGGTGGCGTCGTGGGTCTGCGCGAGCACCTCGTAGAGCGCCGGTTCGGTCTTCTCGAGGAACGCGGCGCGCACATCGAGCCACGGCCGCAGCCGCCGGATCCGTCCGGCCACCGCGTGGGTGACCGCCGCAGACCGCGGATCGACGCTGCCGTGCGCCGTCAGGACCAGAGTGCTGCTCAAGACTGGTGCAGCCCGCATTCGATCTTGCCGGTGCCCGCCCAGCGCCCGCTGCGCGGATCGGCCCCCTCGATCGGCTTGGCCGTGCAGGGTGCACAACCGATCGACGGGTAGCCCTCGTCGACCAACGGGTTGACCAGCACACCGTTGGCGTCGATGTAGGCCTGCATGTCGTCGTCGGACCACGCCGCGATGGGGTTGATCTTCACCAGCCCGAACGCCTTGTCCCAGCTGATCAACGGTGCGTTGGCGCGGGTGGGGGCCTCGACCCGGCGGATGCCGGTGACCCACGCCGAATAGCCGCTCAACGCCTTGGTCAGGGGTTCGACCTTGCGCATCCGGCAGCACTCGTTGGGCTGGCGGGCGAACAGATCCTTGCCCAGCAGCGCGTCCTGCTCGGCGACGGTCCGGTCCGGCGCGACGTTGACGACGTGGACGTCGTAGACCGCCTCCACCGCGTCCCGGGTGCCGATCGTCTCGGCGAAGTGGTAGCCGGTGTCGAGGAACAGGATGTCGACGCCTGGACGCACGGTGGCCGCCATGTCGACGAGCACCGCGTCCTGCATGTTCGAAGCGACGACGTAGTTACCCCTGAAATGCTCGTCGGTCCAGCGCAGCAGGTCCCACGCGCCGGCGTCGGGGCCGAGTTCGCCCGCACCGCGCTCGGCCAGCTGCTGCAGGTCCGTCTCTGTCATCAGATCAGTCATCGTGCAATCACCTCAGGTCTGCGTCGTCCGCGCGTAGCGCCCACGTAGCGAAACGCTCACCGTGCTCGCGTTGTTTCACGAAGTTGCGCACCACCCGCTCGATGTAATCACCGAGCTCGGTGGCCGGCACCTTGTGCTGGCGCAGTTTGCGGCCGAAGCCGCTGTCGAGGCCGAGGCTGCCGCCGAGGTGGACCTGGAAGCCCTCCTCCGGACCGTTGCCTTCGTCGACCATCTGGCCCTTGAAGCCGATGTCGGCGATCTGGATGCGGGCGCAGGAGTTCGGGCAGCCGTTGATGTTGATCGTGACGGGAACGTCGAGCTGGGCGTTGATGTCCTCCAGCCGCTTCTCGAGTTCGGGCACCAGCACCTGAGAACGGCTTCTGGTCTCCGCGAAACTCAGCTTGCAGAACTCGATCCCGGTGCAAGCCATCAGGTTTCGCCGCCAGTGCGACGGCGAGGACGGCAGGCCCAGCGCATCCAGCCCCGCGCGCAGGTCGTCGAGCTTGTCGTCGGGCACGTCGAGCACGATCAGCTTCTGATACGGCGTGAACCGGATCCGGTCACTGCCCGCCGCCTCGGCCAGATCGGCGACCTTGGTCAGGATCGTGCCGGAGACGCGGCCGGCGATCGGGGCCACGCCGACGGCGTTGAGGCCGTTCTTGAGCTTCTGCACACCCACGTGATCGATGGGGCGCGTCACCGGATCGGGGGCGGGCCCGTCGACCAGCGGGCGCTTCAAATACTCGGTCTCGAGGACTTCGCGGAACTTCTCGACGCCCCAGTCCTTGATCAGGAACTTCAGCCGCGCCTTGGCCCGCAACCGGCGGTAGCCGTAGTCGCGGAACACGCTGACGACGCCTTCCCACACGTCGGGCACCTCGTCGAGCGGCACCCACGCGCCCACCCGCTGGCCCAGCATCGGGTTGGTGGACAGCCCGCCGCCGACCCAGAGATCGAACCCCGGGCCGTGTTCGGGGTGTTCGACGCCGATGAACGCGACGTCGTTGACCTCGTGCACCACGTCTTGCAGGCCCGAGATCGCCGTCTTGAACTTGCGGGGCAGGTTCGAGTACTCCGGCTTGCCGATGTAGCGGCGGACGATCTCCTGCACGGCGGGGGTGCCGTCGATGACCTCGTCGAGCGACTCACCGGCCAGGGGGGAGCCGAGGACGACGCGGGGGCAGTCGCCGCACGCCTCGGTGGTCTGCAGCCCGACCTCGTCGAGCCGTCGCCAGATCTCCGGCATTTTCTTGACGTCGATCCAGTGGTACTGGACGTTCTGCCGGTCGGAGATGTCGGCGGTGTCCCTGGCGAAGTCGGTCGAGATGCCGCCGAGCGTGCGCAACGCCGCGGCGGTCAGCGCGCCGCCGTCGCTGCGGACCCGCAGCATGAAGTACTCGTCCTCGAGCATGTCGGTGTTCTCGTCACCGGTCCATGTGCCGTCATAGCCGGGCTTGCGCTGCGTGTAGAGGCCCCACCAGCGAAAACGGCCGCGCAGATCACCTTTGTCGATGCTGTCGAAGCCGCCGGGGGCGTAGATGTTCTCGATGCGCTCCCGCACGTTGAGCGGGTTGTCGTCCTTCTTGGACTGTTCATTGGCGTTGAGCGGCTCGCGGTAACCCAACGCCCACTGGCCCTCGCCGCGGGGGCGCTTGGCGGGACGAGGCGTGGCTTGGGCCGGAGTCTCGGTCATAGAGGTTGGCTCCTTCTCGGAGCCGGCGTTGGGACCGCGCTGGATCACCGGTGGGCTGTCCGGCGGCGCAGATCCGGCGGCCAGCTGAAGACAATGGGTGGGCTGGGTCCTAGATCAGACGCGTCAAGGCAGACAACGACAGGTACACACACGTTTGAAGTCGACATGCCGACGAGCCACCAACGCGATACGAGTGCGAAGGGCAGGGACGGCGGTCACGCCGCCATTCTGCCACGGACGGCCGCATATGCCCTAGCCGGCCGATATTTGCGCTCGCGGCGAGCAAAAGTCCGCGCAGGCCCACCCTGGCGCGTCTGGGACCATGGCGAGAGTGAGTATCCGAACCGCCCCCGCGCATGCGCCGGATCTGGCCGCGACTCCCGGGCGGCCGTTCGGCCTCTACATCCACGTGCCGTTCTGCGCGACGCGGTGCGGCTACTGCGACTTCAACACCTACACCCCGGCCGAGGCGGGCGGTGCGAACCCCGACGGCTGGCTGGCCGCGATGCGCCGGGAGCTGGCGCTGGCGGCCCGCACACTGGGGTCGCCGCCGCCGGTGCAGACCGTCTTCGTCGGCGGTGGGACGCCGTCGCTGCTGGGGGGTGACGGTCTCGGCGCTGTGCTGGATGCCGTGCGCGAACACTTCGAGCTGGCGCCCGGCGCGGAGATCACCACCGAGGCCAACCCCGAGTCGTCGGGGCCCGAGCTGTTCGACGCGCTGCTGGTCGCCGGCTACACCCGGGTGTCGCTTGGCATGCAGTCGATCGCCCGTCACGTCCTCACGGTGCTCGACCGGCTGCACTCACCGGGGCGGGCGCTGGCAGCCGCGGGCGAGGCGCGCGCGGCCGGATTCGGCCAC
This sequence comes from Mycolicibacterium baixiangningiae, assembly GCF_016313185.1. Taxonomy (NCBI): domain Bacteria; kingdom Bacillati; phylum Actinomycetota; class Actinomycetes; order Mycobacteriales; family Mycobacteriaceae; genus Mycobacterium; species Mycolicibacterium baixiangningiae. Next base: position 2,239,511 of record NZ_CP066218.1, read on the forward strand.
GTCAACCTCGACCTCATCTACGGGACGCCGGGGGAGACCGACGACGACCTGCGCCGGTCGGTCGACGCCGCCGTCGGGGCCGGGGTCGATCACGTGTCGGCCTACGCGCTGGTGGTCGAGGACGGGACCGCGCTGGCGCGTCGGGTGCGCCGCGGTGAGGTGGCCGCACCCGACGACGACGTGCTGGCGGCGCGCTACGAACTGCTCGACGCGCGGCTGGCGGAGGCCGGGTTCGGCTGGTACGAGGTGTCGAATTGGGCGCGGCCCGGCGGGGAGTGCCGCCACAATCTCGGCTACTGGGCCGGTGGTGAATGGTGGGGTGTCGGACCGGGCGCGCACGGGTTCCTCGGCGACACCCGGTGGTGGAACGTCAAGCACCCCAACACCTATGCGGCCGTACTGGCCGAGAACTCGCTGCCCGTCGCCGATTTCGAGGTGCTCGACCGAGCCACCCGGCACACGGAGGACGTGATGCTGCGGGTGCGGCTGCGCAGCGGGCTGCCGTTGGAGATGCTCACCGCCGACGAGCGAGGCCGCGTCGGCACCGTCGTCGCCGACGGTCTCGCTGTGGTTGCCGGGGCCCGGCTGATCCTCACCGAGCGCGGACGGCTGCTGGCCGACGGGGTGGTGCGCACGCTGCTCGCCGATTAGACCCGAAGGTGGATCACCCCGGATCGGGCCGGCTGTGCGAATATTGTCCGCATGTCGACTGAGTTAGGCAAGGCTAACCAGACACCCGGCCCCGAGCCTGTCGCCATCGTCGGCATCGGCTGCCGCCTGGCCGGTGACATCACCACCCCCGCAGACTTCTGGACGTTCCTGCTCGACGGCGGCAGCCATGTGCGCGAGGTGCCTGCCGAGCGCTGGGAGCCGTACCTGCGGCGCGACCCGCGCAACGCCGCGGTACTGCGTGAGACGACGCCGTGGGGCACCTTCCTCGACGACCTCCCCGGATTCGACGCAGAGTTCTTCGGCGTCTCACCGCGCGAAGCGGAACTGATGGATCCGCAGCAGCGGCTGGCCCTCGAAGTGTCCTGGGAGGCACTCGAACACGCCGGCGTGCCGCCGCGGTCGCTTGCCGGCAGCGACACCGCGGTGCTGATGGGCGTGAACTCCGACGATTACGGCAAGTTGATCATGGAGGACCTCCCGGGCATCGAGGCATGGACCGGGATCGGCACCGCGCTGTGCGGGATCGCCAACCGCGTCTCACACCTGCTCGATCTGCGCGGCCCGAGCGTCGCGTTGGACGCGGCGTGTGCAGCCTCGCTGGTGGCCGTCCATCACGCGTGCCAACTGCTGCGGGCGGGGGAGACGTCGCTGGCGCTGGCCGGGGGCGTCAGCGCACTGATCGGGCCCGGGCTGACCAGGGTCCTCGACCAGGCCGGCGCCACCGCACCCGACGGCCGCTGCAAGAGCTTCGACGCGGAGGCCGACGGCTACGGGCGCGGGGAGGGTGCCGCGGTCGTGGTGCTCAAACGCCTCGCCGACGCCCTGCGCGACGGCGACCGTGTGATCGCCGTCGTGCGCGGCGGCGCGGTGGCACAGGACGGGCGCACGGTGGGCATCATGTCTCCCAACGGCACCGCCCAGGCGGACCTGTTCCGGCACACCTGCGAGATCTCCGGAATACCTCCCGCCACAGTGGAATTCGTCGAGGCGCACGGCACAGGGACGCCGACCGGTGATCCGGTCGAGCTCAACGCGCTGGCCGCCGTCTACGGTGCGGACCGCGCCGGCGGCCAGGCGTGCCGCGTCGGATCGGTCAAGCCCAACACCGGTCATCTCGAGGGCGGCGCCGGGGTGGTGGGGCTGATCAAGGCGGCGATGGCGCTGCAGCACGAGGTCATCCCGCCCACCGCCGGTATCCGTGCGCTCACCCCCGCCGTGGACTGGCCGACCAGCGGACTGCGGGTGCCGACGCAGATCGAGGCATGGCCCCGTCGCGATGACAGCCCGCGGCGCGCAGCGGTGTGCAGCTACGGCTACGGCGGCACCATCGCGCACGTCCTGCTCGAAGAGGCGCCCTCCCGTGACCGTGCCGAGCATGCGGACGGGCCGGCGCCGTCGGTGATCCCGCTGTCCGCGCGGTCGTCGGCGCGTCTGGCCCGTCAAGCCAGTGTACTCGCCGATCACGTTCGGACATCGGCACATTCGATGGACGAGGTGGCTGCGACACTGTGGGCGCGACGCTCACACGAGCCCGTGCGGGCCGCGGTCGTCGCGGCCGACGGCGACGAACTCGTGGCCGGACTCGAGGCGCTCGCCGACGAGCGCCGCAGCCCGTCGGTGGTCACCGGTTCCGTACTGGCCGGCGCGGCCGACGGCGCGGTGTGGGTGTTCTCCGGACACGGGTCCCACTGGTCCGGGATGGGCCGCGAACTGCTCACCGCGGAGCCGGCGTTCGCCGCGGTCATCGATGCGGTCGAACCGGTGTTCACCGCCGAACTCGGGTTCTCGCCGCGGGAGGCGCTGCGCACCGGCGAACTCGGCGGCACCGACCGGGTACAGGCGCTGACGTTCGCGATGCAGGTCGGCCTGGCCGCGGTGTTGCGCGAACACGGTGTGCGTCCGGCCGCCGTGATCGGCCACTCCGTCGGCGAGGTGGCCGCCAACGTCGTCGCCGGCGTCTTCGACCTCGCCCACGGCGCCGCGGTGGCCTGCTACCGCGCGCGTGGCTTCCGGTCGGTGGCGGGCGCGGGGGCGATGGCCCTGGTCCGGCTGCCGTTCGCGGAGGCCGAGGAGCGCCTGGGGGAGCGCACCGATGTGGTGGCGGCCATCAGCGCGTCACCGGAGTCGACGGTGATCTCGGGCAGCGTCGCGGCGGTGGAGGACATGTCGGCGCGCTGGACCGACGAGGGTCTGATGGTGCGCCGGGTGAACACCGACGTGGCGTTCCACAGCCCGGCAATGGACACGCTGACCGCCGAACTCGCCCGTCTCACCGCAGGATTGGGGCCGTCACGGCCCGCCGCTGTGCCGCTGTACACCACCGCGCTGACCGATCCTCGGTCGGACGCACCGCGCGATCAGCACTACTGGGTGGCCAACCTGCGCGGGCGGGTGCGCTTCGCCGAAGCCGTCACCGCCGTCGCCGAGGACGGACACCGGTTGTTCCTCGAGGTGTCGGCACACCCCGTGGTGGCACACTCCGTCGTGGAGACGTTGAGTCACATCGGGATCGGCGACCACGCGGTGGTCCCCGTCCTGCGCCGCGGCCAACCGGAGCTGCCCGCCGTCGCCGCCGCCGTCGGATCGCTGTACTGCCATGGCGCTCCGGTGGCGCACGGGTTCACCGCCATACTTCCGTGGGCGGCAGACCTTCCCGGGACACAGTGGGCGCACCGGCGGCACTGGCGCACACCCACCGCACCGCCGGGCGGTCGGGGTGTGCACGAGCCGGACACCCACACGCTGCTCGGCGGTCCGATGGAGGTGACCGGAGCCGTCCCCGCCCGGGTGTGGCAGACGCGACTGGACTTCTCGACGCGGCCCTATCCCGGTGACCATCCCGTGCAGGGCACCGAGATCGTCCCCGCGGCGGTGCTGCTCAACACGTTTCTCACCGCCGCCGGAACCGATCTGGCCGACGTGCGGCTGCGCACGCCCGTACCGCCGGGCCGCGCCCGCGACATCCAGGTGGTGTCCCAGGACCGCTCGCTTGCCCTGGCGTCCCGGCTGGTCGACGACGACGATGCGGCCGAGGGCGGTTGGCTGACCCACTGCACCGCGCTGGCCGCGCCCGGCGGGGAACCGGCGCTCACCGTGCTCGACGAGGACGACATCCGCTCGCGCTGCACCGAAGCGCTGCCGTCCACCCGCGTCGTGGACACGCTGGCGACACTCGGTGTGGCCGCGATGGGCTTCGGCTGGCAGGTGCTCGAACTGCACCGCGGCGACGGTGAACTCTTCGCGCGCGTGGCGGCCGACGCCGACGGTTCGACGCCGGCGACCTGGGCTGGGCTGCTCGACGCGGCGACGTCGGCGGCTTCGACGATCTTCGACGGCCCGCCGCGGTTGCGGATGCCGGCCCGGATCGAGCGGGTGCACGTCCACGACAAACCCCCCGCCGTTGCGCTGCTGCACGTGCGGCGCCGCGCCGCCGGCACCGTCACCGACGTGGTACTCGCCGAGGAGTCCGGCGCGGTCTCGGTGTCGTTGACGGGCATGGCATTCGAGGAACTCGAGAACCCCAGCGGCCGCGACACCGTGCGTCTGCTGCACCACGTGGTGTGGCAGCCGGTCGAGTGGCCGGACAGCGATCCGCCCGGCGAGGTCGCGCTCGTCGGCGGTGACGCGACGACGCTGGACTTCGTGACCCGCGATCTCGCAGAAGCCGGCGTCCCGCATCGGAACATCAGCGACCCAACGGATCTCGGTGAGCTCGCAGCGGGTTCGGTGGTGCTCGTGCTGCCCCGCGCCGACGAAACGCCGCAGGCGTCGGCCGAAACCGTGCTGCACACCCTGCAGCATCTCGACGCGTCGGGAAGCCGGGCCCGGATGTGGGTGCTGACCTCCCAGGTGCACGAGGGTGACAACCCGGCCCACGCACCGCTGTGGGGGATGGCCCGGGTGGCCGCCGCCGAACATCCGCAGCTGTGGGGCGGCGTGCTCGACGTGGCTGGAGACCGGTTGCCGGTGCGGGCCCTGACCGCGCTGGCCGGGCACGGCGTGGTGGTGGTGCGTGACGGTGTCGCGTACGCCGCCCGGCTGGCCAACGCCGCTGCGGGCGAGGCGGCGCCGATGCAGTGCTCCCCGGGGGGCACCTACGTGATCACCGGTGGCACCGGGGCACTGGGCCTGCGGCTGGCGCAGCGCCTGGCCGACCTGGGAGCACGGCGGCTGGTGCTGGTGTCGCGGTCCGGTATCCCCGAGCGCAGCACCTGGCGTGCCAACAGCGACCGCGAGGCCGTCGCGGTGGTCTCCGCACTCGAACAGCGGGGTGTGACGGTGCGGGTGGCGGCCGTCGACGTCAGCGCGCCCGGCGCGGCCGCGGCACTGCGCGCGACGCTGGCCGACCTGCCGCCGGTGCGCGGGGTCATCCACGCCGCCGGGGTGGAAGCCGGTGCGCTGCTGATCAATACGACACCGGCAGACCTCGGCGCGGCGATGCGGCCCAAGGTCGACGGGATGTCCACACTTCACGAGCTGTTCCCGCCGGGTGAGCTCGACTGGATGGTGCTGTTCTCATCGTGCGGTTACCTCGCGGGTTTCCCGGGCCAGGGCGCGTATGCCTGCGGCAACGCCTATCTGGACGCATTCGCCCGCTATCGGCGCCGTCTCGGTGACCGGACCACGAGCGTGGCGTGGACGGCGTGGCGCGGTATGGGCATGGGGTCGGCCTCCGGTTTCGTCGCCGCCCAACTCGACGCGCTTGGTATGGGCACCGTCGGCGTCGATGATGCGATGCGGGCACTGGACTCCGCACTGCGCGACGACGACGCCAATGTCGTGGTGCTGCCGGTGCTGCCTGCGGCGGCCGCGGTGCCGATCCTCGCCGACGTCGCACCCACCGATTCCGGTGAGGCGCCCACTGAGGTCGAGGACCGCGGCGATGTGGACGTCGCGGTCTGGGCGGCGCGGCAGGTGCTCACCGCGGTGGCGGCCGAACTGGGTTGCGCCACAGATGGTGTCGACACCCGTCTCCCGCTGGTGGAGATCGGCGTCGACTCCATCATGACCGTCTCCCTGCGGAGGCAACTGGAGAAGCAGACCGGGCTCGCCCTGCCGCCGACGCTGCTGTGGGAATACCCCACCGCGGCGGCGGTGACCGAGCGGATCGCAGAATTGCTCGCTCTCGCAGACGAATCTGCCGCCTGACCGGAAGGGTGGTTGGTCGAAGTCATGTCGGTGACGTCAGAGGCCGTTTCAGATGACGACAGACAGATCCACCCTGTCGATATCGCATTGCCACTAAAGGGTTTCAGACCGGCTTGACATCTTGCTGCGGTCCACCCACCTGCGGTCTAGTTGGACCTTGACGGCGCCGTAGGACTCTGCACGTCTGCGTCGCGCGGCGGCAGTGCAGCGGGGGAACTCACCCGTCGCGAAGTCATGCGGTGCGGGTGTGGTGTCGAGGATGTGCGGCGGTCAGGCCGCCCGAGTTTCCGGGGGTGCAGGGCCGCCGGGTTCACCGGCGTTGTCTGTGGACTGGGTCGGTGAGCTCGGTTCTGCAGGGCGGTTCCCGTCGCCGTCGGCTAGTGATGTGGTCGCCTGCTCCAAGCGGACCGTCTCGTGGACCCCGTCGGCCACAGAGGCGGCGACCGTCACGTGGCCGGTCTCCTCAACGTCGGCAGCCAGCTCAGCGTTCAGTTCCGTGTCGTCGATGTCGATGTCGATGTCGTTGGCGTCAGCCGGCTCCGTTGAGGCAACCGGTTCGCCGCCGATGTCCGGGTCATTCGGCGGGCGTAGTAGCCGTTCGGGGCGGTGGTAGTGGTTGAGTCGGGCTTGGCCGGTATCCAACTGTGCCGGCGGTATCCATTCGACCTCGCAGTGGTCGTTCATGCGGGTGGTCCAGCCGTCGTCCTGGTCGACGCTGCGGTTGTCGGGCCCGCAGGCGAGGCCGTTTTCGTCGACGTTGGTGTTGCCGCCGTCGCCCCAGTCGGCCGATGCGTGATGCACCTGGCAGCCGTAGGCGCCGACGGTGCAGCCGGGTTTGGTGCATCCGCCGTCGCGTGCGGTGAGCATGATCCGCTGCGCCGGGGAGGCGATCCGTTTGGCGCGGAACAGATTCAGAGCCGATCCGGTGGCACCGTCGAACACCGCCAGGTAGTGGTTGGCGTGGCTGGCCATCCGGATCGCATCGGCGATCGGCACGACCGTGCCTCCACCGGTGACACCGACCCCGGCGCGGGACTCCAGGTCTTGCAGGGTGGTGCGGATGATGATCGACACCGGCAGCCCGTTGAGCTTCCCGAGTTCACCGCTCATCAGGGCGATGCGCCCGACGGCGACCATGGCGTCGTGTTGACGCTGGGCGAGGCTGCGGTGGTCATTGTCGATCCGAGCCTGAGACGGCGTCCCCGAGGTGCAGGGTTCGGGATCGTCGGGATTGCACATCCCGGGCGCGGCGTACTTGGCGAAGAGCACCTCCCACACCGCCCACCCTTCGGGAGTCAACGTTGCGCTCAGATCGGCCATTCCGTCACCGCGTTGCTTGTGCTTGCTGACGCCGCGCTTGCGCGCCCGTTCGGTGTCGTCGGGCTCGGGCCCGTCCTGATCGAGCAGGAACAAAGTCAGGTCAGCCGCGTCTTTGAGTTCCTTCGGACCGACACCGACTGCCGTGCGGACGAGGTTGACCTCGAACTGCTCACGGGTGACCGCGTCCACGAAACCCGGTAACTTGTCGACGGCCTTGCGAATGACCTCGGCGTGCTCACCGTTGATCAGCCCGTGGGCTTGGGCGGCGGCGGTGGCGGGCAGCACCGGCGGCAGCGACGGTCCGGTCAACGCCTGACGCGGCGCCAACAACGCGGCTTCGGTCAACCGGCGGTTGGCTTCAGAGGTGGATATCCGCCAGCGGATCGACAGCACGTCCTTCCACGATTTGGCGCCCATTTCTTTCGGTGTGGCCTCGTTCTGCAGGCGGGCCAGCAGGCGGTGACTGATCGTGGGCAGCTGGCACCCAAGGGTTTCGAGTTCATCGAGGGCTTCGACAAGGTCGGACCGGGCCAGCAAGTCGACATTGCAGGCGGCCACCTCGTCGAAGGCGGCACGCAAAGCCGCCACCGCGGCCTGCAGGTCGTTTCCCGACATAATTCGAACATACATTCGACCACCGACAACTTCGGTCCACCCGCCAGGGTGTGATGGCCTGACACATCACAGCTGCCCGCATCGACTCGCTTGACTGCGTCGAATGGGCTGTCCGGTGTTTCACCGAGAAAGCGCGCGTGGGGAGCTCAGCCGGCGATGTTCACCGGGGGGTCGGCGAAGTTGGGATCCGCAGGCGGCCGGCCGGGGCCCATCAGCTGGCAGTTCCTCGCGGGCACAAGGTAGGAACTGGCGCCGCGAGGAATCAGCTGAGCGACTGTGACGCACCGTTCCCAGGTGCCGTCCGGCTGGATCGGTCCGTCGCACTTGCCGAGGACGGGCCCGCCGTACACGCAACCGGCGCCGGCCGGCGGCGCCAGGGCGATCACCGGCGCAGCCATCAGCAGGGCAGCCAATCCTCCGACGATGCAGCGCTTCATGGTCGTCTCCCGCCCAGCTCGTGAGGCAGACGCTACCGCTTGTGGCCCGGGTCCATGGCGCGTTTGGCTCAGGATGTCAGCTGCGCGACGATCTTCTTCTTGTCCACCTTGCCGACCGCGGTCAGCGGCAGCGCGGGTATCGGCACCACCACGTCGGGCCGGGCGTGCGTGGACGCCCCGCGCTCGTCGAGGAACGCGTTCAGTTCGGCCAGCGTAACCGGCTTGCCGCGGAAAACCACTGCCGCACAGATCTTCTCGCCCAGATAATCGTCGGGCAGCGCGACCGCCGCGGCCGAGTAGACGCCGGGGTGGGCGAGGAGGTGGTCCTCCAGGTCGGTGGCCGAGACCGTCTCACCGCCACGGTGGATGACGTCCTTGATGCGCCCGGTCACCTCGACGTTGCCGGCCAGCGGACCATCGGCGAAGATCCGGACCCGGTCACCGGTGCGGTAGAAACCGTCGGGGCTGAAGGAGCGGGCGTTGGCCTCGTCGGCCCGGTAGTACCCGTTGAGCGTGTAGGGCCCGCGCACGAGCAGTTCACCTTCTTCACCCGGGCCGACCTCGACGCCGGACTCGTCGACCACCCGCATCTCGTCGTGCGGCGACACCGGCCGGCCCTGGGTGTGCACGACGACGTCGACCGGGTCTCCCGGCCGGGTGAAGTTCAGCATGCCTTCGGCCATCCCGAAGATCTGCGACAGGCCGGGGGTCAGGCGGTCGAGGATGAACCGCGCCTCCTCCGGGCTCATCCGTGACCCGCCCACCTGCACCAGGCGCAGCGACGTGGGCAGCACGGGTTCCCATTCACACGCCTGCGCCCACAGTTTGCCCAGCGCGTTGACCAGTCCGGTGACGGTGACCGTGTGTTCGTCGATGAGCGCGAACGCCGCCTCCGGGCTGGGATCGGCGGTGAACACCGTCGTCGCCGCCACGGTCATCGCTCCCAGCATGCCGGGACAGGCCAGCGGGAAATTGTGACCGGCAGGCAACGCCACCAGGTAGACGTCGTCTGAGGTGAAGTGACATGCCTGCGCGCTCGACACCGCGGTGTAGACGTAGTCGTCGTGAGTGCGCGGGATCAGCTTGGGCAGCCCGGTCGTACCGCCGGACACCAGCAGTAGCGCGGGCAGCGAGGTGTCGACGGGTCCGCGCTGCGGCGTCCGGCCGCCGCCGTCGGCCAGTGCCGTCCAGGACAGGAACGGCCCCGGATCGCCGTCGACGATGACGTGCCGCAGCGCCGGACGGTCCGCCACGAGTTGAGCGGCCATCTCGCGGTAGTCGAATCCGCCCACTTCGTCGGGGATCACCAGGGCCACCGCGCCGCTGACCTCGGCGAAGTGCCCGAGTTCGGCCGTGCGGTGGCCCGGCAGGCACATCACCGGAACCGCACCCGCCCGGAGCAGACCGAAGAACGCGACGGCGAACCGCACGGAGTTGGGCAGCTGCAACAACACTCGGTCCCCGGGGCGGATACCCAGTCCGGCCAGCGCCGCCGCGGCCGTGTCGGCGCGGGCCACCAACTCGGCGTAGGTGAGCGAGTCGTCGACGTCGACGACCGCGGGGTGGTCGGGTCGCTGCACGGCCGCGTCGATCAGCAGGGACTCCAGGGGGCGTCCCGTCCAGTAGCCCGCCTGCCGGTACTGCTCGGCGCGGTCTTCGGGAAATGGCACGAAACCCTCGGTGAGGTCATTCGGCACATGCTGGAATCCGGTGCTCATAGCGCGGAAAGGCCCCTCTGGGTAGGAGTGTTCGGCTCCTTGAATATAGGATAGCCTTCACGAAGTTAGGGCAGCCTACGTTGACTTGGAGGAAACGCGGTGGAGGCCGTTGTGACGAGTTCACAGTCCGTACGCGCCGAGGTTGCCGAGCTTCTCGGAGTCGACGAGTCCGAACTCGATCCGAACGCCGACCTCATCGCCACCGGGCTCGACTCCATCCGCATGATGTCACTGTCCGGACGCTGGCGGAAGCAGGGCATCGATGTGCGTTTCGCGGCGATGGCGGCGAACCCGACCGTGGCCGCGTGGGCGCAGCTCGTCGGCGAACACACCGTCACCGAAGAACGCGTCGCCGAAGAACCCGTCGCGCAGCAGCCGCGTGACGCCGGCGACCCCGATGCGCCTTTCCCGCTCGCACCGATGCAGCACGCACTGTGGGTGGGCCGCAACGAACTGACCGAACTCGGCGGGGTGGCCGCACACCTCTACGTCGAATTCGACGGCTCCGGCGTCGACCCCGAACGGCTGGGCACCGCGGCCGCCGCACTGGCTGCGCGCCACCCGATGCTGCGGGTCGACATCCTCGGCGACGGGATGCAGCGGATCAGCGACCGCGGCCTGCCCGTCAAGGTGACCGACCTGCGCGAGCTCGACGACACCGCCGCCGCCGCGCAGCTCGAGATCATTCGCGACGCCAAATCCCATCAGCTCCTCGAGGGGGAGATGCTCGAGCTGGCGCTCACGCTGCTGCCGCACGGGCGCACCCGGCTGCACGTCGACCTCGACATGCAGGCCGCCGACGCGGTCAGCTACCGCAATTTCATGGCCGATCTCGCCGCTCTCTACCGCGGCGCGCAGCTGCCCGAACTGCAGTACACCTATCGCGAATACCGCAGTGCGCTCACCGCCACACCCCCGCCCGCGGCCGACGAAGACCGCCGCTGGTGGTCCGAGCGCATCCCGGAACTGCCCGAACCTCCCGCGCTGCCGCTGGTTCCGCGCGCCGAGCAGCGCAACCCCCGGCGCGGCACCCGGCGCTGGCAGTTCCTCGACGCCCGCACCCGCGACCGGCTGTTCGCCGCGGCCCGTAAACGCGGCATCACCCCGGCGATGGCGTTCGCCGCGTCTTACGCCGGAACGCTGGCCCGGTGGTCGACGAGCCGGCACTTCCTGCTCAACCTGCCGATGTTCGGCCGGGAGCCGTTCCACTCCGATGTCGACAGACTGGTCGGCGACTTCTCGTCGTCGCTGATGCTCGACGTCGACTTCACCGACGCGCACACACCGGCGCAGCGGGCGCGGGTGATGCAGGAGGCGCTGCACACCTCCGCCGGCCACGCGACCTATTCGGGTCTGTCGGTACTGCGCGATCTCAGCCGCCACCACTGCACGCCGACGCTGGCGCCGTTCGTGTTCACCAGCGCGCTGGGGCTCGGCGATCTGTTCGCCGGCGACGTCACCGACCAGTTCGGTACGCCGGTGTGGCACATCTCCCAGGGGCCGCAGGTGCTGCTGGACTCGCAGGTGACGCCGTTCGACGGCGGCCTGCTGGTCAACTGGGACGTGCGCGAGGAGGCGTTCCGCCCCGGGGTCATCGATGCGATGTTCGCCTATCAGCTCGCCGAACTCGACCGGCTCGCCACCGACGACGCGGCGTGGGACGCCGTCGATCCGCCCGCGGCGCCGGCCGCGCAACTGGCAGTGCGCGCCGCGCTCGGGACCGGTGCCGAGCGCAGTGCGGAAGCCCTGCACGACGGCTTCTTCCGCAGCGCCGCAACGACTCCCGACGCGACCGCGATGGTGAGTTCGACGGGAACACTCACCTACGCCGAACTGCGCGAGCGGGTGCTCGCCGTCACCGGTGCGCTGCAGGTGGCCGGCATCAAACCGGGCGACACGGTCGCGGTGATGGGACCCAAGTGCGCCGATCAGGTGACCGCGCTACTGGCGATCCACGCCGCCGGTGCGGTGTACGTGCCGGTCGGCGCCGACCAGCCCGCCGACCGCGCGGAGAGCATCCTGCACACCGCCGGCGTGCGCATGGCCCTGGCGTGCGGTGACGGACCGCCGACGTTCCTGCCCGCGTTGACGATCGCCGAGGCCGTCCGCGTCGGATCGCGGGCGCCCGAGGTCACTCCCGCGACCATCGCTCCCGACGAGGTCGCCTACGTCCTGTTCACGTCGGGCTCGACCGGTGCGCCCAAGGGGGTCGAGGTCACCCACGCCGCCGCCATGAACACCCTCGAATTCATCAACGGCCACTTCGCAATCGGGCCCGCCGACCGGTGCCTGGCGCTCTCCACGCTCGAAGGCGATCTGTCTGTGCTCGACATCTTCGGCATGCTGCGCGCCGGCGGATCGCTCGTGGTGGTGGACGAAGAGCAGCGCCGCGACCCCGACAGCTGGGTGCGGATGATCAACGAGCACGGGGTGAGCGTGCTGCACTTCATGCCGGGGTGGCTGGAGATGCTGCTCCAGGTGGGTGGTTCGCTGCCCTCGGTGCGCGTGGTCCCCACCGGCGGCGACTGGGTGCGCACCGAGATGGTGCGCGAATTGCGCAGGGCGGCACCGCACGTGCAGTTCGCCGGATTGGGCGGCGCCACCGAGACCGCGATCCACAACACCATCTGTGAACCGGGCGAGCTGCCGGCGGAGTGGTCGGCCGTTCCCTTCGGCCGTCCGCTGCCCAACAACGCCTGCCGCGTCGTCGCGGCCGACGGTACGGACTGTCCCGACTGGGTGCCCGGCGAGTTGTGGGTGGGCGGCCGCGGCATCGCCCGCGGATACCGCGGCCGTCCCGACCTGACCGCCGAACGCTTCGTCGTCCACGACGGGCGCACCTGGTATCGCACCGGCGACCTCGTCCGCTATCTGCCCGACGGGCAGATCGACTTCGTCGGCCGCGCCGATCACCGCGTGAAAATCAGCGGCTATCGGATCGAACTCGGTGAGGTCGAAGCCGCGCTGCGGCGCATCGCCGGTGTCGACGCCGCCGTGGCCTCGGTGCTGGCCGCGCCCGGCGACGGGCGAACCGAACAGCTGGCCGCCATCGTGCGGGCCGCGAATGACCGGCTGACCCTGCACGACATGACCCGAGGGATGGCCGAACTCGTTCCGCCGCACATGGTTCCGAGCCACATCGCGTTCGTCGAGGCCATTCCGTTCACGGTGGGTGGCAAGATCGACCGCAGGGCGGTCGCCGCGGCGTTGACCCGGAGCATGGCCGAGCGGGCCCAGGGTCAGGCGCCCACGTACCGTGCACCGGCCACGGCACTGGAGCGGGCGCTGGCCGACATCGTCGCCACCGTCCTGGACCGCGACAGCGTCGGCGCCGACGACGACTTCTTCGAGCTGGGCGGTGATTCCGTGCTGGCCACCCAGACCGTGGCGCGGATCCGCGAGTGGCTCGACGCGCCGGGTGTCATGGTCACCGACATCTTCGCCGCGCGCAGCGTCGGCGCACTGGCGCGCCGGCTCGCCGACCACGAGTCCGGCAGCGACCGGCTCGAGGGCGTCGCCGAGCTCTACCTCGAAGTCGCCGACATGAATTCCGCCGACGTGGCATCCGCACTCGATTCGGCCCAGGCGCGATGACCACCCAGCAGCTCGAATTCGCCCCCTGGGTCAAACACTTCCCTGCGGCGGGTGGTTCGACGGCTGTCGTGTTCCCGCACGCCGGTGGCGCCGCCGCGGCGTACCGCAGGCTGGCGAAAACGTTCGCCGACAAGGGGATCGACACCTACATCGTGCAGTATCCGCAGCGTGCGGACCGGCTGCGGCACCCCGCGGCTGCCAGCATCGGTGACCTGGCCACCCAGTTGTTCGAGGCCGGTCCGTGGGACCGCGTCGGCCCGCTCGACCTGTTCGGCCACTGCATGGGCGCGGTGGTGGCCTTCGAGTTCGCGCGCGTCGCCGAGCGTCACGGCGTTCCGGTGCGCACGCTGTGGGCGTCGGCCGGCCAGGCGCCGTCGACGGTCGCGGAATCGTCACCGCTGCCCAGCACCGACCGCGACGTCCTCGCCGACATGGTCGACCTCGGCGGCACCGACCCGCGACTGCTCGACGACGAGGACTTCGTCGAACTGCTCGTCATGGCGGTGCGGGCCGACTACCGCGCGCTGAGCGGATACACCTGCGGGCGCGACGAGCGCATCACCGCCGACATCCACGCCCTGCGCGGCGACCGCGACCACCGGATCAGCCGGGAGTGGTCGCAGCGCTGGGCCTCCCATACCGCGGGCCGGTTCACGCTGTCGACTCTGCCGGGCGGTCACTTCTACCTCGATGAGCACCTGGACGCGGTAGCTGCGCTGGTGAACGGCGGATGACCCGCGGGGACCGTGTCGTCGCCGACGAGGACCCCGTCGTCATCGTCGGTATGGCGGTGGAGGCACCTGGCGGGATCGACACGGCCGAGGACTACTGGACACTGCTCTGCGAAGAGCGGGAGGCGCTGAGCCCTTTTCCCACCGACCGTGGCTGGTCGCTGCGGGAGTTGTTCTCCGGATCGCGGCGCGAGGGGTTCACACCGATCCAGGACCTCGGCGGGTTCCTCAGCAGCGCTGCGCATTTCGACCCGGAATTCTTCGGCATCTCTCCCCGCGAGGCGGTGGCGATGGACCCCCAGCAGCGGGTGGCCCTGCGGCTGGCGTGGCGTGCGCTGGAGAACAGCGGCATCAACCCCGACGACCTGGCCGGCCACGACGTCGGCTGCTACCTCGGCGCCTCGGCCCTGGAGTACGGCCCCGCGCTGAGCGAATTCTCCCACCACAGCGGCCATCTGATCACCGGTACCTCACTCGGTGTCATCTCCGGGCGCATCGCTTACACGCTCGACCTGGCCGGCCCGGCCGTCACGGTCGACACTTCCTGCTCCTCGGCGTTGTCCGCGTTCCACCTCGCGGTGCAGGCGCTGCGGTCGGGCGACTGCGACATCGCACTGGCCGGTGGCGTATGCGTGATGGGGTCACCGGGCTATTTCGTCGAATTCTCCACACAGCACGCGCTGTCCGACGACGGGCACTGCCGGCCCTACAGCGCGCACGCCGGCGGCACCGTGTGGGCCGAGGGCGCGGGACTGTTCGTGCTGCAACGCACGTCACGTGCGGTGCGCGACGGCCGCGACATCCTCGCCGAGGTGCGCGCCAGCTGCGTCAACTCCGACGGCCGCACCGTCGGCCTCACCGCCCCGAGCGAGCGGGCCCAGACCCGACTGTTCGCACGGGCGATGGAACAGTCCGGGGTGACCCCCGAAGACGTCGGCATGGTCGAAGGTCACGGCACCGGAACACGACTCGGCGACCGGACCGAATTGCACTCGCTCGCGGCCACCTACGGCGCCGCCACCCCGAGCCGCGGGCCACTGCTCGGGTCGGTGAAATCCAACATCGGGCACACCCAGGCCGCCGCAGGCGCCCTCGGGCTGGCCAAGGTGCTCGTGTCCGCCGACCGCGCCGCCGTCCCACCGACCCTGCACGTCGACGAGCCGAGTCGCGAGATCGACTGGGAGACCAGCGCTCTGCGGTTGGCGAACAAGCTCACACCGTGGCAGGCACGCAACGGCGAACGCGTGGGCGCGGTGTCGGCGTTCGGGATGAGCGGCACCAACACCCACCTCGTCGTCGCGGTGCCGGACCGGCCCCGGGAAGCGAAGTGAACCGGTCGAACCGGTGGCCCGACGGTCGCATCCCGGTGCCGCTGAGCGCCCATGCCGGTGATCTGCTCGCCGACGACGCGCGTGCGGTGCTGAGCTACCTGGACCGCAACCCGGCGGCGTCGGTGGCTGAGGTGGCCGGGCAGCTGGTGACCACCCGCCGGGTGCGGCGGCACCGCGCGGTGATCCGGGCGGGTGGCCGCGACGAACTGGCCGACGGTCTGCGGGCGGTCGCCGACGGTGCCGACCATCCGCTCGTCGCCCGCAGCGCCGACGGTTCCGCAGCGCGCATCGCGTTCGTCTTCCCCGGGCAGGGCACCCAGTGGCCGTCGATGGGCGCAGAGGCCTACCGGGAGCTCGACGAGTACCGGGCGGCGGTCGACGCGTGCGCCGCGGCGTTCGTCGCGGCGGGGGCGGCGTCCCCGGTCCGCTACCTGACGGGGTCCGACGCCGTGAACACCTTCTCGGAAACCGAGATCGAGGGCGCGCAGTTCACCCACGCCGTCGCGCTGGCCCACGTCTGGCGGTCGTTCGGGGTGCTGCCCGACGTCACCGTCGGCCACAGTCTCGGTGAGATCGGCGCGGCCTACATCGCCGGTGCGATGACGCTCCCGGATGCGGTGTCGGTGGTGATCGCCCGCGCCGGCGTCGTGGACCGATTGCCCGGTGACCACGCCGTCGCCGTCCTGGGGGTCGATCCCGACGCCGCACAGCAGGTCATCGCCGCCACCCCGGGCTGGCTCGAGCTGGCCGTGGTCAACGCCCCGACCTCGGTAGCGGTCTCCGGTGACCGGGACGCGGTCTCGGCTGCGGTCGCACTGGTGCGCGAGCAGGGCCGGTTCGCACGGGAGATCACCGTCGGCTTCCCGGTGCACACCAGCATCCTCGAACCGCTGCGCGACGATCTGCTGCGCCGGCTCCCGCAGCAGGTGTTCGCCGAAACCCCGGTGCGGTTCATCGGCGGCGCCACCGGTGACGTCGTTCCCGCGGGCACCGCATTCGGTGACTACTGGTACGGAAACCTGCGGAACATGGTGCGCTTCGACCGCGCCTTCCAAGCCGCGTTGCGTTGTGGTGCAACGACCTTCGTCGAGCTGTCGGCGCATCCGCAACTACTGTTCGCGATGGGCGACATCCTCGGCGACGCCGCCGCCACGCTTGTCGGATCGGGCCGGCGCGACGAGCCGATCACCGAGGCCCTCTCGGCGCACCTGTCCGCTGCCGTCGTCGCCGACCCCGGCTACGGCTGGCGCGACGCCGTCGGTCACCCCGCGAATCGGCTGCGCGGATTCCCGAACGCCCCCATGCGGGCCACTCCCATGTGGGCGCGTCCGGAACCGCTGCCCGAAACGGCGAACCTGACTGTCGCGCAAGAGGTATGGCAACCGGTCACGGGTGTGCGGACGAATCACGCCGCGCCCGTCGCGGTGGCCGTGACCGACCTCGGTGCCGCCGGTGCCCTCTTCGAGCGGGTGCGCGCTGCCGCCGAACGCCACCCCGGTGTGACACTGACGGCGCCGGACACCGCGGAGCTGATGGTCGTCGTCGCACCGCAGCCCGATGCCGCCGACGCCGACACCGCGGTCGCGGCGCTCACCGACCTGGTCGGTGCCGGGGCCTTGCGTTACCCCGCAGCGGCCGGCCCGCGGTGCCGGGACGTATGGCTGATCACCGCCGCCGGCGAGCAGGTGCGGACCGGTGAGACGGTGGCGTTCACCGCGGCCGCACTCGCGGCGATGCACCGCAGCCTCGGCCTGGAGAACCCCGAACTCGGCTTCCACCATCTCGACGTCTCCGCCGACACCTCGATTGACCCGGCGCTGATCGACCCGGCTCTGATCGACACGCTCCTGACCGGTGCGGGGGAGTTGGCCCTCCGTGACTCCGGGTCCGAACCGACGCTGTACCGGCGCACCATGCTCGACGCGCCTGTCGCGCAGCCGTTGTCGCTGCAGTCGGGGGTGCTCGACAACGTGGTGATCACCGGTGGTGCGGGCGCGATCGGTCAGCACTATGCGCGCTACCTCGCCGACCGCGGCGCCCGACGCATCGTCCTGCTCAGCCGCCGCGCCGTCGAACCCGCGGTGCTGGCAGAACTGGCGCGACCACACGGCGCCGAGGTGCTCTCGGTACCGTGCGACCTCACCGATCGGGAGAGCGTCGCCGCCGCAGCTGCCCGGGCGGACGGTGCGTCGATGCTGATCCACGCCGCGGGTGCCGCCACCTTCGCCGGCGGTGACCGCCTCGACGCGGCGGACGCGGCGAACACGTTGGGCGCCAAAGTCACCGGACTCGCCCACCTGGCCGCACTGTGGCCGCTGCGCCCGGACGCCCGCATCCTGCTGTGCTCGTCGGTGTCCGGACTGTGGGGTGGCACCGGCCACGCCGTGTACTCGGCCGCCAACCGGATGCTCGACGCGATGGCCCAGCAGCTGCGCGCCGACGGCCGCCGTGCCGTGGCGATCCGGTGGGGGCTGTGGCAATCCGAGGGCGGCGCCGGCATCGTCGACGCCGCCGAAACCGCCCGCATCGAACGGTCCGGGCTACGGCCGATGGCCCCGGAACCGGCGATCGAGGCCAGCCTGTGCGAGCACACGGTCGACCCACTGGTGCTCTCGGCGGATATGCACCGGATGCGGATGTTCTTCGGCAGCGCTGAGCCCGAGCGGGGGCACGATGGGCCGGCGACACTCGCCGCCGCGGTGGACACCGTCCACGCCGTCCGCGGGGAACTCGCGGCCGTTCTCAGCATCACCGACCCCGGCGCGATCGACCTCGACGCGTCGCTGTTCGACCTCGGGGTCGATTCGCTGCTCGCCCTTGATCTCCGTAAGAGATTCAGACGTGTCATCGGCCGAACCGTCCCGCTCGCCACCCTGCTGGGCGGCATCACCGGCGGCGAACTGGTCGCCGAGCTCGACGAGAAAGTAGATATCCCGCGTGACTGACACCACCGAATCAAGGCTTGCCGGCCCGGATGACACAGCACGCCTGGAACTGCTGCGCCGCAGGCTCAGCGAGCGCGGGCTTTCCTCGCAGCACGCCACAGCCGGCGAGGCGGCTCCCCGCGAACTGTCCGACGGTCAGCTGCGGATGTGGTTCGTGCAAGCCGCCGACCCGTCCGGCGCGCTGCTCAATGTCTGCCTCTCCTACCGCATCAGCGGTGACATCGACCTCCCCGCCCTGCGCAGTGCCCTCGACGCCGTCGCACGCAGACATCCCGTGCTGCGGACCACCTACGCCGCCGGCGACACCGGCGAACCGCGCCCCACCGTGCACGCCGACCTGCGTCCCGCGTGGTCCGAACACGACCTGACCGTCGCGAGCCAGTCCGAGCAGGCGCAGCGGCTGCGCCTCGAAGTCCTCGCGCAGCGGGAGTTCGCCGCGCCGTTCGACCTGTCAAGCGACGCTCCGCTGCGAATCACCATGGTGCGCACCGGTGCTCAGGAGTACGTCATGCTGCTGGTCGCCCACCACATCGCGTGGGACGACGGCTCGTGGGAGGTGTTCTTCGCCGACCTCACCCGCGCCTACACCGGCGCCGACCTGGGGGAGGACCTCACCCCGCACGTACCCGCCGGTCCCCGGGACGCCGAGGCCGACCTCGCGTACTGGCGCACGGTCATGGCCGATCCGCCGGAGCCGCTCGAACTTCCGGGGCCGACCGGTTCGGCGGTGCCGACGACCTGGCGCTCGGCGCGCAGCAGCGTGGCGCTGGGCGCCGACACCACACGCCGCGTGGCCGATCTGGCGCGCGAGACCGGATGCACCCCATACGCGGTTTTGCTCGCCGTGTTCGGCACCCTGATCCACCGCTACACCCACGCCGACGATCTCCTGGTGGCCACCCCGGTGCTCAACCGCGGCACCGGCACAGAGGACCGGATCGGCTACTACGGGAACACCGTCGCGATGCGGTTGAAGCCGGGACCGTCGATGTCGTTCCGCGACATGCTGATCCACGCCCGCGACACCGCGCTCGGCGCATTCGCCCACCAGGGCGTCAACCTCGATTTGGTGGTCCGCGAGCTCAACCCGGACCGCCGCCACGGCACTGAGCGGATGACCAGGGTCAGCTTCGGATTCCGCGGTCCCGACCGATTCGGGTTCACCCCGCCGGGTGTGCGCTGCGAACGCGCCGAGCTGCGCAGCCACATCACCCAGCTGCCGTTGGGCATCATGGTCGAATTCGACGCCGATCGGTCCGGCGGGGGCGCGCGGGTCGAGATCGAGCACCTGGTCGAGATCATCGAACCGGCACTGGCCCACCAGCTTCTCGACCACTTCGTCGTCCTACTTCACAGCGCACTGGACCGTCCCGACACACCGCTGTCGCGCCTCGACCTGATGGATGCGGCCGACGCCGCCTGGCTGCACGACGTCGCCTGCGGGGAGCGGTTCGACACCCCACCCAGCACACTGCCCGACGTGATCGCCGCGCAGGTGGCCCGGACACCGGACGCCGTCGCGGTCGTCTACGAGGGCAGGCACTACTCGTACCGCGAGATCAACGCGGCCGCCAATCGGGTGGCCCACTGGCTGATCAACCAGGGCATCGGCACCGAGGACCGCGTCGCGGTGCTGCTCGACAAGTCGCCGGAGCTGATCATCACCGCGCTGGGGGTGGTGAAGGCCGGTGCGGTGTACGTACCGATCGATCCCACCTACCCCGAGGACCGGCTGGCGTTCATCCTGGGCGACTGCGACGCGAAAGTGGTTCTGCGCGAACCGCTCGCCGGTATCGACGGGCTGCCCGCCGATGACCCCACCGACACCGACCGGGTGCGGCCGCTGCTGCCCGACAACACCGCGTACCTGATCTACACCTCAGGCACCACCGGCCTGCCCAAAGGTGTGCCCGTACCGCACCGCCCGGTCGCGGAGTACTTCGTCTGGTTCAAGAACGACTACCAGGTCGACGGGAACGACCGAATGCTGCAGGTCGCCTCGCCCAGTTTCGACGTGTCGATCGCCGAGATCTTCGGCATGCTGGCATGCGGCGCGCGCGTGGTCATCCACCGGCCGGGCGGACTCAACGACATCGGCTACCTCACCGACCTGCTGCGCGACGAAGGCATCACCGCCATGCATTTCGTGCCGTCACTGCTGGGTCTGTTCCTGTCGCTACCCGGGGTCAGCCAGTGGCGCACCCTGCAACGCGTGCCGATCGGCGGCGAACCCCTGCCGGGCGAGGTGGCCGACAAGTTCCACGCCACCTTCGACGCGCTGCTGCACAACTTCTACGGACCGACCGAAACGGTGATCAACGCCAGCCGCTACAAGGTGGAAGGCAAGCAGGGCACCCGCATCGTGCCGATCGGCCGCCCGAAGATCAACACGCAGATGCATCTGCTCGACGATGCGCTGCAACCGGTGCCCGTCGGCGTCATCGGCGAGATCTACATCGGCGGAACACATGTCGCCCACGGCTACCACCGCAGACCCGGCCTGACCGCGGAGCGCTTCGTCGCCGATCCGTTCACGCCGGGCGGGCGGTTGTACCGGTCGGGTGACCTCGCCCGCCGCAACGCCGACGGTGACATCGAGTTCGTCGGGCGCGCCGACGAACAGGTGAAGATCCGCGGGTTCCGCATCGAACTCGGTGACGTGGCGGCCGCGATCTCGGTGGACCCGAGCGTCGGTCAGGCCGTCGTCATGGTCGACGATCTGCCGGGGGTCGGCAAGAGCCTGGTGGGCTACCTGACCCCGGTGAGCGGTGAGGACCGGGAGTCGGTCGCCGTCGACCGCATCCGCGCGCGGGTGGCCGCGGCGCTGCCCGAGTACATGGTGCCCGCCGCGTACGTCGTCATCGACGAGGTCCCGATCACCACCCACGGCAAGATCAACCGTGCCGCGCTGCCGCAACCGGAGCTGAGTTCGACGATCGAGTTCCGTGAACCCGCGACCGACACCGAGCGTGAGATCGCGCGACTGTTCGGCGATCTGCTGGGCCGGGACGGGGACATCGGCGCCGACGATTCCTTCTTCGACCTCGGTGGGCATTCGCTGCTGGCGACGAAACTGGTTGCCGCCGTGCGGACCTCGTGCGGTGTCGACATCGGCGTGCAAGAGGTCTTCGAGCTGGCGACCGTCTCGCAGATCGCCGGACACGTCGACACCCTGCGCGCCGGTGGCGGCGGACCGGTGCGACCGCGCCTGGTCCCGCTGCACCTCGACGGGCCTGCGCCGCTGTCGTCGGCACAGCTGCGGTCGTGGTTCGCCTACCGGGTCGACGGGCCCAGCGTGGTCAACAACATCCCGTTCGCCGCGCGTCTGCGTGGGCCGTGTGACGTCGATGCTCTGGTCACCGCGATCGGTGACGTGATCGACCGCCACGAGATCCTGCGCACCGTCTACCGCGAGATCGACGGCGTGCCCTACCAGGTCGTCCTTCCGCCCGAACCGGTGACGGTGCGCCGTGCCCGCGGGGACGGCGACGAGTGGCTGCGCGCAGAACTCGACCGGGAACGCACCCACGTGTTCGACCTCGAAGGCGACCGGCCGATCCGCCCGGCGATCCTGAGCGTGCAGGACGGCCACGTGCTGTCGGTGGTGATGCACCACATCGCCGGTGACCACTGGTCGGCCACCGTGCTGTTCGCCGATCTGCTGACCGCCTACCGGGCCCGGACCGCGGGCGAGGCGCCGGCCTGGGCGCCGCTGCCCGTGCAGTACGCCGACTACGGCGCCTGGCAGGCGGCACTGCTCGCTGACGACACCGGTATCGCCGGGCCCCAGCGCGCCTACTGGACCGAACAACTCGCCGGTCTGCCCGAGGAGACCGGGCTGCGACCCGACTTCGCGCGCCCACCCGTGCCCAGCGGGCTCGCCGAGGCGGTCGAATTCCACATCGATGGCGCCACCCGGGACAAGCTGGCGGTGCTGTGCCGCGAACTCGGAGTCACCGAGTTCATGCTGCTGCAGGCGGCGGTCGCCGTCGTGCTGCACAAGGCGGGCGCCGGCGCCGACATCCCGCTCGGCACCCCGGTGGCCGGCCGGTCCGAGCCGGAACTCGACCAGCTGGTCGGCTTCTTCATCAACATCCTGGTGCTGCGTAACGACCTTCGCGGCAACCCCACCCTGCGGGAGGTGTGCCGCCGCGCCCGTGAGATGGCGCTCGCGGCCTACGCCCACCAGGACCTACCGTTCGATCAGGTCGTCGACGCGGTCAGCCCGGTCCGCACGCTGGCGCGCAACCCGCTGTTCAGCGTCGTGGTGCACGTCCGCGAACAGCTCCCCGAGAATCGGGTGATCGGCCACGGCCCCGACGGCGACACCACCGTCACGGTGCTGGAGCCGACCTTCGACGCCGCGCATGCCGACCTGTCGCTGAACTTCTTCGCCCACGAGGACGGTGGTGGGTACCGCGGACACGTCATCTACCGACCCGAGCTCTACAGCCGCGAGACCGCGCAGCGGTTCGTCGGCTGGCTCGGCCGCGTCGTGACGGCATTCGCCGAGCAGCCCGACCTCACGGTCCGCGACCTCGAGATCGGTGCGCCCGGCGAGCGGCGGCGCATCCTCGAACAGTGGGGTGGCGGAAGCCTATTCGTCCTCGACCAGGCGTTGCAGCCGGCGCCGGTCGGCGTGGTCGGCGACGTGTACACCGCGGGCGGACCACTCGCCGCCGCCCACTGGAACGGGGCAGGCCTGACCGCGACCCGGCTCGTCGCCCACCCCTACGGGGCGCAGCCGGGGGCGCGGTTGCACCGCACCGGTGACCAGGCCCGGTGGAGCGCCGACGGTGTGCTCGAACTCGTCGGCTCGGACTCGCGTGCCGCCGAACCGGCCACCCGCGCGGCGGGTCGGACCGGTGAGCCACCCACCACCGACACCGAACGCGCCCTGGCAGCACTGCTCGGCGAGGTACTCGACGTCGAGGTCACCGGCCGGTACGACGATTTCTTCAGCCTCGGCGGGGACAGCATCCTCGCCGTGCAGCTGGCCGCCCGCGCCCGCGATGCGGGGCTCACGCTGACCGCGCGGATGGTGTTCGAACAGCCCACCCTGCAGGAGCTCGCCGCCGCCGTCGACGACAAGGCCGCTGCCGCCGGCGCCGACGATGAGGCCGACACCAGCCACGCACCGATGAGCGCCTCGGGTCTGTCCCCGGACGAACTCGCCGCACTGACGGCGTCGTGGGGTGCATCGCGGGGGGATGCGCCGTGACACAGACCGAGGCCGCAGACGCCGCCAACGCCGTCGAGGACGTGATGGCGTTGAGCCCCCTGCAGCAGGGGCTCTACTCGATGACGATGCTCACCGGCCCGGAGCACACGGACGGCGATCCCTACGTGATCGCGATGGCCGCCGACGTCACCGGAACTCTGGACACCGACCTGCTGCGCCGGTGCGCGGCGGCGATGCTGACCCGGCATCCCAACCTGCGGGCCAGCTTCTTCCGCGGCGACCTGCCCCGCCCCGTCCAGGTCATCCCCGCCCGCGTCGACGTGCCGTGGCGCCACGTCACCGCGCAGACCGCCGAGGAGGCCGCGGAGCTCGAGCACCGCGAGCGCACGCGCCCCTTCGACCTCGGACACGGACCGGTGATCCGTTTCCTGCTGATCGACATGCCCGGTCCGCGATGGCGGTTCGCGATCGTCGCCCATCACATCGTCATCGACGGCTGGTCGCTCCCGCTGTTCGTCGGCGAACTGATGACGCTCTACCGTGCGGGCGGGGAGCTGGGTGCGCTCGGCGGCCCGCCGCGGCCCTACCGGGACTACATCGGCTGGCTGGCCGGCCGCGACCAGGACGCCGGCCGGGCACTGTGGACCGAACACCTAGCCGGCCTCGACGGCCCGACGCTGCTGACTCCAGCGCTGTCGGCCGTCGAACCCGCGCCTGGACTGCCGCGGCGCACCGAGGTGAGGCTGGACGCCGCCGCCACCCACCGGCTGACCGAGGCGGCCCGCTCGCGCAGCGTCACCGTCAACACCCTGGTGCAGATGGCCTGGGCGGCAATGCTCTCGGTGTTCACCGACCGCCGCGACGTCACCTTCGGGATGACGGTCTCAGGACGCCCCGGTGAACTCGCCGGCGTCGAGACCATGGTCGGTCTGTTCATCAACACCGTGCCGTTGCGGGTACGGCTCGACCCGGTGAACACCGTTGCA
Organism: Mycolicibacterium baixiangningiae; assembly: GCF_016313185.1. Taxonomy (NCBI): domain Bacteria; kingdom Bacillati; phylum Actinomycetota; class Actinomycetes; order Mycobacteriales; family Mycobacteriaceae; genus Mycobacterium; species Mycolicibacterium baixiangningiae. The sequence goes on from NZ_CP066218.1 coordinate 2,264,190, forward strand.
CGTCAGTGTCTTTCGCTGCAGCGCACCGCTGCCGCGCTGCGTGACCACAGCTATCTCGCGCACGCCGAGCTGCGCTCCCTTGCCGGTGTCGGTGAGATCTTCGACTCGCTCCTGGTGTACGAGAATTTCCCGCCGGGTGGGATCGTCGGCGGTGACCACCGGTTCGAGGCCGACGGCGCCACCTTCATCCCCGCGGCGCTGGAGAGCCTGTCGCACTTCCCGGTCACCATCGCCGCACACATGGCCGACGAGCAGTTGACCGTGCTGGTGGAGACCCTCGACGGCGCCCTGGGCGCCCTCACCCCGCAGGGCGTCGGACAGACCCTGCTGGACACCGTGCAGCGGCTGATCACGCTGTGGGACCGGCCGTTACGCGAGGTGCGCATCTCCGACGACGGCCCGGACCAGGTCGAGGCGCCCGCTGCGCCGGCCCACGGGTCCGGTGTGCACACCGCATTCACCGAGGCCGCGCGCAGGACGCCGGACGCGATCGCGATCAGCTGGGAGGGTGGCGCGCTCAGCTATCACGAGGTCGATACCGCCGCCGATCGGCTGGCCGCGACACTGACCGTTCAGGGCGTGAAGTCGGAAACCCCGGTGGCCGTCCGGCTTTCGCGCGGTCCCGACTACGTCATCGCCATGCTCGGGGTGCTCAAGGCGGGCGGCATGATCGTCCCGCTCGACCCCGCGATGGCCGGTGAGCGCATCAGCGAGATCCTGCGCCAGACCGCGGCCCCCGTCGTCGTCGACGATGCGCTGCTGGCCACCGTCGGAGCACCCGACGAGTCGTGGTCACCGGCAGCGGTCGCCCCTGGACAGGCCGCCTACGCGGTGTTCACCTCCGGCACCACGGGGCTACCCAAGGGCGTCCTCGGCACCCACGACGCGGTGCTGGCCTACGGCGACGACCACGCTCGGCATGTGCTGCGCCCGGCCGCCGCCCGCCTCGGCCGACCGCTGCGCATCGCGCACGCCTGGTCGTTCACCTTCGACGCCGCGTGGCAGCCGCTGGTCGCGCTGTTCGAGGGCCATTCGGTGCACATCATCGGCGACGACGTTCAACGCGACGCCGAGGCGCTGGTCGACACCATCGACCGGCACGGCATCGACATGATCGACACGACCCCGTCGATGTTCGCTCAGCTCAAGGCTTTCGGATTGCTGACACGGGTGCCGCTGACGGTGCTGGCCCTCGGCGGCGAAGCGGTGGGCAGCGGTACGTGGCGGTTCATCCGCGACGAATGCGCACGCACCGGTATGACCGCGTACAACTGCTACGGGCCCACCGAGACGACCGTGGAGGCCGTCGTCGCCGCGTTCCCACAGCATCCGCATTCGGTGATCGGTCTGCCGACCCGTCACACCCGCGCCTACGTACTCGACGCGTGGCTGCGTCCGGTGCCCGACGGGGTGGCGGGGGAGTTGTACCTGTCCGGGGCCCAGCTCACCCGCGGCTACCTGAACCGCTCAGGCGAGACGTCCGGTCGGTTCGTCGCCGATCCGCTCCAGCCCGGACACCGGATGTACCGCACCGGCGACGTGGTGCGACGCAACGCCGACGGCGCCCTGCAGTATCTGGGCCGCAGCGACGATCAGGTCAAGATCCGCGGTTTCCGCGTCGAACCGGGCGAGGTGAGCGCGGTGCTGCAGACCCACCCCGCCGTGCGCGCCGCGCACGTCGCCGTCCGCACCCATTCCAGCGGACCGAGGCTGATGGCGTACGCGGCCACCGCGGGCACCGCCGTGGAGGTCGCCGAGCTGCGCCGCCTGCTCAGTACCCGGCTTCCGCGCTACCTCGTCCCACACCACATCGCGGTCGTCGACGAACTGCCGCTGACAGCTCACGGCAAGATCGACGACGCGGCCCTGGCGGCCCACGACGCCGCCGCGACGGGACCGGCGGCCGCACCCGAGACCCCCACCGAGACGGCACTGGCCGAGGCGGTCGCCGAACTGCTCGGGACCGCGGCGGTGGACGTGAGCGCCGACCTGCTCACCCTCGGGATGGACAGCATCGTGGCGCTCTCGGTCGTGCAGGCCGCCCGTCGCCGCGGCGTCGCGCTGCGCGCCCGGCTGATGTTGGAATGCGGCTCGATCCGCGAACTCGCCGCCGCGATCGACGCGGAGGCGGGCGCGGAACCCGCATCGGACGCACCCGAAGTGGCCGGGCTGGAGCCGGTTCCGGTGCTGCCCAACGTGCACTGGCTCTACGAGTACGGCGACCCGCGCCGGCTGGCGCAGACCGAGGCGATTCCGCTGCCCGACGGCATCACCGCCGACGCGCTGCGCGCCCTGTTCGGCACCGTCCTCGACTGTCACGAAGTGCTGCGCGCGCGATTCGACCGCACCACCATGACGCTTGTGCCACAAGCGGATACGTCCGCCGACGAGCTGTTCTCGGAGGTCGCGGTGGGCGGTGACCTCGCCGCCGCGGTGGGCGAGCACACCGAGAACGCCGTGCAGACACTGGATCCCGAACGCGGCCGGATGTGGTCGGCGGTGTGGCTGCGCCCGGAGCGGGGCGCGGGTGTGCTCGTGCTGACCGCGCACGTGCTGGCGATCGATCCGGCGTCGTGGCGGGTCGTCCTCGGTGAGCTCGACGCCGCCTGGCACTCGCTTCGGGCGGGGCGCGCGCCCGTGCCGACGCGTGAACACACCACCTACCGCCGGTGGTCGGCGCTCCTGCACGAGCGGGCCCACCGCCTCGACACCGCCGACTTCTGGGCGGCACAACTCGACGGCGCCGACCCGGAGCTCGGAGCGCGCCGTATACGGCCGGACACCGACCGCGCCTGCGATCTCGCGGTCAGCGTCGCGATCACCGACCCCGACCTCACCGCGCGGCTGATCGCCTCAGCGGAAGCCATGCCGGCGCTGCTGGCCACGGCGGCGGCGCGCACGGTGACCGCCTGGCGCCGGCGACGCGGACAACCCACCCCTGCACCGCTGCTGGCACTCGAGACACACGGCCGCGCCGACAGCATCGTCAGCGACGGCGCCGACACGGGTGACACCGTCGGACTGCTCAGCGCGATATATCCCGTCCGCGTCGACCCCGACACCGGGCCGGTCGAGATCCCCGGCGACGGAATCGATTTCGGCCTGCTGCGGTATCTGCGGCCCGACACCGCCGACCGGTTGTCCGCCTACCGGCCACCGCAGCTCCTGCTGAACTACCTGGGCCGTGCCGACGTGGGCGGCGCCGGGGCGTTCGACGTCGACAAGGGACTCCTGCACGCGGTGTCGGTGCTGCCCGAACCGGAACTGGCCGTCCGTCACGAGGTGACCGTGATGGCTGCCGTCCTCGGCGAGTCCGGTGCACCCGTACTGGCCACCCAGTGGCGGACGCTGCCCGACGTGCTGTCCGCCGACGACGTCGCCGTCCTGCAGTCTCTGTGGCAGGACGCGCTGCAGGAGGTCGCCCCATGACCGCCACACTGGCCGTGATCGGTGCCGGCCCCAAGGCCGTCGCCGTCGCCGCGAAGGCGGCCGAGCTGCGCAACATGGGCGTCGACGCACCAGAGGTGGTGGCGGTCGAACGCACTGCGGTGGGGGCGAACTGGACCGCCGCAGGCGGGTGGACCGACGGACAGCACCGCCTGGGCACCAGCCCGGAGAAGGACATCGGTTTCCCGTACCGCTCCGCGCTCGTGCCGCGGCGCAACGCCGAACTCGACGAGCGGATGACCCGGCACAGCTGGCAGGCCTACCTCGTCGCCACCTCGCAGTTCGCCGAGTGGATCGACCGCGGCAGGCCGGCGCCGAACCACCACAGGTGGGCGGCCTACCTGCGCTGGGTCGCCGACGCCATCGGTATGGACGTGGTGCACGGCGAGGTGGAACGCATGTCGGTTGGCGGTCGGGGCTGGGAGTTGCGCACCCGGGACTCGACCGTCGTCGCCGACGCGGTGATGATCACCGGACCCGGCCAGGCCGAACGGACATTGCTGCCGGGCCATCCGCGGGTCATGTCGATCGCTGACTTCTGGCGCCGCGCCGCCGGGCACGAACTGATCGTCGCCGAGCGCGTCGCGATGATCGGCGGTGGCGAGACCGCCGCGTCGATGCTCAATGAGCTTTTCCGGCACCGTGTTTCGACGATCACGGTGATCTCGCCACAGGTCACGCTGTTCACCCGGGGGGAAGGGTTCTTCGAGAACACGTTGTTCTCCGACCCCACCGGCTGGACGGGCCTGACGCTCACCGAGCGTCGCGACGCGATGTTCCGCACGGACCGCGGCGTGTTCTCCGCCCGTGTGCAGGAGGCGCTGCTGGCCGACGACCGCATCCGGCACCTGCGTGGCCGCGTCGCGCACGCGGTGCCGCGCGACGGGCGGATCCGGCTGACCCTGCACACCGAGCGGGGCGGTGAACGCGTCGAGACCGTGCACGGTTTCGACCTGGTGATCGACGGTCAGGGCGCCGACCCGCTGTGGTTCATGCCCCTGCTCGGCCAGGACGCACGCGACCTCCTCGAACTCGGACTGGGCGGGCCGCTGACCGGCGAACTGCTGCAGGAGTCGATCGGACACGACCTCGCCGTGGCGGGCGTCGCGCCGAAACTGTTCCTGCCCGGCCTGGCCGGGCTGAACCAGGGACCCGGCTTCCCCAACCTCAGCTGCCTCGGCCTGCTGTCCGACCGCGTCCTCGGTGCGGATCTCGGGGCGGCCACCGCGAAGACGAACAGGAGAAACAGTGAGCACCAATCCATTCGATGACGACAACGGCACCTTTTACGTGTTGGTGAACGATGAGGAGCAGCACAGCCTGTGGCCCACGTTCGCCGACGTGCCCGCGGGTTGGCGCGTCGTCTACGGCGAGGCCACGCGTGCGGACTGCCTGGCCTACGTCGAGGAGAACTGGACCGATCTGCGGCCGCGCACCCTGCGCGAGGCCATGACGTCGGACTGAGCTGTCCCACCTCCTGAGGAGGGCTTCAAGAATGCTGCGTCCGACTCGAAGCCCGATGCGAAGTCCGACTCCACGTCCGGCGCTTGCCGAGTGACAGCCCCAACGAGGCGGGCCCCCTCCACATGGAGGGGGCCCGGTTTCTTCGTTGAGTGCTTACTCGGAAGCAGACGCGGATCCCGCGCCGGCCTTCGAGCCGCTGTCGCCCTTGTCGCTGTCGCCCTTGTCGGCGTCGGCCTTGGGAGACTCCGGCTTTGAGTCAGACTCGCTGGGGGTCTCCTTCTTCGGGGACTGGCCACCGCTGAACGCCTTCTTCAGGGTGAGCCGGGTGTCGTTGACCGCCTTGGCAACTCCGTCGTTGAACGCCTTGAAGGTGTTCGGACGGGTGGTGACCTTCTCGTCGGCCTCCTCGTCGACGACCGGGGTCTCCTCGACGACGGGGAGGATTTCGTCGGTGGTGGTGTCAGTCACCTCGGGAGTGATGACCGGCGCGTCAGCCTTGGCCGGGATGTCCAGCGTCACCGTGTCATCCGCGGGAGCAACCTCGGGCGAGGTCACCTTCTTCAGCGCGGGATCCTCCGTGCGCAGGAGCGCGGGAGCCGTCGCAGGCTTGAGCGCGTTGCCGATGATGCGGGGGAGATCGACGGCGAAGTAGTCGATCGGGCCACCGTCGCTGAACACGCCCGGGAAGGTCGAGCGTGACGGGAACGGCGGGACGAAGCCGTTGAAGAACGCATTGGTCACATAGCCCGGCAGAGAAGCCAGCCCGGTCAGCGCGGTCGCGGTGTCGCCGGCCTCGTATGCCGCCCGGACCTCGTCGAGGATGACGGCGCCCTGCAGGGTCGCGGTGATAATAGGCGAGAGCGCCGCCTTGGTGATGCCGTTGATGCCACCGCGGGTGAACAGGGCATCGAGCACGTTGCCTGCGGTGTCCGCGCCCAGGGCGTCGGCCAGATCGGCCGGCAGGCCCAGCGTCGGGAGAAGCGGGACGAACGGCCGCTCCAGGAGCTGGACGAGGAACCAGATGTTGACCTCGCTGAAGGCCTCGACGAACTGGCCCGTCTGCAGGTAGCCCAGCGTGTTCTCGATGATCGTCGGGAGGTTCTCCAAGGCCGTCAGCAGGGCGGTGTTGGAAGCCGCGCTGCCCGACTCGATGATCGGGCCGTAGGTGTCGAAGACCCCCTGCAGTGCGGCCAGGGTGCCGAACGGGTTGACCGCGCCCGAGGCGATCGTCTCGAGGAATTCCTGCGCGAGCGCCGGGCTGCCCTGAAGGATGTTGCCGAGTGCCGGCACGGTCACCGTCGACAGGTTCGTACCCAGCAGGTTCAGGTTGGTGAGCGTCGCAGCGATGCTCTGCTCGAACTGGGTGATCGGGTCGACGACCGCCGACAGTTCGACCGCACGCACCTGGATATCGGGAAGCGTCGGCATCACCTGCACCGGGGTCACGGCCATCGCGCCGGCGCCGACCACGGCCGCACCGGCGACCAAGAACTTGTTGCGACGCGACGGTGAATGTGTGGCTTCGGCGGCGGTGTCCCAGCCGAAATCGTCGCGTAGTGCTTCTTGCACGGATTCTCCTCGTTTATCTGCGTTGAGTGCCGCTTGCGGCGAGCGCAAACGCTAGCTGAGGATTACCTAAGTATCAATAGGTTCGCCTAACTTAACTTAGTCAACCCTTACGCGGCATCTTCGCTGGTGAGGCCACACTGGGAACAATCTGAGCAGAAACTCAGGAACGCGGTTGGTTATTCCGATAGTTGCCAATGAACAGACAACGACTTTGCCACGCGCCAGAAACCGGTCAGATCTGCTGGGTGTACGGCACGTCCATGTCGTAAAGCCGGGCGTGCAGCACCGTGCGGTTTCGAAGCGCCGAGCGCACCGCGCGATGCAGCCCGTCCTCGAGATAGATCACGCCCTGCCACCGCACCGCGTGCGGGAAGAGGTCGCCGTAGAAGGTCGAATCCTCCGAGAGCAGCCGGTCCAGCGCGAGCACCGTCGTGGTGGTGACGATTTCGTCCAAGCGGATCTGCCGGGGCGGGATGCGGGACCATTCCCGATAGCTCAGACCGTGTTCGGGGTAGGGCTTCCCGTCGCGGACACCCTTGAAGATCATCGACGCGCCTTCGGTTGCTCTGCCCCCTCACGACGAAGGTTAGCCGAGCCTCGGTCGCGCGGTCGCCCTGCGTACCGCCCTTGATGGGTAACACAGCAGTTGAGCACCGTAAACTGAGGACGAACTGTGCCATGGTGCGCGTGAAGAGGTAGGTGAACACAATGGGTAGTGCCGACGACCGTCGCTTCGAGGTGCTGCGTGCCATCGTTGCCGACTTCGTCTCCACCAAGGAGCCGATCGGTTCCAAGACGCTGGTAGAACGACACAACCTCGGGGTGTCCAGCGCGACGGTGCGCAACGACATGGCCGTATTGGAGGCCGAGGGGTACATCGCCCAGCCGCACACCAGCTCCGGACGGGTGCCCACCGAGAAGGGCTATCGCGAATTCGTCGACCGCCTCGACGACGTCAAGCCGCTGTCGTCGGCCGAGCGGCGCGCGATCCTGAAGTTCCTCGAAAGCGGTGTCGACCTCGACGACGTGCTGCGCCGCGCGGTCCGGCTGCTCGCGCAGCTGACCCGCCAGGTCGCGATCGTGCAGTACCCGACCCTGTCTACCTCCACGGTGCGCCATCTGGAGGTGGTCGCACTCACGCCGGCGCGGTTGCTGCTGGTGGTCATCACCGACACCGGACGCGTCGACCAGCGCATCGTTGAACTGGGCGACGCCATCGACGAACACGAGCTGGCGACCCTGCGCGATCTGCTGGGCCAGGCGTTGGAGGCCAAGCGCCTCTCGGCCGCGTCGGTGGCGGTGTCGGACCTGGCCTCGCACCTCAACGGGGCTCCAGGGATGTCCCACCGGCTCGCCGACGCCGTCGGACGCTCGGCGACGGTCCTCGTCGAGACGCTGGTCGAGCACACCGAGGAGCGGCTGCTGCTGGGTGGTACCGCGAATCTGACCCGCAACACTGCCGACTTCGGCGGCTCGTTACGTTCGGTCCTCGAAGCGCTCGAGGAGCAGGTGGTGGTGCTGCGGTTGCTCGCCGCCCAGCAGGAGGCGGGCAAGGTGACCGTCCGGATCGGTCACGAGACCGAGGCCGAACAGATGGCCGGCACCTCGGTGGTCACCACGGCATACGGCAGTTCGGGCAAGGTCTACGGCGGCATGGGTGTGGTGGGCCCCACTCGAATGGACTATCCGGGAACTATCGCTAATGTCGCGGCGGTTGCTCTCTACATCGGCGAGGTCCTGGGCACCCGATGAACACAGCGAAGAAGAACATTCTGGTCAGCCGGTAGCACCGGCACTGACAGCCGGAAGCACCGGCACTGAAAGGTCAAGCGTGGCACGCGATTATTACGGCCTGCTCGGGGTGAGCAAGGGCGCGAGCGATCAGGAGATCAAACGCGCCTATCGCAAGCTGGCTCGCGAGCTGCACCCCGACGTCAATCCCGACGAGGAGGCGCAGGCCCGGTTCAAGGAGATCAGCGCCGCCTACGAGGTGCTGTCCGATCCGGAGAAGCGGCGCATCGTCGATCTCGGCGGTGATCCGCTGGAGAGTGCGGCCTCCAATGGGGGCGGCTTCGGCGGGGGATTCGGCGGCCTCGGCGACGTGTTCGAGGCGTTCTTCGGCGGCGGCGGCGGTTCGCGCGGACCCATCGGGCGGGTCCGGCCCGGCTCGGACTCCCTGCTGCGGATGCGTCTCGACCTGAGCGAATGTGCGACCGGTGTGACCAAGCAGGTCACCGTCGACACCGCCGTGCTGTGCGACCTGTGCCACGGCAAGGGCACCCACGGTGACTCCACCCCGACGGCGTGTGACACCTGCGGCGGCCGCGGCGAGATCCAGACCGTCCAGCGGTCCCTGCTGGGTCAGGTGATGACGACGCGGCCGTGCCCGGTGTGCGGTGGCGTCGGCGAAGTGATCCCCGACCCGTGCCACCGCTGCGGCGGCGACGGCCGTGTGCGCGCCCGGCGCGAGATCAGCGTCAAGATCCCGGCCGGGGTCGGTGACGGGATGCGTGTGCGGCTGGCCGCCCAGGGTGAGGTCGGGCCCGGTGGCGGTCCTGCGGGTGACCTCTACGTCGAGGTTCACGAGAAGCCGCACGACGTCTTCGTCCGCGACGGCGACGACCTGCACTGCACGGTGTCGGTGCCGATGGTCGACGCCGCACTGGGCACCACGGTCAGCGTCGAGGACATCCTCGGCGGCCCGATCGAACTGACCGTCGCGGCCGGTACCCAGCCCGGTGCGGTGACGACGATGCGCGGGCACGGAATGCCGCACCTGCGGTCAGGTGTGCGTGGCGATCTGCACGCCCACATCGACGTGGTGGTGCCGTCCCGGCTCGACCACACCGACATCGAGCTGCTGCGCCAGCTCAAGGAGCATCGCGACCGCGATGTCGCCGAGGTACGCACCAGCAGCTCGCCCGCGTCGTCGAACGCCGGAGGCCTGTTCAGCCGACTGCGCGAGACGTTCACCGGCCGCTGACCTTGAGTCGGCCGCTTTTCTACATCGACGCGGTTCCCGAGCCGGGACAGCTGGCACTCCTCGACGGTGACGAGGGCTTTCACGCCGCCAACGTGCGGCGCACCAGGCCCGGTGAGCACCTCGACCTCGGTGACGGCGCGGGTGCCGTGGCGCACTGTCTCGTCGAGGAGGTCGGCAAAGGCCGGCTGACCGCACGGGTGCTGGAGCGCCGGATCGTCGCGCCGCCTCACCCCGCCGTCACCGTCGTCCAGGCGATCCCCAAATCCGACCGTTCCGAACTCGCGGTCGAGCTGGCCACCGAGGCCGGGGCGGACGCGGTGGTGGCGTGGCAGGCCGCGCGCTGCGTAGCGCGCTGGGACGGCGCCAAGGTCGAGAAGGGTGTGCGGCGCTGGAGCGCGGTGGCCCGGTCGGCGGCCCGCCAGTCGCGGCGCGCCCACATTCCACCCGTCGACGGGGTGGTGACGACGGCCGAGTTGGTGCGGCGGGTGACCTCTGAGGTCGCCGGTGGTGCGACGGCGCTGGTGCTGCACGAATCCGCGACCGGACCGCTCACCGGGTTGTCGCTGGCGGGGACGACGTCGCTGATGCTGATCGTCGGGCCCGAGGGTGGTATCGCCGACGACGAGGTCGACGCGCTGACGGCGGCGGGGGCGGTGGCGGTGCGACTGGGTCCGACGGTGTTGCGCACCTCGACCGCGGCGGCCGTCGGGCTGGGTGCGTTAGGCGCGCTGACGCCGCGCTGGCAGTGAGGCGCGCAGCATCGCGGTGGCGGCGCACAGCTGCCACGCCAGGATGGGGTAGACGCTCGCACGTTCCCACACCGGTGCGGGCAGCACCTCGACGCCGGCCCATGCCTGCACCACCAGCGCGGTGAGGCTGACCAGTCCGGCCACGCCCAACAGCCGGGAGACCAGCCGATAGCGGGCCCCGGGGTGTAGCGACGCGCCGGCGATGGCCGCCGCGTTGCCCCCGGCGATCGCGAGAGCCGCCCCGACCAGATGCAGCGCGCCGTCGCCCGCGTGCACGGTCGCGACCAGCAGGTTGCCGACGGCATTGGCCGCCGCGAACGCCAGTAGTGGGCGGTGGTGACGCCGGCCCGCCGCCAGCACCGCGCCCAGAAGGAAGAGGCACCCCTGGGCGGCGAATGCCACGTTCATCAGGGCCGCGAGCGGTTGGCCGGGCACGCCCAGGTCGCTGATGTAGTCGCGGGCGTAGCTGTAGGTCGGCCGGAATGCGGCGGCGGCGGACGCCTCGGCGGTCAGATATGCCGCCGCGCCGAGGATCCACGCGCTCGCTGCGGCACGGGGTCGAGGGGTCATCGGCGCTCACCAGGTTAACCATTGGGGCGGTGTCGTACCCGGCGGTAGACTGGGATTAGCAACAACATGGCCGTCGGGCCGAAGAGCACGCCGAAGTGAACACAGAAAGCAGGCAGAAAGCAGCACGTGACGCCCCGCGAAACGAACGCTGACTCGTCCGGGTCTTCGCCGGCCCACTCGACGGGCTCCTCCAGCACCGGCACCCCGGTACGCATCAGCAGCAGCAGCAGCAGGATTGACGTGCCGCCCGACCTCGTCATGGGCCTGCTCGGCTCGGCCGACGAGAACCTGCGCGCGCTCGAGCAGTTACTGGCGGCTGACGTCCATGTGCGCGGCAACGCGCTCACCCTGACCGGTGTACCCGCCGACGTCGCCCTCGCCGAGCGCGTGGTCTCCGAACTGGTCGCCATCGTCTCGGGTGGCCAGGCGCTGAAACCGGACACGATCCGGCGCAGTGTCGCGATGCTCACCGGCACCGGCAACGAGTCCCCGGCAGAGGTGCTGACGCTCGACATCCTGTCGCGGCGTGGCAAGACGATCCGGCCGAAGACGCTCAACCAGAAGCACTACGTCGACGCGATCGACAAGCACACCATCGTGTTCGGGATCGGTCCCGCCGGCACCGGCAAGACCTATCTCGCGATGGCGAAGGCGGTCAGCGCGCTGCAGACCAAGCAGGTCAGCCGCATCATCCTCACCCGCCCCGCGGTGGAGGCCGGTGAGCGCCTCGGCTTCCTGCCCGGGACGCTGAGCGAGAAGATCGACCCCTATCTGCGGCCGCTCTACGACGCGCTGCACGACATGATGGACCCCGAGCTGATCCCGAAGCTGATGAGCGCCGGGGTGATCGAGGTGGCGCCGCTGGCGTACATGCGGGGCAGAAGCCTTAACGATGCGTTCATCATTCTCGACGAGGCGCAGAACACCACCGAGGAACAGATGAAGATGTTCCTCACCCGGCTGGGCTTCGGTTCGAAGATGGTCGTCACCGGTGATATCACCCAGATGGACCTGTCCGGCGGTGCCGAGTCGGGGCTTCGGGCGGCGATGCGGATCCTGGACAACATCGGTGACATCAGCTTCGCCGAACTCACCAGTGCCGACGTGGTCAGACACCGGCTGGTGTCCGAAATCGTCGACGCCTACGCCAGATTCGAGGAGCCCGAACAGCTCAACCGGGCCCAGCGGCGTGCGTCCAGCGGCCGGCCGCGGCGGTAGCGCGGCATGAGTATCGAGGTGTCCAACGAATCGGGCATCGACGTCTCCGAAGAGGAGTTGATCAGCGTCGCCCGATTCGTCATCGACAAGATGAACGTCAACCCCGCCGCCGAGTTGTCGATGGTGCTGCTCGACACGTCGGCGATGGCCGACCTGCACATGCGTTGGATGGACCTGCCCGGGCCCACCGACGTGATGAGCTTCCCGATGGACGAGCTCGAACCCGGCGGGCGCCCCGACGCGCCGGAACCGGGTCCCGCGATGCTCGGTGACATCGTGTTGTGCCCCGAGTTCGCCGCGAAACAGGCGGAGACCGCGGGCCATTCGATGGGCCACGAACTGGCGCTGCTGACCGTGCACGGCGTACTGCACCTGCTGGGCTACGACCACGCCGAACCCGACGAGGAGAAAGAGATGTTCGCGTTGCAACGTGAACTGCTCGGCGAATGGGTGGCCGACCAGGTCGAGGCATATCACCTCGACCGTCAGACCGAACGGGACCGGCGGCTGCTGGACAAGTCCCGGTACTTCGACGAATGAGCGGACTTCCCCAGCTGATCGGCGCCATCGCACTCGTCGCATTCGGCGGTCTGTTCGCGGCGATCGACGCCGCCCTGAGCACGGTGTCGATGGCCCGCGTCGAAGAACTCGTGCGCGACGAACGTCCAGGCGCCGTGCGGTTGTCGCGGGTGATGAACGAGCGGCCCCGCTACATCAACCTCATCGTGCTGCTGCGGATCACCTGCGAGGTGACCGCCACGGTGCTGCTGGTCGCCTACCTCGACGGCCACCTCGGCGTGAGCTGGGGGTTGACCGCGGCCGCGGGCATCATGGTGGTCGCCAGCTTCGTCGCCGTCGGCGTCGGGCCGCGCACCATCGGGCGGCAGAACGCCTATCCCATCGCTTTGTACACCGCCCTACCGATGCAGGCGATCTCGACGTTGCTCACCCCGATCAGCCGCCTGCTGGTGTTGATCGGAAACGCCCTCACCCCGGGTCGCGGGTTCCGCAACGGTCCGTTCGCCTCGGAGATCGAACTGCGGGAGGTCGTCGACCTCGCGCAGCAGCGTGGGGTGGTGGCCGACGACGAGCGCCGGATGATCCAGTCGGTCTTCGAACTCGGCGACACCGCCGCGCGCGAGGTGATGGTGCCGCGCACCGAGATGGTGTGGATCGAAAGTGACAAAACGGCCGGCCAAGCCACCTCACTCGCGGTGCGCAGCGGGCACTCCCGCATCCCGGTCATCGGGGAGAACGTCGACGACGTCGTCGGGGTGGTGTACCTCAAAGACCTTGTCCAGCAGACGTACTACTCGGTCAACGGCGGCCGTGACACCACCGTCGTGCAGGTGATGCGCCCCGCGGTGTTCGTACCGGACTCCAAACCGCTCGACGAACTCCTGCGGGAGATGCAGCGCGACCGCTACCACATGGCGTTGCTGGTCGACGAGTACGGCGCGATCGCCGGGCTGGTGACGATCGAAGACGTGCTCGAGGAGATCGTGGGCGAGATCGCCGACGAGTACGACACCGACGAGGTGGCGCCCGTCGAGGAACTGGGCAACCGGGAGTACCGGGTGTCTGCGCGGCTGCCGATCGAGGATCTCGGCGAGCTCTATGACATCGAGTTCGCCGAAGATCTCGACGTCGACACCGTCGGCGGCCTGGTCGCCTTCGAACTCGGCCGCGTGCCGCTACCCGGGGCGGAGGTCACCTGGGACGGGTTGCGCCTCAAGGCCGAGGGCGGCCCCGACCATCGCGGCCGGGTGCGGATCGGCACCGTCCTGGTCAGCCCCACCGAACCCGAACCCGACGACGAGAACGAACGCGAGGAGCGCGGTGACTGAACTCGACCCCGAGGACGACAAACTCGTGGTGCTGGCTCGCGGCGCCATGGCGCGTGCCGAGGCAGCCAGCGGCGCGGCGGTCCGCGACCTCGACGGTCGTACCTATGCAGGTGCCCCCGTCGGGCTGACCGCGCTGCCGCTCACCGCGCTGCAGGCCGCGGTGGCCGCGGCGGTGTCGAGCGGCGCCGCGGGATTCGAGGCGGCGGTGCTGGTCGGCGGCTCAGCCGACGATGCGGGAGTGGCCGCCGTGCGTGAGTTGTCCGCCGGTGCCGCGGTGATCCTCACCGACCGTGCCGGGACGGTGGTCGCGTGAGCGAATTCCGTTCCGGCTTCGTGTGTTTCGTCGGCAGGCCGAACACCGGCAAGTCAACGCTGACCAACGCGCTCGTCGGCGCCAAGGTGGCGATCACGTCGAACCGGCCGCAGACCACCCGGCACACCATCCGCGGCATCGTGCACCGCGAGGACTTCCAGATCATCCTGGTCGACACCCCGGGGCTGCACCGGCCGCGGACCCTGCTCGGTCAGCGGCTCAACGACCTGGTGAAGAACACCTACTCCGAGGTCGACGTGATCTGCCTGTGCATCCCCGCCGACGAGCCCATCGGGCCGGGGGACCGGTGGATCCACGAGCAGATTCGGGCCGTCGCGCCGAGGACCACGCTGGTCGCGCTCGTCACCAAGATCGACAAGGTGCCCAAGGACCGGGTCGCCGCCCAGCTGATGGCGGTCAGTGAACTGGTGGGCGAAGACGCCGAGATCGTCCCCGTGTCGGCGACCACCGGGGAACAACTCGACGTGCTGACCGATGTGCTCGCCGGGAAGCTACCGCCCGGGCCGGCCTTCTACCCCGACGGCGAACTGACCGATGAACCCGAGGAAACACTGATGGCCGAACTCATCCGCGAGGCCGCTCTCGAAGGTGTGCGCGATGAACTGCCGCACTCACTCGCGGTGGTCATCGACGAGGTGACTCCGCGCGAGGGTCGTGACGACCTGATCGATGTGCACGCCATCCTCTACGTCGAGCGGGACAGTCAGAAGGGCATCGTGATCGGCAAGGGCGGTGCACGGCTGCGTGAAGTCGGCACGGCCGCGCGTGCGCAGATCGAGAAGCTCCTCGGCACAAAGGTCTACCTCGACCTCCGGGTAAAGATCGCCAAGAACTGGCAGCGAGACCCCAAACAGCTTGGGCGCCTGGGCTTTTAGCTGATCGACGTGCCTATGCGCTGATCGCTAGTGGCACGGGAACTGTCCGATGATGGGCAGTTCGGTTCCGCACAACGGGTGCTGCGCGGGCGGCGGGGCCGGAGCGGCCGGAGCGGGCGCGGGTTGATTGGCCACCTTGCGTGAGGCCGCTTGGGCGTTGTCGGCCTTGGTGGCCGCGCGGATGTCCGGTGTCACGCACACGACGTCGCCGTCGAAGGCCTCCCGCCAGACGAAGCCCTGTTTGCAACTGTTGGATCCGTAGGCGCCGTTGGGATCGCGATTGGCGATGGACTGGCCGTTCTGTGCTGCGGTGGCATCGCGCACCGCGGGGGTGACGCAGACGTTGTCGCCGGGCGCCGCCTCGCGCCAGACGAATCCGTTGATACAGGTGTCGGGCCCGTACGGCTGCGCCGAGACCGTCGGGGCAGGCGCCAGCGCAACCATGGCGATGGCGGCGGCCGACAGCGGCAGGAAGCGTATCGCTTGTGCTGTGAACATCAGTGGTCCTTTCAAGGTGTCGAGGCGAAACTCGTTGCGGACCAGACGCTAAAGGCGTGTGAGGCGACGGGTCAGCGTGTGCACTACCTCATTTGGTCGCGTTGTTGATCTACCGGTGAGGTAACGCTAAGCCCGGCGTCGGCACGACAAATCGGGTGTTTCCCTCTCATCGGCCCCTCAGAGGAGCCGGGGGGTCAGGACGACGTGGTCCACCACGCCGGAGGTTGGCGCGTCGCCCACCCGTTGATCGCCTCGAGTTCGGCGGCCAGCGAGATCAGCAGGGGCTCGCTGGCCTCCGGGCCCATCAGCTGGACGCCGATCGGAAGGCCTTCTTTCGTGAAGCCGGCGGGCACGTTGATCGACGGCCAGCCCAGCAGATTCCACGGCCAGGTCACCGGGCAGGCCTTGATCATCGCGCGGTCGGTGGAAAGCCCTCCGCGCCGGTCGAAGGCATCGACGGGCGGTGCGGGTAGGGCGGTGGTCGGTGCCAGCACCACGTCGGCGATGTTGAAGATCCACCCGATTCGCTGATGCGCCGCGGCCTCCCGGGCCCGCGCCTTGCGTAGAACGTGTTCGGACAGCAGCCGGCCGGTGCGCAGGTTCGCCTTCGTGCGCTTGTCCAACTCCACGCCGGGGCCGAGCCGCTCGACCCAGTCCAGCAACCCGGATGTGGAGCGCGACAAGAAGTTCCACGACATCCCGACGGTGTAGTCGGGGTTGAGGGGCCGGACGGTGTGGCCGAGTTCGCGCAGTTGGCCGGCGACGGTGTGCATCGCGGCGCGGATCTCGGGGTGCAGTTTCGCCCGGAACACCGTGAACGGGAACTTCGTCGACATCGCGACCCGCAGCGTGCCTGGTGCGCGTGCGACATAGTCCGACACCTGGACCGGTGCGGGCCGGTGCAGGTCCCCGGGTGCATTGCCCGACGCCGCGTCGAGTACGAGTGCGGCGTCGGTGACGGTACGCGCCAGCACGCCGTTGACGGTGATGCCGTTGAACGCTTCCGGCAGCGGCCAGGTGGAGATGCGGCCGCGCTGCGGTTTGATGCCGACCAGATGGCACCAGGCCGCGGGAATGCGCACGCTGCCCGCGCCGTCGGAGCCGATCGCCGCGGTCACCAGGCCGGCCGCCACGGCTGCGGCACTACCGCCCGACGAGCCGCCGGGAGTGTGGTCGCGCGACCACGGATTGCGGGTGTGGCCGAACGCCGGCCCAGTGGTGAAGGGCCACTGACCGAGTTCGCATGTATTGGTCTTGCCGACGATGACCGCACCGGCGGCCCGCAGTCGGCGCACCGCCTCGGAGTCCTCCCGCGCCGGGTGTACGGCGCCGTCGGCGCCGAAGCGGGTGGGTACCCCGGCGATGTCCACGTCGTCCTTGACGGCGATGGGGATGCCGAGCAGCGGCTGCTGCCCACCGGCGGCGCGCACGCGGTCGGCTCGCGCGGCGTCGGTCCGGGCCTGCTCGGTCAGCACCACCCGAAAGGCGTTGAGGGAGGGCTGGCTGGCGGTGATGGCATCCAGCGATCGACCAACCAGGTCGACCGAGGTGACCGCACCACTGGCCAACTGATACAGCTGGTCGGTCAGGGTCGGGAAGGCGGTGCGGGGCGGGCGGGAGACGGGCGAGTCGAGCATCACTGCCGAGAGTAATCGGCGTGCTTACCGACCTCTGTCACAGTGCGGTGAGAGACTCTACGAATGCGGCTGTACCGGGACCGCGCGGTCGTGCTGCGCCAACACAAGCTGGGCGAAGCCGACCGGATCGTCACTCTGCTGACCCGTGACCACGGCCTGGTCCGCGCGGTCGCCAAAGGGGTGCGCCGTACCCGCAGCAAGTTCGGTGCACGGCTGGAACCGTTCGCCCACATCGACGTCCAACTACATCCGGGCCGCAACCTCGACATCGTCACGCAGGTACAGGCGATCGATGCGTTCGCCTCCGACATCGTCAGCGACTACGGCCGCTACACGTCGGCCTGCGCGGTGCTCGAGACCGCCGAGCGCCTCGCCGGTGAGGAGCGCGCCCCGATGCCTGCCCTGCACCGGTTGACCGTCGGCGCGCTGCGCGCGGTCGCCGACGGCAACCGCCCCCGCGAACTGGTGCTCGACGCGTACCTGTTGCGTGCCATGGGAATCGCGGGCTGGGCGCCGGCACTGACCGAATGCGCCCGCTGCGCCACCCCCGGCCCGCACCGGGCGTTCCACGTCGCGGCAGGTGGCAGCGTGTGTGTGCACTGCCGGCCATCGGGGTCGGTGACTCCGCCGCAGGGTGTGCTGGACCTGATGACGGCGCTGCACGACGGCGACTGGCCGGCCGCCGAGGCGTCCCCGTCGTCGCACCGCAGCCAGGCCAGCGGACTGGTGGCCGCCCATCTGCAGTGGCACCTGGAACGGCAGTTACGGACATTGCCGCTGGTGGAGCGCGTCTACCGGGTCGATCATGTGGTCGCTGAGCACCGGGTTTCGCTGTTGCGGCAGGATGTGCACCGTGGTGACGAACCGGGTGACCAGCTCGCGGCGGGGAGCTGAGCGCAAGAAGTCGCAATTCCCGCAGCTCGACCCACCTGCCGACGACTATCCGACCTTCCCCGACAAGTCGTCGTGGCCGGTAGTTTTTCCCGACCTGCCACGCAACACCAATGGCAGGTTCGCCCGTCCGCCGCAGCACACCAGTAAGGCCGCCGCACCCAAGATTCCCGCCGATCAGGTACCCCAGCACGTCGCGGTGGTGATGGACGGTAACGGCCGCTGGGCCACCCAGCGCGGGCTCGGCCGCACCGAGGGTCACAAGATGGGCGAGGCCGTGCTCATCGACATCACCTGCGGGGCCATCGAGATCGGCATCAAACACCTGACGGTGTACGCATTCTCCACCGAGAACTGGAAACGCAGCACCGAAGAGGTGCGCTTCCTGATGGGGTTCAACCGCGAGGTGGTCAAGCGCCGCCGCGAGAACCTCAACGACATGGGCGTGCGCATGCGCTGGGTCGGGTCCCGGCCGCGGATGTGGCGCAGCGTGAGCAAGGAATTCGACATCGCCGAGGAGATGACGGTCGACAACGACGTCATCACCATCAACTACTGCGTCAACTACGGCGGGCGGACCGAGATCGTCGAGGCTGCGCGTCAGCTCGCGCAGGAGGCCGTCGACGGCACGGTGAACCCGAGCCGGATCAGCGAGGCGGCGTTCGCCAAACACCTGCACCGGCCCGACATCCCCGATGTGGACCTGTTCATCCGGACGTCGGGGGAGCAGCGGGCGAGCAACTTTCTGCTGTGGCAGTCGGCCTACGCCGAATACGTCTTCCAGGACAAGCTGTGGCCGGACTACGACCGGCGTGACCTGTGGGCGGCGTGCGAGGAGTACGTGAGCCGCAACCGGCGCTTCGGCAGAGCCGAATGATAAGCCTGAGCGGCAGAGCCGAATGATAGGCCTGATCGGCAGAGCCGAATGACGGACATGGAGCCGCGGCTGGCGGCGGTCCTCGACGGGTTCGTCGACGCGGTGACCCGCGAAGCCGACGGCGCGCTCACCGTGCGCCACGACGGGACCATCGCCTCGCTGCGGGTGGTCATGATCGCCGAAGGCCTCGAGCTGGTATCGCTCACCCAGATCCTGGCGTGGGATCTCCCGCTGGACGCCAAGCTGCGCACCGCGGTCGCCGACCATGCGCACGGCACGCTGCTGGGAACGGTGTCGCTGGCCACCAAGAGCGGCTCCAGCGAGATCGCGGCAGGCGCCAAGCGCAACTCCAAGAAGGCTGCGGATGTGTTGCTGCGCTACAACTTTCCGGCCGCCGGCCTCTCCGATGAGGCGCTGCGCACGCTGATCCTGCTGGTGCTCGGCGCCGGCGCCGACATCCGTCGCGCGCTAACGTCCTGACCCGGCCGCGCAGTCGCCGCACACCCCGAAGATCTCGATGGTGTGGCTGACCTCGGAGAACCCGTGTTCGCGGGCGACTTCGGCGGCCCACGTCTCCACCTGTCCGCCCTGGATCTCGACGGTGGCACCACACGCCCGGCACACCAGGTGATGGTGGTGGTCGGTCGAGCAGCGTCGGTACACCGACTCGCCGGTATCGGTGCGCAGGGTGTCGACCAGGCCGGCTTCCGCCATCGACTGCAGGGTGCGGTACACCGTCGTCAGCCCGATGCCCTCCCCGCGCTGTTTCAGCGCATCGTGCAGTTCCTGGGCTGAGCGGAATTCGTCGAGTCGGTCGAGCAGTTGGGCGATCGCGGCCCGCTGCCTGGTGGAGCGAACCTGGGCCGGGCTCACCGGGTGTCCTCACCGGCGTGTGCGACGGCGTCGGTGACGATGTGCACCAGATGCGCGTCGACGAGCCGGTAGAGCACCTCGCGGCCCGACCGCTCGCTGGCCACCACGCCGGCCTGCTTCAGGATCCGCAGGTGCTGGCTGACCAGGGGTTGCGGTACGCCCAGCACATCGACGAGCTCATGCACGCAGCGCGCAGAATGCTGCAGCTGCAACACGATAGCGATGCGCACCGGCGCGGCCAGCGCCCGCAGCAGCTCACCGGCGGTGTCGAGGACCTCGCGCGCCGGCAGCTCCGGCAGCGGTGACGAGCCGTGCTGGTGGGCGGATTCCGATTCCGCGGTGGTGGAAACGATTTTCATTATGGCAGCCACCATACATGCATCGATCTGCATGTCAACGGCTGCCGACGCGGTGCGGTGGCCGCGTTCGGCAGCCCACTACGCTGTTGCACCGTGGCATCCATCATCGACACCGTTGCGAACCTGGCGAAACGCCGTGGACTGGTCTTCCAATCCGGCGAGATCTACGGCGGCACGAAGTCGGCGTGGGACTACGGGCCGCTCGGGGTGGAACTCAAGGAGAACATCAAGCGTCAGTGGTGGCGGTCGGTGGTCACCGGCCGTGACGACGTCGTGGGCCTCGACAGCGCGATCATCCTGCCGCGCCAGGTGTGGGTGGCCTCCGGGCATGTCGAGGTGTTCAACGACCCGCTCGTCGAATGCCTGAACTGTCACAAGCGGCAACGGCAGGACCACATGCAGGAGGCGTACGCGGAGAAGAAAGGTGTCAGCGACCCGGACTCCGTGCCGATGAGCGACATCACCTGCCCGGACTGCGGCACCAAGGGCCAGTGGACCGAACCGCGCGACTTCAACATGATGCTCAAGACCTACCTCGGCCCGATCGAGACCGAGGAGGGGTTGCACTACCTGCGCCCCGAGACCGCGCAGGGCATCTTCGTCAACTTCGCGAACGTGGTGACCACGGCACGCAAGAAGCCGCCGTTCGGAATCGGCCAGATCGGCAAGAGCTTCCGCAACGAGATCACGCCCGGCAACTTCATCTTCCGCACCCGCGAGTTCGAGCAGATGGAGATGGAGTTCTTCGTCGAACCGTCTACCGCCAAGGAGTGGCATCAGTACTGGATCGACACCCGGCTGCAGTGGTACGTCGACCTCGGGATCGACCGCGACAACCTGCGCCTCTACGAACACCCGAAGGACAAGCTGTCGCACTACTCGGATCGCACGGTCGACATCGAGTACAAATTCGGCTTCGCCGGCAACCCGTGGGGTGAGCTCGAGGGGGTGGCCAACCGCACCGACTTCGACCTGTCCACACATTCGAAGCACTCCGGCACCGACCTGTCGTTCTACGACCAGGCCACCGAAAGCCGCTTCACGCCGTACGTGATCGAGCCCGCGGCGGGGTTGACCAGGTCCCTGATGGCCTTCCTGGTCGACGCCTACACCGAGGACGAGGCGCCCAACGCCAAGGGGGGTGTCGACAAGCGCACGGTGCTGCGCCTCGACCCGCGGCTGTCGCCGGTCAAGGCGGCCGTGCTGCCGCTGTCGCGCCACGCCGACCTGTCACCGAAGGCGCGTGACCTGGCCGCGGAGCTGCGCAAGAACTGGAACGTCGAATTCGACGATGCCGGCGCGATCGGCAGGCGCTACCGCCGCCAAGACGAGATCGGCACGCCGTACTGCATCACGGTCGATTTCGACTCGCTCGACGACCACGCCGTGACCATCCGCGAGCGCGACACGATGACGCAGGACCGCGTGGGGATCGACGCGGTCAGCGACTACCTCGCGGTGCGGCTCAAGGGCGCCTAGTCCTGCTCGCCAGAGGAACGGGACGCTAGAACCGGCCGCCGCCGCCGAGCATCCCGCCGCCCCCGCCACCGGATCCGCCGAAGGATCCCGGCCCGAAGCCGCCACCGCCGAAGCCGCCGCCACCGAACCCGCCGCTGAGGACGTTGCCGATCAGGATCCCGCCGATCATCGCGCCCATGTTCCCTCCACCGCCGCCGCCGTAGCGGCCCGTGTACGCCTGCTGCGCGTACTGGACATCGGTGTTGGCGAGCTGCTGCGCCTGAGCGGCCAGCATCGCCGCCCCGTTCGCGTGCGCGATCGCCTCGGACGGGTTGGTCGAACGCTTGGCGTCCGCGGCGCTGATCTGACGGACCGCCTCGGCCAGCCGGGTTCTGGCTTCGGGTCCGATGCTGCCCCTGCGGGTGTCGATGAAATCGGACACCGAACGCACCCGTGACCGGGCCACGAACAGCGCCTCCTCGAGCGCGCGGTTGAGCCGGTCGGCGGCTTCGCGTTGTTCTTCAACGGCGGCGAGCAGCCGGTCGAGGTCGGCATCGGCCTTGGTCAGGTGGGTGAAGGCGCCGAGCGGGTCGGTGGCGCCGGACCGCTGCGCCTCGGCGACAGCCTGCGACGCGGCGTCCCGGGCGGTTTCGAGCTGTGCGCCCTGCGGCACGTTTCCGCCGGCCAGCAGCTCACCGGCCTGGCGGATACCGGACTGGGTGTCCTCGATCACCGCGGGCAGCCGCGCGGCCGCTCGCCGGATGTCGCCGGCGGCGCTGTCGACGGCGTCGAGCAGCGAACCGGCTTGGCTCAGCGCGGATTCCGCCGCCCGCACCGAGTCGACCAGATCGGACTGCTGACCGGCCACCGGCCGGGCGGCCAATTCCCGGCCGCGGGTGATGTTCTGGTCGGCGAAGGTCAGCAGTTCCCTGGCCGCATCGACGTTGCCCGCCACCGACGACAAAGCGGCAGTGTCGAACTCGGCGTGCAGCGCGGTCAGCTTCTGCTGGGACGGTTCGATGCGGGCGGTGATGTCGACGACCCGCTGGGTCAGCCCATCCAGCCGCGACGGCGCGTTGATGACGAGCTCCCGCAGCGTCTCGAAGGCCTCGGTCTGCGCGTCGAGCTCCCGGTCGGCCTTCGCGGCGGAGACGATCACGCGGGTCAACAGCTCGCGGCGCTGAGTGGGGGTCTCGGGGATCGCGTCGTCGAGCTGGTGGCGCACGCTGAACGCCTGCGCCAGCGCCTCTTTGGCGTTGTCGACCGCGCGGGTGAACGGTTCGGTGCGCTCGTCGCCGAACTCCTCGACGGCCAGCGCGAGTTCGTTGCTGCTGGTGCGCACCGCGTTGTCGACCTCGACCACGATCGATTTGGACAGTTCGTCGAGGGCGTCGAGCGAGACCGACGCCAACGCGTTCGCATCGCTGGGGTCCACCCGTCGCGCCGCGGCGATCTCGGCGGCGCGGCGCTTGCGGCGCCGTCGCTGCGCCCACACCCAGAGCAGGAGCACGCCGACGGCGATGACACCCAGGGCGATCAGCAGCCCGCCCCAGGCGATCCCGCCGCCGGGCGCGGCCGCGTTGTTCAGTCCGTCGGCGGCCGCCACTGCGCCGGCCGCCCAGTCGCCGCTCCGCAGCGCGGGTTCCACCTCGTCGCGACGCACCTCGTCGACCTCCGCGGCGGTCAGGTCCGACACCGAGGGGGGGACCTGCAGTGCGTAGGCCCGGTCGACGGTCGCCACGGCCAACAGCGCGTCGTAGCTACCCAGATCGCTGATCTGCATGGTGCTGCGCGCCCAGTTGACCGCACCCTGACCGGAGAAGTCGTCGACGAACACCACCCACAGCCGGATCTTGCGGTCGTCGTAGAGGCGATCCACCGCCGATTGGACCTGGCCCCGCTGCGCCGCGGACAACGCACCGGCCTGATCGGTGACGTACCCGGGCAGCCGGAACGGCGGCTCCGCGGCGGTGACCGGCGCGAGCAGGACGCCCGCCGTCATCAGCGTGGCCAGCGGGGCGAGCAGTCGCGTGAGGCGCATGGTCGTCAATGTAGTGCCGCGCACAGCCCGACCTGGAGTAGACCGGCGGACGGTCCTGGCAGACTGTGCCTCGGTGAAACCACGACTGCAGGACAGCTACGACGAGTTCGATCACGAGCGCCGGGTGGCCGAACCGGCGAAGAGCGCTGTCCTGCCGGGAACGGGCACCGAGCGCCGCACCGACTTCGCGCGTGACCGCGCCCGGGTGCTGCACTGTGCCGCACTGCGCCGGCTCGCCGACAAGACCCAGGTCGTCGGCCCGCGCGAGGGTGACACCCCCCGCACCCGGCTCACCCATTCGCTCGAGGTCGCCCAGATCGGCCGGGGCATGGCGGTCGGCCTGGGCTGCGACCCCGACCTTGTCGACCTGGCCGGGCTCGCCCACGACATCGGCCATCCGCCCTACGGGCACAACGGCGAACGCGCGCTCAACGAGATCGCCAACGCCTTCGGCGGCTTCGAGGGCAACGCGCAGAACTTCCGCATCCTCACCCGCCTGGAGCCCAAAGTGCTTGACCCGCGAGGGCGCAGCGCCGGGCTCAACCTGACCCGGGCCGCCCTCGACGCGGTGACGAAGTATCCGTGGCCACGCGGCGACCGGACCAAGTTCGGGTTCTACGGCGGCTTCCGCGGGGACGACATGGCCGCCGCCGACTGGGTGCGTGACGGCGCACCGGCCGAGCGGCCGTGCCTGGAGGCCCAGGTGATGGACTGGGCCGACGACGTCGCCTATTCGGTGCACGACGTCGAGGACGGGGTGGTCTCCGGACGCATCGACCTGCGGGTGCTGGCCGACGACGACGCGGCCGCCTCGCTGGCGCGGCTGGGGGCCGACGCCTTCCCGACCCTGGCTCCCGACGATCTGCTGGCCGCCGCCGACCGCCTCTCCGAGATGCCGGTGGTGGCCGAGGTGGGCAAGTACGACGGAACGCTGACGGCGTCGGTCGCGCTCAAGCGGATGACCAGCGAACTGGTCGGCCGCTTCGCCAACGCGGCGATCACCGCCACCAGGTCTGTCGCCGGTGACGGCCCGCTCCGGCGCTTCGACACCGAGCTGGCGGTGCCGACGCTGGTGCGCGCCGAGGTGGCCGTGCTGAAAATGCTGGCGCTGCAGTTCATCATGTCCGACCACGGCCATCTGCGGGTCCAGGCCGACCAGCGCACGCGCATCCACGAGGTGGCGCTGATCCTGTGGGCGCAGGCACCGGGCAGCCTCGACCCGCTGTTCGCACCCGAGTTCGCGGCCGCCGAGGACGACGGCGCCCGGCTGCGGGTGGTGATCGATCAGATCGCCTCCTACACCGAGGGGCGGCTGGAGCGAGTGCACGAGGCGCGCTCGCCCAGACCACTAGACTGACCCGGTGGCCGGGCGGATTCCAGATCGCGACATCGCGGCCATTCGCGAACGCGTGCGGATAGAGGACGTCGTCGGCGACTACGTCCAGCTTCGCCGCGCGGGCGCCGATTCGCTCAAGGGGCTGTGCCCGTTCCACGACGAGAAGTCGCCGTCGTTCCACGTGCGGCCCAACCACGGCCACTTCCACTGCTTCGGATGCGGTGAGGGCGGCGACGTGTACGCGTTCCTCCAGAAGATCGAGCACGTCAACTTCGTGGAATCGGTGGAACTGCTCGCCGACCGCATCGGCTACACCGTCACCTACACCGGGGCTTCCACCGCCAACGTGCAGCGCGACCGGGGCAGCCGCAGCCGGCTGCTGGCCGCCAACGCCGCCGCCCAGGAGTTCTACGCCGAGGCGCTGGCCTCCGACGAGGCCGCCCCGGCCCGGCAGTACCTGATCGAGCGCAACTTCGACGCCCAGGCAGCGGCCCGCTTCGGCTGCGGATTCGCCCCGTCCGGCTGGGACAGGCTCACCAAACACCTGCTGCGCAAGGGATTCGAGTTCAAGGAGCTCGAGACGGCCGGGCTGTCGCGGGAGGGCAAGCGCGGGCCGATGGACCGCTTCCACCGCCGGTTGCTGTGGCCGATCCGGGCCGCCGGGGGAGAGGTCATCGGGTTCGGCGCTCGGCGCATCTTCGACGACGACCAGATGGAAGCCAAGTACGTCAACACCCCCGAGACGGTGCTGTACAAGAAGTCCGCGGTGCTGTTCGGGCTCGACCTGGCCAAACGCGATATCGCCAAATCTCACCGTGCGGTCGTCGTCGAGGGCTACACCGACGTGATGGCGATGCACCTGGCAGGAGAGACCACCGCCGTCGCGTCCTGCGGCACGGCGTTCGGCGACGGCCACCTCGCGCTGCTGCGCCGGTTGATGATGGACGACAACTGGTACCGCGGTGAACTGATCTTCGTGTTCGACGGTGACGCCGCCGGGCAGGCCGCGGCGCTCAAGGCGTTCGACGGCGATCAGCAGGTGGCGGGCAAGTCGTTCGTGGCGGTCGCCGCCGACGGGATGGATCCCTGCGATCTGCGGCTCAAGTCCGGAGACAACGCGCTGCGCGATCTGGTGGCGCGGCGGATCCCGATGTTCGAGTTCGCCATCCGCAGCGTGATCCCCGACGGTGACGTGCTCGACAACGACCCGGCCGCGCAGGTCGAGGCGCTGCGCCGCTGTGTGCCGCTGGTGGCCCGGATCCGTGACTACGCGCTGCGCGACGAGTACGCGCGCCGGTTGGCGGGTTGGACAGGGTGGGCGGACGAGGCGCAGGTGCTCAGCCGGGTGCGGGAAGAAGCGCAGAAACGCGGGATGCCGGACCGGGGCCGTCGTCGCAACGGTGCGGACCCGGCTCAACCGCGTCGCGCCCCCGACCCCGCCGTGCGGCCTGATCCGGCCGATCCGACGCTGTGGCCGCAGCGCGAGGCGCTGAAGTCGGCGCTGCAGAGCCCGGCGCTGGCGGGCCCGGTGTTCGACGCCCTGGCCGTCGACAGCTTCACCCACCCCGGCTACCGGGCCGTTCGCGCCGCGATCGAGGCGGCGGGCGGTGCGGCCGCCGGCCTGTCGGGTGCACAGTGGATCGAGGCGGTGCGCGAGCACACCGCGAGCATGCAGGCGGCCAACCTGGTCAACGAGTTGAGCGCGGAGGCCGTCCGCGTCGAGGACGACGACAAGCTGCCCCGCTACGTGGCCGGCGTGCTGGCCCGGCTGCAGGAAGTATGGGTGGGTCGGCAGATCGCCGAGGTGAAGTCGAAGCTGCAGCGGATGTCGCCGGTGGAGCAGGGCGACGAGTACCACGCTCTGTTCGGCGACCTGGTGGCGATGGAGGCCTACCGCCGGAGCCTGCTGGAACAGGCCAGCGGGGACGACTTGACTGCATGAGCGCGCGTAACGCGATATGGTTGGCGCGCTATACAACCGTTGGGGGCAACGGCGAGGGAAGGCAGCTTCTGTGGCAACCATGATTCGGATCCGGCGCTCGGTCGCGATCGGCGCGTTCGCTGCCGCGGCGGTGGCTGCGCCGCTGGCCGCCACACTGACCGCCACGCCTGAGCAGGTGACGCAGGCCGGTCCGGCGTGCCTGGCATGGTTCGGCAACAAGGACGACGGCAAGTGCCTGTCCTACTCCAACGGCAACGGGGTCGGTGTGGGCACCCCCGGGATCGCCTTCGGCGGTGACGGTGGACTTGGGCTCACTACGGGCCCGCTGCTCCCCGGCACCACCATCGACCGGGGTATCGGCCAGCCCTAGGCGCCTCGCGCCTCACTTTTCGGTGTGCGCCTCCGGGTGCAGCACCGTGGTCTTGTCGTCGATCGGCGTCAGCGTCGTGAGCTGCGGATCAGGCGACACTCGTTCGGCGATCTTGCGCCGTGACGTCTCGATCACCGCTCTGGCGGCTGGGCTGCTCGTCACCGCGCGATAGGTGCCCGAGATCTGCTCGTAGCGGCGTCGGCCTGCCTTGGTGCCCATGACATAACCGACCGCCATCACGGCGACATACCCGATCACGAAGCCCCTCCCGGTCCACGGTGCGTGCCACCCATCCTGCCTCATGTCGGGCGGTTCGCGCCGTGCCGGGGAGCGCGTTGGCGAGGGCGCCGGTGCATAGGCTAGAGTCATCCCTCGGCCGCGCGGAAAGCTCACGCGGACACCGCAGTCCCCTGTAGCTCAATTGGCAGAGCATTCGGCTGTTAACCGAAGGGTTGCTGGTTCGAGTCCAGCCGGGGGAGCCCACGTGGTTCAGGTAGACCGTGCTCTGACGGCCTGGTTGTTTTCAGCCTGAGGAATCGTCGCTCGAATCGTCTGTCTCGGAGTCATCCTCGTCCTTCGAATCGTCTTCATCGGACGACGACTCGAGCTTGTCGGCGTGCTTGGTCAGAAGTGCGGCCAATTCGCGAGCTTCGTCGACCTCCAGCACATCTTCGGACACGCGCTCATCGCTGTCATCGAATCGCTCGAGGGTAATCGCGTTGTCCTTTGTACCGACATCCCACCGGCTGCCTTCTTCACGGGCCATTGTGATGCTGCCTTTCCGAACGGAGTGACCTTGATACGGCCGAATACCCACTGAAGCCGACTGGCCAACCGGACACGTCTCTGCGCCAGTCGATGATGCGGAGCAAAAGGTCGAGAAAGACACCACCGGCGTAGACCAACCCCAAGAATGGGAACGGTCCGCAACCGAAAGAGAAATCCATGACCGGCACACCCGACGACTTGCCCTCGCCCGACGAGTTCCGCAGGAAGATGGCCCACGTCGACCGGGAGTTCGCGGATGCCCGGCGGTACCTGTCAGCATTGCGCGCCGAAGACAATCAAGCGCTCTATGCGCTGATGACGGAGATCTACCACGGCGGACGGGCCATGAAAGTGTTGGCAGCCATGGCAGTACAGGCCCTCGACTTCGCTGACCTGTCCGCGGACCGCCTCGGCGGCGACGTCCAGAAGTGGCTCGACGAGTCGGTGATGGCGCAAGACACCGCGGAGAACGAGCGGGACAGATCCGAGCTCGGTGGCGAGGGATGACCTTCGAAGCCACACCTGTCCAACCGGGGCGATTCACCGTGGTGGTGTGGCTCCGGCTCCGAACGGGCCGATGAATCTGGCGCACGGCCCCAACAGGTCGGGCCGGAAGACCTTGGCTGCGACGCACTCGCCGTCGACCCCGGGGTTCTGCGCAGACACGGTACTCGCGATGAGGCCGCGCACGTCGCGGTAGAGGTTGGTCGTCGCCGCCGTGGCGAGCCTCGCCGCGAGCTGGTACATCGTCATCGTGGTCCCGGGAACCGGTTGCCTACCGCGCGGCGTGTTCGGGCCGTCCTTGTTCAACGCTGAGTGGCACTCCTGGAAGCCGGGTGGCGGCCCGCCGGGAGGGCACCCGTCGAGCGGGGATTGGCGCGCGAACAGGATGTTGAAGAAACCGGTGTGCAGGTCGGCCGGGAAGGCGCCTGGGGCGCACGACGGGAAGAGCGCGGGAGCCGGCCGCTCCGGCTGCCCCGCGGCGATGTTGGACTCCACCCAGTTGGAGTGGGCGTGGAAGTCTTGCAATGCGTGCGCCAGTCCACCGAACGCCGCCCGGGCGGACGGACCGTCCCTGAGCGCCGTGGCGCCCGGTCCGACCGGTTGCGAGCCCCGCAGGATGACCGGTGAAAGAATGTTCCACGCCTGCGTGGCGCGCGCACAGATGTCGGCCGGGTTCTTCGCGTTGTCGATGTGCCGCCATAGATCCACCGCATATGCGTCGCTCCCCATGGCGCCACCTCCTGGCGGAGGGCCGTTGAGAATCTGCAGGACGGCGACCTCGTTGACCTGATCTCGTGGCAGCGCCGCACGGGTGATGTTCGCGTGGTCCTGGATGGAGAACGCCTGCGCGTTCGGTGCGGACCAGCACATCGCACCGACGAGACCGGCCACCGCCATCACGGCCAGTGGGGCACGTCGCAGTCGCCGCGCGACGGTGAAGGACACGACCATGGGACTCCTCGCAGTTGCTGGCACAGTGGAACTACTCACCTTCGTTGCCCCGACGAGCAGCGTCGTACCCGCGGGGCGACGCCAGCAAACATGGCACTCGATCTGGTTCGGTGCCGCCTCCCTATCGCATACGAACGCCGCAGCGCGGACGAACTCAGCCCAGCGGGTTCTGGCCCAGACCCTGACCACGACCCGTCTGACCCGCCTGCTGCTTGGCCGCTTGCGCCAGCGCGTTGACCAGCGGGTTGGCCGCCAGCATCTGGCGCCGGTCTTCTTCGGACATCTCGTAGAACGCCCACACCCCCCACGCCGCGGGACGGACGTAGAGCGTCACCTCCTGGCGCTGCCCGCCGAACAGGGCCGGGACGGGCACGACCCGGTCCAGCGTCGCGGCGCTCGACATCTCCTCGGCCAGCTTCGTCCGGTCGGCCGACTCGGCCAGCTCGTAGATCAGCGACTGACCGAGCTTGCTGGGCGGTCCTTGCATCGCCAGGAACCACGCCATCTGTACTCCTTCTATCGGGGGATATGCCGTGCGTCAGAGTAGGAGATCGCCCCACGATGGGGGTGCGTAGGCTCGACGCATGCGGCTGGTCCTGGCAGTACTCATGTCCGCAGGTCTGCTCACGGCGGGGTGCGGCTGGAGTCCGCCCGGTGCCGCGCCACCCAAACCCGACACCTGCACACCGGCCGACGGGCCGACCCCGGACACCGTGCAGCGCGAGATCACTGGTACTCCACCGGCTGCGCCGGGTGCGACGTGGACCGAGGTGGCCAACGGCCACACCACCGACTGCCGGCTGTACTGGGTGCAGATCGGCCCGACGGCCCCGCAGCCCGACAGCCCGCAACAGGTGCTCTTCTTCTCCGGCAACACGCCGCTGGGGCCCGCCACACCCGAGCCGCGGCCCTACATCTCGGTGCTATCGGGAGGCGAAGACACCGTCCAGGTGCAGTACCAGTGGCGGGAGGGCGACGAGGCGCCTTGCTGCCCAACGGGTATCGGCACCGTGCGCTTCCGGATCGGGCAGGACGGCAAGCTCGAGGCCGTCGACCCGATTCCGAACAGTTAGGCCGGCTCCGGCGACAACAGCTCCTTGGGATCCATCATCGCGGCGTAGCGCAGTTGCTCGGGCACGCCGAAGCCGTCCACCAGCAGCTCCGCGTGGGGCCGCAGCGCGCGGCACCGCTCGTTGATGCCGCGGGTGACCGCCTTGGCGCGCTCGGTGGACAGGAAGCGGTGCTCGATGAACCAGGCCTTGTCGTCTTCGATCACCGACAGGGCGAATAGATCGCAGACCATGCCGAGGATGCGCCGAGCCTCCTCGTCCGGGGACGCGTCGATGCCGGCGACGAACGCTTCGAGGACGATCCGGTCGATGTGGGCCTGCGCGGTGTGCATCACGTGGTCCTGCACGGAGTTGAACGCGTCGAACGCCGACATCTCCTTGGACTTGCTCTGCAACCGGCGCGCCACCGAGGACAGTAGGTACTCCTCGCGGTCCTCGAACATCTGCACCTGGGTGCCGCGGTTGAACAGGCTGCCCTCTTCCTCGTTGTCCTGGCGGGTGTCGAGGATGGTCTGCATGATCGTCTCGGCCGCAGTGCGTTTCATCACGCGGGTACCGACGGTGTTGGCCGCGAAGCGCACCCACTCCACAGGGCTCATACCCTTGACATCGTCGGCGTAGGCGGTCAGCAGTTCCTTGGCGACCAGCTGGGTGAGCACATGGTTGTCGCCTTCGAACGTGGTGAAAACGTCGATGTCACCGCGCAGGCCGATCAGCCGGTTCTCGGCGAGATACCCAGCGCCGCCGCAGGCTTCGCGCGCCTCCTGGATCGCGCGGCTGGCGTGCCAGGTGTTGGCCGCCTTCAAGCCGGCGGCACGCGCCTCGAGTTCGCGCTGCTCCTCGGCGTCCGGGCTGTCCGAGCTCTGCAGTTCATGGCATTTGGCGACGAGCTCGTTCTGTGCGAACTGCAGCGCATACGAGCGGGCGATCAGCGGCAGCAGCCTGCGCTGGTGCACCAGGTAGTCCATGATCAACACCTCGTCGCCGCCGGGTGCGGAGAACTGCTTGCGCTGCAAGGCATACCGGGTGGCGATGTCGAGGGCGACGCGGGCGGCGGCGGCGCCGCTACCGCCGACGGTGACCCGGCCGCGGATCAGGGTGCCGAGCATCGTGAAGAACCGCCGGTTGGGGTTCTCGATGGGTGAGGTGTAGGTGCCGTCCTCGCTGACGTCGCCGTAGCGGTTCAGCAGGTTCTCCCGCGGGACGCGCACGTCGTCGAACACGATGCGGCCGTTGTCGACACCGGGCAGACCGCCCTTGTAGTCGCAGTCAGAGGTGGTCACGCCGGGCAGGTCGTTACCGTCTTCGTCGCGGATCGGCACCAGGAGGCAGTGCACACCGTGGTGCACGGGCTCACCGTCGACGTGGGTGATCAGCTGCGCGAAAACCGATGCCATCCGGGCTGTTTGGGCCGCGCCGCCGATGTAGTCCTTACGCGCGGTGGGGGTGGGGGAGTTGACCACGAATTCCTGGGTCTGGGGGTCATAAGTCGCGGTTGTCTCGATGGACTGCACGTCACTGCCGTGGCCGGTCTCGGTCATCGCGAAACAGCCGAGCAGTTCGCAGTCGATGATCTTGCGAACGTACTGCTGGTGATGGCGCTCGGTGCCCAGGTTCTCCACTGCGCCACCGAACAGGCCCCACTGCACGCCCGCCTTGACCATCAGCGACAGATCGCTCATCGCGAGCATCTCGATCTGGGTGATCGCGGCGCCGACGTTGCCGTTGCCCCCGTGCTCCTTGGCGAAGCCGTCCTCGGCCGCCCCGGCAGCGGCCATGATCCGCAGTTGCTCGTTCACTTTGGTCCGGGCGATGACGGTGTTCGGCGTGTAGTGCGGTTTGAAGACCTCGTGGGAGAGCTTGTCCCGCATGGCGTTCTTCACGTCGCGCCAGCGGCCGTCGAGGGCGTTACGCAGATGCTCCGCAGTGGTGGTCATACCTGACGGTAACCCGCTGTCCATTGCGCGAAACTGTGATGTGCCGAACCCAGGTCGACCTATGTTGTCCGCGCCCATTTCGGGAGCGTTGAATCGGAGGATGGCAGACAGCGAGCCCCCGGCCGGCGCGCGGGCATGGCGGCCGCACGAGATCGATCACCGGCACGGCGACGTCAGTGGCGGCTGGCTGCGGGCCGCGACGTTCGGGGCGATGGACGGGCTGGTCTCGAACACCGCGCTGATCGCCGGGATCGGGGCGGCGGCGGACGCGCACGCGGTGATCGTCGGTGGATTCGCGGGATTGGTGGCCGGGGCGTTCTCGATGGCGCTCGGGGAGTACACCTCGGTGCGCACCGCGAACGAGCAGATCGAGTCCGAGGTGCTCGTCGAGCGGCGCGCGTTCCGGAGGCATCCGCAGGCCGAGAAGGCCGAACTGGTCGACATGCTGGTCGACATGGGCATGACGCGCCCGACCGCCACACAGGCCACCGAGGAGATCCACCGTGACGAGAACCGCGCGGTGAACTTCCACCTCGTACAGGAGATCGGCGTCGACCCCCGGGAGAAGCCGTCGCCCTACGTGGCGGCGATCTCGTCGTTCCTGATGTTCGCGCTCGGCGCCCTGACCCCGCTGATCCCGTTCCTCTTCGGGCTGGAATCGCTGTGGTTGGGTCTGGCGTGCGGGGGCCTCGGATTGATGGTGGCCGGTGGGGTCGCGTCGCGGTTCACCCGCAAACCGCTGTGGTTCGCCTCGGCGCGCCAGTTGGTGCTCGGTGCGGTGGCGATCGCCGCCACCTACCTGGTGGGAACGCTGGTCGGCACCGTCGTCACCTGAGGGCGGGCGCGTCGGCGGAGTATCTCTTTGGCCTGTCCGGCGTCACCGCATACTGCGATCGCCCAGAGCATTTCATCGGTGACATGATCGGCGATGATGCCGTCGGCTGCCGCGCCCGCCGTGCCGAGCAAGACTCGGTTGAACGCCCCGATCAGGATCGGCAAATCGAGCCCGCCCAGCCACGGTGGCCGACCTCGAGGTCGACAAGGCGGTCATGGCAGAGCTGTCATGAAGCGGCTGTCATGAAGTGGCTGTCATGACAGCGACGTTGCGGTGAAGGTGGTGATCAGCCGGGTCAGTGCGTCGATGAAGTCCTCACGGGCGATCGACGGCCGGTCGAGCACATAGCGAATCGTGATCTGCTGCAACGCCTGAACCGCCATCCAGACCATCGCCGGGCGGTGCGCGTTCCCGGCGTCCTGGGTGATCCCGGCGAGATAACCTGACGCCAGGTCGTTGGCGCGCCGCTCGATCGTCTTGATCTCGGTGGAGCCACCCAGTCGTGGCATCTGCTCGACGAGCACGCGCACCAGTTCGCGGTTGCGTTCGGTTGCGTCGAGGACCGCGGCTACCACATGCCGGACCTGATCGGTACCGTAACCGCGGTCGACATCCTCGAACGCCTCGACGAGTTCGGCGCCGATCTGCTCGATCATCCGCTCGACGGTGGCGGCCACGATCGTGTCCTTGTTCGCGAAGTACTGGTACAGGCTGCCCGGGCTGATGCCGGCTTCCGCCGCGATCCGATGGGTGGAGGCACCGTCATAGCCGGACACGACGAGAATACGAGCGGCTGCGTCCAGAATGCGCTCGACCATCTGCCGTGATCGCCTTTGCCGCGGGATCTTACGTGGTGGTTGCTGTGACACTGCGACCTCCGATGCCGGCGAGAAACACGACTATTAAGCGACTGAGTAGTCGCATTATCGTCCATTTCATGGTGACGATAGCCAATCGGGAGCAGCTCACGGTCTCGGACCGGGTGATGGACACGATGTTCGAGCCGATCCGCCGGCAGTTCTTCAAGAACGTGCAGTTCGCCGAACCCGCCGGCGACCCCGGCTGGTTCGGACCCGGCAGTGCGGTCTGGTACGTCCACTCCCACCTGCCGACGTTTCAGATCGGGCTGTCCGCGGCGGCGATGATGGAGACGCTGCATCCCACCATGGCCTGGATGGGTTACGAGCACACCCGCGCGATCGAGCGAAGGAACGGCGTGCCGACCGGCAACTTCGACGACAAGGGGATGTCATCGCGCACGGGGCATTCCGTCGCATTCTTCCTCGGGGTGACGATGGGCCCCACGGCGGTCGCCGAGCAGGTCTGCCGCACCGTCGTTGCCATGCACGACAAGATCGAGGGTGTCCGACCCGACGGCCACGCCTACCGCGCCAGCGATCCGGAACTGCTGACGTGGAACTACGCCACGCAGGCGTGGGGATTGGCCGCCGCGCACACCGCGTGGCATCCCCGCCCACTACGGGGTGAGCGGCTCGAACAGTTCTTCAGGGAGTACGCCACCATGGGGGAGGCGCTCGGCGCGGTCGACCCGCCGCGAACGCAGGCGGGCGTGATGCAACTGCTCGAGGATTGGGCGCCCTACATGGGCGTCACCATTCCCACCGTGCGGTACCTGAACCCGTTGGCGCCGTGGCGGTATCCGGTCTACCAGCGGCCGTTGTACGCGCTCGTGTCCTGGGCGGTGCAGGATCTGCACCCGCAGTGGGCCAAACAGCTGATGAACACCCCGCAGTACACACCGGCCGGCCGGGCGGCCCGCCGGAGGGCGATGAAGGCGCTGCTCAACAGCATGGGCACCGGCCAGATTCGTGAGGTTCGGCAGGCGTGGGCGCGGACGGCCGGAAAACCTGCCGCAGTAGCGGTCTGATACTGCTGCCGGACGGGCGAATCGTTCGCAGGGGGAAGTACCGGTAACCGCTTGCCGTTTCAACAGCATGGCGCCTGGCTGGCAAACTCTCACCGTGCTTTCGTATTTGCTGCTCGGCGGCGTGTGCTCCGGCAAAACGCCTCTTCGCGAGCGATATCTGCCTCTTTGGTCCGCGTCAGCTGTCGGGTTGAGCGAGCAACCGCTTGATGACGTCGACGGCGGCGGCGAGCGTCTCTCGGTCTTCGGGCGAGAGCTGCTCCAGCCGCGGGTTGATCGCGGCGGCGCGGTCGATTCGGGCCTGGGCCAGCACCGTTCTGCCCTTGTCGGTGATGCGGATGAGGACGGCCCGAGCATCGATCGGATCGGTGGTCCGCGTGACCAGTCCGGCGTCTTCGAGACGGCGCACCTGGGTGGTCATCGTGGGCTGTGAACAATGGTCGAGGGCGGCGAGGTCGGAGATGCGGGCCTCACCCTGGTCCTCGATCGTCGACAGCAGCCGGGCTTGCGCCCAGGGCAGCGGCAGCCGCGTGCGCTGGGTGGCCAACCGGTTGAGCCGGGCGACGACGGCGAGCAGGTCGCCGCCGAGATGCTCGTCGACGGCCGCAGTGGAGTCCTGAGGCGCGGGAGGGGACATGGGGTCCATAATACATAGGGACGCTATGTAGTCGAGCGCTTGCCGCAGCGGGCGCGTAAACCCCTCGGAGTCGACTGGCAGAATCGGGTGATGACCGCAACCCGGACGCCGAGCCAGCCTCGACGCGCCGGATCGCTGCAACCCGGGGAACTCGCGCAGGCCTCGGTGATGGCCGCTTTGTGCGCGGCCACCGCGATCATCGCCGTCGTCGTACCGTTCGCTGCCGCATTGTCGCTGCTGGGGACCGTCCCGATGGGGCTGCTGGCTTACCGCTACCGCCTGCGCGTGCTGGTCGCCGCCACGGTTGCCGGCGCGACGATCGCGTTCCTCATCGCCGGGATGGGCGGCATGATGTCGGTGATCGACTGCGCCTACATCGGCGGCCTCACCGGCATCGTCAAACGGCGCGGCCGCGGCACGCCCACCGTATTCGTCGCCGCGCTGATCGCCGGAACCGCGTTCGGCGCGGCGGCCGTCGTCGCGCTGACGGTGCTCTCGCGGCTGCGCAACCTGATCTTCGATTCGCTGACCGCCAACATCAACGGCGTCGCCGCGGTCCTGTCGCGCATCCCCGGCATGGAGCACATGGCCGGCCAGCTCAAACGCGATTTCGCGACGGCGCTGGAGTACTGGCCGCTGGTCATCGGCGGGTCCGGGATCCTCAGCATCACCATGGTGACGCTGATCGGGTGGTGGGCACTGTCGCGGGTGCTGGGCCGGCTGGTGAGCATTCCCGACGTGCACAAACTCGAGGCCTCCGCCGAGAATGGCCCGGTCGCGCCGGTCCCGACCGAACTGCGCGACGTGCGGTTCCGCTACCCCGGCACCGAGCAGGACGCGCTCGGCCCGGTCTCACTGTCCGTCGAACCGGGCGAACACGTCGCGATCACCGGCGCGAACGGTTCGGGCAAGACGACGTTGATGCTCGTGCTGGCCGGCCGTGAACCGACCGCGGGCACCGTCGAGCGGCCCGGCGCCGTGGGGCTGGGCCGGCTCGGTGGGACGGCAGTGGTCATGCAGCATCCGGAAAGCCAGGTGCTGGGCACCCGCGTCGCCGATGACGTCGTCTGGGGTCTGCCGCCGGGTACGCAGACCGATGTGCCCACGCTGCTGTCGGAGGTGGGCCTCGACGGGATGGCCGAGCGTGACACCGGCGGGCTCTCGGGCGGTGAGCTCCAGCGGCTCGCCGTGGCGGCCGCACTGGCCCGCGAACCGGCGCTGCTCATCGCCGACGAGGTCACCAGCATGGTCGACCAGCAGGGCCGCGAGGGCGTGATCCAGGTGCTGTCCGGGCTCACGGGCCACCACGACATGTCGCTGGTGCACATCACGCACTACAACGACGAGGCCAACGTCGCCGACCGCACCATCAACCTCACCGGAAACGGGGGGGCGGCCGACAACGCCGACATGGTCGAGACCGCCGAGGCGCCCACCGGCACCACGCCCGTCGCCGACACCAGCGGCGCACCGGTCCTCGAACTGGTCGGCGTCGGTCACGAATACGGCAGCGGCACGCCGTGGGCCAAGACCGCACTCCAGGACATCTCCTTCTCGGTGCCCGAAGGTGACGGCCTGCTGATCCACGGGCTCAACGGCTCAGGGAAGTCGACACTGGCCTGGATCATGGCGGGGCTGACCGTGCCCACGACCGGTAGCTGCCTGCTCGACGGTGAACCCGTCTCCGATCAGGTCGGCGCTGTCGCGATCTCATTCCAGGCAGCCCGCCTGCAGCTGATGCGCAGCCACATCGACCGGGAGATCGCCTCGGTGGCGGGCTTCTCGCACCACGACCACGACCGCGTCCTGCAGGCGCTCGCGACGGTCGGCCTGGACCCGACGATGGCCTCGCGGCGCATCGACCAGCTCAGCGGCGGCCAGATGCGCCGTGTCGTGCTGGCCGGTCTGCTGGCCCGGTCGCCGCGCGCGCTGATCCTCGACGAACCGCTGGCGGGGCTGGACGCGGCCAGTCAGCGCGGACTGCTGCGGCTGATCACCGATCTGCGGCGCAACGCCGGGCTCACGGTCGTCGTCATCTCCCACGACTTCTCCGGACTCGAAGAGCTGTGCCCGCGCACGCTGCATCTGCGCGACGGCGTGCTCGCCCCCGCCTCGGCCACCGCGGGCGGTGTGTCGTGACCACCCCGACGCGCAAGCCGCGCCGGCCGGTGGTGCTGTTGCGTCCGGTCCCAGGACGCTCGGTCATCCACGATCTGTGGGCGGGCACCAAACTGATCGCGGTCGCCGCGATCGGGGTGCTGCTCACGTTCTATCCGGGCTGGGTGCCGATTGCGGGGGTCGCCGTGCTGGTGCTGGTGGCGGCGCGGCTGGCGCACATCCCGCGCGGTGCGCTCCCGTCGATCCCGGCCTGGCTGTGGGGCCTGTTGTTCCTGGGCGGGCTGACGGCCACCTTCGGCGGCGGGGATCCCATCGTGACGTTGGGCTCGGTGCAGGTCGGGCTCGGCGGGCTGTTCAACTTCCTGCGTATCACCGCGCTGTCGGTCGTATTGCTCGGTCTCGGCGCGATGGTGTCGTGGACCACCAACGTCGCCGAGATCGCGCCCGCGGTCGCCAAGATGGGCCGCCCCCTGCGGGCGGTCCGGATCCCGATCGACGACTGGGCGGTGGCGATCGCGCTGGCGCTGCGGGCCTTCCCGATGCTCATCGACGAATTCGCGACGCTGTACGCGGCGCGCCGGCTGCGCCCCAAACAGCACCTGTCCCGACGCAGGGACCGGCGCAGGCGGTGGCTGATCGAGATCGTCGACCTGCTCGCCGCGGCCGTGACGGTGGCCTTGCGCCGCGCCGACGAGATGGGCGATGCGATCACCGCCCGCGGCGGCACCGGGCAGATCTCGGCGGCGCCGTCGGGCCCGAAGGCCCGGGACTGGATCACCCTGGCCGTCATCGTCGTGGTGTGCGGCGCGGCGCTCGCGGTGGAACTGACTGTGCTGCCCACCAGTTCGGCGCCCACCTGATCGGTGCACCCGCTCGACCGCCGCTACGGTGGATGCCGTGACAGCGCCCCGACCGGTTGACGCAGACTTCCTCGCCCTGCCACGAGAGCAACTGGCCGACGCCGCGTTGTCGGCTGCGCTGGCGGCCGGCGCCACCTATTCCGACCTGAGGATCCACGCGATCACCAGTGAACTGGTCCAATTGCGCGACGGTGAGCTCGAGACCGCGGTCATCGACCGGGAGATCGGTCTGGCGGTGCGGGTGATCGTCGACGGCACTTGGGGGTTCGCCTCACACGCCGAACTCGACCCGACGGTGGCCGCGGACACCGCGCGACGGGCGGTGCGGGTCGCCACCACGTTGGCCCCGTTGAACGCCGAGCGCATCGAGCTCGCGCCCGAACCGGTCTACCGCGATGTCACGTGGGTGTCGGACTACCGCGTGGATCCGTTCACGGTGCCCGCCGGGGAGAAGATCGCTGTGCTGGGCGAGTACTCCGGCCGGCTGCTGGCCGCCGACGGCGTCGACCACGTCTCGGCCGGACTGCACACCGCCAAAGAGCAGACGTTCTACGCCGACTCGTTCGGTTCGTCGATCACCCAGCAGCGGGTGCGCGTCCTGCCGACGCTCGAGGCGGTCTCCGTCGACACCGGCGCGGGCACCTTCGAGACCATGCGCACGCTGGCTCCACCCACGGGGCGCGGCTGGGAGGCTGTCGCCGGCGACGACGTGTGGGACTGGACCGGCGAATTGGCGGAGCTGCCGTCGTTACTCGCCGAGAAGACCAAGGCTCCCAGCGTGGTCGCCGGACCCACGGATCTGGTGATCGATCCCTCCAACCTGTGGTTGACGATCCACGAATCGATCGGTCACGCCACCGAATACGACCGGGCCATCGGTTACGAGGCCGCCTACGCCGGCACGTCGTTCGCCACTCCTGACAAACTCGGCACCATGCGGTACGGCTCACCGGTGATGAACGTGACCGCCGACCGGACCGTCGAACATGGTTTGGCGTCAATCGGTTTCGACGACGAAGGCGTGCGCGCGCAGAGTTGGGATCTGGTGCGTGACGGTGTCTTCGTGGGATACCAGCTCGACCGGGTGTTCGCCCCGCGGCTGGGGGTAGCCCGGTCCAATGGCTGTTCATACGCCGACTCCCCGCACCACGTGCCGATCCAGCGGATGGCCAACGTGTCGCTGCAGCCGGCGGCCGAGGAGGTCAGCACCGACGACCTCATCGCGCGCGTCGAGGACGGTCTCTACATCGTGGGTGACAAGAGTTGGTCGATTGACATGCAGCGCTACAACTTTCAGTTCACCGGCCAGCGGTTCTTCCGGATCCGCGACGGCCGCCTCGACGGCCAGGTCCGGGATGTGGCGTACCAGGCGACAACGACGGAGTTCTGGGGTGCACTCGAAGCGGTCGGCGGTCCGTCGACGTGGCGGCTCGGCGGGGCGTTCAACTGCGGCAAGGCGCAGCCCGGGCAGGTCGCGGCGGTGAGTCACGGCAGCCCGTCGGCGCTGTTCCGGGGCGTCAACGTGCTCAACACCCGTGAGGAGGCGCACCGGTGATCGGGCCCCAGGAGGTGGTCGACGCGGTGCTCGCAGAAGCCGCGCGCCGAGGCCGGGCCGACGAGACGATCGTGCTCGTCACCGACCGGGCCGATGCGTCGTTGCGGTGGGCCGGTAACTCGATGACCACCAACGGAGAGTCGGTCAGCCGCAGCACGACGGTGATTTCGATTGTGCGCAAGGGCGATAGCGCTCAGGTCGGTTCGGTGCGATCCAGTGAGGTGGAACCGGCCGCGATCGCCACGCTGGTCGCCGCGTCGCAG
This sequence comes from Mycolicibacterium baixiangningiae, assembly GCF_016313185.1. Classification (NCBI taxonomy): domain Bacteria; kingdom Bacillati; phylum Actinomycetota; class Actinomycetes; order Mycobacteriales; family Mycobacteriaceae; genus Mycobacterium; species Mycolicibacterium baixiangningiae. Next base: position 2,304,911 of record NZ_CP066218.1, read on the forward strand.
GACGCCGCCGTGGCCGCACCGGAGGCCCGCGACAGCGCACCGCCGCTGCCGGCGAGCGAGACGCCGGGGGACTGGGAGTTGCCGGTGCCGGCGACCGGTGCGGAGGTGTTCGCCTCGGTGGCAGGCAGTCTGGCGCGCGGGTTCCGTGGTGAGGACGCGCTCTACGGATTCGCCCGGCATGTCCTGGAGACGACGTTCGTCGCGACGTCGACGGGTCTGCGCCGGCGCTACACCGAGCCGACCGGGTCGGTGGAGATCAACGCCAAGCGCGGCGACGCGAGCGCATGGACGGGTATCAGCACACCCGACTTCGTGGACGTGCCAACGGATTCCATGCTCGCCGACCTGTCGATGCGGTTGGGGTGGCGCAACGCACCGTCGACCTTCCTGCGGGGCGCTACGAGACCATCATGCCGCCGTCGACCGTCGCGGACATGATGATCTACCTGACGTGGACGATGGACGGCCGCGGCGCACAGGAGGGTCGCACCGCGTTGTCGGCGCCCGGTGGCACACGGGTCGGGGAGAAGCTCAGCGACCTGCCGCTGACGCTGTACTCCGATCCGGCGGCGCCCGGGCTGGCGTGCACGCCGTTCGTGGCGGCCGCAACGTCCTCAGAGCGGGTGTCGGTGTTCGACAACGGTATGGACATCGGCCGGGTGGACTGGCTGCGCGACGGCGCGGTCAACGCGTTGGCGTATCCGCGGGCGGCCGCCGCGGAGTTCGGGCAACCGGTCGCGGTGCCAGCCGGAAATCTGTTGATGACGGGTGGGACGGCGGAACTCGCCGACATGATCGCGAGCACAGAGCGGGGGCTGTTGCTGACCACACTGTGGTACATCCGCGAAGTCGACCCGACGGTCCTGCTGCTGACCGGGTTGACGCGCGACGGGGTGTACCTCATCGAGGACGGTGAGGTGACCGCGGCGGTGAACAACTTCCGGTTCAACGAGAGTCCCCTGGATCTGCTGCGGCGCGCCACTGAAGCCGGAGTGAGTGAGGTGACCCTGCCGCGTGAGTGGGGTGACTGGGCGACGCGTGCGTCGATGCCGACACTGCGGATTCCCGACTTTCACATGTCCTCGGTGAGCCAGGCGCAATAATCCAGGAGTGTCCACAGATCCTGTCGATGACGTGTTCGGTCAGCTGTCTGCACTTGTCGCGATGTCGTCGGGGGATCAACGCCTCGACGCGGTGATCCGGTTGACGTGTGGACGGGCGTTGCAGCTGCCTCCGCTGCCCGTCGAGGTCGACCTGTTCGACGAGAAGGCGGACGAAGAATCGGTCGTGGCGGCGTTCGCCGAACAATTCGCCACGGATGTGTCGGAGGTCGGGGACAACCAGCGCGCACGGTTCACAACAGTGTTGGACGACAAGGCGTTTCGAGTGGCCGCCGCGGTGTTCGTCGCGGACTTCGTGCCGCGGGTGCGGGCGGGCTTCGAGGCCCTCGGCCTCGGTCACCCGGTCGGCGATGCGGTGGACTGGGATCACGAGACCGACCCGGCGCAGGTGTTGATTGCCGAGTTCGTGCCCGCGGTCGCCCGGTTGCACTCGCTCGATCCGCTGACGACCGAGGTGGTGCGGTTGCGCGGGGCGATCGCCCACAACTGCCGGCTGTGCAAGTCGCTGCGGGAGGGGCACGCCCTCGATGCCGGGGGTTCGGAACCGTTGTACGCCGAGATTCAGGATTACGAATACTCCGAGCAGTTGAGTGCAGCGCACAAGGTGGCGCTGCGATACGTGGACGCACTGGTGTGGACACCATCGGCGATTCCGGTCGAGGTGGCGCGGGGTGTGCGGAAGTGCTTCTCCGAGAATCAGTCCGTCGAGTTGACGCTCGACGTCATGCGCAACGCCACCAACAAGATCGCCGTCGCGCTCGGCGCCGACGCGCCCAGGGTGGCGTCGGGCACCGAGCGGTACATGGTGAACGAGGACGGGCAGACGGTGTTCGCCGAGACGGCGTGACGGTTGCCGTGCAGCGACAGTTCGCGGCGTACGGGCCGTCATACTGGGGCGCCATCGCAGTGTTCGTGCTCGGCGCGGCGTTCCTGGTGTGGTTGGGGCGCAGGCAAACTGAGGTGCAGTCCCGGTGGTTCGGGCGGATCCTCGGCGCCCTGACCGCAGCGATCTACGCGTCGGTGCTGATCTACTCGCTCGTCCCGCTGACGGTCGAGCGGTCGGTGCCGCTGAGGTTGACCGACCTCGCGACGGTGGCCGCGGCCTGTGCGCTGTGGTCGCAGCGCCACTGGGCGTTCGCGCTGACGTACTACTGGGGCCTGGTGCTCAGTGCGCAGGCGTTGATTTCGCCGGTGCTCGTCGGCCCGGACTTCCCGCACTACACATTCCTGGCGTTCTGGGCGATTCACCTGCTGGTGGTGTGGGCGGCGATCTACCTGACGTGGGGGCGTGGAATGCGGCCGAACTGGCGTAGCTTGCGCCTCGTCGTAGTCGTGACCGCCGGGTGGGCCGTTGTCACGTTCGTGTTCAACCGGATCGCCGGTACCAATTACGGGTTCCTCAACGGCAAGCCGGCGACCGCGAGTCTGCTGGATGCGCTGGGGCCATGGCCGCTGTACATCCTGTCGGCGACGGCATTGGTCATCGTGACGTGGGTGTTGATGACGCTGCCGTGGGTGCGTTCTCGTGGTCTGCGTACCGACGGGCGGTGAGGGCTGTTCGCCCGGGCCGCGGCCGCATGCGACGATGGTGCCGCGCTTGTCGCGCCGGGGCGGTAGCTCAGTCGGTTAGAGCCGTGGACTCATAATCCATTGGTCGCGGGTTCGAGCCCCGCCCGCCCCACGTCAGAGGGTGTTTTTCAAGATCGATTCTTGGAACTCATCGTTTATTCACCGTTTATGACGGTCTTCGCAGGTCGTACGGCCTGCCGCCATGCCTCGCGCACGGCGGCGAGCGCTTCGGCTGCCGTGACGGTGAGGCGGGTCTGTCCGGCCAGCTGGGCCTGCCACTCGGCATCCGTCGGAGCCCGGTCGAACATGCGCTGCGTCGGCACCTTGTTGGTCGGTCCGTATCGCCGAAACAGTGCGGCTGCGTCCGGGTCGATGGGCGCCGAGTCGGCTCAGCGCCCACAGGTCCCAGAGGTCGCGGGCGGCGTGCCGGTCCGTCCACGTGGCCGTCTTCGACGCCGCGAATGCGGGGAGAATCGGTACAAGCAGTTCAGCAGCGGGTGCGTCCGCATAGCGCTGAAACAGGTCGCGCCGTTCCGTCGGCCAGACGACCCGGTCGCGCGCGGAGAGCAATTGGAGGCGAACCGGGCGTCCGTCCGACGGGCGCAACAGCACCGGCAGGGTGTCTGCAGTACCGCTGAGGGCGGGTTCGACGGTCAGCCAGCCGTGGGTGCGCGCGACAGCGCGGGGGAGGGTGGCGTCGAGCTCGGTGGCCACCTCTTTGCGGCTGCCGATGGCGATGAGGTCGATGTCTTCACTCAGCCGTCCGTCGGGGAGGTGGGTGCGGGCCAGGGCGGTGCCGCCGATGAAGTGGACGCGGTCACCGAACTCGCGGCTGAGGAACGCGAGGATGTGGGAGATGAGGTGGTCGCGCTCGACTTGTTCGGCGGACACGCTGAACTGCGTTGCGACCGAGTCGCGTTCGTCAGGATCCATGATCGACCCCCGCCCAGTCTTCCGCCCGGCGCAGGGAGGCCAAGCGGCGTTGTTCGGTGGCGAGCTGGCGCAAACGGTCTGGATCCGCTCGTGCGTGGAGGGCTTTGACGGCGGCGGGGACGTCGGTTGCGCTGTCGCCGAGGGTGGGGCGGTGCGCGAGGTCGAGGATGGTTTGTTCGGGTGTCGTCGCCAGTGTGGGGCCCAGGTCAGTGCGGACGCGTTCGGCGTCGAGTTCTGCGGTGTTGCGTTTGACGAACCGTACGACGGCCGGCCGGTCGGTGAGTGTGATGGGGCGGTGTTGGCGCGGTACCGCCACGATGGCGGTTGCCAGAGCGCGGGGGATTGCGCCGTGCAGGCGCGCGGCGCTGAGTCCCATGACGACGATGTCGTCATGGCCGAAGATCGTGGTGGCGATTCCGGCGGCGGCGGCTTCCAGATCGGGAATCCATCTGCGGCCCAGCATTTCTTGTGGGATGACGACGTAGTAACCGTGGGCGAGGCGATGGAGCAGGCCGTGTTCGTAGAGCCGTGCGATTTCGGGGCCCGGGTACGCGTAGGTGGCATCGGCCTGCCCGGTGCGAAAGGTGCGCAGTGGGCGCGCGGCGAGGCCGGCGGGGACCGCCGTGCTGTGTTGCCTTGCCATAATCCACCCTCCAGTATGCGAATCATAGGCTATTGACCTACAAAATGCATACTCATAAGTTTCATTGACCGTCGGGCTCTTTAACCGCGCGTGTGGCTTCTCAAAATTAATGTCCGTTTCTCAAACTGAATGTCCACACGATGTCCAATTGGACATCAAAGTGAGAATCCGCAGCCCGGCGAGACGTTCCGGAGGGTGCAGCTGGCTTGAGAAACTGGTTGATGCCGCGGTGAGTGCGCGCGGATGCTGTGGTGGTGGGGGATCGTCGAGCAGTGGCCGTCGCTGCGTGATCAGGTGGTCCTGGCGGAGCCGGTTGTTTGGCCCGTCTGGGCGGCGCAAGGTCGGCGAATGGGTCGCCGCACAGGATGGTTTCGTGGGAGACGGCGACTTCGCCAGGACATTCTCCGATCACGTTCACCTGCCCGGTATCGCGTCCTTGGACTACGCGCACCGACATATCCGTACGCCGCGCGGCGACCTGCTGGGTGGGATCAGGTTCTACTCGCGAAACGTCGCTCGCCCGTTCGTCGACGTCTTGGCCCATAGCTTCGACGACTCGACTCCCTAGCCGCGTGCGTACTGGCTGAATGGTCGCCGTTCAACGTGCGCTACTTGCGTGTGCAGACCCGGCCCCACCGGCTGGCCGATTGGACCGACGCTCTGCTCGACAAGAGCACTCACGCCGCCAGATGCCGCGACATGGCGCCCTGCGATGGCCGCGTCACTCTACAACGGCTCGATACCCCCGAAGTCGCCCTCGGCGTGGTCGCCGAACGCTATGCCCAGCTCGCCGCGACAGACCCCGCACTGTCGAACAACATGTCCCTGGCCGCACCCGACGATCTGCGGTACTGGCATGCGCACCAACAACTGTGGGCCATCACCCGGGGCGCAGACACCATCGGTGCCTTTGCAGTGGTGCCCGGAGCGCTCGGCTGGATCACCGGCCAAGAGATCAACGAGCAGGCTCGCCGTCAAGCCGGGCCAGGACTGGTCATCAGCGCGCCCCACACGGGACAGCGTTACGCCACCTCGACGCAGTGCGCGTGGGCGCACCGGTGGGCTGCTGACACCACCGACCTGCTCATCGGAACCATCGACCGCCACAACTACGCCTCACGCGCTACCGCGCTGCGCGCCGGGCGACCCCGCGTACTCGACAACGTCTTCATCAGCCTCGACTGACAAGCCCATGGCATCGTGATCTGGTCGCCGGCTGACACTCCGAACCGGCCGTCCTGGCTCAGACCTAGAGAATGTGAACGGCTCAGTCCTTTACCAGCGCAGAGTCGCTATGTCCGTTCCAGCGCAACAGATCGTGGCAGGGGTGAAGGTTGTGGCGTCGGGAGCATTTCCTGGGTGATGGCATCTCGCACGGTTGCGGGGTTGTCGAGGGCTCGCTGGAAGGCGTCGTCGTCACGTTCCCCTGCGAGCTTGGCGATGATCATGGTTCCGGCGGCGACGCCGACAACGCTGGTGAGTGCTTTGCCTTCGCTCATGACGCGGTCGATGCCGATGACAAGGGCGATTCCGACAGCGAGAGTGGACGGCGGGAAGAATTCGGTTCCGAATGCTTGCAGCGTTGCGGCGAGTGTCACGACGCTCGCGCCACTGACTCCTGCCGCGCCTTTACTGGTGATCAGCATCAGGCCGAGTAGGGCCAACTGCGCACCTAGCGAAAGGTCGGTTCCGCCTGCCTGCGCGATGAACAGGGCAGCCATGGCCATGTAGATGGCTGTTCCGTCGAGATTGAACGAGTATCCAGTAGGGACGGTCAACGACACCACGCGGCGTGAGGCTCCGGCTGCCTCGAGTTTGGCAAGGAAGCGGGGTAGTACGGTTTCCGAGGAGGAGGTGCCGAGGACGATCAGCAACTCGTCTTTGATCATGCGCACGAACTTGAAGATGTTGAACCCGCTCCAAGCTGCGATCGCGCCGAGGATGACAAACACGAACATGATGCATGTCAGCCAGAACGCCAGCATCAAGAGACCTAGAGAGCCCAGGCTCTGACTTCCGAATTGTCCTGTGGTGTAAGCGATGCCACCGAACGCGCCCAGTGGCGCGGTGAACATGACGATGCGGATGATACCGAAGACGACCTTGTTGACTGTCTCGAATGTGCGGACGACGCTCTCGCGCAGAGTGGGCGTAAGCACCGAGACCGCGCAGGCGACGACGATGGCCAGCACCACCACTTGGAGTATCGCGTTCTCGACGAAGGGTTGTACGAAGCTGCTGGGCAGGATGTCGTGTCGAATGAAGCCGACGATCCCCTCGCTGTCGCTAGCTTGAGCGAGGTCTTCTTGTGCTTTTTCGAGTGCAGTGGCCCCAGGGTCGCCTTCGAAGCCGGCTCCGGGTTTGACGAGGTTGGCGACCACCATTCCCAGTGCCAGGCACAGTGTGGTCATCGCGAAGAAGTAGCCCAACGCGATGCTGCCGAGCTTGCCCACTTTGCGCAGATCGCCGAGAGAGGCGATACCGACGACGATGGAACAGAAGATAATCGGTGGTGCGACCACGCGTATCAACTGAATGAAGGTGTCGGCCAGCCATTTCATCTGAACTGCCACAGTGGGCGCAGTCAGGCCGAGAACGATACCTGCGGCGATCGCAACGATGATCCAGAACCACAACTTGGTGATGATTCTCCATCGGCCGGCCGGCTGAGGCCGCGTCGATGCGGCGGTTGATCCATCGATGACCATGTTGCGCTCCTTGTTCTTTGGGTGACCACGGCGTCGAGTTGTTCTTTGGGTGACCACGGCGTCGAGCTAGTTGGGCCGGGGTCAGGTCTCCCCGCGACTGCGGGCGGTGACGGGGGGATGGGATGGAGGTAGTCGACCGGACTGGCTTCTCAGCTCGGTACGACATCGTCCGGTACGTCCTCAGCCTGTCCACGCGGCGAGCACGCCGGCAGACTGGCCCGGTGATCCGCCAGGGACGGTTCCGGTGATCAGGTGCATCACGGCAGGGCATCGAATCGGGTCATTGCCCGGCGGGGGCTCGGGAATGTACTTGATGCCTGAATTGCGGTTACGACAGAGGCAGATTGACAACTTGTCGCTGCGAGTTAGGAGGGGCTCTGGGTTTCCGCATGAGCGAGCCTCGCTACGGCTGTCCTGTTTGTCGACGGAGTACCGCCGGGATCAGCGCTCCGACCCGGTACTTGACCTACGGACCGCACGAGATTGGCCCGACTGTGTCGCGGAGGAGCGGCGCCAGGCTGTCGTGTTCGGCGAGCGGAGCTGGAAGGTCGCCCCGGTCCATGTTGATGCGGTTGTGCCACCACACGGGCATTCCGAGGCCGCCGGCGCCGGGTATGTCGTAGCGAGATCCCGCAACGAAAAGGATTCGATCCGCGGGAAGCGCGAGTCGCTCGATGGCAAGGGCGTACGGTTCCGGTCGCGGCTTGTATGCACCTGCGACCTCGGCGGTGACCATCACGTCCAGGGGAACACGCAGTTGATCCGCGGCAATTTTACCGAGTTTTTCGGAGCAGTTGGTGACGACACCTATCTTGAGTCCGTTCGATGAGAGTTCACGCAACACGCCCGGTGCTTCGTCCCAGGGTTGGATCGTGTTCCACCGGGCTGACAGGCGATCGGCATAGGAGCGGTCCAGTCCCTGGGCCTCAGCTGCTTCTGCTACGAGGGTTTCGTAAGGGCGGTACGCGCCTTCGCCATAGGTAATCTTCAAGTACTCATCGCGCCAGCGTCGGCCGACGGCAGGATCGCCCGCAACGTCGGCCCACACTGTCCACGAGTCCAGAAGTGCTGTGAGCAGGTCGAATAGAACGGCGTCATACTGTCGGGCCGATGCTTCGCAAGGGGGGGTATCCATGTGCATTCTCTTTCGTTCGTGGTGGCGGTGTTAACAGTTCTGTCGTGTGTTCCGGTGTGGGTGTGTGGGTAGACAAGCTGGGCGTCGACGTGGGTTCTCGTCTGCGTACGGTCGACCGGTGGGGTGCTGCAAAGCCGGGTTTACCAGCCCTGCGCCCGCTCCCAAGTATTGACAATGACGGGTGACGAGCCCTGCACGACGGAATACTTCGAATGTTGGATTCCCATGGCGCACGCATGGTTAGGCAAAATCCGCAATCTGGTTCCGATGGGGAGTGCCGGCAGTTCTGCGCCGCTGCCGGGCCGCACAGACAAGACGCCGTGCTCTTGGCTCGCGCCGCTCATCAGCACGTCGGGGAGTAGTTCGCCGTAAATGTCAGCGACCAGTCCGTACCCTTGGTCGACGGCTTGGACTGCGGTTCCTCGATCACGTGAGGTTGCTGTCCACCCGCCGTCAGTCAGAATCCAACCCCTGTCGGGTCGGTGTCCGATGACACTGACCACGGCTGAGAGGGCGAGATCGTCGAGCGCGCAGACGCCAATGCCCGCCATGACCAAGTCGAAGAAGACGAAGTTCCCAGCTCGTACCTCGGTGACACCGGTCAGGTCGCGGACGGCGTGCGCGGTAGGAGTGGACCCGACGCTGACGATGGGCGCGGGGTGGCCCGCCGCGCGCAAGGTTTCGGCAACAGCAACGGCTGTTCTTCGTTCGGTTTCTGCGGCGGCGGCGCGCTCGTGTGGTGAGTAACTGAAGTAGGACTCGCCGGCGTGCGTCAACACTCCCCTCAACTCTGCACCGCCGACATTCAGAATCTCCGCGATCGTGATCGCTGCGGGATCCCCGGGGAGTACGCCTCCGCGGTGACCGTCGCAGTCGACTTCGAGGAGAGCTGGTATAGGTACACCGTAGGTCGACGACGCGTCCGCGACGGCTTGCGCTTGTTCGATGCTGTCGAGAAGCACGGTGAGGTCGACGCCCGCACGTCGCAGGTCCACTACGCGCTGCAGCTTGTCTGGCGCAATCCCCACCGCATACAGGATGTCGGTGAAACCATCCGCGGCGAAGACTTCACCTTCGGCCAAGGTGGACACCGTGATCGGACCAGTTCGTCCGGCCCATATCTTTCGCGTGATAACCGTCGACTTCGATGTTTTCACATGGGGCCTGAGAGGGACATCGAAGCGTTCGAGGTGTGCCTGCAACCGGTCTATATTGCGGTCAATCTTCGTCTCGTCCGCCAGCAGGAACGGGGTCTGAGGGTCGAGCAAGGTCGTACGGTTCGGAGGTGTCGTCACTACGAGGCTCTCTCTATCGAGTGGTATCGGGATCCTGTCGTGGGAATGCGACCTGCGTTACATTCTGTCTAACCGACAACTGTTTGTAAAGAGCAGTGTGGACTTTGAGTAAAATCTTCGACAGAATGAAAGGTGCCGCCCCCGGGCGCAGCCTGCCGGACCCGTCGGGGGCCGATCCAGGCCCGGACGGGCCAGTAACGGCCCGGCGGTGCACCACACCACCGAGCTGGAGAATGAATGACACCGTCGGAAACCGAGCACCTCCTGTCTGAACTCGACAAGATCGCCACCGCTGTCGGACGAACATTTCCCGGCCTGTGTGAGGTCGTCCTCCATGACTTGAGAGACTCCCTGCACACGATTCGCACCATCGAAAACAACATGTCGGGGCGCCAGCCAGGAGACTCGGCAACAGAACTCGGACTCGCCCGCATCCAGGACCCGAGCTTCCCTGCCGTGCTTCAGAACTACGCGAACAACTTCCCCGACGGCCGGGCATCGAAAAGCACCTCGATCGGCATCAAGGACAGCGACGGCAACTACATCGCCGCGCTGTGCTTGAACGTGGACGTGTCATTGCTCAGTACTCTCAACCACCAGCTCGCTGCCCTGACCCGCATCGACGAACAGGGCACGCGAGTTCAGGAAAGCCTGCGGCCGAAGAGCCTCCAGGAGATACGCGACTTCATTGCCCGATACGCAGCCGAGCGAGGTCAGACCCCCCAGGCCTTGGATGCCGGAGCAACTCGGGCGCTCACACGCCAACTACGTGATGAGGGATACATGGACATCAAGAAGTCCGTCCCGACAGTCAGCGAGGCCATCGGCGTCTCTCGGGCGACCGTCTACAACTACCTCAAAGAGTCCACGCCCAACGAAAGCGCTACGACATGAAGCAGATCAACGCTGCCGGTCTCGTCCCCCCACTGGGCAGATACAGCCACGTCACGATTGTCGGCGGAATCGCCTACATCTCCGGCCAGCTACCCATCGACACTCACGGCGAGCCGCTCACCACCAGATCCTTCAGCGGACAGGTGAAACAAGTCCTTGCCAACGTCGATGCCTGCCTGGCCTCTGCAGGCCTGACCCGCGAAGATCTCGTGCAGGTCCGCGTGTATGTCACGAACATCGCTGACTGGGCAACCTTCGATGGCATCTACGGCGAATGGATCGGAAGCCATCGCCCCGCCCGAGCCGTTGCCGGCGTCAAAGAACTGCACTACGGGTCAGCAGTCGAAGTAGAAGCGGTCGCCCGGGCGTAACCGCCTGCAGCGCTTGAGCATCTATGCCGCCCAGCTGTCGCAGCGATGCCAGAGCCCTCAAGGCCTACCCAGGATCCGCCCGATCACCAGGGCATCCGGTCGCTTCATCTCCATCACCTGCCGCCGCATCAAAACGACCGGTTTGCCGCCGCCGGCTGGATCTCGGCCTTCGCCGCAGCAGCACACTGCGAGTCAGCCCGTGACCACTACAGGCGCCCGAGAGAGCTGGGTGATCGACCGCCCCCCAGCAGACCCAGGCCATTCCGCAGCGACCTTCGCCGACATCGCTGCCTCCGTCCCGGATGGGATTGCCGAGCGAAGGATCGCCTGGCGCACGTTACGGCGGCGTGATCGCCAAGTATGAGTTGCCGGGAGGGGTGCCGAAGGGATGGGATGTCGTGTGCCCGCACTGGGGCATGGAGATGCCGCTGTCAACCGACCAAGCAATCTGGCTGCGTGACGCCGTCAGCTACGTCCTAGACGAGAGCAGGATCAATCGGCCAATATCACAACCAAAGCCGCTCTCCGAGTAAGTTTTCCGACTGGCCCGCTGTCGGCGTCATCGCTGCCGCAAGCCTCCCCTTTAGTCAACACAGACCGTCGGAAACCGAACAGGCAACATGTTGGCCGCCCTGGCCACCATCAGAGTATGTCTCGCGGGTGTTGACGTTCTCTGCGCAGATGGTGTCGATCCAGCACAGTGACGAAAAGGCCACTTGCGAGGGTGTCGCACCATCCAGTTTGAAAGTGAGTATCCGCAGGGCGGACATTGCGTGAGAACGCTGCAGTCGTCGGTCGTCAGCGGAAGGGGCGGCCATGAAGTCTGAAAGCCACACGGGCGCGAGGCGCGGCGGGGGACTGACCTGGTGTCGGGCGCCAGTTGTGGTCCGCACAACGGTGACGCAGTTGGAGGAACTTCGTGCTCGGGCGGTCGCCCCTGCGCAGCCTGCCAACGTTTTGGACGTCCGTGCACAACCCCGGTCAAGTTGGGGGTGACGGCGTCCGCACGCTCGATTGCTTCCGGCACTGCCCGCACTTGAAGTAGTCCACGTCTCCTTCGATCACCTGCCGATAGACGCAGGCGCGGAAAACGTTGTTACAGGGCCCGTTTTCGGTGGGACGCGGCCAATCCTGATCGGAAGCGTTGTTGCGGTCACAGTGACGAGAAGGGGGCCAGTGCGCGGATGTCGTCGCATGCCGACTTGGCGCTCATCTCCGCATTCATTTCGAAGTGGACATGAAAGTGAGAATCCGAAAGGTGGACATCGACTGAGAATGCCGATGATGCCGCAGTTCAGGGAGCCGGGTGTGGACAAGAAGTTTTAGAAGCCACAGCGCGGTCGAGCAGATCGGCAACCTGTGTGTGGATCCGGCCGCGGCTCATGTAGCGGTCTTGAGTCATGCTCACGTGACTGTGCCCGAGGTGATCCGCGCCGATTCGGGCAGACAAACCTTCGTCGTCGATCAGTGTCGCGACAGTCTTGCGGAAACTGTGAGTGGTGGCGTCCCCGAGGCCGAGTTCGTCACGTGCCGTGCGCCATTCCTTGGCGAAATTGTTGGGGTCGCGCAGCGTGCCGGCGGTGGACGGGAAGATGACCTCTTGTTCTCCGAGGTACGGCAGATGTCTACGCTTCTGCAGCATCTCGATCGCGAACTTCGGTAGCGGAAGAGTCCGCCGTCCTGCGGTCGACTTGGTCTCATCGACGCGCATCAGCCCCTGTCCGGTCACGCGGATGACCTTCCCGGTGACGGCAAGCATGCCGGCCTTCTCGTCGAAGTCCGCCCACCTCAGGCCCAGGAGCTCGGAGCGGCGCAGCCCTGTGGCGACGAGCAGGGTGATCGGATCGATGAGGTCGTGCTTCTCGCAGTAGGAGGATGTCTGAATCTTGACCAGGAGGGTCCCGCAGCTGGTCCGCGGTGAGCGCGACCGCGCCCTTGGGCTGACTCTTCGATCCCAGAGGCTGGACGTCGCGCACAGGGTTGGCGCTGAGCACGCTCGACATGACGGCCAGTTGCAGTGCGCCGCGCAGCATCGTTTTGGACTGGCGGGCCATTGTGGCGCCGTGGGCGTTTCGCATGGAGCGCAGTGCGGCGTCGATGCGCGCAGGAGAGGATTCGCTGACGCGGAGGCCGCCGATGAACTTCTTGAGCTTCGTCGTGGTGAATCGGTACGTCGACATGGTGACCGGTGACCGGCCGTCCTCAGCAAGCCGTGCGAGGTGCCGCTCGACGAGATCGCTCACTTTCGTGTGCGGTCCGATCTCTCCGTATTCGGCGAATCGCTGGCGCTCCGCGAGTGCGGCGATCAGTGCGTCCTCGGCCAGCTTGCCGTGCTGGTCGTATTCGTCCACAGGGCCGAGCTTCTGCACAAGGCGCGTGACGCCGTCGGCATCTCGGTAGCGGCACCGTGCCAGCCACACGCCGCCGCCCTTGTAAACGCGTTGGATCTTTCCGTGCGTGCCGATCCGCAGTTGAGGCCTACCGGCCATGGGGCTTCCCCTCCCCGTGCCTGCCGCCGCCATTTTGGCCGGCGATGATCAGGCGCCTACCGGATCATGTTACTCAGGCGGAGTGACGCTTCGACGGGGCGAATTGATCCTCTTCCCAATCAATTACGTCGCTGAGTCGGTAACGCACGTGTCGTCCGAACTTCGCGTACCCGGGGCCAGTGCCCTTCGAGGCCCACTCGGCCGGTGTCTTCACCGGCAGTCCGTATCGGTCAGCGAGCTCGCGCCGGGTAAGCCATTTATCGCTGGTGTCATCCATGGTGGTCACTTCCTGTCGGCCGCCACTTCAGCGGCATTACACCACTGTAAGACCGCCCGATGACGTTCATATGCTCAAAATTTCGCGTGCACATCGACGACGTCTCCAATCCTCCAATCTTACCCCGCAACCCATCTCAATCTGTCCCATCACATCCCCTATCACCACTCCTCCCTTCCCGCACCTTCCCCAAAACCCCTACACCCCTTAATATTACGGATATCCGCACCACCCAAACCCTCAGAGAAACTGCATGGCACATTTGCACAGCGGTGCGAGAATGGTTGTGGCGCAGCAAGTGCCGCCGTCGCTGATCCCGGGTGGATGATTCTGATGTTGACGATCGCCAAGCTGAAGCGGTGGTCGATCAACTACTACATCGACACCGCCCAGGCCGCCGAGCGCGCCACCAAGGATCGCGCCCGCGCCGGAGGCGGACTGGGGGAGTACTACTGCGAGCACGAGACCCGGACACCGGTATGGCTACTGGCCGGTGACACCCATACGACCGCCAGACTCGTCGGGCTCACCGATCACCAGCGGGCGGGCGGTGAGGCCGACGCGGAGGTGGTGGCGCGCTGGCTCGATGACGGCGTCGGACCCAACGGTGCGCACGGGCGCACCTTCGGCGTGCGCGGTGTGCACGGTTTCGATCTGACGTTCTGCGCACCGAAGAGTGTGTCGTTGATACGCGCGCTGAAAACCGACGACGTGATCGCCAAAGCGATCGCCGACGCGCACACCACCGCACTCGCCGAGGCGATGGAGTATCTGAGCACGCACGCCGGCTACACCCGGGTACACAACCCGGTCACGGGAGAGAAGGATTTGGTGCGGCTGCCGGGATTGGTGGCGATCGCCTATCAGCACGAGACCTCCCGGTGCGGAGATCCGCACCTGCACACCCATGTCATCGTGCCCAACCGCCAGGCGCGCGGCGACGGGCAGTTCGTCTCCATCGATGGGACGTCGCTGTATCACGAGGCCCGCGCTGCCGGAGTGATCTATCAGGCCACGCTGCGTCGCGAACTACACCGCTCCCTGGCTTTCGAGTGGGAGCCCGTGGACCCGGCGACGGGAATGGCGGAGCTGGCCGGGGTCGACCGGGACTCCATTACCGCGTGGTCGCGGCGCTCGACCGCGCTGCGCGAGTGGGCCGCCGGAAACCTCACCGTGGTGGACGGGCAGGTGTCGGCGGCGCAGCTGGCGGCCGCGCAAAAAGCCACCCGCCCATCGAAGCCGGAAGAGTTGTCCTGGGGGCAACTGCAGGAGCAGTGGGCCGCGGATGCGCGGGGGCTGCGCCTGGACCGCGCATCCTTCGACGCGGCGCGTGCGGCGCGCACTGCGCGGCGCACATCGGGGCGCGCGCTGTTCGATCGGGAGGACCTGGCCGAGGCGGCGGCCAATATTGAGAAGGCGGCGTTCACTCGCGCCGACTTGGTGGAGATCGTGGGCGCACAGCTGCCGGTGGACACCGCACAGTCACCGCGCGCGCTGGTCGAGGACGCGGTCGACGCGGTCGCGGTGCGCCTCACCGGGGTGCGCGCCGCACATCAGCGGGAGGGCCATGAGCGATTCACCCTGGATCAGATCCTGAATGAAGAAAAGGCGGTGCTCGATCTGGTCGATGCGCAAGAGCCGCGCTCCATGCTGTGGATCAAGCCCGAAGACACCGCCGGCCTGTCGGAGGATCAGCGCCGCGCCGTCGAGAACATCGGGCGCTCCCCATGGTTGGTGCAGCCACTGTCCGCACCTGCCGGGGCGGGCAAGACCACCACCATGCGCGCCCTCATGCCCGCGGTGCACCGCCGCTTCAACGGTCACGTCCTGGTCCTGGCCCCGACGGGGAAGGCAGTCGATGTCGCGATGCGGGAGGGGGCCGGCGACACCGGCCACACCGTCGCCAAAGCCCTACAGATGCTGCGCGACAACCAACTCGACCTGAGTCCGGCAACGATGGTCGTCATCGACGAAGCCGCGATGGTGGGCACCGACGACCTGCGCCAACTCCTCACCGCCACCACCGCCGCCGGAGCGAAGACCGTTCTGGTGGGGGATGAGCACCAGCTCGCCCCGGTCAAAGCCCGCGGCGGCATGTTCGCCCAACTCTGCACCGACCTGCCCTGGACCCAGAAGCTCTCCGAGGTGTGGCGGATGCGCGACCCAGACGAACGCACCGCGTCACTTGCGTTGCGCGACGGCAATCCCGCCGACGTCGCCCGCGCCGTCACTTGGTATCGCACCCATGACCGTCTTCACTGCGGAGACGCCGTCACCATGGCACACGACGCCCCCGCCGCCTACCAGACCGATCTCACCAAAGGTCATGACGCACTACTCATTTGCGACACCACCGAAATGGCCCGCGCACTCAACCAACGACTCCACGAGCAACGCATAGGACGCGACCAACCCACCCTCACTGTCGCGAATGGAGAGCAGATCGGGTTGGGGGATCTGATCGTCAGCCGCCGCAACGACCCCAACGTCATCGTCATCGACAATCCACAAGCCACCGAGTCCGCCCCGATGGTCCGCAACGGAAACCGCTGGCGAGTCGCAGCGATCGATCCGGAGAATCACCGGATTGCTGCAGTCCGCCTCGACGATGGCGCTGGCGCAGTGTTCAGCGGCGACTATCTGCGCGAGCACATCAACCTCGGCTACGCCGTCACCGTGCACTCCGCCCAAGGCGTCACCGCCGACACCAGCCACGCCATCCCGGCGACAACGCCACCCGAAACCTGGTCTACGTCGCGATGACTCGCGGCCGCCACACCAACACTGCACGCTTTTATGAACGCTACATCGAGGACGACCAGCCCGCGCAAGGACAGATTTCGCTGGATCGTGGAAGCTCAACCCAGGCAGCACAAGTTGTGGGGATGCTACTTGCCCGCGACAACGCTCCGCAGACCGCGTACGGAGTCGCGTCCGAGGCGGACCCCGCCACAATCCCGCGGATTGTCGAGGGATTCCTCAAGCGCCGCGCAGACGCAGCCAGATCTAGGAGGCACGGCTTCTGTGCGTGGCAGGCTGCACCGCTCGACAAGCTCATGAACTCAGTGATTCTCGCGAGCGAAGCGTTAGCTTCCGGCGTGAGTCTGAGTACAGCTTGGACCTTTGACTCACCTGGAACAGATCAGTGCTCCACTTATTGCGCGGCCGCAATCCACTCACGACCAAGGAGAAGCTGGACGCACCCGTCCCCGTCGAGGATGGCTGGCACCATTTCACAACCGTAGGCCTGCGTGAACTGGCCAATCCGTACATCCTGCGCGGCAATAGCACCCGTCCGACGGAAGATCGCCAGTCGGTACCTGTCCACGCTATGCGCATCCAGATCGTCTGCCGCGCAATTCTGTGACTACCTTGTCGGTTCCGGAGCAGGCTGCTCAGGATTCGACCGGAGCTGACACTACCTCCCAAATTTCTCACTCCGGCGCACTCAAGGCCGTTCGGAAGTGCTGGGAGCGGCAGCTATATCAAGGCAGAGGATCGCAAACAAATATCCGGGGAGAAAGATCTACCGGGCCGCAAGAGCTGAAGGGGACTGCTAACGGGTGCAGCTGAGCGTCAACGTGATCGAAGCTGCTGCCCCCAGATCGCTGGCTAGCGCCATTGATGCTAAGAAGCGGGGGAACATCTTCGTTGTGGCGGTCCCCCGGGAAAGGTCCTGAGCCGGGATCGCTCGGCAGTGCGGGCAGGGCCTTTATGGAGGTCTCTATAGTTGCTCGCGCACCAGGCTGCCTGCAACAGTTTGTCCATCCGCTGGTGTATAGATATTGCCGTGAACTGGGGAGATCTATCGACGCGACCCTTCCTCGCAGAGGTGTGGGGGGATGTTGCGACGTGGGTCGGTGCTGTGATGACGGGTGCAGCCGCTCTCATTGCAGCGATTGCGTACGCAGTCGGTAGGCGGGCTGAGAAGTGGGCTCAAGCCTCGCTCATCTACTTCGAACCCGGGGCCGGTGGAAGGTACGAGGTTCATAACCGCTCGGATAAGCCAATCGTCGGAGTCCGCGTCTTACCGAAGCGTCGGTCTCTCTGGTCTGCGGTTCGCGCGGGCAACTACACCGAAGCGGTGATCTTCGGCGAGCCGTCGATCTTCGAGTCGCCTTCCTACGAGCTGTACCAATCGGTGAAGAGAGCTCACTCGAAGAAGGCTCCGAATCGAGATTGCGGAAGCCACATGTTCGCCGCCAAGATTGAACCCGATCACCAGGGTCACTTCGGGGCTGAGTGGATCCAGATTAACGGATACAAGGCCTACATTGAGTTCCGTGATGTCCATGGCCGCGACTGGCGTTACGACGTCGAGGAAGAGAAGCTGAAGTCAATTAAGCGCCGTCCGACACCTTTGAAGATGAAGACCAACAGCAGGTGGGCGATGCGTTGGATTGTGCAGAACGAGGCGATCTATCTGTGGCGGAATTATCTGTACCACCCAGAGGGCAAGCCGATCAGTCGCAAAAATTCTTCGTAGACAATTACTTCGAGGGATCTGGGCAGCTGGTCGCTTTTATCACGTCCTACGGCTCAATGTGGTAACGACGTACTCCCGCAAGTCCTTTCGGGCGGATTCAGGAAGCGATCAAGAAGGGCATCGCGCCAGGGAAGGCCGAGACGTCATGCGGGCATCCGCAACGAATCCAGTCTGTGCCGAGATGATCGCCCAGACGGAGAGTGTCAACGCGTATCGGTCGGGCTGTGAACTTCGGGCTGGGGAGGGCGTATCAACCGTTTGGCCAGTTTCAGAGATTTAGATCGATGTCAGAAGGTGACATCATTTCTTCGGGTGGTTGTTCGGACGGCTCGCGCGGGACTCGACCACCGTCGGCGACACCGGGTCTAGCTGTCGTGACCTGACACGTTGTTGTCAGGCGGCGAGCCGGCTGATGGGTGGTTTTCCGCCGAGGGCGGAGTGGCCTCGTTGAGTGTTGTAGCGGCGTAGGAATCGGTCAAGGCCTTGTGTGCGCAGACTGTTGGATGACCAGGGGCGCGCGTAGGCCCATTCGGTGAGCAGGGTCCGGTTGAATCGCTCAGCTTTGCCGTTGGTCCAGGGGCAACCTGGTCGGATGAATCGGCGTTTGAGTTGCCATGCCGAGCACACCCAGCCCCAGTTCGTGCCGCGCCGGTAGACCAGGGCGTTGTCGGTGAGTAGACGCCGCACACGCACACCGTGGTCGGCGAACCAGGCCAACGCCCGGTGCAGGAATCCGGCGCAGGTCAGGTCCTTCTCGTCGGGCAGCACTTCGCTGTAGGCCAGCCGGGTGTAGTCATCGATGGCGGTGTGGACGTAGTCGTAGCCGATCCTGGTCTTCTTGTGTCTGTGGGCAACTGAGACCGCAGCGTCGCGCCCGTGCAGCCGCCACCCGCCCCCTGCAGGGATGCGGCCGAGCTTTTTGACATCGACATGGACTAGTGATCCGGGTGTGCGGTGTTCGTAGCGGTTGGCGCTGCGCCGCGATGACCGCACCGCCTCTCCCGTGATCGGGTCGATCGCAGACAGATGGGGCACTTCGTGGCGTGCCAGGATCCGTCCGACCGTCGACGGATTGAGACCGAGTTCGGCGGCGAGCACCACCGCGCCCCGCTTGCGGCGTCGCCGAGCTGCCAGCACTTTCTGTTCGACCCGCCTACTGGTGCGCTGGGGCATCCGGATCGGCCGCGAGGACCGGTCGGCCAGCGCCGCGTCGCCGCCCTGGGCGTGCCGGCGTAGCCACTTGTACACCGTTGACCGCGAAACACCCAGCTGTTCAGCCACATGCGCGGGCGGCCAACCAGCAGCGACACGCTCAACGATCAGGCGACGAGCGAACAGGTTGGTACGGGCGTTAGCGTGAGACACGAGGACCTCCTACGGGTGAATGCCAGACACATCCACTCCGTCAGGAGGTCCTCCCAATTTCAAGCAGGCACGCCGTCAACAACCTCCCGGGTCACGACATCTAGCCGGCAGGCGTCATCACCTCGACCACCCGATCGTAGGTGTCGACGAGCGGCGACCACAGCGGGTGCACTCGGTCGGGAACCACGATGTATGCGCGTCGACGCGCCCGGGTAAGGACGACGTAAAGCAGCCGCGACAGCGTCGGGTACGGGGGACCCTCGTTACCATGGTATTCGTCGTCCTGCAGTAGCAGGATCGTCACGTCGGCCTCCCTCCCCTTGGTTTGGTGCAGGTTCATGACCTGCACCGGGTGCGGTCGCAGTCCTGCGTCGCCCACCAGCGCGGCGTGGCGTGACCGCTCCAGTTCCGCTTCGACCCTGCTAAAGGGCTCGCCACCGCGGAGGTGCCGCAGCGCCGATCGCATCCGACGGGCGGCAAGCGTCCATGTCTCCTGGCCGCGGTGCGTCCCTAGACGCGCGTAGGCGCCCGCGACGACATCGGCGAGCCCGTCGACGTCCAATGGGTTTGATGCCGCGAGAAGATCGCCGGTCACGTCCAACAGAGCGCGTTCGAATGCGGGATTCGTCCTCTGCACGATCTGCTGGACCAACGGGGTGTGCGCCCGGTAATTCGCAGCGACGTACACCGCGAAGGCCGATCGGCCGGGGACGCCGTGGAGTGCGTAGCGGAGCATGGCTGCCTGTGCGTTCAGTGCCTCTCCGTAGGCCTCGGACAGCCCGACCTGCTCGTGCCGCACGCCGTTCTCGGTCAACGCATCCGACAGTTCCGTCGTCGCGGCGTTGGTGTGGGTGAACACACTTACCGTGTGCCGCGCCGAACGTTCGGTCGCGATGATTTCCATCGCGGTCTCGTACCGGGACCCCGCCCCGATCCGGGTGACGACGAGCCGCCGGTCAGTCACGGCACCGATCAACGCCACGTCGTGGAACCGGCGTTCGCGCGCCGCGTCGGCTGCCGCCGGCAGCACGCCCGTCGGATCGCGATGGCTGGCGACCGGCAGGTCTATGCGGACCGCGTTGGGAAGCCGTAGGGCCTCCGTTACCCGCAGTTCCGGGTCAATCCGCTTCATCTCAGCGTAGATGCACTGGTTGACGTCGCCGAGCAGGATCCGGCGCGAGGTCGGCGCGACGGCTTGCGTGAACCGCCATTCCTCATCGCTGGTGTCCTGGAACTCATCGCAGATCACCAGGGCGTAGCGGCGCCGGTAGTACGCGGACACCGTGTCGTTACCGAGGATGTCGAGTGCGAGCGGAATGAGCTGCGCGTATCGCAGACTGTCGGTGACGGGGCCCCGCACCCGGTACTCCGCCTCGGACTGGATGCGCAGCGGCGGATGATAGCCGTACGCCGGGCCCCAGTCGGTGACGACGCGCCACGCGAATCCGTGGAAGGTGACGATGTCCATGCGGTTGAGCAGCGGCCCCACCACGGGCCCCGCCCGCTCGACGACCTGAGCCACCGCGGTCCGTGAAAAGGACAGGAGGAGCACCCTCGCCCGCGGCGGCAACGGTGACACCGTCTTCTCGATCAGCATCCTGCGACGCAGCACGTCGCGCGACGCGTCGTCGGCGCGGATGAGGGCCGCGGCCGCCGCAGCGGCCGTCGTCGTCTTACCCGTACCGGCTCCCCCGAGCACGACCGTCACCGCCGCCGTCGACTTGATCACGTCGATCTGCGTTCCGACCGGGGTGTAGGTCACGGCGACGCTCCCACATCCCTTGCTGCGGGCGGAAGCATGTCGACACGACGCGGCCCTCCGTACGCGGCGGACGCAACACGGCTCACGGTCGCGAGAGCCTCCTCGATGACCGGAGGCAGGGCGCCCAAACTCTCGACCAGGGCGTCGAGGAACTGCTCGTGCAGACCCTTCTTGTGAAGAACAGGGGACACGGCCTTCGACAGATTGTCGTCGGATGTGCCCACGGACGGATCGGGGATCCCGTACGCCGGCAGCACCCCCGCGGCGGCGCGGACGTGAACGGCGTCGACACCGGACTGCAGCGCCTCCTCGATCGCGGTCTTGGGAGGGAGTCGGACGACCACGTCGCACGCGGCCTCGATATCGGCCAGCACCGTCGCCGAGGTCTTTTCCGGATCGCGGTCAATGAGCGCGACGACGCGAAAACCCAGTGCCCGAGCGAGATCCGCCACTCTCGGGATCTGACCGGTTCCGCCGCCGGAACCGTTGTCTGCCGATACGAGGCGGACACCGACCGCTGCGAGAGTCGAGCGCGCGGTTCCGGGGTGCCGGTCGGCCGCGGTGAATGTCGTCAGGTCGTGCGGGCCCTCCACGATCGCGACTATCGGCGCCGTGAGGGCGGGCAGCAGCTGAGTGTGGACGAGGCGCCGCACCGCGATCTCCTTCCGGTCGCTCGGCGTCGAAAGACGGTGGTGGCTCCGGGCTCCCCCGAGGCGCGCGAGCCGCACCAGTTCGGCGGGAGCGAAGGCGCGTGCCACTTCCGGGCGCCGCGTGGATAGCCAAATCTGTGCGGCGGCGACGCGCAGCGACGCGGCCAGGTGTTCGGAGGTAGCAGCGTCCAGCCCATCGCCGAAGTCGTCGCCGAGTACGACCGCGCGATCGGTGGTGGTCGCGAGCAGCAGCGCCTCAGCCGCAGCGAGGACAGCCGATGTCGTCGATCCGTGGTTGGACAGGCCCAGCAATCCCGCATCGTCGAGTTCGAGCGCTGGCTGAACGGTGCGCAGCAGAGCTGACAGCGAGCCGTCCTCCGGCTGAAACCGCACCGCGTCGGCCATCATTGGATTCCCGGTCAGATGGTGAGAGAGATTCCCCACCTGCAGGACATCGCCGACGATCGCCGAGATCGTGGGATGCGCCGCGAGTGCATCCGTCGCGGTGGCCACCGATTGTTCGAGCGCGCGGAACGCCTCGGACGCGCCCTCGGCGTCCCGCTCATCGACCAACCTTCGCAGCGCACCCTCGGCTCTCAATTGCAGTGGGCGATGCGCCGAGAGGACGATAACGGGAAGCGCTCGCCGGGTCGCACCAGGGACCCGCGCGTACTGCGCCCCCGCGGGGTCGCTGCGAGCCGGGTAGTACACGACGTGCTCGAGAACGTCGGCGATCGGATCGTAGGTGACGCGATAGCAGATCCGCACCCCGAGTTTCGCGTCGAACGCCGCGTTGCCGCTGTCGTCGATCTGGTCGTCGACATCGAGTGGTTCGAGGAACCCGTCGCACGACTGTTCCAGCTCCGCGTCGAGGTCGACCAGGGTCGCCTCGACTTCGGCGTACGGCGCCAGGCCCGGTTCGTTCACGGCGGTTCCGCCGACTGGTCGGGCTGCCAGCGTGTCCTCGCGCGGCTTGGCTGGTGCACCGGAATCGTCACGTGTCGACGCGGCATCGTCGGGTGTCGAGGCGCCGCTCCGTTGCCGCCGTATGTCGGTGAGCGACGGCTGCACGCGGATGTACGCGGGATCTAGCAATCGCGCGAGCGCGGTGATCACGTCGCTGCGACCCGATCTGGGCACGCCCGCGAGCACCACGTGACCCTCGGGACGAAGATCCAGCTGCGACCAACCGCGGAAGTCCTTTAGCCGCAGGCGCGAGATGCGCACATCACCCTCCCTCGGCTGCGTCCGGGTGCAGCTGCAGCGACGCTAGCATCCCCGATGATTACGGGCCGATTGCCGAACGTGGGCACGGCGTCGGGCATCTCACGAGCTCTTGCGCTGCTCTGCGCGGCGAAGTGGTCGGCCCCGAAATCGCGTTCGTCGGCTTCACCGGGAATGGTCTTGCACTCGGACACGGGGTTCGCTCCCGGTTAGTTTCGGCGCCCCGTAAGTCGTCCTGGGGCTCCCGCCACACCCTGGAACTGCGCATCGTGAGGTACCTGACGATTTCGGAACACCCCGGTGTATTCGCCGCCGTCGGCGCGGGGTGTTCGGTTCCGCTGCGCTTCTCTGCGAGCCGAGAACTGGTTAACGCAGTTTCAGCGCGGGAGCGACTCCGTTGCTCTTCGGTGCATCGATTGGGGGAGCGCCTGTGACCGTCGACGACGGTCACAGGCGAACGAGCCGGCGCAGGATTCAGGCCGCCGACAGCAGCCGTGGGCGGGCTATGGCTCATGCGCGTCGTAGTCTTCGTACGCTTCTTCCATCTCAGATGCTGCCTGCGCCATCGCCGCATCGTCCCAAGGCAGGTCCACTAACTCACGTTCGGGGGCGGCAAACTGAGAAGTAACGGTCTCGGAGGACGCAATCATATCTGCGACAAACGACTCTGCCGCTCGCACGAGGCGGTCGTCGTCGCAGACGAATCCTGTCTCAAGGTGGTAGCTCGATGCCTGCGTCCAGTTCGCTGAACCGAACCAGACCCGCTGCGGTTCAAAGCGAAAATATTCTTCGGTACCGTAGGGGGTGTCGTACTGGCGCCAACCAATTTCCCCGAGCACAAGTAGCTTGGCATGCGGTAGTGGGGGCTGACTAGTGGGCCGGCCATCCTTCCGCCACCCGAGCACTCGAATCGGGTCGATAACGTACGCGAGGTCCTCACGAGATGTGTACGGACCGATAATCTTTGGGTAGTCCGAGCTGTCGGCAGGAACAACATCCTCCAGGCGAAGGATCGCCCTATTGGGAAGTCCCTTCCCGCTGTTGATCAGCTCTGGCCGCGCCATCGCGCGGTGCCCGACTGGCAGCTTGTCAACGACGATGCAGAAGGTGTCGAGTCTGAGCAGACGTGAAGCGACAGCGCGACTCGTCAACCAGGGAACGCAGCCAATGGCGGCCGGGTACAGCTCACGGCCGGAACGTGGGGCGGCGAGATGTTCGTCAAGGACGTCGCAGAGACCATCGACTACCCGACCGCCGAACCAGGCGCGCCAGCCGCTGTCCGCCGGACCCCATTCAAGCGGATTCCCTGACCATCGACGGAAATCCTCATAATCGCCAAGTGGCCTGTTCATGGTCTACTTCAACCTTCGTCGCCCGTAACTCGTCAAGCCAGGAGGGATCGGTGACTTCAAATCGCCGCGCATGAGTCGCTGTTCCTGTCCGGCTTTCCTTAACTCGGCACGATCCAACGAGCGCATCAACATGCTTGTCGTCGCCAGCATTTCCATTGCCTCGTGCTCGGTGATCTGCAAATTCGGGCCATGCCCACGCGGGTTACGCAGAACCTGCGCGACACCCATGAATAAGTACTTGAAACCCTCACGCTCGTCGGCCTTTTGGGCTTCGCTCGCGCCGTCGGAGGTTATGTCCAGCAGCGCCGCTTGCTCGTCAAAGATCTTTCCCATTAACCCCTTGCCGCTGAGTGCAACGCCTTTGGCGTTCTTCGGGTATCCCGTCAACGCCTGCGCCCTGTCCTCAACGGCCTTGCACGCGTTGAACACAGCGTCGCCGTAGTGCCGGCTCGCGATCTGCGACCCGCTTGCCGCCGAGATCAACGGATGCAAGCCGGGCAGACTGACGGGCATCGGCTGCCGCAGCACCGTGCTACCGGACACCACCTCATACTTCGCGCCGGTGTGGTCCAAGTTCTTGCTTGCTCCGGGAAATGGCATCTCACGTACCTGCACTTCCCGCAATTTCATCGTCTTGGTCTTGCCATTCGGCAACGTGTCAGTGACCTCGTCCCCATCCTCAACGTCAGCATCTACGGCAAACGTTATGCCGTGTTCGTGGCCGAGGTCTTGAGCCTGGATGTCGAACTCTGTCACCGTGCCGTCGCCCGCGACTCGGCGCAGCTTCATGGTCTTGCCGGGGATTCCGTGCGGAAGCATTCCCCGATTCTCCCAGGTCGGACCAACAGAACTCGGCGTGTCGAGGCGTGCGTGTCGCAGTATCCCCGGAGAGTCCGTACCTGGACCGAACCTACGCGTTCTGCGGGCGAGTCGGTCCGACGTTCGAGCGAGCGCCGCAGCACCTACCTGTCTTGCACAAGCATGCCGTGTGATAGATAACCGCTTTGATTCGCCACGCGCCTGGTCCGCACCGGAGCGACATATGCTGTGGCATCTGAACGCTCGTGATGTCCACGGGTTCGATCCTGAAGCCTTGAGTGGTCGAAAAGCCGCAGGCACCAGTAGAAGTGGAGCCAAGGGGATTCGAACCCCTTTCGCCCACTCGCTGCGTGGCGGCGGGGCCTAGCAAACGGCCGGTCATTCGTTTTGACGATAGGCGTCGATTCGTCGGGGGAGACGCTGGTGGTTATGGAAATGTGTAGAACTACCATCTGGGTTGAGCACGACCAGTTGCCATTTTCGGCAAGCGGCTCGTATGCACCATCGGTGGCCCAGTGACAGCCAAATGTGAACGAATTTGTGAATGAAACTTCGTGAAACGGGCGAGACGCGGCGTGACTCGAAGTTGGTAGCCAAACCGCAGATATGGCCTGAGCTGCGTATATGCAGCCAGAAGAATGGCGAGAAATCTCGATACTCTGTCGCATAACCCGGCGGTCATGTCAGCCGAAACGCAGTGGGCGACGGCTCTCGTCCCTTGAGGAGATCGGTCGATCGCAGCCCGCCTTGCCTGCTGGCGACGGCAGCCTCGAGGTCGTGGAGAAGACTCCCCGTGTGGTCGTGCCGCCAGGACCTCGCGTTCACCGTGCTTGGTCCTTCATTGACGCCGAGGCGAGGCAGATCGCACTAGGCCACCTCGACGCCCCGATCGCTCGGCGCCGAGAGGCTGTGGCGTCGCGACCGTCCGAGCGCAGAACACGGCTGGCGCACTGGCCGGAACCTAGCGACTTGGTCCCAATTTGCGGGTTATGTCCA
The DNA here is from genome assembly GCF_016313185.1 of Mycolicibacterium baixiangningiae. Classification (NCBI taxonomy): domain Bacteria; kingdom Bacillati; phylum Actinomycetota; class Actinomycetes; order Mycobacteriales; family Mycobacteriaceae; genus Mycobacterium; species Mycolicibacterium baixiangningiae. Next base: position 2,331,000 of record NZ_CP066218.1, read on the forward strand.
GACACATTTCACCATCGAATATTCACCGATAATGATCGAGAATCGCCCCGAATCGGCCAGAATCGCTCGGTCTCGACGAAGTTCGTAGAAGCCGGAAAGCCTATGTGCCGCTGGGAGATAACCGGATTAGCCTGCGTGCTCCGAGAACGGCCAAAAACGAATCCATTGGTCGCGGGTTCGAGCCCCGCCCGCCCCACTTCAGTGGCATTTTTCAAGATCGAGATTATGAACTCAACGGTTATTCATCGTTTGTCAGGGTTGGTGCGGGTCGCGTGGCCTGTCGCCAGGCCTCGCGTACCACTTTGAGCGCTTCGGTCGCGGAGACGGTGAGACGGGTCTGGCCGGCCAGTTGCGCCTGCCACTGGGCGTTCGACGGTGCACGGTTGAACAGGTAGAGCCCTGGTGCTCTTCTAGTGGGTCCGTATCGCCGGTACAGCGCGGCCGCGTCCGCGCCGATGGCGCCGAGCTCGCCCAGCGCCCAGAGGTCCCAGAGATCGCGGGGCGCGAGCCGGTCCGCCCATGTCGCCGTCTTCGACGCCGCGAACGCAGGCAGCGTGGGCACGATCAGTTCGGCGGCGGGGGAGTCGCTATAGCGCTGGACCAAGGCGCGCCGCTCGGTCGGCCAGATCGTCCGATCCCGGGCTGACAGCAGCTGAAGCCGGACCGGCCGTCCGTCTGCAGGTCGCAATAAGGACGGGCAGGGTGTCCGGGGTGGCGCTCAGTGCGGGTTCGACAGTCAGCCTGCCGTGGGTGCGCGCCACGGCGCGAGGGAGCGCGGCGTCGAGGTCACCTGCGACGTCTTTCCGGCTGCCGACGGCGATGAGGTCGATGTCCTCGCTGAGCCGCCCGTCCGGGAGGTGGGTGCGGGCGAGGGCGGTGCCGCGTCGCGTTCGTCAGGATCCATCATCAATCCCGGCCCAGTCTTCGGCACGACGCAGGGACGCCAGCCGGCGCTGTTCGGCCGCGAGGCCCTGCAGGCGCTTCTTGTCGCTGCGCGCGTAGAGGGCCGCGACGGCAGCCGGGACGCCAGCTTCGTTGTCGCCGAGGCTCGGGCGGTGAGCCAGATCGAGGACGGTCTGTTCGGGTGTGGTCACCAATACCGGCCCGAGCTCGGTGCGAATGCGTTCGGCGTCCAGGTTGCCGGTGTCGCGCTTGACGAAACGCACGACCGCCGGCCGGTCGGTCAGCGCTATGGGGCGGTGCTGGCTCGGCACCGCGACGATTGCGGTTGTCAGGGCGCGGGGGATGACGCCGTGCAGGCGTGCGGCACTGAGCCCCATGACGACGATGTCGCCATGGTTGCAAATCGTTGTGGCGATTCCGGCGGCGGCCGCCTCCAGGTCTGGAATCCATCTGCGCCCCACCATGTCTTGGGGAACGACGACGTAGTAGCCGTCGGCGAGACGGTGAAGGAGTCCCCGTTCGGCCAGTCGGACCAGCTGGGTTCGGGGATGGGCGTAAACAGCTGCGGCATCGCGCGGCCGGATCGTCTTCAGCGGGGCCTGTGCCAGGGCGGCTGGGATCGGAGTGCTGTGCTTCAGTGCCACTTTCACTCCTTGAGTACGCAAATCGTACTTCTACAGAGTACGAAATGCATACTCAACAGCGCAACCTTCATTCCGAGCGCGGCTCGTCGCGCTCGCTGACGGCGCAGTCGAGCAGATCGACAACTTGGGTGTGGATGCGACCACGACTCATGTAGCGCCTTGCGTCATGCTGACGTGGCTGTGACCGAGGTGATCGGCGCCGATGCGGGCGGAGAGTCCTTCATCGTCGTGTGGCAACGAGGTTTCGGTGGTTCGGCCGCTGGGCTGGGTCGTCGACGTGCGGTCAAGCGCAACCGTGCCCAGGACACAATATGGAGCTGTAAGGGGGCTATTGAAATTAGGGTCGCTTCAGCATCTTTCGCACCGTCATTGACGTCATGACACCGTCGACGGTCTCCACGTCACCTCGTGTCCACCGTGGCGTCGCGGCGGTCCGATGCACCGTTCGACTCCAGGTCAGCCGAGTCGGGATGTGCTGGCAGGTAGATCAGCGTGAGGACGGCCGCGACCGCGGTCACCACGGCTGCCACGACGCAACCGGTGGTGAACCCGTCGACGAAACTGGTGCGGGCGAGATCCGTTAGTTGAGCGGCGGCGCGGGCGCCGGCGTCACCGAGGGACGCCGCGGCGTGTTGCGAGGCAGCGAGCGCAGCACCGACGGAGTCACGCGCGGGGTCCATCAATTGCTCGGGCAACGGTGCACCGTGAAGGCCGTCCCGATAGACCGACAGTGCGACCGACCCTATGACCGCGACGCCGAGGGTTCCGCCGATTTCTCGGGTCGCATCGTTGACGGCAGATCCCATGCCTGCCTTCTCCGGCGAGACGACCCCCATGATCGCCTCAGTCGCAGGGGTGTTCGTAAGACCGAGGCCCGCACCCAGGAACAGCATCTGGCCGACGATCTCGGGGTAGCTCGTGCCGACGTCCACGGTCGAGGCCCAGCCGAAGGCGACGCTCAGCGACACCAGCCCGAATGCGACTACGAGCTTCGAACCGATCACCACGGCGAGGCGAGTCCCGATCAGGGACGCGACAGCGATCGAACCCGCGACGGGAAGCATGCGTATGCCCGTCTCGAATGCGCCGTATCCGCGAACGGATTGGAAATACTGTGTGACGAGGAAGATGAAGCCGAACAGTGCGAAGAATGCGCTCGTCACAGCTCCGCTTGCGGCCGTGAAACGCAGGTTGGTGAACAGCCGGACGTCGAGCATCGGGTGCGCGACGCGTGCCTCCTGCACCACGAAGACGCCAAGAATCACTGCTGCTGAGACGAATCCGAGGATCGTCGGCTTGGATGACCACCCTCGATCGGGTGCCTCGATGATCGTGTATACCAAAGCGCCGAGAGCGAGGGTGGATAGAGCGAGACCGACGAAGTCCAGAGGAGGTGTGGCCGGGTCCTTGGAGTTCGGGACGAAGCGCAGTGTGAGAACCACTGTGAGTGCGGCTGCGGCACCGTTGAACACCAGGATTGAACCCCACCAGAAGGATTCGACGAGTGCTCCGCCGACGACCGGGCCTACAGCGACCGATATGCCGGTGGCCGCGCCCCAAATGCTGATCGCCTTGACCCGTTCGGACCGCTCAGTGAAGACGTTGGTCAGGATCGACAACGTCACCGGATACACCACCGCCGCCGCGGCGCCGGCCACTGCGCGCCAAGCGATCAGGACGCCGGAGCTCTGACTCCAGGCGCCGGCGAGTGAGGCGATCAGGAACACGACCAGGCCCAGCACAAGAAAGGGCTTGCGACCGAATCTGTCGCTGAGCGAACCGCCCGCCAAGACCAGAGCGGCGAATGCGAGGTTGAAGGCGTCGACGATCCACAACAGGTGGCGCGTAGTGGCCCCCAGTTCTCCGACAAGTGTTGGCAGGGCGATGTTCACGATCGTTGTCGAGACGTTCACCACGAACACCGCGAAGCACAGGGCCACCAGCGTGGCACCCTTATTCGGGCGGTCCCCACGCAGCCTTTTTCTCAGTGGCACAACGAGTCCGCTCCCGCTGCCGTCGGGGCCGTCTCGAGGGCTCCGCTCAGCTGCAGGCCGGCGAAGGGCGCGGGGGCGCGCATCGAGCGCGGGTTGACCGGACAGACCGTCGACGGTGGCAGCGAGTCAGTGAGCATCGGTGTCGCCGAGTCGGTCGCGCATCGTGGACGTGCTCCGCAAGGTGCGGTACTGGCCTGCCGCGGCCAAGCCCATCCGCGGCATGTTGGCGTAGATCGCCTCGAACTGGCCGGCCTGGACGCGGAAGGTCTCGTGCCAGACCCCCACGTGGCCGTTGTAGGCGGTTCGGCGGAAGAATTCCCGTTGAGCCGGGCGATGTCTGCGGTCCTCGTTATTGGCCCAAGTCTCGAGTTCCTCCATCGAGCGCCAGTACTGGATGAACATCGGTACCCGCCAGTCGGTGACCGTCAGCATCGTCCGCGATTCCAGCAGCGGCGAATCGGGGAGCTCTTTGAGCTCTCTGGTCATGGCGAACGCCGCGCGCATCACGGGCACCCATTCGTTCACCCGCCGAAGGTGATTGACGCGCATTCCGATGAAGAAGACGACGAAGTCGTCCGGGAAGTTGGCGGTGTATCGGCCCGCTTCGACATCCATTGATCTCCCCGCTTTATGGGTGGAGCGGCGGAAGCCGCCGCCCGCACAGCGTAAGACGGACACTGTGTACTTACAAGTTGTCTGTGACTATTCTTGGCGTGGCGCTAAGGTGGCGCGCGTGTCGGTCCTGGACAAGCGCAGTCGAGACGACCCGCGCCGCCAAGCCACGGAGCAGGCGTTCCTCGACGCGACGAAGTCGCTCCTCGACGACGGGGCGCCGTTCGCCGACCTCAATGTCAGTCGCATCGCCGAGCGCGCCGGCCGGACGCGCACCGCGTTCTATACGCACTTCTCGGATCGACGCGAGTTGCTTTTGGCACTTCTGCGCGACGCCGGTGGAGACGCAATTGCGGCACTCGGACCGTTCCTGGCTGGTGAAGGTCAGATCGCCCATAGCGAGATCACGACGGCGACCCGGGCGCTGCTCGAGAACTTCCATAAGCACGCGACGCTCGTGCGAGCGGTCATCGAAGCGGCAAGCTACGACGAGCAGATCGGTACCCAGTGGTCGACGATCGTGAGACGCATCATCGACGATGCCGGTCTCCGATTGCAGACCGCTGGACTGAGCAGAGACGCAGCCGCCCCCATCGCTACCGCGTTGGTCTGGATGACCGAGCGCACCTGCTACCAGCAAGCGGTCCGCAACGACACCGACCTCGATGACGAGCAGATGATCCTGGGCATCAGCAATGTCTGGTGGAACACGATTCGTGGCGCCGCTGAGTCCGGTCGGCCCAGTGCCGGGGAACATCGCTGATTCGGAGTCTTCTCTCCTCAGCCCTCCGAGTGCGGACGCCGCACCGTCCGTGACTGACCGAGGTAACGGCGCGAGGTCGAGGTGTTCGAGATGGTTGCGCGACGGTCCAGCGGGAGGTCGTGGCACGGCTCACGACGGTACTTCCCGCAGTTCCGCAGATTCAGAGGAACACCATGAGTCGGAAGCGACCGGATCGGGTGCCGCTCGTCTGTATCGGTTGAGTGCTGGAAACTATTGTGTGCCAAGAGCATCGAGCGGAATGTGGCAGCCTCGAGATCGGCCCGTCTCAAATCCACTGGTCGCTGATCAGCACCGTGTCGAGTTGCGGACGGCAGCAGTGATGTAGCGCTGCGCGGCTTCGTCTATCGTGATGTTTTCTTCCTGGCTCAGGAGTCGAAGCTGGGCGAAGGCATCCTGAGCGCTGAGGCCGGCGTGCCTGCCGACACCAATGGCTCGATCGATGAGCGTCCGGCGATCTAGCAGCTCCTTTAGTTGTGCGGCTGCGCCTTTCGCCGGATGGCGCTCGCTGCAACTGCCTGACAGCTCGGTTGCCGCCCTGTCGGGTACGGGCTTCGCGGTCTGGGCGACGAAATCGCTGATGATGCCGGCGACTTCAGCCGGCGCCTCGATCTGGGGAAAATGCCCAACGGCGGGAAGAATCTCGAGCCGACTTCCTGACCTTGCTGCCTGCGCCGCGTACCCGTGCTCGACTGGAATGATTTTGTCTGCACCGCCCCAGATCAGCAGCGTGGGCGCGTCAGCGCGGATATGCAACCGGTTGAGCGCGCTCACCGTTTGGCCGCGGTAGTCGACCACCGAGCGCAGGGTGCGTAAGAACGCTTGTCGGGTAGGAGGCTCGGCGAACGAGGAGTAGGTCTTCCATATTTCAGCGCCCAGCACCGAGTCCACTCCCATTGCTCCCAGCCACCTGCGCACCGTACGCCCGATGCCGAGCACGGGTCTCGGTGCAATGAAGGGAAGCACAAGCTCTGCGCCCGGCGCGGCCAGTAACCGCAAGATCAGGCCCACGTCTGGACCGAGGCCGCCGCTGCTGATCAAGATCAGCCGCTGGCAGTACTCGGGATGCTGGTATATGAACTGCATCGCTACGCCGCCGCCGAGCGAATGACCGACAACGGTCACCTCGTCGATACCCAATTCGTCGAGCAAATCTCGCAACCCTGCTGCGAAGGCACCCAGCGAATAGTCGCTCCGTGGTTTGGCGGACAGTCCGTGACCCAGCAGGTCCGGTGCCACAACACGATAACTGTCCGCCAACAAGGAAAACACCGGACTCCATGATTCCGAAGTGCCCCCCATCCCGTGAAGCAGTAGCAACACCTCGCCGCTACCCGCCTGTCGATAAGCGATGCGATCTCCATGCAGGTCCACGTAGCGAACCTCGCTTTGATTTGCGTCGTTGCCCATCGAACTCCTGTTTCCATTCACCGTGCTGTCGCCCCATCCATGCGTTCACCGGTATCTCCTGCGGGCCAATCGACTTCGCCGTCGGAGACATCGCAGGTGGCTATCGCGTCCGCTGTCTTAGCTGCGTTGGGGGTACGTCACCCGCGAACCCTGCCGCGATTCGTTTGTGTCTTCGGGGCCCTCGGGTGAGGATCGTGGTCTGGGGCCCTGCGTCGATCTATCGCGCTGCACGAGGTCGATGCGATGCGGCGTCGATTCCCTGCGGCTCAGGGACGACCGGCGACTGCTCCGAGATACCCGGCGCGGGGCCCTCCAAACGTCGGTCAGTCGTCGTGGGGGAGGCCCTATTCGTGCTTGGGCAACATCCGTTTGGGCCGTGTGACACCGGGTACGGGTCGCTGAGAGCACCAATGGAAGAGATCACCATGCGCGCAATGGATATCGGACACCCTATGAACTGCGGGCCGACGAGATGGTCATGCCGTCCCTAGCACACCCTGACGCCATTCTTCGTGTGCAGGCGGCGGTCTGCGGACCGCACCAGCACCTCTACCACCGCAAGAGCGCGTCGCCTTCGTTGAAAGTCTTCCTTCGTTCGCGATCTCACAGTCTGGGTCTCGCGAATGCAGGATTTTGAACGTCGTCTGCTCGAGGCGGTCGGCGACGCCCGCGGTCTCAAGGCGGCCGACCGGTTGTGCGAGGCATGCGTCGGTTTACTCGACGTCGACGCGGCAGCGGTATCCATCGTGTTCGACGGCGCCAACATGGGCACCTACGGCGCCAGCGGTCCACAAGCCCGCAAGTACGACGAGCTGCAGTTCATTGTCGGTGAAGGGCCGTGCCTCGATTCCGTGGCCAACCGCGCACCGGTGATGGTTGCCGACCTGGCCGACCCTGAAGAAAATCGCTGGCCCGCCTACGGGCCCGTGATGATCGACTACCGGATCCGCGGTGTGTACGCAATTCCCGTGGTAGTTGCCGGTGCCTACATGGGTGCCTTGGACTTCTTCCGCGCGATCCCAGACAGCCTGGCCACTGAGCAGATCGCGGGAATGGTGATCGCCGCTGAGCTGGCTCAACTGCCGCTGCTGGATCTGCTGAAGGGCGATTTGCAGACTGCGGTCGCCGATCCTGGCAGCGACGCCTGGGCAGAGCTGAACGAATTCTCGCGGACCGAAGTCAGTCAAGCCACCGGCATGCTGATGGCTCAGCTCAACATCGGCGCTGCCTCAGCCCTTGCGCGATTACGAGCCCGCGCCTACGCGAGTGGGCGCACCGCCAGCGCCGTTGCCCGCGACATCATCGACCGGCGACTCCAGATGGAGGCAGACTGATGTGTAGGACCTCATCTGTCCGGCTGCTAGGGAAGCCGTCTCCGGCGCCAAGCGGAAGTAGGCACTGATGGATACATCGCGGGAATCGCGCGTTCTGGGCGCAGTCGTGACCTTGGTCGACAGCCTTCTGGATGACTTCGACGTGGTCGAGCTGCTCACCGATCTGACCGAGCAATGCGCCCAGCTTCTCGACGTCGGAGCTGCCGGGCTGTTGCTGGCGGGTCCCCGCCAGGGCCTTCATCTGATGGCTGCAACCTCACAAAAGTCGCATGAGCTCGAGGTATTCCAACTCCAGGCCGACGAGGGCCCCTGCCTGGACTGCTTCGCCACGGGCAAACCGGTCACGGCACCGGACCTCAGCACTCAGCACTCTCGTTGGCCTCGATTCGCTGCCGCTGCCGCCGATGCAGGGTATGTCTCTGTGCACGCGGTGCCCCTGCGCGCCGCTGGCACCGTATTAGGAGCGCTCGGGCTTTTCGGTGCGCGCGTAGGGGTGCTGAACGAAGCCGACCTTCTGGTGGCACACACGTTGGCGCATGTGGCGAGCGTCGCACTCCTTCAAGAACATGCGCCGACATCCGACTCCATCGCAACGCCTCTTCGGGCGGCATTGACAGACCGTGTGGTCGTAGACCAGGCCACCGGGTTCGTCAGCCAACGCCTCGACGTCCCCATCGAGGACGCCTTCGATCTGCTGCGCCGTTACGCACGGACCCATGCTGAGCACTTGACCGACGCGGCACGGCTGCTGACAACCCCATCTGAGCAACGCCAGGGGATTCTTGAGGCGTTAACAGTCCTTGTGGTTCAGCCGTAGGCACAGGGTTTGGTCGTGGGCGGTGTTCAGAACCCTCTATCGCACCCAGCGCTCCGCTCAGGCGCGGTTGAGTCTCGCGGCGTGTTGGTCGATCAACCAGCGGGCGAGCTCGACAAGCTTGATGTTCGATCGCTGCGACGTCTGCACCATCAGGGCGAATGCCTCTACATCTGTGAGGTTTTCGCGGTGCATCAGAAGGCCTTTGGCTTGGCCGATGGCATCTCTGCTGGACAGCGCATCGCGGAATTGAGACTCAGCGGCGGCGCCTATGAGTGCGACGGAAGCGTGCTGGGCGAGCAGTTCGCCCACGAAAAGCGACTCCTCATCAAAGACGCCGGGTTGGCTTCCGTACAGGTTGAGCGCCCCCAGATTCTCTGAGTGAACGAAGAGCTGAAACGAAAGGAGGCTTCCGATGCCGCGCGCTGCAGCGGTTTTGGAGAAGCGCGGCCAGCGAGACTCCAGCGCCATGTCTTCGATGTGGACCGTCCGGTGCTCGCGCAGGGCGCTCACGCACGGCCCCTCATCGAGCGACGATTGAAGCTCGTCGAGTTCGACGACCAGTGGATCGCTGGGCACACGGGCCTTCACCCGACGCCCCTCGATCAAAGAGATTCCTGCCCACTGTGCGCCGGGCACTATCGCGATCGCGCCGTCAACGATCGAATGCAACGTCGATTCGGCGTCAGTTTGGTCCTGCATCTCAACAGCGAGATCGCCCAAGACTTGCGCCAAATCAACCCGTGACAGCCCGGTCATGCCAAAGGGTATATCCGATTTTGACGTCGACGACACACGTCGACCGGCGCACTGGTGGCCGGTCCTGCCTGCGGGCGCGCACCCAGCAACCCATTTGCTTGAGGCCACGGGAGCGGCGACGTAGGAGTTACGGGTGGAGTTGCGGATCATGACCAGCGGAAACGCCAGTGGGATGGGGGTCAGCGTCGAACTCGTCGAAAGCGGTCGCCTTGTCGCTGTATGCGTCGAGCGAACCGGAAGTCCATTGCTCACAGGTTCGAGCCTCTCCCGCCCCGCTCACTTCCCCGTGGCGGCAGGGTAGGCGTGGACGAGTGCGGTGGACAGCTTGGGCACCGCGTGGGTGAGGATGTGTTCGGCGTTGTGTGCGATGCGGTGGGCGTCCGCAAGTGTGATGGCGGGGTCGATGTCGAGTTCGGCTTCGGCGTGCAACCGGTGTCCGATCCAGCGCATCCGCACGCTGCGCACGTCGGCGACGCCGGGTTGGGCTGCCAGCGCGGCTTCGGCGGAATCGACGAAGGTGGGGTCGACGCCGTCCATGAGCCGGCGGAAGACATCACGAACAACGGTGCGCAAGACGGCGAGAATGGCCACGGTGATGAGCAGACCGATGATGGGATCGGCCATCGGAACGCCGAGCGCCACGCCACCTGCGCCGAACAGCACGGCCAGCGAGGTGAATCCGTCTGTGCGAGCGTGCAACCCATCGGCAACGAGTGCGGCAGATCCGATTCGGCGTCCCACGCGAATGCGGTAGACGGCGACCAGTTCGTTGCCGATGAAGCCGACGAGCCCGGCTGCGGCGACCCAGCCGACGTGCTCGATCGGGACAGGGTTGATGAGGCGGCGGATCGATTCCACGCCGGCGACGATGGCGGAGAGTGCGATCATCGCGACGACGAAGAGTCCGGCGATGTCCTCGGCGCGGCCGAATCCGTAGGTGTAGCGCCGCGTGGCGGCCTTGGTACCGAGCGCGAACGCGATCCACAACGGAACAGCCGTCAACGCGTCGGAGAAGTTGTGGATGGTGTCGGCGAGCAATGCCACGGAGCCGGAAAGCAGCACGATGACCAGCTGGGCCACCGTGGTGACGCCCAAAACCAACAGGCTGATCTTCACCGCCCGAATGCCGGCGACGCTGGACTCCAGCGCATCGTCGATGCTGTCGGAGGCGTCGTGGCTGTGCGGGGCGAACACCTCGCGCAGGGCTGCGCGGAATGTGCAGAAAAGGCCTGTGGCGCTGGGATGGTGGTGCCCATGGTGGTCGTGAGGGTGCCCATGGTCATGACCGTGTCGGTGCACCGCCTCCGCTGGGTCGTGGCTCATGCGCGACGTTCAGTCGCGGAGGTCCGCGCGGGGTCGTCGCTGTGCAACATCGCCAGCTCGGTGGCGTCGCGGTGATGACCGGGAATCCCCGGTCCCGCGTGTTCGGCGTTGAACACCGCGTCGGTCACCAGCTGCCTCACATGGTCGTTGTCGAGGCTGTAGAAAACGCTGGTGCCTTCCCGTCGGGTGCGTACCAATCGCGCCATTCGGAGTTTCGCCAGATGCTGCGACACCGACGGCGGCGCCTTGCTGACATGGGTAGCGAGGTCGTTGACCGACATCTCGCGGCTTGCCAGCGCCCACAGGATCTGCACGCGGGTGGCGTCGGCGAGCATCCGGAACACCTCCACGACCAGGTCGACCTGATCGGCGGGTAGCGGACGTCGACATTGTCGACTACCTGCATTCATAAGCAGATAATAGGAAAGGCAAGAACGCGTCGCAAGCTACTGGGGCGCGTCCGCCTCCCTTGCGCCGCCGACGAAGAATGTCATGCGCGGGGACGGCTCATGTGTAAGTCGACCGCGCTGATCTGCATCGTTTGTCCGACGCGGATTGGGGAACATGGCGGAGATGATTTCGCCCGAGCTGACGAGAGCTAGACAGGCGCCCGCGGTCGAAAAGTCGGACACTCGCGCGCGAAGTCTGGTGAGTTACCTGGTGATGCCGAGGCCGAAGGACCTCGTCAAAGGCCTTCTCATTCCCGTCACCTACGGGCTGGGACTACTCAGCGTCGGTGCCGCCACCGGCGAGTCGGTGCTGCGGGCAGTGGTGGTCCTGCTGGCTGTCGAGTTGCTGGTGTACCCGGCTCGATACCAGTGGAACGACGTCCGCGGATTCGTCGCCGACCAGCAGCACCCGTCGAGCAGCAGCCGCGGTCGGCTGCCCGGACCGCTGAGCTGCGCGCGTTCCCGCATCCTCACCAGCTGCAGCGTCGCGGCGGCGAAGTTGGTGGCCGCCGCTGCGTTGATCGTCCTCCTGCCCGGCCTGGATCTTGCCGGCATCCTGACATTCGCGATCGTCGGCGTGTTCGCCGTCGCGATCGTCTACGAGTTGCTGCGATCCGTCAGCACCGGTCGACGCAGTGAGATGCCTGCACCGGTCACGGCCGGCATCGTCGGGCTCTGGGTCACCGTCGGCGCCGGCTACGTCGTGCGCGGGATCACCGGGCTGGCGTTGGCCGTCAACCTGTCCGAGCGGCCGACTCTGGCGGCGGCGGCCGCGGTCACTCTGTGGGCGTACGGCATAGCGTTCGTCACCAGCCGATGGGCTTTGGAGGCAACGGCATTCGCATCCGTCGACGACGGTCGGGTGACATGGAGAGCGGCGGCAGGCCAGGCGCGAGAACATCTTCTCGCGCTTGCCCGGTGGTTACCCCTGAGGTTGGAACCTGCCTCGTCGCTTCGAGATTGGGCGCCTCTGGCGGGACGGACGCCGGCCACCGCGCCGTGGAATGTGGCGATGGTGCTGGCAGGCACTGCAGCCGGGCTCACCGGGCGGCTTCTCTGCGGCCCATGCTCGCCGATCGAGGGCGGTATCGCGGCGGTCGCCGGTGGGATTCTGACGAGTGTGGCGATCGCCGCGGCGCCATGGCGCAAGAGTGCTGTCGCCCTCGGGGCGGCGGTCCTTTTCGCGGCGATGGTGCTGATGGGCTCGCCCAAGCCGCTGCTGGGAATCTCTCCGTGGCTCTTGGTGCTGGGCGCCTATCTGTTCTTCAGTACCCGCACACTGCGCAAGCTGGGGCAACGCAGTCCGGCCGCCCACGCCGTGGGCGCCGCCGTGGCGCCGTTCGGACGCCTGGTCCTCGGGCGTGCGACCTGGGAGGCGATTCAGACCCACCACGACGTACTGCCTACCGCAGGTGCCAGGCGTGCATGAGAGCGCTGAGTCGGAGCAACTGTTGGAGGTTGCCCGGCTCGCGGCGGAGGCCGGCGCAGCGGTCGCGTTGGAGTGGCAGGGACGCGCTTCGTCGCTGGACATCGAACAGAAGACCGGGCCGCGTGATCTCGTCTCCCGGGCCGACCGGGAGGCGGAGGACTCGATCCGATCGGTGCTGGGGCGCCTGCGGCCCGACGACGGCGTGCTCGGCGAGGAAGGCGGGACCACTCCTGGCGTCAGCGACGTCCAGTGGGCCGTCGACCCGATCGACGGCACCACCAACTATCTCTACGGTCGATCGGACTGGGCGGTCAGCGTGGCCGCTGTGCGCCGGTCCGACCGCCGGATCCTGGCCGGTGCGGTCGCCGAACCGATGCTCGGCAGGCTCACCATGGCCCGCGCAGGGGGCGGGGTGTCCGGTACGCACATCCCGACGGCGGCGCAGGCCGAGTCGGCATCGCTTCACCAAGCGTTGATCGAGGTGAACTTCGGGCGGGAAGATCAGAAAGATCGCGCCGGACCGATGGTGAACGCCCTGGTGCCCAACGTGCGCGATGTGCGCCGCGGCGGCAGCGCCGCCTGTGCACTGGCCCAGGTCGCCACGGGACGAGTCGACGCCGTGTGGGCCCCCGGCCTGCAACCATGGGATTGCGCCGCGGGAGTTCTGCTCGTCCTGGAAGCCGGCGGGACGGTGGGTGACCTTTCCGGGCCGACGCCGGGCACCTGGCCCGAAAGTGGCGACGTCCTGGCCGCCGATCCGGCTCTCTGGGCGTCGCTACGTGAGATTTTGGCGGCGATTTACGAATAGACCGTTTGGCACGGGCCCGCGGTGGTATTACGCGCTGCGAGCGTTCAGAACAAGCGCCTTACTCGACGGGGCGCCGAGTCGCGCCCCCCGACAAGTTCATAGGGGGAAGCGCTGTGTCCAATGTATTTCGACTACGCCCGAATGTGGGGATCCCTCTCAACGAGGAGATGCTTCCGCTGCATGCGAAGGCGCTCACACTGCCCACCTACGACCGGTCCACCATCACTCCGGGAATCGTCCACATCGGTGTCGGCGGTTTCCACCGCGCTCACCAGGCCGTCTACCTCGACGATCTCGCAGCGAAAGGTGTGTCGAGCAGTTGGGGTGTGGTCGGTGTCGGGATGCACAATCGCCAGATGAAGGACGCGCTGCTCGCCCAGGACTGCCTCTACACCGTGGTCGAGCGCAGCGCCGATCGCGAGATCGGCCGCGTCATCGGCTCGATGTGCCATTACCTTTTCGCACCCGAAGAGAGTCGGCAGGTGGTCGCGGCTCTGGCCGATGAGCGCACCCGTATCGTCAGCCTGACCATCACCGGGGACGGGTATCACCTGCGCTCCGACACCAAAGAGTTCGATGATCAAGCTCCCGAGGTGACCGCGGACCTCGCCGGCAGCAACCAGAGCTTCTCGACCGTGTGGGCGTATCTGGCCGAGGCGCTCGATCAGCGCCGTCGAGAGGGCAGGCCACCGTTCTCGGTGATGTCCTGTGACAACGTCGCGGACAACGGGCGTGCCGCGCGTACGGCATTGGTGTCGTTCGCGGCGCTGCGGGACGCGTCACTGGCCCGGTGGATCGAACAGAACGTCGCCTTCCCTGCGACGATGGTCGACAGGATCACGCCGAAGACCACCGCGCACGACCGAAACGGCATCGAACAAGCCTTCGGAGTGGCCGACCGTTGGCCGGTGGTGACCGAGTCCTTCAGCCAATGGGTCATGGAGGACACGTTCTGCGCCGGGCGCCCCGCGTTGGAGGAGGTCGGCGTGGAACTCGTGTCCGACGTGGCTCCGCACAAACTCGTGAAGAGTCGACTGCTCAATGGAAGTCATTGCGCGCTAGGCTATCTCGGCCTTCTCGCCGGCTATCAGAAGTCGCAACAGGCGATGCGTGACCCGGTCATCTATCAATACGTCGAGCAACTCATGCGCGAGGAGGTGGCGGCGCTTCTCCCCGCGATCGCGGGGCTCGACGTCCAGCAGTACCAGGAAACGCTTCTCGAAAGACTGGCCAATCCGCATGTCAGCGACCAACTCTCGCGCTTGGCCGCCCGAGGATCGACGAAGATGCCGTCCTACCTGCTGCCGTCGCTCGTGGAGGCGCGTGCCCAAGGCCGTCCGCACGCGCTGCTGACCCTGGCGCTCGCCGCCTGGATGCGTTACCTACGCGGATACGACTTCACCGGTCGCCCCCTGCGCATCGAAGACCCGCGCGCGCAGCAGCTGACGACGATCGCGAAAGTGGCGCAGAACAATCCGCAACCGCTGCTGGACGGTTTTGACATATTCGCCGAGCTCCGCGGCGACCGTCAGTTCGCCGAAAGTCTCGGGAGGTCGATGCGCGACCTTGACCGTCTCGGGGTGAAGGGTGCACTGGGCCGCGCTCTCTCCGGCGCGGATACCACGACGGCAACCGGTTAAGGAGCCACTTTTGCAGCAGTTCAGCCATATCGATGCCGGCGCCGTCCGAGTCCTGCTGTGCGACGCGGACGGGAACCTGTTCCCGTCGGAGGAGCCGGCTTTCGACGCATCGGTGGGGGTGACGAACCGATTCCTGCAGCGCTTCGGCCTGCCCGGGAACCGCACCGCGGATCAACTCCGCAAGGAAACCACCGGCAAGAATTTCCGGACGACGGCGGTGGAACTCGCGGTGGCCGGCGGTGTGCCCCTGGAAGCGCCGCTGGCGGTGGGTCGTCCGGGTGCGGTCGTCGCATCACAGGACGAGGTCGACAGCGGCGCGGCGCTCACCGGCCGGGAGCTCGAGCAGTGGGTGCGGGAGGAGAAAGACGTCGTCACCGCCCACCTCGGTGCCACCCTGGTTCCCGACCCGGACGTGCTCGGCCCCCTCGAGAGCCTGAGCCGGCATTTCGCGCTGGCGGCCGTGAGTTCGAGCGCCTCGCCGCGGTTGGATGCGTCCTTCCGCGCCACGGGGCTGGCCTCGCTCATACCGGCGGATGTGCGGTTCAGCGCGGAAGATTCGCTGCCCGTTCCCACCAGCAAGCCCGACCCGGCCGTGTACCTGTTCGCCGCCGACGCGCTGGGCATCGGGAAGAGCCAAGGCCTGGCGATCGAGGATGCCGTCGCCGGAGCGCAGTCCGCGGTAGCGGCGGGTTTCGTCACCGTCGGCAACGTGATGTTCGTGCCGCCCGAGGAGCGAGTCGACCGATCGATCGAGTTGCGTCAGGCGGGGGTCTCTGCCGTCATCGATTCATGGCGTGACCTGTGCGACGTCCTCATTCCCGCCGCCCCTGTGACGGCCGGGAAGAGGGTCGCGGCCGAACCCTCCCGATAGGGACTCCGGGGCGTTACCGCTACCGCCCGCGCATTACCTGCGGGCACCCCGTGTGGGCTGACGGGCTTCAGTTCATCGCGATGAGTTCGAGCTGGATGTTGTCGGGGTCCCGGAACACCACGGTCGAGTAGGAGATCGGCTGAGTCTCATCGACGACGCCCGTGTGGGGAACGCCGAGTTCGTCGAGCCACTCGGTCCAGGCCAGCAGTGCCGCGCGGCCCGCCACTCCGAATGACACATGATCCAACCCCGTCCGCGCCTCGTCGAACGGCTCGCCGCCGTTGCCGATGTTGGTGTGCAGCCCGAAGATCAGGCCCGACCGAGGCTCCGGCAGCAGCACGGCGTAACCCGTCTCTTCCCGCCCGTAGTGCGGGATGGTGATGTCCAACCGCTCCGTTCGGAACACCCGCTGATACCACGCGATGCTCGCCTCGAGGTCGGTCACCGTCAACGAAACATGATGGACGCCACTGAAACTCGCGTCGATGAACTCGCTCAACGAAAATCCCCTCACCCGGTGGCGCGGATGCGTCATCGCGCCGAACCCGGCCAACCACCGGTGATACCGCCACGTCCAGCGCTTCCACAGTATGCGCCTCCACACCGGCGCGGGCTCTTCAATGCAGGCCGTGACCAACGCAGGCTCGCGCCGATGACGCAAACCCCACCTCACTGCGTCGGACGCAGCACCACGATCCCCGGAATGGTACGGACATAGTCGAACAACGGTTCATCGACCACCTTGTTGTTCGCCCGCAGCGACGAGGCGTTCCGGATGACCGGCCCGTCGGGGGTGTCGACGAAGATACCGACGTGGGTGACGTCGAGGCCGCCGTCGTCGGCATACGCCCCGATGTAGTCACCGGTGCGCAGGGCCTCCACGACGGTGTCGTCGACGTCCGCACCCGGAATGAAGGCGACCTGGCGTGACACCTCGGGAAGGCCGGGCAGGTACATCCCGCCGGAGTCCTTCCGGTTCAGATGTTTCGTCACCGCAACCGATTTCGCGCTGAGCTCGGCGGTCACGTCCGTTGCGATCGCCGGCGTCGCCGCGGACCAGTCGGTGAAGAAGTGCTTCCGGTTCCGGAATCCGACGACACCGTCCTTGTACCGGACCTCGATCAGGCTGTCGATGAACTGCTCACGATCATCGGAGCGTTTCAGCGCCTCGACGTAGTCGGCGTAGGTGAAACAGTCCACCCCCTCCAGTTCGACGACGAGCTCCTCGGGGTGTTCCGCGGACCCGATGAGGGTGTTCGCCCGGTACTGCACTCCGAGGAACTGCCGCGACACCGCTTCCGATCTCGTCGAAAGCTCTTCGCCCGCCGCGGAATTCCGAGCGCTCAGCAACTTCTGGAGAATCTCGTCGCTGCGCCCGGCCATCCGCACGACCGGCGGTATGCGCGGGTGGTCGGCCAGGTAGTCGGTGACCGAAATCGGTGCGGTCGCCGAGTACCCGATCGGCAGCACCACCTCACCGGCCGTCGTGTTGTAGTAGACGTCCCAGCGGTAGTACCCGTCGAACGCTGCGGGATCCCGCGCGAGCACCGCGGCGTAGTCACTGACCGCCCGCACGTACTCATTCGAGTTGTTGTACCGCCACAGCGCATGATCCGGGTTGCTCGCGAAGCCGTTGGCGGCCAGGTAGCGGCCCGCGGCCATGATGCTGTCGTGCGGCGAGCGGATGTCGCCGCCCCCGCCGTAGGCAGCGAACGTCGCAGGCATGAACTGCATGGGGCCCTGTGCGCCGGCGGTGCTCACTCCCGCGACGCGCCCGAACGCGGTCT
This sequence comes from Mycolicibacterium baixiangningiae, assembly GCF_016313185.1. NCBI lineage: Bacteria > Bacillati > Actinomycetota > Actinomycetes > Mycobacteriales > Mycobacteriaceae > Mycobacterium > Mycolicibacterium baixiangningiae. Next base: position 2,348,558 of record NZ_CP066218.1, read on the forward strand.
CGACCAGATTGATCGCCGCAAGATAGTTCCACCCGACACCGGAGGCGGATTCCGCCTTGCGGTAGTAGCTCAGCAGCTCCTCGGCGGGCCGTGGTTCGACGATGCGCCATGCCGGCAGTGTCGCTTGCGCATCGCCCGTGCTCAGCGCGGTCAACTGTCGCCGCGCGCCCACATTGTGGTCGTAGATCTCGACAAGTGACTGCGGGATCCGTGGCCGTACCACCGCGTCCCACTCGGGATGGTGTCCGATGGCGCGGTAGGCCAGCTGCTGACGCCGCGCCGCCGCGCGCCTCATGTCCTCCGACGACGACGTGTCCCGCAGGGCCTGTTCGTCGGCGACCAGATCGTCGCCGATCTGCGCGGGGTGAGACGCCAGCCGCAGCTTCACCGGGTCCGCACGTGGTGGGGCAGGCGACGGCGCGGTCGCCGCGGGCGGAGCCGTCGAGGACGGCGGCTCGGTCGACGCCGAACAGCCGACGGCCAACGCGAAGGCGACGAGCAGCGGCGGCGCGGCTCGCCGGATCGCTCGGATGTGGTGGTGCTGTCTCACTTCGTTCACTTCCCGCGGTTCCCTGTTCGATAGGGCTCGTTTGGCCGAACCCACCCTCGACGGTCGCACACTCAACGCGACGCCCGCCGCTTCGGGCGCCGACGTCCTCGGTCCGATCAGAGGCGACGATAGGCAGATATCGGTCCGTGGAATCGCGATCAATGCCTCTCTGTCACTCATCTTTAACTCCAGTCACAAATTTCACGTTTATCACAGGAGTATCACGGCAAGTCGGCGCCGTGCGGCAACCCCTGCCGCGGTGCCCGCGCAACCGGTGGAACACCGCGAATCCGTCCGGCAGTGAGTTCTTCGGTGGTCCGCATTTCGCCGACACAGCGAATTGCGCCACCGGCCTGTGGGAACCGGACAAATCGCCGCCGTGACCTTGTCGAGTTGCGGCTAGCCGTGCGGTGAGCATCTCCTCCACGATGGAACCAACCGATCACATCGAGTGGAGGAGGTGGGGGATGACAGCTGCGCCTCCCACCGAGGAGACCTTCGAGATCCGCCTGCCCCGGTGGCCGCTTCTGCTACGCCTGTTCAACAGGGCGCCTCTGGTCCGCCCCACCGACCGGATCGAGGCCCTCGTGGTGGGGCTGGCCGTCGTGGTGGCGTTGCTCGCCCTGCCCGTCGCCGCCGCCATCGGCACCGCCGTGTACGACTCCCGCAGCCACCACTATGCGGAGCAGACGCTGACCAGCCACAGCGTGACCGCGACGATCACCGAGGTGCCCGACTCCCCACCGCTGTCCCGCACCGGGCTGATCGCGGTCCCGGTGCAGTGGTGGGACGCGGGCACGCGGCACACCGGTATCGCCCAGGCGCCGGCGTCCGTCGCCGTGGGCGACCCCGTGGACCTCTGGGTCGACGCCGACGGTGTGCGGGCCTTCGCGCCGACCCCGACCACCCGCGCGGCCGTCGAGGGGGTCGCGGCCGCCGTCGGCATCTGGGTCAGCGTGGCCGCCGGCGCAGCGATCGTGGCCACCATCGTCCAGCTGGCCTGTGACCGCATCCGGTTCACGGCGTGGCAGGACGACCTCGACAGCCTGGTCGGCAACGACGGGGGCCACACCACGCGCCGCTCCTGACCGGACGCGCCACGCTGACCGCTACCGCGACTTGTCAGCGGCCTTCGGTAGGGTCTCGGCGTGACTTCGAGCCCGACCGTCAGATCTGTAAACGCCCGTCTCGCTGAGGAACTCGCAGTCAGCGAGGGGCGGGTGGCTGCCGCCGTCCGTTTGCTCGACGAAGGCGCCACCGTGCCGTTCATCGCGCGCTACCGCAAGGAGGTCACCGGCAGCCTCGACGACGCCCAGCTGCGCACCCTCGAGGAACGCCTGACCTACCTGCGTGAACTCGACGATCGGCGCGCCGCGGTGCTGGCCTCCATCGACGAACAGGGCAAGCTCACCGACGACCTGCGTGCCGCGCTGCTGACCGCCGACACCAAGTCGCGGGTGGAGGACATCTACCTGCCGTTCAAACCCAAACGGCGCACCAAAGCGCAGATCGCCCGGGAAGCCGGGCTCGAACCCCTCGCGGACCGCCTGCTGGCCGATCCGACGCAGGTTCCCGAGCAGCTGGCGGCGCAGTTCCTCGCCGACGGGGTGCCCGACGCCGCCGCCGCGCTCGACGGGGCACGGCACATCCTCATCGAACGCGCGGCCGAGGACGCCGACCTCGTCGGCGCCGTTCGCGAGAAGTTCTGGACCGGCGGGGCGCTGCGCACCTCACCCCGGTCCGACGACGTCGCGAAGTCCCCGGCAGGGCAGAAGTTCCGCGACTACTTCGAGTTCTCCGAACCGCTGGAGAACATGCCGTCACACCGCGTGCTGGCCGTCATGCGTGGTGAGAAGGAAGAGGTGCTCTCGCTGAACTTCGACGGCGGGGACGACGACGCCTACCTCGCGATGGTGGCGCAGACGCTGGGCGTCGGCATGACATCGGCGGCCCCGGCCACACCGTGGCTGGCCACCACCGTGCGGTTGGCGTGGCGCGTCAAGCTGATGGTGTCCGCCGCCGTCGCCGCGCGCGTACGCCTGCGGCAGCGTGCCGAGGACGATGCCGTCGCGGTGTTCGCCCGCAACCTCAAAGACCTCCTCCTCGCCGCACCGGCGGGCACCCGCACCACCCTCGGGCTCGACCCCGGCTTCCGCACCGGTGTCAAGGTGGCGGTCGTCGACGGCACCGGCAAGGTCGTCGACACCTGTGCGATCTTCCCGCACCCACCGCAGAAGCAGTGGGATCAGGCCAAGGCGACGCTGGCCGCGCTGGTCGCACGCCACGGGGTCGAGCTGATCGCCGTCGGCAACGGCACTGCGTCGCGTGAAACCGACGCACTGGCGGGCGAACTGATCGCCGACATCCAGGCCGCCGGGGCCAAGGCGCCGGTGAAGGCGATGGTCAGCGAAGCGGGCGCGTCGGTGTACTCCGCCTCGGCCTACGCCGCGCACGAACTGCCGAGCCTCGACGTCACGTTGCGAGGTGCGGTGTCCATCGCCCGCCGGTTGCAGGATCCGCTCGCCGAGCTGGTGAAGATCGAGCCGAAGTCCATCGGTGTCGGCCAGTACCAGCACGACGTGACGCCGGGGACGCTTGCGCGCAGCCTCAACGCCGTGGTGGAGGACGCGGTCAACGCCGTCGGTGTCGACCTGAACACGGCCTCGGTGCCGCTGCTGTCGCGGGTGTCCGGGGTCACCGACACCCTCGCCGAGGCGATCGTCGCCCACCGCGAGAAGACGGGTCCGTTCCGCAACCGCACATCGCTGCTCGACGTTCCCAGGCTCGGCCCCAAGGCTTTCGAGCAGTGCGCCGGCTTCCTACGGATCACCGGCGGCGAAGATCCGCTCGACGCGTCCGGTGTACACCCCGAGGCCTACCCGGTGGTGCGGCGCATCCTGGACCGTTCGGGCGTCACGCTGGCCGAGATCATCGGCAACGAACGGCAACTGCGGTCGCTCAAACCGGCCGAGTTCGCCGACGACCGGTTCGGCATCCCGACGGTCAGCGACATCCTCGCCGAACTCGAGAAGCCGGGGCGCGATCCGCGGCCGGCGTTCTCGACGGCGACCTTCGCCGCCGGGGTGGAGAAGGTCGCCGATCTGAAGGCGGGCATGGTCCTCGAAGGGGTGGTCACCAACGTCGCCGCGTTTGGCGCGTTCGTGGACGTGGGGGTGCACCAGGACGGGCTCGTCCACGTCTCCGCGATGGCCGACCGCTTCGTGTCCGACCCGCACGAGGTGGTGCGGTCCGGGCAGGTGGTGCGGGTCAAGGTCGTCGACGTGGATGTGGACCGCCAGCGGATCGGGCTGAGTCTGCGCCTGAACGACGCACCGCAGCGAGACAAGGCCGCGCCGCGCCGCGATGCGGGCCCCCAGCGTCCACAGCCGAAGCGAAATCCCAAGCGCGACAACGACCGTCGCGAGAAGGCACCTTCGGGGGCGCTGGCGCAGGCCCTGCGCGACGCCGGCTTCGGGCGGTAGACGCCGAGACTGCGGTGAGATCGCCCCTGTCGCCCGGAGCGTGATCTCACCGCAGTCTCGGCGGGAGTGCCTAGCGCCGGACCAGCGATCCCGACGTCGCGGGCCGCTGGCGCACCCGTTGCGGCCACCAGAACCAGCTGCCCAGCAGCGCCGCGATCGACGGTGTCATGAACGCCCGGATCACCAGCGTGTCGAAGATCAGGCCGAGGCCGATGGTCGTGCCGATCTGCGCGGCCACGGTCAGCTCGCTGACCACCATCGACATCATCGTGAACGCGAACACCAGACCAGCGGCGGTCACCACCGAACCGGTGCCGCCCATCGCGCGGATGATCCCGGTGTTGATGCCCGCGCCGATCTCCTCCTTCAAGCGCGCCACCAGTAGCAGGTTGTAGTCCGCGCCGACCGCCAGCAGGATGATGACGGCCATCGCCATCACCATGAAGTGCAGTTCGATGCCGACGAGGTGCTGCCACACCAGCACCGACAATCCGAACGACGCGCCGAGCGAGAGCACCACGGTGCCCACGATCACCGCAGCCGCGACCAGGCTGCGGGTCAGGATCAGCATGATGATGAAAATCAGTGACAGCGCGGCGATTCCGGCGATCAGCAGATCCCAGTTGTTGCCTTCCTGCATGTCTTTGAACGCCGCGGCGGTGCCGCCGATGTAGATCCGCGACCCCTCCAGGGGCGTGCCCTTGACGGCCTCCTTGGCCGCCGTCTTGATGGCGTCGATGCGGTCGATGCCCTCCACCGTCAGCGGGTCGCCCTCATGGGAGACGATGAACCGGATCGCTCGGCCGTTGGGGGAGATGAAGCTCTCCATACCGCGCTTGAAGTCCTCGTTCTCGAAGATGTCCGGCGGCAGATAGAAGGTGTCGTCGTTCATCGCCTCGTTGAACGCGTCGGCCATCGCCGTCGAGTTCACGTCCATCGCGGCCTGCTGTTCCAACAGGCCCGACTGGGTGGAGTGCATCGACAGGATCATCGAGCGCGAGGTCTCCAAGGTCTGGACCGTCTGCGGCATGAGCTCGAGGAGCTGCGGCAGCAGCGCGTCGAGCCGTTCCAGATTCGGGATGATGGCCTGGAAATCGTCGGTCATGGTGTTGACGCCGTCCAGAGCGTCGAAGACCGATCGCATCGACCAGCACAGCGGGATGTTGTAGCAGTGCGGTTCCCAGTACAAGTAGTTGCGGACCGGGCGGAAGAAATCGTCGAAATTGGAGATGCTGTCCCGCAATTCGGCGATCTTGACGGACAGCTCCTTGGACTTGCCGACCAGGTCGTGCGTCGTCGCGCTCATCTCCTTCATCAACCCGATCATCTCGGTCATCGTGTCGATGGACTTCTGCGTCTCGCCGGCCTGCGTCAGCATGGTCTCCGCCATTCCCTGCAGGTACGGCCGGGTCATCGTCTGCATCACCCCGCCGAGGCTCATCTGTGCCGGAATGGTGGTGTTCTCCAGCGGTTTGCCCTGGGGGCGGGTGATCGCCTGGACGCTGCCGACCCCCTCCACGCGGAAGATCGCCTTCGCGATCTTGTCGATGACGAGGAAGTCGGCCGGGTTGCGCACGTCGTGGTCTGTCTCAACGAGCAACAGTTCCGGATTCATCGTGGCGACCGAGAAGTGCCGCTCGGCGGCCGCAAAACCCTCCATTGCGGGCAGGTCGCCGGGCAGGTAATTGCGGTCGTTGTAGTTGGTCTTGTAGCCGGGCAGGGTGAGCAGCCCGATCAGCGACAGCGCGATCGTCAGCAGCAGGATGGGGCCGGGCCAGCGGACCACCGCGGTGCCGAGGCGGCGCCAGCCGCGGATCCGCATCGCGCGCTTGGGTTCCAGCAACCCGAACCGGGTGGCCACCGTGACCATCGCCGGCCCGAGCGTGAGGGCGACCAACACCGCGACGGTCATGCCGACGGCCAGCGGGATGCCCAGCGACTGGAAGTAGGGCAGCCGGGTGAAGGTCAGGCAGAACGTCGCACCCGCGATCGTCATCCCGGAGCCGAGCACCACGTGGGCGGTGCCCCGGAACATCGTGTAGTACGCCGACTCTCGGTCCTCACCGTCGGTGCGCGCCTCCTGGTAGCGGCCGATCAGGAAGATCGCGTAGTCGGTGGCCGCCGCGATTGCCAGCGCGACCAGCAGGGTGGTCGCGAACGTCGACAGCCCGATCAGGTCGTGGTAGCCCAGGAATGCGACCACACCGCGCGCCGAGGTCAACCCGAGAAGCACCATGCCCAGTACGAGCAACACCGTGGCGATGGACCGGTAGACGATCAGCAGCACCACGATGATGACCGCGAACGTGACCATCTCGATGACGCGGACACTGCGGTCACCGGCGATCTGCTGATCGGCGGCCAGCGCCGACCCGCCGGTGACGTACACATCCACACCGGGCGGGGGAGACAGACCGGTGACCACGTTCTGTACGGCTTTCACCGATTCGTTCGCCAGCGCCTCACCCTGGTTCCCGGCGAGGTACAGCTGGACGTAGGCGGCCTTGCCGTCACTGCTCAGGGCGCCCGCTTCGGTCAGCGGGTCCCCCCAGAAGTCCTGGATGTGTTCGACGTGAACGGTGTCGGCCTCGAGCCGGTCGACCATGTCGTTGTAGAAGCGGTGCGCGTCGTCGCCGAGCCGTTGCTCGCCCTCCAGCACGATCATGACCGAGCTGTCGGACTCGAACTCCTCGAAGACCTCACCGGCCCGGGTCATCGCGATGACCGACGGCGCCTCCGCCGGCGACATCGACACCGACCGCATCTGGCTGACCACCTCGAGCTGCGGCACCGTGAACGACAACGCCGCAACCAGCAAAATCCAGCCGATGATGATCGGGACCGCGAGACGCCGGATCCACTTCGCGGGACCGGTGCGCGGGGCACGTTTCACCGTGGGTTCTGAAGGCGGACCGAGGCGGCGCCCAGCCTCAACGTGCGAGTTGGGCAACTTCTTGGAATCCTCCATGCGACGTGGTGTCGTCAGTAGTGATAGCAGATCGCTCGGCTTTTCAGTGGCCTCCCTTCCCGCCCGCCTGTGGGATGTCCCACGAATCCGGCCCGAGGTATCCGGGAACACTGGTGTCACCGGTCTTCTGATGTGTGCGTGGGCCGGTACGGTCGGGACGGACTGAAAGGATCTCTTCTGATGGCCAGCCCGCACGGCGGCTCGCGTCTCGGTACCCGGTTCGGCCCGTACGAACTTCGGTCCCTGATCGGAGTCGGGGGGATGGGCGAGGTGTACCGCGCCTACGACACGGTCAAGGGCCGGACGGTCGCGCTGAAACTGCTGCGCGCCGAGATGGCGGCCGACCCGAGTTTCCAGGAACGCTTCCGCCGCGAGTCACGGATGGCGGCGCGCCTGCAGGAACCGCACGTCATCCCCGTCCACGACTTCGGCGACATCGGCGGCGTCCTCTACATCGACATGCGTCTGGTCGAGGGCGCAAGCCTCAAGGACGTCCTTTCCGCCAACGGCCCACTCGATGCGAAACGGGCGGCGTCGATCATCGCCCAGGTCGGGGCGGCGCTCGACGCCGCGCACGCCGACGGGCTGGTGCACCGCGACGTCAAACCCGAGAACGTCCTGCTCAACCCTGACGACTTCGCCTACCTCGTCGACTTCGGGATCGCCCACACCGGCGGGGACCCCGGCGTCACGTCGACCGGGATGATCGTCGGATCGTCGGCGTACATGGCACCGGAGAGGTTCAGCGGCGTACCGGTCGGCCCGCCGGCCGACGTCTACTCGCTGACCTGCCTGCTCTACGAATGCCTCACCGCTAGACCGCCCTTCGAAGCCACCGACCTGGGCCAGCTCATGAGCGCCCACATGTTCGCCCCGCCGCCACGGCCGAGCATCATGCGACGCGGGATCAGCCGCGCGTTCGACGACGTCATCGCCCGCGGGATGGCCAAGCAGCCGGGGGACAGGTTTCCCACGGCTGGTGAGCTGGCCAAGGCGGCGACCGCGGCGGCGATGGTGCCCGCCGCACCCGCCGGCGCGGTGAGCGCGCCGCAGCCGGGCGGCACCCGGCAGTTCTCGTCGGTGTATCCGAACCCGGCGGCCACCGGTTTCACGCCGTACCCGCCGCCCGCGCCGCGGCCCGCGGCCCGGCCCGTGGCCAAAGCGCCGGCCAAGAAGAACACCGCGCAGGTGGTGCTGATCGCCTCGATCATCGTGCTGTTCGGGGTGGCCGCCGTACTGGCCGCCATCCTGGCCTTCGGCAACCAGGACACCGCGCCGACCGCCCGCACGACGTTGACGCCCACCACCGCGCCGTATGACGAGAGCGTCCCGACCACGACACGCTCGACCACGCCGTCCACCACGACGACGCCTTCGACCACGACGACCACACCCTCTACCTCGTCGACCGCCCCGGTGGGTGTGTCCGGCGCCGACGGGCAGGGTTTCGTCGGCCATTACGCCCGCTGCGATTCGGGCGGCTCTCCGGCGGCGATGGTGCGCACCGCGCATTCGCTGGCGATCGTGTGCCGTAACGACGACGACGGCTACTACTACCGCGGTGAGCGGCTCAGCGACGGCGCCACGATCCAGCTGGAGGACGCGACTCCGGCCGGCGGTGGCTACGACGTGGTGGATCCGTCCGGGGGATCCCGTTACGAAGTTCGGCCCGACCGGCTCACCATCGTGAGCAACGGCCGGGCCGATACTTCAGAACGCGTTCTGGAGTACTACGCGGGCTAGTTCTTCGCCGCGCGCTCCTGCTGACGCTTTTCCTTCTCCGTCTGCGCGAGATCTTCGATGCGATCGGCCTGCGACCGCTTGGCGGCAGCCGCACCGGCCTTGTCGGCGGCGTCGTCGAGTTTGGTCTGGGCGATCTTCTCGACGCTCTTCTCGGTCGCCTTGATCACGGCCTCTTCCTGACGCCGCGCGGTCTCGGCGGCCTTGACGCGCTGCGCAGCGACCTGATCGGCATGCTCCTTGGCGTCGGCGGCCCGCTTCTGCGCGTTCTGCGCGGCGTTCTGCTTACGCTCGGAGGCCGTCTGACGCGCCTCCTTGATCTCTCGCTGCCGGTCCTGCTCGGCCTGCTGCTGGTCGCGCGCGGCCTGCTCACGGGTGGACTCGAGATCCGCGTCGGCCGCCTCGCGGACCGTCTCCGCGGTTGCGTCGAGCTGAGCCGCTCGGCGCAGAGCCTCACTGCGCTCGATCAGCGCGGCGCCGCGCTGCTCGACCTCGGGCGCGCAGAGCGCGTTGCCCACTGCGAGGTCGAGCATGCCGAGCGAGCGCTCGTACATCAGCCGGGCCGGGGCCTCGTCATCGAGACGGGCGACAACCCGCTCCTCGATCACCTGCAACGGGAACCGGGCGATCTGGTACTGGAATCGCAGTACCGCGAATGGGACGTCGGTGATCTTCATCGATTACTCCTGGATCTTCTATCGCTGGTCGGGGATGTCGGCGTCGGCGGCCAGTTCATCGGCCTCCCGACGGATGCGCTCGGCTTCCGCCTTCGCACTCGCGGCGGTCTGGATGGCGTCACTACGCTCGGAGACGGCCTCGGCGACCTCCGCGGCAGCGTCCACCTTCTCCGCGCTCGCCTCGGCTTCGGCCTGCTCGACGCGGCGCTGGGCTTCGACCTCCGCCTGCGAGGCGTCGCGAGCCGCGCGTTGCGCCGCGGCCTGCTCGGCCTGGCGCTTCTGCGCGGCCTGATCCGCGCGTGCCTCGCTCTCGGCGGCCGCGGTCTCGGCGTTCACGGCGATGCGCTCCTGTGCACCCTCGCGCCTCGCCTCGGCGACCTCCTGGCGCGCCTGCTCGGCCTCGGCGTCGGCGACTGCCTCTACCGCGTTGGCTTCTTTGCGCTCCTTGGCCTGTGTCTGGTCCAGCTGGCCCTCGGCAGTCAGCGAATCGTTGCCGGTCACGGCGCCGACGACTTCTTTCGCCTTGCCCTTGACCGAGTCGATGAGACCCTTGCGAGCCTGGTCGGCCTTGTTGTTCTCAGTCATCTAGTCCCCTCAGTAGGTATCGGGGGCAGCATTCCCGGCTCAAGGCCGATCAACACGTCAGTGTGGCCTGGACCACTTTCCGAATCCGAGCGACTGCGCGGCGCGTGAACAGAACAGCGCGATTGAGAAATTGCAAAGCGGGGTAAGATGGGGGACGAAGCTGTGAACAGCCTAAACAGCTTGGCGTGCGGAGGACAGCGAACATGTATACCAATGAATTTCCTGAGGAAACCCTTCGAAACAACTTTGAATTCTGGTTGTGTGAAGCGATCCGCACCGGTGCTCGCAGCGCGCATCTGCAGCCCCTCACGCCGCTGACCGCACAGACCTGGCAGGCGATCGACGAGGTGGCCGACGCCGCTGCCGCGGTGGGAGGCCAGTCCGCGCACGTCGCGCGCCTGCAGAATGTGGTGCTCGCCGCCCGCGATCAGTTCGCTCATCAGCTCGACGGCACCCACCGTGCACCCCAGCCGCTCCTCGGCCGGGTGGCCAGCTAGCCCGCGCCCTGCGCTAAACAACGGGTGACGGCGACGATGAGCCGTCCCCTTTGTAGACGCCTGCGTCAGCACCTTCCGGCAAACCGTCTCGGGTCGATCACGAAGCCGTTGCGGTTCCCTCGCTGATACGGCTGGCATTACCCATGGGTCACTACTGTCACAGTGGTATCTCGCCGCGTGCGACGGGCCCGAAAGGTGTGACATGCCGGCCATTCGACGACTGGCGGCGCTGACCGTGGCGTCGACGACCGCGGTGTCGCTGGTCCTGTCGATCGTGACCAGCCCTCCCGCCGCCGCAGATCCGTGTTCTGCTCCGGTCGCGGCGCCGTCGGCGCGTGGCGCGAATCCCGGCATCGCGTCGCCGAAGTTCCCCGTCCTGCACGTGCCGATCGGCCGCAAACCGGCGCCGCAGACCACCGCTGCGGAGGCCGCGCAGTCCGACGCCGCCGTCGCACCCGAAACCGCGGCGAGGGCGGCGGCCGCTCCCGCAGCGTCCGGCGCGAGCGTCGTCGACACGATCGTCGGCCCGGACTCCGACTCGTACAAGCGGTTCGGCATCTCCGGTGCCGACCTCGGCATCCTCTGGGACAACGGGCATTCCGGCGCGCAGCGCCAGGTCCTGATCGCGTTCGGCGACACGTTCGGCAACTGCACCCTGCCCGACCAGGAATGGCGGAAGAACACCCTGTTCCGCAGTTCGACCAAGGCACCGTCGAACGGGCTCGACGTCGCGAGCCCCGTACCCGGCGACCGGTTCGGCGGTTCGCCGGCCACCGCCGACCGGCCGAACTTCTCACGCCAGGTGATCCAGAGCCTCAAACTGGCGGCCACGGAGGTCACCGTCATCCCCACCGCCGGAATCTCCGTCGGCACAAGGCAGTACGTCAACTTCATGTCGGTCAGCCAGTGGGGCGCGCCGGGGCAGTGGTCCACGAACTTCTCGGCCGTGGCGGTGTCCGACGACAACGGCGAGACGTGGACCGTGCCGCGCACCAGCATCCGCCCCAGTTGGTTCAACACCGTACCGGGCGTGCAGTTCGTGTGGGGTGACCAGAACTTCCAGATGGGCGCCTACCTACGCCACAACGGTTACGTCTACGCCTACGGGACCGGCGCCGGGCGCGGCGGCATGCCGTTCCTGTCCCGCGTCAGCGAGAGCGCGGTCGCCGACAAATCCGCCTACGAGTACTACACGCCGTTCGGCTGGCTGAAGGGCTTCCCATTCCTCGCCATCCAGGTGGTGTGGGCCCCGGGCAGTGAGATGTCGGTGGCGTGGAACGACTACGTGAAGAAATTCGTGATGCTGTACACCAACACGGCGAGCAACGTCGTGATGCGGACCGCCGACAAGCCCGAGGGCCCGTGGAGTTCAGCCAAGACGATCGCGACCTCGGCTGCGGTGCCCGGCGGCATCTACGCCCCCTATATCCACCCGTGGTCGACGGGCAGTGACTTGTACTTCACGCTGTCGCGCTGGTCGGACTACAGCACGCTGCTCATGCACACCTCGCTGGGTTAGACGTGCACGTCCCGCACACCGACCGCGTTGCGCAGCCCTGAGCAGTTGTAACAGCCAACGCAGCCAACACAATTCGAGCAGTTCGCGCAGCCGATACATGCCAGGCACCTGGTGCACGCGAAGCAGCCCACACATGCCAGGCACGCGCTCATCGCGAACGACAATGCGACGAGGGCACTTCCGGCGATCGCTGCACTGTTGACGGTGGCCATCGAGCCGGTCACCCCGGCACTGTTCACGGTGCCCATCGAGCCCGACACGCCGGCGCTGGTCACCGTGGCCAACGAACCGGCCACTCCCGCGCTGGACCGCGTCGCCTTCGACCTGACCACACCCCGCGACCGCTTCATCCCGCCGTCTTCCCGTTGTCCACCACGTACACCGCGCCGTGCACCGCCGCGGCGTCATCGCTGGCCAGGAACGCGATGGTCTTGGCGACGTCGGCGACATCCATCATGCCCCGGGGTGCGGCGATGCGCATGATGAGGTTCCAGTCCGCCTCCTCCGGCGCGGCGAACTCCGTCGTCTGCGGGGTGACCATCCCGCCGGGGCAGACGGCGTTGACCCGCAACCGATCCGCGGTGAACTCGATGGCCAGCGCGCGGGTCAGCCCGACCAGGCCGTGCTTGGCGGCGCAGTAGCCCGCCGAGTACACCTCACCCTCGATACCCGCGATGGATGCCACGTTGACGATGCTGCCGCCGGAGGAGAGCAGATGCGGCAGCGCCGCGCGGCACAGGTAGAACGGGCCGTTGAGGTTGACCGCGAGATCCTGGTCCCAGTCCGTGTCGGACATCGTCGGCGTATGCCGCATCTGGTGGTAACCGGCCACATTGGCCAGCACGTCGAGGCGGCCGAACTTCTCGACACAGTCGTCGACCGCCTGGCGGCAGGCCTGCGGTGAGATGATGTCGACGGAGGAGTACGCGCCGCCGGGCACATCGGCGAACACCGACGCCATCCGCTCGGCATCGCGCGAGATGCCGAATACGGTGGCGCCGCGCTCGGCGAACAGCTTCGCCGTCGCCGCACCCAGTCCGGACGACGCGCCGGTCACCAAAGCCACCTTGCCGCTGAGCTGTGTCATGGCAACGACTGTCTCACGCGGAGGTTCGGGGCCGGGCGGGCGGCACGGCCGCGAGCAGGTCCCTGGTGTAGGGCTGTTCGGGTGCGGCGAACAACTCGGCCGCCGGACGGTACTCGACCGCCACACCGTCGCGCATCACCAGCACGTCGTGACTCATCCGCTGGATGACCGCGAGGTCGTGACCGATGAACAGATAGGTCAGCCCGAGATCACGCTGCAGGCGGGTGAGCAGGTCGAGCACCTTCGACTGCACCGAGACATCAAGCGAGGCAGTCGATTCGTCGAGGATCAGCAAATCCGGTTCGGTGGCCAGGGCGCGGGCGATGCTCACTCGCTGGCGCTGACCGCCGGAGAGTTCGTGCGGATAGCGCGAGGCGAATTCCGCGGGCAGGCCGACGAGGTCGAGCAGTTCGGCGACCCGCGCCCCCCGGCCGGCCCGACCGTCTGCCAGCTTGTGCACCGCCAGCGGTTCGCCGATCGCGGCGCCCACGCGCATCCGGGAGTTCAGCGAGGAGAACGGATCCTGGAACACCAGGCTGATCCGCCGCCGCAACTTCTTCTCGTCGGCGCCGCGAACCCCGAACACGTCGACGCCGTCGAGGGTCGCCGACCCGGCGTCCGGGCTCACCAGGCCGGTGAGCGCCGCGGCGACCGTCGACTTCCCGGAGCCGGACTCGCCGACCAGTCCGAGCGTGCTGCCGCGGCGAAGGCTGAATGAAAGATCCTGCACCGCATGCACGGTCGACCGGCCGGTGGGGCCGGACACGTCGAATCGGACGTCGAGGCCCTCGACCTGCAGCAGTACCGGGGCGGCCGGATCGGCCGGCGGGGGACCGTCGCCGCCGACGAGTGGACGCGCCGCCAGCAGTTCCCGGGTGTACGCGTGCTGCGGACGGTCGAACACGTCGAGCACCGCCGCCTGCTCCACCGCGGCGCCGTTCTGGAGGACGGTGACATCATCGGCGACCTGCCCGATCACCCCGAGATCGTGGCTGATCCACACGACCGCGGTACCGAAGTCGCGCTGCAGATCCCGCACCAACTCGATGATCTGCGCCTGCGTGGTGACGTCGAGCGCAGTGGTCGGTTCGTCGGCGATCACCAGTTCCGGATCGCACGCCAGCGCGATCGCGATCATCACGCGCTGGCGCTGACCGCCCGACAACTGGTGCGGATAGGAGTCCAGCCGGCGCTGCGCCTCGGGCAGGCCGACCGCGGTGAGCAGTTCCAGGGCCCGTTCGCGCGCCTGTCGGCGCGTCATGTTCCTGTGCGCCTCGAGGGATTCGGTGATCTGGCGTTCCAGCGTCAGCAGCGGATTGAGCGACGTGCCGGGATCCTGGAACACGAAACCGATGCGCCCGCCGTGCACGGCGCGAAGGGTGCGGGCCGACGCGCCGACCAACTGTGTCGTCGACTGCCCACCGAGCAGGCTGGACCCACTGACCGTCGCCCCCGGTGCGTCCAGCAGGCCCGTCGCGGCCAGCACGGTCATCGACTTCCCCGAGCCGGATTCACCGACGATGCCCAGCGTCTTCTCCCGTTCGACGGAGAACGAGATGCCGCGCACGATGTCGCGCCGGCCGATCCGCACCGCGAGATCGGCGACGTCGAGGACAGGTCCGCTCATTGCTTTCTCCGCGCCTCGATCATGGTGCGCTGCTTGGGGTCCAGCACGTCGCGCAATCCGTCGCCGAGCAGGTTGAACGCCAGCACGATGACGAAGATCGCCGCCCCGGGGAACACCGCCATCCACCACGCGAGGGTGACGAAACCCTGGGAATCGAAGATCATCCGTCCCAGCGAGGGCTGCGGCGGCTGGATGCCGAGACCCAGGAACGACAGCGCGGCCTCCGACAGGATCGCGAACGCCAGCGAGATCGAGGTCTGCACGATCAGCGGCCCCGAGATGTTGGGCAGCACATGGCGGGTGAGGATGTAGAAGTGGCCGGTGCCCATCGTGCGCGACACCGCCACATACGGTTCCACGCGCACCGACAGCGTGCTCGCCCGCGACACCCGGGCGAAGATCGGCGTGTAGACGATGCCGATCGCCAGGATCGTCGTCGTCACCCCGGGCCCGAGGATCGCCACCACCGCCAGCGCGAGCAGCAGCACCGGGAACGCGAACATCACGTCGACGATCCGCATGAACACGGTGTCGAGCCACCCGCCGCGGTACCCCGCGAGCACCCCGATCGTCACGCCGACCACGACCGCGAACGCCACACTGACGACGGCCACCCGCATGGACGCCTGGATCGCGACGAGCACGCGGGAGAACACGTCACGGCCGAGTTCGTCGGTGCCGAACCAGTGTGCGCCGCTGGGGGACTGCAGGGCGTTCGGCACATCGATGTCGTTGATGCCGTACGGGATCAACCAGTGGGCGAACAACGCGATCACGACGACCACGGTGAGGATCACCGCGCTGACGACCGTGACGGGGTTGCCGAGCAGCAGCCGCCACCCCGCAATTCGAGTCGCGGTTCCCGTCCCTTCGGCCGGGGCGGTCATGACAGCCGGATCCGCGGGTCGACGACCGCGTACAGCACGTCCACGATCAGGTTGATGAGCAGGAACAGCGCGGCCATCAACAGCACCGCGCCCTGGATGACGGGATAGTCACGGGCGGCGACGGCGTTGTAGACCAGTCTGCCCAGCCCCGGCCAGGCGAAGACGACCTCGACCACGATGACGCCGCCCAGGATCGTGGCGAGTTGGATGCCGGTGATGGTGAGCACCGGGATCAGCGCGTTGCGCACCGTGTGGCGCAGGGTGACCACCTTCGGCGGCAGCCCCTTGGACCGGGCGGTGCGCACGTATCCCATCGACGCCACCTCGAGCACCGCCGACCGGATATAGCGGGTCATGATCGCCGCCGCCACCAACCCCACGGTCAACCCGGGCAGGATGACGTGGCGCACCCATCCGGTCGGATCGTCGAACAGCGGCCGGTACCCCGACGTCGGCAGCCATCCGAGTGTCGACGAGAAGAGCGCGATCAGCAGGATGCCCAGCCAGAAGTCCGGGACCGAGACGCCGAATTGACTGGTGATCCGCACGATCGCATCGCTGGCGCGGCCCTCGCGCAGCGCCGCCCAGATCCCGGCGGGTACCGCGATGATCATGGCGAACACGATGCCGACCAGACCGAGCGACACCGTCGCCGGCAATCGGTCGAGCAGGGTGGCGGTGACCGGGTCACCGTTGCGGAAGCTCACGCCGAGGTTCCCGGTCAGCGCGTTGCCCAGGTAACTGAAGAACTGCACGATCAGCGGGCGGTCCAGACCGCTGGCCGACCGCAGGGCCTCGTAGGCCTCCGGGGTGTAGCGGGTGCCCAGCGCGATACGGACCGGGTCGCCGGGCACCAATTGCACGAGCGCGAAGACCACGATCACCACACCGATCAGCACCACCAGCGAGTAGGCGACGCGGCGGGCGAGGAAGCGCGCGACGGGGTGGGACACCAGGGTGCTCACGAGGACTCGTCCTCACCGAGCACCGCGTCGCGGAATCGGACCGCACCGTCGCGGCGCGCCTCGTACCCGGACAGCGCGGGCGTCCACGCCTGGATGACCGACGGGTTGTAGAGATAGATGTAGCTGACCTCGTCGGCGATCCGCGTGGCGGCCTTCGCGTAGACGTCGTGGCGCGCGTCGCGGTCGGTCTCGACCCGCCCGGCGTCGAGCAACCGGTCGACCTCGGGATCGGAGAACTTCTGCGCATTGCTGGTGCCGTTGGTGTGGTGCTGGGCGTAGTAGAAGTCGTCGGGGTCGATGTTGCCGAGCCAGCCCATCATCAGCATGTCGAAGTTGCCGTTGTTCTGTTCGTCGAGCCAGGTGGCGAAGTCGACGGTGCGGATGTCGACGTCGACGCCCAGCGGGGCGAGGTTGTCGGCGATGATCTGTGCGGCGGTGACGGTCTCCGGGTACTCGCTGGTGACCAGCATGTCGAGCTTGTCGGGTGTCGCATTCGCCTCGGCCAGCAGGCTTCTGGACTTGTCGAGGTCATAGGAGTAGGTCCCGTACGGGGTGAACCAGGGATTGCCGTCGGGGATGGCGAGTTGGTTCTCGGCGGCGGTGCCGTAGCTCGTCGCGGCGACGATCGCGTCCCGGTCGATCCCGTAGGCGATCGCCTGGCGGACGCGCACGTCGTTCCACGGCGGGCGGGCCTCGTTGAGCGCCAGATACCAGTAGTCGTTGCTCGGCGTGACCGCCAGACGCAGAGACTCATCGCCGCGCAACTGGGAAACACGCTGCGGGGGAATCGAATCCGTCCAGTCGACCTCGCCGGCCTGCAGTGCCGACAGCGACGTCGACGGTTCGGAGATGAACCGGAACGTCACCCCTGAGATGCGGGGCGGTCCGCCCCAGTACGACGGGTTGGCGCGCAACGTGATCGAGTCACCGCTGGTGGCGCCCGCGAACGAGAACGGACCGGTGCCGACGGGATGCGTGGTGATCTGCCCGCTTTCGACGTTGGCCCGCGACACGATCGCCATACCCTTGAAGCCACCGAGGTTCGTGAGCAGATTCGGGGTGGGTTTGTCGACGGTGATGCGCACGGTGGCCGGGTCGACCGCGGTGATGTCGGTGACCGCGCTGAACTTGTCGACGTTGGTCAGCTGCTCGTCGATGATGCGGCGGTAGGAGTACACGACGTCCTCGGCGGCGAACGGCGTGCCGTCGTGGAACGTGACCCCGCGCCGCAGGTGGAATGTCCACACCCGCTGATCGGGGCTGACCTCCCACGATTCGGCCAGTGCCGGACGCATCTCGAGGTCGGCGTCGGGTTCGACGAGGGTGTCGAAGACGTTCTCGAGCACCTCGAACGAGAAATACGCCGAGGTCTTGTGCGGGTCGAGCTGGTCGGGTTCCCCGGCGATCGCGGCGACCAGATTGTCCGATGCGGCGTCACCGAGATCGACCCGTTCACCGGTGGAGCAGCCCGCCACCGCCAGCAGCAGGGCCACAGTGAGCGCCAGGCCGGCAGCCCGTACCGCTCCACGCCGCATCACGACCACCTCAAGATCACCGGGCACCTGCAGGCTTCTTACCCCCTGCGGTCGGGATCGCAAACGCCGGAGCCCTGAACCGGTGACGATCCGGCAGGCGGACTGCCATACTGACCCCGATGACGATCCTCACTCGAGTGATAGCCGCCGTGGTCCTGGCACTCGGCGCGGCGGTGGGCGCGGCCGGCCCGGCGCAGGCCGAGCAGAAGGTGCTGGAGGGCGTCTACACCTATACCCAAGCCGACGGCCTGAGCGGGGATCTGACGATCTACCCGTCCTGCGTGCCCACCGTGGGCGATCTGCGCGAATCGCTGTACCTTCCGGTCGCCTGCCGTCTCTGGGTGCAGGCCTTCACCGGGGTTCAGGGCGGCCAGGCCCGGCTCGCCAACGGCGTGTGGGCGTACACGACGCCAGTCAACGAAGGCTTCAAATGCGCGGACGGCAGCTTCGCGCCGATCGCCGAGACCTACGAGTTCAACACCGACACCATGAGCGGGACCCGCACCACCACCAACGTCCCGGCGTGCAACGGAACCGTGCCGGCCAACATGGTGAAGACACCCTTCACGCTGGCGTTCAAACAACCGCTCCCGATCCCCGTCGACCAGTACCCGTTGATCTGCGAGCCGGGCGGATTGCGGCGCTGCTTCTAGGGCGCTTCGCCGGATGGTAGATGGCACGCGCTTGGAGCGCTATGAGCTGCGGTCCGAATGGCCGCTGGCAGGCGTTGCGCTGCTCTTCCTTGCGGTGTTCTCGGTCGACGTGTTGCTACAGCCTCGCGGGACGGCCGACACCGTCGTCGAAATCGCTCTGAAAGTCACCTATTTCGTTTTTGTGCTCGATTATCTGACCCGGCTGTACCTCGCCCGACCCCGCGGCCGTTGGTTCGTTCGTCACCTGTTCGATCTGGCGATCGTGGCGCTGCCGTTCCTGCGTCCCCTGCGGTTGCTCAGCTTGGCGGTCGTGGTCAAGGTGCTTCAGCGAGCCGTCGGCCAGAGCATCCGCGGTCGCGTGATCGTCTACACCGTCTGCGGCGCCACGGTGATCATCTATGCCGCAGCGCTGGCGATCCTCGAAGTCGAGCGCGGGCAGCCGGAAGCGAAGATCGGGAACTTCGGCGACGCGGTGTGGTGGGCGATCACCACGGTCACGACTGTCGGTTACGGCGACTTCTCTCCGGTGACGTTCCAGGGACGCATGGTGGCGGTGGCGCTCATGATCGGAGGCATCAGCCTCGTCGGTGTGGTGACCGCGACCCTGGCGTCCTGGATCATCCAGCGCGTCGCCGAAGAGGATACCGCCAGTCAGGCCGCGACCGTCGCGCATGTGGAACAGCTGCGAGACGAGGTCCGCCAACTCCGAGAAGCGCTCGAAGGGCGCCTCCGACGCTAGGCGATGAACCCGCCGTCGACGTTCCAGTTGGCCCCGGTGACGTAGCCGGCGTTTGGTCCCGCGAGATAGCTCACCACGCCTGCCACGTCGGCGGTGTGCCCGTAGTGCCCGACGGCGATGAGTTGCCTTGCCGCGTCGGCGAATTCGCCGTCCGCAGGGTTCATATCCGTCGCGATCGGGCCCGGCTGGACGTTGTTGACCGTGATCCCGCGTGGCCCCAGTTCGCGGGCCAGGCCGCGGGTCAGACCCGCCACCGCGGCCTTCGTCATCGCATACACCGACAGGCCGGCCGAGGGGACCCGGTCGGCGTTGATGCTGCCGATGTTGATGATGCGCCCGCCGTCACCGAGATGCGGGACCGCGGACTGGATCGCCACGAACACCCCGCGCACGTTGACCGCGACCAGACGGTCGAACTCGGCGAGCGGGAACGAGTCGACCGGCGCGAGGTGCGCCACCCCTGCGTTGTTCACCAGGATGTCGAGCCCGCCCAGGCGGGTGACCGTCTCGTCGACCGCCGAGGCGATCTGCCCGGCATCCGAACTGTCCGCGCGGATCGGCAGCACCCGTCCACCGCCGCGGGACACGTCGACCACCACCTTGTCCGCCTCGGTCACCGACGAGCCGTACGTGAAGGCCACCGCGGCCCCGTCGAAGGCAAGTCGCCGCACGATCTCCGCACCGATCCCGCGCGACCCGCCGGTCACCAGCGCCCGTCTCCCCGCCAGCGGGCCGCCCTCCGCAGCCGTCATGACGCCTGAATCTAGCCGCCGCGGCCGTCGCGCACCCTATGGTTGACGCAGTCGACGGAAGGCAGCGCATGTCCAAACGGATCGTCGTGTGGGGCACCGGTTTCGTCGGCAAGATGGTGGTCGCCGAAATCGACCGGCACCCGCTGTTCGAACTGGTCGGCGTCGGGGTGAGCGACCCGGGCAAGGTGGGCCGTGACGCGGGGGAGATCTGCGGGCTCGGCCACTCGCTCGGCGTGACCGCCACCGACGACGTCGACGCGCTCATCGCGCTCCGGCCAGATGCCCTGGTGCACTTCGGGCCCACTGCCGCACACGCCGACGCCAACGTCGCGCTCATCACCCGATTCCTGCGCGCGGGCATCGACGTGTGCTCGACGGCGATGACGCCGTGGGTATGGCCGACCATGCACCTCAACCCGCCCGAGTGGATCATCCCGGTGACCGAGGCCTGCGAACTGGGCGAGTCGTCGTGTTTCACCACCGGCATCGACCCCGGCTTCGCCAACGACCTGTTCCCGATGACGCTCATGGGCGTCTGCGCGGAGGTCAAGCGTGTCCGCGCCGCCGAACTGCTCGACTACACCAACTACACCGGCGACTACGAGAACGAGATGGGCATCGGCAGGCCGCCGGAGCACAAGGCACTGCTCGAAACATCCGATATCCTCGTCTTTGCCTGGGGCGCAACGGTTCCCATGATCGCCCACGCGGCGGGCATCATGCTCGACGAGATCACCACCACCTACGACAAGTGGGTGACGCCGACGGATCGCAAGAGCGCCAAGGGCGTCATCGAAGCGGGCAACGTCGCCGCCGTCCGGTTCACCATCAACGGTGTGTACCGCGGTGAGACCCGCATCCAGCTCGAACACGTCAACCGGATCGGCAACGACGCCGCGCCGGACTGGCCCTGCGGCACCGAGAGCGACGTCTACCGCGTCGAGATCGACGGCACGCCCAGCATCGTGCAGGAGACGGCGTTCCGGTTCACCGACGGGTCCGGACGTGACGCCGCCGCGGCGGGTTGTCTGGCCACCGGGATGCGGGCGCTCAACGCGGTGCCCGCGGTCAACGACCTGCGGCCGGGCTGGGTCACGGCCCTGGACTTACCGCTGATCGCCGGAGCAGGCACAATTCGCTGATGCCAGACGGGATAGGACTGTCGCTCGGCGCGACCACGCTGTCGGCCGTGGTCGTCGGCCGCGCCGCGGTGCGCCGCACACCGGTACTGACGCTGTTCGCCCACCGGCCGCCCGAGGTCGGCGTCCCCAGCGAGAACCCGCGGCTCGACGAGCGCGGCCTGGTCATCACCGATTTCGTCGATCGGGTCGGCGACCCGGTCGCCATCCTCGCCTCAGACGGCACCAGCCACCGCGGAGAAGCGCTGACGGCAGACGCGCTGCGGGCCCTGCTCTACGCGCTGACCCGCGGCCGCACCCCGGTCGACCCGATCGCGGTGACCCATCCCGCCCACTGGCACCCCGGCGCCGTCGACGCGCTTCGCGCCGCGCTCGCCGAGGTACCCGAGTTCGGGCCGTCGGCGCAGGTCCTGCCCGATGCGACCGCGGCACTGACCGCATTGCAGGCCGATCCGGGGTTGCCCGCCAACGGCGTCGTCGCGCTGTGCGACTTCGGCGGCTCCGGCACCAGCATCACGTTGGTCGACGCGGACGGACTGCGGCCGATCGCCCCCACGGTCCGCCATCTCGACCTGTCCGGAGATGTGCTCGACCAGGCGCTGCTCAGCCACGTCGTCGGTGGCCTGAACGCCGCCGGGGCGGTGGACCTTTCGGGCACCTCGGCCATCGGTTCGCTGGCCCGGTTGCGGAGTGCCTGCCGCGGCGCCAAGGAACGGCTGTCCACCGAGACCGTGACGGCGCTGACCGCCGAACTGCCCGGACACAGCGGCGAGGTCCGGCTGACGCGTGCCGAACTCGACGACGTGGTGCGCCGACCGCTCGGCGACTTCGTGGCCGTCCTGCACAGCACCCTGGAGCGCGCCGGGGTGCAACCGGCCGACCTGGTCGCGGTCGCCACCGCGGGGGGCGGCGCGCGTATCCCGATCATCACCACGACTCTCTCGGAGAACTTCCGCGTCCCGGTCGTCACGACCCCGCGGCCCGAACTGTCGGCAGCGGTAGGCGCCGGGCTGGCGGCGATCCGCGGTCCCGGTGATGACGACCGGACGGCGCTCGCCGCGGTCGCGCCGGCGACGGCCGCCGCGCCGGTCGTCGACGACACCGCCGAGTCCAGTACGTTCCGCGCGCTGGCGTGGTCGGATGCCGACGACATCCCCGATATCGCGCCCGCCGCGTACGGCGCCGACCCGGCCGGCGAGCCGGATGTGCGGCCGCAGCTGCAGTTCGGCGCCGCCGACTCCGACTCCGGCGGCGGCCGGCCCGCCGCGGTGCCGTGGTACCGGCGGCCGCCGGTGGCGTTGGCGATCGGGGCGGCCGCCGTCCTCGCGGCCCTCGCGGCGGCGGTGTTCCTCGTCAACCGCGATGACGGTGCCAATGGCGTCGACGACGTCCCGGCGTCCCCGGCCACCACCACCGCGACGACGGAGACGCCCGCTCCCGCGCCCGCGGCGCCACCGCCCGTCGACACGCCGGCACCCCAGATCCCGGCGCCCGAGACGCAGACCGTCACCCAGACCGCCCCGCCGCCTGCGCCGTCCGAGGCGCCGCCCCCGCCCCCGCCGCCGACGTCGGAGGCGCCGCCCCCACCGCCGCCGACCACGACACCACCGCCGGCCACCACCCAGCCGCCCCCCACGACCACGCAGCCGCCGCGGCTGATCCCGACGCTGCCCTACACGACGATTCCGGGGTTGCCGTTCGTCCCCGCGCCGCCCGGATTCGGCGGTTAGCTATCCGCGGCGCACGCCGGTCACCGCCGAGCGCGGCAGCCGGCCGGCCCGCGAGTGGCCGCTCATCCGGTCGCCGTCGATCACGACGTCGAAGTCGAGGTGCAACCGCATCGGTTTGGTGACCGACTGTCGCCACGTCACGCGGTGTTCGCCCGGCGCCTCGGCGGCGACGATGTCCTGGAGGGGAACCGTTTCGCTTTTCGAGCTGGCGCTCCCACGCAGGGAACCGCCGTCGTCGGCGAATTCATATGTGACGTCGAGAGATCCGATCGGGGTCTTGATCCGCACCTCCCACGTGCCGACGACGCCCATCACACCGCCACCGGGACGCGCCCGCGGTTGCTCCACACGGTTCCGCGGCGCTCGTAGGCGAACAGTGACTCGACCGCGGTCGCGATCTTGGGTCCGTAGCTGCGGTCGAGCAGATGCAGTGCCAGATCCAGCCCCGAGGTCACCCCCGCCGCGGTGACCAGGTCGCCGTCGTCGACCACCCGGGCCGGCACGGCGTGCACACCGGTCGCCTCGAGCACGGCCATGCCGAGGTGGTGGGTGACCGCATACCGGCCCTCGAGCAGGCCAGCCATGGCCAGGGCGAGGGAGCCGCCGCATACCGTGGCGACCGTGATCTGCGGATTGGCGAATGCGCGGCGCATGAGCGGGATCGCCGCGGTCTCGCCGAAGCGGGCCAGCAGGACCGGGATGGTCACGTCGCCGTCGTCCGGATCGCCTTCGACCGGCCCGGCGGCGCCGGGGACGATCACGAAACCGGGACGCTCCGGGTCCAGACCGGAGGTGGCCTGCAACACCAGGCCGCGGCTGCCGCTGACCACCGGGCGCGGCCCCTCCGCGGAGACCAGCTCCACCGTCAGTTCACCACCGAGGGCGTCGCTTCCGGCGACCAGGACTTCGAACGGCGCGATGACGTCGAGCGGGTCGAACCCGTCGAACAACACGAACTGGGCATTCATATCGGCCAGCGTGCCCGGTACGGCGGGCCGACAGCAGTGGCCAGATCGTCAATCTGCGCTGACATCTTGCCAGTCGCCTGCTACCGTGCGGCCATGCACACCGTCGCGGTCCTGGCAATGCCGGACACCATCGTCTTCGACCTCGCCACCGCCGTCGAGGTGTTCGGGCGGGCCCGAAAAGCCGACGGCACAACGGCGTACGAGGTGCGCGTGTGCGCCACCGCTCCCGAGGTGGATGCGGGGCCGTTGCGCATCGGCACCGATCACGGCATCGACGCCATGGCTCACGCGGACACGATCGTGGTACCCGGCGGCAACGACATCACCGCCGCGGTGCCGGAGGTGGTGCTCGACGCATTGCGCACGGCGTATTCGGCGGGCAT
Organism: Mycolicibacterium baixiangningiae; assembly: GCF_016313185.1. Lineage (NCBI taxonomy): Bacteria > Bacillati > Actinomycetota > Actinomycetes > Mycobacteriales > Mycobacteriaceae > Mycobacterium > Mycolicibacterium baixiangningiae. The sequence continues at coordinate 2,373,041 of NZ_CP066218.1, forward strand.
CCGGATCGCCTCGATCTGCACCGGTGCGTTCACCGTGGCCGCCGCGGGTCTACTCGACGGCCGGCGGGCCACCACCCACTGGCTTGCCGCCGACCCGTTCCGCGCGGCGTTCCCCGCGGTGCGTCTCGACCCCGACGTGCTCTACGTCGACGAAGGGCAGGTGCTCACCTCGGCGGGTGCGTCGGCGGGCCTGGATCTCTGTCTGCACATGGTGGCGCGCGACCACGGCGCCGCTGTCGCCGCGGACTCCGCCCGGATGGCCGTCGCGCCGCTGCACCGCAGCGGGGGTCAGGCGCAGTTCATCCTGCGCAACCGCGCGGCCACCGCACCGCTCGCCGAGCGCACTGAACTCGACGCCGTGCTGGCCTGGCTCGAACAGCAGGCCCACCGCGACCTGACGCTGGCCGACATCGCGCAGTACGCGTCGATGAGTGTGCGCACCCTGAACCGGCGTTTCCAGGCCGAGACCGGCCAGACCCCCATGCAGTGGGTGACCGGGGTGCGCGTCCGTCACGCCCAACAGCTGCTGGAGACCACCGGTTACGGCGTCGAACGCGTCGGCCGCGAAGTCGGATTCAGCTCGCCGGCCAACTTCCGCGAACAGTTCCGCCGGCTCACAGGCGTGGCACCCCTGAGCTACCGCAACACCTTTCGCGAGCAAATCGCCGGCTGATCATCGGATCTTCGGCCGCTTGTGCAGCACCAGATGCGCCAGCGGGATCTGCGTCTGCTCGGGGGTGGCGGCCATCCGGGCGGCGATACCCGCCTCGAGTCGTTCGACGAACTGCCCCGCGCGGGGATCGTCGCGGCCACCGTCGAGTGCACCGAGCAACGTCGCGAACACCGACGCACGCGCGAACTGGCCCCAGTTGCGGCCAAAAGCCTTGGCGTCCTTGTCTGCCCGATACTGGCCGAAGAACCGGTCCTCGCCGTCGAACACCTCGAGATGCTCGATCTCCAGGCGCTCGAAGCGGCCCGAAGGGGCGAACGGCGCCATGAAGTCCGCCGCGCGCCTGCCGACCGTCGGGATCGTCATACGCCGCAGTTCGTCCTCGCGGACCAGCCCCGCCCCGGCGAGTTCGGCCAGCGCATCGGTCATCGCCGCCAGCAGGGGACGGTAGCCGTACTCGCCGTCGTCGCCGATGGCCATTGTCATGACCACCAGGCGGCCGCCCGGGCAGAGTTCCCGCCCCCGGAACGCGATGAACTCGTGCCAGTCGTGGGCCGCTTGACGGGCGTAGGCGGCGCGCACGGGCTCCTCGGCGGTGTGGGCCACCTGGAGGTGGTCGGGCACCAGGGTCGGCACCCGGCTCAGCCACTGGATCGCATACGAACTCCAGCCCAGAGTGACGCTGTTGGACGGCAGGATCTGCGAGTAGAACGACCGGCCGACCGCGGAGGCGAACGCGGCGGCGTCCTTGCGCAGGTACGAATCCGGATCGTCGGTCAGCGTGCGGAACATCGCGGTGAAGTCGTTGTCGGGAACGTCGGTGTGGGCCACCAGAACCGAATGCTCACGCGTGGTCCTGGTACGCAGAACGGCGATCGCCGCGCAGATCGGCAGCAGGGAGTTGTGCGCTGTCGCGGCGCCGTAGTCGGCGATCGCGATCGGCTGCGGCGCCTGCGGCAGGGGGACCACTTTGGCGGCCTGCTCGAACAGGGCGATCGCCGGGCGCAGCCCCGCGGCCTGCAGGCGCGATCCGGCGGTGTAGTAGCCGCTGTCCATCGGCTGCGGGCGGACCACCACACTGGACTCAGGCACGAGCGGACTTCCTTCGAAAGCGGACAGAGATATGCACCGAGTGTGCGCTCACTGCGAGATTTCCGCTCGCGGGTCGCAGTGGGCGCACATTCGGCGAAGCAGCATCAGTGCCCGCAGCCGGGTTCGATGACCCACGATCCTCGCCGCAGCACCCCCGCGACGGCCAGGTCGGAATCCAACACCACCAGGTCGGCGGCGGCGCCGGGCACGAGCGCCGGGGACGGCAGCCCCAAGGCGCGGGCGGGGTTGATCGACGCCTGGCGCACCGCCAGCGCAAGTGCCTCGTCCCGAGGTAGTCCACTGTGGGCGACGGCGAACCTGAATGCGCGGTCCATCGTCGCGGTGCTGCCGGCGATCGTGTCGGTTCCCGCCACGCGCGCCACCCCCTCGACGACCTCCACCGCCAACGGACCAAGGTGATAGACGCCGTCGGCCATGCCGGTAGCGGACATCGCGTCGGTCACCAAGGACACCCGGTCGGCGCCGACGGCCCGGGTGACGTGGCGGTAGATCGCCGGGTCGACATGGACGCCGTCGGTGATCAGTTCGACGGTCACCCGGTCGATTTCCAGGAGCGCGACGATGGGCCCCGGCTCACGACGGTCGATGGGCCGCATCGCATTGAACAGGTGTGTTCCCACGGTCGCACCGGCATCGATCGCCGCCCGCGTCTGGGCATAGGTTGCCTCGGTGTGCCCGACCGCAGCCACCACCCCGGCACCGACCATCGAGGCGATCGCCGGCAGCGTCCTCGTGACCTCTGGCCACCACAGTCGTCCTAGTGGCCGCGGGTGACCCAGTCGTCGTAGTGGATGATTTCGTCGCCGATGGTGGTGGTGTCGCCGTGGCCGGTGTAGACGATGGTGTCGGCGGGCAGGGTGCCCAGGCGGCCGGAGATGGAGTCCAGGATGGTGGGGAAGTCGGAGTAGGAGCGTCCCGTCGCGCCGGGTCCGCCGTGGAACAGGGTGTCTCCGGAGAACACCGCACCCAACTCGGGGGCGTACCAGCACACCGAGCCCGGGGAGTGTCCTGGGGTGTGCAGGGCGCGTAGTTCGATGCCACCGGCGCGCAGGGTGGCGCCGTCCTCGACGGTGCGGAACTCCTTGTCGGGGTGGGTCATCTGCCACAACATGTCGTCGCCCGCGTGCAGCAGCACCGGGGCGTCGAGGGCGGCGCCGAGTTCGGGGGCCACGGTGATGTGGTCGTTGTGGCCGTGGGTGCAGATCACCGCGGCGACGTGGCGGCCCCCGACGGCCATCACGATCGGGGCGGCGTCGTGGGCGGCGTCGAACACGATGACCTCGTCGTCGTCGCCGACGATCCAGATGTTGTTGTCGACCTCCCAGGAGCCGCCGTCGAGGGCGAACACCCCATGGGTGACGACCCGCTCGATATTGCTGCCGGTCACAGGATCACCACCGAGCGCAGGACCTCACCGGCGTGCATCTTGTGGAAAGCGTCCTCGATCCCGTCCAGGCCGATGCGTTCGGAGACGAAGCGCTCCAACGGCAGCCGGCCCTGCCGGTAGAGGCTGATGAGGGTGGGGAAGTCGCGTTCGGGCAGACAATCGCCATACCACGACGATTTGAGGGAGCCGCCGCGGGAGAAGAAGTCCACCAACGGCATCTCCAAGCGCATGTCGGGGGTGGGGACACCGACGAGCACGACGGTGCCGGCCAGATCGCGCGCGTAGAACGCCTGGGTCCAGGTTTCCGGGCGCCCGACGGCGTCGATGACCACATCGGCGCCGAACCCGCCGGTCAGATCCTGGATGGTTTCGACGACGTCGAGGTCGCGGGCGTTGATGGTGTGGGTGGCGCCGAAGTCGCGCGCCCACTGCAGTTTCCGGTTATCGGTGTCCACGGCGATGATCGTCTTGGCCCCCACCAGCGCCGCGCCGGCGATCGCGGCGTCACCGACCCCACCACACCCGATCACCGCCACGGTGTCGTCCCGCGTGACCGCACCGGTGTTGATCGCCGCCCCGATCCCGGCCATCACCCCACACCCCAACAGCCCCGCCACCGCCGGATCGGCCTCGGCATCGACCTTGGTGCACTGCCCTTCATGGACCAGGGTTTTGTCGGCGAACGCCCCGATCCCCAACGCCGGGGTCAGTTCGGTGCCGTCGGTCAACGTCATCTTCTGGGTGGCGTTGTGGGTGTCGAAACACAGATGCGGCCGGCCCCGTTTACACGCCCGGCACTGCCCACACACCGCCCGCCAGTTCAGGACCACGAAATCCCCCGGCGCCACATTCGTGACACCGGCACCCACCGACTCCACCGTGCCCGCAGCCTCATGACCCAACAGGAACGGGTACTCGTCATTGATCCCACCCTCGCGGTAGGTCAGATCCGTATGACACACCCCACACGCAATGACATCGACCACCACCTCACCCGGCCCCGGATCCGGAATCACCACATCCACCACTTCCACCGGCTGACCCTTCGACCGGGAAATCACGCCGCGCACTGTCTGACTCATGGGTACAACCTAATGCCTCCCGATGCGCCCATCCGGCGCGCACACTCGACACATGGCCGCACCCGCGCGCTCTCTCAGCCACGGCGCGCCACCGCTCGTCCGGACTTCTGCGACCTCAATTCCACGGAACGGAGCGAGATGACCACCAGCGCAACCGAACAGTTCGCCGAGCGCATCGCCGGCGCCCTCGACAGTGCGAGCCTGACGATCCTGCTGTCCATCGGGCACCAGACCGGCCTGCTCGACGCCATGGCCGGACTCCCGTCGGCCACCAGCGCCCAGATCGCCGAGGCGGCAGGGCTCGACGAACGCTACGTGCGTGAGTGGCTCGGCGGAACCGCCGCCGCCGGCGTCGTGGACTACGACCCCACGACGCAGACGTTCTCACTGCCGCAGGCCCACGCCGCCGTGCTCACCCGGGCGGCCGGGCCGGACAACCTCGCGCGGGTCGCGCAATTCATCCCGCTGCTCGCCGAGGTCGAACAGAAGATCCTCGACTGCTTCCGGCACGGTGGGGGACTGCCCTACAGCGCCTATCCGCGTTTCCATACCCTCATGGCCGAGCAGAGCGGCGAGGTCTTCGATGCCGCACTCGTCGACCTGATCCTGCCGATGGTGGACGGTCTACCCGCCCGGTTGACCACCGGTGCCGACGTCGCCGACATCGGTTGCGGCAGCGGGCATGCGATCAACGTGATGGCGCAGGCGTTTCCGGCCAGCCGGTTCACCGGCATCGACTTCTCCGACGAGGGTCTGGGCACGGGCCGCGCCGAGGCGCAGCGCCTGGGACTGCAGAACGTGCAGTTCGTCGCCGAGGATGTGGCCACGCTCGACGTGGCCGACGCCTACGACGTGATCACTGTGTTCGACGCGATCCACGACCAGGCGCAGCCCGCCCGGGTTCTGGCCAACATCCACCGTGCATTGCGTCCCGGCGGGGTGTTCCTGATGGTCGACATCAAGGCCTCCAGCCGCGTCGAGGACAACGTCGGGGTGCCGATGGCGCCGTACCTCTACACGGTGTCGACGATGCACTGCATGAGCGTCTCGCTCGGGCTCGGCGGCGCCGGGCTCGGAACCTGCTGGGGCCGCGAGCTGGCCACGTCGATGCTGGCCGATGCGGGCTTCACCGATGTCGACGTGCGCGAGATCGACACGGATCCGCTGAACTTCTACTACGTCTGCCGCAAGTAACATCTGCCCGATGGGCGTGCTGGACGTGATCGCGGACTGGCCGGTCGGCACCGCAGCGGCGGCGGTCGTCGGGCCGGACGGGGTGCTGGCCGACCACGGGGACCTCCGGCACCGGTTCCGGCTCGCGTCGGTGACCAAGCCGCTGGTCGCCCGGGCCGCGCAGATCGCTGTCGAAGAGGGTGTCGTCGACCTCGACACCGAGGCCGGGCCGCCCGGCTCCACCGTGCGGCATCTGCTCGCGCACACGTCCGGGCTGTCCATGCACTCCGACGAGACGATGTGTGAACCGGGCAAGCGCCGTGTCTACTCGAACTATGGATTCGGGGTGCTCGCCGACACCATCGAGCGGGCCGCCGGCATCGAGTTCGGCCGGTACCTCGCCGAGGCGGTGTTCGAACCGCTCGGCATGTCCGACAGCACGCTCGAGGGAGGCGCGGAGGCCGCCGGCTACGGCGCGTACACCACCGTGGCCGACGTCGCGGCGTTCGCCGGAGACCTGCTGCGACCCGTGCTGGTCTCGCAGCAGATGCACGACGAGGCGACGAGCGTGCAGTTCCCGGGTGTCGACGGCGTGCTGCCCGGCTTCGGCGTCCAGCGCCCGAACGACTGGGGGCTGGGCTTCGAGATCCGCGACGACAAGTCGCCACACTGGACCGGTTCGACCAATTCGAAGCGCACGTTCGGCCATTTCGGCCAGTCAGGGACGTTTCTGTGGGTGGATCCGCAGAGCGATCTGGCGCTCCTGACCTTTGCTGATCGTGACTTCGGTGATTGGGCGTACGAGCGGTGGCCGACGATCTCTGATGGAGTCCTGAGAGAATTCGGGCCACACTAGCGCAACACCTGCCACACAAGGCACAATAGACACGCACGACACAGCTGTAATTCGGTTTCAAGAGGCCGCTTGGGGAAGACGTCCCTCGTGGAGCCGAAGGAGCAGCTATGCGTGCGTCGAACCAGTTCGCCGACGCGTCGACAGGTGTGGTGTACGTGCACGCCTCACCCGCGGCGGTGTGCCCACATGTCGAGTGGGCGTTGTCGTCGACCCTGTCGGCGCGCGCCAACCTGAAGTGGACCCCACAGCCGGCCATGCCCGGGCAGCTTCGTGCTGTCACCAACTGGGTGGGCCCGGTCGGTACCGGAGCGCAGTTGGCCAACGCCCTGCGCTCGTGGTCGGTACTGCGTTTCGAGGTGACCGAGGACCCGAGTCCCGGCGTGGACGGGCACCGCTGGTCGCACACCCCGCAGCTGGGCCTGTGGAGCGGTTCGATGAGCGCCAACGGGGACATCGTGGTCGGCGAGATGCGGCTGCGCGCGCTGATGGCCGCCGGCTCCGACGTGCTGGCCGCCGAACTGGACACCGTGCTCGGCACGGCGTGGGACGAGGCGCTGGAACCCTTCCGCGACGGCGGTGCGGGCGCCGAGGTCAGCTGGCTGAACCGCGGAGTGGGCTGAGTTTCCTCCCGCGCTAAGAGGCCGGCACCAGGATCTCCAGGGCGCCCGGCACCGCGGACACCGTGACCGGCAGCCGGCACGCGAAATCCCCGTCGGCATACGCGTTGATGCCGGGGCAGTCCACTTCGATGACGCGGGCCCGCGCCGTGGTCACGTCGTCGAGCTCGATGTGGGTGCCTTTGAACACGGTGGGGAACAGCCGGACCAGCCGGGTGCGCGACGCCGAGTGCACCATCGTGACGTCGAGCAGACCGTCGGCGTGGTCGGCGTCCGGGCAGATCTGCATGCCGCCGCCGTAGCTGCGGGTGTTGCCGAATGCGGCGAGCGTGAGGCGGACGTCCTGCGGTGGTCCGTCGTCGAAACGCAACCGGAACGGGAGCAGCCGCAGCTTCGACAGTTCGGCCACCATCGCGACGTTGTAGCGCATGCGTCCGTGCGGCCAGCGCATCCGATTGGTTCGATCGCTCACCAGCGAGTCGAACCCGGCCGCCATCACCGTGCCGAACCATTTGTGCCCACCGGCCGCGTCGTCGATCCGGCCGAGGTCGACGGTCCGGGTGTGTCCGTCGGCGATCACATCGGCCGCGGCCTCCGGATCACCTGTGGGCAAACGGTATTCGCGTGCATGGTCGTTGCCGGTGCCCGCTGGCACGATGCCCAGCGGCACATCGCCGTGGGCCAGGGCCTGCAGCGCCAGCGAGATGACCCCGTCACCTCCGACGACGGCGAGTGCATCGGTCCCGCCGGCCAGCGCCTCGTCCACCAGGCGTCGCGCGTGCGCCGCATCGGTGCCGACGATCGCACACACGTCGACACCGCGCTGCTGGAACCGGGCGACCGCGCGCTCGGCAGCGTGCGGCGCGTTGCCATGGCCCGACAGCGGATTCGTCAGCACCGTGACGTGCCGGATCGCCCGGATCATGGAATCAGCTTGGCCGGGTTGAGGATTCCGGCCGGATCAAGGGTCGCCTTGACCGCGCGCAGGATGTCGGCGCCGAGGTCGCCGACCTCGTCGCGCATCCAGGGTCGGTGGTCGGCGCCTACGGCGTGGTGGTGGGTGATGGTGCCGCCTGCGCGCACAATGGCGTCCGACGCGGCGGCCTTGGCGGTGCGCCACTGCTCGATCGGATTCCCCCGCTGTGCGGCCACGACGGTGAAGTACAGCGACGCACCGGTCGGATACACGTGCGAGATGTGGCAGAGCACGAGTGCGGAGGTGCCCGATACTTCATCGATTCCCCGGTCGCGTCGCTCCTGCCCTCCGGCGAGCGCGTTCGTCAGCGCTTCGGTCACAGCGGCTTTCAGCGCCGCGATGTTGGACCACGTGGTGGCGGTCTCGAGCGTTTCGCACAGAGCGCCCGCGGACAGGAGCGAGTCGCGCAGATACGGCGCCCCGAACCGGCCGTGCTCCCACGCCTTGGCGGGTTCCTCGCCCAGCGATGTGCCGCCGTGCGCCTCGAGCAGGGCCCGGGTCTCGGCGTGCCGGCTCTCGGCATGTGCCGCCGTGCCCTCGAACACCGTCACCGCCAGGCATCCGCCGGTGATGGTCTGTTCGCCGATGGCCTCGGTGGTGGCCAGGTTCACGCCGGTCTCCGCTTCATCGGAGAGCCGAATCACCGTCGGTCCGCTGCCGGTCTGCGTCACCGCACGCAAAGCGGTTGCGCCGGTGGCGAAGTCGGGGAACGACCACGCCTCGTACCGCGTCGCCTCGGGGACGGGGTGCACACGCAGCCGGACCCGGGTGATGACACCGAACACCCCTTCGGAGCCGACGAGCAGCTGACGCAGGTCGGGCCCGGCGGCCGAGGCCGGGGCGCGACCCACGTCGAGGACGCCGGCGGGAGTGACGGCCCGCAGTCCGCGCACCATGTCGTCGAAGCGTCCGTAGCCCGCCGAGTCCTGGCCGGACGACCGCGTCGCGGCGAACCCGCCGATGGTGGCGAAGCAGAAGCTCTGCGGGAAGTGGCCGAGGGAGAACCCTCGTTCGCCGAGCAGCCGTTCGGCCTCTGGCCCGGTGACCCCCGCACCCAGTTCGGCCTCGCCGGAGACCTCGTCGAGCCAGTGCAGCGCGTCGAGGCGGCGCAGGTCGAGCGACACCGCCGCGGTGAAGTCGCCGCGGATCGGGTCGAGTCCGCCCACCACGCTGGTCCCACCGCCGAACGGCACGACGGCGATGCGGTGCTCGCTGCAGTGTCGGAGGATCGCGGCGATCTGGCCCTCGTCGGCGGGCAGCAGTACCGCGTCGGGGGCGTCCTGCGGACCGCGGTCACGCCGACGTAGCAGGTCGAGAGTGGACTTGCCGCCGGCGTGCAGGAGCCGGCCGACGTCGTCGACCAGGCAGAACTCGTCGCCGACGATGCCGGCCAGCGCGGCGCGGTCGTCGTTGGACAGGGCCGACGGGCTCACGGTCACCTCGTCGAGGGCCAGGGCGGGTGCCGTCGTCGGTGTGACGCCGAGTGCCTGTTCGAGAAGGGACCGGACGCCGTCGGACAGCGGCTTGGCGGCGGCCGGATCACCCCAGGCGTCCCACTTCATCGGAGGAAGGAGGTCGGTGGAATGGTCATGTCGGCCGCGCATGCGTTACAGTATTACACATGGTGTCAATCCGTAAGGACAGCCCGCGGTCGGTCGAGGAACGCATCCTCGACGCCGCCGCGGCGTGCGTACTGGCCTACGGGGTCAACCGGGTGACGCTCGCGGAGATCGCGCGCCGGGCCCGGGTGAGCCGGCCCACCATCTACCGCCGGTGGCGGGACACCGACGCCATCCTCGCGACGCTGCTCACCGCCCGGATCGCGGGTGTGCTCGACGACGTACCCGGGGACGGGGTCGGGCGCGACCAGCTGGTCGAACGGATCGTGCGGGTGGGGGACAAGCTGCGCAGCGATGACATCGTGATGGCGGTGCTCCACAGCGCGCCGGAATTGGCGATGGTCTACATCACCGAACGGCTCGGCACCAGCCAGCAGATCCTCATCGACGCGCTGGCGGGCGAGCTCAAACTCGCCCAGGGCGAGGGCAGCGTCCGCGCCGGTGAACCGCGCCAGCTCGCCGCCATGTGCCTGCTGATCACCCAGTCGACGATCCAGTCCGCGCAGATGGTCGCCCCGCTGCTCGACGCCGACGCCCTCTCCGCGGAGCTGGCCCACTCGCTGAACGGGTACTTGCGGCCATGACTTCTCCAGACAGTCCCGCACTCAACGCCGTTCGCCGCGCCACCGAACTGGCCGCCCTCGCCGACGGTGCACCCGTCGACATCGTGGTGATCGGCGGCGGGATCACCGGCGCCGGTATCGCGCTGGACGCCGCCAGCCGCGGCCTGGCGGTGGTGCTGGTGGAGAAACACGATCTGGCGTTCGGCACCAGCCGCTGGAGCTCCAAACTCGTCCACGGCGGGTTGCGCTACCTCGCCAGCGGCAACGTCGGCATCGCCCGGCGCAGCGCCGTCGAACGCGGAATCCTGATGACCCGCACCGCTCCTCACCTCGTCAGCGCCATGCCGCAGCTGGTGCCGCTGCTGCCCGAGATGGGCAATGGGACGCGCGCGCTCGTGCGGGCGGGGTTCCTCGCGGGCGACGGTCTGCGGCGGTTCGCGGGCACCCCGGCCTCGACGCTGCCCCGCTCCCGCCGGGTCAGCGCGCAGCGCGCCGCCGAACTGGTGCCTGCCGTCCGCCACGACGGACTGGACGGAGCATTCCTCGCGTACGACGGTCAGCTGATCGACGACGCCCGGCTGGTGACCGCGGTGGCGCGCACCGCGGCCCAGTACGGCGCGCGCATCCTCACCCGGGTCGGCGCCTCGCACGCCACGGCCACCTCCGTTCGGCTGACCGATCAGCGCACCGGCGAGTCGTTCGACGTGTCGGCCGGCGCTGTGGTCAACGCCGCGGGCGTGTGGGCCACCGACGTCGACAGGACGCTGCGCCTGCGGCCCTCGCGCGGAACGCATCTGGTGTTCGACGCCGCCGCCTTCGGCAACCCGGCCGCCGCGCTGACGATCCCGATCCCCGGTGAACTCAACCGGTTCGTGTTCGCCATGCCCGAACAGCTCGGCCGGGTCTACCTCGGCCTGACCGACGAAGCGGCGCCGGGGCCCATACCCGATGTGCCGCAACCGAGTCCCCAGGAGGTCACCTTCCTGCTCGACACCGTCAACACCGCGCTGGCGACCACGCTGACCGAAGCCGACGTCGTCGGCGCCTACGCCGGGCTGCGGCCGCTCATCGACACCGGCGAAGGCTGTACCGCCGACCTCTCCCGCGACCACGCGGTCACCGAATCGCCGTCGGGGGTGATCAGCGTGATCGGCGGCAAGCTGACCGAGTACCGGTTCATGGCCGAGGACGTGCTCGACCGCGCGATCGCGCTGCGCGCGCTGTCTGCCCGACCGTGCCGCACTCGGAACCTGCCGTTGGTGGGCGCACCGGCCAACCCGGTGTCGGCGCCGCACTCGCCGGTCGACCTGCCGGGATCGCTGGTCGCCCGCTACGGCGCCGAGGCGCCCCACGTGGTCACCCGCGCCCGCTGCGACCGGCCCACCGCACCGGTGGCCGACGGGATCGACGTCACCCGGGCCGAGTTCGAATACGCGGTCACCCATGAGGGTGCGTTGAGCGTCGACGACATCCTCGACCGGCGCACGCGCATCGGGCTCGTCGAGGCCGACCGCGAGCGCGCCGTCTCCGCGGCGCAGGAGTTCGTCTCGTGTGAGTGATTGAGGTCACAACCGGGTATCCGACGCGGATGACTGCAGCACCCACCCTGAAAAAGGCGCTCAACCAGCGCCAACTGCGGATGATCGCGATCGGCGGCGTCATCGGCGCCGGTCTGTTCGTCGGGTCCGGAGTGGTGATCTCCGATACCGGTCCCGGCTCGTTCATCACCTACGCGATGAGCGGCGTGCTCATCATCATGGTGATGCGGATGCTCGCCGAGATGGCGGTGGCCAACCCGTCCACCGGATCGTTCGCCGACTACTCGCGCAACGCGCTGGGCAACTGGGCGGGCTTCTCCGTCGGGTGGCTCTACTGGTACTTCTGGGTCATCGTCGTCGGATTCGAGGCCATCGCCGGCGCCAAGATCATCCAGTACTGGATCGATGTCCCGCTATGGGCGTCCTCGCTCGTGTTCATGGTCCTGATGACGGCGACCAACCTCTTCTCGGTGAAGTCCTACGGCGAGTTCGAATTCTGGTTCGCCGGCATCAAGGTCGCCGCGATCGTGGCGTTCATCGCGCTCGGTGCCGCGTTCGTGGTCGGCCTGTGGCCGGGTAAGGACGCCGACTTCTCGAACCTGACCGCCCACGGCGGGTTCATGCCGATGGGCTTCGGGGTGATCACCGTCGGAATCGTGACGGTGATCTTCTCGATGGTGGGCGCCGAGATCGCGACGATCGCGGCCGCGGAGTCGGCGGATCCCGAACGAGCGGTCGCCAAGGCCGCGAACTCGGTGATCGTGCGCATCCTGCTCTTTTATGTGGGCTCGGCGCTGCTGCTGGTGACCATCCTGCCGTGGAACGACGAGGGCATCGCCGCATCGCCGTTCGTCGCCGCGTTCACCGAGATGGGCATCCCGTACGCCGACCACGTGATGAACGCGGTGGTGCTGACGGCGGTCCTGAGTTGCCTGAACTCCGGTATGTACACCGCGTCGCGGATGCTCTTCGTCCTGGCCGCGCGGCGGGAGGCGCCGGCGCAACTGGTCCGCGTGACCCGCAACGGGGTACCGGCAATCGCGATCCTGGCGTCGTCGGTGGTCGGCTTCCTGTGCGTGATCGCCGCGGCGGTGTCGCCGGACACCATCTTCGCGTTCCTGCTCAACTCCAGCGGCGCCATCATCCTGTTCGTCTACCTGCTGATTTCGGTCTCGGAGATCATATTGCGCCGCCGCACACCGGATTCCGAGCTGAAGGTGAAGATGTGGCTGTTCCCGGCGCTGTCGGTCCTCACCGCACTGGGCATCGTGGCGATCCTCGTGCAGATGTTCATCGACGACGCCCTGCGGTCACAGCTGGTGCTGAGCCTGCTGTCCTGGGCGGTGGTGCTGATGCTCTACTTCGCCAACAAGATGTTCCTCAAGCGGCGGCCTGCCGCCGCGGGTGTGGAGGGCACCGGAACCCCGCACCGGGTCGTGGTGCTGGCCAACCAGACCGTCGACTCCGACGAACTGCTCGAGGAATTGCACCGGATAGGCGCCGACCAGGAGACACGGTACTTCGTGGTGGTGCCGGTCAGCCCGATCGAGACGGGCACCGCCGCCACCCACGGCCCGCTCGACGTGTGGGAAGCCACTCAGAAAGCCGCGTCCGAACGCCTCGAGCACACGTTGAAGACGTTGCGTGGGCACGACTTCAGCGCCGAGGGCAAGCTCGGCGACCAGCGGCCCCTGCGGGCGCTGTCCGAAGCCGTCGACGAGTTCGAACCCGACCAGATCGTCATCTCGACCCTGCCGCCCGAACAGTCGGTGTGGCAGCGCTTCGACGTTGTCGACCGTGCCCGCGCGCAGCACAAGGTACCGGTGACCCACGTGGTCGCCGCCTACATCGAAACCGCCTCCGCGCCATGACGATCGTCGCCGGGTTCAGCGCCGGCCGGCACGGGAGTGCACCACTGCACCTCGCCGCCGAACTCGCCCGGTGCACGTTCGACCGCATCATCGCCGCCGCAATCGTGGAGCGGCCATGGCCGCCTCGCGGCGACCCGGTCGAGAAGGAGTACCTGGGCTACATCACCTCTCAGGCGCGCACGTCGCTGGAGCGGGTGGTCGGCGAGATGTCCGGTGACGTCGAGATCTCGGTGGTCGTGCACAAGGCGACGTCGGTCCCGGCGGGCCTGACCGAGCTGGCGACGCACCACCGCGCGGAAGCGGTCGTCGTCGGGTCCTCGTCGTCGGGCCTGCTCGGCCGCGTGGCGCTCGGCAGTGTGACCGACCGCCTGGTCCACACCGCCGCGGTACCGGTGGCGATCGCACCGCGCAGCTATCCGTCGAGTAGCGAACCGGTCCGCCGCCTGACCGTCGCCTACGGCGGACACGCCGACGCCGTCCGGCTGATCGAGACCGCCGTCGAACTCGCCATGCGGTGGTCGGTGCGGCTGCGCATCGCCTCCTTCTCGGTGCGGCCGGTCGCGGTGTTCGGCGGATCGATCGAACCGTCCGCGGAGGGCCTCGTCGTCGAGCAGTGGTCGAAACGCACCGCGCAAGAGGTCACCGCTCAGCTCGACGAGATTCGCGCCCGCATCACCACCCCGGACGTCGAGGTCGTCGTCGGCGTCTCGCACGATTGGCGGGAAGCCGTCGAGGACGTCGCCTGGGAAGCCGGCGATCTGCTGCTGCTCGGTTCCGGTGCGGCAGGGCCGACCGCCCAGGTGTTCCTCGGATCGGCCGCGGCGAAGATCCTGCGGCACAGCCCCGTTCCGGTGATGATCGTCCCGAAACGGTGACTGCCACGTTCAGCTCGCGGGCAGAGCCGGCTCCCGCGCGTGGTCGCTGACCACCAGGGCCACCACGACCAGCGCGATACCGGCCAGCTCCGTGCCCGACGGCACCTGGTCGAGCATCAGGAAGCCGGCGAACACCGCCGCCACCGGAAGCAGGGCGAGCAGCAGCGCGAAACGGCCTCGGCCGACCATCCGCAGCACGAGCTGATCCAACAGATAGGGCAGCACGCTGGAGAGCACGGCCAGGGCGAGGACCATCCACGCCACCCGGGCGATCGACTCCGGGGGACGCCCCTGCAGCACCACGACGACCAGCGGCGACGTGACCACCGCGGCGATCGCCCAGCCGACAGCGAGCGAGCTCAGCGAATCGCCGCGGGTCGCGACCGTCTTGCCGAGCACCACGTACCCGGCCCAGAAGGCGGCCGCAAGGAGGGCGAACACCACCCCGAGCGGTTGGGCGGCGAACTGCACGTCGGCGATCAGCGCCACGCCGGCGCCGGCCGCCAGCAGGGAGGCGACCCCGCGCACCGACCGCGATTCGTAGGCGACCACCGCGATCGGGCCGAGGAACTCGATCGCCACCGCGGTACCCAGCGGCAGCCGGGCCACCGATTCGTAGAAGCTGATGTTCATCAACGCCGTCACGACACCGAAACCGCCGGCCAGCAGCATCGGCCGCCCCGTCCAGGCCGCTCGGGTGGGTCGAACCAGCGCGACGAGGATCAGGGCGCTCACCGCGACTCGGAGCCACGCCACGCCGGCGGGTGCGATGGTGTCGAAGAGCAGCACCCCGAACGACGCCCCGACGTACATCGAGGTGCCGCTGAGGATCATCAGCAGCGGCGCGAAAGTGATGACGCGCAGGAGATTACAGCGGGATGTTCTTGTGCCGACCGCGGCGGGCGGGCGCCTCGGCCAGCGCCTGGGTCAGCTTGCTGCGGGTGTGCGCGGGGTCGATCTTCTCGTCCACCACACCGATCTCGATTGCGGAATCCACTCCGCCGGCGATGCGTTCGTGCTCGGCGGCGAGCTCCTCGTGCAGCGCCTCGCGCTCCTCGGGTGCGGCGGCGGCCAGCTTCTTCTTGTGCAGGATGCCGACCGCGGCCTTGGCGCCCATGACGGCGACCTCGGCGTCCGGCCAGGCGAACACCTTCGTCGCACCCAGCGAGCGCGAGTTCATCGCGATGTAGGCGCCGCCGTAGATCTTGCGGGTGACCAGCGTGACGCGCGGAACGGTGGCCTCACCGAAGGCGTGCAGCAGTTTGGCGCCGCGACGCACCACGCCGCCCCACTCCTGATCGACACCGGGCAGATAGCCGGGCACGTCGACCACGACGACCAGCGGGATGCCGAACGCATCGCACAGCCGCACGAAACGCGCTGCCTTCTCGGCGCTTTCGGAGTTCAGGCAGCCGCCGAGACGCAGCGGGTTGTTCGCGAGCACACCGACAGTGCGCCCGGACAGCCGGCCCAGGCCGACCACCATCGACGGCGCCCACTTGCCCTGGAACTCCTCGAACGGCACGCCCTCGTCGAGCAGCGCGGTGATCAGCGGGTGCACGTCGTAGGCGCGCCGCGCGGACTGCGGGAGCAGCGCGTTCAGATCGCTGTCCTGCGCCTCGGCCTTGGTGCGGTCGAAGTGGCCCTGCTGGCTGAACAGGCCGACCAGGCGGCGGCCACGCTCGTAGGCGTCGAGTTCGTCGCTGGCGACGATGTGGCAGACACCGGACTTCTTGTGGTGGGCCTCGGGTCCGCCGAGCGACACCATGTCGACGTCCTCGCCGGTCACGCTGCGCACCACGTCGGGTCCGGTCACGAAGACCTTGCTGTCGGGTGCCATCACGATGACGTCGGTCAGGGCCGGACCGTACGCGGCGCCGCCCGCGGCGAAGCCCACGACCACCGAGATCTGCGGGACGTACCCCGACGCCCGGATCATGGCCTCGAACACCAGGCCGACCGCGTGCAGCGCCTTGACGCCCTCGGCGAGGCGAGCACCACCCGAGTGCCAGATCCCGATGATCGGGCTCTGCTCCTCGATCGCGGTGTCGTAGGCGTTGACGATGTGGCGGCACCCGTCGGTGCCCATCGCGCCACCCATCACGGTGCCGTCCGTGCAGAACGCGATGCTGCGCACGCCGTTGACGGTGCCGGATGCGGCGAGCACGCCGGAGCGGTCCCGCTCGTGCAGCAACTCGACGGTGCCGTCATCGAAGAACGTGCTCAGGCGCAGCAGGGGATCGCGCGGGTCGAGCGATTCACCGACCGCCTCGGGGGCCATGGTCGTCATCTAAAACCTCCTAGTGCCCGTTCCGATGTCAGCTGACTGTCGAGAAGCTGTACGTGCTAGTACTTCCCGAAAGCGAGCGCGACGTTGTGCCCACCGAATCCGAACGAATTGTTGATGGCGTACTGGTAGTTACCGGGCCGCGGAGAGCCTGCGACGACGTCGAGGTCGATCTCCGGGTCCAGGTTCTTCAGGTTGAGGGTGGGCGGGATGACGCCGTTCTTGAGCGCCAGCACCGTGAGGATCGATTCGACCGCGCCGACGGCGCCGACCGAGTGGCCGAGCGCACCCTTGGGCGCGTAGACCGCGGGCTGGTGGCCGCCCATCGCGTTGTTGATCGCCTTGCCCTCGGCGATGTCACCGACACTGGTGCCGGTGGCGTGCGCATTGACGTGGTCGATGTCGGACGGTTGCAGACCGGCCTGCTGGATGGCGCGGGTCATCGCCCACCCGGCCTGTTCACCGTTGGGGTCGGGCGCGACGATGTGGTAGCCGTCCGAGGTGACGCTCGCACCCATGATGCGGGCGAGGATGTTCGCACCGCGTGCCTTGGCGTGCTCTTCGGTCTCGATGACCATCAGCGCGCCGCCCTCGCCGAAGACGAAGCCGTTGCGGTCCTTGTCGAACGGACGGCAGGCACCGGCCGGATCGTCGTTGGTGGTCGACAGCACGATGCGCATCTGCGCGAACCCGGCGATCGGCACGGCCTCGATCCGGGTCTCCACTCCACCGCAGATCGCCATGTCGGCTTCTCCCAGCACGATGTTGCGCCAAGCCTGGGCGATGCCTTCGGAACCGGAGGCACAGGCCGAGACCGGGGTGATGACCCCGGCCCGGGCCTTACGCTCCAGACCCACCGCGGCAGCCGCCGCGTTGGGCATGTACATCTGAACGGCCAGCGGGGAGACGGCTTTGAGGCCTTTGGCCCGCATACCGTCGTAGCTGAACACGAGCTCCTCGGTGGAACCCATGCCGGTGCCGATCGACACCATCAGCCGGCGCGGGTCCACTTCGGGAGAGCCCGCGTGCTCCCAGACCCGCCGGCCCAGCACGGTCGACATCTTCTGCAGATAGGACAGCCGGCGCAGCTCGACGCGCGTCAGCCCACTGTCGAAGTCCTCGAGCAGATGCCCGCCGATCTTGACCGGAAGGTCGTACTGCTCGACGAACGGATCGTCGAGAGTGCGGATACCGCTCTGCCCGTCGAGAAGACGCTGCCAGGTGGTTTCCGCATCGGTAGCCAGAGCGGTCGTCATGGCAACGCCGGTGACGACCACGTCGGGGAAGCCGTTCCCCGTAGCTAACCGTGCCATTACTGCTCCGTTGATCTTTCCGTCGGCCCCTGCGTTACTCAGTAACGCCCGAACGCCAGTGCCACATTGTGGCCGCCGAATCCGAACGAGTTGTTGATGGCGTACTGGTAGTCGCCATACCGTGGCTCGCCCGCAACGACATCGAGATCGATCTCGGGATCCGGGGTCTCGTAGTTCAGTGTCGGCGGGATGACGCCGTCACGCAGAGCGAGCACGGTCAGAATCGACTCGAGCGCGCCCACCGCACCGATGGAGTGGCCGAGCGCCGACTTCGGCGCGTAGACCGCGGCGTGCTCCACACCGGCGACGCGCAGCGCGTTGGCCTCAGCGGTGTCACCGATCGGCGTCGCGGTGGCGTGCGCGTTGACGTGGTTGATGTCCTTGGGGGACAACCCCGCGGTCTCCATCGCACGCTTCATGGCGTGTCCGGCCCGGGCACCGTCCGCCGCCGGAGCCACCATGTGGAACGCGTCGCTGGTGATGCCCGCGCCCATGAGGCGGGCCAACGGCTTGGCGCCGCGGGCCAAGGCGTGCTCCTCGGTCTCGATGATCATCATCGCCCCGGCCTCACCGAACACG
Source organism: Mycolicibacterium baixiangningiae (assembly GCF_016313185.1). Taxonomy (NCBI): domain Bacteria; kingdom Bacillati; phylum Actinomycetota; class Actinomycetes; order Mycobacteriales; family Mycobacteriaceae; genus Mycobacterium; species Mycolicibacterium baixiangningiae. The sequence continues at coordinate 2,391,560 of NZ_CP066218.1, forward strand.
AAGCCGTCGCGGTTCTTGTCGAACGGACGCGACGCCTTCTCCGGCTCGTCGTTGCGGGTCGACATGGCGCGCATCATCGAGAACGCCGCGATGGGCAGCGCCTCGATGCCGCCTTCCACACCGCCGACGACCGCGAAGTCCGCGTCACCCATGACGATCTGGCGCCAACCGTGGGCGATCGCCTCCGACCCGGACGAACACGCCGACACCGGGGTGATGACCCCGGCGCGGGCGCCCAGTTCGAGACCGGCGACGGCCGCCGCACCGTTGGGCATGATCATCTGCACCGCGAGCGGGGACACCTTGCGGGGCCCGCCCTCGTTCATCGCGTCATAGGTCTCGACGATCTTCTCGCCTCCGCCCAGACCGGTACCGATCACGACCGCGAACCGGTCTGGATCGACCTCGGGCCTGCCCGCGGTCTCCCACAGCCGGCCGGAGACCAACTTCGACATGCGCTGCACGTAGGACATGCGACGCATGTCGATACGGGTCATGTGCTCGTCGACGTTGTCGACCAGATGACCGCCGATGCGCACGGGCAGGTCCCACTTGGTGACGAAGTCGTCTTCGAGAACGCGGATGCCGCTCTCGCCAGCCAGCAGGCCCTTCCACGTGCTCTCGATGTCCGCGGCGAGCGACGTGGTGGCCTCGACGGCGGTCACCACGACGTTCGGGAAACCGCCGTTAGCAGTGGAAGGCCTGGTCACTGCGAGAACTTATCGCGCAGCGCGGCAGCAGCCTCGGGGTTCTCTTCCTCGAGCTTCTGGATGTAGGCGACCACGTCACCCACGGTGCGCAGACCGGCGAGGTCCTCGTCGGGGATCTTCACGCCGTACTTGTCCTCGGTCTGCACCGCGATCTCCACCATCGACAGCGAGTCGATGTCCAGGTCGTCGACGAACGACTTCTCCGGGGTGACCTCCGACGGCTCGATGCCGGTGACCTCTTCGATGATCTCGGCGAGGCCGGAGATGATTTCTTGCTGAGTGGCGGGCACGATGGCTCCTTCTATATGGGTGGTGAACACGCCTCCGCGGAGCGGAGACTTCTCGGATTCAGACGATCGATATGTGGTTGTCCCGGGTGGGCTACAGCGAGGCGAGCCCATCCAGGTCAGCGGGGGACTTGACGGCGTGCGTCGGAACCCCCCGAAGTTCGCGTTTGGCGATGCCCACGAGTGTGCCCGCGGGCGGGAATTCGACGATCGCGCCGTTCTCGGCGTTCTCGAAGTGCTGCCGCATCGTTGCGGTGCAGAGATCCCAGCGCACCGGCCGGGTCAGCTGAGCGACCAGTTTGTCGATCGCGTCCAATGCCGAGGCTACCGGTTGTCCGTCGGCGTTCGACAACAGCGTCACGGTCGGCTCCGCGGTGGCCACCGCGCGGGCGGCGGCCTCGTAGCCCTCGAGCGCGGACGCCATGTAGGCGGTATGGAAGGCGCCGGCGGTGGCCAGCTTGCGCACCCGCGCCTTGGCCGGGGGATCCTCGGCGAGCTTGTCCAGGGCGGACACCGCGCCGGCGGCCACGATCTGACCGGCGGCGTTGCGGTTGGCGGGCACCAGGTCGAGCGCCTCCAGGCGGGCGAGCACCTCGGCTTCGTCGCCACCGAGGACCGCCGCCATGCCGGTGGGCTCGAGCGCGCAGGCCTTGGCCATCTCGGCGCCGCGGGTCGCGGCCAGCTTGATCGCATCGTCGGCGGAGATGACCCCGGCGATGGCGTAGGCGGCGATCTCACCCACGGAGTGGCCGGCCACGACGGCGTCGGCGGCTGAAGAGCCGGCACCGAACAGGCCGCGCCGGGTGGATTCATCGTGCGCCAGAAGTGTCGCGGCGACGACGAGGGGCTGTGTCACCGCGGTGTCGGTGATCTCCTCGGCGTCGGCGGTGGTGCCCAGCCGGGCGAGGTCCAGGCCGCTGATCTCCGACCACGTCGCCAGGCGCTCCGCGGCGCCGGGCAACTGCAGCCACGGCTCGAGCATCCCGGGCGTCTGTGAACCCTGGCCGGGCGCGAGCAGCGCGATCTGGGTATGCGATTGGGGCATGTCTCTAAGAGAACACTGTGAAGCGGGCTTTGCGCCGTGTAAGAGATTATGAACCTCGTCTTATGTTTTTGTAGCTACTCCACAAAACGGCATCCGAAGCGACCCCACCGAGATCTCGCCGCGACGTGTCACACCGTGCGATAGAGGTTGGGGCTGGCCGGTCGTACCGCCGGGACCTGCACCGATGGCTTGCTTGCGCGGCTGGACTGGGCCGCATGGCGGTGAAGTCGGCCGATTGTCGAGGCCACCCGCAGCACGTACGCATCCCGGGGCAGCGTGGGGTCCCGGCCCGTGAAGTCGGCGATGCGTTTCAGCCGGTACCGGACCGTATTTGGATGAACGAACAATTGCCGTGCACACGCCTCGATCGCGCCGCCGGCATCCAGATAAGCGTCGAGGGTCTCGGTGAGCGCCGGACCCGCGTCACCCAGGGGGCGCATCACCTCCGTCTCCAGCGCGGCGACGGCGGTCGCATCCCCGAGGAGTGCCCGTTCGGGCAGCAGTTCGCGGGCCGAGACCGGGCGCGGCGCGCCGCTCCAGCCGGCCACCGCGTTCATGCCTGCGATGGCCTCGGTGGCGGACAGATGGGCCGATGACAACGTCGGCGCCGTCGGCCCGACGACCACCGGACCGTCGGCGAACACGCCCAGTAGCTCCTTGAGGAAGCGGTCGGTGGGGGACAGCGGGCCGCTGACGATCGCGACCAGCCAGGTGCCGTGCACGTCGGACAGCGCCGCCCGGGCGTGGCGGGTCACGACGTCGCGGACGTCGTCGGAGGCCAGGTCGATGCGGTCGGGGTGGGGCAGGCCGACGAGGACGGTGGCGGGCGCGGTGGCGTCCCAGTTGAGCGTGGCCGCCTGGGACTGCAGTTCCGGCCCGACGTCGCCGCGCACCACCGCGTCGACGACGTTGGCCTCCATCCGGGTGTCCCACGCGCCGCGCGCCTCTGCCGCATCGGCGTACGCGGAGGCCGCGGCGAACGCGAGATCGCGGCTGTACCGCAGGATGCCCGCGGTCAGCGCCGTGACCTGTTCGTCAGAGCGCGCCAGCAGCGGCACCGCCTCTTCGAAGAACTCCATCGTGGTGCGCACCATCTCCACCGTCTGGCGCAGCGCGATGCGGCGGGTGAGGTCCTGCGGGACGACCTCGAAGGCCTTCGCGGTGTAGCCGACGTTGCTCTGCGGGTTGCGCATCCACTCGACGAAGTTGACCACCGCCGTCTGCACCACCAGGTGCACGCTGGCACGCTGGCTGGCTTCCAGGCCGGCGAAGAACGGCAGCCGGTTCTGCATCGAACCCACGGCCTCGGTGGCCAACCGGCCCGAGTACTGCTTCAACCGGCGCAAGACGGAGTCCGGCACGGTCTGCAGGACCTCGACCGTTGAGGCCGGCGGCACATACCGCTTGTCGGTCATCCCTAAAACCTACGCCAAGATTCTGGCGGGTACCTCCAAGCCGCATCTGCTCGCGAAAGAGAACCGCGCCCGTCAGGCCACCCCGGGATCGGAAGTCTGCTCCGGCGCCGCCAGCACGTCGTCGATCTCGTAGCGGCGGGCGGCCTCGGCGGCCACCGACATGTCGATGTTGCCGTCGCGGGCCAGCCCTGCGAGCACCGCCACCACCACCGACTCGGCGTCGGTGTTGTAGTAGCGCCGCGCCGCGGGGCGGGTGTCGGAGAACCCGAAACCGTCCGTGCCGAGCGTGATGTACGTGCCGGGCACCCACGGCCGGATCTGCTCGGGCACCGCCCGCATCCAATCCGAGACCGCCACAACGGGTCCGGACGCATCGGCCAGCGCCGTGGTGATGTACGGCGTGCCGGCCGGGCGGTCCGGGTGGCGCAGCAGTTCCTTCTCGATCGCCACACCGTCGCGGTTGAGCTCACCCCAGCTGGTCACCGACCACACGTCGGCGGCCACGTCCCATTCCTCGGCCAGCATCGCGGCGGCCTTGAGCGCCGACGGCATCCCGACGCCCGAGACCAGGATCTGCGCGGCGTTGGACTTGTCCTCGGGTGCGGTCCGATACCGGTAGATCCCGCGCAGCAACCCCTCGACGTCGAGGTTCTCCGGTTCGGCCGGCTGCACGTACGGCTCGTTGTAGATCGTCATGTAGAAGTAGACGTTCTCGGGGTTTTCGCCGTACATCCGCTGCAGGCCGGACTCGATGATGTAGGCGATCTCGTAGGCGAACGCCGGGTCGTAGGCAACGACCGCCGGATTGGTCGAGGCCAACAGCAGCGAATGGCCATCGGCGTGCTGCAGACCCTCACCGACCAGGGTGGTGCGACCGGCGGTGGCGCCCAGTGCGAACCCCCGGGCCATCTGGTCGGCCGCGGCCCAGAAGCTGTCACCGGTGCGCTGGAACCCGAACATCGAATAGAAGATGTAGACCGGGATCATCGGCTCGTTGTGCGTGGCGTAGGACGTGCCCGCCGCGATGAACGTGCCGACCGAGCCGGCCTCGTTGATCCCCTCGTGCAGGATCTGACCGACTTCGCTCTCTCGGTAGGCCAGCATCAGCTCGGCGTCGACGGAGGTGTAGAGCTGCCCGTTGCGGTTGTAGATCTTGAGGCTCGGGAACCACGAGTCCATACCGAACGTGCGCGCCTCGTCGGGGATGATCGGCACGATCCGGTGCCCGATCTGCTTGTCGCGCAGGATCTCCTTGAACGTGCGGACCGTCGCCATCGTGGTGGCGATCTCCTGCTTGCCCGAACCCTTCTTCAGCGCCTTGTAGGCGTCGCCGGCGGGCAGGGTGAGCGCCTTGGACTTCGTGCGGCGTTCGGGCACGAAGCCGCCGAGTGCCCGCCTGCGGTCGAGCAGGTAGCGGATCTCGGGTGCCTCAGGCCCCGGGTGGTAGTACGGCGGGAGGTAGGGGTTCTCCTCGATCTGGGAATCGCTGAGCGGGATGCGCTGAGCGTCGCGGAAGTCCTTGAGGTCTTGTAGCGCAAGCTTTTTCATCTGATGGGTGGCGTTGCGGCCCTCGAAGTGCTTACCCAGTGTGTAGCCCTTGATGGTCTTGGCCAGGATCACCGTCGGCTGGCCCTTGTGCTCCGTCGCGGCGCGGTAGGCGGCGTAGACCTTGCGGTAGTCGTGGCCACCGCGCTTGAGGTTCCAGATCTCGGCGTCGGACATCGGCTCCACCAGCGCCTTGGTCCGCGGGTCACGGCCGAAGAAGTGGTCGCGCACGTAGCCGCCGTCGTTGGCCTTGTACGTCTGGTAGTCACCGTCGGGCGTGGTGTTCATCAGGTTCACCAGCGCACCGTCGCGGTCGGCGTGCAGTAGCGCATCCCACTCGCGGCCCCACACCACCTTGATGACGTTCCAGCCGGCGCCGCGGAAGAACGATTCCAGCTCCTGGATGATCTTGCCATTGCCGCGGACCGGACCGTCGAGACGCTGCAGGTTGCAGTTGACCACGAACGTCAGGTTGTCGAGCGCCTCGTTGGCGGCCACCTGGATCAGGCCGCGACTCTCCGGTTCGTCCATCTCACCGTCGCCGAGGAACGCCCAGACGTGCTGGTCGGAGGTGTCCTTGATGCCGCGGTCGCCCAGGTAGTGGTTGAACCGGGCCTGGTAGATCGCGTTCATCGGGCCCAGCCCCATCGACACCGTGGGGAACTCCCAGAACTCGGGCATCAGGCGCGGGTGCGGGTAGGACGGGATGCCGCCGCCGGGGTGGCTGTGCTCCTGCCGGAAGCCGTCGAGCTGATCGGCGGTCAGCCTGCCCTCGAGGTAGGCGCGGGCGTAGATGCCCGGCGATGCGTGACCCTGGATGAAGACCTGGTCGCCGCCGCCGGAATGGCTCTTACCGCGGAAGAAGTGGTTGAACCCCACCTCGTAGAGCGCCGCAGAGGACGCGTATGTCGAGATGTGGCCGCCCACACCGACTCCCGGTCGCTGCGCGCGGTGCACCATGATGGCGGCGTTCCACCGGATCCAGGCCCGGTAGCGGCGCTCGACGTCCTCGTCGCCGGGAAACCACGGCTCGAGTTCGGTCGGGATGGTGTTCACATAGTCGGTCGACGTGAGCGCGGGGATGGCCACCCGCTGCTCGCTGGAGCGCTCGAGCAGCCGCAACAGCAGGTAGCGGGCGCGGGCCGGACCGGAGCGCTCGAGCAGCTGGTCGAACGACTCCAGCCACTCGCCGGTCTCTTCCGGGTCGATATCGGGCAGATACGATGCAACACCCTCGCGAATCACCCGAACTCGATCGTGTTCGGCTGCGGCAGAGGAGTTTTGGGCCAGGTCTTGGCGCACGAACTCGGTGGTCAACTTCCGCTCCTTGTCAGGCGGTATCGGTATGCCACGAACGTGAGGGGTTTGTGGCTCCTCACGCGCGCGACACCTTCCATCCTTCCCCCATCGTGCCCCACTCGCACCGCTGGGGGCAGGTGGTCGCAATGAACCCGCGATCGGGCCGGTCAACCGGTAACGTCTGCAGACCGTGCTGATCGGTGGACGGCGCCGGGGGAGGCGACTGCAGGCGGTTGCCCGAATGCTCGGCAGCATCGCCGCGGCCGCCATGATCATCGTCGGCTGCACGTCGGTGACCTCGGGCAGCGGCCAGGTCGACCGTGAGGCGGCCCCGGTGTACCGCGCCTCGGTCTCCGCCTCGATCGAGGAGTCGATCGCCCAGTCGAGCGCCAAAGAGTCCAAGCGGCAGGAGTCGCTGACCACCGCGGCCATCCACACCTCGTGCGAGGACCTCAGCAGTTCGAGCGTGGACGCGATCAACGCCGTCAACGCCTACGTCGACGCGGTCAACGACAGCACCGCCGAGGTGGCGGTGCGCGCCGGGCCTGCGGTGGATTCGCTCAACATCAGCGCGAACCTGGTCAGCAGCGGTATCTCCGACGTGCTCTCCCCGGAACTGCGTGACGCGCTCAACGCCTGGGTGGGTTCCGCACGCGACGTCGCGGGCACGATCATCCGGGATGCGGGACCCGATGAGTTCAACGCCGCGGTGACCCGATTGAACGACTCGCGGGAGGTGGCGCTCGAACTGTGCGACGCATCATATTGACGAACCGGGGCAGCGGCCGCACGTAACCAGTGGGGCACGTGCAACGATAGGGCTCGACAAGAACTGTGCTCGAGAATGTCCGGACCGGACAGCGGGCAGAAGGAGGACCGACGGTGGTGGCGGCGGCGGACGCCCCGAACTACGCCCAGCGAATGGGCATCGAAAACGATCAGGTTGTGCAGGAACTGGGCTGGGACGAGGACGTCGACGACGACATCCGGGCCGATATCGAGGACGCGTGCGGCGGCGAGCTGCTCGACGAGGGGGCCGATGAGGTCGTCGACGTCGTGCTGCTGTGGTGGCGCGACGACGACGGTGACCTGGTGGACGCGCTGATGGACGCCATCACCCCACTCGCCGACGACGGTGTGATCTGGGTGGTCACCCCGAAGACCGGCAAGCCGGGGCACGTCCAACCGGCGGACATCGCCGAGTCGGCGCCGACGGCGGGGCTCATGCAGACCTCGTCGGCCAATCTCGGTGACTGGATCGCCAGCCGGCTGGTGCAGCCCAAGTCCAAGGCGGCGGGGCGGCACTAGGGATGCTCGACGTCGGCACCGAGGCGCCGGACTTCACGCTCAAGGATCAGAACGGCCAGGCCGTCACGCTCAGTGACTTCCGGGGCGCCAAGAACGTGTTGCTGGTGTTCTTCCCGCTCGCGTTCACCGGCATCTGCCAGGGTGAACTCGACGAGATCCGGGACAACCTGCCCACCTACGACAACGACGACACGGTGACGCTGGCGATCTCGGTCGGCCCACCGCCCACCCACAAGGTCTGGGCGACCCAAAGCGGGTTCACGTTCCCGGTGCTGTCGGACTTCTGGCCGCACGGTGCGGTCGCGCAGGCCTACGGGGTGTTCAACGCCGACGCCGGCATCGCCAACCGGGGCACCTTCGTGGTGGACCGGGCGGGCATCGTCCGGTTCTCGGAGATGAAGGGGCCTGGCGAGCCGCGCGATCAGGCGGTGTGGACCGACGCCCTGGCGGCGCTGCGCTCGACCTGAGGCGATTTCCGCCTGCGGCGAGCGGCCGGGTAGCCTGCCCGGCACGGGGCGTGTAGCTCAGTGGTAGAGCTCTGGTTTTACACACCAGCGGTCGGCGGTTCGATACCGTCCACGCCCACCATCGTGTCGGGCTGATGATTTTCGGAGAGTTCAAAATCCCTGTTGTGCCCGAGAGGGTATCGCCATGCTCCGCCGAGATCATTGTCAGCCGAGGGCGGAATTTGCGGACGCGCTTTTCGTAGCCGCGTCGGCCTGCTGCGTCATCAACGACGACACGAACTACCGACGGGCGTCGAAAACAATTCACCCGCTCCATTCCTGTTGTTTCAGTGCTGATTTATCGTCGCCACTTTATGGTGTTGCTGGGTGCTGTTCCCATCCGCGTGAGTGAGGACGAGCATGAGCCGACGAGACGAGATGGCCGAGCGTCGGGTAGACGTGCTCGAGGCCGCCGCCGAGCGCTGGCAGCAAAAGATTTCCCAGGTCGATGCCGCCGATTCGGTCTTGCGAACGCATGGGCGCCTGGCTGCGACGAGCGCGGTTCTAGGAAATGCGTTCCTGCAGCGCGAAGAGCGCAAGTCATATGCGATACCGGAGATGTTCATTGCCGAAGCAATTATCGGTGACACCATTGATTTCACAGATACCGCACCCGATGAGACCGCAGCGAATGCCGGGAGGCCGGTTGCGAGAATCGTCGATCGGCTCGACAGCGACCAGGACCGCGCGGGATTCGCCACCGGATTTCTGGTCGCGCCACAACTGTTCGTCACCAACTGGCATGTGTTCGCCGACCCCGGCAACGCCACCGACTGCGGCGCCCAATTCGGCTACGAGGTCCGCGGCGGCAGCGTCGCCGACCCCGGGGTGACGTTCGATCTCGACCCTGACAGCTTCTTCATCAGCAACCAAGAACTCGACATCGCGATCGTCGGGGTCAGCGCCGTCGCGCCCGGCGCCGCACTGCGCGATCAGGGCAACATCGGTTACTCACCGGCGCCGGGCAAATACCTCGTCGGGAACCCGATCAACATCATCCAGCACCCCGATGGCAAGCCCAAGCGATGGGCCGTCAGCAACAACGGCATCCGCGTCGAACCCGCCGACGACGACCTGTTCCTGCAGTACTTCACCGACACGCTGGCAGGCTCATCGGGATCGCCCGCCTTCAATCACGACTGGGAACTGGTCGCGGTGCATCACGGCGGAGTTCCACACAGCCGCAACGGCCGAATCCTCCGCAAGGACGGCACCCCGTGGTCCCCGCTGATGGCGGAGTCCGAGATCGACTGGGCGGCCAACGAGGGCGTCCGGATCAGCAAGGTGCACGCCTACCTTGCCGGTCTGCGTCTCACCGATCCCGGCCGTCGGGCGCTCCTCGATCAGCTGCTGGGCGTGGTTGGCACGCAACCCGTGCCCGAAGCCGCCGCCCGACCCCTGACACCGCGACCATCGGAGCAAATCATGGACCGCCCCACGGTGAACGTCGTCGTCAACGGAACCGCGAACTTCTACCTCGATGGGAAAGACCACAGCGAGACCAGCGATGTCCTGACGACCCCGCCGTCACCTCTGCCGGCCCCCATCGCCGACGTCACTCCCACGATCGTCGAGAAAAAGCTGCGCTTCGATCGCAAGTACGAGGCGCGGCCCGGTTACGACTCGGGGTTCCTCGAAGGTTTCACCGTGCCCGCCCCGAAGGCGCCCGAGGATGAGATCATCCTGCGCGGCGGCGTGCCGTTCGTCCTCAACTATCACCACTATTCGCTGACGATGAACATCGAGCGCCAGCTGGCCATGTGGACCGCGTGCAACGCGGACTACGACCAGCGGAAACGCAGGAAGGCGCGCGAGGAGTTCGGCATCGACACCTGGAAATCCGACCCCCGCATCCCTGACAGCAGGCAGCTCGAGGATACCGAGTTTTATGCTCCCGCAGTAAAATTCGATCGCGGTCACCTCGTCCGCCGCGACGATGTGGCGTGGGGAGAGACGGCACGGGAAGAGGAATTCGGCAACTCCGACAGCTTCCATTGGACCAACTGCACCCCACAGCACGAAGGGTTCAACCGCGACATGTTCGAGTACGACGGCCTGTGGGGGGCGTTGGAGAACCACATCACTCGTCAGGCACGGTCCGTGGGCAACAAGTGCATCATCTTCGCCGGGCCGGTTCTCGATCATGACGACCCGTTGCAGGACTTCGGCGACGAGATCGTGATCAAGGTACCCCGCAGGTTCTGGAAGGTGATCGTGGCCGCCGAGACGCTCGGTGACGAGACCCGCCTGGGCGCCTACGGTTTCGTACTCGACCAGACCGAGGCGATCGAGAAGTACGGGTGGGAAAGCCGATTCAATGTCGGTATGTTCAAGCAGCAGCAACGCAGTCTTGCCGATATCACCGGTTTGACGCGGGTGACGTTCGACGACCAGCTTTACGACGCCGATCCGCTGGGCCGCGTCGGCGAGGAGAGCGGGTCGCGTCAGTTACTCACACTCGACGACGTCCTGATCGGCTAGGTGTTCTGACCTGAAAGGTCAGGGACATTCGCAAGAGCTAGAAGCACTCGCGCAAGCGCCACCACTGGCCGACGCGGTCGATGGAGCCGCAAGCCTGGCGAGGACGCCTAGCCACCCGCAGACGCGAATGGACGCCGATTCGGTGCACGCTCGACGTGCGTGACCAAGCGCCCCTTGTCGATTCACCGCTCGACTGCAGAGAGATGCTGGGCGGCAACGGCATCCCGACAAGAGCAGTCAAGTGAGCACTAAAAGCTGTCCTGAGGAGTTCGCTGTGACCATTTCATCCACCCGTGCGGCGACTTATCGAAGCGATACGACCGATCGGGCCGGAACCGTGACATCGTCCATGACGCTCCATGCCCGGTTCGAGCGTGAAGCCATACCCCTGATGGATTCACTTCTGCGCGGCGCGATGCGGCTCACGGGCAGCAGGCAAGACGCCGAGGACCTGCTTCAGGAGACGATGCTCCTCGCGTACAGGGGGTTCGGCTCGTTTCAGGAAGGCACGAACCTGCCCGCCTGGTTGTTCCGCATCATGCGCAACGCATGGATCAACCGGTACCACAAGAAGCGCCGCCGACCCCCTGAGGTATTGATCGACTATGTCACGGAGCAGAAGATGGCCCCCCAGGCGTCGTCACAGGTTCGGCGCAGTGAGTGCTCAGCCGAAGTGGCAGCGCTGGAACGGATTCTGGACGACAGGCTGCGGAATGCGTTGATGGCACTGCGCGAGGAGTTCCGCGTGGCGGTCTACTACGCCGACGTTCGAGGCTATTGCTACAAGGACATCGCACAGGTCACGGGGACGCCCGCCGGAACGGTCATGTCGCGGGTGTCCCGCGGGCGACAGCTGCTGCGGAGGTCGCTCGCCGCGCCCGCGGGGGAGTGACGTCGTCGGTATCGTTGGTGCCGAACGCTATTCACGCGGACCGGAGATACCGCACGCCGAATCCTTCAACCGTATGTGGCACGTACGGCTCCTCGAGCCGGGCTCGCTCCTGCGGGCTCAGGCGCAGCGTGAGGGCTTTGACGGCATCCTCGAGGTGGTGGGGTTTCGTCGCGCCGACGATCGGTGCGGTGATCCCCGGCGCCGACGCAACCCACGCCAGGGCGACCTGTGCGCGTGGGACGCCCCGTTCGGCGGCTATCTCGGCGACCCTCTCGACCACTGTCCGGTCGGCGTCTTCGGTCTGGGGATAGAGGAACCGCGCGAACTCGTCGTCATCGGAGCGGCGAGTGTGCTCGTCCCAGTCGCGGGTGAGCCGACCACGGGCCAGCGGACTCCACGGCAGGATGCCCACGCCCTGATCGCGGCAGAGCGGGATCATCTCCCGCTCCTCCTCGCGGTGAATCAAGTTGTAGTGGGGCTGCATGCTGACGAAGCGTGTCCAGCCGTGCAGGTCGGCCGTCCAGAGCGCCTTGGCGAACTGCCAGGCGTACATCGACGACGCACCGAGGTAGCGGACCTTCCCCGCCTTGACCACGTCGTGGAGCGCTTCCAGCGTCTCCTCGATCGGTGTGCTGTCGTCCCAGCGATGAACCTGGTACAGGTCGACGTAATCGACCCCCATCCGCCGAAGGCTGTCGTCGATGGCGGTGTTGATCGCCTTGCGGGACAGCCCCGCACAATTCGGAGCCTGACGCCAGGATGCATACACCTTGGTGGCGATCACCACCTCGTCCCGTCGGGCGAAGTCTTTCAGCGCACGTCCGAGTATCTCCTCGCTGCTGCCCGACGAGTATTCGTTGGCGGTGTCGAAGAAGTTGATTCCGAGTTCCACAGCGCGGCGCAGGAACGGCCTGCTCGCCTCTTCGTCGAGCGTCCAGGCCTGCCTGCCGCGGTCCGGTTCGCCGTAGCTCATACATCCCACAGCCAGGCGGGAAACCTCGAGGCCGGAGCGTCCGAGTCGAACGTAGTCCATCATCTGCTCCTATCCAGCTCTGCAACGAACAGGTCAGCGAAGGGTCTGTCGGAGAACGGATTCTGGCCGGTGATGAGTTCTCGGTCATGCACTACATTGCATTCGAACGCGCCCCGCGATTCCACCGCACCGCCCGCGGCGGTCAGTGCGTCCGCCGGGTAGAACAGCACCTGTTCGCCTTTGAGGATGTTCTGTTCGGCCCACTTCTCCTCTTCGTTGGAGAACACGGTCATCCGATAGCCCCTGTACTGCCAGCCCTGCGCGGCTGTCTGCGCGGCGTCTGGATCACCCTTGACGAGTGCTCGCCTGAACTCCTTCGCCCGAGGCATCGCGGCGGTCAGGGCGATGGGGCCGTGACACAGCAGCGCGGTCGGCTTGGACTCGGTGTGAAAGTGACGGAGCGCCTCCCCGAGGTCAGGGTCGTGCATCAGGTCGATCATCGGGGGGTGGCCGCCGGGCAGGAACACTCCGGCGTATCCGTCGAGCCCCTCCTCGATCGTAGAACGGATTGAGCGCGGGGTCCGGAGACCGGGGCTCGTCGCGACGAATTCGATCGCCTCCTCCAATGCCGTTGCGCTGCCGTCGAAGTAGTCGGCGTTCACGGAGAACTGTTCGACAACCGGTGCGGTGCCCTTCGGAGTGGCGAGAACGGCCTCGTAGCCGGCGTCCACGATCGACCGCGCGGGGACGGCCAATTCATTGAGGTAGTAGCCGGTCGGCTCATGTCGACCGCTTCTCAGCTCGAAGGTGTGGCTGCTCGAGCCGACGATGAGGACTTTTCCCTTGGTGTTCACGATCATCTCCCGTTGTGAGCGAAGTGGATGGCGCCATCCTCGATCCAGAAGGTGACCGTTCACATCCGCCACCGGACAGTGCGATAGTGGGTCCTAGGTCGGCGGCAAGGCGCGGTCGAGTCGGCTCCGCGAATTGATGCCCAGCTTGGTGAACACCTTGCTCAGGTGATACTGGACCGTGCGAGCGCTGATGAAGAGTCGCGCGCCGATCTCGGGGTTCGACAAGCCATCACGGGCGAGCCGCGCGATCTGCGCCTCCTGCGCTGTCAGCTCCGTCGGGGCGGACGTCAGACTGCGCTTCCGAGCAGTCTGGCCGGTGGCTTTCAGTTCACGCCGAGCACGTTGGGCGAATGCGTCCATGCCCATCTCCTCGAGCATCGTGCACGCCTCGACCAACTGGACGCGGGCGTCGATTCGACGGTGCTGACGTCGCAACCACTCGCCGTACAGCAGGTGAGCGCGAGCGACTTCGGAGCGAAGGCTTGTGCGGCCGAGCCTTTCGATCGCTTCACGATAGAGCTGCTCGGCGGCTTCGCCCTCGTTCAACAATGCGCCTGAGCGCGCCGCGATCCCTCGCGCCCACTCGGTGTCGCTGGCGTCAGTCATGTCGGTGAGGCGCCGGAAGGCATCTTCCGCCGTTTGCGCCTTTCCGGCGCGCACCGATGCCTCGATGAGCTCGACCGTCGCCCAGGTGGACGACGTGATGTCCCCGACGTACTCGATCGCCCGCTCGGCTGCGGTCACCGCTCTCGCATAGTCGCCGTGGCCGTTGTTCAGCAGTGCGTTCGCCCACGCGGTGACCGTGATGCCGATACCTTCACCGCGCGACGTGACGTCACGCTCGGTCGTTTCCGTCAGCGCGGCAACTTCTTCGAGGCTTCCGCGCATTGCGGCCAGACCGAGCCGGCCGTAAGGAGCGAGGTTGTTCCCCGTCGCGTCCGTCGCCGCCTGTGACTCCTCGACGAGTGCCGCAGCGGCGGCGAGATCGCCGGAGAACAACTGCATGAACACTCGGGAGCTGAGCGCCAACGGAAGCTCGCTGAGTGCGCCGTTCGCACGGGCAAGGTGAACATGTCTGTCGGAGAGCGCATCCCAGCGCCGTTCGTCCCACACGTGGATGGCGGCGATGGACGCCAACCACAACCATCGAAGCTCGGCCTCGGCCGACATTCCGGTTCCGAAAGACGCCAATGCCCCGCGCAGGAGCGGCAGGCACGTCGGGTATCCCTGGTGGTAGTGCGCCACCAGGCCGTCCAGCAGAAGGTCTGGTGCGCGGGCGATTCCCGCGGAATGTGGCGCCGTGGCAGCGGCGCCGGCGACCTCCAGTACATCGGCGCCGACGGCCAAGCGCCCCGCGAACAAGGCCGCCGAGAACGCTTCGAGGTACGTTTCCCGCGAGAGATCCGGATCGACGGATTCCAGTCGGCCGGCCGCCTTGAGGAGCAGCGGCGGCGCATCGCTCCCGCGGCTGGTGACAAACGCGAGCTCTGCCCGCACGAGGTCGACGCGAGCCTGCTGGGCGTCACCGAGCGGGCCGACTTCCGCCGTCGAAAGAAGTTCCGCCGCTCCCTCTCCCTCGCCGGCTTGAACTTTCGCCCACGCCGCGGCGAGCGCCCGGTCCACTCGGCTGTCAGCGGCCGACGTCAGCATCGTCGCGCGCTCGAGGAACGCCGCAGCGGCGGCCATTCCGCCCCGCGCCTGCGCCCTGCCCGCCGAGCCCACCAGTTCCACGGCGACATCTTCGTCCGGTCCTCGCGCGGCATGGGCTCGGTGCCAGGCCCTCCGGTCCGGGTCCAGCCGGCCGTCAGTGGCCTCTGCGAGCGCACCGTGGGCTTGCCGCCGCTGCTCGGGGGACGCCGACTGATACGCCGCAGAACGCACGAGCGGATGCCTGAACCGCACGCGGGTCGCGTATTCACACAGTCCCGCCTCGCGGGCGGGTAAGGCCGCATCCTCGCCGATTCCGAGTCGCCGAGCGGCCCGCCAGACCAGGGCTGGATCGCCGGTCGGGTCCGCGGCCGCGATCACGAGCAGGTGCCTCGTCGGGCCGGGTAGGACCTCGAATTGGCGTTGGATGCTCTCCTCGGCGCTTCGCGGAAGTTGCACCGCACCGGCGAGCCCGAACCCCCCGGCCAGCTGCGGGGTGGTCAACGCCCGCGGTAACTCCACCAGTGCGAGGGGGTTGCCGCGGGCCTCCGCGACAATCTGATTCCTCACCATTGCGTCCAGGCGCCCGGCGAGCACGTCGTCGAGCAGGGCGCGTGCATCCTTTTCGGGAAGGGGCTGAAGTGCCAATTGAGGCAACCCCTGCAGGTCGCTGCTCGGAGTACGCGCCGCAAAGATCAGCGCGACCGACTCCGCCGCCAATCGGCGAGCGACGAAGGCCAGGATCTGCGCTGAGACGCGGTCGAGCCACTGCTCGTCGTCGATCAAGCAGAGGAGCGGTTGCTCGTCGGCCGTATCGGACAGAAGGCCCAGGACTGCCAGACCCACGAGGAAGCGGTCCGGGGGAGGACCGGCACTCATGCCGAACGCGGTACGCAGTGCGTCTCGCTGTGGCACGGGCAGCCGGCCGATGGTGTCCACCATGGATACGCACAATTGGTGCAGCCCGGCGTAAGCGAGTTCCATCTCTTGCTGAACGCCGACCGCACGCACGACGCGGCATCCGGACGCCCGTGCCGCGAGATACTCCATCAGAGCGGTCTTCCCGACACCTGGTTCGCCGTGCAACACCAGTGCTCGGCTCTCGCCCGCCGATACGGCATCGGCCAGCTGATCCAGAATGTCGCGTTCGGCGCGGCGGCCCCTCAACGTCGTCACACCTCACCGCCTGGGCGGGCTCGGCGTCACGCAGTCGTCGGGGTCGGGCCGCGACGTCCGGGGCAGGACTTCGCCCACTGCTCACCTCCCGACGCGCGGCTCGTGCACGACTCGAGCCGCCGACCGGAAGCGCCGCAACCAACCCGCGAACGGACCCCGACAGCGACCTCACAATGACCGCGCACCAAGTGTTACATCGCGATCCCGATCTGACGGGAGAACCGGCAACGTCTGCCCGAGGACGGCCACCGTGGGGACGGTCGGGCCTGGCCTACTGCTGGGTGGCGGCCTGCTTGGTGCCGTAAACCTTCTCCATTAACGCTGTGTCGGCATGGATCTCGACGCGGACGGTCTTGCCGTCACGCAGCGTGAACACATCGGCGTCCGTGGTGCGGTTGCCGTCCATGACCACATCGGTCAATGCCACCACCGTGTCACCGTCGGCGAGTAACCGGTTCACCCGGACCTCGAGCGGCTTCTCGGCCATCTTGGCCAGGAACGAGCCGAGTTCACCCTTGCCGTGATACGTGCCGCTGATCGTGCTGTTACCCGGCTGCATCCATTCGACGTTGTCGTCGAAGACGCTCATCACCGCTTCGATGTCACCTGCGCTGAAGGCGTCGTAACCCTTCTTGACGGTCTCGATGTTCTGTTCCTGTTCCGACATGATCCATACCCTTTCGTGCCCTCCGATGGGGTGGCTGTGCTGGCCGGGCCGGATCGCGAGTCGGTCAGACCAACTCCGCCACGTCGATTGTCGACCCGTCGCTGCACGTAAGGAAGGGCGCCGAACACAGGTAACCAGTGTTATGAACACATGCAATGAAGTTGCGCCGCAGGGGCTAACGCGAGGGCGGGGCGAAGAACTCGAGGGCCACCCCGTCGGGGTCGCGGAAGCTCAACCCCGATCCGTAGTCAGCGTCGACGATCCCGCCGTGGGTGACCCCGAGTTCGTCGAGTCGGCGCTCCCACTGCTCGAGTTCGCCGCGGTCGGCGCAAGCGAACCCGACGTGGTCGAGGCCGGGGTCGAACTCGCTGAACTGCCCGTCGCCCGCCGGACGGTCGTGCTGGTGGATGCCGAACAGGGTGCCGTCCGCGAACGCCCACACCAGGTGGCGGAATCCGGCGTCGGTGTGCTCGTCGAGTATCGGGTCGGCGTCGAAGAGCGTGCGGTACCACGGCCCGCTGGCCTCGACATCGCGCACCGTGACAGCGACGTGGTTGACTCCGTTGATCGCCATGGGTCTGTGCCTTTCCTCGACATGTGGTCGCATCGAGTCAAGCACCGTATGAGACGCTCCCGGGATGGTTTCGCCGATCATGCGTGCCCGCGCCGCAGGCATCGCCGCCGGTCTGCTCGCCGACGCGGTGTTGGGAGATCCGCAGCGCTGGCACCCGGTGGCCGGGTTCGGCGGTGCCGCAGCTCGATTCGAGCGCATCACCTACGCCGACTCCCGGTGGGCGGGTACCGTGCACACCGGTGGCCTGCTCACCGCGTTGGCGTTCGGGGGAGTCGCCGCTGAGCGGGCGGCGGCACGTCGTGGGCCACTGGCCACCGCCACCCTCACCGCGGCCACCACATTCGTGGCCGCCGGGGGCACGTCGCTGTCGCGGGTAGGCGCCCGGCTCTCCCACCTGCTCGACAGGGATGACGTCGACGGTGGCCGGCTACTACTGCCGTCGCTGTGCGGCCGTGACCCCTCGGTGCTCGATGCCGCGGGGCTGACCCGCGCGGCCACCGAGTCGATCGCCGAGAACACCTCCGACGCACAGGTGGCGCCGCTGCTCTGGGCGGCCGTCGCCGGCGTGCCCGGACTCCTGGTGTACCGGGGCGCGAACACCCTGGACGCGATGATCGGCAACCGCTCGCCGAGATACGCCCGGTTCGGTTGGGCCGCCGCGAGATTCGACGATGTGCTGAACTACGTTCCCGCCCGCGCGTCGGGTGTGTTGACGGCGGTCTGCGCGCCGGTGGTGGGAGGATCACCGACGGCCGCGCTGCGTGCGTGGCGGCATGACGCCCGCAGGCATCCCAGCCCGAACGCCGGGGTGGCCGAAGCGGCGTTCGCCGGTGCGCTGGGGGTGCGACTGGGCGGGCCGACGCAGTACGCCCACGAGTTGGAGATCAGACCCACGCTCGGCGACGGACGCAGCCCCGCGGTGGCGGATCTGCGCCGGGCGGTGCGGTTGTCGCGCGCGGTGCAGACGGCGGCCGGGGTACTGGCGGTCGTGGTCAGCGCCGCCGGCCGTAGCGGTCGGCGAGCTTGTCCTCGGGAGTTGCGGGTGCCTGTGACTGGGCGGCGGCCTTGTCGCGGCGACGCTGGCGGATCTCGGCGTAGATGAAGTAGCCGACGCCGATCGGCGCGATGACGCCGAAGGCGATCCACTGGATTCCGTACGACAGGAACGGGCCGGCGTCGAGGTGCGGCAATCCGATGACGCCGAGGCCGCCCGGCTGATCCTCGACCAACTGCAGGTACGAACCGGCCAGCGGCACACCGGTCAGCGCGGAGATCTGGCCGGGGTTGATCGCGTACACCTGCGGTATGCCGTTCTCCCGCAACGGTTCCTTACCGGGCGGAACCGGTTCGGCGTCACGCAGGCGTGCGGTGATGCTCACGGTTGCGGTGGGGGCCGGCTCGATCGGCGGCACCGCCGTGCCCTGTTCGGGTTTCACGTACCCGCGGTCCACCAGCACCGTCGGGCCGCCGTCGACGGCGAACGGCACCAGCACCTCGTAGGCCGGGTCGCCGTCGACGACCCGCAGCCGAGCCAGCACCTGCGCCTCGGGCAGGTACCGCCCGGTCGCGGTGACCCGCCGCCACTGTTCGTCCGGTGCGGCCGAATCCTGTTCGGGCAGCACCGAGGTGACCGGAACGGGTTCGGCGGTGACGGATCGGGAGATCTGGTCGTTCTCGCGCGAGGTCGTGGTGTTCTTGCCGAGCTGCCAGGGCGCCAGCACGGTGAAGCACAGGTAGGCGAAGGCGAGCACCACCACGTACAGCGCCAGCCATGCCGGCCGCAGCAGGAACGCCCAGCGCTTCATCAGCTCGCGATTCCCCGCGTCGCGAGTTGTTCGTCGACCCAGTCGTGCAGCCCCGGCAGGGCCGCCTCGATCACGGCGAAGACGTCCTCGAAATCGTCCTGCGTGCCGTAGTAGGGGTCCTCCACGTCGAGTGGGTGCGCCGCCGATCGCGGGTCGAACGAGCGCAGCATGCGCAGCCGCCCGGCCGGCACCCCGAGCTCGCTGAGCATCCGGACGTGGTTGCGGCCCAGCGCGACGACCAGGTCGGCGGACAGGTGGTCGTCGTCGACCTGGGCGGCCTCGTGAGCGGTGGGGTAGCCGTGGGCGCGCAGCACATGGACCGCCCGCACGTCGGCGGGGTCACCGGCGTGCCAGCCGCCGGTGCCCGCGCTGCTGACCCGCACCGCCCCGGACAGGCCGCGTTCGGCGATCTGGTGGGCGAACACCTTCTCGGCGATCGGCGAACGGCAGATGTTGCCCGAACAGACGAACGTGACGTGCAGCGGCGATGATTCAGACACCCAGCACCTCCCGCAGGTCGGCCACCGTCTCCACGTGCGCGAGCACGGGCACCTCGGTGGGCTCGCTGAAATCGGCGCGACCGTATCCCCAGCCGACCACCACGGTGTCGATACCGTGTGCCGCGGCACCCTCGACGTCGTGCCACCGGTCGCCGACCATCACCACCCGGTCGGGCAGCGGTTCGAGCCGGGCCAGCGCGGAGGCCACGACGTCGGCCTTCGCGGCCCGGGTGCCGTCCGGGCTGGCGCCCGCGATGACCTCGAAGAAGCCGTCCAGGCCGAAGTGGGCCAGGATGCGCTGCGCGGTCGGCTCGGCTTTCGACGTCGCCACGGCCAGGCGGACGCCCGCCGCCTGCAGATCCGCCAGCAGGGCCGGGATGCCGTCGAAGGTGCGGTTCATCGACCACCCCCGGGACGTGTAGTCGGCCCGGTAGGCGGCGATCGCCTCATCAACCCGCTCGCCGAGGCCCAGCGAGCGCAGGGTGTGGTGCATCGGGGGTCCGACGATGCGGCTGACCAGATCACCGTCCGGAACGGGCGCCCCGACCTCGCCCAGTGCATGCCGGAAGCTCGCCACGATGCCCTGCGCGGAATCGGTGAGCGTGCCGTCCAGATCGAACAGCACCAGCTGCGGGCGGGTGGCGGTGGAACGGTCCAGCGTGTCGGTCACACTTCCATTCTCCCCGATGTCACGGGGTCGTTCGGCTCGGCGTCCTGCACCGCCCACTACTGTCGTGCTGTGTCACGTCTCGCGCCGCAGGCGACCAGGTACAACGGCGGCCCCGCCGTGCCGCTGTCGTGGCTGGTCGAGCGCCTGCCGGTGCGGACGGGCGGCCGATTCCCGACGGAGGCGATGCGATGAGCGTGCGGCTGGCCGACGTGATCGCCGTGCTCGACGCGGCCTATCCACCGCGACTGGCGGCCGACTGGGATTCGGTCGGGCTGGTGTGCGGTGACCCGGACGAACCCGTCGACTCGGTGACCGTCGCGGTCGACCCCACCGAGGCCGTCATCGCCCGGGTACCGGAGCGCGGGCTGCTGCTGGCGCATCACCCGCTGCTGCTGCGCGGCGTGGACACCGTCGCGGCGAGCACCCCCAAGGGCGCGCTCGTGCACTCGCTGATCCGCACCGGCCGCGCCCTGTTCACCGCACACACCAACGCCGACTCCGCCTCGCCGGGGGTCTCCGACGCGCTGGCCGCCGCGGTGGGGCTCACCGTCGAAGAGGTGCTCTCGCCGGTCTCCGCCGACACCGAGCTGGACAAGTGGGTGGTCTACGTTCCGACCGAGGACGCCGATGCGGTGCGCGAGGCAGTGTTCGATGCGGGTGGCGGCCAGATCGGCGACTACTCACACTGCAGCTGGAGCGCATCGGGAACTGGACAGTTCCTCCCACACGACGGCGCCTCGCCGGCCATCGGCAACGTCGGCTCCCTGGAGCGCGTCGCCGAGGAGCGGGTGGAGGTGATCGCGCCTGCGGCCCGGCGCCGGGAGCTGCTCAGCGCCGTGCGCGCGGCGCATCCCTACGAGGAGCCCGCCTTCGACATCTTCAGCATCGCGCCGATCCCCGGGGACGTCGGAATCGGCCGCATCGGCTCGTTACCGGCACCGGAGCCGTTGGCCGACTTCGTCTCCCGTGTCAACGCCGCCCTGCCCGCCACGACGTGGGGTGTGCGTGCGGCCGGGGACCCGTCGAGCATGGTGTCGCGGGTGGCCGTGTGCGGGGGAGCGGGGGATTCACTGCTCGCCACGGTGGCCCGCGCCGACGTGCAGGTGTACCTGACGGCCGATCTTCGTCATCACCCCGCCGACGAGCACCGCCGGGCATCGCCGGTGGCGCTGGTGGACGTCGCCCACTGGGCCAGCGAGTTCCCCTGGTGCGAACAGGCTGCCGGGGTGCTGCGTGAGCACTTCTCCGATGCGTTACCGGTGCGGGTCTGCGACCTGCGCACCGATCCGTGGAACCTAGGGACTGGTAGGGGTACAAGTGAAAGCTGATGTGTGGCAGCAACATTCGTTGCTACAGCTGGCCGAGGTGGACGCCGGGCTGGCCCGGGTCGAGCATCGCGTGAAGAAGCTGCCCGAACAGGAGGAGCTCGACCGGGTGCGCGCCGAGCTCGTTGCGGCGCAGGACAGGTCGGCCGCGCTCGGGATCGCCATGGAAGACCTCGACGAGCAGGTGGCGAAGTTCGAGTCCGAGATCGACGCCGTCCGTCAGCGCGAAGACCGTGACCGCGCTCTGCTGAACGGGGACAGTGTCGCCGCCAAACAGGTCGGGGAGCTGCAGCACGAGCTCGAGACGCTCGAACGCCGCCAGGCGAGCCTGGAGGATTCGTTGCTGGAGGTGATGGAGCGCCGCGAGGAGCTCGCCGGCCGGCGGGTGGTGGAAGTGGCGGCCGTCGACGAGCTCGACACCGCGTTGAGGGCCGCCCAGCATGCGCTGGCCGAGGCGGTGGCCGACCTCGACCGGTCGCGGCAGGAGAGCCTCACCCGGCGCGAGGAGTTGCTGACGTCGCTGCAACCCGACCTGGTCGACCTCTATGAGCGCCAGCGCGCCCGGGGCGGTCAGGGCGCCGGACAGTTGCAGGGCCGCCGGTGCGGCGCCTGCCGGCTCGAGATCGACCGGGGTGAGATGTCGCGGATCTCCGCGGCCGCCGACGACGAGGTGCTGCGCTGTCCGGAGTGCAACGCAATCCTGGTGCGCGCCGAGGGTTTCAAGAAGTGAAGGTTGCCCCGTGAAAGTCATCGTCGAGGCGGACGGCGGTTCGCGCGGCAACCCCGGTCCCGCGGGTTACGGGTCGGTGGTGTTCTCCGCCGACCGGTCGGCGGTCCTCGCCGAGCGCAAACAGTCGATCGGCCGGGCCACCAACAACGTCGCCGAGTACCGCGGGCTGATCGCCGGCCTGGAGGAAGCCGCCGGTGTGGGCGCGACCGACGTGGCGGTGTCGATGGACTCCAAACTCGTGGTCGAGCAGATGGCGGGCCGCTGGCGGGTCAAGCATCCCGATCTGATCCCGTTGCACCGGCAGGCGCGGTCGCTGGCGGAGCGGTTCGACCGCGTCACCTACTCGTGGATTCCGCGCGCGCGCAACGCCCACGCCGACCGGTTGGCCAACGAGGCGATGGACGCCGCGGCGGGTATCGAACCGGAGCCGCGCGAGCCGGTGGTGGCTGCTTCGACGGAGACGCCGACGTCGCCGGCCGGCTGGACCGGCGCGCGGGGGGAGCCGACGCGGTTTCTGCTGCTGCGCCACGGCCAGACCGAACTGTCGGTCGAGCGGCGGTACTCGGGGCGTGGCAACCCCGCGCTGACCGAACTGGGCCGCAGGCAGGCCGACGCCGCGGCCGCCCACCTCGCGGATCGGGGCGGGATCGACGCCGTCGTGAGTTCACCGCTGCAGCGCGCCTACGACACCGCGACGGCAGCCGCCAAGGCGCTCAATCTCGACGTCGCGGTCGACGAGGATCTGATCGAGACAGACTTCGGTTCGTGGGAGGGGCTGACGTTCGGCGAGGCGGCCCAGCGTGATCCGGACATCCACAGCCGCTGGCTGCACGACACCAGCGTGGAACCACCCGGGGGCGAGAGCTTCGACGCCGTCGCGCACCGGGTCCGGCGAGCGCGCAACCGCATCATCGCTGAGCACGGCGCCTCGACGGTGCTGGTGGTTTCGCATGTCACACCGATCAAGACGATGCTGAGGCTGGCACTGAACGCCGGTGAGGGCATCCTCTACCGGCTGCACCTCGACCTCGCCTCCCTGAGCATCGCCGAGTTCTACCCCGACGGCGGGTCATCGGTGCGGCTGGTGAATCAGACCGCCTATCTCTAGACGGTATGGGTGACCGTCGGCTTTGAGTCGGGGGTTGCGGGCCGGGGCCCCACTCACCCATGTTCGTGGGTTACCGAGTAGGGAGTCGCCTGCCCGGTCTATCCGACAGTGGTGGGAGGCCCCGGTGTTTACAGAGCGTACGAGTGTGGGACTGGACGTGCATGCACGTTCGGTCGCAGCAGCGGCCATCGACGGCGTGACTGGTGAGGTTCAGCAGACTCGCCTGACCCCGTCCCACGAGCACATCCGGTCGTGGATATCGGGGCTGCCGGGGCCGGTGGCGGTGGCCTACGAGGCTGGTCCCACCGGTTTCGGCTTGCAGCGGTCGTTGACGGATGCCGGGATCCGCTGCGTCGTGGTGGCACCGTCGAAGCTGCAGAAGCCCGCTGGAGATCGAGTGAAGACCGATGCCCGCGATGCCCTGCATCTGTGCCGGTTGTTGCGTCTGGATGAGATCACGTCGGTGTCGATCCCGAGCGTGGCTCAGGAAGCGGCTCGTGACTTGGTGCGTGCCCGCGAGGACTGCCGCGGCGACCTGATGAGGGCTCGGCATCGCCTGTCCAAGCTGCTGTTGCGCCACGGCATCGTGTATTACGGCGGGGCGGCCTGGACCGGTGCCCATGATCAGTGGCTGCGCACCGTCGCCGCGCCGCAGCTCAGGGCGTCGGCGACGCGGATGGCCTTTGATGCCGACTATGACCACGTGTTGACAATGCAGGCCCGGCGGCGGCGTCTGGACGCAGCGATCGAGGAGAGGGCCGCCGATGGTGAGTTCACCGCGATTGTGCGGCGGGTGTCGTGTCTGCGGGGGGTGAACACGTTGACCGGGTTTGCGTTGGCAGTCGAAATTGGTGATTGGAACCGGTTCACCGGCAACACGATTGGCTCTTTTGTGGGGTTGGTTCCCTCGGAGTTTTCGTCGGGTTCCTCGCGGGCTCAGGGTCCGATCACCAAGACCGGCAACACCCATGTCCGGCGGCTGCTGGTCGAGGCGGCGTGGCATCACAAGCCGCGGTATCACGTGGGTGCGGTGATGCGTTCGCGGTGGGATCGGGCTTCTGCGGCGGCCCGCGCCCGCGGGGACGAAGGCAACCGCCGCCATGGCATGGCAGGTGGGTTGGCTTCCTGGAGCGACGTAAGCGACCCGTGACGGCCAATGTCGCGGTCGCGCGTGAACTGGCCGGCTGGTGCTGGTCGCTGGCAGTCATGGACGACTGACCGCCACCTGATCTGCTTCCTCGCGAGGTCCGTGGTGGCAGCGCGTGGATCGACCCGCGACACACCTATGAGCAGCCCATGCGGGTGACGCTCGACTCTAGACATGCGGATGCGATCCAGCCGAAACACCGTCCTGCGGTAGCCAATCCGCGTATATCAGTCTGACCGCGCGTCGCCAACGACACGCTCACCACACAGACTGGCCGAGGAAGCAACGAGGCGCCGTCGGGGGTAGCTCCCCGGCGGCGCCTCACCCTGCCCTCTTGACAAAAGTCTCTACATATCAGATGTGCAGGTGGAGGCGCTCACCATGGGGTCCGAAGATGACGATCGCCTCCACCGGGCCGTCGATCACCCCGAACCAGTGCGGCGTCCAGGTCGAGAACTCCACGGCCTCACCGGGTTCCACAATGAAGTCGCGCTCGCCGAGGATCAGTCGCAGCCGGCCGGACAGCACGTACATCCAGTCCTGACCCTCGTGCACAGGTAGCTCGGCGGGCGGTTTGCGCCGCCGCGCGCTGACGCGGACCTTGAATGCGTGCAACCCGCTCGGCGACCCCTGACGGGTCAACGGCCAGTACGTGACTCCGTGGCGGGTATGCGAATTCGAGCGCACCCGGGGGTCTTCGGCCTCCGGCGCCCGCAGCAGTTCGTCGGTGGTGACCGCCAGCGCGGCCGCCAGCCGGGGGAGATGGTCGAGCGCCAGCCGTCGCTTACCCGATTCCAGCCGGCTCAGCGTCGAGACGTCGATGGCCGACCTGGCGGCCACCTCCTCCAGGGTGAACCCGCGCTGCCGGCGGAGCTCCCGCAAGCGTTTGCGCACCCGTTGGTCGACACCGTCCTCGGGCGCCTCGTTTGCCTGCATGGCAAAACAGCTTGGCACTAGTCCCGTGCGCACGGCAACCTCGGGGCATGGATGAGATCTGGGACTGTGTGATCGTCGGCGGCGGTGCCGCGGGACTGAGCGCCGCGCTGGTGCTGGGACGGGCGCGCCGGCGCACTCTCGTGGTGGATGCCGGCGAGCCGAGTAACGCTGTGTCGCACGGAATCGGCGGGCTGTTGGGACACGACGGGCGCCCTCCCGCCGAGCTGTACGCCGACGGTCGTCGAGAACTGGCGAAGTATCCGCAGGTGGAGGTGCGCGACGGGGTGGTGACCGCGGTGCGGCGCGACGACGTGTTCACCGTCGAGCTGGGTGACGGCACCGTCGAAGCGGCGCGGCGCATTGTGCTCGCCACCGGTATGCAGTACCGGCTGCCGGAGCTTCCCGGGGTGGCGGAGCTCTGGGGCGCGTCGGTGTTCCACTGTCCGTTCTGCCACGGCTGGGAGGTGCGCGATGCGCCCGTCGCGCTGATGGCCACAGGTGCGCGAGCGGTGCACGCCGCACTGCTGCTGCGCGGATGGAGTGATGACATCGTGCTGCTCACCGAGGATCTCGGCGGTGACGACCGGGCGCTGATCGAAGCGGCCGGCGTCCGCATCGAGGAGCGCCCGGTCGCCGAGGTGCGTGGCGCTTCAGACGGTCTGGACGTCGTCTTCTCCGACGGGGCGGTGCTGGCGCGCCGCGGGTTGATGGTCACCCCGTCGGTGGGTCAACGCTCCGCGCTGGCCGAGCAGCTCGGCGTGCGGTTCGGGGAGGCGAATCCGATGTCGTCGGAGGCGGTGTGGGTCGATGAGTTCGCCCGCACGTCGGTGCCCGGCGTATTCGCAGCCGGGGACGTCACCGTGCAGATGCCGCAGGTGGCCGCCGCGATCGCGGCCGGCGCGAAAGCCGCGGCAGCAGTGGTGCAGAGCCTGCTCGCTGATGAGTTCGGATTGCCGGTTCCGGCATGGAAGGAGTACGAGAATGTCTGAGACAGTGGAGTTCTGGGAGCAGCACTACGGGGCGAAGGACCGGGTGTGGAGCGGTCGGGTCAACGTGCGGCTCGCCGAGATCGTCGAACCGCTCGCACCAGGACGTGCGCTCGACCTCGGCTGCGGGGAGGGCGCCGACGCCATCTGGCTGGCCCAGCGCGGATGGCAGGTGGTGGGCGTCGACGTCTCGACGACCGCGCTGAATCGGGCCGCCGAGGACGCCGCGGCGGCCGGTGTCGCCGAACGCATCCGGTTCGAACGACACGACCTCGCGGAGACCTTCCCCAAGGGGAGTTTCGACTTGGTGTCGGCGCAGTTCTTCCACTCGCCACTGGACGTCGACCGCAACGCCGCCCTGCATCGGGCGGCCGATGCCGTGGTGCCCGGGGGTCTCCTGCTGGTCGTGGACCACGGCGCCACGCCGGAGTGGACCTGGAAGGACGGTCACCCGCACAACCTGCCGTCGCTGCAGGAGGTGCTGACCGCGCTGGCACCCGATCCCGAGCGCTGGGAACAGCTACGGGCCGAGGAGGTCGAGCGGGCAGGGGAGAGCCCCGACGGCGAACCGGTGACGTGGCTGGACAACGTGATCCTGCTGCGGCGGCGTTGAGCCGACGCCGTTCACCTCCACCGATCGCGCGCGGTCGGGACCGGCATCCGTTGCGCGCGTAGCGGTTCGGTGTAGCTGTGCGGTGACACCGGAGGCGGTGGCGTGTTCGCCGTCTGCCGCCGGCGGTTCGCTTCGTCGATGCCGTCGGACAGCCGGCCGAGGTATCCGATGAGCACGGCGACGTCGCCGTCATCCCAGCGGCTCAGCACGGATTCGAGCCCGGCGATGTTCTCCGACCGCTGGCGCTCGAAGATCGCCCGACCCCGCGGGGTCAGCGTGAAACGCGGTGGCGCGGCGTGATCGGGGGTGGGGACCCGGCCGACGAGCCCGTCGCGGATCAGCGTCGTGAGGCGGTCTTCGACCGCGCGGCTGGGGCTGTCGAGGGCGCGGCCGAGTTCGTCCAGCGTCATGGGTCCGGAACCACCCAGGTAGGCGGCGATCACATAATCCCCGCGGTCCAGCCGCTTGGGCATCGACGGGATCTGCAGTCCCACCGCGGCCTGTCGGCCGAGCGCGGTCATCACGTTCTCGAGACGCTGCGCGCGCCGGTGGACCGGCGCCGGGGCCAGCACCGGTTCGATGGGCGACGGCGCCGGCACCGGAGCCGCGGTGGGGATCGCCGTCGCGATCAGGGCCGCGACCACCGCGGCGCCCGCCGCGATGAGTAGCGCTGTCCGGAACGCCGCGAGCGACGGGATGGCGTGGCCGGCGAACGTCACGGTCATCTGCACCAGCACCGCAGCCATGACCGCACTCGACACCGAGGTGCCCAGCGATCGCGCCAGCGAATTGATGCCGTTGGCGGCAGCGGTTTCCGAGACCGGGACCGCGCCGTTGATGAGCGTTGGTAGCGCGGCGAACGCGAAACCCACACCGATGCTGACGACGACGCTGAACGCCAGGACACCGCCGGGCGAACCGAGCAACTGGGTGCCACCGAGATAACCGGCAGCGATGACGACGGCGCCGACGATCAGCGCGAACCGGGGCCCGCGGGCGGCGATGATCCGGGCCGCGATGGGGGCCGCGGCCATCATCGCCAGACCGCCGGGCGCCATCCACAGGCCGGCGGCCACCATGGTCTGGCCCAGCCCGTAACCGGTGGCGCTGGGCATCTGGAGCAGCTGCGGCCCGATCAGCGACATCGCGAACATGCCGAACCCGATCGCGATCGAGGCGAGGTTGGTCAGGAGCACCGGTTTCTTGACCGTGGTGCGGATGTCGACCAGCGGGGTAGATGCCCGGGTCTGCCACCACCCGAATACCGCGAACACCACGAACGAACCGACCAGCAGACCGATCGTGCTCGGACTCGACCAGCCCCAGCTCGAACCCTTCGAGATCGGCAGGAGCAGCATGACGAGGCCCGCGGCCAGTCCGACCGCGCCGAACACGTCGAAACGGCCCATGTTCGCGGACGGGACGATGTCGGGAACCAGGGTGGCGAAGATCAGGCAGCAGCCGAGGCCAAGGGCGGCAGCGGACCAGAAGAGCGCATGCCAGCTGAGGTGTTCGGCGATGACGGCCGAGAGTGGAAGGCCCAGTGCGCCACCCACTCCCAGCGAGGCGCTCACCATACCCATTGCGCCGCCGACACGTTCGGCGGGCAGCGAGGCGCGCAGCACACTGATGCCCAGCGGGATGACCGGGGCGCCGAAGCCCTGTAGGGCGCGGCCGATGATCAGCGGCACCAGGCTACTTGTCAATGCGGCGACGACCGAGCCCACGGTGAGCAGCGCCGCGCAGACGACGAGGACGCGTTTGGCGCCGAACATGTCGCCCAGGCGTCCGAACATCGGCGTGGCGACGGCACCGGTCAACAGTGTCGCCGTGACCGCCCACGAGGCGTTGGATGCTGAGGTGTTCAGGAGGGTGGGGAGCTGCGGGACAAGGGGGATGACCAAGGTCTGCATCAAGGAGACGCTGGTGCCCCCGGCGGCCAGTGCCGCGATCAGCAGGCCGCCACCCGTTGGCGCCGCCGGACTCTCCGCCAGTTGGTTAGCCATTCAAACCATGGTAAATGGTTAGTTCAACTATGTGAAATCTCGAAAGTTGCTAGTCGCCGACCGCCGGCCGCTTACCGCCGGTGTGGCCGGTGAGAACCACCACGAGCACGTAGGGCAGCAGGGCCACACACAGCAGGACTGTCGTGCCGGTGATCCCGACGGCGTCGCCGAACACCATCGTCATCCCGAGCGCCGCCACCATGTTGCTGCCGGCGTGCAGCATCGCGCCTGGCCACACCGATGCCGTCTCGGACCACAACCACCCGATCAGGAACTCGAGCAAAATGCTGAGCGGCAGCCACCACAGCATTCCCCACACCGCGTCCGACACCGGCGCGTCGCCACCGAAGTAGCCGACCCAGGGCAGCGGCCAGTGCCACACACCCCAGACCAGACCTGTGAGGAACGTCGTCAGGATCGGACGACCCGGAACCAGGCGGTCCCGCAGATACGCCGTCCAGCCGTACTCCTCACCCCAGAAGATCGGGGACAGCGCGATGCAGACGACCGGGCCCGCGGCCAGGTACAGCCATGACGAGCCGCTCACCGAGTGCGGCGTCCACATTCCGGCCGCGGCCGCGATGAGGACGGCGAGGATCAGCACACCCCAGGGGATGGTCACGGCCGCCGCGTAGTGCCGCCACGAGCCCCTCAGGTTCAGGCGCAGCCCGGAATTGCGGAAGCCCTGCCTGGTGATCCACCGGCGCACCACGCAGGCGGCCAGCGCCGGAACGAAGGCGGCAGTGAGCAATTGGACCACCGGATCGTCCAGCGATCCGCCTGCCAGGTATACGGCGAACCAGGGCACCCAGGCGCATCCGAACGCCAGAATCAGAAACCATCGAACCCCGCGGCGTCGCAGGTCGGTAGGCTCCGCCCACGCGTGGACGGCAGGATGCTGTTCTCGGAAGTCGGCATCGGGAAGAGGGCACACCCTTACATCACTACCGCCAGAAGAGGTGGTGTGTCACCCCGCTCGAACTCGGCACGAAGTCGTGGTGGAACCGGTCCTCCAACTCCTCGGGGGACTCCCACAGTCGCGTTCCCCGCCCGATCTCCACGTCGGAGACCGCGACGTGAAGGGTGTCCACGAGGCCGGCGGCGAGGAACTGCCGGATGACGGTGGCCCCGCCGCCCAGCCGGACGTCCTTGCCGTGGGCGTCCTCGCGGGCCCGTGCGAGTACCGTGGCCGGGTCATCGTCGACGAAGTGGAACGTGGTGTCTGACAGGGTGAACGACGGACGCACGTGATGGGTCATGACGAACACCGGGGTGTGGAAAGGCGGTTCGTCGCCCCACCAGCCCTGCCATGCATGATCCCGCCAGGGGCCTCGCTGGGGGCCGAACTTGTTCCGGCCCATGATCTCGGCGCCGATGTTGTTCGAGAAGTCGCGCGTGAAGTAGTCGTCGAGTCCCCGGCTGCCGCCCGGCTCGGTGCGATTGGGCCAGCTGGCGGTGGCGCCGGCCCACGTGAACATGTCGGCCGGGTCGGCATGTCCGAAGGGCCGCTCCATGGTCTGGTTCTCGCCGGCGCCGAACCCGTCGCGCGAGACGGTGAAGTTCTGGACCTTGAGCAGTTGGGGCACGCTTTTCCTCCTCGGCAGACGACCGACGGCTATTGGACTTCCCGGGTCGGCGCAATTCATCGCGAGCTGTCTGGCGTCACGGGCGTGACACGAGTCCCTCGGCGGGACAGTATGCGGGTTGCCCGGCTCTTAGCGACAGGGTCGCTGGGTTGTCGCTGGTCGTGGACTCGGCGCTGGTCTCTCGCGACTTGTCAGCGACTCTGTCGCGCACAGGCGGGCAATTGCACGAGTGACTCCGGGCCGCCTCGCAGCCGGCCTGCCCAGTTCTACGCCAGGGTCGTGGAGGCAGCGGATCAACGACCCTCACGTCGATCTCGACGCTTATCCGGCAGGCACCTCTGCCAGCTGCGTCACGCGCACGCTGTTACCCGAGGGATCGCGGAATCCGGAGTCGATACCGTACGGCATCTCATGCGGCGCCTCGGTGAATTCCACTCCGCGCGCGGACAATTCCTCGTAACTGCCCCGGCAGTCCTCCGTGGTGAGGAAAACCGTGCCGGCGAAACCCTTCGCGGTCAGATCGAGCACCTGCCTGCGGGTGGCGTCGTCCATCATGGGCGGGCCCGGAACGGCCATGAGGACGATCGAGACGTCGTCCTGGCCGGGCGGGCCGACGGTCAGCCACCGGAAGACACCGTCGACGTCGGGAAGCGAAACATCCTGACGCACTTCCATTCCGACCTTCGAGGTCCAGAATTCGAGCGCGACTTGCTGGTCGTGAACCCACAGATGGGCACTGGCGATTCTCATAGGAGCGACGCTACGACCGGACAGGTGGCGCCGTCTTCTCCCTGTGTGCTGTCTTCACCCGGCTGTCGGCGGGTGGGCGGGTGTCACGCATGAGGATGCACGTCGGCACGCGGGCGTGAAGAGCCGCCGGCGGCAGGCTGGCCCGGTAGGCCGCCGACTCTGCAGATACTCGCGCGGCGACTCCCCGAAGGTGCGGGTGAACATGCGGCTGAAATGCGCCCGCGACAAGCCCGCAGCGGACGCCAGGTCGTCGACGGTGATCGGATCCGCGTAGCGGGCGTCCACGAGGTCGCGCGCCCGCTGCAGATATCGGGCCGGCGGCACCTGCGGCATGAGTATGAGGGTACGGTGATCTGCGCGGACGAGTTGGCCGGGCGGCCGCGGGCCGGAAACGGCTCGAGGAAAGTCCGGACTTCACAGAGCAGGGTGATTGCTAACGGCAATCCGAGGTGACTCGCGGGAAAGTGCCACAGAAAACAGACCGCCACCGCTGGGCCTCCGGGCACTGCGGCGGTAAGGGTGAAACGGTGCGGTAAGAGCGCACCAGCACCCCGGGTGACCGGGGTGGCTAGGCAAACCCCACCCGAAGCAAGGCCAAGTAGGCCGCACCCGGTGCGGCTGCGCAGGCGCCTGAGGGCTGCTCGCCCGAGCCTGCGGGTAGGCCGCTCGAGGCACCCGGCAACGGAGTGCCCAGATGGATGGTCGCCGCCGCGTCGTCAGCAATGACGGCGGGGAACAGAATCCGGCTTAGAGGCCAGCTCGTCCGCCCATCACGTGCCCTTCGTCCCGGCCTTGCGCACCGACTTGTCGAGGTTGCGCAGTGCGTCGTCCAACTGCTCACGCGCCCGGTCGGCGACCTCGGTCTCCAGCTGGTACAGCAGCCCGTAGGTGAACGTGTCCTCACCTGCGGCATGGGCGACGTCGGACTGCTGGGTCAGATGCGTGCGGCTGACCACGCTGTCCTGATGGTCGCCGAGCAGCGACTGGATCGTCTTCGCCCGCTCCGATACCTTGCCCGCCCCGGTGGCCGCCGCTGTGTAACGAAGGCGCTTGGCGCCCTTGCGGATTCGGTGCAGCGCCTCGTCGTGTTCGATGTCCTCGGCCGCCGCCGCCGCCCGTTTGGCTGCCTTGCGGACCCGCTTGTAGGCGGAGTCGATCGTGGTCGGCGCCGGTTCCTTGCCCTTCTGTGCGGCCGGCGGTTCGGCGGCCACCAGACCTTCGAGCGCATCGAGCAGGCGGAAGTACCGCTGCGAGCGCATCGCGATCAGCGACCGGCGCAACCCGGATTCATACCGCCGCTCGGCGCCGTCGACCAGCCGTGCGCGCACCGGCCCGCGCACCAGTTCCGGCGGCAGTGCGCCGAGCGCCTGCTCGTACCGTTCGGCCAGCACCTCGGCGTCGCGGGCCACCCCGAGCACCGCGGCGAGCTGCCGCAACTCGTCGAGCACCCAGGCGTCGTCGGAGATGCCGAACACGTCCTCGGCGGACTGCAACAGGCTGCGGATCTTGCGTGTGGTCACCCGCATCTGGTGCACCGAGTCGTAGACGTCGGCTCGCACCGCGCGGTCCCACGTCACCAACTCCTCGACCTGTTCGGCGACGGCGCGGTGCACCGGATCCTCCGCGCGGGTCTTCACCTCGTGGTCGGTCTGCCCGGTGTCGAGCACCCTGCCGAGCTTCGATCCGTGTCCGGCGGGTGACGCCCCGGCGTCCAGCACCCGGTTCGTCAGCCGGTCGAGCAACGCGGCGTCACCCGCGCCGACGAGTTCCAGTTCCCACTCCCGCCAGCGCTGCTCTGCGCCGCCCTCCGCGGACGCCGTCACCTCGTCATCGCAGAATTCGGCCACCGCCTCACCGTCGGGCCCGAACAGCATGTCGACGGTGCGGTGCGTACTGATCCGGGCGACGGGCGCCAGCGGGCGGTCGCGGACGATCGCCAGCACGACATCGCGCAGTTCGTCGGGCACGTCATCTCTGTCGGGGTCGCCCCCGAGTGGGACCCGCACTTCGGTGCGCGTATCGGCACCGGCGGGGAGTTTGAGATGCCAGCCGGCATCGGTCCCGCCGGTGCGGCGCCGCAACGTGATCCGGTGCGCGGCGAGGTCGCGCCCAGGGGTGTCGAAGTAGATCGCGTCGAGGTGCTGGACCGGCAACCGTTCCACGCGTGTGACCGCATTGAGCCCGTCGAAGGACGGCGACACGGTCGACTCGACGCCGTTGGATTCCGTGACCTCGAACTTCCGCTCCACCTCGGTGTGCCGAGAGGTCTTGGGCGTCTTACGTGCCATGTTCACCTTCGCTGATCCTGGAGGGAAAACACAGCCTGCCACACCGAGGTGAACGCGTTCGGGCGATGCGGATCGCTACAGTCCCCCTGTGAGCGATTACCAGGCAGTCACGTTCGAGCAGTCCGGTCCGGTGGCCAGGATCCTGTTGAACCGCCCGGAGGCGGCGAATGGGATGAACGACACCATGACCGCAGAACTCGCCGACGTCGCCGCACGCTGTGACACCCCGGCGACCAAGGCCGTGGTGCTCACCGGATCCGGTCGATTCTTCTGTGCCGGCGGCGATCTCAAATCGTTCGCGGCCGCACCGTCGCGGGGCCGGTTCATCAAGGGCGTCGCCGACGACCTGCACCGGGCGATCTCGACGTTCGCCCGGATGGACGCTGTACTGGTCACCGCCGTCAACGGCGCCGCGGCGGGTGCCGGATTCAGCCTCGCGGTGGCCGGAGACCTGGTGCTCGCCGCCGAGTCGGCGTCGTTCACGATGGCCTACACCAAGGTCGGGCTGAGCCCGGACGGCAGTTCGTCCTATCACCTACCGCGACTGGTCGGGATGCGTCGCGCACAGGAACTCATGCTGACCAACCGGACCCTGTCGGCCGCGCAGGCCCAGGAGTGGGGCCTGGTGACCGACGTTGTGCCCGACGCCGAACTCGGCGACCGCGCGACCGCACTGGCCGAGCAGTTGGCGGGCGGGTCGGCGCCGTCGCACGGTGCGGTGAAGACGCTGCTTCTCGCCTCGCTCAAGAACAGCCTCGAAGAGCAAATGGAACTCGAGGGCCGACTGATCGCGCAGCGCGCCGACTCCGCCGACGGACACGAAGGTGTCGACGCATTCCTGGGCAAGCGCAGGCCGGACTTCGCGTAAAAGGGGGGCCTAGAAGCTGTGCTCTTCGGCGGGGAAGGCCCCGGCCGCCACCTCGTCGGCGTATTGCGTTGCCGCGCGGCGCAACTCGGCGCCCACATCGCCGAAGCGCTTCACGAACTTCGCGGTCTTGCCCGAGGTGAGTCCGGCCATGTCCTGCCAGACCAGCACCTGCGCATCGCAGTTGGGCCCGGCCCCGATGCCGACGGTCGGAATGGTCAGCTTGCCGGTGATCTGGGTGGCCAGTTCGGCCGGCACCATCTCCATCACCACCGAGAACGCACCGGCCTCCTGGACAGCGATCGCGTCGGCGATGGTCTGGTCGGCGGCGTCGCCACGGCCCTGGACCTTGAAGCCGCCGAGGCCGTTGACGCTCTGCGGGGTGAAACCGATGTGCGCCATGACCGGAATGCCCGCCGCGGTCAGAACCGCGATCTGCTCGGCGACGCGTTCGCCGCCCTCGAGTTTGACCGCATGCGCCCCCGTCTCCTTGAGGAAGCGGGTGGCTGTCGCAAGAGCCTGTGCCGGGCCCGATTCGTAACTGCCGAACGGCAGGTCGGCCACGACCAGTGCGTGCGGTGCGCCGCGCACCACGCCGCGCACGAGCGGGATGAGTTCGTCGATCGTGATCGGCACCGTGGTGTCGTAGCCGTAGACCACGTTGGCCGCGGAGTCGCCGACGAGTAGCACCGGGATGCCGGCGTCGTCGAATGCGCGGGCGGTCGAGAAGTCGTAGGCGGTGAGCATGGCCCACTTGTGGCCTTCGGCCTTCCACTTCTGCAGGTGGGTGGTGCGAACCTTGATGCGCGGCTTGGCGGTGGACTGATCACACGCAGCGCCGTAGACAGTCTGCTCAGACATCGTTGTCCCTTGCGATGGTCGGGTCGATCCTCGTGGCCCATCCGGGTCCCCGGGTTCGTCTGACCCACCAAGTGTGCCACTCCGGCACACCGTGGTGAACACGGTGTTGAGTGGATTTCCTCACACCGGCGTCGTCGCCACTTACGCTGAGGCCCATGCAACGGCTCAGCGGGCTCGACGCCAGCTTCCTCTACCTCGAAACCGCTCAGCAGCTACTGCACGTGTGCTCGATCCTCGAGCTGGACACCTCCACGATGCCCGGCGGCTACACCTTCGGCAAACTTCGTGACGCGCTGTCCCGGCGGATCGAATCCATGCCGCAGTTCCGGGAAAAGCTGGCCGACAGCCGGTTCAACCCGGACCATCCGGTGTGGGTGGAGGACAAGGACTTCGACGTCGACCGGCATCTGCACCGGGCCGGGCTGCCCGCGCCCGGCGGCCGCGAGGAACTGGCGGACTTCATCGGCCACATCGCCTCGATGCCACTGGACCGGTCGCGCCCGCTGTGGGAGAAGTGGGTCATCGAGGGCATCGACGGTACCGACGCCCGCGACGGGGGACCGCTCGTGGTGGTGACCAAGGTGCACCACGCCGCGGTCGACGGCGTCACCGGAGCCAGCCTGATGTCGCAGTTGTGCAGCACCGAACCCGACGCACCCGACCCCGAACCGGTCGCCGGTGTCGGCGGCGGCAGCCAGGTGGAGATCGTCGTCAACGGCGCGATCAAGTTCGCCACCCGGCCGCTCAAACTGGTCAACGCGGTGCCGGCGACGGTGACCACGGTGCTCGACACCGTCAAGCGCGCGCGGGCCGGACTGTCGATGGCCGCGCCGTTCGCGGCGCCGCAGACCGTGTTCAACGCCAACGTCACCAGCCACCGCAACATCGCGTTCGCCCAACTCGACCTGGACGACGTCAAGACGGTCAAGAACCACTTCGGCGTCAAGCTCAACGACGTGGTCATGGCGCTGGTGTCGGGGGTGCTCCGGAAGTTCTTGGCCGACCGCGGCGAGCTGCCGGACAGCACGCTGATCGCGGCGGTACCGGTGTCGGTGCACGATCAGTCCGACCGACCCGGCCGCAATCAGGTGTCGGCGATGTTCTCCCGCCTCGAGACCCACATCGAGGATCCGGTCGAACGGATCAAGGCCATCTCCGAGGCCAACTCCGTTGCCAAACAACACAATACGGCGATCGGCGCGACCCTGCTCCAGGACTGGACGCAGTTCGCCGCGCCCGCGGTGTTCGGCACCGCGATGCGGGTGTATGCGGCCAGCCGGCTCTCCGGCGCCCGCCCGGTGCTCAACCTGGTGGTCTCCAACGTGCCCGGTCCCCAGGTGCCGCTGTACTACCTCGGTAGCGAGGTCAAGGCGATGTACCCGATCGGGCCGATCTTCCACGGCTCGGGACTCAACATCACGGTGATGTCGCTCAACGGCAAACTCGACGTCGGAATCGTCTCCTGTCCCGAACTGCTGCCCGACCTGTGGGACCTCGCCGACGACTTCGGTCACGCGCTCGAGGAGCTGCTCAGCGCGACCCGATAGCCGCGCCCGCCAGGGCCGGTGCCGGTCCATGGCAGCATGTGGTGCCATGAGGCTTCGGATCGGGGTCGCGGCGACCGTTATCGCACTGCCGCTCGTCGCAGGTTGTAGCAACCTGGTCGACGGTCGCGCGATGATCGCGGTGCCGCGTCCGGGAACTCCGATCCAATGGGCGCCGTGCCAGGCCGGCGCGCCCTCGGACGAATCACGCATCCCGGCCGGTGCGGAGTGCGGTCTGCTGTCGGTGCCCGTCGATTACGCGAAGCCCGACGGCGACGTCGCCCGCCTCGCGATGATCCGGTTCAGGGCCACCGGCGACAAGATCGGCTCGATGGTGATCAACCCCGGCGGCCCGGGGGAGTCCGGAGTCGAGGCGGCCGCGTCGATGGTCTCGACCGTGCCGCAGTCGGTCCGGGAACGGTTCGACGTCGTCGGATTCGACCCGCGCGGTGTGGCCTCGTCGACTCCGGCGGTCTGGTGCAACTCCGACGCCGACAACGACCGACTGCGCGCCGACCCCCAGGTCGATTACACGCCGGAGGGCGTCGAGCACATCGAGAGCGAGACCAAGGCGTTCATCGAGCGCTGTGTCGACAAGTCCGGCGAGGACTTCCTCGCCAACATCGGCACCGTCAACGTCGCCAAGGACCTCGACGCCATCCGGGCCGCGCTCGGGGACGAGAAGCTGACCTACCTCGGCTACTCGTACGGCACCCGTATCGGCGCCGCCTACGCCGAGAACTTCCCGCAGAACGTGCGCGCGATGATCCTCGACGGCGCCGTCGACCCCAACGCCGATCCGCTGCAGGCCGACATCCGTCAGGCCGCCGCCTTCCAGACCGCGTTCAACGACTACGCCGCCGACTGCGCCAAGCAGCCGGACTGCCCGCTGGGCACCGATCCGGCGAAGGCCGTCGAGGTCTACAAGAGCCTGGTCGACCCGCTCGTCGAGAAACCGGCGGAGACCGACGACCCCCGCGGGCTGAGCTACAGCGACGCCGTCGTCGGCACCATCCAGACGCTGTACTCACCCAACCTGTGGCGCTACCTCACCCAGGGCCTGACCGAACTCGAAGCCGGCCGCGGCGACACCATGCTGGCGTTGGCCGACCTCTACATGCGCCGAGATGCCCAGGGCCACTACAACAATTCGACAGACGCCCGCGTGGCGGTCAACTGTGTGGACCGGCCGCCAGTGACCGATCGCGACAAGATCGTCGACCAGGACCGCAAACTGCGCGAGGCCGCGCCGTTCATGAGCTACGGCGAGTTCACCGGTCACGCCCCGCTCAGCACGTGTGCCTTCTGGCCGGTCCCGCCGACCAGCAAGCCGCACGAGATCAAGGTCGGTGGACTGCCCCCGATTCTGGTCGTGTCCACCACCAACGACCCGGCCACGCCGTACCAGGCCGGCGTCGACCTCGCCCGTCAGCTCGGCGGCACCATGCTCACCTACGAGGGCACCCAGCACACCGTGGTGTTCCAGGGCAACGCCTGCGTCGACGACATCGCCGCCCGGTACCTGATCGACCTCGTCGTCCCACCGCCGGACACCCGGTGCCGCTGACGATCACGCCGGCTCGACCCGTGATCACAGCCCGGTCACCGTTTGCCTGCGGGCAGCGACTCACCCTGTGACCCGTGCGACCATGATCGCCATGTGGCGGGTAGGGCGGCGGTCGGTGCTGGCTGTGTTGGCACTTGTCGTGGTCTCAGGAGGCGCGGTCTCCGGCGGTGCCGCGGGCCCGGCGTCGGCCACCCCTGAGGGGGACGCCACTCAGCGCTACGGGCAGCCGCCGGTGTGGGCCGGCTGCGAGCAGGTCGTCACCGATCCGGGGCGAATCCCCACCGCCCAGTGCGGAACCGTGTCGGTCCCGGTGAACTACGACCAGCCTGGCGGCGCCCAGGCACAGCTCGCCGTCATCCGGGTACCGGCCACCGGCGACCGCATCGGGGCGCTCATGGTCAACCCGGGCGGGCCCGGCGCCTCCGCGGTCGACACCGTCGCCGGGATGGGCGCCGCGCTGGCCGGCACCGAGATCGGAAGGCGCTTCGACCTGGTGGGCTTCGACCCGCGCGGCGTCGGGCATTCCACCCCGCAACTGCGCTGCCGCACCGACGCCGAGTTCGACGCCTACCGACGCGAACCGATGGTCGACTACAGCCCCGCGGGCGTCGCGCACATAGAGGGGCTCTACCGCGGGCTCGCCCAGCAGTGCCTCGACCGGATGGGCGCCGACTTCCTGGCCAACGTGGGTACCGCGTCCGCGGTGCGCGATATGGACATCGTGCGCGCGGCGCTGGGGGAGAACCAGCTGAACTACCTCGGGTTCTCGTACGGCACCGAGTTGGGTGCGGCCTACGCCGAGCGTTATCCCGACCGCGTACGTGCAATGGTGCTCGACGGCGCCGTCGACCCCAGCTTGGACCCGATCACCGAATCGATCGCCCAACAGACCGGGTTCCAGCGGGCCTTCGACACCTACGCGGCGGACTGCGCCAAAGCGGCGGGCTGCCCGCTGGGGGCCGACCCCGCCCAGTTCGTCGCCCGCTACCACCAGCTTGTCGACCCGCTGGTGGCCCGGCCCGCCGTCACGTCCGATCCGCGCGGACTGAGCTATCAGGACGCGATCACCGGTACGGGAAATGCGCTGTACAGCCCGCGGTTCTGGCCTTACCTGACAAGCGGACTGCTCGGCCTCGCCCGCGGCACGGACCCCGGTGATCTGCTGACGCTGGCCGACGAGTACCAGCGCCGCGACGCAGGTGGCCACTACAGCAACCGCCAGGACGCGTTCACCGCGATCCGCTGCGTCGATGCGCCCGCGCCGACCGATCCCGCGGTGTGGGTGCAGGCCGATCAGCGCTCACGGGCGGCGGCGCCGTTCCTGTCCTACGGCCAGTTCACCGGCTACGCGCCGCGCGACGTGTGCGCGCTGTGGCCGGTGCCCGCGACGTCGGCGCCGCACCCCGCGACGAACCCCGGCCCCGGCAAGGTCGTGGTGGTGTCCACCACCGGCGATCCGGCCACACCGTACGAGGCCGGGGTGGAGCTGGCCCGGCAGATGGGTGCGGCGTTGATCACGTTCGAGGGCAAGCAGCACACCGTCGTGTTCAACGGCGACGCCTGCGTGGACACGGCCGTGGTGCGGTACCTGGTCGACGGCGTCCTGCCGCCCAGCGGATTGCGGTGCTAGTTCTAGCAGCGACGTAACACGGAATTAACAGCCGGAACCTACGCTCGCGGTCATGGATCGCCAGAAGGAATTCGTGCTGCGCACGCTGGAGGAACGCGACATCCGCTTCGTCCGGCTGTGGTTCACGGATGTCCTCGGTTACCTCAAGTCCGTGGCCATCGCGCCCGCTGAACTCGAGGGCGCCTTCGAAGAGGGGATCGGCTTCGACGGATCGTCGATCGAGGGCTTCGCTCGCGTCTCGGAAGCCGATATGGTCGCCCGCCCCGATCCGTCCACCTTCCAGGTGCTGCCGTGGGCCGACGGCTCGGGTAAGCACCATTCGGCCCGGATGTTCTGCGACATCACGATGCCCGACGGTTCGCCGTCGTGGGCGGATTCGCGCCACGTGCTGCGCCGCCAGCTGGCCAAGGCCAGCGATCTTGGGTTCTCCTGCTACGTCCACCCCGAGATCGAGTTCTTCCTCCTCAAGCCCGGCGCGGACGACGGCACCCCGCCCATCCCCGCCGACAATGGCGGATATTTCGACCAGGCCGTGCACGATTCGGCGCCGAACTTCCGCCGACACGCCATCGACGCGCTGGAACAGATGGGCATCTCGGTGGAGTTCAGCCACCACGAAGGCGCCCCCGGCCAGCAGGAGATCGACCTGCGCTACGCCGACGCGCTGTCGATGGCCGACAACGTGATGACGTTCCGCTACGTCGTCAAGGAGGTCGCGCTCGGTGACGGTGTGCGGGCCTCGTTCATGCCCAAGCCGTTCGCCGAGCACCCCGGTTCGGCCATGCACACCCACATGAGCCTCTTCGAGGGCGACACCAACGCCTTCCACAGCCCCGAGGACCCGCTGCAGCTCTCCGACGTCGCCAAGTCGTTCATCGCCGGCATCCTCGAACACGCCCAGGAGATCAGCGCCGTCACCAATCAGTGGGTGAACTCCTACAAGCGCCTGGTGCACGGCGGAGAGGCGCCGACCGCGGCGTCCTGGGGTGCGGCAAACCGTTCGGCGTTGGTGCGGGTGCCGATGTACACGCCGCGCAAGGCGTCGTCGCGCCGCGTCGAGGTGCGTAGTCCCGATTCGGCATGCAATCCGTACCTGACGTTCGCGGTGCTGCTGGCCGCCGGACTGCGCGGTGTCGAGAAGGGTTACGTGCTTGCGCCGCAGGCCGAGGACAACGTGTGGAGCCTGACGCCCGAGGAGCGTCGCGCGATGGGCTACAAGGAGCTCCCGGGCAGCCTGGGCGCCGCGCTGTCGGAGATGGAGAACTC
The DNA here is from genome assembly GCF_016313185.1 of Mycolicibacterium baixiangningiae. Taxonomy (NCBI): domain Bacteria; kingdom Bacillati; phylum Actinomycetota; class Actinomycetes; order Mycobacteriales; family Mycobacteriaceae; genus Mycobacterium; species Mycolicibacterium baixiangningiae. The sequence continues at coordinate 2,433,122 of NZ_CP066218.1, forward strand.
CGAGCTCGTCGCCGAAGCGCTGGGGGAGCACGTCTTCGACTACTTCCTGCGCAACAAGCGCGCCGAGTGGGAGACCTACCGCAGCCACGTCACGCCGTACGAGCTGCAGGCCTACCTGTCCCTGTAGAGCGGGGGTTGTAACGTCAGCAGCGTGGCCAAACCTTCGACCGAACGCTCCAAGCTGCCCAGTGTCGGGCGCCTCGGGCTGGTGGAGGAGCAGGCCCCCGCACACCTCGACCGGCTGGGCTGGACCACCGAACGCCACGTCGAACTGCTGTGGTCGCTGTCGCGCGCACCGGACGCCGACAGCGCGCTGCACACGATGGTGCGACTCGCCGACGCACTCGGCGACGACTGGGACGAACTCAACCAGGCATTGCTGACCGACAAGCCCTTGCGCGGACGGCTGTTCGCGGTCCTGGGCTCGTCGCTGGCGCTCGGCGACCACCTCGTCGCGCACCCCGACACGTGGCGGCTGCTCGCGGGCAAGGTCGAGCTGCCGACTGCCGAGGCGCTGCGCGACGATTTCACCGGGTTGGCCGAATCCGCCTCCGACGCAGCGACGGCCATGCTCCCGATGCGCACCCTGTACCGCGACCGGCTGCTGGTGCTGGCCGCACTCGACACCGCGCCCACGGTGGAGAACGAACCGGTGCTGCCGTTCCCGACGGTCGGCCAGCACCTGTCGGACCTGGCCGACGCCGCACTCGCCGGCGCGCTCGAGGTGGCGATGCGCTCGGTGTGCGGTGACGGCGACAGACCGCGCCTCGCCGTCATCGCGATGGGCAAATGCGGTGCGCGCGAATTGAATTACGTCAGCGACGTCGACGTCATCTTCGTCGCGGACCCGGCCGACGCGACCACCACCCGGGTGGCGGGGGAGATGATGCGGTTCGCCGCCGACGCGTTCTTCGAAGTCGATGCGGCGCTGCGCCCGGAGGGTAAGCACGGCCAGCTGGTCCGCACGCTCGAATCGCACGTCGCGTACTACCAGCGCTGGGCCAAGACGTGGGAGTTCCAGGCCCTGATGAAGGCGCGGCCCGCGGCCGGCGACGCCGACCTGGGCCGCGAGTACATCGACGCGCTCACGCCGATGGTGTGGATCGCTTGTGAGCGTGAGGATTTCGTCCCCGAGGTGCAGGCGATGCGGCGTCGGGTGGAGGAACTGGTGCCCGCGGGGGTGCGGGCACGGGAGCTCAAGCTCGGCACCGGCGGCCTGCGCGACGTCGAGTTCGCCGTCCAGTTGTTACAGCTCGTGCACGGCCGCAACGACGAGTCGCTGCACGTGGCGTCGACCGTCGACGCGCTGGCCGCGCTCGGCGGGGGCGGTTACGTCGGCCGCGACGACGCCGCCAACCTGACCGCCTCCTACGAGTTCCTGAGGCTGCTCGAGCACCGGTTGCAGCTTCAGCGGCTCAAGCGGACCCACATGCTGCCCGAGGCCGACGACGACGAGGCGCTGCGCTGGCTCGCCCGCGCCGCACACGTGCGGCCCGACGGGCAGCGCGACGCGCTCGGAGTGCTGCGCGAGGAACTCAAGCGCCAGAGCCTGCGGGTGTCGCGGCTTCACGCCAAGCTCTTCTACCAGCCGCTGCTGGAATCGGTGGGGCAGCCGGCGCTGGGCATCGAACCGGGGATGAGCACCGCCGCGGCCGAACGTCAGCTCGCCGCACTGGGTTACGAGGGTCCGCAGAGCGCGCTCACGCACCTGGCCGCGTTGACCAGTGAGGGCGGACGGCGTGGCCGGGTCCAGCGGGTGCTCCTGCCGACGCTGCTGGACTGGCTCTCCGACACCCCTGACCCCGACGCCGGTCTGCTGGCCTACCGCCGCATCAGCGAGGCGCTGGCCGAACAGCGGTGGTATCTGGGCACCCTGCGCGACGAGGGTGCGGTCGCCAAGCGGTTGATGCGGGTGCTCGGCACCTCGGCCTATGTGCCGGAGCTGTTGATGCGCGCGCCCGAGGTCATCCAGCTCTACGCCGACGGCCCCAACGGTCCGAAGCTGCTCGACACCGAACCCGAGGCGATGGCACGGGGTTTGGTGGCCTCGGCGGGCAGGCACGCCGATCCGGTGCGCGCCATCGCCGCGGCGCGCACGCTTCGGCGCCACGAACTCGCGCGCATCGCCTCGGCCGACCTGCTGGGCATGCTCCAGGTCACCGAGGTGTGCCGCGCGCTGACCGCGCTGTGGGTGGCGGTCCTGCAGGCCGCACTGGATGCGGTGATGCGCGCCAACGCCCCCGCGGGCGGCCCGCCGGCACGCATCGCGGTGATCGGTATGGGCCGTCTCGGTGGCAGTGAACTGGGATACGGCTCCGACGCCGACGTGATGTTCGTGTGCGAACCGTGCAGCGGTGCCGACGAGTCCGCCGCGGTGCGGTGGGCGACCAGCATCGCCGAGCAGGTGCGGTCGCTGCTGGGCACGCCCAGTGCCGACCCGCCGCTCGAAGTCGACACCGGGCTGCGGCCCGAGGGACGCAACGGCCCGCTCGTGCGCACGCTGGCGTCCTACGAGGCGTATTACACCCAGTGGGCACAGACCTGGGAGGTGCAGGCGCTGCTGCGCGCACACCGGGTGGCGGGGGATCTCGAACTGGGCGAGCGGTTCCTGCTGATGATCGACAAGACGCGCTACCCGGCGGGCGGGGTGTCGGCCGAAGCGGTGCAGGAGATCCGGCGGATCAAGGCGCGCATCGACGCCGAGCGGCTGCCCCGGGGCGCCGATCCGAACACCCACACCAAACTGGGCCGTGGCGGCCTGGCCGACATCGAGTGGACCGTGCAGTTGATGCAGCTGCGGTTCGCGCACAAGATACCGGCTCTGCACTGCACGTCGACCCTGGAGGCGCTCAACGCGATCGGTGCCGCGGAACTCATCGCCGAAGGCGACATCGACCTGCTGCGGCAGGCCTGGCTCACGGCCACGCGGGCCCGCAACGCGCTGGTGCTGGTGCGGGGCAAACCCACCGACCAGCTGCCGGGCCCGGGCCGGATGCTGAACGCCGTCGCGGTGGCCGCCGGCTGGGGCAACGACGACGGCGGGGAATTCCTCGACAACTACCTGCGGGTGACGCGGCGCGCGAAGGCCGTGGTGCGCAAGGTCTTCGGTGGCTGAGGCGCACCCCGGGGCCGAATGGCCCTTCGACGTGGTCAGCGGTGACGAGTACGCCCGACTGGCCGCGCTCTACGAACCGCTGACACAGGCGATCCGCGATCTCGTCGACGCCGGATTGCGCACCGGCGTCGACGACGCGACCATCGCCGCGGCCCGGGCGTCGGTCGAATCGGTCACGCAGACCCTGAACAGCAGGCAGCACGAACGCACCCGCACCCTGCGCCACGCCGACACCGGCCGTCCGCTGGCATGGGCGAATCCCGCTGTTGGCCTTCGGAATGCGATCGCGCCGCCGATGCGCATCGAGCGCACCGACGACGACCGGTGGGTCAGCGACTTCACCCTCGGCGCCGCCTACGAGGGACCGCCGAACCTGGTGCACGGCGGGATCTGCGCGCTGGTCCTCGACCACCTCCTCGGTGAGGCCGCCAGCGACGGGCTGACCAAACCGCTGTTCACCGGCACCATCACGCTGCGCTATCTACGCGGCACACCGCTCGGACCCCTGCACGCCGAGGCGTGGATCGACCGCGCCGACGGTGTCAAGACCTTCGCCCGCGGTGAGCTCAGCGACGCAGACGGCGTGACCGTCGAGGCCGAGGGGATCTTCATCAGGCCGGCGTGGGCGAGGGACGCCGGATGAAGTACTACGTCAGCCCGGCGTTCGTGGACACCAGCGAGATCGTCGACATCGCCCGTGCCGCAGACGAACTCGGGTATGACGGCCTCGGTGTCCCGGACCACGTGGTGAATTTGGAGTCTCTCGATACGCCTTACCCCTACACCCGCGACGGACAACGGCGGTGGCAGCCGTTCACCCACTGGCCCGACCCGTGGGTTCTCGTCGGCGCCCTGGCGCAGGTCACTTCGCGGCTGCGGTTCGTCACCACGGTGTACGTCCCGGCGATGCGGGACCCGTACTCGGCCGCCAAGGCCATCGGCACCGCGGCGTACCTGGCCGGCGGGCGCGTCGAACTCGGCATCGGTGTGGGGTGGTGCGAAGACGAATTCCGGCTGATGGGGCAGCGATTCGACCGCCGCGGCCGACGCACCGACGAGATGCTCGACCTGTTCCGGGCGTTGTGGCAGCCGGGTTGGACCGAGTTCGACGGCGAGTTCTACCCGACACCGCGCCTGGAGATGGAGCCCACGCCGCCGCACATCCCGATCTTCGTGGGCGGCCTCAGCGATATCGCACTGCGTCGCGCGGCGCGCAACGACGGCTGGATCGGTGACCTGATCACCACCGACCGGGCCATCGCCGTAGCGGCCCGGCTGCGCGAATTACGCGCTGCGGCGGGGTCTCACGACGACTTCACGATCCTCACCCCGCTGACCGACGCGCTGGTGCGCGCCGACTACGACCGCGCGGAAGCCGCGGGGATCACGCACATCCTGACCATGCCGTGGATGTTCTACACCGGCGCGGACGCGACGCTGGCGGAGAAGATCGACGGTATGAAGCGGTTCCGCAAGGATCTCCGGCTCGACGCTCAGTAGCGCGGCCGGCGGAACCGGCTGAGCAGGCCACCCCGGCGGACCGGCTGACCGGTCGCGTACCCGGCGGGTGCATTGGTTCCGGTCACGACGCGGTTGGGCGCGACGCCACCGCCTCCGCCGACGTGGGTGCGGCGGCGAGCGTCGGCCGACCAGACGCCGGCGCCCAGTCCGGCGATCGCCAGGAATGCGAAGCAGTACAGCAGCGCAGGCTCACCGCCGTTACCGCCCATGCCCTGGTCGTACGGCCAGAACCCGTTCGGCAGGTGCTTCCACAGGTAGGCCACGGCCATCTCGCCGGAGGCGATGAACGCCGCGATGCGGGTGAAAAGCCCGATGGTGATCAGGATGCCGAGGACGAACTCGATGAGACCGGCCCACCAGGACGGCCAGGTGCCGACCGGAACCGACTCGCCGAGTGGCCAGCCGAACAGCTTCATCGAGCCGTGCAGGGTGTATGCCAGCCCGAAGACGATGCGGAAGATGCTCAGAACGGGGGACGAGTAGTTCGCCAGCCGAGTGTCGAAATTGGTCGCCATGGGTTGACCCTACGCGCAGGCGCGCTGGATTTTCAGAGCTCCAACAGCACTGTTACCGGACCGTCGTTCACCAGTTCCACTTTCATATCCGCACCGAAGACTCCCGTGTGCACATCGGCGCCCTGTGCGGTCAGCGCCTCGCAGAGCGCGACGACGAGAGGCTCCGCGACGGGCCGGGGCGCGGCGGCGTTCCACGAGGGGCGGCGGCCCTTCGCGGTGTTGGCGTACAGCGTGAACTGGCTGACCACCAGGATCGGCGCCGCTTCGTCGGAGGCGGACCGCTCTCCGTCGAGAATGCGCAACTGCCAGAGCTTTTCGGCCATCTTCTGCGCGGTGTCGGTGTCGTCGGTGTGGGTGACGCCCACCAGAGCCAGCAGCCCCTGGTGCGCGGGCGCGATGGCGCCCACCACCTCACCGTCGACGGTCACGCTGGCCGAGGACACCCGCTGCACCAGGACACGCATGGATCCATTGTCAGGCTTCGGTGCCGGGTTTCGGCTGAAGCGGGCTATACCTGAGCCATACCGCCGTCGATGCAAAGTTCTGCACCTGTCATGAAACTGCTCTCGTCCGAGGCGAGAAACAGTGCCCCGTTGGCGATCTCCTCGGGAAGGCCGAGGCGGCCCATCGGGACGAGGGTGCTCATGTGGGCTCGGAGAGCCGCCGGGTCTTGGCCGAAATACCCGGCCTGTCCGTCGATGATAGGTGTGTCGATCGGTCCCGGACTCAGCACGTTGACCCGAATACCCCGGTCGCCGAACTCCGCTGCCCAGGTGCGCGCGTAGGAGCGCACGGCGGCCTTCGCCGCGCTGTAGGCCCCCGCCCCGGGATGTCCCGTGAAGGCCGTGACCGAGCCCAGCAGAATGATCGATCCGCCCGTTCGTAAAAGCGGCAGCGCCTTCTGGACGGTGAACAGGGTGCCGCGAGCATTGAGGTCGAAGGTGCGGTCGAAATGTTCCTCGGTCACGTCCCCGAAGTTCATCCGCTCAATGCTCCCAGCGTTGGCGACGACGACGTCGAGGTGCCCGCTCTCCTGACGGACCACATCGATGAGATGGTCGAGATCACCCGACACCGTGGCGTCTGCCGAGACGGCCGTGACCCGTCCCTCGATCGACGCCTTTGCGGCGTCGAGCGCCTCCTTACGTCGCCCCGTGATGTAGACGTGGGCGCCTTCGCGGCCGAATTTCTGGGCGATCGCCAGACCGAGGCCCGCGCTCCCGCCGGTGACGAGAGCTACCTTGTTCGCGAGACGCATGGTCATTGCTGCGCCCTGCGCCAGGCGAGCATCTCGGTGAGGACAGAAAAGTCGTAGCCCCCATCGGTCGGGTGGATCTCGGTTGTGAACGTCGTCGCTCCGGCGTCACGGAAGGCGTTGGCGCTGGCGGCGTTCTCCCAACCCACGGACCGCTCGATGTCGGCGCCGGCGCGGCCTGCGGCGACGGCGAGATCGTCCAGGCGCGCGCTGGCATCGTGGAACTTGTCGAGACCGATGTAGGTGTGCCAGATGTCAGCGTGTCGGGCGACCGCAGGTAGCGTGCGCTTGACGCCGGAGCCGCCGATCAGGATGGGAATCTTGCGAACCGGGGCGGGCTTGAGGACCGCAAGACGCGCTGCGATGCGGTCCAAACCGGCGTCGAGTAGATCGAAGCGCGTCTTCCAGGTGCCGAAGTCGTATCCGTATACGGTGTAATCCTTTTCGTACCAGCCAGCACCGAGGCCGAGGATCAGTCGGCCGCCGCTGATGTGATCGACTGTGCGGGCCATGTCGGCCAGCAGGTCGGGATTGCGATATCCGATCCCGCTGACCTGGAGCCCGATCTCGGCGCGGTGAGTGATTTCGCCCCACGTCGCCAGCGCCGTCCACCCCTCGAAGTTGTTCACGTCGGGTTGGATGTCGTCCAGCACCGGCATCCCGTCGACGATCTCGGTGAAGTGCGGACGATGGAAGTGGTCGTAGCCGAGGATCATGTCGGTGCCGAGGTCTTCAGCGCGCAAGACCGCGTTGCGCCAGCTCTGGTAGTCCGGTGTCCCACCGGGCCACAGTTGGACTCCGATGCGTAGTGGTCGACTCATGTGCTGTCCCGTCGTTTTGGTTGGTGCGGTTGATGATTGGGGCGGGCCCGGGTGTGCACCACGGTAGGACCGTCGCAACATAGGCGCAAATAGTGGCAACGTATGATGTGCATTGACGTTGCCTATCTCGACGGAGGAGTCGAATGAATCTGCGCCAATACGAATATGCGTTGGCCGTCGCCGACGAGGGCTCGATGACAGCGGCGGCAGAACGGCTGCGGGTCACTCAACCCTCTCTGTCACAGCAGATCGGCAGCTTGGAGAAGCACCTCGGGGTTCAGCTGTTCACCCGCACCCCGAGCGGGGTGACGGTGACGGTGGCCGGGCGGGCTTTCCTGGTCGAGGCGAAGATCGCGACGACTGCATCCAGGCGTGCCATCACCGCCGCCCGCGCCGCCGAGGGGGACCTGGCGGGCGAACTGATCATCGCCGTTCACATGGGCCTGGGAGCGCGTCAGCTGCCCCAGGCATTGGGACAGCTGCGTCAGCGCCACCCGAAGCTGCAGGTGACTCTCTACGAGGAGCCCGATCCCGCCGATATGGAACGACTGGCCCGTCAGGGAACCCTCGACATGGTTCTCGTCCACCGCGTGCCCACCGGGTGCACCTTCGACGTTCATCGGCTGGGCGAGGAAGCCTACGTCGCCGTCCTACCGAAGGGGCACCCGCTTCTCTCGGGTGGCGTCGCCCTGCGGCTGGATGATCTGGCGTCGGAGGGGTGGATCCGGTTCCGGCGAACCAGCCTGCTCGACGAGTACCTCGCCCGCGTGCTGGCCGACGCGGACCTCAGCCCCCACACGGTTGCCCGAGCGTCGCAGATCTCCACTGCGGTTCGGCTTGTCGCGCAGGGCTTGGGCGTCACGGTGGTCCCGGCCTCGGCCGTCCCCGAGGGCTTCGAGGAGCTGGCTTGCCCGCTACTGCCCACCCTGACCGAGCCCGTCCTCGTCGGGGTGCGGCGCAATCCGGGTTCGGCAGAGGCGGCGATGCTCGACCAGCTCAACCAGCAGAACTGGTGCGGCACAGGCCTTCTCTGTCGTCCTGCGACTGCATGAGCAAAGGGCCGGGTGGATTGCTCCACCCGGCCCTGTGACGCGTCGACTGCTTACACGTCGTCGCTATTTACACGTCGTAGTACAGCGAGAATTCGTACGGGTGAGGACGGATCTGGATCGGCATGATCTCGTTCTCCCGCTTGTAGGAGATCCACGTCTCGATCAGGTCCTCGGTGAACACGCCGCCCTCGGTGAGGTACTCGTGATCGTCCTCGAGCCTGTCGATCACCGCGGCCAGCGAAGTCGGGGCCTGCGGGATGCTGGCGGCCTCGTCCGGCGGCAGCTCGTAGAGGTCCTTGTCGACCGGCGCCTGCGGCTCGATCTTGCGCTTGATGCCGTCGATGCCTGCCATCAGCATCGCCGCGAACGCGAGGTACGGGTTGCCCGAGCTGTCCGGGCAGCGGAACTCGAGGCGCTTGGCCTTCGGGTTGTTGCCGGTGATCGGGATGCGGACGCACGCCGAGCGGTTGCGCTGGCTGTACACCAGGTTGATTGGCGCCTCGTAGCCCGGCACCAGACGCTTGTAGGAGTTCACCGTCGGGTTGGTGAACGCCAGCAGCGACGGCGCGTGGTGCAGGATGCCGCCGATGTAGTGGCGGGCGAGATCCGACAGGCCCGCGTAACCCGACTCGTCGTGGAACAGCGGCTGGCCGTCCTTCCACAGCGACTGGTGGGCGTGCATACCCGAACCGTTGTCACCGAACAGCGGCTTGGGCATGAACGTGACGGTCTTGCCGTTCTTCCATGCCGTGTTCTTGATGATGTACTTGAACAGCAGCACGTCATCAGCCGCGTGCAGCAGCGTGTTGAACTTGTAGTTGATCTCCGCCTGGCCCGCGGTGCCGACCTCGTGATGGCCGCGCTCGAGGACGAACCCGGCGTTCTGCAGGTTGGTCGCCATCTCGTCGCGCAGGTCGACGTAGTGGTCGTACGGCGCCACCGGGAAGTAGCCGCCCTTGGGGCGGACCTTGTAACCCAGGTTGGGGCTGCCGTCGGCCTCGAATGGCTCACCGGTGTTCCACCAGCCCGACTCGGAATCCACCTCGTAGGACGTGCCGTTGATCTTGGAGTCGAACGTCACCGAGTCGAAGATGTAGAACTCGGCCTCGGCGCCGAAGAAGCAGGTGTCGGCGATTCCGGTGCTGGTGAGGTAGTTCTCCGCCTTGCGCGCCACGTTGCGGGGGTCACGGGAGTAGGCCTCACGCGTGAACGGATCGTGCACGAAGAAGTTCATGTTGAGCGTCTTGGCGTGCCGGAACGGGTCGATGCGCGCCGTCGCGGGGTCGGGCAGCAACATCATGTCCGACTCGTGGATCGACTGGAAGCCGCGGACAGACGAGCCGTCGAACGCCAACCCGTCTTCGAAGACGCTCTCGTCGAACGCCGAGGCCGGGATCGAGAAGTGCTGGACGACACCCGGAAGATCGCAGAACCGGATGTCGACGTACTCGACCGATTCGTCCTTGATCTGCTTGATGATGTCGTCGGCCGTCTTATCTGCCACTTAGTTATCTCCTTTACTGGTAACCCGCGCGTTGACGCTAAGGACACGATGTTGCACGGTCGTCAACCACATGTTGCGCCCAAGTTACGGCGGAGCGTCACACCCGGGTCTGCGGCAGGCTCCGAGGGCCCGCCTATCCTGACAGTATGGCCCGCGCGCTCGGGTCCTGGCTGTCCGGTCCGGAATCGAATCGCGGACCCGGCGGCCCGGGCCAACCACCGAATGAATATCCGGGTCACCGGCTCGGTCTGCCCGAGAACGGCCCCGGCTCGATGGCGCGGTTCGGTCGCCGGGTGGCCGCCATGCTGGTCGACTGGTTCATCGCCTACGGTCTCGCCGCGCTCGCGATGACGGTCGGGCTGGTCTCGGCGGGCGCGATGTCGACGGCGATCCTCGTCATCTGGTTCGTCATCGGGGTGGTGTCGGTGCGGCTGTTCGGCTTCACCCCGGGACAGCTCGCCCTCGGGGTGATGGTGGTGTCGATGGACGACCGCGAGCAGGTCGGCGTCGGCCGCGCCGTGGCCCGTGGGCTGCTCATCGCGTTGGTGATCCCGGCGTTGTTCACCGATTCTGATCTGCGCGGCCTGCACGATCTGGCCACCAAGACGGCGGTGGTGAAGCGGTAGCCGGTGCCGAACGTGAGCTCGTGTTCGACTTTCGGCCAGGAACTCGCGCACAAGTTCACGCTCGGCGAAGGTCAGCGCGGGCATCGGCCAGCGCGGCCTGCGTGCGACCGACGATGACCGCCGGCCGGTAGCGCAGCATCTCGGCGTTGACGTGGACGATGCGCCAGCCCAGTGCCGCCAGTCGGGCCCGCCGCTCGAGGTCGCGGTCACGGACGCGAGGGTCAGTCCAGTGTTGCGGCCCGTCGTATTCGACGCCGACCTGCCATCGGGGATAACCCATGTCGATGCGGGCCACGAAGTCGCCGTGGTCGTAGACCTCGATCTGCGTACGGGTCGGCCGCATCCCGGCGGCGGTGAGGACCAACCGCGTCCGGGTCTCCTGCGGCGACTCCGCTCCGGCATCCGATAGCACCAGGGCTTGGCGAAGCGCCACGATGCCGCGGGCACCTCGATGACGTTCGACGAGCGCCTGGACGTCGTCGACGCGCAGTCGAGTCGCCTGCCTGAGCGCATCAAGTCGCATCACTGCGGTCGTCATACCCTTGCGACGGCCCAGGTCGAACGCCGTCCGCGCAGGTGTCGTCGCGCAGATGCCCCGCACCAGGCAGATCTCGTCGTCGACCAGGGTGTCGCTGTGCAGCAGGATGTTCTCGGTCTTGTGCCGACTCGCCTGGTTGAGCTCGGCGGGCAGCGTCGCGTCGATCCACTTCGTCCCGTGCAGCGCCGCGGCCGACAGACCCGCGGCGGTGGCCCGCCTACCCGACCAGAGCCACGCGCCGACCGCCTTGTCGACCGGCGTCACCGCCTGCCCCTTCGGCACGTACACGTTGCGGAACAGCGCATCGTGGCGCGTCGCCAGCTGATACCGGTTGACGACTCCGGCCGTCAGGGCCTCGGTGCCGAGAAATGGCCACTGCACCCCGATAGGACGGCGTCACCGCCCGCGCCGGTTCCGCCCAGATCGAACGTGAGGTTGTGCTCGACAATCCGCGCAAGACTCGCGCACAAGCTCACGTTCGGCGTCAGGCCTCGTGGCGGATCCGGCCGTTCATCATCGTCAGCACCACGTTCGCGCGGTGGATGTCTTGCGGGTCGATCTCGAAGATGTTCTGGTCGAGCACGATCAGGTCGGCGAACTTCCCGACCTCGACGGACCCTACCTTGTCGTCGAGCCGGATCTGGTAGGCGGAGCCGATCGTGTTGGCGTGCACCGCCTCTGCGACCGACAGCTTCTGATCCACCGGCTCCAGCACCGGCGCGTCGAGTTCGCCGACCAGCTGGCGCGTCACCCCGACCTGGATCGAGTCGAGCGGTTTGTACGTCGAGTAGTAGCCCGCCGCAGGCCAGTCCGTGCCAAGGGAGATGCGGCCGCCGGATCTCAGCACCGCCTGCGGCCGGTAGAGCAACTCCTTGCGCGGCGATCCGTATCGCGCGCCCATGTTCTCGATGGTGTCGGGATCCGCCGACATCCAGTTCGCCGAGAACTGTGCGGTGACGCCGAGTTCACCGAAGCGGGGGTTGTCGCTGTCCTCGACGAACACCAGGTGGGCGACGGCGTGGCGCCGGTCGCGGGGAGGATTCGCGGCGATCGCGCGTTCGACGGCGTCGAGTGCGACGCGCGCGGTGCGCTCCCCGCAGGCATGGACGTGCACGTCGTAACCGGCCGCGTCGACCGCCCCGATGAGTTGATGCCACTGCTCCTCGGTGAACGGAGACCCGCCGGTGGAGTCCGGTTTGTCGGCGTAGGGCTCGACGAGCCAGGCGGTGTAACCGCCCTGGGTGCCGTCCCCCACGATCTTGACGACGTCCACCGACACCAGTTCCCCGGACACCTCACGGCGGATCGCGTTGAGCGCGTCGACCGCCCCCTCGACCGGAGCCGACCGGACCGAATACGACGCGACCACGCGGAACGGCAGCGCACCGCGTTGCTCGACGTCGGTGTACAGGCGCAGCAGCGCGGCCTGGTCGTCACCGATGGGCGGCACACCGGCGTCGAACACCGAGGTGATGCTGGCCGCGGAGGCCTTCGGTAGCCAGCCCTCCATCAGCGTGCCCATGGTGTCCGGCGAGATCGGCTCGACGGCGTCGACGAGGCCGAGTACCGCGTTGACCTCGAGGATGTAGCCGGTCGGGTCACCGTTCGCGTCGCGGGCGTAGTAGCTGAAACCCGGTATCGGATCAGGGGTGTCGCGTGTGACCCCGGCGATCTCGAGTGCCGTGCTGTTCGCCCACAGGCTGTGCCCGTCGATGGCGAAGAAGAACGCGGGCCGGTCGGGGAGGATGCGGTCCAGGTCGGCCCGGGTGGGGCCGTCGGGCCCGAACATGTCCACCCGCCAACCGAATCCGCGGATCGCACCGGTGGGATTGTCTTTGGCGTAACGCTCGATCGCGCCCAGCGCATCGGCGAGTGTGGACACCTGCAGCGCCGCCCGGCGAGGTGCCCGGCGACGGGGCGGCGCAGGCGCTCGCCGCGGTCACCGCGGTCACCGTCGCGGCGGCCCGCAACATGGTACGTCGGGTGGCCCGGCCACCAAACGACGCGAAATGTGGCGCCCACTCACACGCTGTGCACATCCGCGGAAGTATCGCGGGTGCGTGGGTGGTTCGCGCTGCGGCGCGCCGCTAACGCCTGCGCACGGTGCGCTGCACACCGCGCATCTTGGCCTGGGCCGGCATCGGGCCCTTCGGCATCGCGGCCGGTCCGATCTTGCTGCCGAGGGCGGCCAGTCGTGACTCGAGGGCGTCCATCTGCTTGACGGTGATGTTGGCCGGCAGCTTGTTGAGGTGGCGCTCGAGCTTGGCCAGCGGCACCTCACCCTCGCCGTTGCCGACGATGACGTCGTAGATCGGGGTGTCCCCGATGAGCCGCGCGGTGCGCTTCTTCTCCTGCGCGAGCAGCGGCTTGACCCGGCTGGGGGAGCCCTCGGCGACGAAAATCACCCCGGGACGGCCGATCACCCGGTGGACGGCGTCGAAGTTGCCGGTCGCGGCCACGCCGGGCGTCACCCGCCACCGTCCGCGCAGGTTGTCGAGCGCCCACGCCGCGGCACCGGTCTGGCCCTCGGCCTTGCGGTACACCGATTTCTGCGCCCGCCGGCCGAAGATGATGAACGCGACCAGCACACCGAGCACCACGCCCAGCGGGATCAGCGTGTACATCGCGAACCCGCCGACGAGGACGCCGATCGTCACCGACACCGCCACGATCACGACGAATGCGCCGATCATGTACGGCAGCAGCCGCTTGTCCTCTTTGCGCTGGATCTGGAACGCCTGCCACAGCTGGCTGCGCCGCTGCTTCGACGCGGCCTTGCGGGCGGCCTTCGCCTCGGCCTTGGCGGCCTTGGTGGCAGCGGGTTTGCGGGTCTTCGCCATGGCTCTCAGGATACGGGTGGGGCGGCGGCCGGTTTCAGCCGCGCGGCCTGGGCGTACAGCCGTCCCGCGCGGTACGACGATCGCACCAGCGGACCGGCCAGCACCCCGGCGAATCCGAGCTCCTCGGCGAACGCCGCGAACTCGACGAATTCCTCCGGTCTCACCCAGCGTTCCACCGGGTGGTGGCGCGGCGACGGCCGCAGGTACTGGGTGATGGTGATGATGTCGCAGCCCGCCTCGTGCAGGTCGACCAGCGCGGTGCGCACCTCGTCGGGCGTCTCACCCATGCCGAGGATCAGGTTGCTCTTGGTGACCAGACCGAAGTCGCGGGCGGCGGTCAGCACCCCGAGGCTGCGCTCGTAGCGGAACGCCGGACGGATCCGCTTGAAAATGCGCGGCACCGTTTCGACGTTGTGCGCCAACACTTCCGGACGCGCCTCGAAGACCTGCGCAAGCTGTGCGGGGTCACCGTTGAAGTCCGGGATCAGCAACTCCACACCGGTGTTGGGGTTGAGCCGTTTGATCTCGCGCACCGTCTCGGCGTAGAGCCAGGCGCCGCCGTCGGGCAGGTCGTCACGCGCAACACCGGTCACCGTCGAGTACCGCAGGCCCATGGCCTGAACGCTTTCGGCGACCCGGCGCGGTTCGTCGCGGTCGAGTTCGGCCGGCTTACCGGTGTCGATCTGGCAGAAGTCGCAGCGCCGGGTGCACTGTTCCCCGCCGATCAGGAACGTCGCCTCGCGGTCCTCCCAGCATTCGAAGATGTTGGGACAGCCGGCTTCCTCGCACACCGTGTGCAGGCCCTCACGCTTGACCAGCGCCTTGAGCTCTTTGTACTCCGGGCCCATCTTGGCGCGGGTCTTGATCCACGGGGGTTTGCGCTCGATGGGCGTCTGCGCGTTGCGTACCTCGAGACGCAGCAGCTTGCGACCCTCAGGCGGCGTGACTGTCACTTTGTCGATGCTACGCCCGCGACCGCGCCCGCAGCGACCGGCAGGCGGCCGTCGAGCGCGTCGCAGACCTGATGGGCGACGGCGTCGGCGACCTCGTCGACCGTGACGCGCCGGCCCAGCTCGCGGGTCAGCGACGTGACACCGGCGTCGGCGATACCGCACGGCACGATCGCCGAGAACGCCGACAGATCGCAGTCGCAGTTCAGCGAGAAACCGTGCAGCGTGGTGCCCCGCGACACCCGGATGCCGATCGCCCCGATCTTGCGGGCCGGGCGGCCGGCATCGGCGGGCAGCCACACCCCGGAGCGGCCATCGACCCGGCCGGCGTCGAGTCCCAGGTCGGCGCACACCGCGATCAGCGCCTCCTCGATGCGACGCACGAAGTTCACCACGTCGAGCGGTTCGGCGAGGCCGACGATCGGATAGCCAACCAGCTGGCCGGGGCCGTGCCAGGTGATCTTGCCGCCCCGGTCGGTGTCGACCACCGGCGTGCCGTCCACCGGACGCTCGTGGTCTTCGGTGCGCTTACCCGCGGTGTACACCGACGGATGCTCGAGCAGCAGCAGCGTGTCGGGGCCGCCGGCCACCCGGGCGTCGACGAGCCGACGCTGCCGGTCCCAGGCGTCGAGGTAGTCGACGGTGCCCAGGCGCTCTACTTCGACGGGACGGGCCGACGACCTGATGGAAATGGCCATGTGTTCGACGCTACCCGTCAGGCGTCGCGAGGGCCGGTGGCGTAGGCGAGCGCTTCGCCGACGGTGTTGTGGTGGAACGTGAAACCGGCGCGCTCGAGCGCAGCGGGTATCGCGCGCTGACCACCGAGCAACCCTTCCTCGGCGAACTCGCCGAGCAGTGTGCGCAGCGCGAACCCCGGCACCATCAGCGCGGTGGGCCGGTTGACCGCGTGGCCGAGCGCGGTGGTGAACTCCGCGTTGGTCACCGGTGCGGGCCCGGTCAGGTTGAGCGGCCCCGACAGTTCGTCGTGTCCGACGGCGAACAGCACGGCGCGCACCTGATCCTCGAGGCTGATCCACGGCATGTATTGCCTGCCGTTGCCCAACCGCGCACCCAGGCCCAGGTTGAACAGCGGTTTGAGCCGGGCCAGCATCCCGCCGGCGGGCGACAGCACCAGGCCGGTGCGCAACAGCACCACCCGGGCGCCGTCGTCGGTGGCGGCCGCCGTCGCGGCTTCCCAGTCGACGCACAGCTGGGCGAGGAAACCCTCACCCGCGGGCGCGGATTCGTCGGTGATCCGGCCCCGGGTGTCGCCGTAGTACCCGACGGCGCTGGCGTTGACCAGGACCGGCACCCCGGCGTCGGCGACGGCGTTGGCGAGCACCTCGGTGGGGGCGATGCGACTGTCGCGCAGGCTCTGCTTGAACGCCCCCGACCAACGCCGACGGCCGACGTTGACGCCGCACAGGTTGACCACGGCGTCCACCCCACGCAGCGCCGCGGCGTCGAACTCACCGGTGTCGGGGTTCCAGTACAGCTCGTCGGCGTTCGATGGTGCCCTGCGCACGATCCGCACCACCCGGCGGTCGGCGGAGCGCAACGCAGAGACCAGCGCCGATCCGATGAGCCCGGAGGACCCTGCTATCGCGACGACGGCATCACTCACTGCGGCTAGAGCCCCAGATCCGCCTCGAACGCACCCTCTTCGAGCCGCCGCTTGATCGTCGTCAGGAACCGACCGGCGTCCGCACCGTCGATGAGTCGGTGGTCGTAGGTCAGCGGCAGGTAGCAGATCGACCGCACACCGATCGACTCGTTACCGAACTCGTCGACAATCACCCGCGGCCGCTTGACGATCGCGCCGGTGCCCAGCATCGCCGCCTGCGGCGGGACCAGGATCGGCGTGTCGAACAGCGCGCCCTGGCTGCCGATGTTGGTGATCGTGAAGGTGCCGCCGGACAGTTCGTCGGGTTTGAGGTCACCCGAGCGGGCGCGCCCCGCGATGTCGGAGATCGCCCGGGCCAGCCCGCCGAGCGACAGGTCGCCCGCGTTCTTGACGACCGGAGAGAGCAGGCCCTGCTCGGTGTCGACCGCGAAACCGAGGTGCTCGGCGTCGTAGTAGGTGATCTCCTTGGAGTCCTCGCTGTAGCTCGCGTTGACGTTCGGGTGCATCTTCAGCGCGTCGATGGCGGCCTTCGCGATGAACGGCAGGTAGGTGAGGTTCACGCCTTCCCGCTCGGCGAAACCGGCCTTGGCCTTGGCGCGCAGGGCCACGATCTTGGTCATGTCGACTTCGTGAACCTGCGTCAATTGCGCTGTGGCCTGGAGGGATTCACGGGTCTTCTTCGCCGTCAGCTGACGGATGCGGGTGGCCTTCTGCTTGGTGCCACGCAGATGGGCCAGCGGGGCGTCCGCGGCGTTCGCGCCGGCCGTCGCCGCGGCAGGTGCCTTACCCGGTGCCTCGGCGGCGTCCTCAGTGGAGGCGGCCGGTGCCTTCTTCGCCTCGGCGGCGGCGAGCACATCCTGTTTGCGGACGCGGCCGCCTACCCCGGTGCCCTTGATGGCGCCCAGGTCGACGTCGTGTTCGGCGGCCAGCTTGCGCACCAGCGGGGTGACGTACGGGCCGCTGCCATCAGACGGCTCGGAGTCGTCCTGTTCGGGCTCGGGCTTGGCCTCTTGCTTCGGTTCGGGCTCGGGCTCGGGCTCCGGTTCCGGCTTGGGCTCTTCCTTCGGCTCGGCCTTGGCTTCCTTCTCAGGCTCGGGTTCGGGCTCGGGTTCGGGCTCGGGCTCGGGCTCGGGCTCAGGTTCGGGCTCGGGTTCGGGCTCGGGTTCCGGCTCTGGTTCAGACTCCGCCTGATCGGCGTCGCCGATCTTGGCGAGCTCGCCGCCGACCTCGACCGTGTCGTCCTCTTCGGCGATGATCTCCAGCAGCGTGCCGGCCACCGGCGACGGAATCTCGGTGTCGACCTTGTCGGTGGACACCTCGAGCAGCGGCTCGTCGACCTCGACGCTGTCGCCGACCTTCTTCAGCCAGCGGGTGACCGTGCCCTCGGTGACGGACTCACCGAGTTCGGGCATCTTCACCGGCGTCGACGACCCGGACGACTTCGGCTTCGACTCCTTCTTCGGCTCGGGCTCGGGTTCCGGCTCCGGCTCGGGCTCGCTTTCGGCCTCCTCGGCGGCCGGCTCCTCGGCGGGCGCGTCCTCGTCCTCGTCGGAGGAGGCGTCCGACTCACCCGAATCCTCGCCGCCCTCGCCGATCACGGCCAGCTCCCCGCCCACCTCGACCGTGTCGTCCTCCTGCGCCACGATCTTCTGCAGCACACCGGAGGCCGGCGACGGAATCTCGGTGTCGACCTTGTCGGTCGAGACCTCGAGTAGGGGCTCGTCCTGTTCGACGGTGTCACCCTCTTGCTTGAGCCACCGGGTGACGGTGCCTTCGGTGACGCTCTCACCGAGTGCGGGCATCTGGACAGAGACGGCCATGTGTGTTGGCTCCTTCGAACGATCAGTCGCAGGGGTGGGCGAACGTCACAAGCCATCCTTCCACGTCCGTCCCCGGGTTTCGTGGAGAGACTCGGCAACGGAGAGCTCTGGCACTATCGAAAGGAGTCTGAGGAGAGCCGAGGGAGACGGTGGGACTGTTCAACAAGTTGCGCGGCCGCCGCGCCGCGCGCGCCGACGGCCGCGATCCCGCGGCCGATCTGCGTTACCTGCAGCAATGGGTGTCCGAACATCGTGGCGTCGAGGCGTACGTCGAACCGAAGACGACGGTCACCGACGTCACGGTGGTGCTCGTCGCCGCCGACGGCGAGTGGACGCGGCGGCGCGCCGGGGGAGACGCCGGCGCCCGGCGGCTCTCCGATCGGCTCAAGATCCCGGTCTACGACGTGCAGAAGGTCGGCTATCCGCAGCGCATGCGCGACTATGACGCGCGGCAGCGCATCGAACGCAAACGCGCCGCGCGCCGCGAACTCGAAGGGTGACACGAATGCCGCGACCTGCCCCCCGATTCGTCGACAGCACCGACGGCGTGCGCGTCGCGGTCTACGAAGAGGGCAACGCCGACGGGCCCACGCTGATCCTCGTGCACGGCTGGCCCGACTCACACGTGGTCTGGGACAGCGTCGTCGCAGCGCTCCGCGATCGGTTCCACCTCGTGCGCTACGACAACCGCGGCGTCAGCCCGACCTCGGCGCCGAAACCCGCCTCGGCATACACCACGGCCCACTACGCCGACGATTTCGCCGCGGTCGCCGAAGCCGTCGCGCCGGGGCGGCGGGTGCACGTGCTGGCGCACGACTGGGGATCGACGGGCATGTGGGAGTACCTGACGCGGCCCGAAGCCGCCGAGCGGGTCGCGTCGTTCAGCTCGCTGTCGGGGCCGAGCGTCGACCACGTCTACCGGTATGTGCTGGACGGGCTGAAGCGCCCCTACCGTGTCCGCCGGCTGGGCCGTGCGCTGAACCAGTTCGCGCGGCTGAGCTACATGATCTTCCTGTCCATTCCGGTGATCGCCCCGATCTCGGTGCGCGCGTTCATCGCCGAGGGTCTGCGGCAGTTCCAGCGGGTCGCCGAGGGCATCCCCGCCGATCGGCTGTTGCACTCCGACACCTATCGGGCCGACGCCGCGCGCAGCGTGAAGGTGTACCGCGCCAACTACTTCCGCTCGCTGCTGACCAAGCGCACGGCTCGCGTCGTCGACGTGCCGGTCCAGCTCCTCGTCAACACCGGCGATGCATTCATCCGTCCGTATGTGTACGACGAGATCTCGCAGTGGGTTCCGACGTTGTGGCGCCGCGAGCTGCGTGCCGGCCACTGGTCGCCGATGTCGCACCCGGACGTCATCGCGGACGCCGTCGCGGAGCTCGTCGGGCACCTCGACGGCAGGCCCGCCTCTCGGGAGCTGCGCCGGGCCCGGTTCGGTGTGCCGCGCGAATACTTTTCGGACACATTGGTTTCGGTGACCGGCGCGGGCAGCGGCATCGGGCGCGAGACCGCGCTGGCATTCGCACGCGAAGGCGCCGAGCTGGTGGTCAGCGACATCGACGAGGCCGGCGCGAAGCAGACCGCGGCCGCGATCGAGGCGCGCGGCGGTATCGCCCACGCCTACGTCCTCGACGTCTCCGACGCCGATGCGGTCGAGCGGTTCGCCGACGAGGTGTGCACTGCGCACGGGGTGCCCGACATCGTCGTCAACAACGCCGGTGTCGGGCAGGCCGGCCGCTTCCTGGACACCCCGCGCGAGCAGTGGGACCGGGTCCTCGACGTGAACCTCGGCGGTGTGGTCAACGGCTGCCGGGCCTTCGCGAGCCGGCTCGTCGAACGGGGCAGCGGCGGGCACATCGTCAACGTCGCGTCGATGGCGTCATACGCGCCGCTGCAGTCGCTGAACGCCTACTGCACGTCGAAGGCCGCGGTGTACATGTTCTCCGACTGTCTGCGCGCCGAACTCGACGAGGCGGGGATCGGGCTGACGACGATCTGCCCGAGCACCGTCAACACCAACATCGTCCGCAACACGCGGATTCACGCCCCGGCCGACCGCAGCGGCGACGTGGCCGGCCGGCGGGGTCAGCTGCAGAAGATGTTCGCGATGCGCCGCTACGGCCCGGACAAGGCGGCCAAAGCGATCGTCGCGGCGGTCAAGGCGAACAAGGCGATCCGGCCGGTGATGCCGGAGGCCTACTTCGTCTACGGCGTCTCGCGGGTGCTGCCGCAGGCGCTGCGCAGCACGGCCCGCGGCCGCGTCCTCTAGCCAGCCCTGGCGATGTCTTCGAGGGCCGCGAACATGGTCCGCGTCGGAACCCCGGTGCCGCCCTTGGGGGTGTACCCCCACGGGCCGCCCGAGTTGTATGCCGGGGCCGCGACGTCGATGTGCGCCCACTCCACCCCGTCGGCGACGAACTCGCGCAGGTAGGTGCCCGCTACCAGCATCCCCGCGTAGCGCGAGCCGCTGACGTTGGCGAGGTCGGCGACCGTCGACTTGAGGTCGTCGCGCAGTTCCTCGGGCAATGGCATCGCCCACGCGTTCTCACCGACCTCCTGCGACAGCGTCGCCACCCGGTCGCGGAACGCGTCGCTGCCCATGACGCCGGGGGTGCGCGCGCCGAGCGCGACGGTCTGGGCGCCGGTCAGCGTGGATGTCTCGATCAGGTAGTCGGGGTTGTCCTCGCAGGCCCGCACGATCGCGTCGGCCAGGATCAACCGGCCCTCGGCGTCGGTGTTGAGCACCTCCACGGTGGTGCCGCCGTACTGCGTCAGCACGTCACCGGGCCGCTGCGCGGTCGCCGACGGCATGTTCTCGGCCATCGGCACGGTGGCGATCACGTCGAGCGGCAGGTTCTGCTTCGCGGCCAGGACGACGGTGGCGATCACCGCGGCGGCGCCGCCCATGTCGGAGGTCATGTGGTGCATGTTGGCGGCCGGTTTGATCGAGATGCCGCCGGTGTCGAAGGTGATGCCCTTGCCGATGAGCGCGACCGTCTTCGCTCGATTCTTCCCACGCATTTTGGCGCCCTTGTGGGTCAACCGCACCAGCCGCGGCGGCCGCGACGAACCCTTTCCGACCCCGACGATGCCGCCGTAACCGGCCTTCGCCAGCGCCTTGTCGTCGAGGATCTCAACGCTCAGGCCGGCCGCTTCACCCAAAGCCTTTGCGCGCTTGGCGAATTCGTCAGGGTAGAGGTGGCTGGGCGGGGTGTTGACGAAGTCGCGGGCCGTGGCGACGGCCGTCGCGATGTCGGTGGCGCGCTGTGCGGCGTCGCGGGCGCGGCCCTTGGGCTCCTGCGACAACGCGGTGATCGCGCGCAGACCGCCGTCCTTGGGCGCGGTCTTGTCGCTGCGGAACTCGGTGAAGCGGTAGGACCCCAGGATCAGGCCCTCGATCGCCGCCTCGAGATCCAGCGCGGACAACGTGGTCAGCACCGTGGCCACCTTGTCGAGCGACCGGGCCGCGGTGCCGGCCACCCGCCGCACGGTGTCGGCGGGCCACTGGTCGCGGTCCTTGCCCATGCCGATGGTCAGCACGCTGGCCACCGGGAGCGAGCCCACCACCAGGCGGTGGGTCTGACCTTCACCGCCGGTAGCGCCGAGCGCTTTGAGCGCCGACTCGATCTCGCTGACCGCGTCGCCGTCGAGGAAGGGTGCCGCGGCGAGCACCGTCGCCGCGTCGTCACGGGTGACGACGGGCACGATGAGGACGGCCTCACCCACACCGCGACGCGGGATGGAGGAACTGACGGTGACGATGGGGGCCTGGTAGCCGGGATCGGAGCTCACGAGAATCCACCCTAAGGTGTCAGGCGTGAGTGAACCTCTGCACGGCCCCCTGGAAGACCGGCACCGCGAGCACGGAGCCACCTTCGCCGAGTTCGGCGGCTGGCTGATGCCGGTGTCCTACGCGGGCACCGTCAGCGAGCACACCTCGACCCGCACCACGGTCGGGTTGTTCGACGTCAGTCACCTCGGTAAGGCGCTGGTGCGGGGTCCCGGCGCCGCGGCCTATGTCAACGCCGCGCTCACCAACGACCTCAACCGCATCGGTCCCGGTAAGGCGCAATACACCTTGTGCTGCAACGACTCCGGCGGCGTCATCGACGATCTGATCGCCTACTACGTCTCCGACGACGAGATCTTCCTGGTGCCCAACGCCGCGAACACGGCTGCCGTGGTGGCTGCGCTCGCCGAACGCGCGCCGGACGGGCTGACAGTCACCGACGAGCACCGCTCGTTCGCCGTGCTCGCGGTGCAGGGGCCGAAGTCCGCCGACGTGCTGAGCTCCCTGGGCCTGCCCGTCGACATGGACTACATGGGCTACGCGGATGCCGACTTCAACGGCGTCGTCGTGCGGGTGTGCCGCACCGGCTACACCGGCGAACAGGGCTATGAGCTGCTGCCTGCGTGGGATGACGCCCCCGCGGTGTTCGACGCGCTGCTCGCGGCGGTGCGCGAGGCCGGCGGTGAACTGGCCGGCCTGGGTGCGCGCGACACGCTGCGCACCGAGATGGGCTATCCGCTGCACGGCCACGAACTGTCCACGGAGATCTCGCCGCTGCAGGCGCGGTGCGGGTGGGCGGTCGGGTGGCGCAAGGACGCCTTCTGGGGCCGCGACGCGCTGCTGGCCGAGAAGGAGGCGGGTCCGAGGCGGCTGCTGCGGGGGCTGCGCGCGGTCGGACGCGGGGTGCTGCGGCCGGATCTGACGGTGTTCGACGGCGACACCGCGGTCGGGGTGACGACGTCGGGGACCTTCTCACCGAGCCTGAAGGCCGGCATCGCTCTTGCGTTGATCGACACCTCCCATGACGTCGCCGACGGCAGCCGGGTGGAGGTGGACGTGCGCGGCCGGCGCGTCGAGTGCGAGGTCGTCAAGCCTCCGTTCGTCACGGCGAAAACCCGCTAGCCACCGGAGATACAATTCCTTCCATGACTGACGGCCCCCTCGAGTTCACCGTTGACCGCAACGCGGAACCGGCGACCGACGAGGTACGTGCCGAAATCCTGGCCAACCCGGGCTTCGGGCGCTTCCACACCGACCACATGGTGTCGATCGACTACACCGCGGACGCCGGCTGGCACCACGCCAGGGTGATGCCCTACGGCCCGATCGAACTCGACCCGTCGGCGGTCGTGCTGCACTACGCGCAGGAGATCTTCGAGGGGCTCAAGGCCTATCGGTGGGCCGACGGTTCTGTGGTGTCGTTCCGTCCGGAGTCCAACGCCGCGCGGCTGCGGTCCTCGGCGCGCCGGCTGGCCATCCCGGAGCTGCCCGATGAGGTGTTCCTCGAATCGCTGCGCCGCCTCGTCGAGGTCGACGAACAGTGGGTGCCGCCGGCCGGCGGCGAGGAGTCGCTCTACCTGCGGCCCTTCGTCATCGCCACCGAACCGGGTCTCGGCGTCCGCCCCGCCAACGAGTACCGCTACCTGCTGATCGGCTCGCCGGCCGGCGCGTACTTCCCGCGCGGGATCAAACCGGTCAGCGTGTGGCTGTCGCACGAATACGTGCGGGCCAGCCCCGGCGGCACCGGTGCGGCGAAGTTCGGCGGGAACTATGCGGCGTCGCTGCTCGCGCAGGCGCAGGCCACCGAGCACGGCTGCGATCAGGTGGTGTGGCTGGACGCGATCGAACGCCGCTACGTCGAGGAGATGGGCGGTATGAACCTCTTCTTCGTGTTCGGCAGCGGTGGTTCGGCGCGATTGGTGACTCCTGAACTGAGCGGGTCGCTGCTGCCCGGTATCACGCGTGATTCGTTGCTGCAGTTGGCCACTGATGCCGGCTTCGCCGTCGAGGAGCGCAAGATCGACGTCGACGAGTGGCAGAAGAAGGCCGCCGCGGGGGAGATCAGCGAGGTGTTCGCGTGCGGCACGGCCGCGGTCATCACCCCGGTCAGCCACGTCAAGCACACCGACGGCGAGTTCACGATCGCCGACGGCGAGCCCGGCGAGGTCACGATGGCGTTGCGCGACACGCTCACCGGGATCCAGCGCGGGAAGTTCGCCGACACCCACGGTTGGATGACCAGGCTCAAGTAGCCGAGCCATAAAGGCACACTCGACCGCTACCGGATCACCAGACCGAGCGCGACCAGCGTCGTCGTCACCTCGATCGCGGCACCCAGCACGTCGCCGGTGATCCCGCCGAAGCGGCGCACGCAATGCCGCACCAGCAGCGCCGCCACGGCGACAGCGAGCAGCACCACCAGCGGGCCCTGCCAGATCCGTTCGGTGGCCGGGACCGCAAGCGCGGCAACAGCGATCACCCACAGCGTGATCGCCCCGACCGGTTGAGTGCCCGCCACGCTGCCCCCGAGCGCGCTGCCGTCGGCGGCGGGAATCCCGCGCCGGCAGGCCACCAGCGCCGCGACCCGGCCCGCCGCCACCGCCGTGACCACCCCCGCGGCACCGGCCCACCCGCCGGGCAGCAGCGAGAACGCCAACGCCTGCGCACCCACGGACACCACCACCGCCGCCACGCCAAACGGACCGGCGGTTCCGTCGCGCATCACCGTCAGCGCGCGCTCCGGCGGGCCGTAACACCCCAGCCCGTCGACGGTGTCGGACAGCCCGTCGATGTGCATACCGCGAGTAGCCAGCAGGAGTACGGCCACCGCCGACAGACCCGCCAGTGCGCTGTGCGGTCCGAACGCCCACGACCCCGCCCACCACACCGCGGCCGCCATGACACCGAGCGCGAGCCCGACGACCGGGAGCGCGGTCAGCACGCCGCGTCCCAACATCGCGGTGCGACCCGCAGGCACCGGCAGTACCGTCCCGAATGCGAACGCCCCTGCCAGTGAACGGATCACGACGAGACGCCGGCCTCGTCGAAGGTGGCCATCCCCGCCAGCGCGCCCACCGCGGCACGCACGATCGGCAGGGCGACCGCGGCGCCGGTGCCCTCGCCGAGCCGCATGCCCAGGTCGAGGATCGGTGTCAGCCCGAGGCTGTCGAGGGCCAGCGTGTGCCCGGGTTCGGGGGACCGGTGCCCGGCCTGCCACCACTGTCGCGCACCCGGTGCGAGCCGGTCGGCGACCAGCGCGGCGGCAGTCACGACGAGACCGTCGAGCAGCAGCGGGGTCCGGCGGACCGCGGCCTGCGCGCAGAAGCCGGCCATCGCGGCCAGATCGGCACCACCGCAGACCCGCAGCAGTGCCACCGGATCCGCCGCCACCGTCCGCGCGCGGTACATGGCGTCGCGCACGGCCGCGGTCTTGCGCGCCCAGCCGGCGTCGTCGATCCCGGTGCCGCGCCCGACCACGGCGACGGGTTCGGAATGCGTCAGGATCGCGATCAAAGCCGTTGCGGCCGTGGTGTTCCCGATACCCATATCTCCGGCGATCAGAAGGTCCGCACCGGAGTCGACCTCGTCGTCGGCGATCCGGCGGCCCGCTGCCAGCGCCGCCTCGGTCTCGTCGTCGCTCAGCGCGTCCTCGACCGCGATGTTGCCGCTGCCGCGGCGCACCTTCGCCGAGCCGATCGCCGGCGTCAGCGGTTCGTCGCAGTCCACCGCGATGTCGACCACGCGCACCCCGGCGCCGGCGACCTCGGCCAGCGCGTTGATGGCGGCGCCACCCGCGGCGATGTTGGCGACCATCTGCGCGGTGACCTCTGCCGGATACGCCGACACGCCCGCCGCGGCGACACCGTGGTCGCCGGCGAACACCACCACCCGCGGCCTGCTGAACTGACGGGGCGGGCAGACGCCCTGGCAGGCCGACACCCACACCGAGAGCTCCTCGAGCCGCCCGAGCGCCCCCGCCGGTTTGGTGAGCCGGCCCTGACGGGCCCGCGCCTCGGCCGCGGCACCCGGGTCCGGTGGCGCCACATCGGCGAACTCCACATCGCCAGAACCCCCGACGGCGAAGTTCACGACGGCTCCTTCACGGTGATCGGCTGGCCGGCGACGATCAGCACCACACGCTCACACGTCGCCGCCAGCCGCTGGTTGAGGGATCCGAGTTCGTCGGCGAAGCGCCGCCCGGCCGCGGTTGCGGGCACCACGGTCAACCCGACTTCGGGGCTGACCAGGGCCAGGGGAGCGGTGAACCCGACCACCGCGGCCACCAGCGCGTCGGCAGCCGACGTCACCGAACCGCCCGTCCACGCATCGCAGCGGTCCATCTCCGCGGCCAGCCAGCCGCCGATGTCGTCGACCAGGGTCGCGGTGGTGGGATCGGCAAGCAGCGCGCCCGGCACATCGGTGGTCTCCGCGGTCACCCAACCGCTCGGCCTGCGTTCGCGGTGCGCGGCGACCCGCTGAGCCCACTCGTCGTCGGAACCGGGTCGCGCTCCGGTGGCCACGTAGCGGACGGCGGCCGACCCCGCGGCGATATCGGCTTCAGCCCACTGCGATTTGCCCGAGCGGATTCCGCCGAGGACGAGTGTGCGCACCGTCGCCGGTCGCCTCAGGCGACTTTGGCGCCGCGCTCGACCTGCGGCCGCGGTGCCCGCATCCGGCGCAGCTGAGAGGCCCGGCTGGCTGCGTAAAAGCCGAGCTTCCAACCGGATTCGGTGTTGTCCGGGAACTTCTCGTCGACCAGGCGGTTGACCTTGCGGCCGACGACGAACCCGTCGATGATCATGATCAGCACCAGGACGAGCATGGCCGGTGACAGCAACCGCTGCACCTCGACCGACGGCACTGCGAGCATCACGAAGATCAGCGCCAGCGCGGCGGGCATGAAGAGGCCGAGCACGTTGCGCCGCGCATCGACCAGATCGCGCACGTAGCGCCGGACCGGGCCCTTGTCGCGGGGCAGCAGATAGCCGTCGTCGCCGGCCATCATCTTCTCGCGGCGCTCCGACATGGAGGCTCGGCGCTCGAGCTTCTCGGCCTTGCGCTCTTCCTTGCTGAGCTTGGGCCCGCGCAGTTCCTTGCGGCGGCGGCGGGCCTCGGCGGCGGTCAGCGGCGCGGGCGCCACCGGGCCACGCCGTTTGGCGGCGTCCCGCTTGGGGGTGGGCTTGCCCTTGGGTGCGGTTTTGCGCTCCCGGGCTTCGGCTTCGGACTCGTTAGGCGCCGGAGCCGCGGACACCGCAGTGTCCTCGGGTCCCTCGTCGTTGCTTTTCCGGCCCAGCAGTTTCACATCTGCCAGGTTACTTGCCGGTCGACGGGCTCCGGCCGGGCGGGAGTCACCTCGGGAATAGCGCCGAAGCAAGGTACCGTTGAGATAGTGGACCGCTAGCGGGTTTCGCCAGCGTGGTCCCCACAAACCAGCAGCAGGGATGCAAAGGGAGAGCAATGACTGTTCAGGACGAGTCGGCGACCGCCACCGCAACCCACGGTGTGGTTCTCAGCGACGCCGCGGCCACCAAGGCGAAGGCCCTGCTCGACCAGGAGGGCCGCGACGACCTGGCGCTGCGCATCGCCGTGCAGCCGGGCGGATGCGCCGGCCTGCGCTACAACCTGTTCTTCGACGACCGGGCACTCGACGGCGACCTGAACGCGGAGTTCGGCGGCGTCCGGCTGACCGTCGACCGGATGAGCGCCCCCTACGTGCAGGGCGCCACGATCGACTTCGTCGACACCATCGAGAAGCAGGGCTTCACGATCGACAACCCGAACGCGACGGGCTCCTGCGCTTGCGGCGACTCGTTCAACTGACCTTCGGTCACACCCGCTAGTACTGGCTGCCGGTCCGGAGCAGGTACGAGCACACCAGCACTTCGTTGTCCCGGATGAGCAGTTGGGCGACCGCTTGCTCTTCCTCATTGGGAGGTTCCTGTCCACGGGACGTACCGCGGGCAGGCGCCACCCGCATGGTGAACAGCACCTGGGCCTGGTTGGCCGACCACGGCACGACCGTGTCGATCGACGACACCTCGGCGCGGCTGAACTGTTTGCGGAACGCGTCACCGGCGAGTCCCGCCAGGGCGAGGTCCGACCGCTTCTCCTTCACCGCGTCGAACAACCCGCAGAGCGCATGCCGGGCGATCTGCTCGTCGTCGCCGTTGGACAGCGCGTCGAGATAACCCTGGATGGCCGTTCGGGCGGAGGCGTCGCTGAGGGGCCCTGACGTCTGCGCCGGGCCGCTGTCGCGGGTGGCGAAGACCACCGCGCCGACCAGCGCGGCCACCAGGACCGCGGCGGCCAACGCCCACAGCACCCGTTTGCGGCCCCGCTTCGGATACTGCACCGGTGGGGGCAGCATGCCCGGATATGCCGCCGGAACCGGACCCGGATAAGGTTGCGGTGCACCTTGCTGAGGCGGAAGCGGTTGCTGGGGATAGGGCTCCGGATACGGGTACGGACCAGCCATCGAGAATGTCGCTCCAAGGAATCGTGAGATCAGATCGCCTGTCTACAGCGACCGCGCGGGCACTTGTACGCAGGTTAGCGCACCATGGGTGTGCCGCCCCGGGGACGACGGGGTACCAGGCCGGGCCGCTAAGGTCGGTAAGTCGAGTTGACGAAATGAAGGGTGACACTTCGTGACCATTGCGGTGACCGGGTCCATTGCGACCGACCATCTGATGCGATTCCCGGGCCGCTTCGCCGACCAGCTGCTCGCTGAACACCTGCAGAAGGTGTCGCTGAGCTTCCTCGTCGACGATCTGGTCATCCACCGCGGCGGCGTGGCCGGCAACATGGCCTACGCGATGGGCATCCTGGGCGGACGCCCGACGCTGGTCGGCGCGGTCGGCAAGGATTTCGACGAGTACCGCGGCTGGCTGACCTCGCACGGCGTGGACTGCGACAGTGTGCTCGTCTCCGAAACGGCCTACACCGCCCGCTTCGTCTGCACCACCGACGACGACATGGCGCAGCTCGCGTCGTTCTATCCGGGTGCGATGTCCGAATCGCGCAACCTCAAACTCGCCGACGTGGTGGCGCGGACCGGCACGCCTGATCTGGTGATCATCGGCGCCAACGATCCCGACGCGATGTTCCTGCTCACCGAGGAATGCCGTGCGCTCGGTCTCACATTCGCCGCCGACCCCAGCCAGCAGCTGGCCCGGCTCTCGGGCGACGAGATCCGCAAGCTCATCGACGGCGCCACCTATCTCTTCACCAACGACTACGAGTGGGATCTGCTGCTGCAGAAGTCCGGCTGGTCGGAAGCCGAGGTCATGCAGCAGATCCAGCTGCGCGTCACCACGCTGGGCGAGAAGGGTGTCGACCTCGTCGGCCGCGACGGGACCTTCGTCCACGTCGACGTCGTACCCGAAACCCACAAGACCGACCCCACCGGCATCGGCGACGCGTTCCGCGCCGGTTTCCTCACCGGCCGCAGCGCAGGGCTGAGCCTGGAGCGTTCCGCGCAGCTCGCCTCGCTCGTCGCGACGCTCGTGCTCGAGGCGCCCGGCCCGCAGGAGTGGAGCTGGGACAAGGACGCCGGCCTGGCCCGGATCGGTGAGGCCTACGGCGCCGACGCTGCGAAGGAGATCGGCGAGGCGCTATAGCTGCACGGGGTAGTGCGGCTCGTCGATCTGCGGGGTGACACTGCCCTCGACGAAGATCGCATGCCACAGCATGAAGATCAGGACGGTCCACAACCGGCGGCTGTGATCGCTGACGCCGGTGCGGTGCTCGTCGAGCATCGTGCGCACCGCTTCGGCGTCGATCAGGTCGCCGGTCTGTGAGGCCGCGACCGTCGCATACGCCCACTCCAACAGCTCTCCCGAGCGCAGCCAGTGCCGGATCGGCACCGGGAAGCCCAGCTTCGGCCGGTTGAGCACATGGGCGGGGACCACCGGTTCCAGTGCGCGGCGCAACGCGAACTTGGTGGTGGCGCGGGTGATCTTCTGCTCCAGCGGCAACCGCGACGCGACCGCGAACACCTCGGGATCCAGGAACGGCACCCGCAACTCCAGCGAGTTGGCCATCGTCATCTTGTCGGCCTTGACCAGGATGTCGCCACGCAGCCAGGTGAACAGGTCGAT
This sequence comes from Mycolicibacterium baixiangningiae, assembly GCF_016313185.1. NCBI lineage: Bacteria > Bacillati > Actinomycetota > Actinomycetes > Mycobacteriales > Mycobacteriaceae > Mycobacterium > Mycolicibacterium baixiangningiae. The sequence continues at coordinate 2,463,195 of NZ_CP066218.1, forward strand.
GTGCTGCATGCGCGCCACCGGATCCCAGCCGTCGGACTCCCGGTACAGCGCGGCGGTGACGTCGGTGTGCGTCCACTCCGGCGAGAAGCGCCGCAGCACCGCACGCAGCTGCTCGTCGGAGAAACTGCGGGCGTTGCCGTAGTACCGCTCCTCGAGGGTCTGCGAGCCGCGGTGCAGCAGGCTCTTGCCGCGCATGCCCTCCGGCAGGGGAGCCGAGGCCCGGCGTAGCGACCGTCGCACCGGGCGCGGCAGATAGTCGAACGCCTTCAGCGACAACGGTTCGCGGTAGATGGTGTAGCCGCCGAACAGCTCATCGGCGCCCTCCCCGGACAGCACGACCTTGACGTGCTTACGCGCCTCGCGGGCGATGAAGTACAGCGGCACGAGCGCCGGATCGGCCACCGGCTCGTCGAGATACCAGACGATCGCCGGCAGCGCCTCGACGAACTCGGCCTGACTGACCACCTTGGTGACATGCCGGGCGCCGATCGCCTCCGCGGATGCGACGGCCACGTCGACCTCCGAGAAGCCTTCGCGCTCGAATCCGGTGGTGAACGTGATCAGCCGCGGGTTGTGCCGCATCGCGAGCGCGGCGATCGCGGTCGAGTCGATGCCGCCGGAGAGGAAGGCGCCCACGGTGACGTCGGCGCGCATGTGTTTGGCGACAGAGTCCTCGAGGACGGCGGTGATCTCGTCGTAGCGGGCCTGTTCCGCCCCGGCGCCGAAGGGCCGGGCGTCGAAACGGGGGGTGAAGTAGCGGGTCACCACCGGTGCCTGCCCCGGGCGCATCCGCAGGTAGCTGCCGGACTCCAGCCGGCGCACGCCGCAGTGCAGCGTTTCCGGCTCCGGGACGTACTGCAGGACGGTGTAGTGCTGCACAGCCCGCTCGTCGAGACCGGTGTCGAAGCCGAGCTGGTCGGCGACGGCCAGCAGACACTTCTTCTCGCTGCCGACCGCGGTACCGCCCGGGCCGCTCGCCAGGTAGAGCGGTTTGATGCCGAACGGATCGCGCGCGCAGAACAGTTCACCCTCGACGGTGTCCCACAGCGCGAACGCGAACATGCCCCGCAGCCGGGACAGGGCCGCCGGACCCCAGTGGTGGTAGGCGGCGACGATCGCCTCGCCGTCACCATCGGTGGCGAACTCGGCACCGTGCGCCTCGGTCAGCTCGCGGCGAAGTTCGAGGTAGTTGTAGATCTCGCCGTTGAACACCAGGACGTAGCGCTGCGGCGCCTCCGGAGGTCCCCAGCGCAGCGGCTGGTGACTGTGCGCGATGTCGATGATCGACAGCCGGTTGAAGCCGAGCACGATGCCCGGATCCGAGCCGTCGTCCGACCAGGTGCCCGGTTCGTCGGGCCCCCGGTGACGCATCAGTTCAGCAGCCCCCGAAACCGCGCCGATCAGCGCGGGGGAGGGCTGCGCGGACGGGTCTTTCAGGAACGCCAGCAGTCCGCACACCGCGCCAGTATGCCTAATGCCGAGGTGTGTCGAGACCGCCACCCAGGCGTGGTCTACGCTGCGTAGTATTCAACGGTGGCATGGACCGCACAGCGGTCGGCTTAGCGGAAATCTAGGAGGCGCCAACGTGACCCCTCGCGGGCTGAAGGCGGTGGCACGAAAAGCCGCATTGGTCGTGGTGCTGGGTGCCACTGCACTGGTGCTGAGTGGCTGCAGCTGGTCAGAGGTGCTCGGCCTGGGCTGGCCGAACGGCATCACCCCGGAAGCGCATCTCAACCGTGAATTGTGGATCGGTTCGATGATCGCCGCGCTGGTCGTGGGTGGCATCGTCTACGTGCTGATCTTCTGGACCAGCGCGTTCCACCGCAAGAAGGCTTCCGACACCGAGTTGCCGCGCCAGTTCGGCTACAACATGCCGCTGGAGCTGGCCCTGACGGTCATCCCGTTCCTCATCATCTCGGTGCTGTTCTATTTCACCGTCGTGGTGCAGGAGCAGATGCTGTCCAAGGAGGACAACCCCGAGGTCGTCGTCGACGTGACCGCCTTCCAGTGGAACTGGAAGTTCGGCTACAACAAGGTGAACTTCGCCGACGGAACCATCGCCTACGACGGGGCCGACGACGAGCGCAGCGCCGCTGTCGCCTCGCGCCCCGGTGGCGAAGGTGCGGGCGCGGTGGGCGAGGAAGAGTCGGCCCACACCGAGCAGGGTGCGATCGCCGGGCAGAGCCCCGAGGACCGCAGCTACCTGGCCTTCGACAAGGTCGAGACGCTCGGCACCAGCACGGAGATCCCCGTCCTGGTGCTTCCGGCCGGCAAGCGCATCGAGTTCCGCATCGCCTCGGCCGACGTCATCCACGGGTTCTGGGTTCCGGAATTCCTGTTCAAGCGCGATGTCATCCCGAATCCGCAGCAGAACAACTCCGACAACATCTTCCAGATCAGCGAGATCATGCAGACGGGGGCTTTCGTCGGGCGGTGCACCGAGATGTGCGGCACCTACCACGCGATGATGAACTTCGAGGTGCGCGTGGTCGAGCCCAACGACTTCAAGGCATACCTCGACCAGCGCATCGCGGGGAAGACCAACGCCGAGGCGCTGATCGACATCAACCAGTCACCCACCGCGGTCACGACGCGGCCGTTCGACACGCGGCGCGGCGAGATGGCCCCGCAAGCGAGCAGGTAGGACTTCGCAGTGCATATCGAAGCCAGGTTGTTCGAGTTCCTGACGGCGTTCTTCGCCCTGTCGGCTGTCGTGTACGCCACGCTGACCGCGATGTTCGGCGGTGGCGGCGTGGAGTGGGCCGGTACCACCGCGCTGGTGCTGACGACCGGACTGACACTCATCGTCGGCACCTTCTTCCGCTTCGTGGCCCGGCGCTTGGACACCCGACCCGAGGACTACGAGGACGCCGAGATCAGCGACGGCGCCGGGGAACTCGGGTTCTTCTCGCCGCACAGCTGGTGGCCGATCCTGATCGCGCTGTCCTTCTCCACCGCCGCGGTGGGCGCCGCGCTGTGGCTGCCGTGGCTGATCGTGACGGGCGTCGTGTTGGTGCTCACCGCGGCCGGCGGCCTGGTCTTCGAGTACTACTGGGGTCCGGAGAAGCACTGACCCAGGCGCGTCAGGGGCGGGAAGATCACGAATCGGGCAACACTTGGCCGGTGAACCGCGCCGTGTCGGTCGCCGGTCACCTGTCGTTGGGTAGTGTTGCCGGGGCGCGGTGAGCCGTTGAGGCCGCATGCCCGCGCCGGTGACGCAGTCGAGAAGGATAGGCGTAGATGAGCGGGCCGAACCCCCCAGGGCCGGACTCGCCGGGAGCGGACCAGCCCGATCGGGAGGGCGGCAGGCACTCGGCACCCGACGAACCGACCGAACAGGTCGGTGGCGTCAACGAACCGGTCCCCGTCACGGGCGAGACCGAGATCTATTCGCAGGCGTACTCCGCCCCCGAATCCGAACAGTTCAGCGCGGGACCGTACGTACCCGCGGATCCGGCGCTCTACGACTACGACAGCTACGAGCCGGTGTCCGACCCGGCCGACGGGCAGGACCCGCCGCGCTGGCCGTGGGTGGTCGGTGTCACTGCCATCGTCGCCGCCATCTCGCTGGTCGTGTCGGTGGCGCTGTTGGTCACCAAGACCGACTCCGACCAGTTGGCCACCCCCGCCACGAGTACGACCACACCTGCGCCGCCGGCCCAGGACGAGATCACGACGACGACGCCCCCGCCTCCTCCGCCGCCACCGCCCACGACCGAACCCCCGCCGCCTCCGCCGCCGGAGACGGTGACGGTCACCGAGCCACCGCCGCCTCCACCGGCCGAAGAGGCGCCGCCGCCGCCGCCTGAGCAGACGACGACACCGCCGCCGCCACCGCCGACCACCACCACACCGGCCGGCCCGCGGCAGGTCACGTATACGGTGACCGGGACGAAGGCGCCCGGGGACATCATCACGGTCACCTACGTCGACGCGTCGGGCCGCCGCAGGACCCAACGCAACGTTTACATTCCGTGGTCGTTGACCGTCACCCCGATCTCGCAGTCCGAGGTCGGATCGGTGCAGGCGTCGAGCCTGTTCCTGGTCAGCAGGCTGAACTGTTCCATCACGACGAGCGACGGGACGGTCTTGTCCTCCAACACCGGCAACGCCGCACAGACGAGCTGCTGATGGCCGCCAGCGATACAGCCTCCGCCCGTACCGGCGCGGAGACCGAGAACCTCAACCGCATCCTGCTCGGAGTCTGCGCGGCTGTCTGGCTGGCCGTGCTGGGCACTGCCGTCGCGGCGATCGTGGCCCTCGCCGACATGGGCCGTACCCGGCCTGTCGTGTCGGCCGACGGCGATACCCCGTGGCTGCTGTACACCGTCATCGGGGTATCGGCGGTGGTCATCATCGGTGCGGTGCCGCTGCTGCTGAGGGCGCGACGGACGGCGCAGCCCGAGCCGGTGCCCGTCGTGCTACCCCGTGAAAGGGTTACGGCGACAAGCGAACCGGCAACCGAGAAGCTGCGGGCGGTCAGCCCACAGGCGCGGCCGGTGCCCAGCAGGCTGGCTCCCGGCGATCCGGCGGGCGCGATCGACTGGCTGACACTGCAGTGCGCCCTGGTGCTCGGCATCGCGATCGGCGTCGCAAATGTCGCCATCGGCGCCGCGACCTATCTGATGGCCGTCGACAACGACACGATCTCGTGGGTGCTCTACGGGGTGGCCGGGGTCGTCACGCTGGCGATGCCGGTGGCGCCGTGGTGGTATCTGCGCCGCATGCGCGAAGAGTTCGAACCGGCTGCCTGACCGAGGTTCCGCGGTACCGCCTTTCGCGTGCGCGCGTGCCTCCGTGCGGGTGCCCCGTGCCCCGTGCCCCGTGCCCCGTGCCCCGTGCGCGAGATTGAAGCGACGCAGGGATCGTGCGAGAAGGGGCCTGCGGGAGTTCGATCTCGCGTCAAGCCTCGCGAGGGGCTGTTTGGCAAGCGGTCGAAGTGGCTGGGCGGGCCTGGTGCGCGCGTGCTCCCCGTGCGCGAGATTGAAGCCACGCAGGGAACGCCCGAGAAGGGGCCTGCGGGAGTTCAATCTCGCGTCAAAGGCTCGTGCGACACTCGCGACACCTCACGCGCAGCGCTGGTGGGGGAGCGGGGTCTCACAAAAACGAAACGGCCGCCGCGACCTCCGGTGGGAGGATCGCAGCGGCCGTATCGCTGTCGGGGACTAGTGGTGGCCGTTGGAGCCGTTGCCGTCGCCGTGCCCGTTGGCAGAACCGTTGCCGTCCTGCCGCTCACGCAGCGCGGTGAGTGCGCGGCGATGCGAGGCGTGCGCGGCCTCGGTCAACGCCTCGTGCTCGACCATCGGATCGGCGAACAGGAAGCTGCCACTGCCCGGGGCCCCGCTGGAGCCGAGCTTGTTCATCCGCTTCGGCAGGGGAGCGCCCTGGTACTCCAGCGGAATCGGATGCCCGTGCTCGTCGACCGGTCCGAGCGGCTGGTGCAGTTCGATGTAGGCACCGTGCGGCAACCGCTTGATGATGCCGGTCTCGATGCCGTGCTCGAGCACCTCGCGGTCGCTGCGCTGCAACGACACCGCCCAGCGGTAGGTGACGAAGTAGACGATCGCAGGCAGCACCACCATGCCGATACGCCCGATCCACGTCGTCGCGTTCAGCGAGATCTGGAACTTGAGCGCGATGATGTCGTTCATGCAGGCGAAGGTCAGCAGGATGTAGAACGCGATCGCCATCGCGCCGATCGCCGTGCGGACCGGAGCGTCACGCGGGCGTTGCAACAGGTTGTGGTGCGCGTTGTCCCCGGTCATCTTCTTCTCCAGGAACGGATACACCGTCAGCAACCCGAGGATCAGGCCCATCAGCACCGCGATCCACACGGGCTGGGGAATCGTGTAGTTGCCGATGTAGAACTCCCACGCCGGCCACAACCGGATCAGGCCGTCCGTCCACATCATGTAGAAGTCCGGCTGGCTACCCGCGGACACCTGAGAAGGCTTGTACGGGCCCAGCACCCAGATCGGGTTGATCTGCAGGAGACCGCCCATCAGGCCGAGGATGCCGACGGTCACCGCGAAGAACGCACCGGACTTCACCGCGAACACCGGCATGACGCGCACGCCGACGACGTTCTTCTCGGTGCGTCCCGGTCCGGGGAACTGGGTGTGCTTCTGGAACCACACCAGAGCCAGGTGGGCGCCGATGAGCGCGAGCATGATGCCGGGGATCAGCAGGATGTGCAGCGCGTAGAGCCGCGGGATGATGATCGTGCCCGGGAAGTCGCCGTTGAACAGTGCCCAGTGCATCCACGTGCCGACCACCGGGATGCCCATCGTGATGCCGGACAGGGCGGCCCGCAGGCCGGTGCCCGACAGCAGATCGTCGGGCAGCGAGTAGCCGAAGAAGCCCTCGAACATGGCCAGGATCAGCAGCAGTGAGCCGATCACCCAGTTGGCTTCACGCGGTCGCCGGAATGCGCCGGTGAAGAAGATGCGGGCGAGGTGGACCATGATCGACGCCGCGAACAGCAGCGCCGCCCAGTGGTGGATCTGGCGGACGAACAGCCCGCCACGGATCTCGAAGCTGATGTCGAGCGCCGAGGCGTAGGCCCGCGACATCTCCACACCGCGCAACGGCTGGTACACGCCGTCGTAGACGACCTCGGCCATCGACGGATCGAAGAACAGAGTCAGCCAGACGCCGGTGATCAGCAGGATGAGGAAGCTGTACAGGGCGATCTCACCGAGCAGGAACGACCAGTGGGTGGGGAAGACCTTGTTCAGCTGCCGGCGGACCGCTGCCGACGGGTGGTAACGCGAATCGATCGCGTCACCCTGTGCCGCAAGCCGGGCGGCGACTTTGGAACCACTCTGTGCACTCATGTTGTCTTCCGTTCCCAGAATGCCGGCCCGACGGGTTCGATGAAGTCGCCGTTGGCGACCAGGTACCCGTCCTGGTCAATGGTGATGGGCAACTGCGCGAGAGCGCGCGCAGCCGGACCGAATATGGGTTTCGCGAAATGCAGCGCGTCGAACTGCGACTGGTGGCACGGGCACAGGATGCGGTGGGTCTGCTGCTCGTACAGCGACGACGGGCAACCCAGGTGCGAGCAGATCTTCGTGTAAGCGAAGAACTCACCGAAGTTGAAGCTCTCCTGGCCCTTGCGCTTGACCACCTTCGGCATGTCCTCGGCCCGAAGGCGGATGAGCATCACGGGATTTCGCACACCCATGATGATCTCGGTGTTCTTGTGGCTCGACTCCACCGTGGTGCCGTCACCATCGGACTCACGCCACGGGTACACCGTCTCCATACCGCCGGCGTCGAGATCCTCCGGACGCATCTTCGCGAAAACCGATCCGTGACCGGTGTTTCCGGTCGCCCGGGCCAGGTAGATCGTCTCGCCCTGAAACCGTGGGGTCCACCCGGAGGTCCACAGCACGGCCTTGGGGCCGTCGGCGGTCGGCACCACCGGCTTCCACGGGTTCTTGATCAGACCGCCGATGAAGGCCACCGCCGTGCCGAGACCGAACGCGCCGAGCCCGACACCGAGCGACACGCCGATCATCTTGCGGCGCTTGATCGTCGAACCCTCGAGTGCATCGGTCAGATTCGCCGCGGCCGTCTTGCGCTGGAGCTCGGCGGAGCGGCCGTCGTGGCGGTCCTGGATCGAGATCTCTTCGGGGATGAACCGCTTCTGGAACAGCACTGCGCCGATGCCGATCGCGAGGATCGACAGCCCGAAGAGCAGGCCGTAGAGCGGCGTGGCCAGCGAGTACAGGAACTCGCCTTCAGAGCCGTAGGGCTGGTACTCCCAGGGCCAGAACAGGAACACCACCAGCAGTGCCAACCCGGCGACGCCGCCGATCAGCAACCACGCAGAGACCGAACGCTCCGCGCGCTTCTCGGCGCGCGTGCCGGGCACCGGCCACCGAGGCTCCTTGAAGACCGTTTCGACGCCGTCGAGCTTGCCGCCGAGTTCGACGAGTTCCTCACGCGACATCGCAGCCAGTTCGGCGTCGGTCGGCTGACCCGGCTCGCCGGCATGGCCGGGTGCGTCGGTGCCCTTCGGCGCGTCCTTGGCCAGATCGTCGTTGCGCTCGTCGCTCATGCCCGTGCCCCGATCCAGAGAGCCGCACCGATGACGGCGACCATTCCGATGATCCATGCGGCCATGCCCTCAGAGGTCGGGCCGAAGCCGCCGAGGCCGTATCCGCCGGGGGGCGGGGTCTCCCGCGACTCCTCGACGTAGGCCACGATGTCGCGCTTCTCCTCGGGGCTGAGCTGACGGTCGGAGAACTTCGGCATGTTCTGGGGACCGGTCTGCATCGCGGTGTAGATCTGCGCCGGATTCGCCTCGAGTTCGGGGGCGTACTTGCCGGACGACAATGCACCGCCGCGGCCGGTGAAGTTGTGGCATGAGGCGCAGTTGAGCCGGAACAGGTCGCCGCCGCGAGCGACGTTGTCGCCGATCAGCGACTGGCTCGCGATCTGGCCGTTCTCGTCGCGGGGGACGACGGGTCCGCCGCCGTTGGCCTGGATGTAGGCGCCGATTGCATCGGTCTGCGCCTCGTCGAAGTCGGCCGGCTTGTCCGGTGCCTGGGCCTCGTTGCGGCGTGCGGGCATGCGGCCGGTGGAGACCTGGAAGTACACCGCGGCCTCGCCGACGCCGACGAGGCTCGGGCCGCGATCGGCGACACCCTGCAGGTTGCTGCCGTGACAGCTGACGCATGACATGTCGTACAGCTCTTTGCCCGTGCGCAGCAGCGCCGACTGTGACTCGTCGGCCACGGCCACCTGCGGTGCGGGCGTCAGCGTGGCGGCGACGCCACCTGCGGCGCCAAGTCCGATCAGCAGCAGCGCCGCTGCCGACAGGCGCCGGCGAAACCGTCGGCGGGACTTGCTGGTCATCGAACCCCTTCTCGTCGGCTGCGAATCCTGGGAGCCCATCGTCGAGCTCATCGAACGAAGTAGATGACGGCGAACAGCGCGATCCACACGATGTCGACGAAGTGCCAGTAGTACGACACGACGATCGCCGCGGTGGCCTGTGCCGGGGTGAACTTGCTCATCTTGGTACGCGCGAGCAGGAACAGGAAGGCGACGAGGCCGCCGATCACGTGCAGGCCGTGGAATCCGGTCGCGAGGTAGAAGACCGAGCCGTAGGCGCTGCCGGGGATCGTGGTGCCGTGCTCGACGAGGTGCAGGTACTCGTAGCCCTGGCCGAGCACGAAGAACAGGCCCATCAGGAAGGTGACGACGTACCAGCGGCGGAGGCCGAACACGTC